>CP070754.1:1463236-1497384 GCA_020348865.1 Candidatus Bathyarchaeota archaeon | reverse complement strand
GAGATACGGCACGCGTTGGAAGAAGAAGTTAGATTCAAGGAGCTTAGAAACCCCAGAAAACTGATTGGCAGTAACGGTAAGCTTCGGAGAGTAGAATATTCTGTGCTGAAACTCAGCAGCAAAGTTGACCGTTCCGGAAGGAGAATCCCAGTTGAAACGGGAAGAACACACTCCTCCCTTTATGATACATTCATCATAGACGTTGGTCAAAGCCCCAATCCTCTTCTGCGTAGAAGGACGAGGTGCCTAGAGACAGATGAAATGGAGGGTATTACTGTCAATCCTGAGACTCTAGGGGTAGTATCAGCAGAAGACTGTCTTGTATTTGCTGGTGGCGACATAATCGGGAATCAATACAACGGGAGGGGTGGTACTGTAACAGACGCCATGGGTCATGGAAGGCTTGCCACAGAGAACATTGATAGACTATTGAGCAGAACAAGGTTGAGAAAGGAGAAGACGGTTGTGGTTAGTAGATGAAAACCCACATTCTCTCGGGACGCTCCAACCCCTTGCGCGCAGGAGGCTCAAGAATGTTTGAATTTCTTACTCTTTGGATGTTCGTAGGCTTCTTTGGGCAACTAGATGAACCCTTGGGAATGGTTGTTGGCTAGAAATGACCGATGAACCAGTCAAGGAGAGCAAGGTCGGGCACTGCCCAAAATGTGGAAGCATCAATATTGAGAGCCACACACAAATCTGGGGTAGCCAACACTACTTTTGCAAGGACTGCAAATTTGCCTTTGAAATTTCTTCAAGCGCAAGGTGGACTCCCCTTCCTTCTTGTCCTACAAGAAAGTAGACGTACGCGCTAATCAGATACGGCAGCGTGGATGGGATGTAAGAAAACGCTAATTGTGTTCAGCGTGCGACACGTATTCCAGAAGCGAATACGTTGCTTACCTAGTTCTAGGTTCTGAAATACACGTATTTCCTGTCAATTATTCCAAGGGACACGCTTTTCTGACTTACATTGACTATACTTCTTGGTGAGAAATATTGTATGTCAACGTGCCCGATGCTTCTTGGAAGAAACAGACCTTGCTTGATTTCCCACTCTAGTTCTTCTTCCAAATCTCGAAAGGTTCCGAACAAAAGAATGTTGTATTTGCCCTCCCTAACGTCAAAAGCTAGCGTGATATGCGGGTCATTTCTGATGTTCTGAACGAATCTTTGCTTGCCAGATCTAACGTCCAGTTTGAAGATAGTTAGGATGTAATTCAATGGGGTGAAAAAGTTTGGAAATCTGCAGACTGGAGTAGAAATCCATCCTTCTCTCATTAGCTCTTGCGTTCGTTTGATGATTGTCTTTCTGTTAGCCCCAAGCTCTTTCGCGAGTCTGTTTTCGTTTATCTTGATACACTTACCTCCTGCCAACAGCCTAATAATCCGAAAGCTCAGTTTGTCAACTTCGTATTCACCCAAGCTAACATGTCCTTTTCTCCTCATTTCTTCCTCCAATAGATGGACTGACGCATTAGGGTCATACTTGATTCTCAGCTGGTTTGAGAAGAACGACGTGGAGCTTCGTTGCAGAGAACTATCCTCGAGAGGTATTCTCTGCTCCGTGACGAGTTGTTCTCGCCATAATTGATAGCTTGTAATGTCTTTATGATAGAGAATCAGTAAAGTATTGTATTCTGAAAACCTTGATCTGAATGCAGCAAAGATATTAGGGTCCTCTCTAAACCACTTCTCAACTTTTTCTTCATATGGAAGTTCAGCCCAAACAAGAGTCAACAATGGGTATTCTTTAAACAAGCCTACAAATGGGAAATTGGGTGGATTAAGCACATTATTTTCAAATATCTCTTCGACCCTAGACCGCACAGTGTTTCTATGTCTTTTGAGGATTTTCGAAAGGCGATGTATGTTGACGCTGACGCAGTTTCCATGGACCAGACTCCTCAAAAGACGATATTTCATGTCATCAATTGCTGTAAGCTGCATCACTTTAGCCCATTGTGACAAACCGCTAATTAAGGAATATGATTAAAATGGGTGAATTTTTGCCGATTTTCAGCATCTTCAAAGGTTCAATATGCCATTGTTGTACAGTCAGAAGGCGATTTGATGTAAACAATAGTGTACAAACACATCAAAAGAGACTGGCTGATACAGATCCGCTTTCGGCCTAGTTTTGACTTCTTTGGATATTTTGACAGGTTCAGCTGTAAGCGGGGAATATACGTCCCTTTTTCAATCTCTAGCTAAAAGGTGAGGATAGTGAACGAAAGCAAGCTGTTAATGAAGCAGTTCGAAAGCGAACCTAACAAAACAGTAACGCTGATCAAGTTAGGGAACGTCGTCATCAAAACAGAATGCTGCGATGTGGTTCCAGGCGAGTTTCCAATAACTGAATGGCGTTCTTTTCCTTTAGAGATACCTTCCAGCAGCTTCAAGCAATACATACTAGGCCGATTTCCAGGCAGCTCTGAAATGAGACTGGTTGAAGATGGTTCAGAAGTGATCAATCTTCCAGTGTACACTGGTGAAGACGTTTGCGATGCAAGAACCTTTGAAGAATTTTCAAGTGACCCGGAAAAAATGAAGGCAATGGCCAAGGTTTCTGTGGTGACTATTGCAGCAAAAACTTGTGGGCAATACCCAGATGGTAGGCAGATTCAGTCGCTCTCTGTTCTTCCAGTGTGGAGTGATGGAACTTCCATGGTCCTAGAGCTAGAATGGTCCGAAGGCAATCCGGCAGAGGATGCCATCAACCCTGAATGGTTCATACAAGCGTCCCAAAGACTTCCAGTGAAGGAGGGATTCAAAAAGCTCAAAATGTGTTCCAAACTATCACCAATTGTTGAAGGGTGCTCCCATTACCTGTATATCAACCCATCTTTGCTGGGAACGCACGTTCTTGGGGAAGGAAAAGAACATTCAAGTGAGATTTGGCGGCGGGAATGGAAGTTCAACAAGTGCGAGAAGCTGTTGACCGCTATCAATCGGCTAGCAAAATCGATTACCTAGTTGCCTGGGCGATCAACGGTGTCCACGCAAGAAAGAACCGGCGAGACCTTAGAGGCAGTTGATGCTCAAAAAAAAGCCCATATTGTAATCAGGAATGATGCGGGCGATCTTATCGGCGCCCTAAATGATGGAGCAACAGTTTTGGTGGAAGGTAGCGCGGGCAAGTACGCAGCAGATGGAATGACCGCGGGCGAAGTTGTGATTGAAGGTGATGCAGACGAAGGAGCGGGCACAGCCATCTATGGAGGAATATTAGTCGTTAAAGGAGATGCGAGAAACCATGTGGGGCAGTTACTGAAAGGAGGAACGATAATTGTGGTCGGTAACGTGGGTGACTACGCTGGTTCTTTCATGGTTGCAGGCACGATAATCGTCGGAGGAGATGCAGGAAGAGAGCTGGGAGGTTCTATGGTGTCAGGTGCGATTTTCATCAAAGGAGACTATGAGACTCTGGGAGCAAACTCGCAGCAGACTAGGCTGACAAAGAATGACAAGAAGACCTTGGAGGATTTGTTCGCGAAACACAAGCTCGGCTTGAGCATGGATGGATTCAAGAAGATTGTTCCGCAGGAAAAGAGGTCAATGTGATGGAACATTGCATGAACATTGAGAAATTGGATGCGCATTGCTGAAAATGGGTGACAGAGAATGAGACTGGATGAGATAACAATTGACAGCAAAGGTCTATCTCTAGGGGCAGTCAACTCCCAGATTAGGGCTGCCACAAACCATGGGGTGCGAGTCAACGTCGTCAACGTAGAACATCTTTACGGAATCGCGCCGGGCTTGCAGGAGAGCGAGTTGACGGTAAAAGGAAATGCCAACGATTATATCGCTTTTCTAAACAACGGTGCCAGGATAATCATTGAGGGTAATACTGGGTCTTTCGTTGGCGATAGCTCCCAAGACGGTGAGATAATAGTAAAGGGAAACGCTGGTTACGGGGCTGGTGTGTATTCTTGCGGCGGAACAATTGTCATCTATGGGGATGCCGACGATGCGGTCGGACAAATGCTCAAGGGCGGAATTTTGATCGTAAAGGGCAACGTTGGAGATGTCGTGGGCCTATACATGGTCGGTGGGGAGATAGTGATAGCAGGGGACGCCGGCAAAGAGCTTGGCGATTACATGATCAGGGGCATTATATACCTGAAGGGGGAGTGTAAATCCCTTGGGCATAACGCCAAATATGATAAACTAATCGGCGAGGATTTGAACAGATTAAGTTCTCTGCTGAAAAAATACGGCATAGAAGCGAAGGCAGATGAGTTCAAAAAGATAGTTCGTGTCTCCGAGAGACCGTTTGTCTAGGTGTAAGCCCATGATAGACGCAACGGTCCAGAATCGTGTGTTGATAATCGGGGGCGGAATAGCAGGAATCACAGCGGCTTCGGACTTAGAGGATAAGGGTTTCAAGGTTTATCTTGTGGAGAGGTCCCCCTCCATCGGGGGCCATATGGCTCAACTCGACAAAACATTTCCCACACTTGATTGTTCGATTTGCATTTTAGCTCCCAAAATGGTGGAGGTCGCCCGACATCCAAACACCCAGCTCATAACGTATTCGGAAGTTAAGGAAGTTAAACGGTCAGCTGATGGCACCTTTTTTACGGTTAGAATCACTAAGAAGCCGAGATACGTTGATGAAAACAAATGTGTAGGATGTGGACTGTGCACCGAGAAATGTCCAGCCAAAACTCAAAACGAGTTTGAAGCAGGCTTGATGGAGAGGAAGGCGATCTACATTCCCTTTCCACAGGCAGTACCAGCGATAGCGACAATCGATGAAAATGCTTGCCTAAATCTCACAAAGGGAGTATGCAGAGTCTGCGAAAAAGCATGCCCCGCAGAGGCCATAGACTTCGATCAGAAAGCAGAAGAGCTGTCAATCCAGGTTTCGTCGATTATCGTAGCAACAGGTTATGACCTCCTTGATTCGTCCCCGTTCACAGAGTACGGTTTCAGGCAATTTCCTGATGTGCTCTACTCTATGCAGTACGAGAGAATGATGAACGCAGCGGGACCGACTGGAGGAAAAATCGTCAGAATCTCAGACAGCTCGAAGCCGAAGAGAATCTTATTCATCCAATGTGTTGGATCCCGGAGCCAGAAGCCGAAGCGAAAGTCCTACTGCTCACAAGTGTGTTGCATGTACGCCACAAAACAGGCTATCGTGACCAAAGAACATGAACCTGAGATTGAGGTCGCCATTCTATACAACGACCTCAGGGTATCCGGTAAGGGCTATGAAGAACTTGTGAAGAGAGCAAAAGAAGAGTTTAAAATCAACTATCTCAAGGGCTTACCCGGAGGAGTTCAGCGCGATCCTCTCTCTGGTAGACTTGTTGTTCGTCACATGGACATATCTTCTGGCGAAATGAGAGAGGTACAAACAGATCTCGTAGTGCTTTGTCCAGCTATGATTCCAACAAAGAATCATGGAGCATTGGCTAAGAAGTTGGGAATAGAGGTAGATGAATTCGGATTCCACAATTCCTCTGTCCCCTTGTTTGATGTTGCGACGAACGTCCCGGGAATATTCATATGCGGTTGTATGCAGAGACCCAAGGACATCTCACACAGCGTGATTCAAGCTCACGCAGCTACCACCGAAGCTCTCCTCCGGGCACTCCCCTTCAGCCCCTTGGTCGAGCCCAAGGTCGAAGGCAAAACAGAAGTCTCAAGGGTCCACTCCATGGTCGAGCCCAGAACAGGGGTATTTGTCTGTCACTGTGGTCTTAACATTGCGAACGTCGTTGACGTCAAAGAGGTAACAGAGTATGCCAAGACCCTTCCTAACGTCACCTACGCAGAAGACCTCATGTACACATGCTCCAAAGATGGCACTGAACACATCAAGAAAGTTATAGTAGCGGAGAAGCTCAACAGAGTCGTTGTGGCTGCCTGTACACCAACAACTCATGCACCTCTATTTCGCAGCATATGCAGAGAAGCTGGATTGAACCCTTATCTCTTTGAGATGATCAACATCCGAGAACACGCCTCTTGGGTCCATAAACGATGCCCGGAAGAGGCCACGGAGAAAGCCAAAGACCTAGTAAGGATGGGGGTGATCAAGTCGACCATGCTAGAACCACTGGAGGAGCTCAGTACAAGTATAACGCCTTCAGCCCTCATTGTAGGTGGTTCTGTGGCTGGTTTAGTATGCTCCAAGGTCATAGCGGATGCCGGGTTCAAAGTTCTTCTAGTTGAGAAATCTGAAAAACTCAGTGGGAGTTTGTTTAGTGAGTATCCTCATATGCCCTTCAGGGACGTTAACGTGAAGTCAGAGCTTGAAAAACTGGTTAAAGCTGTAGAGAAACACGGCAACATCGACGTAATCCTGTCATCGAAGCCAACCGAATTCAAGGGATCAATAGGACACTTCGAAGTGTCAATTCAGAGTAACCCGGAAAAGGCTAGACGCTTTGAGGTGGGCGTTGCGATAATCGCGCCTGATGCTGTTGAGATGAATCCCCAAGGTTTGTACGGGTATGGAAGTCTAGATTCTGTCTACACAGTGAGTGAATTCAGAAGAATAATGGAGACCGAAGACCTTAGGGAACATGAGGTGATAGGGTTCATAATTTGTGGGGGCTCCGAGCGGTGTTGTGCCGAAGCTTTGGATTCAGCACTGATAGCCAAGAAGTCCAAGCCGGCCTCTAACGTTTACATATTCTACGAAGACATTAGACTTCCTCTGGAAGGAGAGAGATTTTATAGAAAAGCCCGGGAGCTTGGCATAATCTTCATTAGGTTTGACGAAATGTCCAAGCCAAGGGTCTACATGGAGAACAAGAAAAAGATCGTCGAGGCGTATGATCTTGTCCTCCGCGAGCGAATTAGTCTTCCTGTAGACAAGCTAGTCCTCTCGGTCCCATTAATAGCGCCTGAGGAAGCCGATGGCATCTCCCACACGTTCAAGGTGCCTCTCAATGAGGATGGATTCTTTCTAGAAATACATCCAAAGATGAGACCAATAGACTTCTCCTCAGAGGGCTTATTCATGGCGGGAATGGCACATAGCCCTCAATCCCTTGAAGAGGCTGCCACCCAAGGTTTGGCCGCGGCTTCGAGGGCTCTTACACCCCTAGTTCTTGGTGAACTCACGGTCGAACCTCGGATAGCTACAGTAGATTATGAAAAATGCACCGGATGTGGCACGTGTGTCTCCATCTGTGAGTACAACGCTCCAAAGATGGTTCAATTGGACCATGGGCGGATGGTCGCCGAGATAGACCCAATCCTGTGCAAGGGTTGCGGCACCTGTGCCACAGACTGCCCGGGCAGGGCAATAGAAGTAAGGGGGTTCACAAGGGCTCAAACGATGGCGATGATAAGAGCAGCTCTAGCCGAACCTAGTCCAGACAGGCCCAAAGTCATTGCTTTCCTCTGCAATTGGTGCGCCTATGCAGGCGCAAATGCAGCCGGAGTTAGTCGCTTCCAGTACCCACCCGCAATAAGAATTGTTAGAACGATGTGCAGTGGAATGGTTGACCCCTTTTACGTGCTTTACTCGTTTATGCAGGGAGCCGACGGAGTTTTGATAGGAGGCTGCAAGAAAGGCGACTGTCATTACATCTTTGGAAACCTCGAGGCCGATGAAGCTCTGGGCAAATTGAAGGAAATGTTGAAGACCACTATGATAGACCCAAAGAGGTTCTTGACTCTGTGGATCAGCGCTGGTGAAGGGAAGATTTTTGCAGAAAAAGTCGCGGAGTTCACAGAGAAACTAGAGTCACTTGGGCCTAGCCCGTACAAGAAAAGGTGAGAACCGTGGAGCGAACCACTAACCTGAGTAAAGTCTCCAGGACATTTTTCGAAGAAGTAATGAAATCTCACATGGGAAGAACATTGTCTTGCTGTTACCAGTGTGGGACATGTTCATCGTCGTGTCCTGTAGCGGAGGAGATGGACATTAAACCACATGAAATGGTTGAAATGATAAAACTGGGGTTAAAGAACACACTTGTTCGATGTAAGGCGCTATGGCAGTGCTCCACGTGTTATATGTGTACTGAAAGATGCCCTCAAGGGGTCAAGCTAGCTAGTTTAATCCTAGGCATGAGGGACGTCGCCTTGAGAGAGGGAATCGTAGTGCCTAGGTCAGTTGAAGAAAGCTGTAAAAACCTCAATGATACAGGCAGGTTGATTGCCCCAAGCCGGTTTCAAATGGAGAAGAGGTTGAAACTCAAATTGCCCAGTGTGCCTTCAATCGACACTGAATCGATTAAAGGAATGGTAAACAAGACGAGAGTCGCTGACATCCTCAAGGTGAGATGAGATGAGTTATGGATATTACCCAGGATGCTATGCCTTGGCTAGAATGCCACAGTACGACCTATCAGCGAGGAGTATCATGAGGAAACTAGATGTCGAAATCATCGACATGTCGGATGCTCCATGCTGTGGGCCTGCGCCAATCAAATCTGTGGACTACCGCATGGCATCGGCGTTATCGGCTCAAGTGCTGGCAATGGCTGAGAAGAAGGGGCTAGACACTATAGTCACGCTTTGTCCAGAGTGCTTCTCCTCGTTTATGAAGGCAAACGTTGGTCTTGAAGAGGATGCCGGTTTTGGAAAGGAGGTGAAACATCTGCTCTCCTCAACGGCCGGATTAGATTACCAAGGCGGTGTTAAGGTGAAACACCTACTTCAGGTGATTCATGATGATATAGGTCTCAAGAAGTTGAGGAAAGATTACATTATTAGAGGATTTGAAGGGTTGAAGGCAGCGGTGCACTCGGGCTGTCATTTTTCTAGATTCTCTGCATCGTATCATCCGGTAGGCCTAGAGGATTCGAGGATGCTGGATGAGCTTGTTGAGGGACTGGGTATTGAAAGCGTGTATTGGCAGCTTAAGTCGTGGTGTTGTGGTGCTCCAATCTTGGCTTTTGATAGAGACTTGAGCTGTAAACTTGGGGGAAAGAAGCTCCAGAGCGCGAAGGTGTCGGGGGCAGATTGCATAGTGAGCTTGTGCCCGTATTGTCAGATGCAATTCGATTACAATCAATCAATAATAGAGAAAAAAGTCGATAAGCGGTTTACACTACCAGTCGTCTTGTTTACCCAATTACTTGGTTTGTGTATGGGGTTTGACAAGAAGGAAGTTGGTCTTGGCATGAATAGAGTTAGTGCAGATGCAATACTTGACTTCATGGAATGAACACAATTGGAGCGAGAGATATGAGTGAAAAACTGAAGGAAGAGGTCTGGGGTTTAGAAAGATGTACTGGCTGTGGTCTCTGCACAGCAGTATGCAACAAGGGAGTACTGATGTTCGATGAGAGCGTAAATCGTCATCCAACAACTAAGGAGTTCACGAGACTCGCTGGCTATAGAACAATAGAAATAGACCCATGCAAGCTGTGTGAAGCACCATGCATTGAAGTCTGTCCGAGGATGTTTGAGTGGAATCCGAAGACACTAGGGAAAGTTTTCTCTTTGAGGCCTAAAAAGTCAGGTAGCGTGACAAAGGATCTACTGCTTTGTGGCTTAGAACTAGGTGCCATTGATAGAATCGTTGCCACGGATCTGGATAGATGGAGCAGCCAGCCAACACTCAAATTCCTAAGCAAACCAGAGGATTTGAGAGATTCACCTCTGCCGGTCCCCTTGTTTTCCGCGGGGTTGAAGATGATAAATAGGGCTAGAAGAACGAAGAGGGTGGCTGTCGTTGGCCCACCTTGTTGGGCTCAAGCGCTCAAGAAATTGGAAACATCAACTATGTGCGTCTTGGAGCCTTTCCGGAGACCGAAGTATCTGAAGATAAGCTACTTCTGCCCTGGAGCATTCTATCCAGGAGTTCTCTCAAAGATCGAAAGAGAGTTGGGCATTCCTCTGTGGAGCATTTCTACGATTGAGATTGCTGGAAACGGATCAGAACTTGCGTTTCAGACAGGGAACGGAAGGGCAACCATACCTCTGATAGAATTGGCAAGATTCATGGCGAAAGGCTGCGCTAGGTGCGTTGATTTCGTAGGAGAACAAGCGGACATCGCTGTTGGGAGTGTAGGTTCCAAGCCCGGTTTTGAAACAGCAATCATCAGAACCTCTTTTGGTGAGGAACTAGTTAGAGCGGCTACAAAGATGAATTACATAGAGCTAGGAGAGCCATCCTCAAGTACACGCAAGGAGCTGAGGAGTTTCATAGAGTCAAAGAAGAAAAGAGCCTCAGCAGTTGAAACAGACAAGACACTCTTAGCTGCTATCAAGAGTCTAAAGAAGCCCATAGTCGATGAGGAGGCTCTCCAGAAATTGGAAGGTTTGTCTCAAGTAAAGAAGAAGGAGAGTTGAGAATGCCCGTGATATGCTCGTTCGCTGTAGAGATTGCTGCAAGAAGATGTCTGAACCAGAGAGAACCGGGAAAGTGCGCAACGTGCGTCGATGTATGCCCCCACTTCGTCTTTGCCTCAGACGAGGCTGAAAAATCATTCGTGGCCAACGAAGCCGCATGCGTGGGTTGTAGGCTCTGCGTTGATAACTGTCCCCAGAACGCAATTCGGGTGAGAGCAACCATCCCGGAAATGTACTCAAGAGGGATTTGGACCAGTAGAGTGGTCGAAGAGATACACACCAAAGCTGAGAAGGGGAAATATTTCGTTAGGGGGTTCGGAGCCCTCAGACCGCTACCTCACTTTGACGACTTCTTGATTGTTCCGTCTCAACTTGCCGAACCCGCTCCGTTGGACAAATACCGAGAGGAGTGTGATGTTGAGGTAGTAATAGGTGAAGGCAAGGTCAAGAAGCCCGTGAGGATGAAAATCCCCATCATGATTGGAGCCATGTCCTATGGAGCCATATCTAAACAAGCCAAGATAGCCATGTCCATCGCAACCGCGAAGGCAGGAACATTGATTAGCACTGGTGAAGGAGGGTCCTTCTCTGGCGAAGAGCTTTTGGTGCATGGATACAAGAGTAAAGAATGCTTTAAGAATGGTGTGAAAACATGGAAACCTGGAGGATACATAGCTACGCAGTGGTCCACTGGAAGATGGGGCGTTGATGTCGATTACGTCCTCAAGGCAGATGCTATCGAGATTAAGATAGGACAGGGCGCTAAGCCCGGTATGGGCGGACACCTTCTCGGAGAGAAAGTCACCGAGGATATTGCGAAAATGAGGGGAATTCCTGTGGGTACTGACTGTCTTAGCCCTGCCAGGCATATGGACATTCTCGACGTAAGGAAGCATTTGAAGAATCAAGTTGACATACTTCGAGACATAACTGAGTATAAAAAGCCGATAATAATCAAATTGGGACCAGGAAGAGTATACAAAGATGTGAAGATCGCGGTTGAGGTTGGTGCTGACGCTGTGGAAATTGACGGAAAGTACGGCGGCACGGGTGCTTCTCCCGAACAGACAACTCAGCACGCTGGTTTGCCGACTATAGCCTGCATCCCTCCAGCTGTCAAAGCCTTGGAAGAGCTGGGCGTTTACCATGATGTAAAATTGATAATCTTGGGCGGCGTAACCTCAGGAGCTGATGTAGTAAAGGCCATAGCTCTCGGAGCGGACGCAGTAGGGATGGCTTCGGCGATAGAGATAGCTATGGGTTGCTATACATGTTTCAATTGCCAAAGTGGTCGTTGCCCAATCGGGATAACGACCCAAGATCCTGCACTTACAGCGAGGCTTAATCCTGAGATGGCCTCTCAGAAGGTTGCGAATTTCCTTTCGGTAACCAAGGAAGAAATAAGAACCCTAACGATGTTGGCAGGTCACTGCAGCATCAAGGAGTTGAGCAAAGAGGATCTTAGAGCCCTAACAATAGACACATCAGCAATTTCAGGTGCAAAATTAGTGGGATTTGAAGACCGCGTACTGCCTCAAAGAGATCTTGGATAGACTCACGTACTGTAGCATTCAACCAGAACGTAGGCTGCCTTGCCAGTTGTCTATTATGCGCACGCGTATGTCTTTAGAGGATAGACGAAAATACGCCATGTTGTTAGGATGTTTCTAGACTCTAAAACTACTCCGCGCGCGCAAAGGCCTTGACAAAAGAAGCATTATCATCACCACATAGGACAGTAGTGAATCCAAAAGACAAAGAGATACAAGTCTTGAACCAAGCCTTGAAGCATGCCATAGTAAAGGAGCTGCAGCAAACCCAAACTGGTATATTCGAGTCAGGGTAATGGTAGCCCGGGGGAGATTCGAACTCCCGTCGACGGGTCCAAAGCCCGCCATGCTTGTCCGCTACAATCGGCGAAAAAACTCTTTCTCTACCGGGCTGACGACGTTTCCGGGCCACGTTTATGGTCTCATATGTTTTTCTGGTTTATATTAACGTAACAGCTACTATACTGCACGTTGTTGCCGATGTGTAGACAGCTTTTCATGGTCTAGCCAAAACACCTATGGAAATTTTCCGCATTATATATTTTGCTAAATCATGAAATCTATGAAGAACGTTGCTGAGCCTTTGAAAACTTCGTTATCAGAGCTTGGCATTTTTTGATCAAGTGTGGTGGCATATCGAGATCTTCAAGCCGTGACTTCGCATGAGCTACTCTGGTCTTCAGCCACCCATGGTTTCCTTTGCTCAACGCATACTCTAATTCATAGTCCGTAGCTTTGTAATGGCTTTCATACACTCTGGGGCGAGATGTCATGACGGTCTGTTTGTTTATTGGGATCCCCTGTCTTTTCAGTTCGCTGATTTCCACAGCTTCATGGATCATGAGGAATTCGTTGTCCAGAACATCCACAATTGTGATGGTATCTCCTGTAAGGGTTTCTCCTGTCATGTAGTCGTAGAACTCTCTAGGTGAGATGGAGTGGCAAACATATTCCATTCTTTTCAGTTTTCCAAAAGCTTCTTCCAACTCAAAAGCTATCTTTTTCTTCAATTCGCTGTAATTCACTTCCGTTCCCATGATGCAGCCATACTCCAATACGTTATAAGGCACTACTGGAAGTGTTTCCAAGCTAAGCCTATGGATGCTAGGATTATCACGTCAAGTGTCAACGCAAAGACATTTCCTCTGACTATCGCTAACATGCAATCAAAGAGCTTTATTGCCACAGCCAACTGACCGGCCCATTTCTTCCTTTTCCACAGATTGTAGCCAGCCAGAATCAGACCAGGCCAAATAACAACAGACCCAAACAGGAGAACCAAAAGGTCGAAGCTTGGTAAGTTAACACGCACAAATGAAGCAGCAACAACAGCGATAATCCCTAAAAACAATCCGCCAGAACCTAGGAGGAAAATCACCACCGCAACTATAGAAACTATCATCGGCCTTTCGCCATTGGCCCCTTCTTCTCTCCCGGACTCAACATTATCTTCTTTTTGCAGCGCCCTCCAGCTTGCACGCACACTACCTTTACCTTTTAGCTTCACGTGATTGGTGTATAACGTAAATCGCTGTTCCTGTGAGTATGGAGATAAGTCCTATATACCCATCGAGAGGCTCAAACAATGAGCGATAATATTCAACCTCTATGTACTTGGTGGCTTTCGGATAGAACTCTGTCAATGTAGCTGTAACATTCACCGAATAAGATGAGGGGTTATGAAAAACAAAACGCCAATGCCCAAAATAAAAATGCGGAGAGGTCCAAAAGTATGTCCAAGTTCCACTCCTTCTTGCTTCGAAAAAAAGATCCCCTGTAACATCCCTTATGATCTTTAGGACAACGAAATCGGAGGATTCCACATCAATCTGCAGAATGCTGGCATTTGTGGCTACAGGAATAATATAATAGGTTACATTGTCGAAGGGTGAAATAGTCATTCTAGGCATGTATCCCCATGTCTTGGAGCTGTCAACTCTTGCTAACTCCAGGACATTGTAAGGAACCATGAATAGAGATCCCGACACGAAGAAGGCTCCACCGACGATAAAGATAATGGAAAATACTGCGATAAACCTCATTTTTCCAGGCTCCATTTTTGGATGTATGCTAGCTTCATGCTAATGGGTTCGAAATTTTTGGGATCAAGGATGCGTATGTGCATTATATATGAAGTAGTAGCTTTCATTGGAGATCTACCAAATACCTTGGGAGTAGAGCAGCAATAGTATTACTGCTGTCATTATTAGGGCAAGCCCAAAAACCAGGATATTCCTGGTTCTTTTCCTGACGTTGTCAATGGTGAGGCCGCCTGACCCCATAAAAAGTCGTCTTCTTCCGTGCGTAACAACTGAGTGTGGAGAGCCTGAAACGATGAGAATGCCTAGAATTAGTATTACTAATCCTTCGCAGAACAACACGTCACTTGGAGAAAAAAAACCGCTCAAATGTGAAAAGATAAACAAGCGATTGAAGACATAAATCACAGCTGCAATAGCGAGTGCACTTAACGTCGTAATCCCAGCGTAATAGAGGAGTGTTTTCATCATTTGCATCTAACATCCCTATTGCATAGATTTCTTACGTGCGAGTGTGCATCAGGACTTTCCATATCTTCCTTCTTTGTAGTAGTATTTTATTGAAAGGTAGAGCATGATCAGAAGTCCACTGATTACTAGGCTGCTTACACCTAGCACTGAATTGAAAAGCTCAAAGTCTACAGGTTGTCCAAGGATTGCCAGTGCAATCGCCAGGAGTATGAGGACGACTGGAACAGCAAAGAGGATCAACCCAATTCTATACAGGTCTTTCACATACTCTTCAACCACGATCCTCTCTCCTAGTGATGCGTTTTATGAAATCATAAACGCAACGAGCTATACATATCATGAAAGCTACGAAAATAGCCATCAAGAGGCTCTTGCTATGGTGTATTTTCCGCTCCCCATTCGTGAGGATTTTGTATTCTTCTTTCAGACAGTCCAGGAACTTACACATCCAAACATTTCCTAGCTTCTCTTTTGTGTTGCTTCACAGTGTGGACATTCTTCAGAGGCCATAGGAATTTCTCTACCACACTTGACACATCTTTTGAAGAACGTTCCAGGCGTCATCTTCAGCAAGAAACGTCTTGAAACATCATCTGCAAACATCTCTATGCGTCCACATTTGGGACATAGATAGATGTCAAATGATAACGTTCTCTCTTTGAGTTGTGCAACGCCTCCGAACACCCATACCGCAAGCCCATCTTGCCCCATGATTCTGAAAGGAACTTTCTGTGCAAAGTGCATCGCTACGCCACACGAATCGCACTTCACAGCCTTTTTTCCATTCATGGTTCAACATCCTTTTCGACTTCACGTTTGATTTCACGTTTGAGAACGATGTAGAAGAGCAGAATAGCCGCCAAGCAGATTAACACAAGAATGCCGATGCAAATTGCATAACCCTCAGCCCAGCCAAGCTCAGACATTTCCATTTCACCTCTTGTGATCGAAGTTCAATGGCGCATGCACAGTATTGATGTATGCGTGGCGATGACTTTAAAGGTTCTGAAAACTAGATGAAATAACGAAGCAATGATAGAAAAAGAAAGTGAAAAACTATTGAAATATTCACTAGTTCCACAGGTTTACACCATAATGGCGTTTGGGGTTTCGATACTTCTGATGCCCTTTATGAATGGGATAGCAATCAACTGGTCAACGGAGGGGGCACCATTGTTCCTAATACATCCGCTCTTCACATTAGAATATTCTTTGATCCTCTCCACGGCGATTGCTTGGTTTATTGCTTCTTTGTTTTCTCTGCGTAACGTGCGGAAGCAAGCGATGGGGCTAGTCGAAGCCGTAGAGCATAACTGGCTTCTGGTTTCTTTGGTGCTTCTTACATTAGTTGTTGCATTGTCAGGATGTATGGGTTTTTCTGAAGCCATAAGTTTCAAAGGGTTCTGTGCAAGAGCCTCTCCAGCTAGTGGAGGTCTGCTTACACATAATCTCTTCACACATCTTCGTATAGTTAATGCCACTGGCATGATTGGTCTGGAACCCCTATGGATAACCAAAGTCCTATCGAAATACTTGCGTCTACACGGTACGCCACGCTCCACACAAGTAGACGGTTAAACGGACGTGAAGACATGTGGAAATCCACAAAGTAAGGAAAAGGAGGTTCTCTTTAGGAGGATATATGAGAATCTTATGGATAGCCGTCCTAGTCATCGTTCTTTCCTTTGCTTCGGCATTTCTCTCATATCCGCGAGTAGTTTCAAGTGGTTGGCGGACGCGCTCCGCAAGCAGACGAGCAGAATTCACGGGAGAACACATCACCTGGCATGGATTTCCATTTGCTTGGTATTCAACATGCAAATATACGGTTAAAGGGCAACTGGAAACAGAAACATTTGAGTTCTATTCGGAAGCATTCATCGTTGACACAATCATATACCTAACTATATATTCGGTGTTAGCTGCATCCATTCTTCGGGCATACCGCGAGCGCGCAAAACTGAGTGTGTCTGGGCTTCAGTTTATAGCTCTAGTGTCAATTGGCGTCTTGATTTGTGGCATCATCATCAGTATTTACAGGATATCGTGCCTAGAAGCAGAGTTAGACCGCTTGCACTTTATCCGAGAAGCGCCTGTTATAGCATCTATGGTTGACTGGGCGATCGAAGGTACTGAATCGTGGCTTCATCAAGAGCAGACGATTGTAATGAGCCTTATAGGTCTGACAGCTCTAATCGTCGCGAGTTCGAAGCTTGCGCACATTAGAAAAAGCAAGAATACTGCTTGAGTGAAATTTCTGGCTCTATTTTACTCTCACACGCCTCTTTTCATTCTATACGTTGGAAAATGATGGAGTATTTAGGGTTACTTATCACCATTAGTTTGTGGACGAGAAACAATAGCAGTTGTTTTCAAAACACCACTCCTCTGGAAACAACATGATAGAGGACCAAGTGATATGACTTGCTGATTACTTCAAACAAGACATTTATCACGTATGCATACAGGCAAATCAGCTGACCCCCCGGAGAAAGGCTTATAACACGGCAGTGTTCTTTTGTGGCAATCTTCAAGAAGGGGAGTCACGCTGTGCAAGTTGTCAAACAAGCATGTGGACCTCATATTCTTTATCGACTCTTGGACGATGTAGGCTGCACGCTAGGTCGAGCAGTGACCTCAGAAACCTCCAGCGAAGTCAGATTGCACGAGATCTACGTAAAGCCTGAGTATCGTAGTAGAGGCTACGGAAACGCTCTCATGCGGGCTATCCTCAGCTTCGACGTAACAAAGCTGGTAACCTTGTGCACCGGGCTAACTAACATTTCATTCTTCAAGCAACATGAATTCAAAGTTACAGGAACCAATGACAGCCTTGTTTTCATGAGCAGAAAAGCATCAATGCCCAAAGCAGAGTAATAGCGTTCTGAGACTGCACACCTTTTCGCAGATCACAAAAAGATAATTGCTTCTTAACCCACAAAGAATGTGTGGGGCTTCAACTTGGGAGTCAACCTCAGACCCCTCATAATCAAAAACATAATTCGGTTGGAGAATCTCAGAGCCAAAAGCCTTGCCGTGGACGCTAACAACATGTTATATCAATTTTTGTCGTTAATCCGCACACCAGACGGAACACCCCTAAAGGATTCAAGCGGACGCACCACCTCTCACCTCCTAGGTCTCATGTTCCGGTCCACGCGCCTAATACATGATTACCACATCAACCTAGTCTTTGTGTTTGATGGAAAACCTCCGCTACTCAAAGAGAGAGAAATCGCAAAGAGGCGAAAACTTCGAGAAAAAGCCACAAAAGAATGGAAAAAGGCGCTTGAGACAACAGACTACGCCACGGCCTTTTCCAAGGCAGTAATGACAAGTCGCTTGACAAAACCTCTGGTCGACGATGCAAAACGACTCCTCAGACTACTTGGCATACCTTTCCTGCAAGCTCCTAGCGAGGCTGAAGCTCAAGCATCCTACATGACCATGAGGGGCGATGTATGGGCCTCGAGTAGCCGTGACTATGATTCTCTCCTGTTCGGGGCTCCAAGACTTGTAAGATACCTCACGATCTCAGGAAAGGAGTTCTTGCCCAGCAAAGGGGTTTCTAGACCACTAAAGCCGGAGCTCGTCGATTTAAGGAAACTCCTTTTCCATCACAAACTCACTCGTGAAAAACTGATAGACTTGGCAATATTGATTGGAACCGACTTCAATGATGGTGTGAAAGGGATCGGCACCAAGACAGCTCTGAAGCTGGTGAAGAAATACGGCAACATAGAGCACCTGCCAAGCAGTATCAGGTCAAAGGTTTCTGAACATTACGATGAGGTTCGAAGAATTTTCTTGAGACCCAACGTCACATCCGACTACACTGTTCGGTACGGAAAACTGCACAGGGAAAAACTCCATCACTTTCTCTGTGATGAAAGAGACATTTCTGAAATGCGTGTGGAGATTGTAGCCCAAAGAATGAAAGAGTTTCACTCAGCCAGAACACAAACAGGCTTGGAGAAGTGGGTTCATATGCCTGACTAGTGTCAGAATGCAACGACCAACTACAGCAAAACAACCCAATGGTAAGGCTAACAATCCAAAAGTCGAAAGCCTCTGCTACGATTCTAGAACAGCTTGATGGTTGGAGATTCCAGATTACTCAAGTTCGCCTTCTTCAGCTTCCGCACCGGTCCCTGCTTCCGCCGTTTCTTCCACTTTTCCCACGATCTCTGCTTCTGCGAATCTTCGACTTATCCTCGTTATCCTGATTCGTACTTGCTCGCCAAGTTTGGCTTTTGGAATGAAACATACTAGCCCTTTGATCCGCGCTATGCCCTCGCCTTTGCGGCTAGTCTCCTCAATCTCCACATCGTATTCCTTTCCTAACTCAACAGGCTTTGGAGGAAATCGGGGGGCAAACCCTCTTCGCGATCCTCTTTCGTGTCTCATGTTTTCACCTCGGACCATTCTAAAATAGCACATCTCGAAGTAGTCAACGTTGATTCTATGTGATGTTCAACGTTCCATATTTCCCAACGTTTAGCTGGATCTCTCCCCTAAACGAAGTGATGTATCCGTTCTCGACTTTGACCGTATCATTAACGTTGACTCTGTCAATCTGCTCATTCCACAAGGTTAGCTTTATTGTGCCGGTTTCATCACTAATGCGAGCGTCGGCAACCTGATACGTCTCGTTCTTATACCTTGACTGGACCTCGCGTGGTTCTGATTTTTCAGTCACCTTTGCCACGACATTTACTCGCCTCATCCCCTCTCTAAGCTCTTCAATTCTCAAGATGTCTCCTCCTGCGTCCCAATTCCTTCCGCGACGGCGAATTTTCTTCCAACGCTTGTTATTCTCACCTTTAGGTGATCCCCGATTTTTGTCCGAGGCACAAATATTAGGAAGTTTTGTATTCGCGCTATCCCATCGCCTCCGCTACCTATATCATTTATGACCACGTCAATTTCCTGTCCTCTTTTCACTGGAGGGGGTTGAAAAGGTAGAGCGTCGAACCTGCGTTCTCTCTTGTGTTTGCGCCTTGGTCTCACATGTCTCGGTTTTTCTGAAAGCCTTCTCGGCATCTGTTTTTTCGTCCTTGTCGCGGAACCAACCATCCAGACGGAAATGCACTGCAAATCTAGGCGACTCGACATGTATAATTCCGTTTGGCAAGCCGGTGAAAATGAAGGATTATTAATGTTGAATATAAGTCTTGTCATGTGGAGAATTCGAGGACTGGAACAGGTGAAAGGCTACCTGAGTTTGAGTAGCACAAGGACCCTGAAAAAAAGGCGAGGGCATACATGGAGAAACAGAGACGAATGTACGTGGGCTTCGCACAGAAGCTTTCAAGACACACAAACAACATGACAAGCACATGCAGATGACTGTTCTAAACCTGACAAGCTGGTCTCCTACAAGCCATCATAGACACAAAAAGACAACGTAAAGTTTTTATGTAGACACAACATGAATACATCTCGCTCACTTCTCCAAAGAAAGATTTCTTGAGGAATCAAATTGCCCAAGAGGTATGACAAATGCATCAGAATCTAGATCGCTCAGTACTAAAGGGAACGACGACTGTAGGAGTAATCTGCAAGGACGGAGTTATCCTAGCCTCAGACACTCGCGTAACAATGGGGTATTTTGTGGCTCACAAGAGAGGAAAGAAAGTGTATAGGATTGATGACCATTTAGCAATGACCATCTCAGGGGGCGTTGCAGATGCACAACGAACAGTGGACATCCTCAAAGCAAATGCACAACTCTACAAGCTGAACACTGGATGCCCAATGCCGGTGAATTCAGCGGCCAGACTCATCGCCAATCTTTTGTTCTCAGCGCGTCTAGCCCCCTTGATAGCACAAGTCCTCGTCGGAGGTGTTGATAACACAGGACCGCATGTGTTTTCTTTGGACCCCTTTGGCAGCCTTACTGAAGAAAAGTGTGTTGCTACGGGTTCGGGATCCCCCATTGCCTATGGAGTCCTAGAGGACAAGTATGCAGAAGGAATGATGATTAGTGATCTCTTGTCTGTAGTTGTACGTGCTGTCAACTCTGCTATGAAAAGAGACGCTGCAAGCGGAGACAGCTTCGACGTAGCAATCATAGATGAAAAGGGATTCCATGAGCTGAAGGACGCAGAAAAGGGGAACATCCTACGAGGCTCCTAAGGAGCGACAAAGAGGCGTGACTGCATCCGACAAGTCCAAAATGGAAATTAGCCAATCCATACTGGAGCGCGTTCCCAAGGAAGCTGAAATCACACGTATAGAATTTGAAGGGGCAGCATTAGCGGTTTACACAAAAAAGCCGGAGGTTTTAGTCGCCCAGAGCTATGTTATTGCAGACATCGTCAACCTAATCAGGAAACGAATAGTCGTTCGATCCGACCCTTCAGTAAGACTTGCCGAGAAAGATACGGAGAGAGTCATAAAGGAAGTGGTTCCTCAAGAAGCACAGATTTCAGGAATAAGTTTTGACCCCAGCCTAGGCGAGGTTATCATTGAAGCCGAAAAGCCTGGCTTGGTCATTGGGAAAAATGGAGTCATATTGCAGGAAATCGTGAAACAGTCGCGTTGGAGACCGCGTATTCTGAGGAGCCCTCCAATCCCCTCAAGAATCATTGCCCACATGCGACATTATCTCCACACCGAAAGCAAGGAAAGGGAAAGAATACTTCGTACTGTGGGCGAAAGAATTTTCCGACCAACGGTTTACGGAGTCGGAGACGTTCGGTTGTCTGCGTTAGGTGGCTTTCAACAGGTAGGAAGATCCGCAGTTCTTGTGCAAACAAGGGAAAGCCAAGTTCTACTGGATTGTGGAATAAACCCAGGTTCCTCAGAACCTCTTTCAATATTCCCGAGACTTGACGCGCCTCAATTCGATTTGAGTACGTTAGACGCTGTTATAGTAACTCATTCGCATTTGGATCACTGTGGCTTTCTTCCATTTCTTTTCAAGTATGGGTATGATGGCCCAGTTTATTGTACGGCTCCGACCTCAAATTTGATGACTCTGCTTCAATTGGATTATCTTGACGTAGCAAGCAAACAGGGGACGACTCCACCTTATGACCAGAGAGATGTACGGGAGACCGCGTTGCACACCATTCCATTGCGATATGGCGCGGTAACTGATATAGCACCAGATGTCCGAGCGACCCTTCACAACGCCGGACATATTTTGGGTTCATCAGTTGTTCATCTCCATATTGGAGAAGGATTGCATAATATCGTCTACACTGGCGATTATAAATATGGGAAGACGATGCTTCTTGAACCTGCGGTCACAGAATTCCCCAGAGTGGAGACCATAATAACTGAAAGCACGTATGGAGCCCCGCAAGATGTTATGCAGTCTAGGGTTGAAGTTGAAGAAAAACTCACTGTGACCATAAACAGCACTCTAGAAGGAGGAGGCAAAGTCTTGATTCCGGTTCCAGCCGTTGGTAGAGCCCAAGAGATTATGTTGGTTATTGATGGATATATGCGACGGGGGCTTATGAAAGAAGCACCTGTGTTTGTTGAGGGCATGATTTCTGAGGCAACTGCTGTTCATACAGCCTATCCGGAATATTTGGCAAGGGAAGTGCGGAACAGTATTCTACATGATGGAATTAACCCTTTCCAGTCAGACTATTTCACGATTGTGGAGCATCCTAGTGCACGGGAAGAGATTGTGGATGGAGGACCATGCATAATCATGGCAACCTCTGGGATGCTTGAGGGTGGACCCGTCATTGACTATTTTGGGAGGTTGGCGTCAGATGATCGTAATAAAGTCATTTTTGTATGCTATCAGATTGAAGGGACACGGGGACGCAAGGTACAGAAAGGAATCGCTGAAACATCCGTAATAAGCAATGAGGGAAAATTCGAGGTTATCAAGTCTAGTATGGACGTTGAAACCATCCCTGGATTTTCGGGACATTCGGATAGGAGACAAATTATCAACTATGTTCGCCGACTCATGCCGAAGCCTGAGAGAATAATTGTGTGCCACGGGGAGAGGACGAAAAGTCATAATCTAGCAGGATTCTTCCGGAGAAGATATGATATTGAGGCAATAGTTCCGGGGGTCTTGGAGACCGTCAAGCTGCGGTAGGAGTCCCTTCTTCGGAGACGGCAGTTTTTTCTCGCCAAATTCTGACGAACGAGGGAGTGATAACTACGCGTTCTTCACCTAGTCTGGCTATGTCGCCTCCAACTGATTCGGTAAATCTACACAGTTCGCTCACTGCGTGTTTGATGTCTTCGATGCTTCTTTTTGCGAGGGGGCTCACTCTGAGGATAAGTATGTTTCCAGATTTGACTTCTTGTTTGATTGTGTCTACGTCGTCAAGGTTGCGTAGAGGTAGGGCCCTCAGGTAGACTTTGTCAGGAATATTTGTGATTAGTGTTTGTTCGTTTGTTTTTTCGGCCCCTTTAATTCTGTCTACAAATCTGTCTATCGCTTTTCCAAAGGTTGACAAGTTTGTATTCTCCTCAATTAGTTGGTTGTTGTTTGGAGTTTAAGTATTTCCTTTTTGGCTCTAAGAACATATGTGGTTTTAAAGGCGTGTCTGGTGTCTCTTTCTTATAGCCTGGCGTATATCTAGACAAGTCAGTTTCATTACATTGGCTTCTAGGGCACTAGCATCATTTTGCTGCACGCCGTCCAGCCTGCAATTGGTTTGCGGATTTCACGCTTTTTGTTTGGCGAACACGAATTCGCAGTGTTTGTCTCCTTTTCCCGCGCATTTTTCTTCGGTGACAGCGATTCTTTTCTTGAGTAGTTCAGAGAGGAAGCCTGCTAGAAAACCTCTGAAGAAGTGGCAGCTCGGCTGATTCGTTTTGCGGGTCATTACTTCAAATGAATCGTCTATTACGATTCGCCCGGATTTGTTTTCAAAGTCAACTCCTTGGAAAGCCATTTTTCCCCAGTTCTCCTCCTTCTTCCTTGAAGAAAGATAGTTGAGTGCCTCCTTTCCGGTGTTGAATTCCTCTTTCATCTTCATATAGGAGCGTACGCCACATTTTATTGCGGTCGTATACAATATTACAGAAGCCGCTGATGGAGAGAAGATGAGTTCCAGAGCATCCTCCATCTGACCAAATGTCTCGAACTGAAACGTAAAACTCCCTTCTTTTGCCTTCAAACCAAATGCTCACCTGTGCGTTTGCCAACCGAATATTACGTTCAGGTGCAGGGGTATATAATTCTTGAGAACAAGCAAGAATGTCTAGAGTGTTTGCAGACGAGTTTCCCACTGGTTGCGGCATAATATGTACTGATTTTTCTAATTTCAGTACCCACATTTCCTGCATGCATACCCATGCGAAAATCATTTACAGGCTAACCAACCATACGCTAAACAACTTAGTGGAGAAAAGGTAGAAATGCACAAGTTTGAGTGGCTTTCGTTTTTTTCCTCGTTGTTCTTGCTAGCTGCCACTATTGTGATTGTCACTGTTTACGGAAATCCACCATTGATTGAGGGTTGGCAGGTTCACAATATTCCCGAGATGTTTTTGCTCTTCTCTGTTGGTGTTTTCTGCAGTTTCTCGTTTTTCGCCGAAAACAAGTGGAAGTTATATCTCGCTCTATTTTGGGGTGTGTATGCCGTGGTCGTGGCTGTTGGCTCGTTGATTGTAGGGTTTGATGCTGTAGTGTTTGCTGTAATCATACCGTTGCCCTTTCCGATAGGCTACTGTCTCGGCACCCTCTACAAAGTGGTTACTAACAAAACCTGAATTCTCATCGTTCTGCGTATGTGCGTGATCGGGATGAAGAAGAAAGAGCTAATCTATCATGTCTTCCACCTTAGCATAGCATAGATTTGTGTGGGCGGCGTGAGAGATGAAGTTAGGATTGCATTTGTCAATTGCAGGCACAATCGACACAGTTGTTGACAGAGCTGTTGAGCGGAGATGCGATACACTGCAGATGTTCTCTCGTAATCCACGTGCATGGCGCTCCAAGAAGCTGAGTTCGGCGGAGGTTGAGATTTTCAGAGAGAAGCTGAAACAGAGCGGGATAAGGCCAGTCTTTGTTCACACGCCTTATTTGATGAACCTCGCTTCACCAAAGGAAGATGTCTACCGTAAATCGGTTGAGGTTCTTGAAGAGGAGTTGCGGAGAGTTGCAGAGTTAGGTGTTCGTTATGTTGTCACGCATCTAGGTAGTCACTTGGGTTATGGAAAGAAGGAGGGATTCAAAAGAATCATTGCATCAGTCAACAACTGCTTCTCGGAGGTCAATAACAAAGCGATTCTAATTTTGGAGAACACTGCAGGAACGAGGAATAGTATGGGGTCGTCCTTTGAGGATATTAGGTATATCACTTCCCGAATTGATGATGGAGAACGCATTGGTGTGTGTTTGGACACAGCTCATGCTTTTGCCGCAGGGTACGACTTAGTTTCACGGGGAGCAGTTGCGCTTATGTTAAGAAGATTCGACGAGACAATAGGCTTGAAGAATCTCAAGCTTGTTCACCTCAACGATTCCAAGGGTGGTCTCGGCTCCAGACTTGATAGACACGAACATATTGGAATGGGGAAGATTGGAGAGAGAGGATTCAGAAACATCTTGAAGAGCTCGCTGGGGCAACTACCATTAATCTTAGAGACCCCTATTGACGAAAGGAGAAGCGACGTTGAGAACTTGCGACTTGTAAGAGAACTCGCCGAGTGATGTATACATGACCGATATCTTCAACCTCCGTGAGGTTTTATTGCTCTTTTCAGTGCAGCCCTCGCCAGCAACCGCGTGGAGTCTAGCGTCGGTAGGGGCGAATCTACTTGAGATATTAGGAGAGGTATCTCTGTGCAACCCAGAATCACGGCGTCACAGCCCCGATTCTTCAATCGATCAATAATCTCAGTGAACTGAGCACGAGATCTCGCAGTAAACTGCCCCTTGACCAATTGGTCAAAAATTACGCCATTGATGCATCTTTGTTCATCTTTCGTTGGCACCAAATGCTCAATATTTGCGGCGGCAAGCTTTGTTGGATAAACTGGGCCTTCCATTAAATGGCGTGTTCCCAACACACCAACACGTTTGTAGTTTCTGTGTGCTGCTTCAGTGGCAACTATTTCGGCAATGTGAAGCCAGGGCAACGGGGATTTCTTGGCGACTTGGTCAAACGCTTGATGGATTGTGTTGTCGGGGCATATGATGAAGTCTGCTCCTGTCTTTGCCACTTTTTGGGCTGAAGACAACATCAGGTCTGCTACACCGGTCCAATCGTCTGCTTCAATGTAGCGCATGTATTTGTCAAGTGGATAAGTGTGCATTGTGACCTCAGGGTGTGAGTGCCTTCCCTTCGGGTCCACTCCTTCCGCACAGATCGTCCGATAGCATAGGGCAGCTCCTTCGGAGCTACATGCAACTATACCGATGTGTTCGGTCTCTCTCTTCACCATATCGTGCCCCTCCGTCATATCATGGCTCTTGTTCCTAGAATATCTTGTGCATTTTCTCACATAGAAAAGCTGCATGTGTAGACTCAAGGGAGCTGATGCTGGGTAGTCATGAAAGCTGAAAGATAGACGACCCTGCAAGGAAAAGACGAGTTTTGGCATTCAATTATTGAAGAAAAGAAGCAAATCAATCAATAATCTATATATATGCAAATTGGCGCAAGGACTCTTCATGCCAAACAAAGTTCATTGTGCTCACATCCTCGTGAAGACTGAGAAAGAAGCAAACTTGATTCTGGAACGGTTGAAGAAGGGAGAGAAGTTTGCGAACATTGCTAGGGGAGTCTCGCTCTGCCCCTCAGGAAAACGTGGGGGAGATCTTGGAACGTTCGGCAGAGGACAGATGGTGAAGGAATTCGAGAACGCTGCATTCGCGCTTCAGAAGGGACAAATTTCGGCTATTGTAAAGACAAAGTTTGGGTATCATATAGTGAAAAGGCTTGAATAGCTAGGTCTTTTCAACAACGGGGCTTGGACATGAGACAACGGTAATGTAGAAGAGATTATGACCTATGAATCGAATGCGAGGATCTCGATTCAGTCAGGTTTCTCTTTGTGCACGGTAAACCTTTTTATATGGGAGATACGGACTAATCGAGTTGTCACATTAACTCGTGTTGAATTAAGGAAGCTTTTGAAAGCTTTTGGAAACCACATGTGAAATTTCGTGACAGGAGAAATGAGGTGTATGCAAATGGAATACTTCAGAGACTTGCCGTTAAGCCCAGAAGTTATGAAGGGTATCGAAGAGCTTGGATTCAGTGACCTTTTTCCAATTCAAGCTCAAGCAATAATCCCGTTACTTGAAGGAAAAGATGTAATTGGACAAGCAAAGACTGGAACTGGAAAGACTGCGGCGTTCGCAATTCCAATGATTGAGCGACTAGACCCAAGAATTCAACATGTACAAGGTCTGGTCTTGGAGCCCACACGTGAACTTGCATTACAAGTTGCGGAGCACATAAGTCGACTTAACAAGTACGCGCCATTCAAAGTTTTGCCCATTTACGGTGGAGAATCCATTCAGAAACAGATACGCGCACTGGAAAGAGGTGTACATATTGTTGTCGGTACACCGGGCCGTATGATAGACCATCTGAAACGAGGAACCCTGAATCTAGCGTCGGCGAAAATTGTTGTTCTTGACGAGGCGGACAGGATGCTAGACATGGGATTCATAGAGGACATAGAGTACATACTCTCCAAGGTGCCTAGGAAAAGACAGACAAGCCTTTTCTCAGCAACAATAGATCAGTCTGTAATGAATGTATGCAACAGATACATGAAGAAACCTGAGAAAATACTTGTAAGCAAAGACGAAATAGCTCTTACACAGATAGACCAGTATTACATGGTTGTGAACCCTAAGAGCAAGTTCAGAATCTTGTGTGACATATTAGACGAAAATCATATAGAGCGGGCCATAATATTCTGCAGAACACGCATAGGCACAAGCAGGCTAGCAGATAATCTGAGGGAAAGAGGTTACGACGCAAGACCTTTGCATGCTGGCTTTACACAAGCGCAAAGAGAATTCGTTCTCAACTCTTTCAGAAACAGAAAACTGAAACTGCTTATTGCAACGGATGTTGCTGCGAGAGGCTTGGACATTCAGGAAATAACCCACATAATAAACTATGACATTCCATTAGACGCGTTAGTGTATTTCCATAGGATTGGGCGAACAGCTAGAGTGGGACGTAAGGGAACAGCTATTACACTTGTGGGCTACGGGGAACTTTCAGAGTTTGACAGGATAAAATCCTTGACGAAGACTACTATAGAAGAGTTGGAATAGAGCGACGCGCGAGAGAGTGGTCATTTTTTCCCAGAAAAGATAACCGTAGTGACCAAGATGATTACTAGGTTGTAATGTAGGTGGGCAATAACGGGTGAATGTAGGAGAAATGTGATTGCCGATCGTCTCTAGGTTGAAGGAAGAATTCTCGTTCATTCAAGGGAACTATGCTATTCTTGTGTTAAGTTGGATTATTATGGATTTTGCTATGGAACTACCGGGCACGTACTACTCTCTTTACGTTATCGATCCTGCGTTAGGCGGGACAGAGACAATTCTCGGCGTAATCGGATTCGTTTCTTTCTTAGCTTTAGCTCTGGTTCAGTTTCCTGGCGGTTACTTGGCGGACAAGCATGGAAGAAAATGGTTGATTTCAACGATGACTTTCGGAGTAGCGCTGTCATACACTTTTTACGCTTTAGCTCCCAGCTGGCACTCGATTTTAGTTGGAGCTTTGGTTGGTAACTTGTGCTTAATCTATCAGCCAGCTCTTTTGGCCATGGTCGCCGATTCGCTTCCGTCTGAGAAGAGGGGTATGGGTTTCTCGATCATCACTCTTATTACTCGTGTTGCGACGACTCCCGCTCCTGCAGTAGCCGCTTTTCTGGTAACCTTTTACGAGTTTGTTCCCGGGATGAGGATAGGCTACTTTATTCTGGTGGCTCTTTTCTTGACTGCAGCTACTTTGAGGTCACGATTGCGAGAGACTGTGGGAGAGGGTGGAAGCATAGATCGTAGAGAGTTCGTGAGCTCTTATCCAGAAGCGATAAAGGAGGGTGTGGCTGTTTGGGGGAAGGTGCCTCGTTCAATGTACTATCTTTTCGTATCCAATATCTTGGGAACACTTGGTTTTGCTATGGGTATGCTTCTTTTCAATGTCTATGCCGTGGACACTTATGATGCGTTCGGGAACCTTGTGCACGAATCTGTGCTGCATATTTCAACTGTTGACTGGGCGATATTGGGGATGTTCCTTTTTGTGACAATGATAATATTCGCCATTCCCTGTGGCAAACTCGTTGATAAGGTGGGAAGAAAGATTCCGATTCTGTTAGGGTTAGGACTCCTTGCGCCTGCCAGTTTGCTCTTTGTCTATGGAGATTTGCCGAAGCTGTATGTCTGTATGCCATTATTTGGTGTAGCACAAATACTACTGATGGTTGGATTTTCAGCACTGCAAGCTGACTTGGTTCCCAAAGATCAGCGAGGAAAAATCATTGGGTCTTCAAACTTCGTTAACTACATCATAATGGCACTCGGTACACTATCTGGAGGTTTCATCTATGAACATGCAGCTCCTCAACTTCCGTTTCTTATCCCAGTATTGTTTGCTGTTCCCGAGATCTTGATAATCTTGTTCCTAGTGCATGAACCCGAGAAGAGAGAAGAATAAGATGAGTGCAGGCTAACCGACTTGATAGAAAAAACACCTTGTTCTAGCAATGTTGTTCTAGTATTCGATTCCTTTTCTTCCATGTATTTCTCGGGCATAAGGGTGCTTGATTTCTAACATCTCGGTAACGAGGTCAGCCGCCTGAACAACTTCAGAGGGTGCATAGCGACCGGTTAGAATCAATTCTACATGCTTCGGCTTTTGCTCAATCAGCTTGACAACTTCGTCAGTTTTTATCAGTTTTAGGTGCAGAGCTACGTTGATCTCATCCAGAATCACGATGTCGTATTCACCGCTGTTGACGATTTTTCGGGCGAACTTCAGGGCTTTTTCAGAGCGTTTGACGTCTTCTTCGAGTGGAGGGTCTTCCATAATGTATCTGCCTTGGCCGAAAGCTCTTGTTTTGAAGTCTGGGAGTCGTTTGATAGTGTGGAGTTCACCGTGCTTGAAGTCGCCGCCTTTGATGAACTGAATCATGTGAACTTTGAACCCCCATCCGATAGCGCGTAATGCTAGTCCGAGGGCGGCTGATGTCTTGCCTTTTCCATTTCCTGTGTAGACCTGAGTTAGCCCTCTTTCTAACTGTTGTTTCGTCAACACGGTTTCCCCATCATTTCACGTGCGTGTTTTGAACCCTTTCAGCCTTTCTTTAAGCAATGTGTCTGCGGCCGAATATGGATCTGTTTTCTTTGCCAAGATTTTTCCAATGAGTTCTTCTAGTTCGCCTGTACGCTTCAGCTCACCTATGATAGAATCAGTTGTTTTCTGCTTGATTGCTTCAGCTAGTTCTGTTTCAACATCTTGTCTGCGCTGCTTGTCAAAGCCTTCGTTCTCTAGATATTTCATGTGCAGACTTATGTGGTTCAGAAGTTCTGTAGTTCCTTCGCCTTTCGCGGCTGTTGTCTTGATGACTGGCGGCCTCCATTTTTTTTTCTCCCAACTCATATTAATCGTTGTTTCTATGTCAATCACAGACGCATCTGCGTTCTCGCGGTCAGCTTTGTTTACGACAAAGATGTCACCTATTTCCATAATGCCAGCTTTGATGGCTTGTATGTCGTCGCCTAGTCCTGGAGCCAGCACAACAACAACGGTGTGGGCGATTTTTCTGATGTCAACTTCGGACTGTCCGGCCCCAACAGTTTCAACAATGGCCACTTCTTTGCCTGAAGCATCCAAGACTCTGACTGCGTCTCTTGTAGCCCTCGCTAGTCCGCCAGAGCTGTTTCTTGTTGCCATGCTTCGGATAAAGACCTTCCCGTCAATGCTATGTTTCTGCATGCGTATGCGGTCTCCAAGAAACGCGCCGCCCGTGAACGGGCTGCTTGGGTCTACTGCGATTATACCCACGCTTTTTCCTTTTCTTCGCAGTTCCTTGACTAGTCTTTCAATTAATGTGCTTTTTCCTGAGCCTGTTGGTCCGGTTATGCCTATTATTTGTGCTTTGCCTGTGTGTGAATAGAGTTTGGATATGACTTTCCGAGCTTCGGACGGGTTGTTTTCTATGAGAGTGATCGTTCTTGCTATGGATCGACGGTCACCTTTGAGTACGCCTTCAACAAGCTGTCCATTGTGGTTCAATGTGTTTCCCGCGTTCGTGAGGTATCTGTCGACTACTTTTTTCGTGTGTTTTCTTTTATGAATTCAATGATCTTGCCGGTATGGGTGTCTGGTCCGAAAACTTCAGCTATGCCGACTTTCTTTAGTGCTGGAATATCCTCTTCTGGTATGACGCCTCCTCCGAGCACCAAAATCTCGTTCAGTCCTTTCTTTTTAAGTAGTTCTGTTATTTTTGGGAAGAGAGTCATATGGGCACCAGATAGTATGCTCAAGGCGACTACGTCAGCATCTTCTTGCAACGCAGTCTCCGCGATTTGCTCAGGTGTTTGCCACAACCCCGTGTAGATTACCTCCATGCCAGCGTCCCTAAACGCTCTCGCGATGACTTTTGCGCCTCTATCGTGGCTGTCAAGCCCTGGTTTTGCGACCACAATTCTAATCTTTCTTTTTCTGCTCATCCTTCTGCTTCACCTCTTCTAAATGGTGATTTGTTCCTTATATTCCCCGAAGACATTTCTAAGCACGTCGCATATTTCTCCAAGCGTAGCGTAAGATTTCACAGCCTGTACTATTGTGGGCATCAAGTTTTCGTCATGTTCAGCAGCTTTGTGCAGTCTGCTGAGCACTTGCTTCACTTTTTTGTCGTTTCGTTTCTTCTTCAGCTTTTGCAGTGCGTCTATCTGCTCTTTTTCTGCTTGGTGCTTTATGCGTAGGAGTTTTATGGGGACCCAATCTTTCTTCACGGTGTATTCGTTGATTCCGACTAGAGTCCTTTCTTTGTTCTCCACATTCTTCTGATACTTATAGGCGCTGTCAGCGATTTCTTTCTGGAAGAATCCTTTTTCGATTCCCGAGATTACTCCGCCCAAGGAGTCTATTTTGTCGATGTATTTGATCGCACGCTCTTCCATTTCATCTGTCAGAGTTTCTATGCAGTATGACCCTGCGAATGGATCTATAGTGTCTGTTACTCCGCTTTCGTGGGCGATTATCTGTTGAGTCCTTAGGGCTACTCTGACCGCATCTTCGGATGGTAGAGCTAGTGCTTCGTCAAATGAGTTGGTGTGTAGAGATTGTGTACCTCCTAACACCGCCGCCAATGATTGAAAGGCAACTCTTATGACGTTGTTGATAGGCTGAGTCGCAGTTAGCGTGCATCCAGAAGTTTGGATATGCATTCTCATCCATAGGGACCGTGGATTTTTAGCTTTGAATCGTTCTTTCATGATTTCAGCCCATAGTCTCCGTGCTGCTCTGAATTTGGCTATCTCCTCTAGGAAGTTGTTGTGAGCCGCGAAGAAGAAGGAAAGTCTCGGTGCGAACTCGTCCACTTTCAATCCACGTTCGATTGCAGATTCTACGTAGGCGATTCCGTCTGCTAATGTGAAGGCGAGTTCCTGTACAGCGTTTGAGCCTGCTTCTCGGATATGGTACCCACTGATGCTTATGGGATTCCATCGGGGTAGATGTTTCGTGCAGTATTCCACGATGTCTGTGACGAGTTTGACTGAAGGTTCTGGCGGGAAGATGCACAGTTTCTGCGCGTGAAATTCTTTCAACATGTCGTTCTGGGTCGTGCCTCCAAGTTTCTTTCTGGGTACTCTTTGCATGTCTCCTATTGCGACATACATTGCCAGGAGCATGGTTGCTGGTCCGTTGATGGTCATGGATGTGGTTACTTTGTCTAGTGGTATTCCGTTGAATAGGACTTCCATGTCTTGCAGTGAAGAGACTGCTACTCCACATTTGCCTACTTCACCTAGGGACATTGGATGATCTGAATCTAGACCAAGTATGGTTGGATAGTCGAAGGCGATGCTTAATCCTGTTTCACCTTCTTTGAGTAAGTATTTGAATCGCTTGTTTGTTTGTTGGGCTGTTCCATACCCAGAGAATTGTCTCATGGTCCATAAGCGTCCACGGTACATGGTTGCATGTAGCCCTCTGGTGAATGGGTACTCTCCTGGAAATCCAAGGTCATTCACGTAATCTACGGTTTTGATGTCTTCAGGTGTGTACAATCTTTTGATATGTATGTTTGATGAAGTGTGAAAATCGCTTCTTCTTTCCGGATGGTTCTGAATCCATCCTGGGAGGGTTTCTTCTTTCCAGTGTTTCTCTTTTTTCTGGATTTCGCCTAGTCTCTTTTGGTCAAACATTTGCTTTTGACCTCGATGATTTTGGTTACCATAATATTGTTCGTCTTAAAAAGCCATTTCCTATCCTTCTCTGGATTCAAAGTAGAATGTTAACTCCTAGGGAGAATAATGGTTTTTGTCTATTTAAACAGATATGGAGCAAATGGAAACGCTCGCAGAAAACGACTCAGGCGTTTGTGTATTGCAGCAAGGTGATAGAAGACAAACACATCTAGTGATTGTCTATATCCTTGCCACAATATGGGCAATTTGATATGTCTTGCTTAAAACCTGAAAGATCTCTTCTGCAATCTAGGCACAACCGAGGTTGAATGGCAACGTGCCTCCAATAAACGCGTATAGATAAGCCCAAGAATGAGTTAGCTAAAGCAACTACTACCGATGTGACCGTCGCAATCGTTAGATCTCTTTGAGTCACCAGCAAGACAAACTGAACTGAAATGAATGTAAGGAAGAAAACTTTGATTCCGTCAAAAAAAGTTTTTCTCTTTGCTTCATGTGAAGTAGATGAATGATAGTAATAGGTGAAAAGTGAGAATAGCGAAAATGCACCTATGAAGCCTCCCTCCAAAAGGATGATTAGGTCCGTTTTCAGAACATCAAGCCAAATAAGCGCGCCAGACATGGAACCCCATAAGGATTCACTCAGGTGGCAACATCCTGGTTGCAGAAATCAACAACGAGATTGTAGGCACTGTTTCAGGTCTTGAAGAACACGGAAGCATGCACGTTTGCTCTCTAGCAGTGCTTCCAGCCCATCAGAACTCCGGAGTTGCTCGCCGACTTATGGAGCGATTGGAAACTGTTGGACAAGAAAAGGGTTGCTGTAAACTGTTTCTACACACAGCCTGGGCTATGAAAGAAGCAATCCAACTGTATGAAAAACTAGGCTACATGAAAGAAGGATATTTACGTGAACATTTCTACGGCGAGGACTTTATGGTTTTCAGCAAATTCATAAAGAGCAGTACTCCGTATTTGAGAGTCCAAGCAAACCACAGCTGTGTGCTGAATCAACAGAACAAAAGAAAAGTGCATTCGAGCAGAGGATAGTAAGAGAAGTAGTAGGAGCATGAAAAAGCAACATTATTCGTGACCAAAACTGAAACACCCAATGCTCATGCAGGCACAAGAAAAGAGAAAATGCGGGGGACATCTCCAGTTTGGTCGAGGCTACCTCACCCCAGCTATGCTCACGCTAAGGAGTGGTCACGGGCGTGTGCGGAGTAACAGCATCACCGCCAGGCAGCTTTACTAATGAATATACTGCATGGAGTGCGTAGTTTGCGTCCATCGCTACATTTACTGGGTTTGCTGACGAAATGTTGGTGCCGTTCAACTCCCAACGGTTCAAAATGTAGTAGATGCTTGGTATGGCTGTGACTGTGGCAACTGTTCCATTTGTGTAGGCGTATGTTCCAGGAAATGGAGAAGTAATTCCTCCAGTGGTTACTGTAATCGTGAGGTTGCATA
>CP070754.1:1430381-1463136 GCA_020348865.1 Candidatus Bathyarchaeota archaeon | reverse complement strand
TTCCAACTATGTGAAAGCTGGTTCTATAATAAACTAGAAGTGGACAACACTTGCGGGCTTCATGTGAGCCCACGCAGTTTCTACGAAAAAGCGAGTGTTCCAAGAAACTGTGTATCGAAAAGCAAGAAAACTAATAAACGTGAACTCATAAAAGATGTTTTGCAGCAAGAGAAGGATGTAATGTTGGAAGACACCCCCCGCAAAACAACCACTCAAGAGTGGGAATCGAGAAAAGATTTTTCAAAGAATAGTTGACATAAGGCGTGAGACTCAAATGCGGGGCAACGAGTTCTCAAGATATAGAGAAGAGAGAACAGAAAGAACGTTCGAATCCTCGAAACGCTATGAAGAATATGCGTACGTTCTTGACTATCTTCCTCGTGGAAGATCCGAAGCCAGACATAGATACCGCGCAGGAGCCCTAGTTCAGGCAGTGGGGGAAGAATATTTCACGCTCTTGGAAGCAATCGCAAAAGAAGGTCTCGCCCTGAAATCTTATGACAGAGTTTATGTTGGCAAAAACAATCGTGAAACGATTACGTATATCATAGGAAGAATCAGCTATGATGAGTTGACAGCCAACGCAAAAATGGAACTCTCCGAAGTAGTAGAGAAAATCATCCTAGGGCGTGAGAGCTGGTTTGTTAACTTCTTCAACGCAGTCCAAGCAGTAACACCTAGGATGCATGCATTAGAACTGATTCCAGGCATTGGAAAGAAATACATGTGGCAAATTCTTGATGAGCGAGAAAGAAAATCGTTCGAAAGCTTTGAAGACTTGCAGCAACGTGCCGACGTACCCAGCCCTGCAAAGCTTGTGACAAAAAGGGTTCTAGTCGAACTTAGTGAAGAAAGCAAATATAGATTGTTCACGAGGGCTCCGTAGTGGTTTAAATGAGTCTCCTTCAACAGGCGAAGCGACTTATTCACCTCTACAAATTTTCCCCCAAGAAACATCTGGGACAAAACTTTGCAACGGATCCCTCTCTTCTACGGAGAATGATCTCTTATGCATCCATAAATACGGAGGATATTGTTTTAGAGGTAGGCGCTGGACTAGGATTCCTTACACAGCTTCTTTCTAAAAAATGTAAAAGAGTTGTTGCTGTCGAAGTGGATTCCAAGTTGGTAAAGATTCTGAAAGATCAGCTTCGTACCTTGCGGAACGTGGACTTAATAGAAGGAGATGTGTTGCACGTTGATATTCCCTTGTTTAGCAAAATGGTTTCCACTCCTCCATATTCTATTTCATCTCCAATATTGTTTTGGCTTCTGGAAAAATCATTTCACTGCGCCGTTTTGACTTTTCAGAAGGAGTTTGCTGAGCGGCTGACAGCTGGTGTTGGCAACAAGGAGTATGGGCGGCTTACGGTTTCCACCTATTATCGAGCTGAAGTGGAGCTTCTAAACCACGTATCTCGAGACATGTTTTATCCCCCTCCGGAGGTAGGCTCCATGGTTGTACGGTTGAAGCCTAGAAAGCCTCCTTTTCGAGTTAAGGATGAGAAAACCTTTTTTGATCTCTTACGGACGTTGTTTGCGCAAAGAAACAGAAAAGTGAGAAATGCAATCATACCCTTTCTGCGCAATCGGGGAATAGCGGAAAAGGACATGATGAAGCAGGCGGATTCCCTGCTTTTTCACGACAGAAGAGTGAGACAATTGACGCCAGAAGACTTTGGTGCTCTAGCCGATGAATTCGCCTGAGAAGAGAATTTTCTTTGGCAAGTATGCTTTTTACGTTTCAAAGAACGTGTATGAACCTGCCGAAGATACATTCCTCTTGGCTGAAAATCTTATTGTGAACCAAAGTGATGATGTGCTTGATGTGGGGACTGGATGTGGAATACTCGGTGTTCTTGCTGCGAAGAAAGCGAAAAAAGTGGTCGCCGTTGACATTAATCCTCATGCTGTTAGATGTGCTCAAATGAACGCAGGGCTAAACAACGTTGTGGATAAGATAGACGTACGATTGGGTCACATGTTCGAACCCATAAGCAAAGACGAAAAGTTCAATGTGATAGTTTTCAACGCCCCATATCTGCCCTCCGAGAGGAGCGAACAGAAAACATGGATAGGCAAAGCTTGGGCAGGCGGGGCGTCTGGAAGGGAAATTATTGATCACTTTGTTTCTCGGGCTCCGCAGCATTTGGTGGAAAAAGGCAGAATCATCTTGGTTCAATCAACTCTCTCCAACGTTGATGAGACCATGCAGAAACTTGAAGAAGAAGGGTTAGTAGCCATAATTGTAGCTGAAAAGAAGGTCGCGTTTGAAACAATAGTCGTGATACGGGGAGAGAGCCGTCCTAGCAGCATTTGATGGACTATGCTCAAAGCTTCATCGAAGTATCTTTGGGAAGAACAATTAGGAAACTTGCGAGAGTATTGGTTTTACGAGGAGCCATAGGCGCGGGCATCAACGCTGCGATTGATTCGTAGAAAACTGCATATCTGCAGGGCAAGGCTTGTGTTAGAAGCGTGTTGCAGAATTTTCTAGCTACAAAGACCGTCAAGGTAGACGTGTTGGTTCGAAGTTACTGAAAGAAGTAATTCGGCTGCTTTATGTCATGGAAATAGCAGAACTCCATGTGAAGACTTCGAAAGAAAACAGTGGGTGGTACGTCTGTACAAGAGACATAGGGTCCTGAAAGAGCATTTTTTTTGGGAAAAGTAAGAAGACAAAGACGAGCCATATAGTCAGCTGCAAACCTGCATATACCTAAAGGGGTCGATAAGAAGCAACAACCCATACATGTTATTGCTTGGCTAAGCTGAGAAGTGTATGCGCATTCTTGGCAAGGTGAAATTGGCGAATCTACTTGGGAATCATAAACAATCCACGCATTTGACTACAACTAGCCACACAATGACTGCTACGTCCAAACTGCAAAAGAAGAGACCACACGACCATCTTGAGCGCAAAAACAATAAAGAAGTTGAAATGTACAATTCAATCGGCGCGAGCGATGTGCGGAAACATGGAAGTGTGTGAGAGACCAAGTTGGGACAGGTATTTTCTTGACTTATGTGAAGCTGTTTCGAGAAGGGCGACATGTGATAGAGGTAGGAGCGGATGTGTGATTGTGAAGGATAAGAGGATTCTGACTACTGGCTATGTAGGTTCGCCGGCAGGATTGCCCCATTGCGATGAAATGGGGCATGATATTCGTAAGGTTTTTGATGACAGTGGAAACGTCACCCAACATTGTGTGCGAACACTACACGCGGAGCAAAACGCGATAATCCAAGCTGCGAAATTTGGGGTGTCTATAGACGGAGCGACGCTCTACTGCAAAATGGTTCCCTGCAGGTCTTGCGCAATGATGATTATCAATTCTGGCATCAAGCGTGTAGTTGCGGAAAAACGTTATCACGCTGAAGTGGATACTCTAAGAATATTTGAAGATGCAGGGATAAGACTCATTGTATTGAATGACGAAGTGGAAAAGTACGACAGACAATGAAGAACTAACAAACGAACAAGTCAATAGTATTACGGATTCGCAATCTAAATAAAGGATAGCACCAGCAAATGCTTTAAATACACTGAACTTTGTAAGCTGAGGGGAAAAACGATGAAGGCACACAATTACCGGAGGGTGAAAGGCCAATCCTACACAAGGAAGAAATATATGCGAGGCTTTCCCCAGCCGAAAATAACCAAATTCACTATGGGAACCCCCACGGATAGTTTCGAATATCAGGCACGTCTGATTGCCCAAAAAGCAGTTCAAATACGCCACAGCGCGCTAGAAGCGGCACGTATAGCAACTAACCGCTTGTTATCGGAAAAATTTGAGAAAAAGTATTGCTTACGTGTCTTGCCCTATCCTCACAATGTGCTTCGGGAAAACAGAATGATCTTTGGAGCACATGCAGATCGACTGCAAGATGGGATGAAGAGAGCCTTCGGAAAACCCATAGGAACTGCTGCACGAGTTAAACCAAATCAGGCGGTTATAACAGTGAATGTAAATGAGGATGGTCTTGAAGTTGCAAAGGAAGCATTAAGGCGTGGGGGGGCTAAACTGCCAACTCCCTGCAGGATAATTGTTGAGAAGGTTCAAGAAGAAGAGTGAAAATGAATTACGTTGTAGACATCAGTGATCCTTCTGCCTCTGACGGAAGCGTAACTGGTGGAAAAGGATCTAATCTTGCAAAACTAGTGAGAATTGTGGGCAAAGAAAACGTGCCTCATGCAATCATGGTTACCACTGAATTCGCCAAAGCTCTATTAAATAATGAGAAGATACTCGAATCAGTTGGAGAATTAGATAATAAACTTACTGAAGGCGATGAAAAAACTGCGGAAAAAATCGCAGCTGAACTGACTGAAGAAATCGAAAACATGAGAGTGCCAAAAGAATTATCCAAGCCGCTCATCGCCAAAGTCAACTCCATGAAACAACACGCAAGAAGACGCAGAGTTGCTGTTAGGAGTTCTGGAGTTACTGAAGATTTACCTACTGCTGCTTTTGCAGGTCAGTTTGAAACCTATTTGAATGTTCCACTTGATTCCAACGTAACTAAATATGTGTTGAAGTGTATTGCATCTGCTTATGGTTGGAGGGTTGTGGACTACAGAAATGATTTGAGAAAAAAACAACTTCTAGACATTTCCGAAGCCGATCTCGTCAAGAAAGGGGTCATGTCCGTCATAATTCAAGCTATGATTGATTCTGATAGAGCTGGAGTTGCTTTTTCCATAGATCCTGATACGGGCAATAGAAATGTTGGCGTTATCCAGGCAGTCCATGGTCTTGGAGAAATGATAGTTCAAGGAAAAGAGAACGCTCCTTGGACAGCTTTCGTCAAAAGGCCTGAGCCGAGAGTACTTGGCACAATAGTCCCCTCAAACCCGCAAAAGGAGATGCTCATTTTTGATTCCAAGACTGGAAAAAACGTGGAGGTTCCTGTAAAAGCAGACAATCCGAAAGTCTTGACATCGGATGAAGCAAAGCAAGTTGCAGAGTTTACCACAAGAATTGAGAAGGCGTACGATAAACCGATGGACATTGAGTTTGCAGTTGAGAATGGAAAAGTGCACATTGTCCAAGCTCGACCTGAAACTGTTCATGGAACGAAGGCTGTTCTAACTCTGCATAAGCTTAAAGAGCAGCCAAGAATCAGACCGACTCATACTGGCATCGCTGTTGGGACGAAAATTGCGGTAGGTCCAGTTGTTAAAGCCCTGGATCACGTTGAAGCGAAAAGGCAAGTTGAAACTCAGAACAGGAAAGGAATAAGACCTATACTGGTAACTTCCATGACTACTCCTGATTGGGAAGTTGTGATGGACCTAGAAAAGATTTCTGGCATAATATGTGAGCGGGGTAACAGAACCTCACACGCGGCTATCGTATCGAGAGAAAGAGGAGTGCCATGTGCTGTGAGCGTTTCTAATGCTCTTCGACTAGAAGACGAAATCAAGGTTACTCTCGATTGCTCTTCGGGCGAGGCTAGAATCTACAGCAGAGTTTTGCAGTTCGAGGTGCAAGAAGTGGAGTTGAAAGAACTTCCTGAGACAATTACCAAGATTCTTGTGAATATCGGCTCCCCAAATGAAGCATTGAAAGTAAGTCAATTGCCCTCAAAAGGCAGCTCCTTAGTCAGAATAGAATTCATAGTTGCGGGTACAGGTATGCATCCTGTTTTTGCCTTAAAGGCTGATAAACTTGGCCACGATAGATGGGCCGATGATATGAAACAGAAATATTCAGGAATAAGATCTCTCTCCCAAGAATATGTGGAAAGACTCAAGACTGGGATCTCGATAATTGCGTCTGCATTTCTTCCAAGAGATATAATAGTTAGATTCAGTGATTTCAAGACGAATGAGTATTCCGGGCTCCCTGGCGCCTTGCACTACGAAATCGTTTGCAGTTGCGGCAAGAGCATATCTTTATCTAAACAAGATAGATGCCCGACTTGTGGCTCAAAAAAGGTTGAATGTAATGAAATCGAGTTGGAGTTTGTGGAGAATAATCCGATGCTCGGGTTCAGAGGAGCTTCAAGATACGTCAGTAGGCTTTTTGCTGAAGCATTTAATCTAGAATTAAAAGCTTTCACCGAGGTTCACAAATTAAGCCTGACTAACGCCATACCAATGGTTCCATTTGTAAGAACGACTGATGAAGCTGACAAAGTCACCAATATGATTAGGAAATGCTTCGAAGAATCTAACTTGAAAATTCCTAGGATAATTTTCATGGCAGAGGTTCCCAGCATTTGTATTACTCCTAGAAAGTTTGCCGAGTATTGTGATGGCTTCAGTATAGGTAGCAATGATTTGACCCAACTAACTCTAGCTATAGACAGGGATTCCGAGATTTTAGCATGGGAATTTGATGAGTCAAATCCTGCAGTGAAAAAGGCTATCGAGATGTTGTGTGAGGGCGCCCATTCAATGAGACCCGTTCGGTCTGTTGGTATCTGCGGACAAGCACCAAGCGATTTAGGAAAAGATTTCATAAAATTTCTTGTGATACATCTCGATTCGATCGGTGTTAACCCCGACAAAGTTGTTGAAACCCTGTTAGTTGTGAAGGAAATAGAAGATGAATTGAGGGATTTCATAGAAGAATGTGATAAGGATTCAGTGAAGATTTCGAGAGAATTAGCAATAAGTGAAGCCAATGCTGATTATTTGATGAGGAAATTATTCGATACGAGCTAACTTCATCGCGCGCTTGGCTTGGGCGGGTTCTCATGACGAAAATCGATTTTAAGGAAGAGAAAGTAAAGCGGGAAATAGAACGGCGTGGAGCAAAGCGTGTCCTAATTCAGCTTCCTGAAGGCCTAAAACGAGAAGGCCCACGACTTGGGGCCATAGTTGAAAAGGCTGGGGCAGTTCCGTTTGTGTCGGCCGATTCATGTTATGGCGCGTGTGATTTAGCCACACTTGATGCTGAAAGCCTAGGTGTAGACTTGATTGTACACTACGGACACAGTGAAATGATGAAGCAAGAACGGGTGCAAACATTATTTGTTGAAGCGAGAGCAACGATTAGCATTAAAAGCTCGGTGAAAAAAGCAATACGACTACTTAAAAATTATTCGAACATCGGACTTGTAGCCACAATTCAGCATACTCACATGCTGAACAAAGCAAGGGAACTGCTTCTAAAAGGAGGGAAAACAGTAGCTATTGGAGATGCTGGGCAATCAAAATACGCTGGACAAGTGATCGGCTGTGATTTTAGCAACGCTCGACTAATTTCCAAAGATGTTGAGGCATTCCTCTTCTTAGGAGGAGGCAGATTCCATGCCATCGGCGTGGAGCTAGTGACTGGAAAACCCACAATAGTTGCCGATCCCTATGAAAGAAGAGCTTACCCAGTTCGTGATGAAGTCGTAAGGGTACTCAAAGAGCGATGGGCAAGCATTTGCAAAGCAAAGGAGGCAAAAGCCTTCGGGGTATTAATTGGTCTTAAAACTGGTCAGAAAAGAGTTAGAGACGCCCTTAGAATGAAAAGAAAACTGGAAAAGAACGGGAGGAAGGCAACATTGCTTTCGATAAGAGAGATCACACCCAATGTGCTCATGCAGTTCCTTGGCATAAACGCGTACGTGAATACTGCTTGCCCACGCATCTCTCTGGATGACACACTGAGCTTTCGCAAACCCGTCCTGACGTATAACGAAACACTCGTTATGTTGGGAAGAAAAAGCTGGGAAGAATTATGCAGAAAGGGTTGGTTCGGAAGCTAGACTTGGAAAAAGCATTGTTGGAGATTGCGCCCCATCCAACCCCTAAGGCTTACTTGGAGCAATACACAATACCTCCCGAGGTCGCTGCAGAAATTCTCTACACTGCGACGTACATCTATGACGACGTTATTGATAAAACAATTATTGATCTAGGTTGTGGCACTGGGAGGTTGGCGATTGGGGCGGCTCTTCTTGGAGCAAAAGAAGCTACAGGTATAGATTCGGACAGAGTAGCCGCAAAAATAGCGTTGATAAACGCAGAGAAAATGGGTGTAAAAGAAAAGACAAGTTGGGTAGTGGCGGATATTGATGCAGTGTGTGGTTCTTTCGACACTGTTTTGCAGAATCCCCCATTTGGTATCCAGAAAAGAAAGGCTGATCGAAAATTCATCAAGAAATCTTTGCAACTAGGTCACAGGATATATTCCCTTCACAAAAGCGGGAAACAGAACCGGGGCTTCATCAAAAGGTTTATTGAGAAGCGTGGGGGAAGGGTTACAGGAATATTCCCCATGCAGACAACCATTCCGAAACTCTTTGAGTTTCACACAAGAAGAAAGCATAATGTTGGGGTTGATCTATACCAAGTAGAAGGGAAAACTTGTGGGTAAATCCGAGAGAAAAAGCGGACTGTTCGTTACACCAGGAGATCGTCTGGGGGTTATTGAAGAATTCACATCTGGCTCAGGAACATATGTAGAGGCTGGAACAGTCCACTCAAATCTCACTGGACGCACGCTCCTAGATACGCTGAACAAGAAAATATCCGTCTATTCTATGGTACATGGAGCGATTGTTCCTATAGCGGGAAGCACAATCATTGGGCGCGTTGCAAGCGTACAAAACAAAATGGCAGCGTTGCGCATATTCAAGATAGGAAGGGCACTACTGCCAGACCTCTTCACTGGCACTCTACACATTTCTGATTCGAGTCTCAGTTATGTTGATACAATGTTCGAGGTATGCAAACCAGGTGACATCATGAGAGCCAGAGTAATAGTGCACAAGAATAGAACATATCACCTATCGACGGTGGAAAAGAATCTTGGAGTTATCCACGCCTTTTGTTCAAGATGTGGGCATACTCTGCTCTTAGAAAGGCGCAGAATGCGGTGTACGGAGTGTGGAAAAATCGAAAGGCGAAAAGTTGCTTCAGACTACGGGAAAGACGATGCTTGGAGGGAAAAGAATGGAGATCAAGGTTCTGAAGAAGACATCAAATGAACTGAGATTAGAGATTGAAGGCGTAGGTCACACATTCAACAACATACTGCAGAAAGCTCTCCTCAAGGATGATGCAGTTGACGTGGCAGGTTATGATATACCACATCCACTGAGGTCTATGTCGATACTCTATATTCGAACCAAGGGAACGTCGAAGTCGGAAACCACGATTCGAAGCGCCGTGGAAAAAAAACGGGAACAAAACAAAGAATTTGGAGAGACCTTTAAGAAAGCGTTGAGAAAATGGCAACGAAACCCGAATTCGACTACCCCCACGAGTTGACAGAATTCAGTACCAAGCCCTCATAGCTTCAATCTTCTTCGTACAGTACAGAGGAGAGAGCAAAAAGCGTCAATTACGTCTTCTTCTTGCCCCAAAAGGTTGACCCCCTCTTGCATACTCATCAGGTCCTGTACCCATGCATAAACAATCACAGCTTCTGCGGCGTCTGCTTGACTATGGCGGTCCGTTCTTCGAGGCAAGAAATCCCTCATTTCCGCCTTCTTTAGTGCTGCAGCAAGTACATGACTGTTCACTTTTTTGCCTACAGGTTGCCCTTCTCTCTCTGACAGGGCTAGCGAATAGATGAGGTTGACATAGGCATCTCCCAGAGCCGCGAGTTTGTGATCAACTAGAATTTCTCTTAGGGTTCTATATTGTGATATGAAAGCGAACATTGCGTCTCACTTTAAAACGGTTGTTCAATTATAATATATTTGGTGCATCTTATGCACGAAAACATTGTGAGAATTCGGTGTGTAAAGCCAGAGATCCGAGTGCTGGGCGTTGATGATGGAGTTTTTGTACCTCACGCAAAGAGCTTCGCGGTCGTTGTAGGGGTTGTGTACCGAGGTGGATACTGGCTCGATGGAGTTATGCGAACAGAGGTGGAGATTGATGGGTTCGGTGCAACGGAAAAGATAGCGTCCATGATTTCTGCATCTACTCAGTATCATCAACTAAGAGCAGTGATGCTAAGCGGGGTTACTTTTGCCGGTTTCAACGTGGTGGATATCAAGAAGCTTTTCGAAAGAGTGCGTTTACCTGTAATCGCGGTTATGCGAGAGAAGCCAAGGTTCAATGATATAAAGAAGGCGATTCAGAATCTGCCTGAATACAGTAAACGGTGGGAAGCAATGGAGAATGCAGGAGAGATAATCGAGGTGCATACGCGAGGCACTGAACAAGCTGTGTATATACAGATTGCGGGGATCTCAGAGAAGGATGCCAAGAAAGTTGTGAAGAGTACGTCTACACGAAGTAACATTCCGGAACCGTTGCGAGTCGCACACATTATTGCATCTGGGCTAACCCAACCAAAAGAAAACGTTTAAAAGATGCGAAAGCAAGGAAGGTGAACGGAATGTGAAGTGCCATGGAGTTTTGCCCTAAATGCGGAACGAGGTTGACTCCAGCCCGGAAAGAACGGGGAAGCAAGGTGGTCGTAGCGCTCTCATGTCAAAAATGTGGCTACAAGAAACGGGGAGTAGACAAAATGGTTGCCGCTCCAAAGATTGTGGAGCATGATTCACAAGAACGTGTGGTTGTGATTGGAAAGGAAGCACAGAAGTTGCGGACCTTACCTACTGTTAGGGTCGAGTGCCCTAAATGTGGGAATATGTTGGCTTCTGCGTGGCAGGTTCAGACTAGAGGAAGTGATGAGTCTTCTACGCAGTTTTTCCGTTGCACGAAGTGTAGTCATACTTTCCGAGAATACAGCTAAAAGCATTCGTTGTTTCGTGCTTCTTGACACTCTTGTATGTAGAACGAGCCAAGAGACTATTGGCGAAAGAGGTTCAAGGAACCGACAGACTATATCCAATGCTCATGTTCATTCCAATCTCATTGGCGATTGTTCTCCTGAGGTCAAGACTTGGTATCTGCAAACCACAGTTCTCAGAAATAAGTAAAGATTAAAATGGTCGAAGAATAAGAGTAAGCGTTGAAGGAGGTTTATCATTGTTCAAAGTCAAGATGGCTGACGCAAAATTCACAAAAGACATGCTAGCTGCTATTTCAACCCTCATCGACGAAGCAACGTTTGATGTAACCCCGGATGCAATCAAACTGCGAGCAATGGATCCATCACGCGTAGCCATGGTAGACTTCGAATTGCCGAAAACGGTTTTCGACGAATACACAGCTAGCGAAACTATGAAAATGTGTATAAACATCAGTGGGCTGCTCAAACTGCTTAGAAGAGCAGGAAAAGATGAATCCGTCGAGCTTTCATTAGATGAAAAGACTGGACAACTGCAAACAACAGTTCGAGGAAAATACACACGTGCATTCAGTATGCCCACATTGGAAGCGGTAGAAGAAGAGGTTCCTACCCCAAAGGTGACGTTTGCCATAAAAGCTAAAGCCACCACTGAAGGATTGCGTGAAGCAATTGAAGACGCGGCCTTGGTAAGCGACCATGTTCGAATTGAGGCGGACAATGAAAAACTTGTGATGAACGCAACGGGAGACTTGATGGGTGCCACCATAGAGATGAAGAAAGGAAGCGACGCACTCCTCGACCTGGAAACAAAGGAGAACTCGAAAGCCACCTTCAGCCTGAGCTATCTCTCGGAGATTATCAAAGCCGCTGTGGCAACATCAGACGTCGCTACGCTGGAATTCTCCTCAGACATGCCCATCAAACTAGACTTCAAACAGCGAAGCGAAGGAAAGCTGTCGTTTTTTCTGGCTCCACGCATAGAAGTGGAATAACAACCACAGCTGGAAGACAGACTGCCACTCACCAAAAGCTACTGGGCTAAGTACCCCTTTATTCCTGAAGCAGCTAACTTCATAAGCCCATTAGGCGTGAAGATCGGCGACCTGGCAAGCCCAGAATATAAATCTGTATTAGATAGAGCTGAGGACAGAATAGAAGAGACTATTCTCTTCGGTGCAGTGACCGGGCAATCAGATAAAGATGAGGTTGAAATTCCTTCCTTTCCAATAGCAGTGATGATGGTAGCTACAATAGGCGTTTCATTCCTGAAGAGGAGATATGCACTAGCAGAAGCAAGACGAGCTTCCAACCTACTCAGAAACGAGAGGGAGGATAAAATCACGCTCATCGCGAACAATTTCAACTGGAAGATAGATTCCGTTGAAGACCCTACTAACTCATTGACCTACGACTTCACGCTCCATTACACAGACTTCCTAAGAAATGCGACAGGTTTTCACGACAAAAAGTGGAAACTCGTCAACAAGCGAATGTCAAATGGTGAAGTCTGCCTAACAAAAAACGATGTGGTACGTCTCTTAGAAGAAGAAATACGAAGGTACATCGAAGGGAAACTTGACACTGATGTTGGATCGCTACCTGAAACACTGATGAATCGTGTAAACCGATTGAAACGACTACTTAGGGAGAAACGCGGAGAAGCCCGTCCACTAGAACCCTCCAAGGAAGTGTTAATCAACGCATTTCCACCATGCATAAGAGAATTACACGGTACAATAACATCAGGACGCAACATTTCCCACATCGGACGCTTCACCTTAACATCATTCTTGATAAACATAGGCATGGCGACAGAAGATGTTGTCAATCTATTCAGATCACTTCCCGACTTCAATGAAAGATTAACCCGATACCAAGTGGAACATATAGCTGGCGGAAGAGGGTCTAGAACGAAATATGTTCCCCCCCGTTGCGACACGTTACGTACCCATGGGGTCTGCCCTAGCATGGATGATGTATGCAGAAAGGTTTATCGTCCTTTGGCTTATTATCGACGGAAATTGAGGGTTGCACAAAGAAGCACTTCTGAGGAAGAAACATGATCCGATTGCATTTCGTTCTCGCGTAGTAACAAGCAAGACATATACAGCGTGTTGAAAATGGAGGGATTGAGGAAGACAAAACTGCAGGGTTAAACTGCTTCTGCAAAGGAGCCCGTGCCAAAAAAAGGCTGGACACGGATATGTCACAAATGGAGAAATGATTGAACAAAGCAATTCAACAGTCGAAATGTAATTATCCATCATTGCACTAGAAATAGACCGTCGCCTACTATGAGGCAGCCTACTGGAGGAATGCACATACTTCTCTCTCCGCTACGTTTCGTCCGAAGCAGATTTGCTGAATATTATCAGAAGCACCCTTCTGCCATTCAACCACCCTCCGCTATCGAAAGGCGCGAGTTCGGATTTGTCTTGTTCAAGGAAAAGATCATGGCTCGCCATAAAAGCTTCAAGAATGCAGAAAGCCTCAGGTCTTTTTTGAAAGCGGTGGTTCCTTTGGATGTTTACTATTCGAGTGCGCGTTATGAAAAACCGGAAGAGAAAATGGAAGATAAAGGTAGAACGGGAACAGACCTAATCTTTGACATTGATGCCGATCACATTCCGACACCATGCAGAAAAGACCACGATAGATGGATTTGCAGCAGTTGTGGGGCAATCGGCAAAGGGGCAACGCCCGGAAAATGCTCCTCATGTGGTGAACAGAAGTTCCAGGAAGAGACGTGGTTTTGTGAAATCTGTTTGGACTCAGCGAAAACGGAAACGATGAAACTTATTGACTTCTTGATGAGGGACCTTGGGTTTTCCTCAGAAGAGATAGAAGTCAGTTTTTCGGGGCATCGTGGATATCATATTTGTGTGGAAAGCGAGGAGGTTCAAACACTCGATCAAATGGCGCGTAGAGAAATAGTGGAATATATCCTAGGGATAGGGTTAGAAACAGAGTTCCACGGTTTAGGTGAAAGAAGTGAAGAGAGATCACGCATACTGTTTGGTCCTGGTCTGGATGGTTCCGGGTGGAGAGGAAGAATCGCTAGGGGAGTTTACGAACTCCTTTTGTCAGCTACTCCCGAAGAACTGCAACAGATTGGATTGAGAAAAAAGGTCGCTTCCAATCTAACCGAACACAGAGAGTTGTTGTTGGAAAGCTGGAAAGGAAAAGGACCTTGGGGGGTCACAAAAGACGTAGGATTTGAGAGTTGGAAAAAAATAGCTCGACATGGAGCAGAGAAGCAATCAGCAAAGATCGACACCGTTGTTACGACAGACATTCATCGCTTAATCAGGCTGAGTAACACGTTGCATGGAAAAACTGGTCTGAGGAAAATTGAGGTTCCAATCACTGGCATTGAGCAATTCGACCCTCTAGAAAGGGCTGTCGCTTTCAAAGAAGGTTCAGCAACAGTTGTGGTGTCGTATGCTCCTCAATTTAAGTTAGGGAACGGAACCTATGGTCCTTATCAGGGGGAAACGATTGAATTACCCATGGCGGCTGCGTTGCTGCTCTTATGTAAGGGAAGGGCAAAAATGGTGGAATAAACATGTACGACCTGCTCTATAAAGCATGGAAAAAGGAGAGGGAAAACGTTGACGTTCAGACACTTCCTCAAGACTTTTATGCGAAACTAGCTGACTACGTGAAAAGAATAAAGAAAGAAAGGCGGATGCTGGATGAAAAAACAGCGAAAGCGAGACTTATGCAACGTGAGTTCGTGAATGTGAGGAAAACAGTGAGTGAGCTAGTTCAACTTCGGTACGAGAAGACTTTGCAAAATACTCTGAAGGAAAAAACAATGCGTGGAGTTGGTCTGACCTCGGAAGAGGAAAAACTTGTAGAAGGGGTCTCTCTTCTAGTCGAGCCCTACCACCTATTGGCTAAAGACATCCTCAAGGGGCACCTATCTCATGTCAAGAGAAAAGAGCAGCCGAAAAAAAAACTGGTGCGCCTTCTTCAAGAAGTACCAGCTATTGTCGGGTCCGATATGAAGACATATGGACCGTTCAAACCAGAGAACATAGCAACTCTGCCTTCTGAAAACGCTCGAATCCTGATTAGACAAAGCGTGGCTGTAGAGGTAGAAGCCTAAGCTTGAATCACCAGTGAGCCTAGGAAGCAAGACTGATTCGCATGACACGCTTTCAGTCGGATTGATGTATAAGCGGGCATAATGATAAGCATAGCCAGGGCATTGTACATTCAGAGTGTAAACCAAACTTTCGTCTGTAGCTTTGGTCTGCATGACCTTTTCTGATTGGCACGAACAAGAACCACGACGGCGCAACAGTCAAAACTCGAAATTAAGGCAGTGTTTAAATCCGCCTCCAGAAGCATTTAAATAGTAATTGATTGGGCTGTTCTATACCGATTTGATTGGCGAGTCATATGAGAATGCCCAAGGAAGTCACCACATACTGTCCAAGATGTAAAACTCATCAACCTCACCTGACCTCTCTGTATAAAGCTGGGAAGAGGCGGGCTTTGGCTGAGGGTGAACGGCGACACGAACGTGAAAAAAAAGGATATGGCGGGCAGAAATACTCCCTTCAGAAAAAATTCGCCAAGACAACAAAGAAACAAACGCTAAGACTTGCGTGCAAAACTTGCGGTTACACAAGACACAAAAAGGGAATGCGTCTCAGAAAGCTAGTCTTTGAATAGAAGGGATGAAAATGAGTGATTGGGAAAGATTGATACCAAAACCTAGAAGTAGGTTCCTTCGAGTGAAGTGTTCCGATTGTGGAAACGAACAGGCCCTCTTTAGTCATTCGACGAGCGTTGTTCACTGCAATGTTTGTGGAGCCCTACTCGCAGAACCCTCCAGCGGAAAGGTCGTGATTAAGGGAGAAGTTGTCGCTGTATTTGAGTGAATGAGGCGAGAAAGTGGCATTCAAAAAAACGGAATGGCCGGATATCGGAGACCTCGTAATCGCCACGGTTGAAAAAGTAACAAGCTTTGGTGCATATGTTGTATTAGATGAGTATGACAAGCGGGGGTTACTCCATATATCGGAGCTTTCCTCAACCTGGGTCAAAAACATCCGAGATTTTGTGCGTGAAAGACAAAAACTTGTCTTGAAAGTTCTACGAGTCAACATAGAAAAAGGGCAAGTGGATCTCTCGCTTAGAAGGGTTACGAAACGGGAAAAAAAGGAAAAAAACCTATTATGGAAAAAAGAAAGAAGAGCAGATGCGTTGTTGCAAAATGCCTCTGAAAAGCTAGCCATATCTCCAGAAGAGATCTATGAGAAAGTAGGGGCTGCCCTCGAGAAGGAATTTGGAGGAATTTATGAAGGACTGGAAAAAACCGCAAAAGAGGGAGCAAACTTTCTGTTGAAGCTGGGCGTATCCAAGGAGATAGCAAAAACTCTTGAAAAAATTGCTAAAGAGAGAATTGGAATACCCACAGTAAAAGTCAAAGGAATACTGGAGCTTGAATGTGCAAAACCCAATGGAGCAACTGCAATCCGAGACGCGCTATTGAGTGCTCGGAAAGCAGGGTCCCCTCAAGAAGCAGAGGTTCATGTTCACGTAATTTCCCCACCAAAATATCGCATTGAAGTTCTGGCTGAAGACTACAAGGAAGCTGAAAGAATTCTCGAAAAAACCACAAAAACCGCGCTAAAAAAAATAGCAAAGGCCGGCGGACAAGGGGTCTTCAATAGGGAAAAATGATGGTCTGGTTGCTTAGAAAATTTGAAAAATGAGAGAAATACACCTTGAATCAAGAGAAATGCCCACACTGTGGAGGAAATGTGCGCATACCTCACCCAGCAAGGTTTTCTCCCGACGATAGGTATGCAAGATATAGATGGGCAATGCGGGGATTGAAGCTGAGATGAAAACAACACAGGTAAAGGAAAAAATAAGAGTTAGGTTGAAAAAACCCATTCTGGTGGAAGGGCTTCCTGGACTAGGAATGGTTGGAAGAATAGCCACACGATACTTCGCCAAGCAATTGAACGCCAAAAAACTTGCTGAATTGTACTCTCCTCACTTTCCCTACTATGTTCTTGTAAACAAGAAAGGAAGTGTCAGGCTGCTTCATGGGATGTTCTACTTCTGGAAGAACAAAGCTGGAGAAAACGACTTCATTTTCTTGACAGGAGACAGCCAGGCGCAATCAATCGAGGGGCAATACGACATAGCTGACTGTATCCTAGACTTTGCAGAGAAACACGGCGTGAAAACGATAATCACAATTGGAGGTTACCGAAAAGAGCCAGGGGAAACGCCAAAGGTAGTAGCCGTCTCAACCAGTCCCCAGCTTCTGAAAAAAGCATTGAACGCAGAGGCGTTGACCAGTCCTGCAGGAAACCCGATTGTTGGAACAGCTGGCTTGCTCCTGGGCCTGGCAAGGTTCAGAAACATAGACGCGCTTTGCCTGCTAGGAGAGACCCGTGGCTATCTCCCAGACCCCAAAGCGGCCAAAAGCGTCCTCAACGTTTTACAGAAGATGCTTCAGATCAAAGTCGATTTACCTGAACTGGACGAAGAAATATCAAAGTCAGAGAAAATTGTGGAAAGAATGCGAGAAATAGAGAGCCAGAGAGAGTTCCACTCAAGAAAAATGCGTAGAATGGAAGAAGAACGGATTACATATATATCCTAATAAGAAAGTTCATGTCTTTCTTCTAAAACCATACTGCGTTGTGTCATAGAGAGGGAATCTAACGACTTCCGCTTTAGCAAGTTTATTTCGTATCTTCACCATGACAGATTCGCCATCGACTGCGTGTTCTTTCGTGACATACGCCATGGCTATGCCACATTTAAGCAAAGGGGAGAATGTTCCGCTGGTCACCAATCCTACCTTTTCTTCATTTCTCCATACTTCACAATGTTGGCGAGGAATCCCTCTCTCCAACATTCGAATGCCAATGCGCTTCCTTTTCAAACCCTCGGTTTTCCATTCCACCAAGGCATCTCTGCCGATGAATTTCCCTTTTTTTGTTTTCACGACAAAGCCTAGTCTTGCTTCAAAAGGGTTCGTGTTTTCATCGATGTCGTTTCCGTATAAACACATGCCGGCTTCTAATCTAAGCGTGTCTCTGGCTCCGAGCCCACACGGTTCTATCCCGACTTCTTGGCCGGCCTTCATAATGGCGCTCCACACCTTTTCAGCCTTGTGCGGGTTCGTAATAGAGGTGTTCCACACGAAGACTTCAAATCCGTCTTCACCGGTATATCCTGTTCTTGATACAGAAGAGTCGACTCCAGCTAGTTCAGTCCAACCACATCTGAAGCGTTCGATTCTGCCTAGATCTCCAGTGGACACTTTCTGTAATGTTCCCTCTGCCTTTGGACCCTGAACTGCAAACATGGCTATGCTGTCTGAAGCTTCCTTGACGCTGGCATCGAAATTGCGAGAATGCCTAATCAACCACTTGAGGTTTTCATCTCGGTTAATTGCGTTGTAAACCATAAGAAACTGCTCTTCTTCTATTCTAGATAGGACAAAATCGTCTATAATTCCCCCTCTCTCATTGCACATCAAGGAGTAGTGTGCACTAAGAGGTACTAGGGCTGCAACGTCATTGGTTGTCACGTAATCTAGAAAGGCTTCGGCTTCTGGTCCAACGACGAGCGTTCGTCCCATGTGGGAGATGTCGAAAATCCCCACGTTCTTTCGTACTGCCATGTGTTCTGGAACGACCCCTTTATACCACATTGGCATTTCAAACCCCGCAAATAGGGAGATTCTTCCGTTTTGGCTATGAAACCTGTAAAGATGCGTTCTTTGATTATGCTCGCCCAACAAGCAAACCTCTAACCATAAATGCAGGACGAAGTGTTTGTTCACTTGGTTGCATACATCTGTTACTTAACGGGTTTGACATCGACATCTTTCGGGACAGAAGACAGTTTTTTGCCACATTTCGGGCATTTGCCGTCGTACTGTTGGATGATTTCATCAGGAGGCTTCAAGTCTACACCCTCATAAAGGAGACCACCACAATTCTGGCAAACCGCACGTTGGGGCACCGTATCACAACCGTTGCCGAACACAGAGAAAAAGCCTTCCCAAACTATTTATAACTTGTGCAAAGGCTTGGAAAGAAAGGACTACCCGATGGAGAAACACACTCTAATAATCGCCGAGAAACCAAGTGCTGCTCAACGACTAGCAGAAGCATTAGATCACGAAGGGAAGCCTGAAGAAATCCGAGAGAAAGGAGTACCGTATTTTGTGGCTCACTGCAGAGGAAAGAGACTTGTTGTGGCTCCAGCCCTTGGACACCTGTACACTGTTGTTCAAACGCAAGGAAGAAGAAACTACTATCCAGTCTTTGACTTCAAATGGGCGCCACGACATGTTGCAGAGAGGGGAGCAAAACGGATTCGCATATGGACTGAGCTTCTTTCCAAGCTCGCACAAGACGCTGATCATTTCATAGGGGCTTGTGACTACGACCTTGAAGGAAGCCTCATTGGGTACTGCATACTGAAATATGTATGTGGAAACAAAGAAGCAACGGCAAGAAGGATGAAATTTTCAACACTCATGAAAAGCGAGTTGGAAAAGTCCTATCAGAAACTCCTACCCCGTCTTGACTTTGCTCTCATAGAGGCGGGAAAAACCAGGCACGAAGTAGACTGGCTATATGGTATGAACCTTTCACGTGCGCTTACGTTAGCAGCTGAACGTTGGAGCGGAAGATATGCCACGCTGAGCACAGGAAGGGTGCAAGGACCAACTCTCAGATTTCTGGCTAGGAGAGAAAGCGCAATCCGTTGTTTTGTGCCCACCCCCTATTGGGGTATAAAGGCAACGTTTGAGAAATACGGTTGTGCTTATGAAGCGAAATATGCGAGACAGAAAATCGAGAAAAGGATTGAGGCAGACACAGTTGTGAAGAAATGCAGAGGAAAGATCGGTGAAATCGAGAAGATTGGTGTGAAAAACCTCCGTCAAAAACCTCCAATCCCATTTGATTTGGGCAAGCTTCAGACTGAGGCATACCGCCTGTTTAGATACAAACCGAGACGAACTGCACGCGTCGCCGAGCGTCTATACCTCAAAACGCTGATTTCCTATCCAAGAACAAGCAGTCAGAGACTGCCATCAATAATAAACTACAGAAGAATACTCAAGGGGTTAAGCAAGAAGCTAGTTTACGGAAGACTGGCGTCGGAGCTCCTCAAGAAGGAGAAGCTAAAACCGATGGAGGGGAAAAAGGAAGATTCCTCACACCCGGCAGTCTACCCTACTGGCAACTTGCCCGCAAGAGCACTGAGCGAATCCGAAAAGAAGATTTGGGATTTGGTTGTTAGACGCTTTATGGCTGTTTTCGGCGAATCAGCAATCGTGCAAAGCACAAGAGTTTGCATAGGAGTAAATGGCTATCACTTCTACTTGCGTGGAAGGCGAGTCATGAAAGAAGGCTGGATGCATTTCTACATACCATACACGCGCACCGAAGAATTGTTGTTACCCTCTCTGAAAGAGGGGGAGAAGATAAAACTGACCAACATAACTCGAAAAGATAAATTCACTAAGCCTCCACCTCGCTACAATCCAAGCACTCTGCTGAACAAAATGGAGGATGAAGGAATTGGGACAAAAACCACAAGAGCAGACATCATTGAAACTCTCTACAACAGAGGATACATTGCAGATGAGCGGGTTAGGGCAACCGACTTGGGGATTACTGTCTCTGAGACTCTTCAAGAACACTGCCCAGAAGTTGTTTCGGTGAAGCTTACTAGAGAACTCGAAGAGAAGATGGAGTTTGTCAAGAGTGGCAACGAGAAGAGGGAAAACGTACTCATAGACACTGTTACCCAGCTAAGACCGTTACTGGAAGAGTTTAAGCGAAAAGAGGAAACAATAGGTCGAACATTAAGTGATGCAATTAGAAACGCACAAGTGCAGGAACGGGTCATTGGCAGTTGCTCGAGCTGCAGCTCGGGTCAATTGATAATTCTCCACTCGAGGAAAACTGGGAAACGTTTTATTGGTTGCAGCAATTATTTCAAAGGTCTTTGCAGAGCCTCATTCCCTCTACCCCAACGAGGAACCGCGAAACCGTTGGGAAGAGACTGCAAATCATGCCGGTGGCCATTAATGCAGATACGGATGAGGGGCAAAAGAACGTGGAGGCTATGCTTCAATCCGGAGTGTTCATCAAAAGAAGAAGGGAGGAAGCGCGTTGAAATGCGAAATCTGTAGCAAAAAAGCGATGAATGAATACTGCAAACTGCATGAGAGAGCGAAAGAAAACATTATAGGAAAGTATAACCTGTGGAAAACAGCGCTGAACATATCATGGAAGGAATATTTAAATGAGATCACTAAGAATCCGTATACAGGTTCTTCGGCGAAGGAACTGGCTGAACACTTGAAACAAGGAGAACAAGAACACTGACAAGTGGGGTCAAGAGGAATTTTTCTTCTCTGATATATCTTGTACAGAAAACCTATCAGAAGATAGTAACCGCTAGACCATCAATACTTGCTATCTCAGCTATAATGGTAGCTACTTCTATTTTTCTGCTCGCGGGCGGAGTCTACAATTTGCTGGAACAACCTCTGACGTTGTGGTGGACGGGTGAGAGATTTATTTTCTATTTTCCGTATTCTCTGAATGAGCAATTTGCACTTGAAAGCGTGTTCATCATGATATTCTACGCCCTTGGAGCTGTGGGCTTCCTTCTAACATATCAAAGCACGAAATACGCCTACAGCCCCCGTCAGGCATTCATTCTTCTGTCAACAGGTTCTCTCCTCATTTTTGCTGCATACATATGTGTCGAGTACGTTTTCACAGGCAGATTTAGATGAGGGCAAGAATCCAAACTTGCTTGCGCCATCCTAAGGAAACATCAGCGCATCTCATCTAGCAGGAGATGTTCTTCTTTCGCAGGAGTCTCCCTACTAGATTGCTCAGAAAATGCATGGGTGGCGTTATCACAACTATGATCAGGACTGCAGGTAAGGGAGGGGGTGAGACCAGCAGGGAGAAAAGGAGGGCCGTTACTACAAAGTCAAGCTGATCCGCCATCGGGAGAGAGGCACCAGGACTGAGACCCAATCTTCGTTTGAAGAAAGATCCAATCAGATCTCCAACCAAAGCTCCAAGCGAGAGAATGAATCCAAGAGATACGCTTGATTGAAACCAAAGTGTATCCTGAAGAAAACTGCTGGATTGAAACAAGACGTGCTGAACGAAGCCCACCGAGGATCCAATAATCAATCCGGCGAAAAATCCTCGGAACGTTTTGTGGGAGCCCAGTATTGGTTTTCTATCCAAGAATTTCCTTCCAATATCAATTGGGGTCCCTCCTCCAAAAATCACCGGGGCTGCGTTGGCGCAGTAAGCTGGAAATATGAAGTACAAGGCGTTAATTGTGGCAAGGAGGACTATTGACATAATTCATCACTATTTCATTCATTTAGACGGGAAAAAAGATTAACGGTCATAATTACTAATCCCTGACTTCTCCACAGCCAAGTAACAGGCAGCTGCCTGCTTACGTTTTGAAGGTTCTTCTAGATGGGCCTTCATCACTCTGGCTTGGTCGGTCTGTTTGAAATCAAGCACTGGATCCGACCAGAACTTTAGGACTCGTGTAGCCACAGGCTCTAGGCTAACTGTTCCATCAGCAAAAGCGCTTCGAACTTGACTGGTAATGAGGACTGCCATTTTGTGGGTTATGGCAGCTTGCGCTAGACACGCAACCTGTCTATTCAGTTCTCGATTCAGCGAAAACGTTTCTCTTCGTCCCCCTATCTCGACGCGGTACAACGATGTGATAGTGTCAACAACTACCAATCCAACTCTTTTGGTCATATATTCGTCAAGGTGATCTATTGCAAGAGCTTGCTCTTGAAACGTAGCTGGTTTCACTAAGATTATTGAAGGGGAAACCTTTTCGGAATCATGATGTGCTATTTGGGACAGTCGTCTCGTAGAGAACGTGTCGTCTGAGTCTATGTACATCGTCTTGTACCCTATTCTAGCACAGTTGACGGCGCATTGGATGGCAAAGGTGCTTTTGCCTGTTTCAGCCTCTCCGTAAACAAGAGAGATCTTCTCAATGGGGATTCCTCCGCCTAATAATCCATCAAGCGAACTGCAACCAGTCGGAATCACGTTTCTCAAGAGCTCCACATCAATGCGAATAATGGGCCTCAAGTTAATATCTTTGTCCTCCACTAGCGTAGATGAGGCTTGATGAAGGCGAGCAATGAAAAGATAGCGCTGGCAACAGCGTCTGGCAAAGCCTACTATGAGCTGGTAAAAGAACTCAAACAGAGAAAGATCCCTTTTGTAAGTCTAAAGCCTGGAGATGTTGTTCCCTTCAGCATCAAAGTTGTGATCACAACTCAGGGGGAACGACACCTAGTCAATCATTCAGACATTCTTGTTTTCGAGGGCAAAATGAAACCTACACCCATCGTTGATGAAGCGATTCGAATAGCTCAGGGAAAGCAGAGCTATGACAGAGTGATTGTTGGAATAGACCCAGGCAAAACCTTTGGTATAGCACTTCTGGCTGATGGGCGGGTGCTTGAAACTGCCACAGGTTCTAGTTTGGAAGAAACAGTAGACATAGTTTTGGAACTCCTGGGCAGAACACCAGCTATGGTTGATGTTGTGAAAGTAGGAAACGGTGCTCCCCTTTACGCTGAAGGACTGGTGCACTCATTAGACAAGTCTTTGCCCAAAGAGGCTGTCATAGAAACAATAAGCGAAGTGGGAACAAGTCATTTCACGAGGGAGATTGTCCATCAAAGAGGCTCAAGAGATATGATGTCTGCAATAAAGATCGCGGAAAGAAACGGTCGAGTCCTACGCCGGAGGAAGAGAACGCATTGAGATGCACGATTAAAAGTGGCAAAACTTTGCCTGTGGCTCGTCCAGGATCGCGCGCGCGAGTTGATGACTGCCGTATCTCTCAATCTTCCATCTGTCTGGATGGACAGAGTTTACTGAGCGGGCAACGTATACACAACAGTTTTCTTGCTCTACAATATTCTCGTCCAAGTGAAATGAGCATTAGGTGAACTGAGAGATAGTCTTTAGGTGTGTAAAGAGATTGAAGAGCTCGGCGGATAGTTTCGTAGCTGGCGTTTGGTGGAACCAATCCCAGCCTTTTTGAAACTCGTTTCACATGTGTGTCTATTGGAATAGTTGGTGTGTCAGTGCAGAAGAGAAGGACAACGTCGGCGGTTTTCGGTCCTACCCCAGGAAGATCTAGAAGCGCTTTTCGTGCCTCTTCAAATTGCGTAGAGTAAATAAAGCCCATAGAGCCATCAAACTGCTCAAGAACTTTGCGCGAAATATCCTTTATAGCTCTGGATTTGTTTCTATGTAGCCCCGCGATCACAATGGCTTTTTCAATCTCTCTGACATCCGCCTTCGCCAAAGACTTCGGAGTAATTCGAAACCTTGCTGAGAGTTTCCTGAATGCTGCAGCTGCGTTTCTATCAGTCGTTGCTTGAGAAAGCACTGTCTTAACCAAAATTCGAAAGGGGTCTTTGGTTAAGCTCATCCATGATGAGGGTGAAAAACTGCTTCGGAGTATTCGTAGTATCTCCTTCGGCGTGTTCTTTGCCGTTAGGTTAGCTCCTTCCAACCCGTTTGAAAGCATAGACACTCAGTGAGGAACTCTGCAAATAAGCATTCGCTAACAACATTGAACGCCCTTCTAATTTTGTCTCACTATTCTCAGAAACTGGCTACTCATTAGGGTTCAACCACGCGCCTAGTAAGAAATCTTCGCTGAAGTGGGAGTTCTGCCGAGCAGTTTTGTCGCTGCCGCCCCCACCTGATCGCGATGTCTTTCATCAGTGTAGACCCGAAGAATATTTATGAAACCCCTGAGCACATCAAATATTCCAGAGATTTCACTCAGTCGCTGAGAAATCTTCTGACCATCATGTGTTTTGTGAAACACGGGGATCTCCATAGGCTCCAATAGAACTGAGTGTCGATACGGAACTGTGGGAAGCGTGGGCACGTCGATGACAACTGATTGTGGCTCGACTTGCGCCTCTGAAGCGATTTGATCTCTTATTTCATTTCGGATTTCCTCAACGCTGAAGATGCTGGATATCGTTTTGTCTTTCATGTAGAAGGTTTGGTCGTAGACACATTTCAGCAGCCTACGCCTTTCTAAATCTTCTATGATTACTTTGGATTTCTCGCTTTCCTTCAGCATGGTCCACATAACGTAATCATTGAGTGCTAGATACTGTTCGGGCGATTTGAAATCCGTCAATCCTAACTCGTCTTTCGCTTCTTCCATAGCCATGGCAAGCATTATCTGGACGGCTCGTCCGACTCTGTGAAAGTATATACTTCTAAAGGATTCAATTCGGGCCAGAATTAAGGATTCAAGAGCGGAAAGGGCCCCAAGATTAATTGTGAGGTTTTCGTCGAGCACATCCAACATGTGGATGAGTCGGAAAATGTCTACGTATCCATATTGCGCACCTGTGTGATAAGTGTCTCGCACGATGAAGTCGAGTTTGTCCACGTCAAAAGCGCTTCTAATGATTTGATCCATAAATGCTTTTCCGGGTTTGTGTAGCGCCCCCACTGCGAGTTTTCCAATAGCGTCGGAGCTATACCCGAGTTTGTCTATCACATGTTTTAACTCCGATTCTTGAATGATCCATGTAGTCATATCTTCGTGTGTTTTCTTGAGAAACTTCGTTAGTATATGTTCAAATACGTGTGAGAATGGACCATGCCCTAGGTCGTGTAGTAGAGCGGCTATTCGGATGATTTGGGCTTCATCTTCGGATATTTCTTGTGAGAGATTTGGATTTTCCGACAAGAGACCGGTTAGGTGCATGACGCCAATTGAGTGTTCGAATCGAGTATGGTTGGCGCCAGGGTAGACGAATTCCGTTCCTGCAAGTTGACGTAGTCTACGTAGCCTCTGCACCGGAAAGGAGTCAATGATTTCTTTCTCTGCATTGGTGATGTAGATGTATCCGAAAACAGGGTCTTTGATTTCGCCCCAATATCGTCGCATTTTATGCTCTCCCAAAGCTCTTCCAACCTTGGCGTATTAATAGAGTGATTACTGTATATAATGGATAGTGGAAACACTTTGGGAACAATCCTTTGGAAAACTGGGGGCTGTCAAGTGAAGGAAAGGGGGCTATTCATCTGCGTGGAGGGGCTTGATGCGAGCGGAAAGACTACGCACGCGCATCGACTTGTGCGGAGCCTGCAAAAGAGGGGGCTCGACGCCATATACACAACAGAACCGAGCGGAGCAGAGATTGGAGGATTCATCAGAAAACACATTCTCGAGAGGAGAAGACGGGTACCAAGCGTTGTAGAAGCTCTTCTTTTTGCGGTTGACCGGGTCGACCATGTACGAAAAAAAATCAAGCCTGCGTTGAAAGGAGGCAAAATCGTGGTTTCTGACAGGTATGTATATTCATCTCTGGCCTACCAAGGAGCGGCGGGATTGGACATGAAGTGGATTGAGAAGATCAACAAATTGGCTTTTCCTCCGAATCTATCAATTTACATTGATATTCCGCCTGAGGTTGCTGTGAGGAGGTTGCGCGGAAGGAGATCTGTGATGGAGCAGCTGAAGATTCAGCTAAACGTTCAAGGGATATACGCGATATTGGTGAAGAATGGAAGTTTGTTGCCCGTTGATGGAAACCGACCGAGGAACGAAGTGGCAAAAGATGTTTTGACAATTGTTCTGGATTCTTTAGAAAACCATCGGAAACATTAGCATGTGGCATATCTGTGCGAATTGCACAACATCGTAAACGATTTCCGGAAAGCTTTGGCAACGCCCAACAAAGACCAGAAACTTCCTATAAATAGGTCATGTTCTTCTCATCTTTCTGGTTTTCTTGAGGTTTTCAAGTAGTGTGGACAGGGTAGCTCCCAGTCTTTCTAGTCTTTCTGGACTTTTTTCCTCTTCCATTTTGGTTTTTATCTCTTCAATTCTCTTGAGAAGAGTTGACTCTAAGCTCGTGAATAGTACGGACTCGGGGCTATCCACCAGTTGCTCTCCCCTTTTTACTATTACTACGCGCTTTTCACATTTCACACACCAGAGCTGCCCGCTTTTCAGTCTGAACAACGGTGAAGAGCACGCGGGGCACGAAAGCTCTGTCATGGTGCTCCCCTGCTTGAGCAGGTCGGCCATGGTTTGGATATCCTTTAGTCTTCTGGACAATTCTGAGACCCCTCAGAAATAGTTAGTCAGCGATGCATAATATATGCCTTGGTTTGGCTTGCTAGAACCCTGAAGAGTGTAGTGAAGACAAAGTGGATACGCTTAGGAGAAACGCAAATGGTATAAATCGGTGTCTGCGCAATAGTTAAAGGTAATTCGAGTATTACAGACACTGTTATTGGAGGCTTCTGTGTGGTGAGAAAGAAGAAGCTGGAGGAGTATGAGGGAAGAATAAAGCGAGCGACTGCTGTTCTCGGGCAAGTTTCTGAAGACTCTACGACTCCTCGCAACATTAGGAGAGCTGCTAGACAGTCTATTGACGCTCTTGATTTGATGGAGCATACGCCGGCGGTGAGGGCGTCCAACGCTATATCTATCCTTGACGAAATCTTGCAGGACCCTAATATGCCACCATATACGAGGGTGAAACTGTGGAACGTGATGAGCGTACTGGAAGCAATTAAGGATTAGCCCTCGGCAGATGACCACTGTCGGATATCAAATATATCTTCTACTTGCCAATGTTTTGACCGCAACAAACCCTTCAACTTGATAAATCAGTAACTGCGGTGCCTTTGCTAAAGCATATATTGCACTTAGGAGATGTATTTTTGGTCTTCAGGGGATATCGTTGAAATTCGATGTGATAATTGTAGGTGCTGGTCCGGCAGGAATTTTCTCCGCCTTCGAGTTGGCTGAGAACACAAAACTAAGCGTACTCATGTTGGACAAAGGACCTGACATTGAACAACGAATACAGCCATCAGATAAAGGCTTAGGGCAAGTGCACCCTAGCCCCTCTGCGCTCTTGTCCGGTTGGGGTGGCGCAGGGGCGTTCAGCGACGGAAAATTGACATTGTCCACTGAGGTCGGTGGTTGGCTAAACGAATATCGTGCTAACCAAGAGCTAGAGGGGCTTGTACACTATGTTGACAACGTCTACCTGAAGTTCGGGGCCCCAAAACACGTTTATGGTTTTGAGCCAGACAAAATCGACGAGATTGAGCGAAAAGCATCTCTTGCTGGCCTAAAACTCATTCGGCAAGAAATACGTCACATGGGCACCGAGAACTGTGCCAACACTCTTCATAAGTTGCGTAGATATTTGAACGATAGGGTGGAAATCCGAACTGAAACCGAAGTCAAAGGGCTGTTGGCAAAAGGAGGTAAAATCGAAGGTGTGGAGTCTGTTGAGGGCGAGAAGATTCTTGGGAGATACGTTATTGTGGGACCTGGCAGAATTGGGGCGGAGTGGTTGAAGTGCGAGGCTCAGTCGTTAGGTCTGAAAACACTGAATAATCCTGTTGATGTGGGCATTAGGGTTGAGGTTTTGGCACCGGTTATGGCAGAATTGACAGACGTGATGTATGAGCCCAAGTTCATCTATCATTCGAAGTCTTTCGATGATCAAGTGAGGACTTTCTGTGTTGCACCTGAGGGCGAAGTCATCGCGGAATCCTATGAAGGTGTCCTAACGGTGAATGGTCAGAGCTATGCGAAAAGAAAGACAAGAAACACCAACTTCGCCATCCTGGTTAGCACATCTTTCACAGAACCTTTCAGGGAACCTATAGCGTACGGCAAGTATCTTGCGAGACTTACAAACCTTCTTAGTGGGGGCGTGATTGTTCAGAGGTTGGGTGATCTTCAAGCTGGGAGACGGTCAACTGAGGAGAGGATGAAAAGAAGTGTGGTCGTTCCGACGCTAAAAAACGCCACACCAGGTGATCTGAGTTTTGTTATTCCCTATCGTTATCTGGCAGACATTCGTGAAATGCTCGAAGCTCTTGATCAGATTACGCCAGGTGTGAATTCGAAAAACACGTTGCTATATGGTATTGAAGTGAAGTTCTATTCTACGAAGCTTCAATTGAGCGACTGTTTGGAGACTAAGATTCTCAATCTATTCACAATTGGTGATGGTGCAGGGGTGACCAGAGGGCTTGTTCAAGCTTCTGCTTCAGGTGTTATTGCTGCAAGAGAGATTGCCAAGAGAGAAAAACGGTGAACTGTATAGAAAAAATAGGTCTTCAGAAAGGAAATGACGCGATTGGTGGGGCTGCCCGGATTTGAACCGGGGTCCCGAGAGCCCGAGTCTCAGAGCCTAGACCAAGCTAGCCGACAGCCCCTTTCCATGAAACATGTTTTGGGGCATGCGTTACATAAGCGTTGTTCCGTGACAATCGCAGTGGATTAGAGACTGAGAATCAGTTTGTCTGCAATTCAATCACTACATTTGAGAAAGGTGACAAAGAAGGGACAGAGAGTGGAACGCCACGCAATTCTTAACAGTGACACATAAATCCTTACAAGATTACGTATGGTCGGTGAAGGCGCTTGAAAGTGGTCACTGCAGATTCGGGCACCGCCATCTTGAACGAAGATTTCACCCCGTCGTTGATAGTCGCTACGAGTGCAGTGCTGACAGAGCCTCCCTACAGGAGAGCCAGCTTTTGTTTTTCTAAGCCTATTTTCGCCAAGGTGGAAGATAATGCAGTTCTGATTGTTCGTGAGCTTGAGCTTTGCCAGGATCTTCTGAAGGAAGTGGAAGCGGATGTAGTTCACTTGGACATGTCTTTGGGAGGTTTGGGTTTGGAGGAGCTTTCTGTGGTTCAGCTTTCAAGGATGAGGGTTTCGAGTAAGGCTCGTCGACGTGTTCTGAAGATTCTGCCGGAATTGAGGAGGATGGGCTCTGACATCAAACGTGTCTATGGTCTTGAAGTCCTAGCCATAGGGAAAGAGAGTATTCCTGTGAGGATTGCCGAGTTGACATGTTGTGCATATGCCGTCTTGTACGGCGCTAAGCGGTCAACCAGAGACAAGAAGAGAGTGCGGTTAGGTTTGCCAGTGAAGTGTTACGTACGGGTCTTCAACGGTAGTGTGGTGGTGCATTCTCTGTTGCCGGCTGAGCATGATATCATGGGTTGTGCTGTGGATGAAGATCGTGTTTTGAAGTCGGTTGAGTTTTCTGAGATGCTTAATCCGTGTGCTCGTGGGTTTAGAGTGTTGGAGGTTTTTCCTAAGGTTTGATTCACCTGCATGTATGGCACGGCTAACGCTATGTCCGGTTTTTATGCTCTCCTTCGGTCGTGGCTATGTAATCTTTAAGCGTGTAATCTGTCTCCAATATGGTCATTGCTAGTCCCGCGTCTTCGATTATCTGATTGAACGCATTTTTAGTGAACTCTTTTTTCAGTGCTGTGATTGCTATGGTTGCGTTGTGTTTGCTTATTCTCTTGATTTCGCGGAGCGTTGTTTTGGGATTTGGCATGTTTTGCAGGAGGGTGATGGCGAAGATGTTGTTGAAGGTTTTGTTTCTGAATGGAGTGTAGTCAGCTTCGGCGCGGATGACGACTATATTGCTATGTCTCTTTGCTCGCGTTTTCGCTCTTTTGAGTATGCCGAGTGAGGTGTCTAGTCCTACCAGTAGTCCTTTTGAGTTGCTGAGGTGTTTGAAGAGTAGGCCTGTTCCGCATCCTATGTCTAGTATAATGTTGTTGGGTTGAGGGCTTATTTCATTTAGAATCGCTTTGATTTTTTCGTCTTGTTCTTCAGCGTATTGAGCGTCGTAAACGTTTGCAGCGTCGTTATAGTGGTGCATGACTTCACGTTTCTTGTTCCACTCGGCCATCGTTGTTCAGAAGTTTTATGTGTAATTGTTCGTTTGTAAAGGTTGTTGGCTGATGGTATGTCACGGAATAGACGACCAGTCACTGCCTTAGAAAATCCGAGTGTAGAAGAGGCGGCGGAATTGGTTAGAATGGCTGTTTCTGATCGGAAAGGCGTGATTGTTGTTGGGAATTGTTGGGCTGACTATCGTGGGAGGGCAAGCTCCAAGCTGGAGCCTGGTGAAAGAATTGTTATATTAAAAGGTGATGGTTCGGTGTTGGTTCATCGTCCATCAGGGTATGAGCCTGTGAATTGGCAACCATCTGGCTGTCTCTTTCAGACACATTTAGTGGATGATGTGTTGCAGATTCGAGCCATCCGGAAGAAGCCAGCAGAGTCAGTGAGACTGTTTTTTGATCGTGTGTATCTGGTTTCCGCCTTAAGGCTTGTTGATTCAGGTGAATTCTCGCTCTATGCCAGTGAAAAGGATATGCAGAAAGCGATTCTGCTGGAGCCAAGCTTATTAGAACCCGGTTTTAAGCCTGTTGCATACGAGAAGAAAGTGGAGCCTGGGTTCATCGATGTTTATGGGGTGGATGAAGCTGGAAGATTCGTTGTTGTGGAGATTAAACGCAAGACGGTTGGGCGTGAGGCCGTTTTGCAGTTATCCAAGTACGTAGAGTCGATTAGGAAGATGGTGAACCGTGATGTAAGAGGTGTTCTAGCGGCTCCTCGTATGGGAAGGGGTGTTCAAAGCTTGCTAGAAACGCTGGGATTGGGGTTCAAGTCGCTGGACGCACGAAAGTGTGCAGAAATCGTAGCTCGATTCAGAACTAGAAAACTTGAGGAATTTCTGTAGAGAGAACTTCCAGAGTAGACCGCTATGAATGAAGCGCGCATGCTCTTTATGGTGACATGGTATAGTATGCAATCTGCGGATTACAGTGAACATAGAACCCTCTCTTATATCTATCCATGTGGCAGTATCATTTAGAGGTCTCGAGGTTGGAGAAATGTGAAACGTGTGAACGTTGTCGTAAAGAGGTCAGAGACCTCTACATCTTTTGTGAGGTCAGCAAGAAAGATGAAAAGCGAGAATTCGGAAGTTTCTGTAGCGAATGTGCAAAAGAGCTTGTAGATGAATTGAGGGGTAAACTTGAATGGCTCCGTTTCGATGGAGGTTGGAGGGGCTATGTTCATCCTGATGCGAGGAAGGAGCTTGAAAGGTCTGGATTCATCCATGCAAAACATGATACTCAACTCATAGAGATAGCTGGAAGAAGAAGGGGTCCAGTTGGTGAAAGGGATGTCTTGGCGATTTTGAGGCTGGAATACGTTGGGGGTCTTATTTCAAGAGAAGAGTATGAGAAGCGGTTGATAGAGATTCAGAAGAGAGTTTGAGACATTGAACATCAAATCAGGCGGCTACTTCAATAGGATTTCACATATGCATGCGTTGCCTCAGACTGCTGTAAGAAAGGTAGTGCCCGTGAATAGGTAGTTCACTGCTTCTTTCTGAGGTACTCCGTGATTTTTCTCTGGTGAAGTGCGTCTTGCAGAAGTCTGCTTCTGCTTATCCATATTTCTATGGGAATCTGAAACTGACTGGCAACTCTCTCAAGTGCTTCGTTCAACGTGTTGTACCTGAGTGGCTTCTTTTTCATGGCGTTTCTAACGTTTTCCCTCACTTGCCAGACGCCAACCGGCATGATATATCCTGGATGGGCTTCTCTAAGTACGACTATTGATGCTTGGCGTCTCTCCCTCGTTAACCATTCACCAACCGCCAGTCTTGCCGAGTAGTAGCAGCCTCCAATATTCGCGTAGGTGGTTCTTCCTTCGTAGCCCTCCCAATCCGAAAATATGATTATGTTGTGTCTACTCGGGTTCCAAGCTGTTCCGGGATACCATGCTTCCATCGCCTCGTACTTCCACGCTTCAGGTATCATCAGAACCTCAAACCTGTTGTCTAGGTACTGAGATTCGTATACACGATACTCGTTGATTTCTGGAAATGTCTTGATTCGGGTTATCATATCCTTTGAAATGGTGCTGTCTACAGCGGTGATACTCCAACGGGTAGGTACTAGACGCCTGTTGTCTTTTAGTCCGAAGGCGCCTACGCTGAAAGCTCGCTGAATTTTCGTGACCAACACGCCTTTCTCATACAACCTGGTTACAGCTTTTGCTGCTTTCAAATCCGAGTCTCCATAAGCCTTTTCTATATGGTGATTCCAGTGAGACGTTCCGACGCTCATATTTCGAACGAGAGCGGAAGGTCCGAAAGGCTGGACTTCATC
>CP070754.1:1415655-1430281 GCA_020348865.1 Candidatus Bathyarchaeota archaeon | reverse complement strand
TGACGGCACAATTTTCCACAGAGTAATTGATGGTTTTGTGATTCAGGGAGGAGATCCTACCGGAACTGGACACGGCTACCCTGCAATACCCACAATACCAGATGAATTTACTAATCACAACAGAAACGACAGGGGCACGATAGGAATGGCAAATGCAGGCCCAAACACAGGAAGCAGCCAATTCTTCATCAACCTAGTAGACAACAACCGCTTAGACCCGAAACATCCAGTCTTCGGAAAAGTGATAGAAGGAATGGACGTCGTTGACAAAATCGCAAAAACAGAAACCGACAAGAACGACAGGCCCCTACAAAAAGTCACGATGATCAAAGCAGAACTAGTCGGCTGACAAGCACGCGTGCACACTCGGGATGAGTGCGAAGCCCCATTTAGTACATACTCAGTCATTCTTCGAGAATCATGTCATCTCTTTCTCAAACATTACTGCTACTTCAACGGCTGTTTCAATGTTCTTTCTAAGCTCATCCATTTCTGGCGAGACATTTCTGTAGAATTCTATCGCTCCTCTATCTACAGTTCTCAGCAGAATTAGATTAGTAGGATAAAAATAGTGGCCCAGCACATCTTTGCTTCGTAGAGATTCTTCCTGTGACCCTGAATGCTGCTTGACATGAACCCTAGCAAAAACCACTTTGTCCCCATGTTTCTCTTTTGTAGTCTTCGCCAACTCTTGTATTTTCGGCTTCTGTTTCTCACATGCTGGGCACCCATCTCTAGTGATAGAAACAACATAGACTTTTCCAATGTCTGGAGCCAAGTAATCTAGGTGAGATTTGCCGGTCTCTGAAATCTCTTTCTCAAGTCTGCTAAACTCTATTCTGTCGGATTTCATGGAGTCTCATCAGTGAAGAAAGATATTTAAGCAATCTGCATTTTTCATGCTGTTTCCCGGAACTGCCTTTCCGTACGCGCGCACAGCACAAAAAAGAGAAATAGCTCTTGTTATGGTAGAGAAATATGAAATAGGCAGGTTTAAGGAATGAGTGGATCTATGAAAGCTGAATCGAAAAGAAGCGAGTATTCCGGTTCTCCTGTTCCATTCGCGTTTTTCCTGGCGCTGTTTCTAGTGTTTCTGGTGTTAGCTATCATCTATTTTCCCTACAGGTCGATGAGACCACAAGAATTTTTGATGCCGGTCCTGTTCGGCACCATAGCGTTCGTAGCTCTAATGTTTCTGCCAGCCACTGTAGCAATCAACAAGGAATGGGAAGAAGCCATCATCCTCCGTTTTGGAAAGTATAAAAGGCTTGTAGGACCAGGCTACTTCTTCAAGTGGCCCGTAGCAGAGAGCCTTCTGAAACAAGACAAACGAATTATCACTTTGGATGTTTCACGGCAGGAAGTCATGACCAAAGATAACATCAGCGTAACCATTGACGCCGTAGTATTCATGAAAATAGTGAGCACAAAGGATAGCCTTGTCAACATCCAAAACCTGTGGAACAGCGTCATGAAACATGCGCAGACCACGATGCGAGACGTAGTAGGCAACGTAGAGCTAGATGAACTGTTAGCCCGACGTGACCAGATTGCAGACAGGATCGGCAAAATCGTGGAAAGAGAGACCCAAGATTGGGGTGTAGACATAATCTCAGTGAATCTGCAGACCGTAGAACTACCTGAAGACATGAAACGAGTGATAGCAAGACAAGCCGAAGCTGAACGAGAAAAACGAGCCGTAATCATCAAAAGTGAGGGCGAATTAACAGCAGCCGAAAATCTGGAGAAGGCAGTGCAGAAGATGAGTCAGCAAGCCATGTACCTCCGTACACTATCAAGCTTGGAAGACATCAGCTATGACCAGAGCAACACGATCGTATTTGCAATTCCAATGGACATGGCGAAAGGAGAGATTATGGGAATGTCAGCGTTTGCAACAGCAAACAGAGCGAAGAAAGCGCCGGGAACAAGGAAACGCGGAGAGAAGACCTAGCGCCAACCTACACAACCTCTGAAAGTCTAGGCTTCTCTTACGGAAGGTTCTCTTACAAAGCTGATTATCAAGAATGCTGCAGTCAACTCGACTGCGGTGAACACGTAGAAAGGTGCTTCAGGACTCACCAATTGATAGAGAAACCCGCCAACGAGAGCGCCTAGCGCTACAGATATCGCGTTTCCTATGCCCCAAAGCGCCACAATCCTTCCCCTAACTACTTTGGGCGTCAAATCTGCTTGAAGAGCCTCATGAGCTGGCGCATAATATATTCCCGTGGCTATGAGAAGGAGTCCTGCAATGGCAGCCTGTACAAATGACTGAGACAGAGCAAAGATGATCGTGCAGGGGGCACACGTCAAGACTGAAAGTATCATAACCTTTCTCTTTCCAACCTTATCACTTATCCATCCTCCTGGAATCCACAAAATATTCGCTACCAGAAACTGCAGGCTGACGACTATCCCCCAATCCAACTCTGAGAGACCAATAATACTCGCCGCATAAAGAATGTAATACTGACCGACCAACCCGTTGGCAAAAGTAACAAGCGAATACGAAACCAGCAAAGCTCTCAGGCTCCTAGGCAACTGTCTCAACCGTTCCGCGAAATCTCTCAACACCTCGTCGCTAAGCAATCCGGGCTTTTGACCAGCTTTGTCCGGCATTGTCTCTTTGAGGAAGAAGAAGATGATCAGAGCCGAGACCAAAGCAGTTGCTGTGGTGTAGATGCATGCAAGTCTGAAACCATCAATCAGCCCATAGGCTTCGATCAGCCATCCTCCAATCAACGGAGCGAAGATAACAGGAAAAGAGGAGACCACCTGGAGTGTTGCAATTCCAGTAGTTCGTTTCTCAGAAGGGAGAGAGTCAGCAACTATCGCGCGAGATGCAGGATGAGACACAGCTTCAAAAGCAGCAACTACAGTCAACACCATAAAGATGCGCCAGTCTTGAACAATCGCATAGAACACGGGGAAGAGCACACTGTAGAAAGCGGCCAAGACCATACTTCTTCTTCGACCGTAATGGTCAGATATGATGCCTCCAAGAAAAAGCGTACCACACTGAATTACAGACGCTATTGACGTCATCAACCCCAAGGTAATAGGGTCTCCACCAATACCAACGAAGTACAAGGCAACATATGTGCTAATTATGCGGGCTCCAAAACTCTTAGTTGCACCACTACCTGCGATAACAGCGATATTCCCTCGAAACCCTGTTGCCCCTCGATTCAGCCTGTCTTCACCGGAAACCGTTTTCATTGTCTTCGCCTATGCTTGTCTACTCTTTCATGCCTAGCTTGTAACGTGGCGTCACATTCTCCTTGTCGCCGTTCTCAAAAGCATATATTTCCTTAAGTTTCTTCTTCCAGTCTCTTTCATACATTTCAGGATCATCAATCCTCTTCTCTGACGGATCCACATGAACCCATCTTCCCTCTTTTCTATCCCACACCTCAGTCCAAACATGATCAGACATGTCAAGAATCAACCTTGCACGAATTTTGTGGGCTAGACAAAGAGCTGTAAACAGGATGCCGAATTCCCCACATTTCCCCTTTCCATACTCCAGAATCTCCATTGGCTTATTGTGTCGTTTTATGTTGCCCTTGCTCCATTTCACCTTGAGGTGAATCCATTCCAACAATTCAAGCAGAGAGTATTCTGTTTCGAAAAGACTCCTTAACTTGGCAAGGACCTTTGGATCTGCCAGTTTTCTACTGAAACGTCGATATTTCCTGATGCTACCCTTCGGAACAGCTGGCACTAATCTTCCCTGTGACCTTCTGAGACGGCTCACACCAATCTAGTTTATGAATCGCAACTAAACATTCAATGTTGACGCGTTGGCGTGCACGGAGTATTTCAATGTTGGATTTGCTGATTCCAACATTGAGAAGCAACAAGCAAAGCGTTATTTTGTGATATGACCCTCTAATTGGATGGTGTCCTTGTGGGGAAAAAGATTGGGCTCTTTGCGGTAACATCTTGGGGCGTAGGGATAATTCTCGGAGCTGGAATCTACGTATTGATCGGAGAGGCAGCTGGCATAGCAGGCAACTCCGTTTGGCTCTCCTTCGGAATCGGCGCGATGGTCGCCTCCTTAACGGGGCTGAGTTATGCTGAGCTCTCTTCAATATTTCCAAGAGATGCCGCTGAATATGTCTACGTCAAAATCGCCTGTGGATGCGAAATCCTGTCCTTTATGGTCGGTTGGTTGACGATCTTGACCGGAATAGTCTCCGCGTCTACAGTGGCTCTCGGCTTCGCCGGCTATCTTCAGGGTCTCTTCGGTTTTCCTAGAGTTTTTGCTGCATTGATTTTGATAGTTCTTTTGTCGTACATCAATTTCTTGGGAATAAAGGAGTCCACAAGAATGAATATTCTCTTTACTCTTGTTGAGGTAGCTGGACTAGCTCTTCTTGTTGCGATTGGTCTGGGAAGCCTTGGACACGCAAATTTGCTGGAAGCACCTAACGGCTATTCTGGCATCTTGTCGGCCGCGGCTTTGATATTCTTCGCTTACCTTGGATTTGAAGATATTGTTAACATAGCCGAGGAAACAGAAAAGCCGGAAAAAACAATTCCAAAAGCTTTGATTCTGTCAGTTCTAATAACGACTTCTCTCTATGTGTTAGTGGCTTCTGTCTCTGTCAATTTGGTTGATTGGCAGACGCTCGGCGCGAGTAACGCCCCTCTAGCCTTTGCAGCCTCTCAGGTTCTAGGTGAAAACGCATTCAGCGTCATGTCCATAATAGCGCTTTTCGCCACTAGCAACACAGTGTTGATTATGCTAGTTGTGGGCTCAAGAATGATCTACGGCATGGCCAAAGAGGGAGCTTTTCCAAGGGTTCTTTCCAGAGTTGACCCAAGAAAAGAGACACCGCGCCCAGCGATTCTGGCAACCATGCTCGCTTCAATGATCTTTCTTCTCATGGGAGACCTAGAGCTCGTAGCTGCACTAACAAGTTTTGGAGCCTTCATCACCTTCGCATTCGTAAACATCTCATTGATTTACATACGTTACCGGAGAGCCGACCTAGAAAGACCCTTCCGAGCTCCGCTTAATATCGGCAAATTTCCCATAACTGGGCTCCTAGGTCTTCTATCCTGCCTTTTCCTAGTTTCGCAATTCAACACCACCGTGATTCTGTCAGGCTCGATATTTCTTTTTGCAGGGGTTGTTCTGTACAAGCTTTCCAAGATCGTCCGATCACGAAGAAAAGGCTAACACACACAATTTTTGTAGCTTCTGGAAGACTTCAACGTTATCTAGACTGCTAAATCCAGCAAATTTAATGCATGCATGATCACATGTGCAAGACTCCCGTTTCCAGTCGAGCCTGCGTGTGAGCGTCTATGGAATCAGTGCTAGTACTATTCCAGCAGCAATGGGTATTGTAAGGTTGTCATCGACCGGCAGGGGTAGGCCTCCTATCAACATTCCTGCAGCTGCCCCTGCAAACGCTTTGAGTGGCGTGACGAAAAAGAGGGCGCCGGCGAAAGCAAACAGGAAACCGAAGACTGAGCCTTCCACATGTTTTCCTTTGTTGAAAGGAAGCCTGATTCTTCCCAGTTTCTTGCCGAAAATGGTGGCGAAACTGTCGCCTAAAGCCAATATGACAACCGCCGCGTAATTTGCGGGTTCAGGAAAGAAGATGAGTGAAAACACTATGCCCACAGCAAACGAGATTGGGGCCGTTGCAAACTCGTAGAACTCTGATTTCTTTGCAGCTATCCAAGTGACCTTGGAAAATATGGGGAAGCTGATTCCTTGCAGTCTGAGAAGCTCAGAAGCCATGAAGAATGAAGCCAAGAGAAATATCAAAAGAGCGACAATCTCCGTCCTTAAAAGGTGCATGCAGATGAATGGTATGAAGAATCCGCTCATGTGAATTGCTTCACGAATAATGTCGTTTCTTGAGAAGATTGGTCGAGGAGCTTGTTGAAAGTCTTCTTTTATGATTGGAATGATCCCGGATAGGTCATCTCTAACAACATAGTCTGATTTTACTGTTAAAATGAAGTCGGGATTATACCCTATTCTCATAGTGCTCAGCGGAAACATCTGCAAGTTGTTTCTTTCATCAGCAACCACAACACAATCTTGTGCTGATAACCCTTCCTTACGAAGGATCTCTTTCAAAACTCTTGCCTTCCCATTCGGCTTCAATACGTCACCCTCAATCTCACCGGTCAAATGGCCGTTGACTGCCTTCAACTCCAAGCCGAATGCATAGTTCGCTTTGAGTCTAGCTACCAAATCCTCAACAAAAAGCGTGGGGATTCCTGAGCTTATCAACGCAGTCTTGTACCCTGCATTGTTCAATGTTTTGAAAACATGTTCTGCACCGGGCATCAAAGGAACCTCCCTGAAAAGCCGACGAAGATCATCAATCTTGAACCCTCGATAAACTGCAAAGATTCTTCTAAGCGCAGACTCAACCGATAACAAACCGATTTCGTAAAGAGAACCTATTACTAGAATCTTAAAAAGCGCCAGAAAACTGAGTTTCCTCGCTACGTCAAAAAGCAGGTAACGCCGCTTCGGCAACAACACTCCTTCAACATCAAAGACAACTAATCGGCTGCGTCTTGCTTCACCAGTTTCTGTGTCGATCAACAGTGTTTCTCCTTCTAATAAGTTGGTCCATATGCTTTGAATAAGTTTCAGAAAGTGAACATCTACGTACTTAAGTTTTGACAAAACTTTATACTTTCGAAAGTTAAGAATTCTTTTGGCGGTGGGTCTAGGCGGGGGGCTAGGGGTCCCCTGAACCGTAAACCCTCTATACGACGGGCTGATTGCTGAGGTGAGGCGTTAAAGATCGTCAGGAATCTCAGCCTTCTAGCTATGAATATCCGTCCCTCTGGGCTGGCGGTCGTGGGGCAGCTTTCGTAGGGAAGCTGTCAAATACGTTCACCAGGTGAACTTGGCTAGGCCCGGGAGGGAGCAACCTAAGCTTGGACGTGCTGCGCTTGAGGGGTCGCGGGCATGAGTAAAGAGGTTGGGAGCTTGACGAAAACTGGACATCGAGCCTCAGTGACCTGCCGCTACCTCGGCATTGCTGTCATCAAAGCAGGCTTCTCTTGCTCTTCACGACTCCCTCACTATCTTGATATGCACCAGTATACGCTCTAGCTGCCGCATTTCCAAGTTTATGAAAAACTATCTGAACTATCGGCTCCCCTTTACGAATCGTCACAGAGTCAATCCCTGCGTTATGAAGGTTAAGTGTAAGTTGTCCGCGAAATCCCGGGTCAACAGCTGCGAAACTTCCAACAATTCCCTCTCGTGCCAGTGAAGAACGTATATGGAGAGAAGCCATTAATCCTAGACCCAATTCTACCCTTTCCAAAGTAGCCGTCAACCTGTACTCTTTCGGTTTTATGGCTAGTTTGTTTGCAGATCTTAAATCGTAGCCGGCAGGGTTGAGGCAGGAAAGTTCCAACGGTATGATTTTCATCTCGCCTTTTTTGATGTGCTCAAGCATCTGCTTGTCGGAAAGAATGGTCAAATGGAATTCCCAGCTTTAGTAGCGTGTACGGACTATTTTAATGTTGGATTTGCTGCTTTTAACATTGAGAAGCAACAAGCAAAGCGTTATTTTGTGATATGACCCTCTAATTGGATGGTGTCCTTGTGGGGAAAAAGATTGGGCTCTTTGCGGTAACATCTTGGGGCGTAGGGATAATTCTCGGAGCCTTCATCACTTTCGTATTCGTAAACATCTCATGATATACATACGTTGTCGAAGAGCCGACCTGGAAAGACCCTTCCAAGCTCCGCTGAATATCGGCAATTTTCCCATAACTGGGTTCCTAGGTCTTTTATCCTGCCTCTTCCTGGTTTCGCCGTTCACTACCACCGTGATTCTGTCAGGTTCCATATTTCTTTTTGCAGGGGTTGTTCTGTACAAGCTTTCCAAGATTATCCGATCACTTCAAAATGGCTAACAAGCACAGTTTCTGTAGCTTTTGGAAGAATATCAACGTTATGTAAATGTTAAATCCCACGAATTTTATGCATGCATGCTACACAATCGATTTTGTGACTTTCCTCCAAAGCTCCTCATTATGAATGCACCCAACATCTGAAGCATTTATGTTTCCACGGAAATAGTAATACGCTCTAGCTCGGCAACCTCCGCAGATATAGCGATCCTCACAGACTCCACATCCAATTACACGATCATTAGCCTCGTAACTTTCCAGTTTTTTCCGTGTTCTTAGTCTCCACAAAAATCCGTTGTGGTTCCAGACGTCTTCGAATTCGTCCTTCAAAATGTTGCCAATCATCGTATCCTCACTAGTCGGGAAAAAGACACATGGTTTCATGTCTCCATTTGGTTCTACAGCCATGTAAAGCCGGCCTGCTCCACATCCCCCCAAGAAGTCAGCTACGTTTTCCACAGCTTTCGTTGCGGCATAGTGCGAGCCAACTGTGATGGTTTCTCCTTTCATTCTGGAGAGATTTTTCACTACGCTTGAATATTGGGGACATGTACTGAAGAATCGATCAACTCCAATATCTGACCGCCCACATTTATCCTTCTCTTCCTTCGACTTGAAATATGCATCAACCATTCTTTTCCCAACCATTTCCAAAACGGAAAGCCTTTCTTCTGGGCTCAAATCAAGCTCAATAAACCGCTTCGCTCTCCCCGTGGGAACATAATTAAAACATATGAATCTGGCGCTCAGCTCGTCTGCTAAATCCATTATTCCCTCTATTTCACCCAGATTTTCTTTGTGTGCTGTAGTTGCTATACAAGTGTCAATGTTCTCATCAATGCAGTTTTGCATTCCATCCATCGTTTTCTCAAAACAACCAGGTACCCTTCTGAAGTTTTCGTGTACCTGTCTGCTGACACCATCAAGGCTTATTTCAGCGTACTCGACACCTACATCCTTCAGTCTCTTTGCATTATCCTTTGTGAGCAGAGTTCCGTTTGTAGCCACGGTTATGTAGGGTATTTTCTTGCTTGCATACGCCGCAACTTCGAAGAAGTCTTTTCTCATCAGTGGTTCTCCTCCGGAAAAGGATAGTGCCGGAAGGCCGACGTCCGCAATCTTAGACAGTTTGTCAACAACTTCAAACGCTTCTTCCGTGCTCAGTTCCGGAAGAGTAGTCCCAGCATTTTGATAGCAGTGTTTGCATCGTAAGTTACAGAGATGTGTGAAATCCCAAACTATCAGGAAAGGTCCAGCAGGAGTAAATGGAATTCGTATGCCGTATTTTTCGATTCCTTTCATCATTAGGGCGAAGCCTTTCAGCCAAGCCTCACCATACTCCTGCTCCAGAAACATATTTCTCATGAAAACCTTGTCAGTCCGCAGAAGTCTACTGCCGGCTTCATAAAATGGATTTGCAATCCTACGATCCAAATGGTTGCACTTTTCACAAAAGCTGACATCTCCTCCAAGAAAGCTTCTCAAGGAATTTATAAGCAAACTCCCATCTTGCTTGCACTCTACATCAAAATGGCTTATAATCCGTCTCAAGAATGGATTGACTGCTGAAAGTAGAGTATTCTCAACGGACTCTATCTGCATGAGTCTTCTTCGGTACGATATTCAAGTTAAGTTTTTTCCCCAGAAGTCTGGTGCATGCATGCAACTAAATAGCGTGTTGCCATAGTTTGTGCATGAGACCCCTGTCTTAGCTTAGCCAGGTTCACCCTTCATTTGGTGAGTGACGTGACTGGAAAACAAGTGAGACATGCAGAACGCCCGGAAGTTGTCTATAGCAAGAAACATTGGAGCCTGTTGAAGACACTTCGATCAAGAGCAGCTCAGGTAATGGAAATCCTTGATCAATCTCACCTACACTCTATTGTGCACGGTAGCATTGCGCGAGGCGACATCTCCGAAAAGAGCGACATCGACGTGTTTCTCCCAAACCCACCATCATCCTTCATCATAGAAAACGTACTTCAAAAACACGGCGTCTCCGTCAATCGTCGGGTAGTCATACAAGCTACGCCTCTCTACGCTATCAAAGGTTACATTGAGATAGACAAGAAAAGATGCATCTCATTTCCACTTGTGAAACTTCGCCCTGTAGAGAAAGACTTCTACAAGTTCGGTGGCGATGCATCTCTCTCCCAACTCAAAGAAGAGAAGCGGGTCTTAGGGGTGGACAAGAGGCTTATGCTCATCGAACCCACACCGGAAGGTCATGTTGAAACCACCATCATAGGTCAAGAAGAAGCAACAGCCAAGGTTCTAGGAGTTTCCCTCAACACAGTTCTCGACCGTGTCCATGCCCTTCAACGTCGCGACAAGGTTGGCCGGACAGGAGTCTTCGTAGAAAGAGAGTTGCTGCCGAATGAAACTTTCGAGATGATTCTGAAGAAACTTGCCTATGAAAACCCTGCAATCCGCAGACGCCTAAAATTCTATGGAAGATAATCCGTCTGGAAACGAAGAAGCGCAGCAACACCACCCAATCCAAGCAGTTTTACTCCCGCTTCATGCTCCGTGCTAATGACGCTGATTTGCCCACCTCGATTCTCAACATCTCTCATCAGCTTCTCCAATGCGATTCTCTCTTCGTCCGACGCCTCTCTCAACGTTGAATCTGCCAATAGAAGCTTTTCAACAGCACCGAACGAGCTAATCTTCTCCGCCATCTCAAACCCATACGTTACATCTGATCTTCCCTTCCCAAGTCGCGCAAGCACTTCCTCTACAACACTGTTTTCTTCAGCCACTCGAACATGCTTCAACGTTTTCGTGAAGACTCCTGAACGCAACGCTTCCTCTATTCCAGCCAAGCCTCCACTATTCACGCCCTTCACGTCAACAACAGCACCTGCAACATCTGAAGCCTCACGGTTAATGTACTTGACAAAACCGCCCTTCATGAATCCTGGGCCAATAATCACAATTGGACACCTGAGACCAATCCACACATCCTTCAACGCTTTCAAGGCAGACTTGAAGAAACCTTGAATTGCGCCTACTCTTTTCTCAGCCTCCAACTTTCCAGGAAGCCTCGTCTTCTCCTCCACCTTGGCCTCGACTCCGTACTGCCTCAAAACAGCTATGCAATATTCTTCGTTGTCCATAGACATCACAACTATCGGTGTCACCTCTACTTGGCTCGCCCTGCGTAATCGATCCTTCTGATGTTTGGACCACTTGGATTTTACAATTGTTATGGGCTTGTTTACAGTCACGTTCAAAGTGTGATGTTCACCCTTCACACTAATCTTTTCAGGTGCCTTGCAGACGATTCCATGTATCCTAAGCCGGTTCAAAGTCTTGTCCCAAAGCACACTCTCAACTCTTACGCCTAGAAGAACGCGTACTCGCTTTCCCCTCTTTGGACGCGCGTACTGCTCGTCCACCTTCTTTTCACGGGTAGTCCGTGCATGCACTTCGTCACCCTTATGAATAATGTTATACAAGTGCCAAAGATCGTCCAGGTTGTCTGGCGAAACCTTGGCAACACCTCTTCTCATCTTAAAGGTTTTCAAAACGCCGCCTCACCTTCGCAGTGTAAGACTCTAGAAGTGGAAGAGTCATGACCAAAAGCGTTGAGAATACAATGGGGTCTTACGCTTTCGGTCACCTGAAGACTATATGGCATCCTCTGAAACACATGAAATCTCCTTGAACCTGTGAAAATCTAGTTTCTCACTTGTGTGAAGGTTAGCAGATGGATGCCTAACGGCTGCTGTATTGTATCTGAGAGACGCGCTGCAACGATATACTTTATGTTCTTTTCAGTCGCCATATCCACAAGTCTTTGCGTAATCACACCATCAAAGACCACTGTATCCACATTCTTAGTCTTCTTGAGTTTATCCGCGAGTTTACTCACCGGCAGCCGGTCTATCTTCTTCATCTTTGCATCAAAGAGAACCGCTTCTAATGTTCCATCAATTTCCTTGGTTACTTCAGCGATTTGCTTAGGGACAAGTGTCTTCTGGCGTCCTCTCGGTTTCGCGTGTGCGCGCATCTTAGGTTTTGTGACAGTAATTTTTCGCTTGAGGGCTGAAGCAACTTGTTTTGCAGTCAAATCCTCAACTTCTTTGCCTGAAGGAGCTCTAGCCACATGCTTGATGTTGGCCACCTGTATTAGCTCTTTGAGTATCAGGTCTCCACCCCTGTCGCCGTCCAAGAATGCTGTAGCTTCCTTCTCTTTGGATAGTTTTATGATGGTTTTCGGTATTTTGGCCCCTTCAACGGCTATGGCGTTTTGAATGCCACATCTCAACAAGTTTATTACGTCAGCTCTACCCTCAACAATCACTATCTCTTTTGAGCTTTCAATATCTGGTCCAGCTGTCAGTTTTTCAGGTCCATATGCTTCAACTCTAGCCAATCTCAGGGTCTCCGAGACTTCTCTGAAGACTTCTTCGGTGCTTGGAAGGGCTTCAATAGTCCATTTGAGAAGGATTTCTTTTGCTCTCTTGATTATCGCGGTTCGCCTGGCGTTGCGTACATCCTCGATTTTTTCCAGGGTGATTTTTGCCGCGCACGGTCCTACTCTATCTATACTCTCAAGGCTTGCTGCAAGAATAACTGTGGAAACTTTATCCATACTAGTAGGAATATTCAATGTACCTGCAGTTTTGTCTTTCTTCGATTCCAGCTGAATCTCAATTCTGCCTATTCTTCCAGACTTTTGGAGCTCTCGGAGGTCAAGTTCAGGTCCGAACAATCCTTCCGTTTGACCGAAAACAGCTCCAATCGCATCCGACTTCTCAACAACTCCCTCTACTTCGAACTTCGCACGAACAAGATACTTTGCAGTAATTGACTGTGATGTTCCCATCAACTTTCACCTCAATCATCATAGTTAACCTCACTTACACGAGGCGTTTACCTTTATTCCGCATGCACCACTTATACTTTCCGAATCTGTTCTTCACGTTTGACACGACTATTGGAATTGCCTAGCCCTCGGAATTTTCGTGCACGTGCCTGTAAACGTTTCTTTTTCTGGTTCTCTAGATATGTTGCCAACCCTTCAATGGCCTTGACTTCTCGTCCAACAAGGTTTCGAAGCCCAATCCAGAAGAACAGGTTGGATTTGATTCTTATCTCTTCAAAGTGCTTCGTCAATCGTCGGGTCAATTCTTTGCCACGTCGATCGAAATCCATCAAAAGGATGACTTCACGCACACCTTTCTTGTCTACCTCAGCAACAACGTCGAGGAGCGATCTTCCACAAGTCTTCGCACATATGATGTTACCCTCTATTGCTAGGGCGCGCAACGTATTCACGTCTTTTCGTCCTTCCACGATTATTATGGGGCCTTTGCCTGACTCTTCTGCAAGTCTGTCTAGGACCCGGAAAACCTTTTCTATCCGATTCTCTAGTCGAGTCGACAAAGCTTCTACCTTGTAACGTCTATCTTCATCATTCTTTCTAGCGTTTGTGGATGCTTCTCAAAGTGTTCTCTAGCTGGCTCTAAAATCTCTGCGAGGGCTTCTGCAACGCCGTTTTTGAGGTCGAGTGGATGAAGCTTTCCCTCAACATACGCTTTCTCTACGGTCTCATAGTCTTCAAATATTTCTGACCCTCCATATTTCTTTGGTCTCGTGATTTCCATAGTCTCCCTCTCCGTGAACACAGTGTATTTCGCCAGTTCAAGCACTGGATTCCCACGTGCCTGTTTAGGGGGGCAATAGGCTGCTCTTACCTTCGCTCTGATCTCGCTTTCTGTGTCATGTATGAATATGCAGCTTCCAGGTTTGCTTTTGGACATTTTGGAGCTGATTTCCAAGTTTATGCTCTTGTTTTCATCGAATTCCCCCTGTCCCTTCTCCGGTTCTTCAAGCCCCATTATCAAATGGCTGTGGATGCATACTGGCTTTTTCCTTTGAAGTTTGGCAGAGGCTTCCCTCGCCAACATGTGAGCTTTTCTCTGGTCCATCCCCGCGCATGCTGCATCGAGGTCTAGGTGAAAGATGTCTGCTGCCTGCATGCACGGATAGTACATCCAAGCTGTTTCAACGTCGGTTAAGCTCATTTCTCGACCCATGATTGGAAGCGCTCGCCACGTTCTTTGAAGCGAGACACTCTTAGCTATTCGAACAACTTTCTCCCAGTATTCTATGTCTCTAGCTATATCCGAGGCCCATCGATACTCCACACTACTAGGCTTGATCCCAAGCGAAGTGAACCCTTGCTTAAAATATTCACCGCAGGCTCGGATGTCTTCCATGTTGCCGCCTAACTTGTTATTTATCCATGAATGCCAATCAGCGAGAAAAACAACGAATCTGAAACCGGCCTTTATCATATCCTTGATTTTTGAGCCGCAGACCAATCCGAAACCGATGTGCATGAGACCACTTAGTTCGAAGCCCCAATACGCTTTTGGTTTGCTGCTAGTTTCCAGTAACGTGCGTAGCTCTTTTGACGTTACAATCTCATCCGTGTTTCTTGCAACAAGGCTTACTTTCTCTTCGAGATCCAAGTTCGATCGCCCGTTTCCCTAACTATTGTTAGTGCATCGATGTTGGTTAACTTAAAAGTTCTTGTCGCAGGCGCTGTTACCCACGTGACCTAACACTCAACCTCACAGCAGAGCCTTTCGCTCCTCTCAGTTGGGCTCTCTCTTGACGTGGGTCAAGGAGCACCTGCGCCCACCGTGTCCCATGCCTGGGTTATCCCTATGTCACGGGTAGATGAAGCATCTGCCTC
>CP070754.1:1385594-1415555 GCA_020348865.1 Candidatus Bathyarchaeota archaeon | reverse complement strand
TCAACGCAGCGAAGAACTTCTGCATGCGCTTGAACGTTTCCAGATAGTCAAGACCCCATTTTGTTGCTCTGTACTTCTTTCGGTCTCCCACAGTAACCTCTTTTATAACCCCATGTGAAACAAGAAAACTCAAAGCCTTCTTCAGCCGGTCTACAGGCATATTTGCCCCATATGAAATCCTAGTCAAAGAGCATTGACCCTTCCTCACAATCACCTCTATTATGTCTGCATATATGTCATATTTTGTCCTTCTTCGCTCCTCAGACAACGACCGACTTCCCCGAATTTTCCACTATTATTAAATGCCAAACATTTAATCTTAATTGCGGTAGGTAGAACGGTTCCAATGCATGTTCAATTTTCTCCGTGTGGAATAGGATTAGGACATGTGGGACGTTGCCTCCCCATAGCCAAAAGAATTGAGGAGAGAGAAGCCCAAGTTCTGTTCTCCACCTACAAAGAGGGATATAGGTACGCCCAACAAGAAAAGCTTCATGTAGTGAAGGTTCCACCAATAGATTTCGTCGTCAAACCAGATGGAACCGTGGATTTTAAGCAATCACTGGTTAACATTGGACCGTTTCTCTCATCATTCACCCTCTTGAAACAAGTTGAAGCTGAGATCGATATTATGAAAGCGTTCAAACCGGATGTAGTTGTATCAGACTCTCGAGCCTCGCCACTCATAGCTGCAAGACTGTTAGGAATTCCCCACATCTGCATTCTCAATCAGTTTCAGATAATTGTCCCACGGCGGACACGGTTTCTGAGACTTGCAAGACTAGCAGACGCAGGTACATTAGCAATCATTGGAAAGATGTGGACATCAGGAAAACGCGTTCTGATTCCAGACTACCCAGAACCCTATACCCTTTCAGCAGGAAATCTGCGAATTCCAAAAGTGTATCAAAAACGAGTAAGACTCATAGGCCCCATAATACCTGTTCGCCCCGACGAGCTACCAAGTCAGAAACAAATCCGGAAAAAGCTTGGTCTAGACGAAAGCAAACCAGTCATTTTCGCGCCAATAAGTGGCCCTGTAAAAGAACGCGCCTACTTCACAGGCGCCCTCCGAAAGATTTTTGAGGATTTTCCAGAGGACTACCAGATTGTCATGTCACTGGGCTACCCGAACGGCTCTACTAAGCCAGTTCGCATGGGAAACGTGACAGTATACAAGTGGATGCATAACCGTTTTGAACATTTGAAAGCTTGCGATCTTGTGGTGGCTAGAGCCGGGCATGGAACGTTGGCGCAATCCATCTGTTACGGCAAACCTTCGGTTCTCATCCCGACGCCCAGTCACACTGAACAGCTTAACAATGCAAGAAGAGCTGTCGAGTTGGGGATAACCGAAATGATTGTCCAAGATAAACTTGACAAACAAAAACTTCTTGGAGCCATTCAAAGACTCCTAAAAGACAAACGATTTAAGGACAGGATAAAGCAGATTCAAGAAGAAGTTATGAAACTTGATGGTATAGAAACGGCCGTTCAAAACATAATGGAAGCAACCGAATGGAGAAATTAGTGATGTTCCTTCCCAAGAGTATTCTAGAGGAGAAAATCCGCACACTTCTGGAAGAAGACATAGGACAGGGAGACATAACCACCGCGCTTATTGTTCCTCCTGAAACGATTGTTGAAGCCGAGGTCATTGCAAAGGAAGCTGGAGTAATAGCTGGAGTAGATGAAACCAGAGCACTGTTGGAGAGTGTGAATCTACAGGCTGAAACTCTTCTGACGGATGGGTCTAGGATTGAGGAGAAAACAACAGTTATGAAGATTACCGGTGATGCTAGAACGCTGCTTTCAATTGAAAGAACTCTTCTCAACCTCCTGTCAAGAATGAGTGGCATAGCCACCACAACTAGCAGATTGGTCAACAAAGTTCGGAAAGCAGGCTACAAAACCCGAATAGCCTGCACCCGAAAGGTAGCACCGGGACTCCTATATTTTGACAAAAAAGCAGTGATGCTTGGAGGAGGTGACACACACCGCCTCCACTTGGACGACCTTGTACTCATAAAAGACAACCATCTCACAATCATTGGAGATATCACGGAAGCTGTGAAAAAGGCTGGAAACGCGGTTTCATTCTCAAAGAGGGTCGAAGTCGAGGTTGCAAACATCAAAGAAGCTCTGAAAGCGGCAAAAGCGGGAGCCGACATCATAATGCTCGACAATTTCTCCCCTCAACAGGTAAAGAAAGCCACAAAAGTGTTGGAAAAGGAGAAATTGCGAGATAACGTTTTGATTGAGGCAAGCGGACGGATAACCGAGCAGAACATCTTGAAATACGCTGCCACTGGAATAAACATCCTAAGCCTTGGGGAGTTAACCAGTAGCGCAGAAACACTCGACATCAGCCTTGAAGTGACCGAAACAAGAATGAGATAAACTTCCAAAGTTTCTCAAATCGAAATGCCACACACCGTGGGGTTTCGAAGAGGAATGTAGAATAAACGTTTGAGATCAGTAAGAGAGACACAACAAAGCAACATGACAGCACATCGGAAGCAAAGATAAAAACACTTAAAAGAATCCCAACCTCACAAAACAGAGGAACAGAAAATGCCAACACACGGATCACTGTCAAAAGCTGGAAAAGTCCGTTCACAAACCCCAAAAATCGCCACTACACAAAGAAAAACACGAATGCCCAGAATAAGAAGCCGACGCAACTACGAAAAACGAGTAATCCTACAACGAACCCCTGGTCAGAATCCGTTGAAAAGGCGAAGAAGAAGACGTTGACGCTGTCAACTACAGAACACCCTCAAACATTTTAAAACACATCTTGTTACTGTATTTTCTGAAAAGGGCGCATTCCTAGGCGTCAAATCAACCATAATCCGGAAATCCACAAGGCCAGGGAGGAAAAGTCATCAATGTATGCCGATCTAGTTCTTACAAACGCAAATATTCTAACCATGAACCGTTCAAAACCTCACGCTCAGGCAATAGCCATCAAAGACGACAGAATCATCGGAGTAGGCACAAATCAGGAAATCAAACCATACGTAAGAAGAAGCACAAAAACCATAGACCTAAAAGAAAAGACCGTTATCCCAGGGTTCATTGATACCCACGTGCACCTTACAGCATTTGGGAAATTGCTAGGACAAATCAATCTCAGAGGAACTGGTTCCATCAAAGAAATTCAAGAAAAACTGAGAAAACAAGTACAAAAAATGCCTAAAGGACAATGGATCTTGGGTCGCGGATGGGATCAAGACCGCCTCAAAGAAGAACGATACCCCACGCGATGGGATCTGGATAAGGTTTCGCCAGACAATCCAGTAGTCTTAACACGAGTGTGTGGGCACCTGTGTGTAGCGAACAGCCAAGCATTGCAGATAGCAAGTATCACAAAAGAGACGATCTCTCCACCAACGGGACAAATCGACAAGAATCCGGAAACCGACGAACCCACAGGCATCCTACGTGAAGATGCAATGGCCCTAATCTGGAAGATGACTCCAGAACCCAACGAAGAGCAACTCACAGAAGCCTGCAGCCTTGCATGCCGGAAAGCCGTGGAGACAGGACTGACCAGCATCCACTGGCTAATCAACACACCAACCGAAATCCACATTATCCAGAACCTACACAGACAAAAAAAACTTCTTCTAAGAGTATACATCATAACCCCATTAAAGCTCTTAAGCCATCTAACCAAACTTGGCTTGTACACAGGCTTCGGAGACAACAGAATACGAATCGGTAGCATCAAAATCTTTTCAGACGGCTCATTGGGAGCACGCACCGCAGCCCTATCTCAGCCGTATCACGACAAACCGACAAGAAAAGGAATAATGCTCCACTCAGTAGAAGAACTTAGCAGACTTGCCACGAAGGCTCACAAAGCCAACCTGCAATTAGCCATTCATGCCATCGGTGATCAAGCGATAGACGCTGTCCTGACAGTACTGGAAAAAACTGTGAGAGAAGCACCAAGAAAGAATCATCGTCACCGGATAGAACATGCATCTGTCCTCAATAGGAAACTCATCCCGCGCATGAAAAGACTGAACGTAATAGCATCAATCCAGCCACACTTCATCATCTCTGACTTTTGGGTGGCAAACCGTGTGGGATCAACCAGAGCTAGATGGGTTTACCCATTCAGAACACTCATTCAGAATGACATAAGTGTTAGTGGTGGCTCAGATTGCCCAATAGAGCCTATCGACCCTTTGCTAGGCATCTGGGCAGCCGTGGCAAGAAAAGTTTGTCCCGAAGAACGAATCACCGTTGATGACGCTCTTCGTCTCTACACAACAAACGCGGCATACGCATCTTTTGAAGAGAGTATTAAGGGATCTATTGAAGTTGGCAAACTGGCGGATTTCATAGTTCTATCCCACGATCCTTATGAAATTTCGCCTGACAAGATTAGAGATACGAAAGTAGAAATGACAGTCATTGGTGGCAGAGCAGTCTTTGTAAGACAAGGTTAATGTTCAAGTAACCATGCGCGTGACGGGATTGTTTAGCCCTTTCTCAGGTAGAGTTGGCCACACGCTAGATAAATCGTGAAACTCTATTCGAAATTCATAATGTTTAAACCGAAAGCTCAGATAAGATGAATAGCTGTGTCGTAAGACTTAATAGTTCGTACAATCTAGGTTAATTCTGGAATCCGGATGTGCGAAAACGTGAAAGATAAGTTGAAACTACTCTGTCTTCTCCTAGTCATAACTGCAGGCACACTAGCATTTGTGGAGAGCCTGCTCCCTTCCATTGCACAAGCAACTTACGTGGAAGGGGTCATCACCCAGGATACCATTTGGACCTTAATGGACAGCCCATTTGTGGTGTCTAGGAATACAACAATTTCCCAAAGTGCCACATTAATTGTGGAACCGGGAGTTGAAGTGAAGTTTGGAGGGGATTTCTCGCTAAATGTAGAAGGAACCCTTTCCGCGATTGGTGAAGAAGACAACATGATAAAGTTCACCTCAAACAAAGATGAACCGATAGAGGGGGATTGGAACGCCATTGTCTTCAAGGGAACTGTACTTTCTAAGTTAACATACTGCACGGTGGAATACGCGAGAAGTGGAATTACCATTCAGAACGGCGCTGCAGAAGTGAAGAACAGTGAAATAACAAATAGCCTTGAGAATGGCATCTACATAACAGGTGACAATCAAGTCTCCATACAAAACAACACAATAAGCTCAAATACAAATGGCATACTTCTTGCTGGGGATTCGACAACCGGAGTGAGCATAATAGAAAACATTGTTATGTCCAACACCTTCAGTGGAATACAACTTGACGCAGATTCTTACAGCGGTCTTGTCATTCTGGACAACATTCTTTCAGCGAACAACAACGGATTCTACGTCTCAGGTGAAACGAGTACATACATTACCCGGAATTCTATCTCATTCAACACCATTGGAATCTTCTACGAAGGAGGATGGAATCACGTCGCCTACTACAATGATATCTATGACAATACGTATGGAATGGACGTGAGTGACACATTCGACTCCACCATTAACGCAGAATACAATTACTGGGGTCACGAAAGCGGACCACACCATATATCGTTGAACCCCTCTGGAAAAGGTAATTCCATAGGCGGCGATGGAGTTGATCTGGATTTTGTATTCTTTCTGACCGCTCCAATTGGCTACATCAACACTCGCCCATTGGCGGCGCTCTTTGCAGACAAAGCATTAGCGCCGCGGAATCAGGTTGTAACATTCATTGCTTCTACCTCAAGAGACGATAGGCGAGTCGACAAATACTTCTACGATTTCGGAGACGGGAGTAACAGTGATTGGACAACACTCTCAATCTTTACACATAAGTATTCATCAACTGGAACCTATAATGCAAGCGTAACCGTAATGGATGATTTCGGCGTCACTAGTATCAATTTGGCAAACGCTATAGTAAACGTCCAGAACCTCAACCCTCTGAACACTGTTATCACTCCAAGTCAGAGCGTAATCGGTGCATTAGAGCAGATTTCGGTCACAGTCCACGTCACGGATTGAACCAACCCAGCAGAAAACGCGAGCGTTACACTATTCGCAGTAAGAAGCGGAAATTTCACACCTTCATCTGGCTTGACAAACTCAACCGGCTACTTCACAACAACATTCGTTGCACCAAACGTGACTCAAACTGCAAATGTAAGGATAACGACAACAGCTTCGAAAAGCAGTTACGCAGATGGTTCAGACGACGAGTATCTTGTAGTGTTGCCGCCTTTGTTGGTCGAAGTTACTGCATATCCCTCCTTAATTGAGCCTGAAGCAACGTCACAAGTTACAGCTCATGTAACGTATGGTGGACTGCCGGTTGCGTACACAGAGGTTACTGTTTGGTCTGATAGTGGCGGGAATTTTTCTGCGGAAACCGGAACCACCAATTCAAACGGTAACGTCGCATTCACTTTTACTGCTCCGCAGACAACTGATCAAATCAACATCACTATCACCGCAACAGCTACAAAGGCTGGTTATGCTACCAGTGAAGGTCAAGCAGAGATAACTGTGCGTCTTGGAACACTCGGTGTTCAGATTACAGCAAATCCAACTGCAATCGAGTCAAGAGCTTCATCAACTATAGTAGTTCAGGTAACGTATGATGCAAACCCTATTGCAAATGTAGGAGTTACTGTTTGGTCTGATAGTGGCGGGAATTTTTCTGCGGAAACTGGAACCACCAATTCAAACGGTAACGTCGCATTCACTTTTACTGCTCCGCAGACAACTAGTCAACTCAACATCACCATTGGAGCGACTGCCAGTAAGAGCTGGTACGCTGATGGACACAGCCAGATAGAGTTAGTCATATTCCCTGAGTATATTCCAACAGATGGTGGTGCGGGCGCTTTGCCTATAACAACTATACTCCTAATTGCAGTTCCAATAATTGTGGTCGCGATATTAGCTGTGATGATTAAACTGAGGATTATTTACATAGCTCCTGAATGAAGACCAGATTCAAGTGGCGTTCAATAGAATTTATGGGTTCCAGTAATTTTCTTTGTCACCATGTTGCAGTGTTAGATTTTCCTTGCTTGCACCTGAAGAAGGGCTTACTACAATTTTTTAAACTGAAACAGCACTAGTAATCCTAGTTGGAGGATAGTGCTTGCCTCGCAGACGGTCGGGATTGAGAGTACTCAAAGCCGTTTCATCATCAATGAGGTTGAAAGTACTGAACCTTCTCTTGAATAGAGGCCCACTCTCCTACACGGAAATCATGAAAATCCTGCGTCTCAACCCCACCAGGGATGCAGGTCGATTCGCATATCACCTCAAGTTTCTTCTAGAAACAGATCTGATTGAACCAGATACAGAAGCAAAGAAATATCGCTTAACTGATCTCGGACGCACAATCATCGATGTAACTGAAGACATCGAGAAACGTTTCTTCAAAAGAAAGAAAATTTTCGTTCGCACCTCACGTTTGGCAATGGAAGAATTCAACAGAAGCAGAATCATAGACTCACTGGTACGGGAAGCAAACATTCCTACGGACCTAGCGCAAAAGATTGCCCGAGAAACTGAAGGACGCCTATCAGAATTTAAAACAAAATACCTCACCGCTCCGCTTATTCGAGAATTCGTCAACACGATTCTTGTAGAGAAGGGACTTGAAGAATATAGACATAAGCTCACACGTCTGGGGCTTCCAGTCTACGACGTCACTCAGCTAATACTGTCGAAAGGCGCCGCACCTTTGGGCGTTGAAGCAGTTCACAATGCAGCGGGTGATGCAGTGCTTGAGGAATACACTCTGCTCAATGTGCTCCCCAGAGACATCGCCGACGCCCACCTTTCCGGCAGACTCCACCTAAACAACCTTGGCTGGTGGATTCTGAAGCCAAACGAGTTCATGCATGACCTCCGCTTCTTCTTTCAACATGGAATGGACCTTGGAAGAACGAGTCTTACAGGAGTATCATCCCCTCCGCCAAGAAGCCTAGAATCTGCACTTTCAGCAGCATCAAGCGTTCTCAAAATTGCCTCAACAGAAACTTCAGGAGAACAAGCGTTCGACTACTTCAACGTTTTCCTAGCACCATTCGCTCAAGGTCTATCAGAAGAGAGGATTCGAGAATCTCTGCGCACTTTTGCCATCAACCTTAGTCAATCTTCGTCAGATGAAGGCTCTTCCACAAGAGCATCCTTGGGTCTGGAACTCGTTGTTCCAAGCTTCCTGGAAAAGAAGAGAGCTATCGGAGTCGGCGGGAAGAAGACTGATCGTTACGGGGATTTCGTTGAAGAAAGCCGCCTCATAGCCTCTCTTCTTCTCGAGGTTATGTTTGAAGATAGCAGACACAAGCCAATTTTCAATCCAAGCTTAATCATGAAGATGCGACCGGAAGTTTTTAAGAATAAGGAATGCAGCAGCGTTCTCTTCCAGTCTCACCGACTTGCAGCCGAGAGAGGGCTTCCTTACTTCGCAAACTTGCGTTCCAAAGATGAAAGATACGCATCATACACTTCGACAGGATGTAGGTTCTCCGCGGACTGGAAAGGCGACTGGGAACTTGATACGTTGCAAACGGGAAGCGTCGACAGCGCTGTGCTGAATCTGCCGAGGGCTTCGTATGATGCCGAAGGTAGTCGATCTGTCTTCTTCAGGCTTTTGGATGAACGTTTGGAGATGGCGTGGCGCGCGTTGGAAATAAAATATCGAACGCTCAGGCAGCGAGCGAGAGAAGGATTGCTTCCTTTCCTCACGCAAAAAGCTGACGGCAACTGTTACTCTAGACTTGAAAACGCTACCCGTCTAATCAGCTTTGTCGGGTTGAACGAAACAGTGGAATCGTTTCTTGGGAAAGCTATACCCAATAGCAGTGAAGCCATGGATTTCGCTAAAGAAATCGTGGAGTACCTTTCTGAATGCACGCAGAGTTACGCAAAGAAGCCTGAAACTCGTACGGCTCTTTCCATGGTTCCCAGCACTGACACAGCGAAGAGGCTAGCGGAGTTGGATGTGGAACATTGTGGCTGGGAGAAGGTTCATGTTCAAGGAACCAGAGAACAACCTTTCTACACAGACATGGTTACTGTGCCTTTGACAACTGAAGTTTCCTGGAAACGTCGATTAAGCATTGAAGAAGAGTTTCACAAGCTAGCTCCGGGGAGCCACCTCGCCGTAATACAGCTCACTGATTCTAAGCAAGAGCCCGAAAGACTCCTATCCGCCACAAGAGAGATTGTGAGCAAATACGAAGTTGGTCTTTACGCTTACAGCAGAAACCTCGCTTACTGTTCTAGTTGCCAAAAAACCTTTTATGGAATACCACCCAAATGTCCGTCCTGCGGATCAGTTAATATGCTTATTTGCTTCAGTCGTATCTCAGCAAAGTATTTGCCAGCACCTTTTTGGAATCCAGCCCAGATTCTGGCTCTAGACAACCGAGTATCATATGTGTTAATTTCAACTTAGTTTTCATACAAAATTTTATACAACTTATCTAAAAATCTAAAATAGAATTATCCTCTACTAGTGTTACCCTTGCGTTGCGAGGGATTCTTGTGGACTCGTCAGAACATTACGTTGACTCTACCAATCATGAACCACAAGTTAGCAGAATAGTCGTCTACACATCCAACGGATGCACAAAATGTGCTATGCTTAAAGAATGGCTGAAGCGCCGAGAAAAAGAATTCGAGGAGAAAGACCTAGAAAACGTAGACGTTATGGCCGATTTAGTTATGAGAGACGCAGTCGTTCTCTCGGCGCCTGCTCTGGAGGTTGAGGAGACCTTTTTTGGAGAAGACGAAATTTTCGACACGAACGGGCGACTCAACGGCAAGCTTTTGCACATTCTAGAAGGAAAGTAGATGGAACTCAACGAATCAGCTTTCGGAGAAACTCAGCCAAAAGTCAGAAGAACCGATGGATTTATCGTCCCGTGGAATCGAACTGCCATCGTGAAACAGCTTCTAACAGAGACAAAGCTCGCCAAAGAGTTCTATGATGTGAGACCAATAGGCAGAGAAGAAGCTGAGGAAATAGCTATTGACGTCGAAAAAAGGATTTTTGATTCGAAGCTTAGATTTGTGAGTGGGCCACTCATAAGAGAAATGGTAAACAACACTTTGCTCGACAGATCCAAGGGGAGACCAGAGTACACCCTTTACAGAAATCTTTTGACGCGAGTTGGAACGCCGGTTTACGACTCCTATTTGATAGATGTGGGACAAGGCTTCAAGGCTAAGGAAAACGCAAATCTTCAACCTAACCCTGAGACAGCTCACAAGAGAAAGGCTGATTGGGTTTCTGAAGAAGAATATCTGCTTCTGATGCCTCCAAAACTTGCTGATGCTCACCTATCAGGAGACCTGCACATACACGATCTCGAGTATTTTGGGACAAGGCCTTTCTGCCAAGATTGGGATCTTCGCTACTTCTTCTACTATGGATTAATGCCAGACGGGATTGGCACTAGGACGAGCGTTGCTGGTCCAGCCAAACACCCAGAGGTTGCAATACTTCACACAGCAAAGATTCTGGCTTCTGCACAGACAAACTTCGCTGGCGGTGAGGGATTCTACAACTTCTTGGTTTTTCTCGCGCCGTATATGAGAGGATTAGACTACAAGAGACTCAAGCAATTGATGCAGATGATGTTCTTTGAATATACACAAGCATATGTAGCCAGAGGCGGACAGCTTGTCTTTAGCAATATTCAGGTGCAACCTGGAGTCCCAGAACTCTGGAGAAACGCTCCTGTTGTAGCAAGGGGAAAAGTCGGCCCTGATGTCTACGGCAGCTATGAGGATGAAGTTCGTCTCATGTTTAAGGCGCTCTATGATGTTTCCTGCAAAGGTGACTATTGGGGGAAACCCTTCAATTTCCCAAAACTAGAGAACACGTTGAGCCCTGAATTCTTCAAGCCGGAATACGATGACCTCTGGCTTGACGTTCATAGAGTTGTGGCCAAGTTTGGAATACCTTACTTCGACAATTTGATGCCAAGGTATAGAGGATATGGAAAGGGCGTTTCGTGTTACCAGTGCTGTGCTTATTGTTTTGTTGAAACTCCAGAAGATAGCCCAGACTTCGAAGATAAGCTGCACTTCAACGGTGGAAAACATTTCACTATGGGAAGTTGGCAGGTTGTAAGCCTGAACCTTCCAAGGATTGCCTACAAGGCCAACGGAGAAGATGATAGGCTCTTTGAAGAAGGTCGAAGACTAATGGACTCTGCAGTTGAAGTGTTTAAAATCAAGAAGAAGTGGATGAACCTCGTGGCAAAGCACAATCGGATACCCTTCGCGACGCAACGCCCCCTAGACCCAAAAACTGGGCAGAAGGGAACTCCAGCAGTAGACTTCGATGGACTGACCTTCGTAATAGGTCTGGTTGGCGGAAATGAAATGGCCCAGTGGCATACGGGCTATCAGCTTCATGAGAACTCCGAGGCGATTAGGATTCTCGTCAAATTGATTCTTGAGATGCAGAAATACAAGGATGTGCTTGAAAAAAGAACTGGTCTCAAACTTTCTTTGGCTAGAACACCTGCTGAATCTACAGCCCAGACATTTGCGATAAGTGACATTCTAATGAATGATTATCGAGACAAAGCTGAGAAGCTCGTCAGAGGAGATATAGAAAGAGCCAAGCGTTTGCTTGCTGAAAGAAAGAGTGATGCCCCCATCTACTATAGCAACGGCACTCATTTAGATGTTGAAGCTAAGGTGAGCCTGCTTGATAGAATGAATATAGAGCAGAAGTTTTTCCCGCTTCTGAATGGGGGGGACATGTTTCACGTATGGCTTAAGGATGGCTCTCCGGATGCAGAAGCGCTTTATAAGCTGACAAAGAGAATAGCCACAAAAACTCATGTGGGTTACTACGCGTACACAAAGGATTTGACAGTTTGTAATGATTGTGGACGGGTTACATCACCGCTTAATCATAGTTGTTCGAATTGTGGTTCCTCAAATGTGGAATGGTGGTCAAGAGTGACGGGTTATTATCAAGCAGTAAGCGGGTGGAATAAGGGGAAAGCAAAAGAGCTTCAGAATCGACATCGATACGTTGTTTGAGTCTGTCTTCTTCCTTTCGTGCTTCCCCGTTTTAAGTTTCTATTTGATATTATCCTGTTGCACCCATGATAAGTGCTAACAGAGCCATCCTCATGACGATGCCGTTCCAGACTTGCTGGAAATATCGGGCATGTGGGGTTGCGTCCACTTCATTTGCTATTTCGTCGATTCTTGGAAGTGGATGCATGATTACCAAGTCTTTTTTTACGTTATTCAATACGTTGCAATCGATTTTGTAGGCGCCTTTTACTTTCGCGTATTCAGCCATGTCTGCGAATCGTTCTTTCTGAATCCGCGTCATATAGAGCACGTCTATTTCTGATAGAATTCCGTCTAGGCCCTTTTTTTCGACCACTTGTATTTTTGCTTTGACAGTGTCTAACACTTCTCTGCGCATTTGGAGGAGTTCAGGTGATATCAGATGTAGCTTGACGTCGTAGAGCGATAGTGCGTATGCAAGGGAGTGAACGGTTCGTCCGTACCGTAGGTCGCCTGTTAAGGCGATGTTAAGTCCGTCGATTTGGTCTTTTTCTTTGAGAATCGTGTACAAATCTAGCAGGGCTTGTGTTGGATGTTCTTCTGCACCTGAGCCTGCGTTGATTATTGGGATTTGAGCGAATTCGGCTGCGAGTCGTGCAGCTCCTTCTAGCGGGTGTCGTAGTGCAATGATGTCAGCGTAGTTTTCGACCACGCGTATTGTATCAGCAAGGTTTTCTCCTTTTTTTACTGAGGCCATCCCTGGTTCGGCGAATCCAATCGCAGAGCCTCCAAGTTTGTGCATTGCTGCTTCGAAGCTTAGTCGGGTTCGTGTGCTTGGTTCGAAGAATAAGGTTGCTAGCATTTTTCCGTGAAGTATGTTTGAGCTGGTTTTGGCAAGTGGCTCCATTGTTTCTGCGGTTTCTAGTATGTAGTCGATTTCCTTTCGAGTGAAATCTTTGATGGAGATTATGTCTCGTCTCTTAAATTCCATGTTTTACTCCAGAGATGTTTTTAATAGGTGATAAATAACTCTTTTACTCGGTTGCGCCTAATATGGTTTCATTGGGATGGTTGTTGTGACCAAGAAGACTTTATGGGTGGCCAAGATCAAAGATGGCACGGTGATTGATCATATTACTAGTGGGCATGCGTTGGATGTTACCCGGATTTTAGGGGTTACGGGTCGTGCACAGGGTGTTGTTACGATTGCTATGAATGTTCCAAGTAAGATGCTTGGGGTGAAAGATATGGTTAAGGTTGAGGGTAGAGAGTTAAATTCTAGTGAGGTTGATAAGATTGCGTTGTTGGCTCCGCACGCTTCGATCAACATCATTCGAAACTATAAGGTTGTGGAGAAACAGCAGGTTAAATTGCCTGATGCGATTCGTGGGATTGTGTGTTGTGCCAATCCTTCGTGTATTTCCAATAGCGACGAGCCCGTGGAAGCAAGATTTTATGTGGAATGTCGGGAGCCTTTATGTTTACGGTGTCACTACTGCGGTTGCGTCATGGAGAAAGAGGATATTCTGAAACAGTTTTGAGATTGCCCGTTGATACTCAACCCTTTGTGCGGGCACAAGGTTCTGTGTTAGAGCATCACTAGAGATTTCTTGTAGCCGGCAACAACGTGTTTTTTGCCTTTCTGAATTACGTTATGGTTTTCCTTCTCTAGGAGTTTTTTTTGGGCTTCAACCCCACCGGGGTATTTTGGGTTTATTACTCCACCAGTTTTCAAGGTGCGCCAGTAAGGAGTGATATCTTTTTCGCCTTTCTGTCTTTCTTCTTCAGCGGCGTTGGCTGCAACCCATGCAAAGATGCCTGTGGTTAAGGGGCACCCAATGGTTGCTCCATGCTTCTTGGCAAGAGCTACCCGGATTTCATTGATAGTAACAAGTTTCCCTTCAGGCACTTTCCTCATTATTTCGTTGACTTCCATCGGCGCCGGGATGACTACTGTGCCTTCGCCCCATCTTTTGCTCATCTTATCAGTGATTTCTTCTACTTTTGGCAGACCTTTGTCGGCTTTCAGTTTCTCAGACCAGCTTTTTTTTGGCATAGTCTTTCCCTGAGACTTTTTTCAGTTTTCCTAATAAACTTTCAGCGTGCTCTGGTTTCTAACTCTGCAACTTCCCAAACCATCATCTTTGATGGTGAGTGTTCCGCGAGATAATGAGATTTTCTGAGGAAGTTGCGAGTTTGCGTTGTTATGTTAGATTTTCAGGTATCCGTTTCTTCTTAGCCATTCGACTTGATTTCTTTTGTATCTCCATATGATGTCGCCTCGTTTGTCAGACTGGAAGTCCCATGGCGAGACCAGAACGATATCTTTGATCCTTATCCACGCTCTTCGCTTCATCTTTCCGCGGATTCTGCATAGGCGTTCATGGCCGTCTTGGCATTTCACCAGAACCCTATCAAACCCCATCATTCTCTCTGCTATGCCTAAGACATCGGTGGTTGCAGGCAACACCATGTTCTTTAGTTCTTCTTCGCTTTTGACTTTTCTTTTTCCCAAATTGAAGCCTCTGGACTGCTTGGCTTACATTGAAGTACTCTCCTTAAATATGTTCGGAAAAACTCGGGTGCTACTTCTAGGTGTGCAATCGGTTGCTGCTTTTATCCTGTTGTTTGCAGGAGTAGAATAGCTCTTGCCAAGTCACCTTCAGTCTCTTCTAGTGCTCTTCTCGCTTCCTCCATGTTCTTGCCAGTTTGATCTGCAACAAGTCTAACGTCTTCTTCTGGAATAGCCAGTTTCTTTTCTGTCTTCTTGACTTCAATTTCTTTCTCGGTGATTGCTCCTCCTGTAACTTGGAAGACTTTTTGTCCTTGCATTTCAAGTACAGTGACTGCTGGGCTCTCCACAGTAATCTCTTTTGTGTCAGTTCGCAGAATGACCTCTTGAACATCTGGCATTTCCCCCATACTCATTCCCATACGTTGCATCATTCGTTTTGCCTCTCTTGGACTCACTCTCTTCCTACGCAACGCAAATCCTCCAACTTTCAAGCATTATCTGGTATAGCCTTCATTGACTTTATTTCTTTACTCCTCTTCGCACGCGTACAGCCACGCCTCGTTTGAATGCTTTCATCTCTTCACCAGTGAGCAAGGCTCGCCCAACCGCCAACACTTTGCTCTTTCCGTTGATGACAATCACTTCTTCCTGGGGGCGAATCTCATCGTCAGCATCGCTTACGTGCTTGGCAAAGACGCTCCGACCTTGGGCAACAAACGGTTCGGCTTCTTCTTGAACCTTCACCCACAACCGTGGAGAGTCCGTGTGTTCCATAATTCTTTTGGCTCCCTCAATAGCTAGGGAGAAGAGGCCGTCTGTCGGTCGCAAAGTGACCAAACGTTTCTTCTTTAGATGGACGTATCGTATTCTACCTGTTCCTTTGGAGTAGCTGATCTCAACTTCGTCTGGAAAAAGCTTCTTTCCAACACCCTTCCCAAGCTGGTAATCTGCTACACTCCTAATCTTTTGGAGGTCATCAGGTATGTCGTGCATGCTTTCACCGTTATAATTCGACAACTATAAAGAATAGAATGTGATAAAAGCAATTCGGGGTAACTGTTATTTCACGATGCGAAGTCTGTGGATGCCGAATAAGGGGCAAACCATTCAAGACTATGATCGACCGAGCTAAGATGATTGCCTGCAGAAAATGCGCCAGACTAGGATCAGCCTACTGGGAGGTGCAGCCTGTGCGTCGTGCGAAGCAGATTGGAAAACCGTTGAAGCCGGTTCAGTTTCCCGTTAGAAGAGTGTCTACGCCTTCACTTGCTGAAACGTTGGAAGTTGCACAGGATTTTGGTTCACGCATAAGAACGGCGAGAGAAGAATTAGAGTTAAGCCATGAAGATTTAGGAAGAAAAATCCGAGAGAAAGTTTCAGTTCTTCGGAAGATTGAAAGCGGGAAAATGATTCCGGATCATGCGCTTGCAGAGAAACTGGGTCATGCACTAAAGATTAAGTTGCTTGTTTCACCTTCAGAACCTAAGGCTCCATCAACGGCTTCGTCTCCTCCGGAGATTACTCTGGGAGAAGTGGCTCAGCTGAAGAAAAAGAAGACGGAGGCAACAGAAGAACGAAAGCCCTCATAGTGCAGCGTAGACTCAGGTCTGAACCATCAAGCTTAGATGAGCTTCAAAGCCTTGCTGAATCGGCAGGATACGCAGTTACTGATTCACTTGAACAGATCACTGAACCAAATCCTCGCTATCAGATTGGTCTTGGCAAAGCAAAAGAACTGGCTGAGTTAATCGCTGAGAATAAGATTGAAAAGACAATATTTGACAATGAACTGAAACCCGTTCAAGCCTACAATTTGGCTAAGGAAACAGGAGTTGAAGCTATTGACCGTTTTCAACTGATCCTTGAAATCTTCGCCAAGAGAGCCTCAACTCTAGAGGCTAAGCTTCAAATCCAACTGGCTAAGCTTCAATACGAGTTGCCACGTGCAAAAGAAAAAGTTAGATTGGCGAGGATGAGTGAGCAACCAGGTTTTAGGGGTTTGGGGCAATATGAGATAGACGTTTATTATGAAACTGTGAAGCGGGAAATCTCTGGTATTAGAGAGAAGCTGAGAAAGATACGGATAAAACGTCAGTTGCATCGGACTCGCAGAGTTGAATTAGGGTTTTCCTCAGTTTCGTTGGCTGGATATACGAATGCAGGGAAGAGCTCACTCTTTAACGCCCTTGCAGAAGTCGCAGTGCCTGTTGACACTGGCTTGTTCACTACGCTTTCTACTACAACTCGAGTCATAGAGTTTTCAAATAGGAAGGTTCTGTTGACAGACACTGTTGGATTCATCGACCGTCTACCCCTGACGCTTATAGAAGCGTTCCAGTCAACGCTTGAAGAGGCCATCTTCTCTGATTTAATCCTTCTAGTTGTTGATGCAAGTGAAACTGCAGATGTGATTGAGAGCAAACTTTCTTGCTGCCTTGATACGATTCAGAAAATAGGTGCAACACAAGTTCCCATCATAACTGTGCTCAACAAGATTGATCTGCTGTCACCAGACGAAGTGCGAAGTCGAACTGAAACATTGAAGGGTGTTACGCCGAAATCTGTACCTATTTCAGCACTCTACAAGACTAACACTCAACTGCTTAAGCAGGAAATACTACTTCACCTTGGAGAATGTGTCCAAACATCTTTTTCGCTTCCGGTAACCGACGAAACGATGTCATTTCTTTCATGGCTTCACAAACACAGCGACGTACACCAAGTCGAATATGAAGGTGACAAAATGAACGTTGTTTTTGAGTCGATTCCATGGTTTGCAGAGAAAGTTAGAGGCAAGGTAGAAGAACTTGGCGGAGTCTTTTCTCTATGAAACCTGTTTACCTACATGAAGCATGAAGTTAGAAGAAATGGAAGGGTGGACTTGCGGGCATGCAGAAAGTTGTCGTTTTAAGGTGGGGGCATCGCCTCAGAGACAAGAGACTTACCACCCATGTTGCGTTAACTGCGCGTGCCCTGGGGGCTTCGGAGCTTGTTCTAGCTGACGTCCGCGACGGGAAAATCAAGGAAAAGATTGACGGTGTATCAGAGACGTGGGGGGGACATTTCCTTTTTGAGATGGGTGTGCCTTGGAAACAGGTTGTAGCGAAATGGAGGAATAAAGGGGGCATTGTGGTTCATCTTACGGCTTATGGAGAAAACATTCAGTCAAGTGATGTGTTGCAGCGTGTCAAGGCTACTGGAAAAGATGTGTTGGTTATTGTTGGCAGTCGAAAGGTTCCTTCAGAGTTTTTTTCAAAGAGAGTTTCTGATTTCAACGTGGCTATTGGGAGTCAGCCGCATTCTGAATGCTCGGGCCTAGCGGTTTTTCTTGACCGTTTCTTTGAAGGAGAAGAATTGTCAGGGGAGTTTAAGAACTCGAAGATGAAGATCTTTCCTCAGAAACACGGAAAGAAAATGGTTAAATCTGACGATTCTGAGTCTCCTAAGTAAAGAAATTTAAAGTCTCATTCACATATATTATGTGATACAACATCTATGACATGTGTGCAGAGGATTCCAATGCCTTCATTTGTAGACGACGAAACGTTGACAAAAGTTGCTGGATTGTTTGGGGATGAAGACGCCGCGAAAATCGTTGGTGTCCTCAAAGAAGCAGATGAGATTACAGATGATCAAATCGCCAGTAAAACGGAGATACGGCTCAATATTATCCGTAGAATTCTCTACAAGCTTTATGATCATTCTCTCGTGGGTTTGAGAAGAGCTAGGGATCAGAATACCGGGTGGTTCATTTTTCATTGGAGGCTTCAGCCGGACCAGTTTGAAGGGTTCATCTCAAATCAGAGACGGCATGTTCTTGATAAACTCCAGGTCAGACTTGATTATGAAAAAAGTCATGACTTTTACCATTGTTCCACGGTTGGCTGCAAAAAAATCCCTTTCGAAGATGCAATGGAACATGTTTTTCAGTGTCCGTTATGTGGCAAACCGTTGATGCACTATGAAAATGGCAAAATAATCGAGGCTTTAAATGAGAAGGTTGAGCAGTTGAGGAAGGAAATGAGTGAATGAACAGCTGCCAACAAGGGAAATGGCGTTAAAACTTCTTTCTGAAAGTGGATGTTCACGCAGAGTTATAGAACACTGCAAAACCGTGACGTCTCTTGCCGTCCAAATTGCAGAAGTTTCCAAAAAAAACGGTTCAGACGTTGACGTTCAGCTTGTTGAGGCTGGAGCTCTCCTGCATGATATTGGACGTTCAAAAACACATGCTGTTGACCATGGAATTGTAGGAGCAAAGATTGCGGAATCGCTTGGCTTGCCAAGCCCTATTGTCTCCATAATTGAACGGCATGTTGGAGGTGGCATAGACATTGACGAAGCTAAGCATTTGGGTTGGCCAATCAAAAGCTATCTTCCAGAGACGCTTGAAGAAAAGATTGTGTGTTATGCTGACAAGTTGATTGAAGGAAAACGCAGGGTAAGAATCCGACGTACAATTAACAAGTTGTCGAAAGAACTGGGTAAAACTCACCGTTCTCTTGGAAGAATCGAGAAGTTGCATGAAGAACTCTCATCTTTGACTGGGGATCTTTGATGCCTACAGTCACGCTACTTCAGAAGGCATACGGTCTCTTTCCATCCAAGGCGTTTGAACCATTGGTTATGTCTTTATGCAAAGGACTTAACGTTAGATTAGAGGTTGTCGGCGGGACAGACCGCGGCTGGATCAAAGCATTGGTTTCTGGTGAAGACGAAGCCGTAGCTTTGCGTTTGCTTGACAGAGAAATCGGGTTAGCACCTGCAAGTGCGGACATGTTGAAGAAGTTCTTGACTGTGAAAGGAAGCGTTCTTTCTTTTGATAGGAATGAAGAGGAGCTTGTTGTGGATATAGGAGTCTTTTCTCCAAATACATGTGACGCCTACACTCCGCTTCAATGTTTGAGGGCTCAGCTTGCGGACGGAAAGATGCTTTCGTTCAAGCAGCTTACTGAACTCTTTTGCCTCTGTGAGAACCTGCCTGTGGAGATTAAGGTTGTTGGGGACGTGGATGCTGATGGTAAGCCTGTTGAAGCTATGTTTTCGGAGGGGCAGCTTTCCCAGTTTTCGGTGTGGGTGCGGTCAAGTCTTGACAGGTTGATCGTTTTAGGCGTGCCTTTGGGCAAGGTTGAACATGCTGTGAGAGTTTCGAGGCATGCACGCGACGTCATTAGGGTTCAGTCGTTGGGGCTTCTTGAACATGCTATTCTATGCAAGTTGGGGACGGATGCACGTGGTCTTGTGCCAAAGCTGGGGGCTCTTCTTCCTGATGCAGTTCTTGAACCGTTTAGTCCAAGAAAAATACGAGCGGTAGTCGGCTCATATATTTAATGCTGAGTTCAGGTGTAGTAAGTTCTCTACTTTTTTCCAGTTTACTGCTGTTTCGACGCAGCCGTCTCGGAGGAGAGCGATGCCTTGGGCTGCGACTCCAAGTTTTTCGCAGACGAAACCTCCAAGCACTAGTTCTTTCAGGCAGGATACGCCTAGGCAGGCTTTTGGTTTTTCTCTGTTGAGAATTTTGGTTGCTACGCTTCCTCCCGGTATTATGAAGATGTTTTTGTAGCCCAGCTTCTTGGTTTGATCAACTATTTTTGTTATGTTGCATTCTCCACATCCAGCGCATTCATAACCAAGTTCCTTCAGTTTTGCAGGGCAACTTCGTGAACGTAGACACTGAGGCAATAACAGGATTCTTTCTGAGTATGGTACGGCAGCAAACTTCTCTCTCGCAGCGTTATTTCTTGCGTCTATGTAAAACTGCAGCAGCTGTTTCTCGTCTACACCCATCTTTACTGCGAGGCTCTCCATTTTTCCAACTGCGAGGCTGCTGACTTTTGATCTAGCCAACTTTCTGACAATACGCATAACAGAGCCGTCTTTCTTGAAGTTCATGAGACTCAAGATTCAAGTTAGCTACGGTGAGATATAAAAGTTCAACCTGAAACAAGTTTATCCACGCGTTGCCTAGTCGCGTGTATGGTGGGCCGGGCAGGATTTGAACCTGCGACCTTCGCCGATCTTCATGCAATGCATTTGTAAGGGCGACGTCCTAACCGAGCTAGACTACCGGCCCTTCCAGTTCAGTATGATGTGATAATTGATAAAAAGTTAATGTATTGCCATACCCTGCGTGTATGCCTGTTTCTTCTTATGTTAATGCTGCCTTGATTGTTGAGACTCCGCCGCTTTTTTCTACTCTGAAAACTTGGTCGGCGAAGCTTTCTAGTTCTCTTTCATGTGAGACCATGACTACTTGTGGGCACTTCAGTTCGTTTAGGATCTCTCTGACTTTGAATAGTTGTTCTTTGCTGAAGCCGTCTGTTGGTTCGTCTAGTATCAGTAGGTTGGATTTCATTCCGACGGAGACTTTTTGGACTATGCTGTTTAGGGCGAGTCTGTAGGCGAGTGCTACGCTTGTTTTTTCGCCGCCGCTTAGGAAGCTGACGGGTTGTTCGTATCCATCTTGTTCGACGATGGGGGTGAAATCTTCGTCAACTCTTGAGGTTTTTCCGGGGTCTTCAACAAGAAGGTTGAACCACTTCTCGAATTGTCGGTTGAACTCCTGGTTGATGGTGATCATCACGTGTTTCTCGATGTTGTCGAGGGTGGGGATGAAGTAGTCTTTGAGCCATATGTGGTATCCACCTAATCTTCCACTCAGTTTCTTCTGCTTCTCTTTCTCTTGAATCTCTCCACCGAATCTCTGTGCATTGGTCTTCAACTCCCTGATAGTCGTCTTTGCCTCTGCAACCTTACCTATAGTACCGTCTAGTTCGACCTGCAACCTATCAGCTGCATTGTTTAGTTCGTTCACTCTTTGAGAGATCTTCTCGATTTTTCTGTATTCTTCCCTTGCGGCGTCAAGCTTCTTTTGGAGGGTTTCCATGCTTTTTTCGAGTTTCTCAATGCCTTTCTTGTTCTTTTCGATTCTTTCTTGGTTCTTCTTGAGACGTTCGCTCAGATCGTTGAGTTCTTTTTGGGCTTCGTTGAATGCTCTTAGGTTTTCCATGAGTGTTTCTGTGTCCTTTATCGTCTCTTCGCATTTTCCTACTGCTTGGGACGCTTGATTCTTTTCTGCATGTTTTGCTCTGATTTTCTCCTTGAACTCTTGTGGATCTGCTTCCCTATCGCACGTTGGACATAGCTTGTTCTCTTCTACGGATTGGTAGTCTCTTATCTTCGCCTCTATTGTTGTTTCTAGTTTCCTCAGTTCTTTGCTCTTGTCTCTGAGTTCCTTCAGCTCTTTCTCAAGAGTAGCAGGTTCCTTCTCGGTGGGATTCTCTACCTTGCTCAGCTCATTGATTCTGGGTTGAAGCCCGGAGGTCACCTCTAGGCTGAGCTCGTTGGAGTCAGATGTGAGCTCTTCTATTCGGTCATTGGCTTCCTGTATCTGCGTCGTTAGGAGTGGTATTTCAGCCTCGGCTTTTTTCAGTTTCTTCTCGGTTTCACGAAGGCTTTTCAGTTCATCTGCTGTCTCTTTGAGTTTCTCTCGGAGGTTTTTTTCTTCGTCAGCGCGTTTTTCGAGGTTTTTCTGGTTCTCTTCTATTGATCTTTCACATTCTTTCAATAGTTTCTTTCTATTCTCCAAGTCTGCGGCTTGTGCGTCTAGAGCTGCAATTTTCTTGTCGATGACCCTTGCTAGGTTTGTTGCGTTTTCTGCGGATACTCGGTAGTCTTCGATCATGAAGGCTTTTCTTAGGGTTTGTAGTCTTTGGTCGGCGCGGGTCCAGAGGATTGCTTTCATTTCTTCTTGTGGTGTGTAGACGGCGTAGCGGTAGATGACGCTCTGGGCTTTTGGGTTGGGTGGTTCGTTGAATTTTAGGATGTCGAGGGTTTCTTGTTTGAGTTCAGAGGGAGAGAGATGTTTTTCTCCTTCTGAGGATTTTACGTGTCCTTCGCCTTGTTGGACTCCTTTCCCTTTCTTTACCAGAGAGCGGTGGGCTTCGTATTCTTGTCCTTCAACCTCGAAGGTCAGTGTGACTGAGCCTTCTTTTGTCCCTGCTCTTAGGAGAGATGCTCCCAATTGATCTCCCAAGCCGAAGAGGGCGAATTCGATGGCTAGTAGGATTGTTGATTTGCCGGATCCTACATCTCCTTCGAACAAGATGGTTCCTGGGGGGAAGTCTACTGCTGCTTTTTCGTAGCTTCTGATATTCTCTAGCTTGAGGGATTTGATTATCACTTGAACGCCTCGTTGAGTTCTAAAACTTGGATTGCTTGGTTGACCATTCGTTCTCCATAGTTCTTCTTGGTCTCGTTGGGTTTCTGTGCTTGTCGCAGGGCGTCAAGGAGTTCAAGTGCAAGTTTTGAGCCTTTCTCTCCTTTCAGGTTCTGATTTGAGACTTTGACGGCTCCTATGCTTTCCTTCAGCAACTTGCTCTCTATCTCGCGGACATCTTCGCCCATCACTTTTAGGGAGGTATATTCTTTGGAAGCTAGGCCGAAACGGTTGATGTTGACGTGAAGGGCGCCGTTCTCGACCAATGTTTTTCGCATCTGTGAGAAGTTGATGTCTGAGGTTTTTCCTCCAGAGAGTTCTCCCCTTATTCTCAGAAGCACTACTTTGTTGGCTACGTTAAGCTCTTGGATTTTTTGTTGGAGTTCTTCTTGTGCTTGTGTTGAGTTCTTGTTGGAGGCATCATACTCTAGGAATGAGTATTCGCATGTTGGGATTTCGACGAACTCTACTCTCTTGATTACGTCTTCAAAGGAGACCATGTAGAATCCTCTCTTCTCTCCTTTTGCGCTTTGCTCAAGGTCTTGTGGGTATCCAGCAAAGATTGGTCCCGGGTAAACCACTCTTTCGAACCCTTTCCACTTCTCTTCGATTCTCCGGTGTACGTGTCCGCCGGCGTAGTAGTCGAATTCTTTAGGGAAATAGGAGATGGGGATTGATGTCATTCGGGCTAAGAAGTCTGGTTTGAACTCGGTGACTGCGCTGTGAAATACGAATATTTTGAAGCCTTCCTCTTTCTCAAGGCTCTCGCGATCTAGAATCTCAAAATACTTCTGTTCCATGCCGATTTTTCGACCGGACATTCCAACAAGCCTCGCTTTCGTTTCTGGATCGACTGTGAACTCTAATTTGAGTTTGCCATCATCTACTCTTCCCTTGACGATTCTTGAGAAAAGTCCGGTACTATCAAGAATATCTACAATTGATGTCTCATTTGGACTGTAGTCGTGGCTTCCATAAATCAGGTATATTCGTATTCCTTCATCGCGTACTTCCTTCATCTTCTTAACAGCTTCATTGACTACAGCCATGTTGGGAATGTTGGAGTGAAAGAGGTCTCCGCTGATTATGATGAAATCTACTTTTTCGTCAACGCATTTGTTCATAGTCTTTTCGAAGGCTGTGGATTCTAGTTTCCGGAGAACAGGGTTTCTATGAGCGCCGAGATGGCAGTCTGAGATGTGGGCGAATTTGTGTATGTTTGTCACCCCAGGAACACTGGTTTTTCTCTTTCTCCCTCGTTTGAGTTTGTTTTGATGTAGTCTTCAAAGAGTGGAATCCGGATTGGAACTGCGAATCTTGTGAAGTTGCTGCTTACAATCGCTTCGCCTATGTCTAGGCTTGCTATGGTTCTATCGTCGTCGGATAGGTCTTGGGCTGCGCTGTCTATGATTGCATGCCGTTCAAGGGCCATCTCGTTTCCTAGGATTATCTTGGTGTTCATGTTTGCTAGAACTGGTCGTGGGATTAGGCTGGTTAGTTGTGTGATGGCGATTAGTCCAACCTTGAATTTTCTTCCTTCCCGGGCTACGGTGCTGTAGATGTTATCTCCCGCGCTTTCCAGCACTTCTTTTCCTAGGACTCTTGGGGCTTCTTCGATTACGACACTTACAACTGGTTTCTTCTCGAGTTTTCCTTCTGATTTGGCGCGTTGGTATCTGCTGAAGATTGAGCTGACCACAATGCTTCCAATGAGGAGTTCGGCTTGGCCGAGTAGTCTGGATGTGTCAACCACAACCATCTTTCCCTCTTCCAGGGCGTTTGCTATGTCTTTCGTCGTGGTTGATCCAGCTGTATCACTGAAGATTCTGCTGCGGCATTGCAGTTCGCCCGAGGTATCTTCGTATACTCCCAACACATTGTCGAACTTTCTTTGGAGCACTCCTATTGTGCTGGGCGCTACATTCTCAACTTCTTTTCCATGGACTATGCACTCTATCCATTTGTCTCTGAACAAGTTGTTATAACGCTTAATCGCGTCTCGTTGGGCGTTTGTGAACATTACTATGCCTTGAAAGTGCCCGGGCTTTATTGATTTCAGGTTAATGACCAAGGTGTTGGCTCCAGCTGGCGGGTTGGAAGAGTAGTAGAGCAGATTGCCCTTGGCTTTTTGATGGTCTTTCAAGCCTTTTTGATGTCTTCCATAGTATTCGTCGTGTGGGTCAAGCACGAGAATTCCAAATTTTTCTTGGCCTAGTATGCTCCACAACATCACCTTAACCAAATTGCTCTTACCTCTTCCCGTAGTAGCTGGCACTACAATGTGATGTTTCAAAACGTCCATGCCGTTCAGATGGATTGGGACGTCCAATGTTTTTGATCCGCTTCTAACTTTTCCAAGATATATAGGTTGAGAGGGTTTGGTGAGAAAAGCAAGATCCTCCTTGGTTACATGTCTGATTGAAGAGAAGAAGCTTGGCAGCGTCTTAGGTATCCTTATCTTCTTGCCTTCAATCCTGGCGACTGCTTTGACTTCAGCCATGACGTAATTTCTTAGGTGCGGTTCCAGGAAAGTGAGTCCGGCTCCGTAGCCTTCAAGTTTCAATCCAGCCAATAGTTCGCGGGTTGTTTGAGGTACTTGACTTCCGTAACCAAGGTCGTAGACTTGAAGAATCAGTAAACCGTCTTTTTCTTTCACTACTAGCAGGTCGCCGAGTTCGATTTTTTCTCCGCTCTTCTCTCTGATTAATATCTTTGCTGCTTTTCCACCTACAACTTGACCTACTACCTCGATTTCTGACATTTCATTCATCCCATGAGCATGTTGAGAATGGTATGCGCATCTGTTGCACTGACATGCCTTAAGAATTTAGGCCAGTTGCCTGTTTTGGATATTTCGGAGAGAAGGATTGCCCGGTAGCTCTCAACTTCATTGTTGCTCACTCTTGCGAAACGGTCAGCGTCAACGAGGCCATAGGGGTACCCGGGAAAACTCACGTCTTTTGAATTCTCCACTAATTGACTTAAAATCTCGTTCATGCCTTCCTCGCCTACCTGCTTGAATTGGTCTTGGAGGATTTCAAAACGAAATGTGTGCTTGCTCAGTGGGTGAAGTTTTACTACGAAGATGGCTGCGTTATGGTCTGTGGTTGCTACCTCTGCGACGGGAATGTACCATGACTCGTAGATTTCGCAATCTTCGGCGAGTTTGTTGATGGCTCCTAGAAGCGACAATCCTGTGGTAGTGAAAAGGTGGCTGGTTTTAGATAGTCCGGTCACAACAACACCTTTTTGTTTGGCAGCGTCGTAGACTTTGTGGGCGTATTTGGATTCGTTTGTGAACCCTGTCTGTAGTGTCCCGTCCATGACAAGCACGTTGCCCTCTTTCATCTCTTTCTCTACAACGTGAAACGCATAGTCCCATTCCGCAAACCCTCTTGCAATCGACGCCACCCTTTGAATATCTGCCCTCTGTGTCCCTATGGTTACAGTCCTATCAAAGGAGTTGAATGAAAGATCAGCCTCGTCGGGTAGCAGATCCCTATGGTTTTCAAGAGGAAAAATCGACGTGTCATAGAATATTTCACCTTCTTGAAATCTTGAATGGGTTGCCGACAAGAATTCAACACGATTCGGCATTGAATTCCCAAGAACTCTATGTTGGCTTTCGAAAGAATTGAAGTAGATACGATTGAACTGGATTGAGAAGTTCGGAGCTCCAAGAATCTCTTGATTTCCTCCATCCACAAACATGTATCTTCGCCTCCTCTCAACTGGTTTGACATGTTTGAAATTCTCTTGGGAGAGAGGGAATGTTTTGTATGCAGGATGACTAAAGAACGGATGCCCAATACTTCGTCCTTTGATATTGTCATCTAGCTTATTGACGAGTTTCTTCATCGCATCAACAATCATTACATCACCAACGCTTCAAGCCTTCTACGAGCCCTACGGCCTGCCAACAAGCTAGCCTGATATACTACTATAGGCATGATTGAGCTCCTCAAACCATTATGATTATGCACAGCAGTATATTATCTTTGGAGATCCAAGGGCACGCCCTTTCCTCAGCCTTCTCCGCGATATTAACCTCTGGCTTTTCGTAAGGGTTAATAGTCTGCAAATTCGACTGTGATTGTTTCTTCTTCACTATCCCTTGAATCCTTGTCTCCCTCCTCCATCGGTTCATTCTGCAATACCCAGTCATCAAAAGCTGTTGAGAGGTGTTCATGGAGCAGATAGTCTCGTCCTTCCTTCTTGCACTCCATTCTTGTCTCTTCGTAGCTTGCTTGATCTCCTATCGCTTCTTGGATAGCCGTCGTGAGGTCAATCTTCCACGCAGTGCAGAAGTCAGTTAGCTTCAACCAAATCGCTGGACTCGTAACAGGTAAGACTTTCTTTGCGAAGTCGTGAAGGATCCTCTTGTTCTTGAATATCCTTCTTCTCATAGCGAAGCTGAGATCTGCCTCTTGAAGCATCGACACTGCAATTCGCTTCTGCATGTCGTGTTTCGCCTTGGCACATTTGACGCGATTCTCGGCTCTTTTCAGTCTCCGGGAAAGCGACCGAAGCTTCTCTTCAAAGTTTCTCTTCTCCGGGCTCAGAGATCTTTTATACTTGTGATAAAGCCTGAATGCTCGATCTTTGCTGATCTTAAGATTGTCAGAAGACAGTTTCATTGATATTCTCCTGAACCCCAAACCTTCCTTGTCGTGCAAGTCGATAATCCACTCAGCTAGCTCTAGATCAGAAGCACTTGATGGGCGCTTATTATCCATCATCCCACCTAATCTCCATTCTCTGAAAGCTTCAGGAGGTCCCTGAGACGGTGCACACTTTGTGCGACGGAATCCCGCATGCATTCGACGAACTGCGACGAGATGCTTAGTCTGCGACGTGCTTCCAGAACTCTCCTACATATGCGTAGCACGCTACACACCTGCCTACACGCATCAGAATTAGTTTGACCAGCATCAAGCATGGCCTGGGCTCTTTGTGATTTCATCCTTCGGCAACAGCTTCCAGAAACTTCTTAAAATCCCTGTGTCTGCTACAGACGTTGTCGAGCAAAACGTGTAAGCAACCGGCAATCCCCCCTTTAAGGGTGGCTGATTCAAGTACTCCTATGACAAAGGCTTCCCAGTAAGTGTGGTTCACCTTTCGATGTGCTCGTCCCATAATCTTTGCAGGTTTGTCGATGGCTTTGTCGACAGTTGGAAAACATTCTCCAAGGAGAAGTCGAGATAGGAAGTGGTGGATTTTATGTTCCGGCAAGCTCATCCCCGATTCGAAGCCAAACTACTGAAGTGCTCACAAAGCTGAGTTTTGGTGGTTTCCAGGTCTTCCATCTGACTGTTTCAACCTGAGTTCGCTTCGACTGTACCATCTCTAGAGCATCAGAAGGGAAACCCTTATATACGTACGTCATTTATACTAAGTACAACTCCTGTACTTTTTGGTGGTTCAACGATTGTCGACGCGAGAGAAATGCAGGAATTCTATTCTGAGGGCACTTTTCGAAAGGAATTTGGGGTTTGAAGAGATAATAAGGGAGATAGCTAAGGAGTGTGGCTATTCCAGAGGAACTACGAACAAATACTTGGGTGAGCTCTATCGAGAAGGGTACATCCAGCAGGAAAAAGGAAGGGGTCCTCGAAAGTATTTTCTGCTGAAAAAGGGAAGAACAAGGGCAGGTAAGACTCTACTTGCACATAAAGCCAACATCGTGATGAATGCAGAAACACCAGCAAGAATCAAGACGGCACTGAAGGAAATGCAGAGAATCATCAAGTTTGCTCTGGAAACGCCTGACAGTAATCTGGATGCCTTCTTCTCGTGTATAGGTGAGATTAGTCAAAAGCACACAGGGATTTATGATGTAAGAAATATGGACAAACGCTCAATTCCCTGAGAAGACTGTAATACAACGCTTCCAGGAAACAACCTTCCGTGGACTCAGGCTGCGTGCGCTTGTTAATCTTCAAATCTGGTTGAACACGCTTCGCCCGCTATAGGAGTAATCCAAGGAGTCTAGATAATCTTTGCTTTCGAATGTGTGATGTGTGGCGATGCCGTTAAGAGGTTCTTCAAACCCCAAAGGAGAACTCCCAGTACATCGAGTCCTGTCTAAGAAACGTGCTCACCCTTCGCGCAAAGCAGAAATAACTCCTACCTCACATTTAGTGGATGTCCCTTGAGAAAAGTATTGAGACGGGACGTTTGGGGATAATCGCGGGGTTGCCCTAGCCTGGTAGGGGGCAGGCCTGCTAAGCCTGTGGTCTTTACGGGCCGCGCGGGTTCAAATCCCGCACCCCGCGCCATATCTTCACGCTGGTTTGTGTTTTTTTTGCTTGGCTGTGAAGTTGACACTTGGGATTCACTTTCTCAAGTTCTTGCGGGCTTTCTGGCGCATTTGCTTAGTGAAGCAATCTGGGCATATCGAAAGTGGTATTTCCTCCCACGATCCATCCTCTTTCTGGATTTTCATAACATCTTCATCAGTTAAACTGGCACCACATTTCACACATTTCCGTTGTCCCATCAGAACTTCAGGCCTCCGCTTACAAGGCTCTCTGTGCTACCCGAAATAAAAACATGCAACCACCCGCCTTTGAAATGTTGCAGAAACAAAAGCTATATTCACAGTGATCTCCATTGGGTCTTGCTGAATAGTAAAGGTGTTTGGTTTGGTTGGCAAAAAAGGCCCAAGTGTTGTCAGAGTCTTGCTGAAGACGAATGCGGGTGACATAAAGGTCGAGTTATATGATGACATGCAGATTACAGCAGGAAACTTCAAGAAACTAGTCCAGCAAAAAGTGTATGACGGCACAATTTTCCACAGAGTAATTGATGGTTTTGTGATTCAGGGAGGAGATCCTACCGGAACTGGACACGGCGACCCTGCAATACCCACAATACCAGATGAATTTACTAATCATAATGGCAGCAACTTCAACGGGATACCCCAATAATTTTGAGATGGAGGTCATTACTTTGCCCTTGATGCCACAGGGGTTTATATACTCAAAATGCCGCAGGTCAGTATCTATGTTGAGAGCAAAGCCGTGCATGGTAATATGATGACTGACATGTATACCTATAGAGCACAGCTTTTCCCCATTTGACCAGACTCCGGGGTACTTGGCAACTCGGTGACCCTGGATACCAAGAGAAAGCAGTAACTCTATAATGACTGCTTCTAATTTCCAGATATATTCGCGCACACCAATCCTGTTCTCTTCAAGATTAAG
>CP070754.1:1376160-1385494 GCA_020348865.1 Candidatus Bathyarchaeota archaeon | reverse complement strand
TTGCTGTTATGCTAGCAGCGGGTCTCAAGGGCATCAACGAGAAAATCCAACCGCCAAAACCTGTAGAAGAAGATGTGTATGAGTTTGACAATGGGAAACTCGCTGAGTTCTACATAAGAACGTTGCCAGCGGACTTGGGAGAAGCGGTTGAAGAGCTCGAGAAAAGCAAGTTCATGAAAGAAACGCTAGGGGAACACGCTTTCAACAAATACGTTGGCATCAAAAAGACGGAATGGGTGGAGTACGAAAGAAGCGTCACTGACTGGGAGCTCAAGAAGTATAGGAACTTATAGTCCTGTGCGTAAGAAGTGCTGAGTCTCACTCCCACTCTATTGTTGCAGGCGGCTTATGGGTGATGTCATAGACTACTCGTGTGATTTCCGGTATCTCATTTGTAATTCTCGTTGAGATCTTCTCCAGAATTTCGTAAGGGATTCTGGCGAAGACTGCAGTCATAGCTTCTTTGCTTTCGAGAGCCCTAACAGCGATTGTGTAGCCGTACGCTCTTGCATCACCCTTGATTCCTGTACTCTTGGAATCCGTCAATACGGCGAAATATTGCCATAGACCGTTGTTCAACCCGCTTGCTTCAATCTCTTCTCTCACAATTCTGTCTGCTCTTCTAACAACATCTGCTTTCTCTTGCGTTGCCTCACCAATTATTCTTACTGCTAGACCTGGACCTGGAAATGGTTGCCTCCGAACAAGCTTTTCAGACAGACCAAGTTTCTCTGCGACTTTTCTGACCTCATCTTTGTACAAATCCCTCAACGGTTCGATGATACCCTTGAACTCGATTCTAGCTGGAAGCCCCGCAACATTGTGATGCGTCTTTATCTTTTCGGAGTGCTTCCTGAAACCTGATTCTATTCTATCTGGGTAAACGGTTCCCTGAATAAGATAATTCGCCCCCACCTTTCTGGCAACATTCTCAAAGACGCGAATGAACTCTTCACCGATGAGCCTCCGTTTCTGTTCCGGATCTAATATACCCTTCAATCTCTTCCGAAATCTTCTCTTCGCGTTGACTGTAAAGAGGCTCATGTCGAATCCCTTGAAAGAATCCTGGACGAAATCAGATTCGCCTCCACGCATGAACCCATGGTCAACGAAGACCGCTGTCAAATTCTTTCCTATAGCTTTCGAAGCCAAGATGGTTGCCGTGCTTGAATCTATACCTCCGCTTAACCCTATCACACACTTTTCAGTCCCGACAATCTGTCTCATCTCGTCGACCGCCTTTGCTACGAAATCTTCCATTATCCAGTTTGTTTGACATCCACAAACCTCAAAAAGGAAATTCTTCAGCATCCGTGTGCCATTCTCTGTGTGAAAAACCTCAGGATGCCATTGCAGGCCATAAATGGATTGCTCTCGATGTCCGAAAGCTGCAACTGGGCAGTTCCCAGTGTGCGCAAGTATTTCGAACTCCTCAGGAAGTTCACAAACAGTATCTCCGTGACTCATCCAAACTTTCTGATTCCCATTCAGGTCTTTCAGCAAGCCATGTGGGCTGTCTACTATAGCATGACTTATTCCGTATTCCCTCTTCTTGGCCGGTTCAACTCTTCCTCCAAAGAGAAAGGAGATTAGCTGATGCCCATAGCACAAGCCTAGGATTGGGATGCCTAAATCGAATATGTCTGGATTGCATTTTGGAGCATTCTCTTCATAAATGCTTGAAGGCCCACCGGAAAGGATTATTCCCTTAACATTGAGCCTTTCTCCTAAAGCTTTGATTTGATCCGGCGTTGTGTCATATGATACTATCTCAGAATAGACTTCATGCTCTCTAATTCTTCTTCCTATCAAGTGGCAGTATTGCCCGCCGAAGTCAAGGATGAGGATTGTGTCAAATCTCATTGACATCTTCTCCCTATTTCGCCTTCAGGTATTCCACCATAGATTCGAAGACTAGTCTTCCGTCACCATATGGTGATGCTGCATCTGTTTGAGTCCAGTCTGGTTGTTGCCATCTGTAGTATGCTCTTTCTGGATGAGGCATCAAGCCGAAAATTGTTCCTTCAGCATTGCATAATCCTGCGATATCGTAGAACGAGCCGTTAGGATTAGCTGGATACTTGCCCCCTGCAGGTCCACCATTCTCGCTACAGAAAACAAAAACGAGCTGGTCATTATCGCGTAACTGTTCTAGGAGAGCCTCCTCATTCTCTTTTGAAAAGATGAACCTGCCTTCAGCATGGGCCACGGGCATTCTAAGCATTTTTCCCTTTGGTATCTTTTGAGTGAAAATGCATCTGCCACTGTTCACGTGTCTGACATGAACCCAACCGCAGTAGTACCCAATTGGAACGTTGGTGGCCAATGCGGCTTCAGGGTACTTGCTGACCCCTTTGAACCCTGGCAGCAATCCAGCTTCAACCAAAACCTGAAAACCGTTGCAGATTCCCAAAACTGGTCTTCCCTCTTCAGCAAGTTTCAGCAACTCCGAACCAAGTTTTGCCATGACTTCTTTGGCCCAGATTGCCCCAGCTCTTACATGATCGCCGTAGGAAAAACCACCTGGAATGACAATGGCGTTGTAGTCCGAGAGGTTCCCCTTTTCAACTGCTTCATTCAGGTGAACTATCTCAGCTTTGGCTCCGGCATCGTCGAAGGCCCTCTTGGTTTCTGCGTCGCAGTTTGTTCCACCAACCCTCAATATGCAGATGCGAACATCTTCCTGCATCAAGTTCTTCCTCTCAAGGCGCTCTTCCAAGCGTCTCTTAACACATTTGTACGAACATCAACAACCTGATCGCCCTCTACTCCGTGGATAGAAAAATCCCTCTCTTTTCTGGTTTCGCCCACTGGCGCGTAGACACATCCCTTCATCGATTTCTCAAAATCCTCCCTGTGTCTCACTGCAACCTCAATCAAGAATCGACTGTTAGATTCTGAGAACATGATGTAATCATTTCTTTTCATGAATCTGGATTTCGGAACATCTCTAAGATTCAATTCGATCCCGCAGTCTTCACTGAATGTCATTTCAGCTGCGGTCACTGCAAGACCCCCTTCAGAAAGATCATGGCAGGACTCGACCAAGCCGGAATCAATTGCTTTTGTCAACGAATTAATTGTTCTTCTTGCCTGCGACATTCTAACTTGGGGAACCGTCTTTCCCAGGTAGCCTTTCAATCTGTAATACTCGGAACCACCCAATTCTGGATAGGTTTGACTAATCAGGTAAACCAGGTTTCCAGGCTTCTTTACGTCAACAGAAACTGTCTTTCTTACGTCGGGGATTATTCCAATCGCAGTTATCAGGAGTGTGGGGGTAGCTTGCCCTGTTGGTGATTCATTGTAGAGGCTATCTTTCCCTGAGATGAATGGTGTTCCAAATGCTTTGGCAAAGTCATAACACGCTCTGCAGGCTCTCAGCAGACCTCCAAGTCTATCAGGCTTCTCAGGGTTGCCCCATGTGAAGTTGTCAAGAAGTGAGATTCTTCTTCCACCGACTGAAACGTTGTTTCTTATAGCTTCATCTATGGCTGAAGCGGCCATCCAATACGGATCAATCTTCCCGTAGCTAGGATTAATCCCACAAGATATAACGACGCCTCTCCAAGAGCTGGCTAGAGGTTTGATGACCGCCGCGTCATTCGGTCCACCGTGTCTTCCATGCAGTGGTTTCAGCACGGTGTTTCCTTTTACTTCGTGGTCATAACTCCTGACTACAGATTCCTTGCTTGCTATATTTGGAGATGATATGATTCCAAGAAGATCTTTAGTCAAGTCCACGGTTTCAGCAATTGATGGCTCAGTAAGTTTCTGCGGTTTCCGTTTCGCTGTTCTTCGGATCCTTGGGGGAGTAAAAAGAAAGTGCAGGTCAAGGTTTACAACATTGTGTTCTTGATAATCTACTTTGAAGACCTTATCGCCAGTGAAACTGCCGATGGCGGTCGCCTCTACATCTTCAGTCTTGAAAATGGCTAGAACCTGTTGAAGATGTTTCTTTCGAATAGACAAGAGCATTCTTTCTTGTGATTCAGAAACATGGATTTCCCAAGGAGCAATGTCGGGATGTTTTAGAGGAACCTCTTCCAGTTGAACGTGGGCTCCGCAGTTTGATCTGTGTGCCATCTCTCCTACAGCGCAAGATATCCCACCTGCGCCTAGGTCAGTTATGGCTGAGGCTAACTTCTGATCCCTTATCCTTATTATGGCGCGCTTCAGTTTCTCTTCTTCAATTGGATTCGCAATTTGAACTGCAGGTCTTGATACTTCCTCAGATTCCGCTGTCAGCTCTGCTGAAGCGAAGGTGACCCCGTGGATTCCATCTTTTCCAGTTCGACCACCAGCTAGAATCGCGATATCCCCGGGTCTTGTGTCTTTGACGAATGTATCAATTGGCAAGATCCCTATGCAGCCACAGTAGACCACAACGTTGCTGACGTAGCTCTTGTCAAAGTATATGGCGCCGTTGACCGTTGGTATGCCCATGTTGTTTCCATAATGACCTATCCCGGCGACTACTCCCCTGAAGAGGTATTTTGGGTGTTTTGTCCCAGCAGGAAGCTTGTCGTAGGGATAGTCTGAGGGACCGAAGCAGAGAACGTCTGTACAAGCTACGGGGTCAGCCCAGACACCAAGGATGTCTCTGATGACGCCGCCCGTGCCTGTGGCTGCACCTCCGAATGGTTCTATCGCTGACGGATGATTGTGCGTCTCAACTTTGGCGGCAATCGCGTAGCCATCTTCAAAATCAACGATGCCCGCATTGTCCTCAAAGACGGAAAGGCACCAAGGCAAATCAAGCTCCTTTGTCACCTTGGCTATGTATTCTTTGAACATGTTATCTACGATGGGTTTCCCATCTTCCGAGATTATCTTGCCCTTGAAAGTCTTGTGAAAGCAATGCTCAGACCATGTTTGACCAAATGTCTGAAGTTCCGCATCTGTTGGGTCCCTTCCCTTTCTCGAAAAGTGTCCTTGAATGCTCCTCATCTCTTCTAGGTTGAGGGCGACTCCTAGTTCTCTACTTATTTGAAGCAGTTGTTCATCTTTCGCTCCCAACAGGTGTACGTCTGTAAGTTCGAAAGGCACGTTTCGTTTCACGTAGAGACTGATGGGCATTACCCTTCCTCAATGTTGAAGCTGTAGTTGTCTTTTGTTGGATTTGCCAGGAGTCTTCTGCACATCTCGTCGGTGAGTCTGCGAGCTTCGCTTCCGGAGTCTGCTGAAAGGTAGACTGTGTAGACTTTGCTTACATGGGTGGCTTTGACCGGGTATCCCAATTCTTGCAAGGATTTGGCAGCGGTTTCACCTTCAGGATCTGAGTGCCCCTGCTTGAGGGAAACCTCAATTCTCACTCGGTACATCATAAGATAGTATTAAACAATTAAAAATTTAAGCTTTACCTTGACGAAAATTTAAATAAAAGTTTAAATCCTCTTGTCCAACTGAATCTTTGTTCCGTTGTATAACGCGACAATTCTACCGGTATTTGTCACTTTTCCGATTTGGTCTGCCTCAGCGCCGTTATCTTTAAAGCAGCTAATTAAATCATCTCTCTCATTCTTCCCCACGACCACCGCAAATCCCCATCCCATATTGAAGGTTCTCAGCATCTCATCGTTCGAGATGGCACCTCGCGTTTTTCTTGCTGTCTCTTGGATGAGGTCAAAGATTGGTTGTGGTTTGAAGTTGTTGAACTCAAATCCTATCCCTTTGGAGAACCGCATCAATCGGTCAAACTTCAAATAGGCGTCTCCAGTGATGTGAACCAACCCTTTCAGCTTGTGCTCCTTTGCAGCCTTCAAGATAGGCTTAACGTAAATCCTTGTGGGCTCCAAGACTTCCGTGATGAGTTCTCTTTCAAATGTATTCGGAATATCATATGGCTCGTACCAGCCACCCCACCGCTTGAAAAGAACCTTTCTAGCTAACGATATTCCGTTACTGTGGATCCCGGAGCTTCTTAAACCTATTACGACATCTCCGGATTCAATGTTGGTTCCAAAGATTATATCATCCTTAGGCAAGTCACCAATGCATGCGAAGATCATGTCAAAGCCCTTCCCTCCGGTGACGCCTTGGATTATTTCTGCCACATCTCCTATCTCTCCGCTTGGCACTATGCACTCAGCGTCTTGGGCACCCCTCACTATGCCTTTCATCCACTCACCTATCAGATAGGGATTGGATACTTTAGCGTGGATGTTATCTACTAGAGCTAGCGGTTTCGCACCAGATCGGATGACATCGTTTACGGCCATTGCTACACCGTCGATGCCTATAGTATCATACTTATCGGCTAGCTGCGCTAGTAGAACCTTGGTCCCGATTCCCTCTATAACGAAGTCGAGGTATCCACTACTGGCGGGAAAAATGTTGCCGTAGGGAAGCTGGATGATACTCCCATATCGTCCAAGCTTGTACGTTTGCTTCAGAGTTTGCAAGGCTGCCTTGGATCTTGCCCTCAATTCCCTGTCTACGCCAGCCTCTGCATATGTAAACTCCTTTGACACAGGATACACCGCTCTGAGCATGCAAGATTGATTAAGGCTACGTCATTATCTTTGGGAGCTGTCTCCTTTTCCGTGCTTCTCGGATTTCCAAGGCTATTCTTCTTCCCATGTACATGCGATTGCCATATTTCAAGTAAGCATAAGGCGAAGTCCCAATTCCAACATTGGTCCCCGCGACTATACGAGCCGAAATCTCAAACACGTAGATCTCGAGATTGTCTGTTATAACCATTTCCAGACAGAATGGACCTATGATCCCTGCTGAAGTTATATCCTTTGCAGCATTCACCACACTATCACCCATTCTGATCAATTCCGGAAGAAGGGACTCTCGAAGCGTAATTGGAATATTGCCAACTACCGTGTAAGTGGGATTTGTGATTGCCCTAAGCTGTTCGCTTGCTGGGATTTTTCCGATGGCGTCAACAGCTGATTCGTAGCGTCGATCCACCCCGAAAAACTCGACGTCTTCATTCACTATGGAAGAAAAGTAATGCGGGTAAACGTTTACACCCATGACGTATTCCTGCAGATGTATTCGACCAATGTCTACTCGGTTAAGAAGCTTGCGATCAACCATCTCCTTAACCTTTCTGTGGAAAGATTCCGGGGAATCTGACAAGAAGTATCCTTTTCCACCTTTCGCTCCAGGAAGCTTGGCTATGGTCAGGCTGCGAATCTCCTCTGGCTTCTTAAAGGTCCGTGGCAACATGAGCCTAGCTTTAGACAGCCATTCTCTTTGCTTTTCACGGCTGGCTTCCCAATTGAGTAGCTCCCGGTTTCCGAACATGGGAACACGCAGGAGATCAGCCATCTGCTTCATACTAAAATAAGCTGCGAATGACCCATGGGGAACAAGAATCGTGTTGAGATGACGTAGCCTCTCTTGGATGCTTTCACTCAACACATCAGCAAAGTCTCTTACCAGTATTAGTTCGTCTGCTACCGCAAATCTCCTGTAAAGGATTTCATCGTCTTTCCTGCAAACACACGCTGTCTTAAAACCCTCTTCTTGTGCTCCCTTCAAAATATTCAGCGCCGAATGAGAGCCTAAAGTCCCTATTGTCAGCTTGTCTGAGTCGTATTTGGCTAGTATCTCCTGTATTTCCCTGTTATCTATCACGTTACAATTTCCTCAAGCCTTTTTCCTTTGATGGCCCGCCTAATTTCCATCGCCACTCTCCTTCCGGGACCAACTTCCATCCCATACTTGTATTTCATGTAAGGTGATGTAGGCTCTACACATGGGCAACCAGGAACGCGAGGGCTAACATCGAAAACATAGAATTGCAGGCTCTTTGTAATCGCTCCTTGTAGTGCGAATAGCCCCACTATCCCGGGCGGATACACTTTTTTGCAGACATCCACGAAGCTTTCTCCTACACTAAAGACTTTCTCTATTTGGCTTTCTCGCATTGTCAAGCCAAAGTGACCTATCTCAATGTTCTGAGTTGGCACTTCAAGCTGGAGCTGCTCGTTGGCTGATAAATCCAAAACTCCATCCAAATCGGTTTGAATTCTTCTGTCAAATCCTAAAAAGTCAAGCTCGTCGGTTAGCGGAGACCAGAAGAAGTTGGCATTGAACTTTGCTCCGATTATATATTCTTCTATGACAGCTTTTTCCAGGTCTTCTTTACTGATAATTCCCTTTCTGAGTCGCTGACCAGCTTTCTTTTCAAACTCTTCAGGGGAAGACGCATAGAAAAAAGCTCGTTCAATCTTTCTCTCTTTTTCCGGGACCTTGACTATGACTAAACGGTCTATCTCGTTACGTGACTTGAAGGTCTTTGGTGTTAGTATCCTGGATTTCATGAGCAGGTAGCGCTGGTTTTTCGGTGAGTTGAGCTCCTCAGTTCTAAGCATGTACCGATTTCCCATGATGGGTACACTGAATCTCTCTTCTATAGCCTCATATCCTACATAAGTTGAGAACGAGCGGTTTGGCACGAAAATCGTGGATAGCTCCCTTAATTTCTTAATCTGCTTAGGTTCCGCCATTTCCGCGAACTTATCAGAAGCATTACGTGGTCAAAGAGATTCCTGTAGTGTTTGGTGTATGTTTTTTCTCTACCTTTTTGGCAAACCACTACGGTTTCAAATCCCTCTTGTTTGGCTCCATGGGCGACCTCAAGTGCCGAATGCGAGCCCAGCACGCCAACTCTTATCCTACGGGTATCATACTCTGAGACTATCTTCCTAGCATCATCGCTGATCATTTTGCTTCACCTCCATAGCCACTGCACGTAACTCTCAAATGCTCTCCTCCATCAGCTTTGTCTCTTTGTCTTAGCAAAGTGGCAAATACAGATGTTTGTATCTGTTTTCTAGCGTTCCACTCTGCGTCTGTAGACGCGGAAGCTAATTTCATGGTCATCCAAAACTCTCCAGAATGTCAGAACTGTTTACCAGTCAGTCTTTCGTATGCTTCAATATATCGTTGGCTTGTCTTCTGTACGAGCTTGTCAGGTAGAATAGGTTCCTTCAGCTTGGTTCCAGGCTTGGGTGGGTTCTTATCCCATCCCTTCGCTTTTTCGAGGTAGTCTCTTACAATCTGCTTGTCAAAGCTTTCCTGAGCTCTTCCCGGTTGATATTTGCTTTTTTCCCAGAATCGACAGCCATCAGGCGTCTCAGCTTCATCTATTAATACTATCCTTTCAGCTTCATCTTTTCCGAATTCCAGCTTGAAGTCTGCGAGAATGAGTTCAGCCTTTTTCGAGTCTTCCAACATCAATTCGTTCAGTTTCAACGTTGTATCTTTGATTTGGTCAATCTCATTTGGCTTCAGCCATCCATAAGAAACAATGTCTTGCTCCGAAATCAGCCTGTCTTTTGCTTCCAGCTTTGTTGTGAACTCGATTACG
>CP070754.1:1329098-1376060 GCA_020348865.1 Candidatus Bathyarchaeota archaeon | reverse complement strand
GGATGAAGTAAATGATTGGTTTGACGATGCTGTCAAGCCTTCAGATGGAACAATAACTGATGCTCCAAGTTGGATTCTAATGTCACAATCCGCACCAATGGGAGGACTGTGGGCTTATTCCTATCTGGTTGAAGAGAACACTACAATGGAAACAATAGCTCGGAAATGTTTTGATAGTATGCCAACTGCAACTTCTATGACTTACTCTAATACCTACTATTTTGGTGCGTCAAATTGTTACTATGAACCGAGTTCATATTATCAATGGGCGAAATACTGGGGTTGGAAAGCCACAGGGAACACCACGTATCGAGACTACTGTAGACCTGAGCAGCTGCTACTTGCACATGTGATGGCAGATGAGTTCGGGAGTCAAGTTGCTTCCGGGCGAGTCCCTTATTACCCTTTCGACTTTTGGAGCATTGAAAGTGATGTTAAACGTGATGATTGGGGTGCTAGTTGTACAGCCCTGCTTGTTACATTAAAACTTGCTGAGTCATCATCAACCGTTTTTGAACGCGCACTTGAAAGACTGCTTTTCAACTATTTCAAAGATGTAACTACAAGTGGATGGCTGTTCCCAAGAATGCCCAATTCGGGGAACAACTGGGAGCGGCAAACCTGGAATGGGCAGCTACCATTCTATTTGGCAAGTTACCTGCTATACCTACATGAAATTGAACCACTTGCCACACCCTACGTACTTGCCTCTGATGGAGAAGTAACAAATCAAACATACGTAACCGACAGCTTGATGTTAACACTGGACGGAACGGGAACAACAACAACCGAAGTTCACTGTGGCAACCAAGGCAAACCAACAAGCGTAGTAGGCGCAGACGAAGATGGTTGGACCTATGCTGCAGACACACAAATATGCTCAATAACAGTCACCCATTCAAGCGTTCAGCAAGTTAGGGTTGACTGGACAGAAGAAGTCCCCAGACCACACATGGGAGGGGGTTGCAGTTGGCGCCTGCTCATTCGGCGTTAGGCTACCACTCGTATTTTCTTGCTTGAAGACGCATTGTCACAAAATAACGGTCTAATCGCATATACTATTAGGTAGATTTTTACATGAAAATTCGCTTTCCACTTGAGAACCATTGTCGCTGAAGTCTTGTGAGCGGTCAAAACTAACTTTTTGGAATTTTTTGCGAGGGTTTTTCGATACTTTTCTATGATTAAGAAAGCGATTAGGGAAGAGGAAGCATATATTTTTGATAGAAGTTCACCGGAATGAGTTATCAAGGTGAATGACAAGATTGGCTGCGCCTTTCCACGTAGATATCGGAGGCTGCGAATGCCTGTATTCTTTAGCACCCATTATGGAACCTGTTTCACTTTTTATTAGCGATGCAGCATCGAAATAACCTAAATATGCGAGCTTCTTGATATTCTATTATAGATGACTATGGCGAATTTTGAAATACGAGATTTGCGAATTGCAGCCTACGTAACAACTGTTATGATTTTTCTTTTCACGACATTTTGGGCGGTGTCTTCTTGGACGCCCATCTACCTCAACCTTCATCCTCTGGTTTCACCCTTCTACTTTGTAGCCTCCGCTCTGATGTTCCTCATCGTCTTAGACAACCACTTAATATCAAGCGTAGCCAGCAAAATTCGAGTCGTTGTTGCCCATTCGTTCCTAACGCGAATACTATCCACAATCCTCTTTTACCCGGGAACACTAGGTGACCCTTTCTATCACTTGATGGTTTCCCGAACTTGGTTTAACACGGGGATTCACTACATGAACTTCTCGCCATTTCCAGTGCCAGAAATATCAACCGCCATAGGAAGACTCTACGTATATCATAGGGCTGCAACTCAACATAGCCTTATAGTTATCCTCTCAAGGATGCTCGGTATAGACGTTTATTGGGTTCACCTCTGTCTTGTGGGCGTCTTATGGAGTCTTTTCCTTCCAATAGTCGCGTTCAAAACTGCTAGAACGATCGGAGCAAGCAATCGTGTAAGTCTACTGGCCGCTGTTCTAATGGCGAATGCACCAATTCTTATGGGTTGGAGCTTCATTCCAGTTCCAAACAGCCTAGGCTTCATATTCTTTGCGGTATCAATTTACTTCAGCGCCAAACTAGTGACCTCAGAAGCTAAACGCAAATACGGCTTCCTAGCGTTTTCAGCCAGTATGATGTCACTACTAACCCACAGCATGACCGGTTTCGTAGCCATAGCGATGCTCTTGTTAGCGTTCTCACTGCTGAGATATGAAGATATTAGAAAAAACGAAACCAAGAGAGCTGGTCTATTTGTGCTGCTCCTTGGGCTCGCCATTTCCATCGTGGTGCTCCCTGTCACAACTATTGCCCTGCAAATTGTATACCCTATCAAATCAAGCCTGTCTCTGTCAAAATTTCTTGATCTCGGCATCCACGAAATTATTCTCACACATTACTCAGACTACTCATTCCTCGAAGGAATAATGTTTGGACTTCCATCATTTCTAGCCATAATCGGAATTGTCCTGAAGAGAAAAAGCCGCAGAGAGTCAATGGCAAAAATATTCTTAGCTCTAGCCTTCATCTCCGTAGTCGCACAATATAGAATCTTCCTGTACTTCGTCGACCCATCCCCATTCGGAGAACACAGGCTTCTGGTATTTATTCCGTTTGTAATAGCACCTCTTGCAGCTGTGACAATTGACCACCTATTCGATTGGTTAGCGTTACCAAAAACCATCACACCACCGGAAAACATTCAACCAGAGTCGGCAAAGGAAAATCCATCAAAACGAACTAGCAAGAGCAAATTTACCCTTCGGCAAGGATTGGCAACTCTCCTCATCAGCATCAGCTTGTCCGCATTTTTTGCCCAAGCGACTCTGGCGGCTTGGGAGGAAATCGGGGAAAGGAGTATTCCTATGATATCAATTTACTCAATGGAGGCAGCTGAACTCATACACGAAGAATATTTGAGAACAGGGGAGAGATATGTTGTCGTCAGCGATAAAGCCACGGAATTGGCAGGAGCTGCGCTGGTTGGAAGATACAATCCCAACGAGTACTATATGTTGTCATTGGGAGCGCACCCAAATAGGATACTCTTCATGAAAGCCATACAAGACATATCTGTCGAACCTATGTTCGAAGCTGCAGAAAGGAACGACGCCGTCTGGGCGTATTTGGCGTTCCCTAGATGGGCAGCTTGGGCATATCTCGGCCCGAACGCAAACTACGAAAGTATTGTTGATGAGCTTGGCAAGTTCTACGAAACATTCGCAGTCCTGGGTGATGGCGATGGTGAAATCCATATTTTCCGTTATAGAGTGCCTTGGAACCCCTTTGAAGGTCCAGGTCCAAGCGTAACAGTCCTCCTCGACTCTGTAGAGACCCACATGAACACAACGTCCACATACCTACTCCGCAACAACGTAACGTACACGCTGAACGTAACAGGCGCTTCAACATACAACATCACACAATGGCCGCTCTTATGGTCCTACGAATCAATTGAGCCAACTCCAGCTAAAACCTCAATCGATGCAAATGCGTGGATAAATTTCACGGGCTCACCAGTCGTAACCTACACCGTCAAGTGGATTGCTAATGAATTCTATTCAAATGTGGTCTGGAAAGACGACGCCTTCTTTATGGGAGAATCGCTAGGGGAAGAATGGTACTACTACTCAGGAAAGGCCAACTACACCTTCACAACTGATGGCGACATCCTAGAAGTGACCGCTGAAGGAATTCCAAGAGACTACATTCTCTTCGACAAGCAGCTACCCCATATAAATGGGAGCCTCTCACTCCTAGCACGAATCATGGTGCGCGAGGGCACAACCTGTTACATTGAACTGTGGGATGACACACTCGGAAAAATAAGAGCGTTCTTCAGCTATGCAATAAAGACAGGAGGAGAATTCACCACAGTGAAATATCTATTGCCGAAAGACTACACCTTCACTCGCATCAGGTTAGATATTCAGACCCCTGATGGAAGCCCGTGCGCATTCTGGGTAGACTACATCATGATTTTTCAAACCTAGACCGAAAATGGAGAAAGAACACGTTGGCCCTTGAAAAACTGGAAAAAACAATTTCGACGGACCGAAAAGGCATTTTCACAATTGTCGCTCTACTAGCAACAATCGGTATGTATGCAAACTCAACTAGGCTCTCATCACCCTTCTTCGGATTCGCTCTTACTACTATCTACTTCCTAATCAACAGCGTTTTTGCGGGAAGTATTTTTCTCAGAGACGAAAAACCGAACTTTCGATTCTTACTTGGTCTTCTGTTGTTGCTAATGCTTGTCGCAATAGGCGGAGCCACAATAATAGTTGCCAGTGGTCAAATCCCAATAAAATTCGACAACCTAACTACAACCGCTCTTCTGATCCTCATTACTATGATACTATCCTTCTTAAGTCACACAAAAATCGCTCGGAAACTGCTTAAGGATTAGAAGACCCAAATAATCCGGGGTTTGAATATCAATTCTTCCTAAGTAACGTCACAAGTTTCAGCCCAATCGCTTTTCTATCATAGAACTTCCTCACAATTTCTACTGATCTTTTCCTCATACTTTCCAATTCACGTCGATTGGTCAAGAAGAAAGAAAACCCTCCTGCAAAACTCTTCTTACTCGGATTGCCGATGAAAAATCCTATGTCGTGTTCTCGAATCAGGCTTTCGATAACGCTGTTAGTAGGGCCAGAAGCGAGAACTGGTAGCCCGCATGACATGTATGAGAAGATTTTTGAACCATACGTTCCTTTCCAGTAATCTTCGCTGCCATACGCCACTATACCAACATCGCATGAAGAGAGAATCTGCGCGGTATCGGAAATGCAGAGAGGCCCCATGAATCTAACATTTTCTTCCAGTCCAAGATTCTTTGTGAAATTTCTGTGAGCTGTAGAATCACTGTAGCTGATGATCAGCAGTTGCAGATTGTTTGCTCCCGATAAAGTCTTGAATCCTGCTATGGCTTCCATTACTCGATAATAACGTGTCAGAGAACCAGCGTAAACAAATATGGTTCGATCTAAGGGCAATCCATATCTTAATCGAATTCTTTCACGCTCCCTGATGTCATGAGGCTTGTAGACGGAAATGTCAGCTCCGTTTTGTACAACATAGATTTTTCTGGGAGCGATTCCTAGCCTTTCAAGTCGCTCCTTGATATCTGAATCTACGCAGACTATTTTGTGTGAGCCTTTGTAGATGATCAAGAAGAATCGAGTTAGGAATCTACTGATTCCCTTTGGCAACCCAATGTTGGCCAACGATAGCTCGGGTAAAGAAGGGTATAAATCTCGCATGTCAATTACAAGCTGAATCCCAAATATCTTCGAAAGGAAAAAACCAACTATTGCAACTTCCCCGTAGGGAACGGACGCCAACAACATATCTACTTTTCTTCCTGCAGCTAGGAGAACGCCCATGAAAAGGAAAAGGAAGACCATGAGGGGATTTGGCATGAGGTTGCACGATGATATTAGAACCCTAGGACAGTTGAGGTTGTAAACTGAGGCTGTTTCGCCAAACGAATCTTTCGTTCTTCTTCTCGAGCAGCGACTCGCTGTAACTGCGGTGACTTCAACTCCGGTCTGAACCATTGCTTGAAAAAACGAGGACACCCTTTGCGATGCCGATTGTGGGCATGGATCAAAAACGTAGGTAAATAATATCGCTTTCATTATATGTTCCCTTGAAAATACGTGATCCTCAAACATGCATCCACCATTTTTTCTATTTCACTTTCACTTTGGATATTACAGAACGAATCTTTCCTGTTTTTTCCCTTGGAAGCTCTTCCATTTGCTCAACTTTGACTTGAATATCACCTAGAGTCTTTTGGATAGCACTTTCTATCTGACTAGGAGTCTTTGAAGAAAAATCGCTGTCTTTCACGAGTTGAACCGTCAACTTGCTTCTGGCTTCTTGAACTATTCTGAAATTTGCGATTCCTGGGATAGCTCTCATCAAGATAGTCCATATTATCGGAGAAAACACTCTTCCGTCAGGCGTCGTTACAAAATCATCTGTGCGCCCTTCGATATGTTTGATCAGCGGCAATACTCTTCCGCAAGGGCACATTTCATCGGTGGGGATGCAGAGATCACCAACATCGTATCTAATCAAGGGCATTGCGTGATTGTACATGGTAGTGTATAGGAGGCGCCCCTCCTCCCCGGAAGCTACTTGTTCATTGTCTTTGACAAATTCAATTGCCAAGGCATCTACGTCCATGTGCCAACCATCGTGTTCTTCGCATTCCCAAGCACTACGCCCTACTTCAACACAGCCAAACTGATCATATATCTCAACACCAAAGGTCGAGTTGATGAACTCGCGAGCCTTTTCAGTCAAGACCTCAGCAGAGCCAATTACCACTCGGGGTCGAATATCAGTTATAGCATCTTCCCGCATTTTCCGAGCTATGAGCCAAATACTTGAGAAATACCCTTCAAGGACATCAGGTTTTATTCTTCTAAGAGCCTCTATGTGATGTTCAGGTGGGTCAAAGAGAGAAAGCCACAGTGGAGACAGTAACCTCAACCGTTGGAACCATCTTTTTTTGCGAGCCGCACGCTGAGGAGACGATATCGCAACCCATTTGTCATAGAAATGACACCCAGCTTCCAAGAAAGAACGGACCGCAACAGCCTTCTGAAAGTCTTCAGCCTTTTCATCATAAACGACAATCAAAGGATCTCCACTTGAGCCGCTAGTTCGTGCGAGATGACACTTGGACAAGTCTATCTTTCCATCAACGATCGTTTTAGCACGAAAAGCATTTCTAACTTCGGACTTTGTAGTAACAGGAATCTTAGGTAAGTCTTGAACTGTTTTGATATCATCTGGTTTTACTTCTGCGGCTTTGAATTTTTCGTGATAGAATTTGATGTTGAAATAGGCGTGTCTGATTATGGCTCGAAGTCTCTTATGTTGAACTTTGGTCAGTTCAGATGGTTTTAACCGCTGGTTTCTCTGCAGCTCAATCAAATGCATTAGCATTCGCAACCACATAGCTTCTCAGAACCTCATGACGTTTTCAATCATACGAGCACAGTCTTTTTCGGCTCCAAAGTCTCTAGATCATCTTCTCATGCTTCGGTGTAGTCATGTCTCAAGTAAAACATTTTCTGTTCTCTTCAGAATCCTTAGTGCAGGAGGCTTCTATAGAGATCCTCGAATTTGGACACAGTGTTTTCCCACGAAAACTTAGTTTCGACGATTCTTCTGTTGAGGGTTCCCATTTTCTTTCGCAGTTCGTCATTGTTGATTAGTTCCTTGATACTTGATGACAGCAACTTGGGATTGCATGGAGGAACTAGAAACCCATTCTTGCCATTCTCAATAAGGTCTTTGTTTCCACCGGTGCTAGTAGCAACTGCGGGCTTTTTCATAGCCATTGCTTCTAGAAGTGCATGTGAAAGCCCCTCTTGAACAGATGGAAGGACAAAAACGTCGAAAGCTGCGTAGTAAGCCAATGCATCTTTTTTCCACCCAACAAAGTCCACGTTTATTCCCCGTGTTTGGGCGATTTCCTTCAATTCTGCTTTTTCAAAGCCCTCTCCAACGATCAGCAGATGAGTGTTTGGAAATTCCTTTTGTACTTCCTTCATTGCTAAGAGCAGGTACTTCACGCCTTTTACAGGAACTAACCTTCCCACATACCCAAGGACGGTTGCATCACCAGCACCTATATTGTCCCGTATTTTCTGTGCCTCCTTTATGCTCTCAGACCTGTTTGGGTTGAAGAGAGAACAATCAATTCCACTTGGAATTACAACTATCTTTCCAGCATTTGCCCCCAATCTCAATGGGCGATCTGCCTGGCTTTTTGTCAGCACAACAACTCTTTTGGCCGATTTCATAATGAAGCGACATATGGCAAGATTATATGTCGATGCAACCAAGTCAACAAGGAAGTAGCCCGTTTTTGTCCCGACTCCTGGTTCTTCATGTATGTGAGGGATTTTCAACCCCTTCGAAATCAGAGCTACCGCAGCTGAGGTAGTTGCAAAAGCCATTACCGTATGACAAATCTGAATATCCCGCTGTTTGATGAGCTTCGCAACCTGTGTCAAAGGAAATGTCACCGTATAAGGCGGATTCAAGATATCGATATGCGGATTTGCTTCTATGATATTAACGCCAGAGAACGAGCCATAGTCAAGGGATGTCTGGCTTCGGTATTTTGCTATGGAAGTGGATAGATAGGATGTTACAACATTAACTTCATGGCCTCTTTTGGCCAATTCAACTGAGAACCTAACGAGACGTGGATTTCCGTGATAATACTCTGTGGCCAACAAGATATTCATCGGGGCACATCACTCATTCTTGAGCCACTCCTCGCTCTCGCTCCAAGTTCAGACCCAGTCTCCGATCGGGATATACCATTTGTCTTGTTTGACGACCTTAAAAAATCGGCTGACAATTGTCCACTGTAGAACGTTACTGATTACTATTCTTTTTCTGAGAAATTCCTTAAGGAAGGAAGTTTTTCCGAAGAAGAGCTTGAGAAACGTTTTCTCATCGGTTGATACTGTCAAATCAGATTTTTCCTCTTTCACAACCATAATCCCCTCGTCTCCAACTCTGACCTTGAAAGGAGCAAAACTTCCTATAATCAGATTCAAGACCTTTCCATTTTTAATTTGTGTAGAGAGAGCCAAAAGGAGTTCTTCAGGGTTGAGCAGCGCACCCATGACGACGCTGTCTGAGAATGAGAGAAAACCCTTTCTGGCAAACACGTTTCTGTGTGGTTCTTCGCACCTCTTCAGAAAGATGAAATCCACGCCATCTTCCACACTTTTCTTGACTATCTGATCGACTAATTCGGTCAAGGTGTCTTGGTCTTCTGCGCAGATTTCGCGAACGTCGTATGCCCTATTCTGCTCGAAATTTATGAGATAGTAGGCGGCATATCCTCTCAGCCGCTTGTTTCTAACGACAGTCGCCAAGTTGCTCTGTTCCACGTCTTCAGGCACGTAGAGGACTTTCCAATGTTCTGGTGTGAGTTCGAATCTGAACTTGTTTTTGTGGATTCTATTCCTTAAACCTATGATTCTGCCAATCAATTGCTACAACCCAAGAAATAATCGGATGAATCTCGTCGAAAAACGGAACCTCAAGCGCCCTCTCACGAACGCCGAAAGCAGGGATCGAATGAAAGCCCTTTTCCCGAGGTAGAAGCCAGAGACAATTTTGAGCAAGACTCCGATTTCCGTTTTCACCGTCAAATCCAAATGCTTTTTGTCTGGCGCTCCTCTGTACTCAGAGATCTGCCCTTTTTCCACTTGAAACGTGTCTGTTATCACGCGCTTGCCGCTAGGAGTATCAAAAGACACTGCCAACTCGAATTTTGCCCCGTTGAATTTTTCAGGAAGATAAGCCGTTTTAGCCCGGGAAATCAAGAATCTGAAGAATTTTTCCGGGTTCAAAACAAATACATGGGTCATGGGGTGAAAAACTCCGACGAAACCATATTTAGGTAGCGCTATTGCTGGAAGTCTATAGATTGAAGGAAAGGCGAAGCCGAGAACAGCCCCCTTTTTCTGAGCTAGCCGGTTTAGGCTACGCATCGCAGTCGAGTATACACCTCTGCCTCTGTGATCTGGATGCACATACAAGTCTGCTGCACAATACACCCTTGTCTTCTTGCAGTCTTTCGTAAGAGCGTGACGAAACCATGCTGTTCCTCCTCCAGCCCATTCTCCATCTTTCTGCACAATAATCACGTTTTCTGCAGCGCTAAAATTGGGATACAATTCATATTTTCTCTTCCATTCTTCTTTGCGTCCCCATTGATCAAAGCATAAGTTTAGCATGTCCAAGTGTGCTGTTTCCTCTCCCTGTTTCAACGTGCGAATTCTTGCTCCAAGCTTCTCCTCCTTGCCCCTATTGAGGACGTTTCCATCCACGTTTCTCACTTTCCCCTACAACTTTCTCTCTCCAAAATATGAGACAACTTCGCTGAGAAGCCGTATAGCCGCACCTGGATCTTTACCTCTAAGTCCGAAAATGATATGCCGACAGCCCGCCTTGATGAAGCTTTCAACCTGCTCTACGCAATCATCTGGAGTGCCCCAAAACACCGTTCTCAACGCGATATCCGTAGGTATCTGCTCAGCTATATCTGATATAACCTTCATATCTTCAGCTTTTAGACGGCCCATCCAATAGGCTAGTGCGTAGGCATCCCCAGGGTGCTTAATTTGTGGAGCCACCATCTGTAGAACACGGGGTAGCAAAACCAAGAAGCGTTTCGCTGCTCTCTCAATTCCTTTTCTTGCCTGTTCACGATCATTCGAAATGGAAGTGGCTGCTAGAAACGCTGGTTCAATATCCGAAAGAGTTCTACCAGCTTTTTCAGCGCCTTTCTTTATTGACCCGTTTAGGCATTTCCTGTAGGTTTCTGGCGTGTGAGAGAACGGAATCCATCCATCACCTAGCTCCCCAGTCATTTCAAGCATGCGTGGACCGAAGGCACCTACATAGATTGGCGGATGAGGTTTCCTAATTGGTTTAATCTGTAGAAATGCATCGCTCAAACTGAAGAAGCTCCCCTCAAACTTTGCTGGGTTTTCGTGACTTGCAGTCCAGAGAAGTTTTATCACTTGGATTGCTTCTCTTAGTTTTCCATAAAGGTTGCTAATGGGTATACCATAAGGTGCCAGGTTCATTGCTTCGCCGGCTCCAATTCCGAGAGCCGTGCGACCTCCGACAATTCCGTCAATTGTGGCTAGTGACTGAGCTATTACAGAAGGGTGTCTCTTGAGAGGATCCGTGGCGAGCGAAGCAACCGTGACTTTAGAGGTGTTAATCCCCATTGTGGTCAGAGTAGTGAATAGTTCCGGCCATTGAATAGACGGATTCCCTCCAACCATATGGTCGGGATACCAAACGGAATCGAAACCAAGTTTCTCACAAAGAACACATTGCTCGACAATCTTGGAAAATGGCCCCGCTTGTACTTGTGCACCAAAACGGATTCCTTCACTCTCCAACATTTCGTCACCAAACATTGATGTCTTGATTCCAGTCACGCGAATCTTATGCACTAATTCTTAGTTCACGAAGCGCCCTTGCAGACTACAGACCGTTAATTGCGTGCATATCCCACGTAGATATTATCTCAGATATAGGCATTGTTCTGGTTTTGAAATTATGCAAAATGATTTCAACCGCCTTGAGAGCGTATCTTCCAGAATTTCTAAACATGTGAAAGGGTGCCCCCTCCACTTTTGGTCTGATTACACTCAAGTCCTGTAGATGAATCATGAGAATCACCGGAATTCTTTTTCTAAGAAGAAGTTTAATCGCTGTCTTGGTATATGTAACTCCAATATTTCTTAGAAACCAACCTCCAACTACTGGTAGGCGCAAAAGAGGAAAAACCGCGAGGGGCACTTCGCAAATGTTTCTCTGCTCGCAAGTTTTAGAAATGTCTAGTCTACCCGGATGATATGGATGTAGTGGGGCGTTGACGAGCCCGAACCATCCTGGAACCATTATGGATGGTACGACAGATGAATCGTACACGTACCCAATCCTTTCCAACGAGTTTATGACTTCCGCATTTATGTTGAACGTGGGTGCTCGGAAGCCTTTTGGTCTTTCGCCAGTTATTTTTTCCAGTAGAGCCATGTTCATTTTTTCCTTCTTTTCGAAATCATTTATGTCTGTTTTTGTGAGCTGAACATGAGAATAGCCGTGGGACGCGATCTCGTGGCCGAGATTGTGAATTTCCTCAACAATTTCCGGAGAAGACCTTGCGATTTCACCCAGTACGAAAAAGGTGGAGGTTGCTCCATATTTTCCTAAGACCTTTAGAAGGCTGCGAAGAGACTGAGATATGCTTAGATCAAAAAATCTACTACTTTGATAGCTGGGAGTTGTCTCTTTCCCAGAACGCAATAGGTAGTGAGACCACCCCTCCACATCAACAGATAGGCACATCATCGCGTTTCCCACGGAAGCTTTATCGGTTTCTGATGCATAAGGTGTTCAAACTCCAAAATGTGTGTACAGATTCACGTAGGAAATCACACGCGAATACTAAAGGGCTTTATCACTCTAACTTTGAAGGACACTACGTACTTTTTCAATCACATACTCTGCTTCATTTTGGGTCATCTGAGTATACATCGGCAGACACACCATCCTACTGCAGACGCCCTCAGCCACTGGAAAGTCTCCATCTTTTGTGCCAAGCAACCTCTTGTAGACAGGCTGTAAGTGCAAAGGTGGCCAATAGACTTCACCTCCACAACTCACGCCACTTTTCTTGAGCTCCGCTTTGAAAGCCTCTCGATCTATTCCTCTGTCAAGGAACGCTACATGCTTGTAGTAGTTGCTGACTATGTTTGATGGTACTTTCAAAGGCTCAATCTCGGATACTTGACTCAACTCGCGATCATAGTAGCTAGCGAGCTTGTTTCTGCTCTCAACCATCTCTGACAGCCTCTTCAACTGCAACAAACCCGTTGCAGCGCCTATTTCGGACATTCTCCAGTTGTATCCCAATTCAACTATTCTGCTGCTGTGGAAGTTTTCCTTCCCTTGATCTCTTAGAACCCTTGCTTTGTCAGCTACTCCTTCAATATTCGTGGTTATCATGCCACCCTCTCCAGTGGTCATAACCTTAGTGGGATAAAAGCTGAAGCACCCAACATTCCCCAGCGATCCAGCTGGTTGCCTATCAATACTGCTCCCATGTGCATGAGCAGCATCCTCAACCAAAAACAGCCCGCGACTTTCGCACGTTTCCTTGAGAATTCTCATCTCCGGACAGACCAAACCGCCTATATGAACAGCTATTATTCCCTTAGTTTTTCTCGTGATATTTTTTTGCACACTTTCTACATCGATACACAGCGACTCAGAGTCTATATCTGTCAGCACGGGCTTTGCTCCAGCAAAAAACACGGCAGCAGCAGTGGACGTAAACGTGTTGGTCGGAACCAACACCTCATCGCCCTTCTTGACGTCAAGACATCTAAGTGTAATCTCGAGAGCACTCGTCCCTGAACTCACAGCTATAGCATGTTTCACTTGGCATGACTTTGCATACAAATCCTCAAATTTTTTCATATACGTCCATGAGGTTAACATGCCCGAACGCAGGATAACTTCAAGATCAGCTTTCAGTTGATCAATATCCTTTGACGGAAAATAAGGCTTAACCGGTGGTATTCTTCGTTCACTCATCCTTCAACATCCTCGTTTCGATCTGGTTCTTTTGCTCAACCAGTCAGTGATTTGTCTTAAAAGCTCTGCTGGTATCATTGAACATATTATGCGAAGAAATGCGCAAAAGATGCCACCTTCAATGGTGAACGGACACATTATGAGTACAGTTTTGCTCTTATCAAAACGCTTCATCACTCTGCAACCGTACTCAGAAAAAAGAAGCAGTCCATACTTAGAATGGAGATGTTGGAAAGGCAATTCTCCTGTAAAGAAGTGAACCCTTTGTTTTCGCGCAACATTATATACCTTCTCCCACAATTGCCTACCTATCCCTTGGCCACGGTATCCTTCCTTCACGTACAATGTCATCACATTCAACATGCTTCTTATGCCGTAAGCAGCGACAGCATTATCGTCCACGACGCCAACTACCAATATTCTTGAGGCACGAAGAAAGTCAGCCCATGGAGTAGGATAATCTTGCAGTTTCTCCTCAAATTGACTGCCATTACCCACGAAAAACCTCATGAAAACTTCTCCCTAGTTCGCATGTGTGCATGCGAATTAAAATCTTGTTCTACTTGGAGCTGATATGCGCACGTTTATGCTCTGTCGCCAGCAAGGAAGGCTCTAAACACGGTTGAGAAGAGGACAATTGGGAACTTGAACAATCTGATTGAAAAATAGCATTTCGAAACGCCACCATTTCCATTCATATTCACGGGAACCTCTTTTATCCTCATCTTCTTCATTGAGTACAAGATGAGCTCTTCTATGTCGTTCACCATGTCATTGTGCAGCCTATTAGCGACCGAATAAAACATTCTTGAATGCTTTATTGCTGCTCGATTTCGTCCCTTGAAGCCAGATGTGGGATCAGCAACCAATCTACGAGCGAAAAAAGAGACAAACACCGAGCAAAAGGTGCGACCAATTTTGAAGAGCAGTGGTTCAGGATAACTGGAAACCCGTGAGCCAATAACGACGTCAGCCTCGTTCCTCAGAAGCGGATTCAGAATTCTAGCAACCTCCAAGGGATTGTGTTGCCCGTCGCCATCGAATTTAACAACAAAGTCGTAGTCATGTTTGATGGCGTAGTCGAAACCAGTTTGGATCGCTGCCTCCTCCCCACCATTCTCCTTGTGTTCAATAACGTTGACACCTTTGGCTCTCGCGATCTTGGCAGTGCTGTCAATGGATCCGTCATCAACGACTAGCAGGTCCCAACGTGGATATGATTCTCTCAAGCTTAAAGCATCATCCAGTACGCTGTCTATATGCTTTTCTTCATTGTAGGCGGGTATGATAAATAAGCCCTTTGACACAACGCATCCTCCACGAATCATTGTTTGATGGACTCCACATATTTGCGTAGACCAACTGCAAGCCGTGTTTTTGGTTTCCATCCAAGAAGGTTCTTTGCTTTCTGGATGTCAACCACGACTCCTTTGAAGTCATTTAGTCTAGAACAATCATATCTGGCGTCTATTTCTCCAAAGATCTGTTTCAGATTCTCAACAATCTGGTTTATTGTGACAAACTCTTCTCCAGCCAGATTGAAAATTTGATTCTTTCCGCCTTCCTGCATGGCTGCGACATTTCCCTCGGCCAAATCCTCAACGTAGACAAAACATCTTCCTTGGTTTCCATCTCCAAAGATTGTGATTGGTTCGCTTCTCGAGGCTTTTCGCACAAAAGTGGCTATAGCCATATTCGACCTCATTCTGGGTCCGTAGGGTATGCCATATCTCAAAATTGTATAGTCCAAACCATAACTCTCATGCCAGCCATACACCAAGTGTTCCTGCCCGATTTTTGACTTCGTGTACACGTGACCAGGCATTGGTATGGAACTATCTTCGTCAACTTTTCCATTTGTTTTCCCGTAAACCCAAGTGGTTGAGGCGAGCAGTATCCTTTCAACTTCGTTGGAGACTGCAGCCTTTAGCAATTTGACAGTGTAGTTCTCATTGATATCCAAACATGTCTCAGGATAAGATACAGCCAGATTAACATCAGCTACCGCCGCCAAATGGAATATTGCCTCAACGTCCTTACAGGCAAGCAAGAGGTCTTCGTCTTTCTTCAAATCTCCTTGGAACCATTCGACATCCTCTCGCAAAGGCTTCATTCTATCGAATACCCTGACGCCATATCCCTGCTCAATCAGCTCGTCCACAAGGTGGCTCCCTATAAAGCCCGATCCTCCAGTCACAAGAATCAATGAAAACACCCTCCCAAGCACTTGGGCGAGTTCAACGCTTCTGCAAATGAACATATGTGCAAAGCCTTGGGCCAAAATCCTTGTGTGACGGCATTAGCCTCTATAGACCTCTGCCTAGTCAGCAATTGAACCGTTTCTCCTCTCACTTTCTTCAGCAAGATTCCAGCAGCAACCGGAATCAAACCAATCCTATCTAGAAATGCGCATCATTTAAGCCTTACTTCAGAATGTTATATAATTAGCTTCTATTCTGAAACGTGCGAAAATCTGGAAACGCAGATTTCAAAAAGTCCAAATCGCAGACCGAAACAAACCGAAAGAGCTCGACTACATAAAATTTGAATCATTTGAAACGTATTCCCCATACCAGCGCACCCAAACAAGGCACAATTGCGGACAGAAGAGGATTTGGCGTTTTTGCGCGCGTATGCGTCTAAAATTTCTTGATTGCCTCTCTCAACTGTTCACGAGCTTCATCCGAAAACCAACGCTCTATGAAAAACTGCTCTTTCTCCTTCAATCGCGACAAGACTTCTGCTTCAACCATCTCTACACGATTGTTTTTTATCATTCGAAACGCTTCATGAGGTAAACCGCCAAGCGATTTAGCTTTCTCAATCGACTTCAACATCACCTGCTCTGACGGCAACACTTGATCAACTACACCCATCTGAAGCAACTCTTCAGGACCATAAAACTCGCCTGTACTCATAATCTCACGGGCATTTCGAACCCCAACCAAGTCCCGTAGAATGCGGTCACCAGGATAAGGAACAGGCAATCCAAGCTTAATCTCGTTGAGCCCCATCAACTTCCGACCCTCAGCAATAAACCTGTAGTCACAACAGAGAGCCAGAATACACCCTCCAGCAATAGCATGACCAGTCAACGCTGCTACAGTGGGCTTGGGCAAAGTGTACAAATCCATGCAAACACGGTTGTACGCTTGATAATAGACCACGAAATCCTTCCTATCAAGCCCAATCAGCTGAGGGATGTCAAATCCAATAGAAAAAAACTTGTAATTAGAACTGCCAAACACAAGACCACGGATGTTCGAGCCATCTTTCACTCTTTGCAGGTTCTCAGCCAACTGATTGACAAGCTCAAGATTCAGCGCGTTTGTCGTGCTTCGATTCAGCTTCAGTATGGCCGTTTGGTCACGAACTTCGAGACGAATCAATATCACATCCCTGCCTTAGCCTGCTAGATTCCGGTTGTGGTAGGGTCTTGATGTATGAAATCCTTTCTACGGATTGCATCGCACATTTTGGTGAGGACATGCAGATCCCTTGTGTTCCTCAACGAGCCTTCGGTTTATACCTCATCTTCTCCCCGAAAAAATCCACGACCCTACAGAATGTCAAGAACCTTGCAGAATGCATTGTATGGGCAGGAATAAGATAATCATCGCCGTTCTGGTAGACTCTCGTCTCATCCCCAATACTAAGTTCCATTTTTCCTTCCACAACAACACCCCACTGAGGAGTGTCATGGTTGTGGCTGGGCACCTCTGCAAGCCTTTCAATCTCAAAGAAGACTACCTGATGATCCTCCCCTTGAGCTATCCATCCCCGGACACCTTTGAACTTTATGTCTGCTTCCGGCAAATCCGCTATAGGCTTAGGAAACCCCTGCTTCAACAATATCAACCTCCACGCCTTCATAGTCAATCAACCAGAAAAAGATGACGCCTACACTGCGCGCTCACACACAAAGAAATCCTGATATTGATTAATTCGAGCTGGACAAAATGAGAAATCTAAAACCAACATATCTCCGCCCACATCAGTGCGAGGTTTATCACGCAATGCTACACATATGCTACACTTCCTGCAAAAACGTAGCAAGTTGTATCAATCTGTAGCGACTATCTACGCAGTTTCTTCTGCAGTTTCCTCCACAGACGCATCTGCTTCTCCCAGAAAGCGTTCTGTCTTGCTGAAAACTCGAGCCACTGCCTGAACGGCTTATCTTTAGAGCATTGCTTATCCACCCAGGCGTGGAGAAGGCCTGCCAACCCGCCACGGGGATCCAACGTAGCCAACGCCCCCATGAGATACGCCTGCGGATATGAATGAAAGAGGGCTCGGTGCTTTCGTCCCAGAAAGACGTAGGGTTGGTCTATCGCTCTGTGGACTTGGGGGAAAGATCTACCGAAGATGAGTCTATCCGTGTATCGGTGGGACCTGTGTTTGGCCATTCAATTCCCGATTGGATGCGTAAGCTCAACCTTTAATACACCTATCCCTCGGATACCCGACAACACTCCCGAATGCCCAAAACACCAGAATCATGCAACCCACGTTACAGAGTGCTACACGCCGATTCTTGTATAGCTGCTACACCCCTATTCTACCACTACGTCTACCACTAGCAAATGCTACAAAACGCTACACGCACCGAGTCCAGGAGTTGGAAGTCTGCAAGCTTGCGCGCAGTTTCTTCACGAGTGCATGAACGCATTCTAATCGCGTACACATCTGTCCTCCAGAAGTCATCTCCTAGGGTTGCAGTGTCTGTTTGGATATTTTGAGGATTGTTGATGCAACGTTAATATATGTTAGTTTGTTTAGTTTTACTCGGGATAGTTTAAGTGGAGTGAAATGGGTTGACCCAACCTAGAATGCGGATTATGCAGAAAGATCTGATGGAAGCAGATGATATAGATTTCACAGAGGAAAAGGAACATTGGAACAGCTACAAGCTGAAAGATGGTTCAACCTTGAAAATCAAATTGGTACTTCGAGGCGTCAAACGATTGAAAAAATGGAGTGCCGACGGCACACCCATGTACGTCATAAGCAGCACACACATCGTCAGAGCAGTTGACGTCCCAAAAGAACTGAAGGCAAAACCCAAACCACAAGCCTTCAAACCGGTCTAACATACAAACATGCCCCCGTCCCCAAAGAAGACTTGAGCAAAACTTGGCCTCTGCTTCTTACGCGCACGTATCCGTCAGGACGCCTGCTCACTCACCCTTCTCGAACAGCAAGTAATGGTTTATCCAGATATCACGTCCAGTCACCTGATAAGTATGGACACGCCAACCATTCTTCTGAAATCTCTCGATTGTTGGACCTACATCCTTATGATGCTGAACCTGCACACATTCATATACCTTCAACCCAACGTTCACCTCCCACCATCCAAGGCAAAACAATTCATAAAAAGCTTGTCAGAGCAAGAAGATAAGCGAGCATACGTGCGCACACGTCCCAAAACCTTATGAACAACAATCTTTCATACGAGGATTCACATAGGTGAATGATTTGCCAGAAACAAGACCAAATAAAGATGAATGCTTCGGTCTCCCATACGGCGGAGCAATCGCAGGCATAATCTTCGGCATCATAATCATCATCTGGGGACTCGACGCTGCGGGCTTTATAGACCTGTGGGAAAACATACTCTATGTAATAGTAATCATTTTTGGAGTACTCATAGTCGCAGGCTCCATATACAAAATGACCCGCAGATAGACACTCGACACATACGCAGCTATGAGTCACCGTTGCGAGAACTGAACCGTGGAAGCAGTCGACCGGTTCTCTTCATATAGTCACGATATTCGTCACCGAACTCTTCAATCATCATCCCCTCTTCCTTTTCTATTCTAACGATGAAACCAGGAACCGTTGCCAAAACGATTACGAGGAAGAGCCAGTTGTCTGAAATCAGCGCCTGACCAATGAGAAACAGTAGAGTCGCCGCATATAACGGGTGACGAACTCTCTTATAGGGTCCAGTTGTTATCAGTTTATGTTCCTTCTGAACCTCAACTGTGAAGGAATAGAGGTTGGCCAATGTTTGTCCAACCCAATAAGCATAAGGCACGCTCACAATACCAAGAACTAAACCAACCATCCGCAACTCCAAGGGCAAACCTAGATAAGCCCAAAAAATCCATTGCGGATTGTACAGATACAAGACTCCAACAATCAAGTTTCCATAGACAGTCAGAAATATCATGAAAAAGACACGCATACCCTCTTTTCTCATCATCTGAATACGTTCCCTGCGAGGTCTCTTTATGGTTGGAGCCTTTCTAGAAGGAATCACCCTCGCCACAAGAAACAAAATCCAAAGAAGAACCCAAGCGATACGGAAGTACAAGCCGTGCTCCAATCCACTTCCCTCAAATCAACTATTATCCACGTACATAAATAACATGCGTGGTTAGTCTGTGGAAAATGTGTGCAACTCATGATGCATCTCAAGCTTTTTTCATCGACACATGAGTTATAAATTCGGCTTTAAATCGTTAAAAATTGGCAAATAGAAGTTTAAGAAGCGTTTTAATTCATTTTCATATTTAAACTACGAAAATAAGCGCTTTTCGAACCTTTTACTGGGAAAACTTATATACCAACTTGCGAAACAATAGCAGGCGTGACCAAAAGACCCCATGCTGCACGTAATACCAACTGAACGTTAAGGTGAGCAAATTGAAAGAAGGCGCCTATAATCTTGTAAACGTGAAATACCATCATCTAGTCCTAGATGGTTCCGGATATGAGTCTGGAAAGCAGCTTGCTGGAATCATATGTTCGGACTCTGGTGCTAAACATTTTTTCAGCTCAGCAAAACTAGACCTGAAGAAAGCAGGGTTTTCTAGCTTCAATGCTCTCCAAGAGAACTGTGAAGAATGCTGCCCGGGCATAACCGAGGAAATCCAAGGCTTCGCAGATGGCTTAGAAACCTCCCCGGACAGAATTCCGTTTTGGAATTGGACTTACAGTCCTTCTCTAGGCGGAAGTTGCTCCCAACTTGCTGTGTTGGCACCTGCCACGAAAGACCATCACATCTATGCTGGACGCAGCTATGAATGGACTCATAAAGAAGAAGACCTGAAACTGTTCACCACCCGAGTGAAGGGAAAGGCAAGTCACATTGGATTCTCATGTCTGCTGTTTGGTCGACATGACGGCTTGAACGAGCATGGACTGCTCGTGTCAATGACTGGCGGCGGCATCTTCGGCGTACACTTCAAGCAGAGAGGCCCAATGTTCTGGCTGGTTATCCGCTCCCTACTCGACTGGTGTTCATCTGTAGACGACGCTCTGGAACGATTGGAGACCATTCAAATAGCAGGATACTTCAGCCTCATGCTAGTCGACAAAAAAGACAACGCAGCAATCGTCGAATTCGCGGACGGTCAGATGAGCGTGAAACGCACCGCCAGCGATAGTTCCGAACCCTACGTGTTCTCGGTGAATCACTATAGACAACAAGGAACCAGAAAGTTCAACAAACTCAACTGTGGCATCATCAACCACTCACAAATCCGCGAATCCCTCATCACCAAATGGTACAAGACCCACAATCCAAAAATCAGCAAGAAGAATATCCAGACGCTCTTAGCTACGGAACACCCTAATGGGCTCTGCAATCACTTCTACAACGATTGTTTTGGAACCCTCTGGTCAATGACCTTCGATGTAACCCAACGCTTAGTTGATGTGTGCTTCAGTGCACCCACACACAACAAGCATCACTGTTATGGACTCGATGATCCCACTGGCGTTACTGAATATCCAACAGTAATTCCGATCAAACTCAGTAGGCTACCATAACCTGCTTTCACGCATGGATTGCTGCCCGCGTATATAGAAGTATTCTACGGAACTTGTTTATTGTAGTTGACTTTCGGTTTTTCGTTTTCTATAGTACTCTTTCATGTGGTAGAAACGATCATAGATTCGGTTAGGATCGAGTTGGCCTTCTCTCACGTGGTTGGTTTCGCTTGAACATTCATACAGATAAGTTGGTTTTCCAAGTCTCTTCAACAGTTCAAGGTCTTCAGCTATGACTCCGCTGTTATTCATCCATATGACTATAGCGGAATCACAGTCCTCAATCATCTTCCTCTCTCTTTCCTTCAGATTCTTTCCGTACTGCACATCTCTCCAGTTACCAACGTTATACCTCAACCTAACCGCATGTCCAACCACAACATCTCTGTAACCTTTAGCCTTCAAATAGTCTTGAAAAATCCTGTTCGCCCCAGGAGCCTCTCCCACAATTATCATCATCCCACGTTCCAAAGCCGCATCCAACCTCTTCTTTACTTCAACCGGCAACTCTCTCCCTTTGAAAGCACTGCTTCCCATCAAGAGCAACTTCTTGTCTCTCGACCTTGCTCCATCTTTCATGCTATCCCTCTGCTACCCCAAATTTCTTCAATCTTCAATTATTATTTGCTGATGATGCACGCGCAGGTATCTTATGGTTCTTGTGGAGAAGGAAAGGACAAGAGCAACAAGAAACAGTGGAATCGTCAATGATATTATGATAGAAGGAGTGAGTGGCGCATGCCCCACCCTTCCAGACAGGATTTCATAAACAACATACAAATCGTTGGTCATATCAAGGAAGAACATGATAAAAATCTGAAGACCAAAAGCCTCAACAAAAGCCCAACCCAAGTAACGAACAAACCTCACAGCCAGTTCTCCTCCTTCTAGGTGCTCCAACATTTCCCATATCAGAATGAGCGGGCCAAACGTAATCACAAAGCTCCACAACCCCATCAACATCGCACCCCAAGAAAGACCAAACGTCGAAAAAACCCATCTTGTAGGCGCAAACTGCTCGTAGATAAAAGACCACCGAGCAAGCGCTGCAACCGTAAGAGTCAGAGCAACAAGTGAGAAAAAGAGGGATAAAACGTAAACGCCCACAACAAACTTCTGCCACGACGACCTCAAACGCAAACGCATACAGACAGAAATGTGAACATCCTATTTTAGCGTGCACATGAAGGCCACTATTTTCCCCCCCGGGAAGCCAACCTGTTCTTGGTGAACGTTTAAGAGCTCAGAGATGAAGAGTAGAGGATATGCTAGGGTGAACTATTGTGGTTGAACAGCAAGATCGATCTGGATTGATCAAAGAATTCTTTGCACTACCCTTAAAGAAGAAAGAGATTGCCTTCACGTACTTGGGGTATTCCGGTATCATCTTGAGAGTAGAAGACAGAGCTGTAGCAGTTGATATCGGATTTGGTTTACAGAAGGTAGATATGAATGTCTTTAGCAAGCTTGATCTACTACTCTTCACACACAGTCACAGTGATCACTACAACCGGGCCCGTACACGCGGAATACTGGAGAAATCTGATGTACACATCGTGGCTCAACACCAAGTAGCAGAAGACTTGAAAGACAGAGCCCCACCAAACAGACTAACATCTGCCACGCCAAAAAAACCAATAGGAGCAGGCGGTTTTGAAATCGCTGCAGTTGTAGGGATACATCCCAGACCAATAAGCATCTTCAGAATCAAAAAAGACAAGTTCACTGTCTTCCACGGAGGAGACTCAGGATACGCCCCAGTGAAAGAATATCCCGCCGAAATCGCCTTCCTCCCAACGGGTAGTCCTTCCCCCTCATGCTCTCCAGAAAGTGCACTAAGATTCGCTCGAGACCTCAAACCAAGAATAGCTGTAGCAATGCACGGCAACTCAGCCCAAATGAACAAGTTCAAAAACCTTGTCGAAAAAGAGATGCCCAACACAACCATCATAATACCCAAGAAATACCAGGTTGAAACCCTGACTCTGTAGTTGAGCTGCGCGCGTCAATAGAACTATCTTATAGAAGGAAACTTCAGTAACAGAAATATTGATTATCTGCCACAAATAATAACATATTGAAGAGAATGGAGATAGCCGCATGCGCAAATACTCACTGCTGATGATGCTAGGCCTCCTCTCAATGCTGCTAATAGGACTGCAGCTTCCAGCTTTACCAACAGCAACACTGACAATAGAAGCTGAACAAGTAAAGTTCGAACCCAAACTCTTCGACATTCACAACCCTGACCCCATAGTAACCGTACATATAAAATTCCCTGAACCATACGAGAGAAACACAACAGATGTAGACCCATCAACGGTTCTACTGGAAGGCTTCATTCCACCATCAAATACGTGGACAACACGCGCCCCCCCAGAATTCGTCGCTGAATTCAACGGAGGTACAGTAGCCGCCATAATCTGGGCAAAAATATACCACATGGGATTAATACCACACAAGAAACCAGGAGTCCCCGCCAAAATAGAACTACACATCATCGGCAAACTATTCAACGGAACCGACTGGCACGGCATCGGCAAAATAAAAATCGTGACACCAGAACACTAAAAGCACCACAGACCTATGCCAAGAAGCTTCACGAAAAGTATGGCAAAAAAGCATTCAGGCATTTCCGAAATGTAGATATGAAAGTGCTGACTGAGCCTTAAAGCAAGCGTGTGCATGTGAGAATGAATGAATCTGTCTTATAGAATATAACACGATAACTTTTATATGGTCGCACCGATTCAACTATAGGGTGAGCAGATATGAGAAAGGGGACTCTCGCCTATTCAGTGATACTCTTAGCGATTTTAGTTAGTTTGGTAGCATTTTCGCCAGCAAGCGCAGCAACCATAGTTGGCAGTGCCAAATTCGAACCGAAAAGGGTAGATCTGTCTCTGTCGGCTCCAAGCGTAGTAAAGGCAGAAATACATTTTGAGAGCGATGGCCAGCCAAGATGGATAAATATCTCCACTGTGTTACTCGAAGGTTCGCTTGCTCCTGACAGCGCCTACATGGACCCGCTCGCAGTTAACACTCTCATTGCCGAGTTCGACGGACAATTAGTCATTAACATTATTTGGGGCAAAATCACTCACTTGGGAGCCCTCGCACCACCCTACAAGATTTGGCTCACAATAACCGGAAATCTCAAAGACGAGTATGGTGGAACACCATTCTCATGCATAGGCTCCATCAAAATCATAGTTCACCATACTCCACCGCCTCCACCACCGCCAACTTAGATTCAGAGCACATATATCAAAGCGTTATAGAACATAGTTACTGTAAGGTTAATCTGAATGCTGTAGCAAACAGTAATGTAAGGTTAATCTGCATACAAGGGGAGAGGAGGGCGACTAGCGTATGCGTTGTCAGCGATTTCTATTGACTCTGCTGCTTCTAACGTTGCTCCCAGCAACGCTTACAGCATGGTTCATAGTTCCCGTTGCAGCAGATACGCTTCTAGTACCACAACAATATCCGACTATTCAGGCTGCTGTGAATGCAGCTGGAAATGGAGACATCATAGAAGTTGACGCTGGAATATACCCTGAAAACGTAGTAGTGAACAAAACGGTAACGATAAACGGTGACAGCGCCACAAACACCATAGTCGACAGCGGCGGCGAAGACACGGTCTTCAACATACTGGAAGACAATGTGGAACTATGCAACTTGACAATCCGTAATGGAGGGAGCTACAGCGGCGTCACCATTTACTATCCTTACGATGGACTAACAATCCGCAACACCCGAATTATAGATAATACAGTCGGCGTCGTCATATCCGACGCTGACGGCAACACAATCGAAGATAACGTCTTCATCAACAATCAAATGTACGGTATAGACGTAATAGAATCTAGCAACACCATCATCAGAAACAACCAGATATCAGAAAGCGCCTTTGGCATTGAAATCTCTGACACGTCAAGCAGCCAGGTTATCAACAACACGGTTTCTGACACTTCATACGGCATATACGTACCCTACTCAAACAACGGTAACATAAGCGCAAACACGCTCACCAGCAACTCCTGGAACATCTACCTCACCTACTCAAACAGCAACATCATAGGATACAACAACATCCTAGGAGGCGCGGTAGGCTGCCAATTGATGTATTCAGAAGACAACACAGTTTCAGACAACACAGTTGATGGAAGCTCTTACGGCATTTACCTGGGATATTGTGGAGCAAACACTGTCAGCACCAACATACTGTCACAGACTGATTGGGGACTTGACCTCTACAACTCCGCTGGAAGCACCATAATAGAAAACTTCATGCTGGAAAACAGTTGGGGCGCCTGGATAGCAGCAGACTCCGATGGAAACAGTATCTACCACAACAACTTCATCGACAACGCAAAAGGAGCGTTTCAAGACTTAACAAGCACAAACGCTTGGGCCAGTCCGGTGCCTTACAGGGGAAACTACTGGAGCGACTACATTGGGGCAGACACTGACGACGACGGCACAGGCGACACCTTCGTACCATGGGAAGGCGTGGATTGGCACCCCCTAATGGAGCCTTATGGAGTCTTCCACGATGTTGCTGTAATAAGCGTCACTCCATCTGACACCGAAGCGTACGTGGGAGAAATCGTTAACATCACAGTCGTCGCAGAAAACCAAGGAACGTTCACAGAGACTTTCAACGTCACCGTCACATACGAAAACATCACCGAAGCAATCTTTGGAACCATCGGAACAGAAGAAAACGTCACCGTAGCTCCTGCACAAAACGTGACCTTAACATTTAGCTGGAACACCACAGATATGCAACCCTGCGTCGAACACACAATCAAAGCTGAAGCAACCACAGTCCCAGGAGAAATCCAGACTTCAGACAACACCTTCATCGGCGAAAACGTAAAAGTGAAGATGATTGGAGACGTAAACGGCGACGGCGTCATTGACATCCTTGACCTAAACGCTGCAGGCAAAGCCGACGGACCATATGCAGGCAACCCTGAATTCAACCCAGAAGTAGACTTCAACAAAGATGACCACATAGACATAAGAGATATATTGGTGATTAGCCGAAACTTTGGAAAGACCTGTTAATAGCCAATGCTTCTCAACATCGATCCGGTTCTCTGCATGCTTGAACTCTGAAAATCAGGTCTTCTTCAAATTTTCCACAATATATTCTGCCAAATATTTGAACCCAAGCGTTCTACCAACAACATCTGTCTTTAAACTTATGATGAATGAATCACTCTTAGACAGATATGTACCATATTCCAGATTGACAGCTTGCACAAGCTTCATGTAATCGGAATACGACTTGTGAACTGAAATCATCATCCTCTGCATCCCAAAACCACGCCCTCTCGAGGTGAAGAGGATGTTCTTATTTTTTGAAAGAAACGCAGATAGCTTATCCAGGAGCTTCTCCTTATCTTCACCAAACTCTTGCGCATGAGCTTCAGCTTTCCAAGAGTAGAAGCTGATGACAAAAATTTCAAAGCCTAATTTGACGAAATTTGGGATTGCAGTGTAATCGAGCATTCCATCTTTCTCGAGTTTAGCTCTTCTTCTGGTGATGGTGGGTTGAGAGACCCCAGTAATCTTGGCTAGTTTTCTGTCGCTTACTTTAGAGTTTTTCATCAACTCACACATGATCCTCAGATCGAGATCCTTCAGCTTCAAATCCACCACTGAAACCTATTCGTTTCTCACAACTCATAAAACTTTGCTCTCGAAGTTCGCACACATGATGCGGAAAAGCATATGCCACGTTGCGACACAAGGAAGAAACTTCTGGTCGTCTATTATATAAAATAAGAATATAAAATAAGAGAACAAATCCTTTTAACAAGCCTTACTCATTGTTTTTGATGAAAGAGTCCTTTGGTGCACTTTGGCTTGAGGAGAAAGAGAATAGCCTACATCACATTCTCTGTGTTTTTGATACTTATCTTAGCTTTTCCCCCAATCTCTTCATTTCCATTCACATCAAAGGCACACAATCCAGAAGGAGAGAATACGCCACATGCGGGCTTAACCGAGTTTGCTCCTCCAATAATCCACAACAGGCATAGGATGGACAAGGACGCTGACGGAATCCAAGATAGCCTAGAAACTCTAATCTCTCAACAAGTCACAAACAGGAGCGCTGTTCTCCCTGTTGTAGTCACACTGCAACACCCTGTCTCAGACCAAGACTTAGATTGGTTCAAGATGCTTGGTGGCTATGTCACTCATGTCTACAAGTATGTGACGTATGGTTTTGCAGGTGTAATCCCAGCCGCAAACATACCAGAGTTCGTAGCGCTTGAGAAAGGAAAGCTCAGCGTCGTAGAACATGATGCACCTATTCAATATCACCTAGACGTCGGCGTCCCCATCATCAGGGCAAGACCAACTGTTTGGGACACACTTGGATATACGGGATCATCCAACCATTCCATCGCAATCGTAGACACAGGCATCGACGACTCACATCCAGATCTAGGACCGTTTGAAGACCTCAACTTCTCCAGCAAAATCGTAGGCTGGTATGACGCTACTTCAGACAGCTCCACAACACCTGAAGATTACGGTGAACACGGCTCCCACGTAGCCGGTATCGCGGCTGGAACCGGTGCCGCAAACCTACTGCAAGGATCTGACAGGATTGAGACCACCTTCACATATGTGTTGCCTCCAGATCCTCCTGGACCTTCCGTCTATGGCTACGTAGATTACATCGACGTCGAGAATTCAGGAGTCATCGATCTGAACTGCAGTTGGGGAGGCACAAACAATGTCTTGATGGTTCTAAGCAGCCCAACTGGCGAAGTGGAAAGGAGAACCGGGACAAGTCAACCCTTGACCATATCTTACAATACAACCGGTACCGCCAATCCCACAGGACGGTACGAAATTTTCGTCGGCAACATTGCCGGACCATCTGGCACCCCCTTCTCATGCCTAGAAACCTATCCCTATCAGGGGCAGAATGATGGACATAACCTCTTCACTGGTGTAGCACCAGACTCGAAACTTGTCGGCGTAAAAGTATTCGACAATACCGGGTCGGGAACCGCATCACTCATTATTGCTGGAATGGATTGGATAATTGAAAATCGAATTGAGTATCACATTGTAGCAGCCAGCATGAGCGTAGGACTGGTGAACGGAGCAACATACACTACGCTAGACGAGAAGGCAGACACAATGGTTGCGAATGGCATCATAACGGTTGTATCAGCTGGCAATGACTACCCAGAATTTACAATTGGCTCGCCTGGAACAGCAGCTTACGTTCTGACCGTGGCAGCCACAAATGATCTAGACGGAATAGCTTCATACAGCAGCAATGGAGACACCGCTAAGAACGAGTACGGATTAATCAAACCTGATGTTGCCGCCCCAGGAGGAACTTTTGACCCTCAATTTGGAAACAAGATTCTATCGGTAGACAGCAATGAAGTGGATGCAGGACACACCAGTTACGTAGATCAACAACTGAATGATTATCAACAGATGGCTGGAACATCAATGTCCACGCCACACGTCTCCGGACTTGCAGCGCTGATTGCTCAAGCTCTTGGAGAGTGGAATTGGACTCAAGAAGAAGCGCTCAAAGTGAAGATGCTCATCGGCATGACAGCCTTTGAAACCCAAAGCGGAGAATCCTCAAACGAGCCGCCACTCAACCGTGGAAGCAAAGACAGCAAAGAAGGTTATGGCCGAGTCTCAGCTGATGCAGCCATAGAAGCAACATCAATGACACACACCATAGGAGAATTAGGCAACGCCACATTTGGACCTAACCCAACAGACAAAAAAGTATGGGCACGACAAGTTTCACTGATGGCCAAAAACGAGTACAGATTCAACTTGTCCGTTCCATTCGGTGCAGACTACGATCTCTATCTATATAATGGCACTTCAGACAATTACGGACAACCAATCATCGTAGAAAAAAGCGTCAACGCCTCAACTGGAACTGATGAAACAATTCTGTTCACGCCCATGGAATCGGATTTGTACTATATCGTGGTGAAGTGGGTCGGTGGAAATGGCTCATTTAACTTGCAGAGCACAGGCAGGCTCCTGCGTGACGTAGCCATAACCAGTGTTGAACCATCTACTAACGAGACCTATGCCAGTTGGCCTGTGAACATCAGCGTTGCAGTTAGAAACAATGGAGGCGCAACCGAAACATTCAATGTGACAGCCTACTACAACGCCAGCACCCTAGGAACACAGACAATCACCAACCTAACTCCCGATGGCACGATGAACATGACGTTCAGCTGGAACACAACAAATGTTGCACCATGCTTCAACTACACAATCATAGCAGAAGCGAGCGAAGTACCCTCGGAGACAGACATCATCAACAACAACTTTACGGATGGCTACGTGGAAGTGAAAATGTTGGCTGACATAAACGGTGATGGCATCGTTGACATCCATGACTTCACCGTAGGAGGCAAAGCGTATGGATCTGTTGAAGGCGACCCCAGATACGATCCGCAAACAGACCTGACCAGAGACGGGTACATAGACATCAGAGATATGATGATAATTGGCAGAAACTATGGAAAAACCTGCTGATGACCAGACCCAAGTATCGAAGGTAAACATACAGGTAGGAAGTGTCTATTTACGAGTCAAAGCGTATACAGCGCCGGCGATGAACAACAGGCCAAAGACAATCACAAAGAATGGCCAAATGATGTCAAAACCGAATGTAAGCTGGAATATTTCCCTCAAGACCAAAGTAATCCCTACCAGTATTATCACACAGCCAATCAACAGCCCAAAGATTGCGCCGCCATGGGGGAGACCAAAGCATTCCTCTTCGGCACGCTTTCCAAGCTTTTCGCCCCATTCTTCAGCTCGCCTTCCGAATTCTTCACCCCACTCCTCTGCACGTTTCTCAAAGCGTTTCTCCCTTGAGGGCTCCAAGGTTGCCCCACACTTGCCACAATATTTAGCGTCCTTTTTGTTTTTGGCACCACATTTGACGCAATAAACCATTACATTCCGCTCCGATGGGCAACTGTATCAATAGCGTGTATTCATAAGGCTTTTGGTGTGGGTGACGTGCAGGTGCGTAGAGATTTATTTGGTTTCCCAAATACGTACACGCACGTAGTTCCAATATGGGTCGGTTGTGCCTCTGTACAGGGTGATTGCGTCTGCTGAGGTATTTGTCCAAGCTAAACCATACTTGAACCTGTATGGGAAGACGTTTCCAGATTCATCCGTTTTGACAAAGAAAAGGTCGCCGCCTGCAGATGGATATATGTATCCTCCGATGGCATATCCTCCATCAGACGTTTTAATCAGTGAACGAGCCTCTTCATAGGCTGCTGTCCCGAAGGTTTCACTCCATACAACGCTTCCAACTGAATCGAATTTGACCAGCCAGAAATCATATTGTCCAGCGCCAATAGAGTTTGTGTATCCTGCTAGTACGTAACCTCCATCATCCGCTTGAACCACAGAATGCGCGACTTCCGTACCTTCTCCTCCATACCTTCTAGCCCACTGTTCATTTCCAACTGAGTCGGTTTTGACCAGCCAGAAATCAGGGCCCCAAAATTCAATAGAACCAGCAATAGCGTATCCTCCATCACTAGTCTCAATAACAGAAGCTGCATATTCTTCATTGGCTCCGCCATATGTGCTGTTGAATTCTTGGTTTCCAGAAGAGTCAACTTTAACAAGCGAGGAATTGCCCCCAATCTGACCAACCAATGCATACCCTCCATCACTCGTCGCGACAAGAGAATAAGCTTCATCAACACCTGTTCCTCCATACGTCTGGTTCCACTCAACGTTTCCAGCTGAATCAGTCTTAACCAACCAGAAATCAGCGTTGCCGGCGCCATAAGACTCTGTATAACCTACGATTGCGTATCCGCCATCACCTGTTTCCACTATGGACCAAGCCCCATCGACGCCTGCCCCACCATACGTCTGGTTCCACTCAACGTTTCCAGCTGAATCAGTCTTAACCAGCCAGAAATCCCAGTCCCCAGCACCATAGGATCTTGTCAAGCCAGCAATTGCGTATCCTCCATCACTCGTCTGTACAAGAGAGTGAGCGTTGTCATGACCAGCTCCACCATATTCCCTGTTCCATTGCATGTTTCCATTTGCATCGATTTTGACCAGCCAGAGATCGCGATCAAAGGCGGGAGGAGGAGAGGTGGTGTATCCAGCCAAGGCGTATCCGCCATCAACCGTCTGAACTACCGAGTAAGCGAGGTCAAATTGCAGTCCACCGTATTGCCTGCCCTCTTCCGACGTGTAGTCTGTTCCACCAAGGTTCCTCTGATGTGCTTCATCATTTGCCGCTCTTTTTCCAGTTATATCCACTACTATGTCAGTGCTGCCCAAGTTGTGGGTTATGTTGAAGTCTTGTCCAGTTTTATCAGTGATATCAAGCCATCCACTATCATATGCAGGTGTACCTCCGAACCCCTGAGGTGAAATCGGAGAGACATTCAACGCCATTCCGATCAGGAAAGAGACTATGACAATTCCTGAGAATACGACAACAAAATGTTCGAACTTCAATCGTGTATCACTTCCATTCTTCTCTCTTTTGACCAAAAGAGACTACTTCAACCAAAAGAACTTTGCGCTATTTCAAGCCAGAGTATTGTTGGTCCCTCTTCCCTTATAGTACCCAATCCCCGCGTGAAGCACCTACGTCATAACCAGAATCCATACGTAGGTTGCGAACTAGAACATTGTTATAGAAGTTTGTTCTACACATCTAGGTAGGTGCAGCTTTCCTATGTAATCGGGAAATCAAGTCCTACTCTTTCACGCTTCCCACTCGTTTCCGCAGGCGCACCGGTATTTCATCTTTCCGCCGACATGATAACTTCTGCCATCGGCCGGCACCCAACGCCAACCAGCTGTGCCTTTACTCACTTCCAACGTGAGTGAACCGCATTTGGGGCAAATAGGTAAGACGTTCATCTCTTTGCTTCCTCACTAGTTGTGAAGACCCAGAAAAACACTCTTGAAATAAAAAGGTTACGCACCTATGTGAGCATTCACCGTATGCATACAAGTTATAAACGTCAACGCACGCTAATCTCAAAACATAATCTAGGGTTGAAGAGAACGTCAAAAGGCGCACGAACTCGAAGAGAGGTACTTGAAAACGCCTACCTTGGTGAGATGGAATGATCCTTCTAAGGTATGATAGGGGAAGCCTCCTCATCCACGGGGAGGTTGGAACCCCCTACGGTCAGTGGGATCCAAGAGTTGGGGCCTTCCGAGTTATGGCTATCTACTACCGTGAGGTTCTCGCCTATCTAGAGAGAAGCCGCTTGACCTACCGCGACGAAGCAGTCCACGCTCCTCCCATACCAACTCTCTCCTGCCAGGTTGAGTTGCGACCCTACCAAAAAGCTGCTCTCGACGCATGGTTTGAGGCAGGCAATAGGGGCGTCGTCGTTTTGCCCACTGCTGCTGGAAAAACCTTCGTAGCTTTGAAAGCCATTGAGAGAATGAATGTTGCCACACTAGTGGTTGTTCCCACATTGGATCTCCTAGACCAATGGCGCCAAATCCTCACCAATCATTTCGGGGTAGAGGTTGGAGCCTTTGGAGGAGGAGACGACATGCTCAAGCCTTTGACTGTCTCCACCTACAACTCTGCATTCCTCCGAGCTGAGCAGCTGGGAGACAAGTTCACACTATTAGTCTTCGACGAGGTGCATCATCTGCCCGCTCCAAACTACAGCCAGATAGCTGACATGTACATCGCACCCTACAGGATGGGTCTTACAGCCACCTACGAAAGGGAAGACGGTGGCCATCACGACCTGCCGCGACTAGTAGGCGGTCGCGTCTACCAACTTGACGTAGACGCTCTTGCTGGAAGACACCTGTCCCCGTACACCCACGAGAAGATTCTTGTAGACCTAACGCAAGATGAACAGAAACTTTACCGAAGGGAACACAGAGTCTTCACCAACTACTTGAAGCAAAAAAGGATTGCACTAAGAAGCCAAGAAGACTTCCGAAGGTTCATCATGAGAACCGGGAACGACCCAAAAGCTAGGGAAGCTCTACTGGCCAGGAACCGAGCATTGAAAACTGCCCTCAACTCGGAAGCAAAAATAAAGACTTTGGGGGAATTCTTGAAAGCTTACAGTCAAGAGAAGATTCTGATATTCACGCGCTACAATCAATTAGTGTACCGCTTAAGTCGACGCTTCCTAATTCCAGCCATAACACATCAGACGCCAAGGGAGGAGAGAAGAGAAATCCTAGACAAGTTCAAATCCGGAGATTATAGAGCGGTCGTAACTAGCCAAGTATTAGATGAAGGAGTCGACGTCCCGGACGCTTCAATAGGATTCATCCTAAGCGGAACAGGAAGCAGCAGAGAGTACATCCAACGCTTGGGAAGAATCTTGAGAAAAAGACGAGGGAAACAAGCCCACCTAATCGAGATAGTGGCCCAAGAAACCGTAGAGACCAAGATAAGTCAGAGGAGACATCGATAGGAGGAAGAGTCTTTGTTGCCTAGTAGCCTTCTCATTGCCAGGAAGTGGCGAGACACGATAAAACCGGTCTATGCCAGGCTAACCCAGGAAAACCTAGAAGCTGCACGACTGCTTACCCAAACCTATGAAAGCTACGTGGGAAAGACTAAAGGTGAACTAGACGAGGCAGTTGAAGGAATGGAAGAGAACTTAGGCTACGACTACCGGTATGTGAGAGGCCTCTCAACCCTTCTGAACCGAAGATGTCAACTTGAACCCCGAGCAACAATCAACCCAATACAGGCCAGAAGACAGGTTTTCAAGATAGCTCACAAAACTGGCTTTCCAACAACACCGGAGGAGAGACGCACCATTCTCCACCAAGCAGCAGAAGAACTGGAGGTTGCAATGGAAGAATTGGATGAATCGCTCTACGGGGACTTGGAGAATGAGCTTACACTGAAAGATTTCAAGCCTATCAACGAAGAGGCTTTGGTGAGACAGTACAATCTAAGCTTGACTCAGACTCTCCTCTTCTACTCCACAGAACTCACCTTCACAACCATTGGAAACTGGCAACACATCTTCAAGCAGATCAAGTGGTTGGGTCTCATCTACACAATATCCAGAAGCAACCGTGGATACAGCGTGAAAGTAGATGGTCCTGCCTCTCTGTTCAAGCTTAACCGCAGATACGGAACAAGCCTAGCCAAGCTGTTGCCTGTCATCATCCAAAACCAGAGATGGAACATAAAGGCCAAGATTCTGAGGTTTAAAGGAGACCGCCGCCTCCTAAATCTAGAACTGGACAGCGAGAAGCATGGCGGAATCATGAAATCCTATGAACTAACTCTGGACGCAGAAAACTATGACAGCAAGGTAGAAAAGGATTTTGCGGTCCGATTCAAAGCCCTACACACAGGGTGGAAGCTAATAAGAGAGCCTGAACCCATCTCAGTTGGGAGACGAGTAATGATCCCAGACTTCCGATTTCAGAAGAGTAGCCTAAGGGTCTATCTGGAGGTCATGGGATTCTGGACGCCCCGCTACCTGCAAGAGAAACTCAGAAAACTGGCAGATCTGGGCGACGTGGACATGATTGTAGCGGCGAACAGGAAGCTTGCCTGCAGAAAACTGGACAAGATAGGAGAGAAACTGAACGTAATTTACTACAAACAAAGGATACCGCTGAAACCTATCCTAGTTCACTTGAGATCCAAGAAAGAACGATTGATGAATGAGCAAATTGAGCGACTTCGCACAGAGGTCCTGCGCGTCGAGAATCCTGTTGTGGAAGCTAAGGAGCTGGCCGAAAAACTGGAGGTCTTAGAAGAGGCCATCAAAAGTGTTCTCAAAGAACAGAAGATTCCGGGATACGCGCTGCTAGGGGACATGCTCATAAAAGAGACGAAACTCGAAGAGATTCAGGAGAAGCTGGAGAATCGGCTCCGTCAAGGGGATCTCAGCCTAGATGAAGCTTCAACCATCATCGAGGACATAGGAGGAAGAAACCCTGCCAACCTCCTAGATGCCCTAGATTATAAGGTAGAGTGGCACGGAATAAATCCTCGGTCAACCATAATCCGGAGGAAAAGCATTACCTAGAAAGATCACTTATTGAAGCGTTTACTCATACCTTACCAGATAGATTGGCTCATCCTTCAGGTGCAATGAAGGTTCTCGGTACGTTTCCTTGACTTCTCGTCTTTTCCCTTTCGTGTTGGACTCTTCTTTCTCCAATCTTCTGAATTCGATTGCTGTCTTCATTCTTGACTCTTTTCCCATGCGCTTCCAAGTATTTCTTGTATCGTAATATGTAATAAACCTTTCCGTTTCTCTGTTCAACAAATATACAATTGCGCATGGAGACGAACATGAAAGTATTCTTCTGCCTTAGGGAATTTTCAGCATTTTATAGCACCACCTAGGTGGAGGTATGCATAATCATTATTTCCGGTTCATAAGGCTAATAAAATTACGCAACCAACGAACACCAACGGAGGACAGAATACACATGCCAATGTATCTAGCTCTTCTGAAGGTTAATCGAACGAACTCTAATGACTGGAAGAGACACTTGAATGCCCTGCCGGAAAAGACCAATTCTGGCATAAAGACATACTACGTAGCAAACGTGTTCGGACAATGGGACCACTGCATTTGGTTTGAAGGCGACAACAACGATCACGCAATGGATTACGTACAGAATAAACTAGCTGCGATTCCTGGCGTGACCGAGACATACACGTTGCCAACGACTCCAATAAACGAGCATTGGAAAACGTGGAGAAAGTAGCCGAAGAATCCAGATAGCAACCACACCCTCCCTTTTTTCTGTTAGGTTGTTGACGCAACAAGCTTCACGCAGGTAGCCCGCGGTCAAACCGTGGAACCAACCACATTGACTAGAACTACAAAAACGTAGAAGGCTACAAGAACTTTCAGAAGTCCCAGAAAGAGCTTCTTGGCGAACTTCCAATCATCTAGACTGGCAACCTTTCGAGCAATCACACATAGTAGCCCAAAAAACAGAACCAGACCAATCTTGAGCCACGCTGCAAGAGAGAAGCCTAGCTGCTCCCAGACGTACAATGTCACAGGGTTGATCTCATGAGCCGGTGTGGTTGTGAATATATCAAAGGCATTCAGTGAAAGCAACAAAAGAAACCAAGTACCGAGAGACGGCAGCCTCATTCGGATTCTCCTTTCTCAACACTGAAAGAACATGAACATTATCAAAAATGTATCGGTGTTCTCACCCGTATGCATGCACTCCTTCTGGAGATGTGTTCGTTTAGGCCGAGTCTTCCTCCAAGTTGTCAAGATTGATTTGAAACAAGAATAGAGGGATTAAACGCAGCAACATGTTGCGCGTGAGGGTTAGAAATTCAGTATGAAAAAAAGGTAGGATGCAGCACCAGGAAGAAATAGCATTAGCCAGATGATCTTGTTCCAATTGAAAATCTCTTTGCCATTCATTGGACGAGTGGGGATCAAGTCGAATGTAGCCTTTGTCATGCATACCATGACACCTAGGCTTCCGAGTTGCTCATATCCGAAGCTCAGCAACACCGCGAAAAGCCCCCCTAAAAGCAGACATGCCACTGGTCCAGAGAGAGATATCAGGCCGATGACCCTTTTTGCTGGTTTAGCACTCTGAAATTCGGATCTACCTGCAACACAGAAAGGAGATCTGAAAGCGAGGGTAAAGACTAGTAGCATGATGATCCCCATTGGCCAGACACGGTACTCCGACCATATGCCCATGCGCCTTGCAACCACTTCCATAGTCAGCCAATAAACTAGTTCAACGACGGCCACAGCCACAAAAACAATTGGAACAACACTCAGGATTCTAGTAGTGGCACCTGCGACTGCATACGAAAAGCAGAAAGTCAATGTTGCAGCTCCCAAAACGAAAGCAAGCACCTCAGTCTGAGTTACCATAAGACGCGAGAATTCTTTTGTCCCAACCCCCTTTTGTGTTTTTGAGGCAAGAATTTCCTCGCCATAAGACTGCAACAGATTCTGAAGGGAATCTGGCAAGGCTGCAACGATTCTGCCCCAGAAAGTACTCCTCACAGAAGCCACAGGGTTTGTCAGTGAAGAGGACATTGCCGCAAGTGTTGAGGACATGACAACAGTGGCGACCCCTCCTGCAACTGCACTCTGCAACGAAGGAGCCCAAATCTGATCCTCAGTGAAAAGGGCAGTAACAGTCTTGTTACCATCCAAAATGATAGAGCCCGGGGTTGCAGACCCCGCCAAATCACCACTCCACTCAGAAAACGTCCATCCAGGATCTGCAACCACAACCAACTCAACAGAAACACCATAAGAATAAACCACTTGATCAGGAACCCTTGAAACCGAACCACCACCAACAACGTTAACCGCAAACATGCAAGTCTTCTCGGGAACTACAATTGACTGCAGCTTTTGGTCTATTGTCATAGCGAATTCGGCAGCATCTTCAACGACTCGAATCCATCCTGGTGGGCAGAACGGCGGAGCGAATGTGCCTGGCTGTGGATGCACAATCCAATCTTTGAACCAGTAACAAGAAGAATTGGATATACCGATTCCTTCAACGTCCAACTCCTCAAGCCCCTCGCTCACCGCGTTGTTCACTACGGCTATGGCATCATCCCAACAGTCAAGTTCCTTGTCTCCATCGAGGTCACTTGTTGCATTGTGGTTTCTCCGGTTCGGTTCTCCATCTGTGGCTAGGTTGATGATTTGGTTTCTAGCAATATCGAAATTTGGAGAATTGCTGATCTCTCTCCATCCCAAGTACAACCCGTGTGCCATTGATGTGCCAATACCGCCTTGTTTCATTGCTAAAACTTGGTTGGATATAGCGGCGTAGTTGGTGCCGTTTATTACTGTAGGCGGTATTTCAGTCTTCGCATGACCATCATCGGACGAGTAGCCGAACTGAACTACTGTAAGTTCGACAGATCCGTCGCGTGGCATCGTACTGTTTATTGCTTCTGCTATCCCTTGCTTAATTGTACCCCATTCCGGATTCATCATACTATCTGACCCATCTATAACCATACATAATTGCGTTCTAACACCAGTCTCGAATTGGACTGCTTCGTCCATAGACGCATATGAAGTTTGGAGGGAAAGAACCACGATTATGAATGATAGCACCAAGGCTGCATTAGCAAATACTCTTGTTCTCATCTCAATCCTTTCGACTCAGCATACGTAGATAACAATTGGTTGGGTAGAATCCTGCACTTAAACGTTTACAATTCATTCTGAGCCTTTGCAGGTGTGGATTTGGACGTTCACCTCCAAGCTTTTCCAAGAAATTCCGTAGACGGCTAGAGATTTCCTGGTGCTCAGACGGAGTTCGATGTGATCCATGGACTGCGCAGTACAGAAAAGGCGGAAGACGTGGCAAATCCGGATAATGTACCACCTAAAGCATACATGCAAAAAGGACATTCCAGATTCATAAATCATTTAAACTGAACAATACGCTTGTGTTTCGGGTTGCCCTCGCGGTGGATCTGCTCTGCACGCGTAAATCCCACATCAACTCTTCTCGTAAAGAGAAAGCCAAACGTGACTCATCTTGGGTGGCGTGGTACAGACTCCGAGGGCAACTCCTTACGAGCAAACAAACTGGCACAACATCTGGATCGAGTCGGTTTGTCAACTTGTGATTCTCGAAGCACCAAGTGTTCAGTGCTAGGGTACCCAGCTCAGAATAGATGTTCCTTTGTTACATAAGAGTCATCTGCAGGTTTTACTGGAATAATTTTTTTGATGTATTCTATTCTTCCTAACATTTTTTGGAGTTCGTAACGGTCTTCGGGTCTACAGAGGCAATGAACGTTTGGACCAGCATCAACAGTGAAATAGCACTTCATACCCCTTTTCCTCATTTCTTGAATTGATCTGACCAATCTTAATGTACTAGGATGCCAATAGAACAGGGGTGGATTCGAAGTCATCATAACTGCATGCATATACTTAGAGCTCTCTTCTGCTATCCTGCCGACTTTGCAGAAATCGTCATCTAGGATTGCTTTCTGGATATCCTTTGCTTGTTGCTGAGACTTCAGAATTCTAACCTCGTTGAAAGGGCTTGTGTGCGCTGATTCATGACCAACATCTGAAGTAACGTCTTTCTTTCCTTCATGGACGATTGCGATGACAGCATTCATATTGAACTTGTGTGGGTCGCAAATCTGTTCGGCAAAAGAAGTCTCATGAGAGTTTCCTTTTTTCCAACGGACGAAACCGCCTTGAATTGACCTCGTCGCTGAACCTGAGCCTAGCCTTGCAAATGTTGAAATCTCTTCTTTCGTGAAATCGATTCCTAAAGCGTTTGCAGCTGCAATTGCCAATGCTGCGAATCCTGAGGCTGAGGAGGCTAGCCCTGCTTGGGTGGGGAAATCGTTTCTGCTCATCATCTTGAATTTGCAGTCGATATTGGCGTATTTTCTGAGGGGATCAACGACTTTGAGGATTCTTTCCATCTTCCTTCTGGCCAGAACTTTCTCTTCTAGAATGGCTGAGTCTTCTTGGTAAGCATCAGAAAAGTCTATAGTAGTATGGGTCTGCAAATGCGTGCTCTGAGTCAATCCATATTTTGTCATGCTTACACTGTCATTGGAAGGAATATTCAGGTTGGGATTATGATCAAGAGAACGCCCCCAATACTTGATAAGAGCAATATTAGAATGCGCAATTGCTGATGATTTCACAGTAATCACATCACAATATGTTAACAAACCTTAAGAGCTTGCTTGTGCGAGCAGTCTCTGCACTTGCAGGAGTCAGTGAATGGAGAAGTGTCAGCATCTGTTAGGCTAGCTCAACATGGTGATATACCAATTCTTGAAAGTCTTTTCCTTGAGTTCTCTGGTTGGCCACTGCAGAGGAGTGACTCAATTCAAGAAGCTATCAAGGATCCAAATGGAGAACTGCTGGTAGCGGAATTAGAGGGGCAGATAGTTGCTTTCATACACCAAATCTTCTTCATAGATCCTCTTCATGGTGGACTGAACTCGGAATTGACAAGTCTCTTTGTGAAGAAGGAACACCGCAGAAAAGGCATAGCTTCGAAGCTGGTTCAGCAATCTCTGAAGAATGCTAAAAGAAGAAATGTAGTTGAAGTGCATGTGACAACTAGAGAGGACAACATCGCAGCTGTCAGATTCTATGAAGCAAATGCTTTCAGACGAGAAGGTCTGCTGTTCGAATGCAACCCATAGTATCGTTTGATGTGTGTGCATTCAAAACAACGAGACAGCAAAGAACAAATAGGATGAAGGAAAAAATCTCCAGTGAACGGTGGTTCTGCCCATGGTTGATAAGAATCTGGTAGGGAGATGCGGCCTTTACTGTGGAGCATGTGGGATATACAGAGCATATAGAGATGGAGGAGAGTTTCGTCGACGATTGGCAGAATTCTTCAAGTGCCCTCCAGAAAAAGTGCGCTGCGAAGGTTGCCAAGTCTTAACTCCAGAATGTTGGGGCATCGACTGCAAAATCGTGAAGTGCCTGAATGTGAAGGGACTCCGGTTCTGCTACGAATGCGCTGACTATGAGAGTCACACTTGCAAGAGATTTGAGAAGTTCTCAGGGGAGTATTTGAAGGAGGATGATGTTGACCTGAGAGCTAACTTGGAGAGAATTAAGACTGGCGAAGTTGATGAGTGGCTTGAAGAGTCTGAACGCAAATTCCGATGCTCTCACTGTGGGAAACCGTTGCCCACTAACTCATTTCGGAAAAAATGCTATCACTGTGGTAAAGAGCTTGCACGATGAATGCATGCCTTAGTACTGACAGCTTCCTTTGGTTTTGGCAGAGTTGAAAAACATGAATGCTGATGAGAAATTTCGTAACCTGAAAAAAGAGATGATAGAAAAATTCTTCGAGAGTAACCCCGATTTCGCAAGCTACTTGGGTCTTCATGATCCTTACGACTATTTGCTTCCAAGAGGAGACACTGCGCACATTATTAAAGATTTGAAAATGCTCGAGGATTATGTTAAGCGCATGAAGAAAACGATAGACTTCAACGATTTGGAAGATGCCAACAAGACAGACTGGCAGGTGCTAGAACACACCGTCAAAATGAACAAATTCGGTTTCTATGAGCAACGCACACACGAACTGAACCCAGACGCCTTCGACCAAATCGGCGGTGTCCTCTTTCTGATGATCACTAGAGATTATGCCCCCTTAGAAAAGCGAATCGACGCTATCATTGCTAGACTTGAGAAATTACCGAAATATCTGGAAGAGTTCCGATCGAGATTCGAGAATTCAAAGCCTGTAAAGCTATGGACTGAAATCGCCATCGAATCAGCAAAGCAGATACCCGGACTATTCCAGTTTATTGTTGCAGCGACAAAAGGCAAGATTTCCAAGACCACTCACAAAAGGCTGGCAGAAACCACAACCAACCTGAAGCAACCACTTCAAGAACACATGCAATGGCTTCAAAGTCTCATGTTCAAGACAACCGAAGACTGGGCTTTGGGTGGGGAAAGATTCGAGAAACTAATCCAACTACGTGGCCTCGGAATGACTTCGGAAGAAATTCTCCAACTAGGCTTCAAATACCTCAAGGAGTTGAAAGAGGAAAGGGCGCGAATAGCATCGCAGATCGCAGTTGATAAGACCGTCGAGGAAGTTCTGAAGATGATTGAAAAGAAGGCGCCTCAAACCTTCGAAGAAGCCCTAGAAGCGACTAGTGAAGCAATGGAGGAAGCAAAACGATTCGTTGTCGAAAAGAATATTGCTACCATCTATGAAGAAGACAAGTTGCTTGTTAAGGAGACTCCGGCTTTCTTAGCCCCACTTATCCCATACGCAGGCTTGTGGATGCCGTCAAGATTCGATAAACCAATGACAGGCGTTTACATAGTCACTCGACCCAAAGACACTGCGAACCTTGGCAGCCACCTAAACTATGCAAGCATTCGAAACACCGCGGTTCACGAAGCTTTTCCAGGACACTTCCTCCAAGGCGCAACCTCAAACAGAAGCTCTCTGATACACATGTTCGCTCAAGGAAACGAAACAACCGAAGGTTGGGCTCATTACTGTGAGCAGATGATGATTGAACACGGATACGTAGCAAGCCTGGAATCCAAGCTAGCACAAATCAACGATGCGATATTGCGTGCTGTAAGAATCATCGTAGACGTCAAATTGTCACGCCGGGAGATGAGCTTCGACAACGCTGTTGACATGCTAGTGAAGGAAGTTGGTTTGTCAAGAGAAGGAGCTACAGGAGAGGTGCGATGGTACACGCAGCTACCCAGCTACCCTCTTTCATACCTTCTAGGCAAACATTTGATTCTGCAGTTACGAGAAGAAGTGAAGCGAAAAATGGGATCGGAATACAACGAGAGATTCTTCCATGACACACTCACAGCAAACGGCTACTTGCCAATCGCATTGTTGAGAAAGGTTTTCGATCAAAAAATGGCGAAATCCAAGGCTTAGCTGTTCACTTTCAGCGAATTTCTTGCAACCCTACATTAGTGCTCGTGCATTCGAATATTGATTGTCTATTCATAAGTGTTTAATCAGAAAGAAAGGAGACTACCATTGGTACCAGGAGCTACGCCTTAAATTCATGTCTTGTATAGTGGGTTGAAAAACCAGTGAAGTGCCCTCATCCAGACTGTGGAAAGAAGATTGGCCAGCTGATTGCGCGAGTAGACCACTCAAAAATCCCGCGAGAAACCTTTTACGTTTGTCCACACTGCAAAAACCGAATCAACCTCAACGTAGAAGAGAAGAATCTGAAGTTTCCAAGCCACTCCCGAAAAATCAGAAAAGAGATGCCGTCGAGTTGCCCACACTACTTCGGGTTTTTGAAGCTTTTCTCTAGCACCGATCAGATCCCAGAAGAATGCTTAACATGCAAAAGACTGACAGAATGCACCGACAAAGTTAGTCCCAATGCATTTGTGAAATAGCGCACATTCAGGTTCTAGAACAAAGAGTGGGATAGACGTGTACGTGTGCGTTGAGAGAACAATGGAAAAGCGCCTTAGGAGATGAAGATAAAGGCTCAACTGCTAATGCACGCACACGGCGTCAAAGAATAAGATGTTGAGATGGAAAACCCATAAAAGGGTAGATAATCCTAAGAACTTCGTAATTGGGGACGAGGTCACATGGATTCCATGGGCGTTTCTTCGACTGATCGCGTCTACAAATTCAGGGCGTTGTCCGTTGATCATCTAGGAGAGCTGCAGGAATGCATAGACGAATTGAAGCGGGCAGGTAAGCTGAGTAGTCACAGAATCTATAGGAGTTACTTGCGCAACAAGAAGTTTGAGGTCCCAAGAAATCTCCCTGATGCTAAATCATTAATCGTTGTTGCAGCATTTACCAAGCTAATGCTAGTGGATTTTCATGCCAATGGAAGAAAACACGAGGTTATGGTTCCTCCTCAATATTACAGTACTGGATTGACTGAGGAGACCTTACGTAATCTTATTCTTGAAAGGATAATAGTGGAGCCTGGATACAAGATTGAAGAGGCAAGACGTGTTCATTTGAAGCTGTTGGCAGCTAGAAGCGGATTAGGCAGGTACGGACGGAACAATCTGTGTTATGTGGAAGGGATGGGAAGTCTGCTCACGCTATTCGCTTATTTTACAGATTGTCAGCTCGAGGATAATTGGACTGAAATGAGAATGATGGATTACTGTAAGGAATGTAGAATCTGTATGAGCTATTGTCCTACCAACTGCATAACTGAAGAGAACTTCGTAATTGATGCGGGTAAGTGTCTCTCTTTGTACAATGAGATTGCAGGTGAATTTCCGAGATGGATTGGCCCGAAGGCACATAATGCTTTGATGGGCTGCATGAAATGCCAGTTACATTGCCCAGCCAATCGTGAAGTTATCAAACAAACGGGAAGATTTGAAGACGTCACAGAGGAAGAAACTGCAAAGATACTGAAAGGAACCCTCGATGACAAACTGCTAGACTCTTTGTCCAGAAAACTGAGGGAATTTGATCCCACTCAATCAGAAGATACATTTCCCATTCTTACACGAAATCTAGGAGCTCTCTTGAATCCGAAAATTGATCTTTCCAAATGATGCGCACGCACCGGTCGCATAGCGTGCAAAAACGATTTATGCTCTTAGGTTTGAAGTCAAAGTGATAGCTATGTCTAAAAAGCTGGGTAAAATTGCCAAACCGCTAGCCGAGGAATATGCAGACGGCAGGAAACTGTACTGTGTACCACTATTGTTCACTGGAAAGAATGCTCCCAAGGACTATCTGAAATTGTATGACAAGTATTGGGTGCAAGTGGAAGAGAATGTAGCGAAGTTGGAGCTTTCTGGCAAAGCAGACAAGATCTATCATGAGTCGGTATTCTTAGCGGGGAAAGAAGGTTTGGAATCAATTGAGCAACAGAATAAGAAGAGCCATCAGTTGGTGGAATCAAAGATAAGCCGAGGAGCCCTGCTCATCGCTCTTGAAGACAAACAACTGCTAGCTGAATACCTGGATTGGGGATTATGTCTATCAGTGGTCAGAAGTCCCGAAGTTGTTGGCAAAATCCAAGATTTTTATCGAGAAGCTGAAGAGAGAAGAGACAAACAAATTGTGAAGCGGATAGATGACACTCTAAAGAATGGGGAAGTTGGCGTCCTATTGATGAACGATGAGAGCAGGATTAGAATTCAGCCAAAACTGCCAGCAAAAATCCATGTGTTTCTCGTTCATCCACCAGCCTTGAACGACATCTCCCAATGGATAAGAAGTCAGATCAGAGATAACATAAAGAAGTCAGATTGATAAGCGCACTGCACGCGCATGTATTGGGATGTTGTGGCAACCGTTAAATATATGGACGGATAATCCAACCATGAGAAGGAATGAACGTTCAAAAGATTTCCCTAATCGCAATACTTGTATCTCTTAGCGTCGCAACGAACTATGCTTTGATCGGTGTGCCTCACGTAAAGATCATGGATTTCATAGTTTTCATAGGAGGATTCTGTCTCGGACCCCTTGCTGGAGCGTCAATAGGGATATTCACATGGGCAGTTTACGGGACAATGAATCCCTACGGCTTTATCCCACAGATTTGGCTTGCAACCATGTTTTCAGAAGCAATCTATGGCTTAGCTGGTGGTCTTCTGGGAACGAAACTTGTCGTAGGTAGCTTCGATGATCAACGCTTTAGATTAGGTGTTTTCCTCGGGACCACAGGATTTATCCTAACCCTGATTTATGACTTGATCACAACCGCAGTCTTCGCATTAGCAATCGAAAAGCCGATCATAGCAGCAGTCGCTTTTGGTGCTCCACTCACAGTTTCACATGAACTCAGTAATGCTGTGATTTTCGCTGTCGGTTCATTTCCAGTTATTGAAGCAATCGGAAAAATCGTCAAGAGGTGAGAAAATGACATCATTGTTAAAAAATGGATGGGCTTTGGCTGCAATGGTCGCTCTTTGCTGGGCATTAGTAGCTTCTTCAGCATTTGGATATTATTATTATCAATTTACGGATTTGGTAGCCAGAATTGGTGGTACACCTGTATCTGTCAATCTGAGTGTTGACTATGCTAATGGAACTCGACGGTGGTTTAATGGCACAATTGGAGCAACACTGTATGATGCTATGGTGCGGGCGGGATGGAATGTAGAAGCCTCTTCTTTTGGGGTTATGGGGTTGTACGTGACTTCAATCAATGGCTTAGGAGAGTCAACAGAGAATTCGAGATACTGGAGTTGGTGGACGTGGACGGATTATGGATGGTCACATGGAGGAGCTGCGTGTGACAAGTACGTCTTAGGTGCAAGTGAATCCATCATCTGGTATTATTCATACACCAACACAACAACGTGGATAATGGACCAGCCACCTTAGTACCTAGGAATGCATAGTGCTAGGCTGTCTCTAATGAAAGAACATGGAACAAGAGTTCTCTCCCTCTTTTTCCAACTTCTGCAATTGTGCCCATCTTCTTGAGGCAATAGGTGATCTTCCGTGCCAAGTTGATTGAAACCCCAATGCGTGTTGAAAGATCTTTGTTGGTGAAGCGATCAGGCAGCTTGCCGGGCAAGAATCTAAGAAAATCTTTCTCATCTTGGAATAGAAACCGTTCAGTTATGCCTAGCAGCTTCCTGTCCTTGATGCTTGCGCCTCTTCTTCTCCAGCTTCCTTTTCCGTCATTGCATCTAACTTCCTCTTCTTCAGTCATTAGGACTTCGAGAGAAAAATTCTTATACTTCATCAAATCCGGCAATCTCACAAGTTCATAGAACAGGTCAACCAACCTTCCTTTCTTGGGAGACTTCCTTCTGCTGAGAAGTTCACCAGATTGCGCAACTCGAATTATCCATTTCTGTTTTGCTATGGGATACACTAGTCGAACTTTGTGGGCTTCGACTAGTCTTTGGAGTTTCCTCCTAGCTGCGGAGAAATTCTTTGTTTGAATCTCAATCAGCAAGCAATCTTGTACGACATCAACTATGAAATCTTCTACATTAACTTCAAACTTATCGCCTGAAACAGAATACCACTGTTTGATTGCGGAATGGAGCGAGAATTCGTTCATTGCACTCCAAGTGCACATAGGCGGATAATAAGATTAACCAATATGGACGCATATATGTCTCGCTACATGCATACGGAATTCGAATTTGACATTGCTAAGCGTATGAGAGAGTCCATGCCTTAAACGAGATATTTCATGCTGCGTGTAGCACGTGGGAGTTTTTTTCCCAAGTCTTTAGTATGAGTGTGAAGAATGTAGAGTGACGAAGGATTGGATCAAGATGGATTGCATAATATGTCAGTTGGTAAATGAAGAGATAGAAGTCACAAAAATCTATGAAGACAACTTGGTTGTGGCCGTGATGGACATTCAGCCGATCAATCCGGGGCATCTCTTTGTTTCACCCAAAAAGCACTTTGAGTTTGTATCTGAACTGGACGAAGAGTTGGGCGCTCACATATTCGAAATAGGAATGAAATTAGCTGATGCACT
>CP070754.1:1324779-1328998 GCA_020348865.1 Candidatus Bathyarchaeota archaeon | reverse complement strand
TATGCTGTAGTGTATGTGAGCAGTTTGCATCTTCCGCTCAATTGCTGCCAAGTCATATCCGATGACAAGTCATCTGGACAATCAGCCCTAGGAGGGAAGTAGAGCCTTCCGCACCGACTACACCTGGTTGCCATAATCTTCCCTTCCTTCAAATACTTCACAAAATCTGCTATCTTGGTCTCCGAAACGTAGCTTACCTTCCCAAACTCACCAAAACTCACAAAGATCACCTTCGCAATACCGTCACATTTCCATACAATCCAATCCCGCCAATGTTATGAACCAAACCAATCTCAGCACCATCCACTTGAGTTTTGCCAGCATTTCCTTGGAGCTGGAGCACAACTGTCCTGATCTGAGACCCTCCGGTAGCCCCTATCGGGTGCCCCTTGGACAACAATCCTCCGTCAACATTCACAGGGATTTTCCCTCCGATGTACGTTTGTGATTCTTCTATCAGCTTGCCACCCTCGCCAGGTTTGCAGAACCCCAAATTTTCACATGCCATAATCTCAGCTATCGAAAAACAGTCATGCACCTCCGCCACATTCACATCTCCAGGCTTTATGCGAGCCATCTTGTAAGCTTGCCGTCCAGCCTCTACTGCACATGTGAGACCAGTCAGATTGGTTCTAGCTGTAGTGGACAAGGTGTCGCTTGTAGCGCCTATTCCAGCCACCCAAACTGGAGTGTCAGTTATCTTCTTAGCTTTCCCTTCATTTGCCAAAATCACGCATGAAGCACCATCAGCGTTCGCACAACAATCAAACATCTTCAAAGGGCTGGCAATGACCCTGGCATTCAAGCATTCTTCCAAAGTCAACGCCCTTCGATACATGGCCATAGGATTTGAGAGCGAATACTTACTGCTCTTAACCTTGACCTTTGCTAGTTGCTCTTCAGTGGTCCCATATTTCTGCATATGAGCACGGGCAAACATTGCGTACCCAGCAGGCATCATGGTGCCAAAAGGTGACTCCCACTGGATGTCAGCACCTCTACCCATCCGTTCTTGCACTTCTCCCGACGATATTTCCGACATCTTCTGGAAGCCAATCACTGCAACAATGTCATGAAGCCGAGATTTTATGAAGCTGTATCCAACTTTCACCCCAGTACTGCTTGAAGAACAAATGGACTCAACATAGAAGGTTGGCTTAGGAGTCAAACCGAGATATTCAGAGATCAATCCTGCCGGGCTCCTCTGCTTATCATATTCCGGAGCAGAACAGATCAGAGAAGCGTCTATTTCCTTAGGCGCAAGATCGATGTCTTCAAGAGCGTTCCTAAAAGCATCAAAGCATAACTCATTGATGCTTGTCCCACAATTTCTACGAAAAGGGGTTTGCCCCACTCCCACTATTGCAACGCTCATTGCATCTACTCCTGTGCTGATAAAATCAGTCAAGTCAATATAAGATTACCGTGAAAAGACCGCCAACTAGAGGGAGGCAAATTCAGCTCTGCTCGAGAATTGGTTTGGCTACTTCAACATTGCCTTCCAAGTGTAATTCAGAAAATGTACTCTTTGTCCACCCAGTCTGGAACCCAGTGGTAGTGTTCCCGTGGGTAGGCTTTCCTCAAACCGGCATAAGTTGCTTTTGTCAACTGAATCGTTCCTTTTCTATCCCTATGCAACTTGGCAAGCCCCTTGTTCTGAAGCTCAACCAGAATCTCATCTAATTGCTTGTCGCTAATGTTCGCAAACCGTGTTTTGATGTCTTCGCGACTCATGTGAAGCCCAGGGTTCACCTGATAGTCCTTGGCGAGGATTGAAAGCACGTTCTCCTCGCTTGTTTCGTCTGCAACTGCTGGACTAGTTGTTGATATTGGAACGTTCAGTTTTTCATGCATCATTCTAGCCGGCATTTTTAGGTCTTCAGCCAAAGCTCTTACTCCATGTTTGAAAAGAACCAGTTTCATCACCTCGCTTGTACCAGCGCCTATGTGATTGACCTTTGCATCTCTTAGGAAGTTTTCAACAGGATAAAACCTCGTCCAACCGTCTCCCCCCATAACCTGCGAGGATTCAGTCAGAACTCGTTCATAGGCTTCAGGAATGTAGAGTTTCGCAAGAGTTGCCCCTAAAACTGCTTCGGAACCCAAATCCAGCAGGTGAGCGGCATGATACACCGTTAGCCGGGAAATCTTGAATTTGGCAATCATATCCGCAATCTTAAACTGGTTGACCTCCAAGTCGATTGTCGGTCTCTTAAACTGGATTCGCCGCTGGGCATGACAAACTGCATATCGCATCGCCTCCTTCATAGGCCCCAACTTCTCCGCAGAAAAAAGGGTTCTCTCGAAGTTCAAGCCATCCACAAGAATCTTCCAACCGTCACCATCTTGTCCGATCCTGTTTTCAACTGGTACCCGAACATTCTCGAAGTCTAGGTAACCGTTCAGAAGCCCGGACCATCCTCCAAGCTCGTTAATCCTCTCAACAGTGAAGCCGGGCGTGCCCTTCTCAACAATTAGAGCGTTTAGATGTTGTCGCTTGGCTTTGGCCTTTGGTTGATCATCAGTTTTTGCATAAACCAGATAGATATCAGCCAGCCCGGCATTTGTGATGAAACGTTTTTTTCCGTCGACGACGTATTCGTTATTCTCCCGCCTTGCTGTTGTCTCAATGCTCACTGCATCTGAACCCACACTTGGCTCAGTTATACATACAGCTCCAACCAAACCGTCGGCGACACGAGGAAGCCACTTTCTTCTCTGCTCCTCTTTTCCAAACTTCAGGAGCTGCTCTGTTCCCCCATACATTGTTACCGAGCAAGCTCCAGCCAAAGCAATGCTGACCCGACTAAGCTGTTCAGCCACGATGCAACAACCAGTCACTCCCGCGCCGATTCCACCATACTCCTCCGGAATTAAGGCGCCAAACCACCCTTTTTGAACAACCTCTCTCAAAAGATCGCTTGGAAACTCTTTTGTCCAAGATATCTCTTCGCCTCTCGACAGGTTCTTATCAGCAAAAGATTCCACTTCCAGCATCAGATTCTTCTGTCTTTCATTCCACCAAGGAAAAGACTCCACGTCAACACCACGAATGACTAGGTGACAAAACAATGAATTTTAGACTTTCGCCATGCCCGTGACAGACAACTCAGTCTTCACACCGGATTCACTCTTTGAATCGTGCGTACAAGACATGTTTCACCATTTCAGTTATCTTTGGTCCCAAACCGTGAACATCTTTGGCCCATTGATCCACACTTGCCAAAGCATTCATGGGAGTCCTGTAAGAGCGAAGGAGAGCTACCGTTTTCTCTCTTCCAATTTTCGGGAGACTGGCCATGAAGAAAATCTGACTTTCAGCCAATGTACCATGCTTCTTGAACGGATGTACAACCGGTATTCTCTTTTCAACTATTTGCTCTTGCTTGGCGGCTGTGTATAAGAAATCTATGGTTTCCTTGTAGGAGTTTGTGTGTATCAAACAGATTCCTTGTTTCGCGAGGGCAAACATGGCGCCCCACACTGATGCCGGCTTTATTCTGCTGTATTTGTAGATGATGGGAAGATATCCTTCGATAAGAATGAAGGGTTTTGGGTAGACCTCTCTCAGTCCTGACAATTGCTCGAATAGGTATCTTCGTGTGAGTGTGTAGACAAAGTCTTGCACTGTCTTTCTTTCGATGGCACATTGGTCCGATATGACGTAGTCACCTTTCTGCAGAGCCTCTGTCTTGATGTTGGCGCCCGATTCTTTCAGACCTTTAATGATTTTCGTGGCGGTGGATGCTTCCCGAGTGTCTACAATGATTGTGGGCAGTGTTTGCTTGTCTTGAGTTTTGGTGTAGGGTACAAGTGTTTCTGTTCCAGACACGTTTCTCACCTTTGCCGGGGCAGTTAAGTACTTGCTACTCCAATTTAATATGTTGAGTGTTTGTGTTTTGATATAACATCACCTTTCGCGTGTACAAGGAAACTTGAGCACACATTTTCTGGGCTGCTTCAGTCCTTGTGGAAATTCTCTGGTGAAGCAACTTCAGAAATCAAGCTCTTGTCCATTAGAAGGCAATGTTTAAATAGAATCTTTCTAACCCAAGACTTTTGTCAAGGTGCACTAATTGAGCAAGAAACAAGAGGCTAAGCTCTTCGGGAAATGGAGTTTCGAGGGAATCGAAGTAAAAAGCCCTGGCATCAAACGCTATATCTCCCTCAAACCCATCTATGTCCCACACAGCATGGGACGACATGAACACGGAAGGTT
>CP070754.1:1318171-1324679 GCA_020348865.1 Candidatus Bathyarchaeota archaeon | reverse complement strand
CTTCCCGTCAGGGCTTCTGAAAGCTTGTCGTACAAGGGTTTTGGGATGGAAATGTTCACGTATCTAGCCATGGTTTATCAAGGGATAGTTGTGGCATGTGCTTAAAAGTGATGCTCTCTTTCTCGCGCGCGCTTCTAAGCCTTGAGGCGGATGGGTCTTCCATCCATGTCTGCGGGAATAGGAACATTCATCCAGTTGAGTATGGTTGGGGCAAGGTCCCACAAATGGATTCGTAGGTCTTTTCCACCCTTGATCCCAGGTCCCAGAATCCCAATGATGCCTAGGACATCTAATGGGTCATGTGTACCGTCGTGTCCTCCGCTCCATCGTGGGCTGTCATTCACGTATCTTTTGAGCTCATTCTTTTCTGTAATTTCTGGTTGTCTTGCCGCTTGATAGCCTATGTTAAATATTATGTTAAGGTCGGGCGCTTGGTTTAAGTAGGTACCCCACCACAGCTCTTCTCTTTTCTTCACGTCCTTAATTGGTTTCTCACCGTCGATTTCAATCTTCTTGAGTTCAGTCGATATTTGAGTTCTTACGTGGTCGTATTCTTCAGCTAGGTCGATTATTCCTTGAGGTTCTCGTTGCTTGACGTTCAACCAGATGTCTCCGTATCCGTAGGAAACTGCCTTGCTCTTTTCCAAGTCTATCTTGCCCGCGTTGGTAGTGAGGAATCCCTTTTCTTCTAGGTAGTTGTTGATTATAACTTCCCTGTGAACCGAACAGAACCCATGGTCAGAGAGGACGATAACAAGGGTGTTTTCATCTGCCAATTTTAGGAAGTTGCCAACAATTCTGTCTGCTTTGACGTAGAAGTTTTCAACGAGATTGCTTAACTTGTTCTCTTCGAATTTGGGATGAGTTGAATCGATGTTTTTCCAAAAGAAGTGTTGAATTCTATCCAAACCCATAAATACTGGCATGAAAAAATCCCACTCTTCTTCTTCGAATAAGTAAAGGCAGATTTCAGCCATGCAATCTGTCATTTGATTCACTCTTTCAAAAAACAGCTCAGGATCACTTTGAGCCTTTTCCAGGGTCGCGATTTCTAGGTCTCCAGCGAATTTTTTGATCCCAAATTTTCGTTTGATTTTCTCTCTTACAGAATCAGGGTAAGGAATCCCCTCGCTTCTCGACATAAAGCCAGGGATCATAAAACCCTTGATGTCACAACAGTCACACATTGGAACGTTTAGAACTCCAACTCGTTTCCCAGCCTCGCTCAGGATCTGCCATAGTGTTTTGGATTTTAACATCCTAGGGTCAATTATCTTTCTTTTGTAGGTGCCAGTCTGTCTGAAAGCAAAGCTAAAGATCCCATGGTTGCCCGGGTTTTTTCCAGTCATGAACGTGGTCCATGCTACAGGCGTTTGAGCAGGAATTGGTGGTATCGTTTGTCCAAAAATGTTCAGGTCTTTGAGCAGTTTGAAATTGGGTAGATGGTCAATCCATCTAGCAACGAGGCTCTGTGAAGCGCCATCAAAGCCCAAGACAAGAACTTTCAAGCTGTTCTTTTGGGTTTGTCCATTCCTCATGAGCTTCTAGAACCTGCTCCTAGGGTTTCTAGGTCGTCTAAGATCTAGTCCTGTGCTGCACGCTGTTCTTGAGTTTTTCGCTCACACGCGTGTCAGAATGTAAACGGGTTTTGATCTTCGGTCATCGTAGAAAAGGAGCAATGGGCTCTAGACCTTCCGCGTGCCTTCACTGAACCCTGTGTAGACTGCATTGTCAGCTTCTTGTGACACACTTATAGGCCTGCTTGGAGAGAATCGAGTTCGGCAGGAATGCGGAGCATCGCAACGAGTTTTGTCTGATATCTTCTTGCCGTTGCAGGGCAAGTTTCTGTGCTTGAATACTGGCTAGAAGGGATAATGTAGACGCAGAATGTGTTTAAGGTCTATGAAGATTGCTAGGGCAAGAAGAAAAATCAAGATGAGGTGAGGAGCGATGAGTTCGACAGGTACGGGTATAGGGAATTGCAGGAAGACTGGGAGCAAGCCTGTTGAGATTGGTATCGAAAGCAGCATGTTGGATGGGTGATGTGTGAGTAAGCCTGCAATGTCTCTTGTTGTGAATATGAGTGTCAAGAACACGGAGAAGAGAGCCAGCTCAAGATAGACGTATGCTAGACGTGCAACTTCAGTCCCCGCTGAGAACCAGTTTGAGGTTAGGGGAAAGAACAGTTGTATGCCGGGGACATTGCTAGACCGTATTGGATAGTCGCCCAAAATTGGGTGCGAGACCAACGTCACCAAGTATGGGGTGGTTCGTTTTTTCCATACAAGAAGTGCGGGAAGTGCTATGACTAGGCATAGGATAATTGAGTGAGTTGGTCCGCCGTGTTGCAGTATCGGTATTAGGAGGTCGATGTCAGGTATTATTGACAGTGTAAGCACTGCAGGGATGTTGATGTTGATGTCTAGAAACTTTGCTGAGGCCTTCCCAGCTAGATAGCCCAGAGCCAAGTGACCGACTGCGAACATTGTCTTTCATCCCCTCGCAATCTATTTGACCTCGAAAAGCTCTAGGATGCTCTTTTGTTGGCTTTCCTCCATCACTCCTCCATCTCATCCTCAGGCTAGACAATATGCTTTAAAGGAGCAATTGAAAAGTGAGAAGGTGGCGCCTTGACTAACCGAGCTAGACTAACGCTCGTGTTTTCTTATGGCGAGAAATCCTAGACCCGCGATTAGGGCCAGCATTGGGCCAATTGTTCCAAGTGCAGTCTCTGGGATAAAGTGCATGTGACCTACGTTGCTCAATTGTCCTCGTGCTATGTAGTCAGGGGTCGATGGGTTGTCTCTCTTGTAGTGGACGGTGCCAGTGGTGCTTATCATGGCTTCAAGTGGCACGGTCCATGCCACATCCACGTATCTGACTCCGGAGTCTTCCTTCACTTCTACGTCATGGAAGAAGTCTGTGCGGCTGGCTTTCGTCACGTCTGTCCATCCGATTTTAATAGTCAGTAAGGTTCCAGGGTTGAACTCTTTGAGGTCCCAGACTCTTATGTAGTATGTGAGACCTATGTTGACGTCATATGTGCCATGCGAGTTTGCTGGAGCTTCGGTGCCTCCCCAGGTATCAACATATACATACAAGATGCCGGTTCCTGGCCGATCTGTTCCTGCGTGAGCCTGCTGACTTGACGCGAGAAGGCCGATGGCTACTGAAATGAAAATGCAGAGAAAGAGCAGCTTCTTGGTTTTCATGTTCTACCCTGTTCCTTCCTTTGCGATGAATACCACTTACTGTGTGCCTGCAACGACTATTTAAGTTGGCATGGAAATCTGATGAGTAATCTTCTATATCTTTTGTGCCTTTTTGTTCTCTGATTCTATTCTCTTTCTAAGTCGCGGTTATTATTCCGTAGATTCGTACTAAAACAGTGAACAGGAATAGGATGCAAACCGCTACTGCTAGTGCACGCACGCGTTTCCTATTAATTATCAGGCTTGTATGCCCATAATGAGGTGAGATGAGCTCTGCTTCCACTAACAGGATGATCGCCGTGACGGCTAGCCAGAGACTGATGTCCCAGAACGTGAGGGGAAACTGCATTTTAGTGGGCCTCCATCAGTCTGTATTGAATTTCAAGCGTTTTACCATCTGAGGACAAATCGTTCTTTTCAATGACAACAGGTTTGCCCGTTGCTCTGGTCAACGCAATGGCGATGGCGCTGCAGACGGGGCAACCGATGGAGCCGCAGATGGTTGAAAGTTTGCTGGCTTCTTCGCAGAATTCCCGATAGGCATATCCTTCTATTTTCACGTGAATTGTACTGCTTGCTGATTTCATTTTGAAGTCTTTTGCCATTTCCAGATCTTCGATTAACAGCTTGGGAAGATTGGCCTGCAGATAGTAGAGGTCGGCTTTGGCGAAGTCGGTTTTGAGTTCTTCTTCAAAAAGATTGACGAGTGCAAGTCCCGGAGGAACAATGAGCATTCCTTGAGGGTTTTTCACGAAGGTGGTGCTTTCTGCTATCTCATCTGTTGGCGGGACAGATGCACTGTCCGTGGAAGAGATGAACACTCGTTCGTTTTTGAACTCTTTCAAGCGTCTCGGCGGCAGATAGATTCCTTTTCCTCTGTAACCGAGGTCGCCTATGATTTTGTCAACAGCTGCCAACGACGACATAGCCGTGGACTCCGCCATATTTGTCTTCACATATTTTCGGGGTTTGACAAATGTGAGCGACCCCCCCCAGAAGGTCAGACCCAAACCTATGAAAGCCAAGATTGCTGATTCGAAAAGAACGGATAGGGCTAGCGCTATCGCCCCAGAGGCAAAGAGCACATACCCTATTGTTCCTCGGGGTTTACGTTTGAGTTCCCAGAGTTCACGTCTAAAGGCCTCTTTTTCGTGTTCCAGTTTCTGAATGTTTGCCAACAGCGTCTTGGAAGAAATGGTAGGTACGCTGAGAGTTTTGTTCTGATTGAATGTGCTGGAGCGCTTGTATCTACGCAGAGTGTATTCTATGGAAACCAGCGCAATTGACAGAAGCACGTAGGCGAGTACGTTTCCAAATGATATGTAGAATGTTTGAGTGAAGGGTTTTTGCCAAACTAGAACTTCATAGATATGCGCCCAGCCAACGAACCATGCTATGGCACAAATCAGCGCAACTTGAACGAGTCTGACAAGCACTAGCGTGCTAGCCTTCAGATTTGCTTTAGGTGACCGTTTGCTTTTTTTCAGAACTCTATGGACCAAGAACAAAAGAGCCGTTGTCGGAAGAAGAACTACTATCAGCGAGAAAATGAACATCTGCACGACTGGATCGAACAGGTTCATCTTGTGCCATCGACCTTGTGTAAAGCTTCCTGAGCAATAAGCTTAATGGAACGCACGCGCGCTCGTTTTTTCCGAAAACATATTCAGCTCCAAAACTCGAAGACGTGTTGATCAGAACTCTTACTATAACTAGTTCGACGTGCCGCTTGCTTTGGACGCAAGGGCAAAATGATTCAAGCGGCTTTTCGTAGCCGTTTTATCTTGGCGAGTCCTATCAGAGCTCCAATGGGCGCGATGATTGCCATCACAGTTCCGATTGGTGATTCATCAATGACTTCAAAGGTTACCCAGAATGTTGCTTTGTATTCTTCGCCAGCTAGGTAGACGGTTACTTCGTATTCTCCTATTTCGGTTGTGCTGCCACCTGGAAAGTCGTCAGGATACACTGCAGAGTCTGCGCCGCCTTCTGGCACATTTATGGCGGCAACACTGGCGGTGTGAGATACGGGGGTGACTACCGTGATTGAACCAACTCCGGCTTCGCTGCTGAACACTCTGACGGTAGTTGAGCCGCCTGGGTGTGGGATTACTTCTGGATCAACGGTAACGCTGACTACCACCGCGACGACTGAATTGATGGCCAGCAGTATCGATAAGGCTATGATTACAGGTAGCGACAGAGTGATCCTTTTCATAATTGATTCACAACGGATTCTAATTGGCATCTCCATCCACTTAAATTCCTATGAAAGACTTGAGCTCACTTTTCTAGAAGATTACTTCATGAAGCGAATCCGACTCTTCCACGTGAGGATTGGTTCGTCTTCTGGACCTCCAATGTCTTTTTCAACTAGCCCTGTTTTTTCCGCTTCTTCGAGTTTTTCTAGCAGGTGGTGTGTTTCAATTGGGCTTCCTGTGATCTTTTGGTAAATTCCTGCAATTTCCGATGTGGTGGGTTTGGCATCGCGACTGGCTTGGTGGGCAGCTTGAAGTATAGATCTTTCCTGTTTCGAGGCTAGTTTTTGATAACTATTTAAGTTAGAATTCTCTTGCTCCCGCCTTTTCAAAAACGCTAGTGCCAGAGTTGCCATAAGAAGTGCGGTTGTTATTGCCATAAGTGATATCCCATTGTGGCTAAGTGTCAGGGCAATCTCTTGCCAACTTTCCAGAGGTCGCCAATAGTTGACTACTGCCTCGCCGAATAGCAGAAGCACATCTTCGATATCATAGAAGTGTTCCGGATGGTTTGTCAGAGTGTAAATGGTAATCTTTCCATAACTCTGTTCCGATACTGAAGTGGAATTGGAGAGAGCATCTTCTCTCAACTCCACAGGTCCTAATTCGAGAACAACTAAAGTCAAGTTGGAGCTTAGTTTGGGGTCTCTAAATGCGGAGAATAGGCCAACTATAGGTGGATTGTCTAGCAGACTCACCTTTCGAGGTCTTGTAGACTCGTCGTGTATCTGTGTAGCTCTAGGCATGTAGCCATGCGTCTCAGGCCACGAAATCAAGCTGACTTGCCATGAATGGAAAACTGACCATGACTTCGCAATATCAACGTTTACCATAACCTGAAGTTTTTCTTCAGAGCTGTTTCGTGGAAGGTAGATGTAATATAGCAACTCATCTAGACCTGGAAGTTTCGTGTAGTTCCCCGGAGCTCGACCTATAAACTTAAGCGAGAAATCATCAACTTCTTCCGGAAGTATCTCAGCGGGTCTCTGCATAGGAGCAAAGACGGGCGCTTGAAGAGTCACAATGAAGCTTGCACTT
>CP070754.1:1301299-1318071 GCA_020348865.1 Candidatus Bathyarchaeota archaeon | reverse complement strand
TTGAACATAGGATTCCGCTCTTCAAGCAGAAGTTGCATAGCGCTGTTTTCACCCCGATTTTGCTCCTCCTAATGAAACAAAGGAGGGGGCGGCGGAGCCTTTTGAAACATTTTCGTCGTTTATTTCGCTATTGTGATCTCAATGGTGCTGACGTTTGTCGGCGAGCCACCCTCTTCAAATGGTGCCAATTGTTCCGTGCCAATGTCGACGTTTCTCACTTTCACATCTGGCAAGAACCTTCGTCTGCAAACCTCTACAACGTCGACAGCTCGGCTGATTGCTCTGCCTCTTGCCTTCACATTCACTTCAGATGCTCCGCCGTGAAAGAGGGTTATGCAAGCCAGTACATAGTTCATAACTGGCTTTCTTCCTATCAACACATCAGTTCTTTCCGACATATTCACCGCCTCACTCCTGTTTTTCTATATGTTTTGTGGCTCTCTATGCTTTTTCTCGGTGAATAAATACATTGTGGTTTCTGAACAATCCATTTCGAGCGTTTCACGGTTTCATTTAGTTCTCCAATGGAGCAGTGTCTGCCTTGGCGAGGGTGAAATACCGTCATCTGATGAACGTGTAACCCTTAAATAATATACTATTGTAAAGATTTTCTTTAACTAGTTAAGGTGAGCTTAATGAGTAGAGATATCCGAACTGGACGACCTTTCCGCCTGCTCCGTATGATGTATGAACAAGGCAAGTCCGTAACGATCTACACCGTACAGGTTAAGCAAAGCGAACTGGCGAAGAAACTCCAAATCAGTCGACAGGCGTTGAACGTGCATCTACGTAAGCTTCGAGATTGGGGGTGTATTCGAACAGGCAGAGGCTTCATTGATGTGACTGAGGAGGGCTTGGGCGTATTAGGGATGTCGGTGAACCCTGCCCTCGTCCTTGTCAGAATTTCTCCCCTCAAGAGAGAAGAAGCGTATGAAGAGATTTCAGACTTTCCTATTCAACGAATCTTCAGAGTAACTGGGGACGTGGACGCAGTGCTTTTGGTGGAGCAAGAAAAGCTCAATGAGACACTTCGAAAGCTAGCTTTGCTTGAAGGAATCCAAGAAACAAGATCTTACGTCACCATTCAGACTCTGAAATAGCTTGAGGGGGTGCCTGCGGGACTCTTTGAACTTCAAAAGAAGACATGCAAGCATGGAAGTCGATGCTGTCGTTGCAGAGAAATCTGGAGATAGGGTTGGGTTGCTGTCTAAGAAAACAAAAGAAGAAAGGTATATTTACTGGTGGCATGTCTGGAACGTAGTTGACAAGTTGGGATATTGTTATGCCCATTACTGATCCCGTGAAGAAGGCCATTGCTCAAAAACATAGGCTATACATGAAAATCTGTAGGCATTGCGGAGTGCGCAACGCATCCACCGCGGTCAAGTGTAGGAAGTGCCACAGCAAAAATCTGAGGTGGAAGAAGCGGGAACTTGTCAAATAGTCATGTGCATGTTGATACTTTGACCGGAGAGACTGTTCACAGCAAAGATTGAGCAAATGTTTGACATAATACAAATGATGGGTGTATGTTTCGTCCCCCTGAGAAAAGATTTAGATTTGAAATGCTTCTTCTTTAATGGGCAACACGCGATACATGGAGAGTGAGCGAGGTAAGCGCGAAAACTGTGATGGGGTACATTGTGTCTGCTGTTCTTTTGTTTTTCGCCGTTGTTTTCGCTCTTGCTTCCGCCTATGACACACTGAGGCTGGTTACGAGTGCGTTTCTTTTTCTTGCAGGCTTTGGAATACTGTACTACGTAAGAACCCAGAAACCAATGCAAATCACACAAAAACTTGAGGTGCTTGGAAAACTCAAAGTTCAGACTCTGGAATGCCCCAACTGCTCAGCTTTCTTGGACATAAGTCAAATGAAAATAGCAAAGGGCGTACCGTCGATGAAGTGCTCCTATTGCGGACACACCTTCGAGGTAACCGAGGAGCCAAAATGGTGAACAGGAAATTCATAGTCCACACTATAATTCTCTTCATAACTGTTCTCCTTATTGCCCCCATGATTTTGAGTATCTGCGTTGTCACTGCATCGGATGTCGAATATCATCTGGACCATGAGTGGGCCAAGATTTGGATCAACGAAGAAGATGGAACAATTGATCTGTTATACGACATCGAGATAACCTGTGATCAGGGGGTAATCCCAAGCGTGAGAGTCGGCCAACCGACTGATGATTTCGAGGTCGGTGAGGCTAGAGATGAAAACGGCGATCCATTGGATTGGGAAGATGCAAGCAACTATCAACAGAGCTACTACGCCGTCCGCGTCTATCCACCTGGACATGTGGGCGTCCCTGCTGGCCAGAGCTTCCGTTTCACTCTTCTAACAAACGTTGGACATCTAGTCTTGGAGGACGAGGAGGCCCCTGGAAATGTTACGATGGAGTTCTCCCCGGTCTGGTGGGAAGATGCTAAGGTAAACGAACTTCACGTCCAAATGGTTATGCCTCGTGGCGTAAATGAAACGAATGTGGGATGTACTCCATTCTGGAACAATGCAATATATGATCCGAAAGAAGATAATAGATTCGTAATCTACTGGGAGAAACACAATCTACAGCCAGACGAAAAGTTCACTTGCGGAGTGTCTTTCCCTGAAGAATATGTCGAATATTATGAAGTACCCGGAAGAGGTTTTGATTGGCTTCCTTGGCTTATTCCAGTCTCCGCATTTCTCTTCATTGCTCTCGTAGTTGGAATTGTAGTCCACAAAAGGGTTTCGCTTAGAAAGTACGTGAATCCTAGCGTGCGAATGGAAGCTTTGGGAGTAAGACACGGCCTAACAGCTGTAGAATCCTCTTACCTTCTAGATCTCCCACCCACTAAGGTTGTGACCGAGATATTATATAGTCTGCTGATGAAGAAAGCCATCTGGGTCACAGCCACAACCCCAGCCCTTAAACTCAAGGTCATGGAACCGTTCAAGGATAAAACTGGAACCCCTGAAACACCTATACGCTATTACGAGAAAAGCTTTCTCGAGGCAGTGAAAAAGGACAGAACCCTGAAAGAAGAAGAACTTGCAAAAACAGTTGTGTTGTTACGCGACACAGTGGAAAAGAAGCTTCGCGGATACTGCCGAAGCGACACTATAAGTTATTACAGGAGAGTCGTTGGAGAGGCATGGGAACAGGTGGAAAAATCGGGTACACCGGAACTTGCATCCAAGGCTTACGATGAAAATCTCCTCTGGCTTCTCCTCCATGAAGGCTTTAGGCCTAGAACCGAAGACGTTTTCCGCGAAAAAGTGTTTGAGCCTGGAATAGGCTGGTGGTGGTACTGGTATGGCTACACCGCCTATCACCCTAATCCAACCTACGTACCCAGCCCAACAACCACCCAACCTACATCACCTCCGACCATTCCAGGCGCGGACTTCGCCAACAACATAGCGACATCTGTTGAAAAAACCGCCAATAACATAGTTGCAAACGTGGAGAAGTTTGCGAACTCCATAGTCCCAGCGCCGCCCCCATCTGCGAAAACTTCTAGGGCACCAGCACACCATAAGTCTAGTTGTGCCTGTGCGTGTGCAGCGTGTGCATGTGTGTGTGCATGTGTTTCCTGCGCGTGTGCGTGTGCCTCAGGAGGCGTTGGTTGAAGGAGGAATGATTGTGGGTATTCTAAAGAAAGTGAAGAGCATCGTTGGCAAGGCTTCGAAGACTCCTGTTGGTCTGTACTCGTATCGTGGCAAGGGGAAATTCGCTGGCTTAGCCCTTCAACTTCGTGTGGAGCCAAGTGGCGAAGGCTTGCTCGTCATTAACGCAAACACTGTTCTGTACCTGAACGAAACTGCAACAGCTCATGCGTACTTCTTCATGCAAGGCATGCAAACAGAAGAAGCTGTGAAAAAAATCAGAGGAGTTTATCGAATTGAGGAGGAAACTGCCCGCAGAGACCATGAGCATATCATTTACACAATCAGCACACTTGCAGAGACAGAGGAGGTCTGCCCTGTATCGTTTCTCGACGTGGAGCAGGCTGAACCATTCACACAAGAGCTGTCCGCTCCAATACGTATGGACCTAGCCTTGACATTTAGGTGCCAAAACGATTGCATCCACTGTTATGCCAGTGGGCCACATGAAACGCCTGAATTGGACACAGACCAGTGGAAAAAAGTGATTGACCGATTGAAGAAAATAGGCGTTTTCATATTTACCTTCACTGGCGGTGAGCCAACCCTCCGTGAAGATTTACCGGAACTTTTGCGGTACGCGCAGGAAAAGGGAATTGTTACAGGTCTTATCACAAATGGACGTAGATTAAAAGATAAAGAATACTTGCAGAGACTCGTGGATGCAGGGCTGGACTTTGTGCAGATCACGCTTGAGTCCCATGATCCCACGATACATGATTCAATCACGTCCGTGAAAGGAAGTTGGCGAGAGACTGTGGAAGGAATCAAGAACGTAATCCCAACACCAATCTACGCTACTACAAATACTACCCTCAACGAGTACAACGCGAATACCTTTCTTCAAACCATAGAGTTTCTACATGACTTGGGGCTAAAGGTTTTCGGATGTAATAGCTTGATCTACTCTGGTAGCGCTCCATCAGTAGCCAACGAGTTTGCTTTGACAATTGATGAGTTAGGAAGGCTGTTGCCTAGGATTCTGACTAAATCCAACGAATTAGGAATGAAGTTCATGTGGTACACACCGACTCAATACTGTCAGCTCAACCCAGTTGAACTGGGGTTAGGTGTGAAGTCATGCACAGCTGCGAGAGTAAATATGTGCGTAGGACCCCAAGGACAGGTTTACCCGTGCCAGAGCTACTTCGAAAGCGTAGGCAACATCCTCCGAGACAACTGGGAAAAAATCTGGAACCATCCACTCTGCACAAATCTAAGAGCCAGAGAATACGCTCCAGTGAAATGTAAGGAGTGCTCACAATTACACATCTGTGGCGGTGGATGCCCTTTAGAACTGAAAGATACAAAATACATGTGCGCTGAAACTCAGTAAGCTTATTATCAATCCTGGTGTTGGTTTGTAAGATTGGTGTAGAATGTTGGGCGTGAACCTGAGAGACTTGGTGCCCAAAACAGCGATTGACCTAAAGAATCTTGGCGGAAAATCAATAGCCATAGACGCCTACAACGCCCTCTACCAGTTTCTCGCTATCATCCGCCAGCCAGATGGAACACCGTTAAAAGATTCAACGGGCAAAGTCACCAGCCACCTAAGCGGCTTGTTCTACAGAACTGCCAACATTATCGAAATGGGCATCAGACCCGTCTACGTATTCGACGGAACACCGCCAGCGCTAAAGGAAGTCGAAATCAAACGGCGGGCGAGGACAAAAAAAGAAGCCCAAGTCCATTATGAACAAGCTATAAAAGAAGGAAAGATCGAAAAAGCGCGTATGTATGCCCAAGCTACGAGCCGTCTCAAAGACCACATGGCAACCGACTCGAAACGACTCCTCACCCAAATGGGCATACCATGGATACAGGCGCCAAGCGAAGGCGAAGCACAAGCCGCCCACATCGCAAGAAAAGGTGACACAGACTATTGCGGTAGCCAAGACTATGATAGCCTCCTATTTGGCGCACCAAATCTGATAAGAAACATCACGGTTAGTGGAAGAAGAAAGCTACCGCGAAAACGCGTCTACGTTGAGGTTACACCAGAGATTGTGGAGTTGGATCAGGTTCTCAATAAGCTAAACATCACTCATCAGCAACTCATCGACGTAGGCATACTTGTGGGAACGGACTTCAACCCTGATGGAGTGAAGGGAGTAGGGCCAAAAACCGCGCTCAAACTTATCCAGCAACACAAGACCCTTGAAAAAGCAGTATCCATGCTGAAACATGCAAGGTTTCCAGTTGAGCCAAGTCGCATACGAGAAATCTTCAAACATCCAAGAGTCACAGATGACTATCATTTGACCTGGAAAGAAACAAACGTGGAAGAAATCGTGAGCTTCCTGTGCCGCGAACGTGACTTCTCAGAGGATCGTATAAGAAGAGCTATCAGAAAGATGGAAGAAGGCTCGAAAGAAGCAAAGGGAAAAGTAACCCTAGAAACATTCTTCGGCTAGATTCTAGAATCGATGTCCGTACTTCCCAGTTAAAGGTACAAATGCAACGCCGCCCAAATTCTCTTGGACGGTTCCACCAGCGCTCTTCCTTACACGCAAAAGCCTTTGATAGAGATAGACGCCCCCAACTGGAACAACTAAGACGCCCCCAGTTCTCAGCTGTTCTATCAGCTGCTGAGGAACATCAGGAGCTGCAGCCGTCACCAGAGCACGATCGTACGGGGCTTCTTCTGGATAACCTTTCGATCCGTCCCCGCACACAACGGTTACGCGATCTCCATATCCAGCATTCTCAATATTCTTTCTCGCAAACTCAGCCAACTCCGTGACTATTTCAACGGTGTAAACATGCCCCCACTTTTCTTTACGTGTGCCCGTTGGAGCTATAATCTCAGCTATTGTGGAGGCATGCCAACCAGACCCCGACCCAATCTCCAACACACGTTGCCCCACTTCCAATTCAAGAGCTTCATCCATGATTGAAACCATGTTTCGCCCGACTGACCGCATAGATCAGTCGAGAGGCGCCGAAATGGTCTGCCCAGATCCAATTGGAAGTGGAGAATCCACTGCCCCATAGGACTGAACGCTTTCCGGAAGAAAGGGCACCCTGGAGACTCGACGCAACGCTTGAATGACCTGCGGCGATCGAAGTATTCCTTGCCCAACAAGCCTTTTGATCAACTCTAACCAAGCTTGTCTTTTCATATTTCCCCTCACAACAATATTGACTCCACATCTTAAGAGTTTGTTACTGAATGAGTTTGGAGGGGAGAATGAATCGGGCTAAGCTACTTGACGGTGACAGATTTGGCTAGATTTCTTGGCTGATCTGGATCACAACCTCTTTCAATAGCCATGTAATACGCAAAGAGTTGCAATGGGATAACGTATGGAATAGGCGAAAGGATTTCAGGCAACCCTGGCGGTATTTCGAGGTAATCGTCAGCCAAGCTTTTGATTCCCTCGTCCCCCTCCTCAACCACGGCGATTATGGAAGCACCCCGAGCTTTCATCTCCATAATGTTGCCCAAAATCGTTTTACGCGTCCCATCGCTAGGACAGACGAAAATCACAGGGAACCCTGGCTCAATCAAGCCGATTGGTCCATGCTTGCTCTCTCCAGCTGGATACGCTAGGGCGGGAGCATAGGCTATCTCCAAAAGCTTAAGCCTGCCCTCGAGAGCAGAAGCCGAGCTTACTCCTCGCCCCAAGAAGAAGAAACATTGTTTATCCCGATATTTCTTGGCCAGCTGCTTGATTTTCTCCTCTTGGGTTTCGATGAGTCCCTCAACGATGTCGGGAATTTGCTCCAGTTTTTCCTCTAGCTGTTCGATCTCTACGTGTGAAACCTTCCCCCTCTTTTTGGCAAGCCTCAAGGCAAGCTGAGAAAGCACTGAGAGTTGAGACGTGAAGGTCTTTGTGGCGGCAACACCTATTTCTGGGTGCGACTGTTGACACACATATGCGCGAGCAACACGGGTTAAGGTGGATCCAATAATATTGGTTAATCCTAGAACGGTGGCAGCTCGTTGCCTTGCACACTCCACGGCGTCCAGAGTGTCAGCTGTCTCCCCGGACTGGCTGACTGCAAGAACGACGCTGTCAATGTTCACAGCTCTTCCATGTTGCTCAACAAACTCCGACGCGATAATTGGATGAGTTGCCAACATTGCAAGTTTGGAAAACATGTATGAGGCCGCAAGGCACGCATGATATGAAGTGCCACACGCCACTAGGAAAACCTCTCCAGCACGGTCGAGGAAGGTAGTCATCAGTTCCAGATACTGCTCCTGCAACCTAAGCGTGTTTCTGATGCAAAACGGTTGCTCGTGGATTTCTTTTAGCATGAAATGGGGGTATCCTTGCTTCTCAGCCATCGCGGGGTCCCAATCAATGACCTCAGGCTTTCTTGTGACTGAGCTCTTGTCAACGATCTTTCTTATTTCATATCCTTTATCGCTCAAAACAACCAGTTCGCCGTTCTCAACAATTACAGCATTATTGGTTAACGGAAGAAAAGCAGGAATATCAGATGCGCAGTAAACCTCATCCTCAGCGATTCCGATGACAAGAGGGCTTTCTTTTCTAACACAAACGATTTTGCCAGGTTCTTTGACCGAGATGACTGCAATGGCGTATGATCCGTTCAACCGCTCCACAGCGCTATGTACCGCCTCAACCAAGGTGTTGTTTCTCTCCAATTCCTCTTCAATAATGTGGGGAATAATTTCAGTGTCAGTTTTTGATTGAAAAGTGTGTCCACGTTCTTCCAGTTCCTTCTTGAGTTCTGAGAAGTTCTCGATTATCCCGTTGTGAACAACTGCTATTTTCCCACTGCAATCAGTGTGCGGGTGGGCGTTCACTCTAGATGGTGCTCCGTGAGTTGCCCATCTTGTATGACCTATTCCAATTTGTCCTGGAAGAGCATCTAGGTTGTATGTCTCATGGACTTCATCGATTTTTCCTTGGCCCTTCTTTGTGAGCAGTCTGCCTTCATGGATTGTTGCTTCACCCACAGAGTCGTATCCTCGATACTCAAGCCGTTTCAATGCCGCGTGAATTATGGGTGCTGCATCACCATTCTTAAGGACACATCCGAATATCCCACACATCCTTGGTTCCTCAATTCTTCTTTGGAATAATGATCAAGTCGAATCAATCGCAGGCAAGCTTTACTTAAATCAAAGAGCATTGTATAAGCTTTTTTAGGAAAAAGGTTTTAGCTCTAGAACTTGAATTGCAGCGGTGCGAAGGGTTCTGACACATTAAAATCGAGACCCCTAAAAAAATATTTTTAGTGGCTCTGGGTGGTGGTTGGGTAACAATGCGTGCGAAAAAAATGGGGGAGGTTGCGGGGGACATCTCCGGCATGAAGTGAGCTCAAATCTGAGCATTTATCAGAATGAACAGAAGAGTGGGTGGAGCTAGGACAGAAACAAGGACGTCCAGGCTTTTTCTACCAGTCCTCAGGAAAGGAATGAGGAAAGGCACATGGCTCATATATTCATCAAAATTCTCTCTATGATTTCTAGACAGAAACAGCTCTTCCATAAGTGCCAATATGATATAGACAAATAGTTCAATGAACCAGACAAATATAGTCTGCGACGAACTCAGAAACCCCCTACCAAAAGTATTGTTTAAAATCCAGACGCTCCAACTTGTAAGCCCAAGAGTTGAGAGAACCATTCCTAAATACTGAGGATGCCTGACTAACTGATAAGGTCCTGAAGTAACCAACCCTACTTCTCTATTCATTCTCAGATAAGCTATAGAGTAAACTAGGATGAGGAGCCCGATAACTATAATGACCCTCTCCAAGACAAGGAACGGGAAGGGTGAAAAGAAAGCAGAGAACACGTCGACAAGACTGACTGGAAGATTCATGAAAAACACAACCAGATATGAGGCAAATGGCAAAGTCATCAGACCTACCCAGCCACCAAGAGCCGGCAGTGACTGAACAAAAGGGACAAGATACCCTGCAAATCTCAGGAACCAACATCTCATACTACTCATTAGATTCATGTTTCATCCCATAGTCTTTTGAGGATTGGCTACTTAAAACCAAGCTTTGGAACAGACTGTTCTGGGTTTTGCAGCATATTGAGGAAAACGGAGATTACGAAAACAAAAGAAGAGAATTAGAAAATAATGCATGCATTAAGGATTTTTACATTCTTTCAACATAAACGTAAGAGATGTGCTTAACGAATCTTGATGCATACATACTAGGGATAAGTCCGTTGTTTGCCCCAGCTTCTAGATACCTCTACTATGTCTTGTATGTCTACTCGACCGTCGTTAGTGTGGTATGGGTCTTCAGGACCTACGTCCGCTTCTGGATCGTAGAGCGGCTGTCCTATGACTTGTGCATAGGCTTTGCCTATTTTATTTAGGTCTGTGATGTCAACGACACCGTCGCGGTTGCAATCGCCTACCCAATGAAAACAGTCACGCGTCAAATTGAATGAGCCCTCAACACTTTGCCACCAGTGGGTTGTAACCGGGCTTGAACCTACACGGTAAGCTGTCAATTCGGCGAAGCCTCCCAACTTGAGTTCACCGCCCGCCCGGAATACGTATGGTCCCGTTCCAATCAAGTATGTTAGACTTGAGTTTATCGGGTTGATTATCAGTTCTGGGCGGAACGCTGGGCCAGTGCCTTCGTAGATGTGCTTCGGGAACATGGTGGCCCAGCACGCTGCATCGTTCACCAGCCATACTTCGGGTCCAGCGGTGTGGTAGAAGATCCATAGACTTGTGACATTGTGGTATACGCTCACGCTGGTCGTATTATGAACCTCAACGTCAACGAGATTCCGCCACATTGGACGGGCTCGTGCTATCTGTTGGTCGCGTGCGAACTCGAGGGAGAACTCGACCACGCTTGCGTTGAACTTTGCGCCATCATGGTAGTACACATCGTCTCTGAGCCAGAACGTCGTGTTCATGCCCAATTCCGATCCGCCATAATCCCAGTCTTCAACAGTCCAGCTTGTGGCTAACCATGGAATGTCCTCATGAGTGTATGGATCTATGTTGATCAAACCGTCGAATATTCGCCCCAATATCTTCCACTCGTTCACAGTGCTTGCGTAACCAGGATGATAATTCCTTGGCGCTGATCCAACAATCATGTTAGCTGTTCCGCCGATGCCGTATGGATTTGTCGTTTCATCTATGTTACTCTCCCAATGGAGATTATAGAACATGTAGTCGTTTTCTGCGCCGTAAATAGGGCTGTCCACTATGCCTCTAAGTGTGTCGGTGTGGTATGCTGCTCCTGCAGTGGCAAAGGCATTGAACAATGGTCTTGTGAAAGTTACTATGTATGGTAGCTTTTCAGCGACCATATCCTGGGCATCGAAACACGCTTGTTTCACCGTAGCTCGGTCCAAGCTGAACTGGACTGATTCGAGCTTTGCGTCAAGTTCAGTGTCGTTTATGCCTGGGAAGTTGTATCCCCCAATCATATCTTGGCTCGAATGGAAGAACCCATACAGGTGATCAGGGAACCTGCCCACCTTCCATTCTAGAGCGTACATGTCAAACTGGTGGTGATTCATCATGGCGAATATGTAAGGGCAGCTCACCGGGCCATGCTGGATTGGTAGGCCAATGGCTCGAAACTTGCGAGCACATATGCTGTCTCTACCGTAAAAACCAGGGAAGCTAGGTTCGGTTACTCCAGTAAATGTGATGTGGTTCATAGGCATCATCGAAGTGTCGTCCCACGGCGTGTTGGGATCATCCACAGCTGCGTGGAGGTGGGGGTCAAGCCAGTTGCCATCCGGATCATTTGGATCACACTTTGGCGCTGGGTTTGGTGCGGTTGCATTTCCCCATACATATCCAGCAGCCCTCAGTATACTGCATGCATCATGAAAATCTGGATACGTTGTGTTGGCAGTTGGATCTCCGGGGTTGAAGGGATGCCCGTCCACGCCGGGTTTGAACCATGCCCTCTGCGCCTCGGGCACAACGCTGCTTATAGCCGCTCCTGAGATACCTCCGTAGACAGTGGCCACGATCTCGTCCTTGGGTATGCAGTGGGCCAATGCATGCCTGAAAGCCGTGTCGTTGAGGGGAACATAGTTTTCGTACTGTAGTCCTGAATAGGTGTAGTAGTCGCCTGGAGTTGATTCAGTTCTCCAAGGGACACCGCCACCACTGGGGTTCTCTTGATCCCTCATGTTGAAAGCGATGTAGTCGAACAGGAACGTCTCACGTGCAGTGTGCGTCGTGAAGCCTTCATCTACAAGGTCCCGGGCCCATACAGGATCGTTGATGTCAAACCAGATGTCTACGTCACCACTTTTGAAGTTGGCCGCTTGCGACTCGAGCGTATTTATAAAGAAGCCATTTATCTGGTCTAAACGTGGACCATAGGTTTCCGAACTTGTCTGAGCCAACGGAATGATAGAAGCGCCAAACATGTGAAGAAGCATTAGCGTTGGAATTATAGTTCTAAATTTAATCATACGTCCTCCCCTTCAAATTGCTAATTCAATTAGCAACTGCAAACATTGCATCACCAGGATTTATGATTTACGAAAGAATTCTCTATGCAATATGCAATGCAGCCATGAGTACACTAAATCCAGCCATCAAAATGTGATTGATAGAGGAGCAAGATGCACGCGCGTTATCATAAAATCCATCATAGTGCCCGATTTTCTTTTACACGCTTTTTACGCTTTCGAATGTTAAAACGTAAAAGATGTATGCAAAACACAGTATGTATGCATAATTGTTCTAGCAGAAAAAAAGGGGGATTTTAAATGTGAGTCTGGCACCCCTAAAAAAATATTTATAAAGGATTGCCCGAAACCAGATGAGCGTGAAGAAGAAATTACTACTTGCTAGGGAAAAACGAGAATACAAAGTGAAAGATATCGCTGTTTTTGACGATTTTAGGAGACTTAAGGCTGTTTTGAATAGACTCAGCTGGGATGTTCTCAGGGTTCTCAGCGAGAAAGAAATGTACCCGATGGAGATTGCGAAGAAACTGAACGTGCATGAACAGAAAGTTTACTATCATATTAGAAAGCTTGCAAAGGCTGGTGTTATCAAAGTTGTCAGAGAAGAAGAGAAGAAGGGAGCCATAGCGAAGTATTATGGAGTTTCTTTCCCCGCGTTCGGAGTTGAGCTCCCATACGGTTACCGAGCAATCAACACAATTCCAATTCCAGACACAAACGAAAAGATAAAGCAGTTCTTCAAGCCGTTCTTGCGAGAAGACGGGAGCTTTGATGGAAAGGTTGTGGTTGGAAGCCCAGATCCACATGGTCCCTTCAAAGCCAGAGCTAGAGACGGTCACTACGCATCTTATCTGACATTGTTCCTCGGACAATTCGTGAAGCTGCCTGAGGACTTCCCAGTGAAACTAGATGTTGACGTGAAGGCTGAGAAAGAAGAGAACAACAACCTAATCTTGGTGGGCGGACCTGGAACCAACCTAATCACTAAGGAGGTCAACGAATTCTTGCCCATACGGTTCAACATGATGCCTTCCGAACGCGGGTTCCTTCTAGGCGGACTGGTCTCCAAAAAGACCGGAAACGTCTACGCTGGGGACACTATAGGAGTCATCTCAAGAATAGTTAACCCTTGGGACAAGGAAAAAAGAATGATTATCCTAGCAGGCAACAAAGAGGTTGGGACAAAAGCCTGTGTCATAGCACTTGCGCAATTCTGTAGAGAGACTTTGAAGAATTTTAGTGGTCAGAATACGTTCGCAACTTTGATTCAAGGATTTGACCTAGACGGAGACGGAAAAGTTGACTCCATAGAAGCCCTCGAATAATCCTCGCTAAGTCAGTCATGGAAATTGCATTCCAATGGAAATAATCGAAACCGTTGATGCCTGTGGGCATGAGAATATTCTGTCAAACCATAAGACAACATTCGAAATCACCAGGAAATCAACCCTTACGAAGCACGGCGATTGTATAATTGCTGTTGGTGCAACAAAAGGAGCAAAAGACCTGCATTCAAAGCTAAAGGAAGCCATGAAAAGAGAAGATGCACGAATCACAATAATAATCGAGGCTGGAGAAACACGCGAAAAGATCAAAGCAAGAGGAAGTACACGACTGTTATTCACTCATCCAACTGACATGGTGGTGAGAAGAAGCAATTATGTCTGTGGTCGAACAATAGCCGTAAAAGCGAACAAAACTGCCAAAGATATTTCTAGGAAACTTGTTGAAAAAATACAGGACAGCCGCCAAAAAATCAAAATAACATTTGCTGTAGAAAGCTATTGAATCTCAGCGTCCACTACAACTTGAAAGGTGTAAGGCGCAGTTGCTCGAACAAGCCCTACGTATGAGACTCTTTTAACATTACGACCGGTCTGCTTCACGGCTTCGACTAATCGAATCTTCGCCGTTTTCAAGGGTTTGGGCATACCTGTGAATTCGTAGTAGTGCATTGTGCCGCCCTCGGGTTTAAGCGCTTTAGAAGCTGTGTCCATGTATTCTTTCGCTTTTTCCGGCAAGTTCATAATAACTCTATCTGCGACTCCAGCCAGTCTTTCTTCTACAACCTGCCTAATGTCACCGGAAAGTGGAACAATGTTTTTGCCCACGTGATTTGCTTCGATGTTCTTCTTTAAGTAGCTTACAGCAATAGGGTTCACATCGACAGCGTGCACTTGAACGTTCTTGTGCCTTTTCGCAATTAGAATGGAAAAGGGCCCAACGCTAGCGAACATGTCAACCACCGTTTCGCCATCCTTGATTTGTGATGCCACTCGGTCGTGCTCGCGAGAAAGCCTAGGTGAAAAATAGACCTTCGCAAGGTCTACGTGATACATGCAGCCATACTCCTTGTGAATGGTCTCGGGCCTCCCTACACCAGCTATCGTCTCAAACTCTCTCAGGCGATACACACCTTCTACGGCGCTAGATTTCGCCAAGACTAGACGTACTCTCTTGTGGATCTTCAGCACAGCTTCTCCCACCGTTTGCTTGTAGGCTTCAAGTTCCGGAGGAATCTCGATGACTGCTACGTCGCCTACAAAATCCATTGCGTTTGGGAGAGTCGCCACAAGATGAGGAGGCAGCTCTTCACCCAGTACATCAACGAATTTGAGCGAACGTTTTGTGCGCCTCGCAAATCTATAGGCAGAGACTTCGAACTCTGGAAGACTACTCTTGAGCTTTTCAATCTCTGAAGGAAGAGGCACACTAGTTAGTGGTACATACAAGTCGTCCCCTACATTTTGAACCCTCAACTCTAGATTGAGAAGGTTAAGCCTTCTAACAAGGAGAATGGTTCGTTCACCCAAAGCTTTGGAAACCTTTAAGCACGGCGCTTCCAGCACTGTTTACCCCAGAATACTGAGTGAAAACGCACTTAAAATCATGGAGTCAGGCAAGATCATGCACGCATACGATGAACATGATGGACAGGAGCACAAGGATTCAATCCAGGAAATCACAGAAAAGAAAGTGGAAAAGCCAATGAGAAGGCGTGCAACCTTCGTTTTGCTGATGGTTCTTGGCATCGTAATCGTCGCTGTCGTGAGTGGTCTGTATCTGTTTGAACCTTCTGGCGAAGGGCGTCCAATAGAAGTGTTTACCATTTCCGACCTATCCCCAATAACCCCTCCTGTGGATGGACATCCTGGAACCTTTGCTCAAAATTTCTCTCTTACCCACCCAAACGGAACCTCTTCTTGGTTGAGCGACTTCAGAGGTAAAGTGGTAATAATAGATTTCATGGCTGTACGGTGTCCACCTTGCAAGCTACAGTTGCCTCAACTCAGGGTCATTTGGGAAGAAGATGACTATAGTGACAGAATTGTTCTGATGTCCATTGATGTTGATCCAACAGAGTCTGTCGAGACACTCGGAACTTTCGCCCAAGGGTTTCCGTATGCAACATGGATTTGGGCAAAGGATACAGTGAACTTAGGGCGGGCTTATCAGGTTGTGTATATTCCAAAGGTTGTTATCATAGATCGGGACGGTTACGTCAGGTTTTCACATATAGGTGTAACATATGCCTCGACTTTCATTGAAGAGATTGACCAGTTACTGGGATAGAACATTGAGAATCCATCCTATCTGTGTATGCACGTCTAAATAGGTGCAAATTCTGTATGGATGGTTCCCTGGTGATGTTATTGGCTCTTGATGTCTCTGGAGTGGCGTTCTATTTCACAGCCGGAGCATTGGCACTTCTTTCTCCGTGCGGTTTTCCAATGCTTCCAGGTTACATATCATATTACATGGGGACAAAGACTTCATTGGAGAAGGCAGTTTCCGGTGGATTTGCATGTACGTTAGGTCTTCTCACAGTCTTTTCTGCTATTGGTATAGGTGTCTCCGCACTTGGCAGTTTCGTGTCTCGGTACATACCGTTCCTTGAAATTGTGGCCGGTGCAATCGTGATTTTTATGGGCATCACTATGATCATGGAAATCAGGTTTCCAGCGTTCTTCACAATATCAAAAGCCCCAAAGCGAAAAGGTCTCATAGGCGTCTTCTTTTATGGTGTTGCTTACGGTTTGGCCACGCTGAGCTGTTCAGCCCCGATATTTTTTTCCATTCTCTTCTATGCAGTCGCCGCAGGTGGGCCCCTCGACGGCATCATAGCATTTGTCGTTTATGCTCTCGGTATGGGGCTTCCAATAATCGTAGCCACTGTTTTCGTGGTTAAGGCCAAAAGGCTTATGCTTAGAAGAATTGTGAAGGTTATGCCATGGGTTCAGAAAATTAGTGGCTTGGGCCTTATTGTGGTAGGAATCTACTTGATTTGCTTCTACTATCAATCGTTTTATGTGACATGATAAGGAACCAGGTTCCAATATGCCTCTTTAGATGGAGAACAAAGAATGGTCTGTAAGTCGTAGGACTGGTGTTGGCGGGCCCGGCGGGAATCGAACCCACGACCTACGGATTAAGAGTCCGCCGCTCTGCCTGACTGAGCTACGGGCCCGTGTTCAACAACTTTCTGTCTTGTGTATGGTTACCCTAATATCTAAAGGTAAGCATGTGGTTACTTTTATATACTTCAAACGATGAACCAGTAGACATGAAACAACTCGACTTAGTGGATACTTGGATTGACACGGTCTCAACATCCCATTCGAACAGTATTAGGACACGTAAGAAGTATAAATCAGTTTTTCAGCTTTTCTGCAACACTATTGGCAAGACTCCCGAGCAGATTTCAGAAGAATATGA
>CP070754.1:1290408-1301199 GCA_020348865.1 Candidatus Bathyarchaeota archaeon | reverse complement strand
GGGTGCAACTTTTATCTTCAAGTCCTAGACGGTGAACTAGTCGGTGTGCTTCCATGCAAATCGCATGTGGTTAGCCAAGGAAAACTCTGCATCAAAGGGTGGAACGCCCACGAGTTTGTGTACAGTAAAGATCGGTTGACTAACCCGCTAATCAAACGTGATGGAACTTTCACCAAGATTTCGTGGGATGAGGCTTTGGATATTATCGTAAAGAAATTCAAAGAATACAAGAAAAAGCATGGTTCTGACTCCATCGGTCTCCTATCGTCAGCCAAATGCACTAATGAAGAAAATTATCTGATGATGAAATTCTCCAGGGCTGTTCTTGGTACAAATAATGTAGACCACTGCGCCCGACTGTGCCACTCTTCTACGGTTGTTGGCTTGGTTGCCAGCTTTGGTAGCGGCGCGATGACCAACTCTATGGAGGAGCTTGAGAACTCTGATTGCATATTGGTTACAGGCTCAAACACCACTGAACAGCACCCGCTTGTCGTACGATATATGATGAGAGCCAAGGAAAAGGGAGCAAAACTAATAGTTGTGGACCCAAGGGCCATCCCTCTAACTCAATTTGCTGACTTCCATCTTAGGCAGAGACCTGGAACAGACGTCGCATGGATTAACGGTTTCATGAATGTGATTATCAATGAAGGCTTGGAGGATCGGAAGTTAATTGAGGAGCGAACTGAAGGCTATGAAGCAATGGCGAAAACGGCGAGAAAGTATACGCCGAAGTACGTAGAGAACGTAACAGGCATACCTAAGGAAGATCTCATTGAAGCTGCGAGAACATACGCAAAGGCTGATAGCGCGTCAATCGTTTATTCGATGGGAATAACGCAGCATACGACTGGCGTAGACAACGTTAGGTCATGCGCAAACCTCGCAATGATAACCGGTAACATCGGAAAACCAAGCACAGGTGTTAACCCACTGAGAGGGCAAGCAAACGTTCAAGGAGCTTGCGATCTGGGCGCATTGCCCAATGTGTACTCTGGGTACCAGAGTGTGGCTGACAAAAAGATACGAGCGAAGTTCGAGGAGGCATGGAAAACAAAATTGCCTTCGAGGTCAGGATTAACAGTTGTTGAGATGATAAACGGGGCATACAATGGAAACATAAAGATAATGTACATTATGGGCGAGAACCCAATGCTGTCAGACCCGGATATTAATCACGTTAGAGCGGGGTTGAACAACCTTGAATTTCTCGTCGTTCAAGACATCTTCCTTACAGAGACGGCTCAGCTAGCTGACATAGTACTTCCCGCCGCTTCCTACGCAGAGAAAGATGGCACCTTCACTGCGACGGATCGTAGGGTTCAGATGGTGAGAAAGGCCATTGAACCTATTGGTGAAAGCAGACCTGATTGGCAGATAATATGTGATTTGGCTAGGAGGATGGGGTCAACGGAGTTTGAGTATTCTTCCCCAGCTGATGTCATGGACGAGATAGTAGCCCTGACTCCTATTTACGGAGGCGTAGTCTATGAGCGCCTCAGCGAGACTGGATTGCAGTGGCCATGTCCATCCAAGAATCATCCTGGAACACCTTATCTACATGAGGGCAGGTTTTCGAGGGGTAAAGGTAGCTTTGCTGCCTTAGAATTTAGGGAACCCGCCGAGCTTCCTGACGAAGATTACCCGTTATTTTTGACAACTGGGCGAATCATGTTCCACTTCCACACGGGAACGATGACGAGGCGGACAGAAATATTGAACAGAGAGGTCCCAACGGGCTACGTAGAGATTAACCCTGTGGACGCCGAAAAACTTGGTGTATCCGATGGAGAGCTTGTCTTCGTGCAAAGTCGCAGAGGAGAAATTAGTATCAAAGCGCTCATAACCGAGAGACCAACTCAAGGCGTCATCTTCATACCATTTCACTTTTCTGAATGTGCAGCAAACGTCTTGACGAACCCTGCGCTGGATCCAGTGGCAAAAATTCCAGAGTTCAAGGTGGCGGCTGTTAGAATTGAGAAGGCGTCCATCGAGGCTAAAGAAGGTCATGCTTAGTTGAAGGTGATTGAATATTATTGAAACGAAATTGAATGAGAACGAAAAATGTCCCAAGAACCCAAACCTCGACAAAAGCAGACGCAGTTATCCTGAGAAATTAATGAACCAAGGATTGAGAAGAATGAAGATCGATAAGGAACAATTCCTGACTGTACTAATTGCAGTTTTTGGTTGCGTAGTTACGTTCTCGTTGAATCACGGAGCGATCAAGATAAATGGTGAAATATATTACCTCCCCTTGAAGCTAGGCGCAGTCGCCGCGTCTGCCCTGATCGGTTTGATTGGCGGCTTCCTATTTAGGGTCCACGCAGCCGTCAACCACAGCGCTTCCTTCGCTGGAATGAGCGCAATGATTGCGATTGCGACAACTGAGCAATCCATAATGGTCGGCGTAGTCGTAGGCATCGTGTATATATTCCTCAAGAAAATGTTTGGTGGAGTGGGAGGGAAGCTCGGCACAATCGGTATGATTTCAACTCTTATAGTTGCGACTATCTTGCTACCATTCAACTCATACTCCCACTGCGACTTCGCCGCATGGACTGCAGTCACACCGACACTAGTCATAGCGAGCATAGTTACTGGTGCTCTGGGTTCAGTGGTGACTCTTGCTGTAAGAGAGCAGATAGTTTTGAAAACGTTCAAATCCAACGACGCGGTCATCGGTTCAGCTGCAGTCGGCCTAATAGGCAGTCTCTTGCTTCCATACATTCCAGCAGTTGGTTCGGCGCTATCACTGGTTCTCTATGAAGGGTCGTTCGCTGGGATGTCGTCCAGAAAGCGTCTATCTGGATACCCAGCGTTCCTGACTGCGGGAGCCCTTGCTGGAGCGTTTTTCGCAGCTATTTTCGGTCTTTTTCCGGGGTGTGGAGGCAAACTGGGATTCATGGCGTTTTCTTCAGTCCTCATATACCAATATGGACTCTCTAGACTTACGCCATTGAGGAATGCTTCTTCAACCTGAGCTTCAGCAAGACGTTTGCCCGAATGTCGTGCCACATCCTTCCCCCTCCACCTCTGCAACAAGCACTTCGTTCCCTTGTTCTCCCAAGTTCCGAAAGCTTTGCACCGGGAATGCTCTCAATAATCTTTCTCGGTTCGTCATGGACGTTGTTACGTTTGCTCAAGAAGCAATGGTCTTGGTTGGCAATTGTCTTTTCGACTTTTCCAGAAAATCTGGCTTTTCCTCTATCAATCAAGTTTGCCAAGAAAAGCGTGCAGTTTTGGGCGTCAAGGTCTTTTCAAATCCTATTCCTGGGCGCATGAAAGCAGTGTGGGGAAGTAGTGATAATTCTACTCCAGCAACTCGATTCATTGCATGATTGGTGAACTGGTGGAGGACGGGTTTGGACCAGTTTGAGAGTAGTCACAGCTTTCGCGAGCGCTCGACGAGTCTGGATCTCAATAGAATTAATTAGGAACTAGTCTTCCGCCACATCATAATGCCGAATCTTTCTACCAAGCCTTTGTGATTCATTTGCGTCAAAGTTTCTTCCACAGAGATATACGTCGGCGATCCAATCGCAACTTGTTCATCTGGATAAATGAAATTAGCAATCTCGATGGTTGAAGACACACCATAATTCAAAGCCCATAAAATCTTGGCTTCTCGTTCCCGTCTCAAGACTGATTCAAGATTATAAGTCCTAGCAATCCTCTTCACTGCTACCGAAGCAACTTCGCGCACAACACTAGAAATACGGCTACTAGTTGCCACTGCCATTAGAATTCTTCTGCGTCTCTCGAAGCCATGAGCAGAATCACAATCTGATACGATACACACATTCCTGCAGTATTCCTTAGATACATGACCGTCTTTCAGGTGAGGGCATCGACGAGTATCCTTGTTACTATCTTTTCCCCACAAGTCAACAGATGCCCATTTCTTCATGGCATGTTCAAGCGCTGCCATTGTGATTACTCCTCAAGGTATTGGTAGGATACCAAAACCTATAAACGTTTTGGTAGTATACCAATATACCCATTTCCTTTATAGCTTCAGATTTTGGTAGTATGTCAAAACATTTATTTGGATTCAACAGCAAGACAAGGTTGAAATGTTAGAAAACATTCTATACGTGGAAGAAACCAAAATCACTGTAAGAAAGTATAGGCACAGAACGACTGTTCCCGCCAAGATATTCAAACTTCTGAGGCTTGAAGACGGCAACATCCTAAGATGGATCGCTATGAAAGATGGAAGAATTCTAATAGAAAAGAAATCCACAAAATGAAAAGGCGTACGTTAGGCGTGCTCGCGTGGGAGGATGAAAGATTAACACTCGATTGAGAAGCCTAGGAAGTATGGGTTCAACCCTGCAGACTTAACCGCTCTTTCCGGTGTCAACTAATCTGTTGATGATGCTTAGCTGTGTCATGGCCATCCTGTTAATTTTCAATTGCACCCCCAAAGAGGAGAAAATGATGCTAGAACGGTTTGGGGATAAGTAGCGGAATGTTATGAGGCAGACTGGACGGTTGCCACCTGTTTTATTCACAAGGCAGAATAGATACGCATACATTATCGGACAAAAAGAGGGAAGGTATATTCAAGCCTAGACACTGGTCTCCCCCGGGCTACCAAAAACAAATCCCGTTCTTCTTTGAAGTGCTGATACATCTGCGTTACAAAGACTACGCTGATAGCACTCTGAAAGGGATCTCCCAGATGCTTCCCATGCATGCCTGATATCATTCAGTGGGCGCGCGCAGGGGTCTCTCTCTTAGTGGTATGTGTATCCTTGAGCGTGGATTCTGGAAGTTGTTTACGGTTTTGGCTATTAAGCCATCTTGCAGATTTTTTCTATCATTCGAACCATCTTGACTGAGTAGCCCCATTCGTTGTCGTACCAGGCGAGGACTTTGACCAAGTTTCCTATGACCATTGTGGAGAGGCCGTCTATTATTGCGGAGGCAGGATGATGTATCAGATCCGATGATACTAAAGGTTCTTCGCTGTATTCCAGGATTCCTTTCAGTTCCTTTTGGGCGGCTTCCTTAAACGCGGCATTGACTTCCTCTTTCGTAACATCTTTCTTCATGGTTGCGACAAAATCAACTATAGAAACGTCTGGTATTGGGATTCTCAGGGCTAGGCCGTTCATTCTTCCTTCAAGGTCTGGCAATACCAAGGTGGCGGCTACTGCTGCTCCTGTTGTTGTCGGTATCATGTTGAAGGCTGCTGACCTTGCTCTTCTTAAATCTCTGTGCTGCATGTCGAGCAGGCGTTGGTCGTTGGTTACTGCGTGGGTTGTTGTCATAAGTCCTGCTTTGATGCCAAATTTGTCATTTAGGACTTTGGCTACAGGTGACACGCAGTTTGTTGTGCAGGAGGCTAGGGAGATTATGTGGTGGTTTTTAGGGTCATAACTGTTATCGTTTACGCCATAGACTACGGTTAGGTCTGCGCTCTTGGCTGGGCTCATTGGAGCGGAGATTAGCACTTTTTCTGCTCCTGCTTGGAGATGTTTTGCTGCACCTTCTCTCTTGCGGAATCTTCCTGTTGATTCCACAGCCAAGTAGACACCCATTTTTTTCCAAGGTAGTTTTGCTGGGTCTGGTTGTGCTAGGACTGTCAGTTTTTGCCCATCGACGATGAGGTTTCCGTTCTTGACAGTAACGTTGAATGGTAGTGGTCCGTGGGTTGTGTCGTGTTTCAGCAAGTGTGCCAGGGTTTTTGCGTCTGTTAGATCGTTTACGACTGCGAAGTCTATGTCTGTTTTTGTTTCTAATGCTGCTCTGTATAGGAGTCTTCCAATTCTTCCGAATCCGTTTATGGCAACTTTCATCTTGTAATCACATCTTTGCGGTTTATTGTCATGGTTATCGCGTGTTTAATAATATTTCGCCTTCCTACGCGTCCGTGTTTCCGCGCCCTATCTACGTATGTTTCTCTCTCTGAGGTCCACCTTATGATTTCTTTGCAGTCTGTGGCGAGCAATCTGTTGACTAGGTTCTTCCTTTGAATTCTGTTGCAACAAGTCATGTGGGCTTTGTGCGTCTGCTTTCCAAAGACTAGGTCAATCTCTAAACGCTTCTTGAAGCCGTCGCAAGTGGTTTTGGATGAATAGCTAAATAGCTGATTTCACATGGTTTGGACGAACGGAAGCTAGTATGCTGAAAGAGAAAGGAGTTTAGAAAGGAGAAAAACCCTTAATTTCTAGCTTCCATTCTCTGTCCCTATTTGCCCATTTCCCCCTCTAACAACTATTATGCGTCTGTCGCTTCTATCTTAAATATTTTTTCTTTTTTCCCATAAATGTGTTCTCTTTTGCCAAAAACAAAACGGAGCGTGCATGCTATATTCACGTGCACGCTATTTCTTTCAGTCTTTCAACTTTCTTCTTGTGGTCATAAGTCCATCTGTTCTCTCTGAAGAACTCGTATGAGATGGTTTGGCGCCTGAACGAGGCGACATCTAGGGTTACGTACAGAAAATCTCTGATCATTTTCTTCTCGGTCAAGTTGTTCATCGAGTCGATGAGTTTTGAGAATTCAGTTTTTGGTGTATATGTATGAACTACGAGAGAGTGTTTGCCAATGACTTTTCCGTAGTTGATGATGAAAGGCTTGTTATGTAGGCTGTTGGCAAATCTGGCTAGCTTTTCTTCGTCTCCAAAGTCGATTATGAAACTGCACATGTCGGATGTGGGAATTGGATAGGGGAGTACTGCAACTTCGTAATCAGCGAGGAGGCCACGCTCAACTATATGGTTATTGTATCGATATCTGACTCCCTGTGGTGTTATTTTCGCCACTTCTGCCAGTTTGGTGAATCTTGCAGTCCCATCTTTCTCCAATTCTTTCAGAATCAATATGTCTTTTCCGTCTACTCGGATAGAGTAGGTTTTTGGTTCTACAAGTTTTTGAGGGATTCGCTCATGCGAGTTGTGGATTTCATCAATCCAGTGTTTCCACTGGAAATTCCACGATTTGCTTCTGAAGTCAAACCAGTCGAAGTTAGGCGTAACCTCGGTGAAATGAGTGGTGTGGTGGAAAATGCAACGCGAAAATGCCTTTGTTTGTGTGGATATACTCATGTATTCTTCCAGTTCTTTCTCATGCTTCGCTGGAAAGGCGAAGATTGCGTAATACCCATCGTATTTCCCGTAGCATCGACTTGTGTAGGTCCAATAGTCAAGATTTTCAATGGCTTGCTGCAGCGTCCTTTTCTGTCCGGGCTTAGATTCCGCGATAAGAACTGCCTTCATCAACCCGAGCTTAGAGTAATCTAGGTTGGTTCTTATTCTGAGAAAACCCTCTTTGATTAACTTCTTAATGCGGAAAGTTACGGTTGTAGGAGGTAATCCAATTGATTTGGCCAATGCCAAAACGTTCCTTGGACCATGGTTGCCAAGTCCTTCCAATATCTTGGCATTTGTCATATCTAACATTCTTAGATATCCAAGCATCCACTCGTAGCCAAGTCTATTCATTGGGCAACCTCCTAGTCTGTATCCTCCAACCCGGGTGCGGTCTACCTATAAAGTGCATCAATACTAGGCATATGTATGGGGTGTCGGGCCATCGATATCATCGCCCATAAGTTCCGGCTTCAGTTTTGAATAGTCCAATCTCAAGTTGCAGCAGGGTTCTACTGTTGTTGTGGTTGGATCAGGATGCTGTGCATCTGCAGATTTAGCCGCATAACCGGATAAAGCAATGCTGGAACCATAGACGACCAAAGTAGCCACCAGGCAGATTAGCAGAAGGGAGGCGATTTTTCCATTCATTTGTGCTTGTCTCCATTATCTAATTGAGCATTTTGCCTATTTTACTTTTCGCAACGATTCCATGAATGTTTCTGCATAAAAGATAATGCATGTATAGAAGAAGATTCTTGCCATCAAGCTCGTAGAATGGTCCAATATAGAGTTCCAAATAATACACCGCTCTTCTGTACAGTCAAGGCAAAGTAGGGGAAGGTAATTTCAGGAACTGAGAGAGTACGCTAGTGTCAAGGCTATCGCATCATATACTCCATGCATCAAAGTCGCAGCTGTGGTGTTTCCATCAGTTCGTTGCCATACATAGCCAATGACAAGTCCAACTGCAAGGACCGGCATGACTGCGTACGGGGTATTGAGGCCATGTAGAAGTCCGAATAAAGCGGAACTAGTCAATAGGCCCCATCTCTTTCCAAACGAATTCTCCAAACCTTTCTGTACAAAACCTCTTATGGCCAACTCTTCGCAGGGTCCGACTAGTATTAAAGAATAAGCGACCATAACAACCAGTTGAAGATTGTTTCTTGGCATCACAAGCGCCTCAACTTGTTGTGCCCAGGGATTAGGGCCAAAGATAATCTCTTCACTAAAGGATACTCCAATACCAAGCAAAAGAAGAGGTATAGCGCCAATCGAGACAGTCAGCAGAGTCTTGATGCTTATTTTTCTCAGACCAAGTTCCTTGAGGCTTGCGCCTTTGTATCTTGCGAACAAGAGTGTAATAGCAAGGAATATTGTTTCATTTACAGGCAAGGATATTAATGCAATAGGGAACGGCAAATTCTCTGGGCGAATTGCCCCCATGCTTGACAACACTAGCCCAACAGCTAGCGAGCCCAGCAAAACTCCCCCAACCAACGCTAGGAAGCAAGCCAACGCAACCTTTGCCGCCCACTTGGGCTGATTATCCACGCCTACTTCCTCCATGGACCATTAACCTTACGTCGCTCCTATAATGGTTTTTTCCATGTTCGCACGGATGCAGGCTTTGATGTGGAAGAACTGAACGAAGTCACTAGGATTTCAGGAAACAAGTCACGACTTATCATTTGTGAACCAGTAGAAGATAATGTCAAAAACCAGTAGAATCCATCCTAGGGCGATGAAGGCGCCGAAGTATCCCATGGCTGTGGCGACAATGAACCCCGTTAGTATTGGCCCAAGAGCCTGTCCCACGTCCATAAAGGTTCTCAGGAAACCAATGGATGCCCCCTGCAGTTCTTTGGTGGCTAGATCTGATACAAGAGGGGTCGTTGAAGATGTGACGGCTGAAAGCCCCAATCCATAGACTATTGAAAGAGCAATGAGTTCCGGAAACTGAGTCGCAAAAGGTGTAACAATCAGCGGCAAACCTCCAGCTATCATCCCAACAAGAACAGGTTTTCTTCTGCCGTACGCATCTGAAATCTTACCCATAAAAGGCTTGGTAACCATGATCGCAACGAGCTGCGCTCCCATGACAATTCCAATCAGTAACTCATCAAGTCCCAAAGACTCAGCATACAATACTAAGAAGAACTCAAACGCGCCAAAGGTGAAGTACATAGCTGACTCCACCAAACTCGTAGCAACGATTCCTTTGTTAGAGGTAATTCTTGTCCAACCGCGAAACAAGTGAGAAAGATCTATCCACTCACGCCTCTGGTTACCGGTTCCCTTTCTTGGAGACATGAGTTGATACAACGCCAATCCTGTCAAAAGCGTAACAATCCCAGCTACCCCAACTGAGACATAGACTGAACTGTAGCTCGAATTTGTGATAAGCAGAACATAGCTACCTAGAAAGGGAGCCGCGCCTCTGCCAATCATGGTTGTCGAAGAGAAAGTTGCGACTCTTGCCGCTTTGTTCTTTGGGGACGTCTCCACAATGGCAGCAATGGCCACGGTACCAAAGACAGCTGTAGCAAAACCATGATAGAATCTCACCAGAACAAGTTGCGAAAAGGAAACCACAAAAATGTATACAAAGGGAGCAGAAGCAAAAATAAATTCGGATGTGACTAGAACTCGCCTTCTGCCAAAAACATCCGAGAGAGATCCGGAAGGAAGGCTCACAAGAATCCCGGGAACCGTGGAAGCGGCAGCAACAAAACCCATCAAATGTTCAGGAACGCCAAGACTTTCTGCAAACAAAGGCAAAACCGGATTCTTGGACATAGTTGAACTAAATATCGCAAACAAACCCATAGCGCACAGCACAACAAAGAAGCCGTTTTTGTCCATACTCGGCTCTCACCAACATTGCGATTACTCAACTACTAGAGAACGAGAAAACCTTAAACAGTTTTGCTCGCAAGAAGAGTTTCTACGTACTCAACTCTTTCTTAGAAAAGGAGGTAGCAAAAGAAAAACATCACACAAAAAAGGTGAGTGATCTGCAGGCGGAGATCATTGCTCAAGTCTCTTCAAGCCGCTACAGTTTCCTAATCGCCATCTGCGCGGCCAAGACCATGGGTTCCCAAGTCTCATTCAACGGCGGAGCATAACAGGTATCAGCCTTAGCTAACTCCCGCACGGTCATCTGTTTCTGAATAGCAAACGACAGCGCGTTAATGCGCTGGGCGACTTCTTCTCCACCAATGATCTGCGCGCCAATAAGTATCTCCGTCTCTTTCTCAACTACAAGCTTTATCTTAATCGGCAGAGCCCCAGGATAGTATTCAGGCCTAGTCTTACTTGTAATAGTTCCAGCAATAGTCTTCATTCCAACTCGACCCGCCATGAACTCTGTTAATCCGGTGGCTCCTATTTCAGTGTCAAACAGCCTTGTTACCGCTGAGCCTAGACATCCAGGAAAAACAGCGTATCCTCCAGCAGCGTTGATTCCCGCAACCTTTGCCTGCCTCACAGCTGTGGTTCCAAGCTGGCTCAGCAAAGGTCGGTGAGTGACTAAACTCGTAGATTGGGCACAGTCTCCGGCTGCGTAAACGTCCTTAACGCTGGTTTCCATTCTCATGTTCGTTTTTATCCCTCTTGTTTCACCGATTGTTATGCCCGCGTTTTTGGCTAGTTCGGTGTTTGCCCTTATGCCTGTTGCGACCAC
>CP070754.1:1283288-1290308 GCA_020348865.1 Candidatus Bathyarchaeota archaeon | reverse complement strand
TCTGAATCATCGGCAGTGATATAATCAGTCTTGGCTTCGGCGTCGCTGTCTCCGTCTGCATCCACTACGGTTAAGGTTACTGTGTATGTACCGTCTTGGGTGTACGTGTGTACAGGGTTCTGCTCAGTGCTTGTCCCCCCGTCTCCAAACTGCCAGGTCCTAAGAGTAATTCCTTCGTAAGATGTTGAGGTATCTATGAAGTTGACTGTTAAAGGTATGGTCCCACTTGTTGGTGACGCTGTGAAGTCAGCTACCGGCTGAGTGTCTTGCGGCAGGATCTGAAGGAAGATGTCGTTGCTGGTGTCCCCAAACGCTACGGATATGTACGCTCTGTGGTTTGAGTAGTCAAATCGCACTGCTTTGATTCCGTTGAAAAAATCCGATGAAGTCTTAACTTCCAATGGAGTCCAGGGGCCAGTTTCTTGAAGTCGATAGTTTACGTATGCGCTGGTCCAACTTTCAGGGATGTCAAAGACGTACGTGATTGGGTAGTTGGCTCCGTAGTTTGCGCGGTCTGTTGAAGACATGCTCAGTTTGAACACTTTGTCTTGCAAGGAACCTGCTGATGTTACTTGAACCGCGTTTTGTGCGTCGATCCAGCGGTAGAGGTAGAGAAGCCCAAAGTTCACATACCAAACGTCTTTTCGACTGCTGATATAGGAGGTGTGAACGTCAGCGTATTGACCAGATCGCCAGTCTACCTCTTGCGGATGGGTCATCAGATGGTAGATTCCACCTGCGTTGTAAACGAGGTCAAACTTGGCCTTCAGAATAGCAGGATCAGTTGCGTAATCGCTTTCCATTCTTATCGAAAAACCAATGCGATTGAAGAGGCCGATTGTTGGATCCCACGTGGCCCACGTATCATTGATGTTGACCATTCTGTCGGTCAGGTACTTGTATTCTCCTAACTTCTGTCTAATCGTGTTGCTGGATAGACCAAATGGTTCGATCCATGCGTAGACGTATTCGCTACTGCCGAATGAGAAACTGGATGGTAAGATGAGATTGCTTGTGATGTCTTGTGCACTTCCTTCTATCTCAGAATTGTAGTCGCTGTAGGGAAGGTCTCGAGGGTGGGTTCTGCTGTGAGATGCGGCTTCAGCGTATCCTTGGTCCAACCAGTATTGGATCTGGGTCCAGTTGACCGTCCAGCCAGTTATGATTGCACCTGTATAGCATATCTGGTTCGTAGTTAGCATCCGACTCATAGCTTCGAATTTTGCCCATGTGCCTTGATACCAGTCATCCGCAGTGACTGTCACAACCGCCTTGCGGTCGTCGTAGTAATCCGCGATTCCAACGTAGACGGGTTCTGTCAACCCTTCAGTTCCAGAACCGGATTTCACAATTACGGAAACAAGTATTGTAGACAGTAGAATAGCTGAAAGAAAGACCAGAAAAGATGTTTTTCTATTCATTGTTGAGCCACCAGATTCATTGCGCGCCTGTGTGCAGAAACGGCATCTTCTCTACCATACTGATTTATTGCGCGGGGTCCGCGATTTTGTTCCAGCAGGAAATATTCTCTTTCATCCTTCTCACATACGGCTAGTAATTAGATACATCAGGAATGTTCGAAAGATTCCGGCATCTGAGGATTCGAAGCCAAACCGGGAACCTACAAATATAGAAGTGCCTTCTCCATAATCGTGTGTAAGAATTGTTGCTAGTTGATCTTCTTCTCTATATGCATAAACGGTTGATTCGGGTTCAGCGAGAACTCCAGCTGGGGTGGACCAGTCAGAAGCTGTGTAGAAAGCATACTCGCGATCCAAATCCAGTTCCTGCATTATTTGCGTTGCGTTTTCCGTGAATTTTGTCGCCCATCTTTGTTCTCTTGGCGCCTCAGAGAACTTAGTTGCTCCAAACCATGGTGATATTCGGGTCAGATTCGTTGCTCCGCCCGCTAGGTGGTATGGGCTGAGGCCGGACACTATGACTGTTAGTCCGCTTTGGACAGCTGTCTCGATGGCTGTTCTTTCTTGGTCGCCTAGGGGGCGTAAAAAGTCTGCGAAGACTACCAAATCGTAGTTTGACAGATCTGCACTCGAGATTATAGTGGTGTCATCGAATGAGGTTGTTTCTCCGCCGATGAGCGGGATCATCTGCTCCCAGCTGGTCGTAGAGTCCCAAGCACCAGTGCCATAAATTGCTGATTTGAACCACAGTTCAGTTTGAATGAAGAAAAGGCCGTAGAGAGCGGCTCCTCCTTTCCTTTGCACTAGTACGAATTCGGATGGAATTCTCGTCCAAGTGGATGCTGGATAAGCGGACTTGTAGTATAGTCTCACCAGCTCGGGAGAGGTTACACATGTGCTTTCAATTAGTATGTATTGCACCCCTTTTCTTGACGCTTCTTGCAAAATGTCTTCGAATCCTCCTTTTTCAGGCAATTTGTATACTGGTCCGCTGTAGTATCGAGCCAGCAAATCAGGGTGCGCAGTGAAAACACCGCTGCTGTTGCCATTCGCATTCAGAAAGCGGGATGCCTCGACAAAGGGGATTGCTGATCTGGCATCGAATTGTTCAAAGGTTTGAACATATGCTGGAAGGTAAGAAGCAATTCCTAGCATTAGAAGCGCTAAGAGGGCAAACAACCAGAGAAGTGAAACCTTGGGATAACGAACTACAAACCATTTTTTTCTTCGCTTACGCTTTTTGCTGCTTGGCTGGTTGGGCTCTGAGAAAAGAGGTTTCGATCGAGACTCTGCCAAGAGAGAAAGGACTCTGCGAGCACCAAATGCGATGATGACGTTCAAGACCATGGCGGTTGAGAAGAAAAACCGCGTTGGATCAGACCAGTCGAAAGTCTTGGCAGGTACTGTGAAATACCAAGGCATCGAAGCGAAAAATGAGACAAGAGCAAAATCCAGTGCTGCAACAATATAAATGAGCCAAATGTTTCGGTTTCTGAAAGTGAATAATATGCCAATGGGTAGAAAGGCGAGACCAAATAGTGAGAACACAGCTGGAGACTCGATTGCCACTTTCCAGACGCCGGAGAAAAACGCGCTTAGAATCCGTAGAACGGCAGGTGCCTTTGCTGCGCTAACTGATTCTCCGCCTGAAGCTTCGCTGATGTATTTCGGATCGATATAATAGGTGTAGCTGAAGAAGGGATCTTCGAAATGTGAAAGGGAGTATAGGAGCCAAGGAGCCATCACAAGTATGGTGGTGACAAGGAAAATGCTAATCCGAGCGAGAGATATCTTTGGTTTCCTTTCACGTAAAATGACGTAGGCGGCGTATGCCGGGGGTATAACAAATAGCATTTCCTCTCGAGTCAAAATGATGAGTCCAGAAATAATGCCTGGAAGAACTGTCAGAAAGAGACTCTTTCCTGGTGATCGAATCTTGATGGTGTAATGAACAGCGAGGACTAGCGCGAGGACTAATGCGGCAGAGAGGGTTTCTCTAAGCACCCATGAAGACAAGTTGGTTAGCAAGGGGTTTAAGGTTCCAAGCAGGGCAGCGAACAATCCAGTCTCTGGGTCAAAGAAACGTTTGCCTACCAAGAAGAGAAGAATTGGGATGACACTGCCGAATAGCTGTGGGATGAGAACAGATGATTGGAAGCCAACATCCAACGCCATGTGGCTTATCAAAAGAAGGCCTTGGAAGAGAGGCCCTCTTCTTTCGAACTCACCTATTCCTTGGAGTACCTGCATTGAACCGTAAACGTAGGCGATTCCGTCTGGACTTATAGTCGTTAGGTGCTCGTGGGCTTCTAACCTCAGCAAAATCCCCGCAACAAGTATGACAGCTAGAAGAGGCCATTCCACGCTGATAGTCCATTTCAGGAATTTGATTTTTCTCGTCGTGCCCACCTCTTGTTTAGGATAGTTTGTTATGCGCAATTATTCAGTCTGACATACACTCGCAGAACATCACAAATTGCGTAGCTAGTTTTTCCCAATCATATTTGTTCTCGACCAATCTTCGACCAGCTTGGCCCATTCTTTTGGATAAAGGTTTGTCTTCCAGCAACATACATATTCTTTCCGCTAGGTCTTTGGGATCATCCGGTTTGTAAAACAGTCCAGTCTGGCCAGGATCAATTATCTCTCTAAGTGCTGGGAGATCAGATGATACTATCGGCTTCTCACAGGCCCAATATTCGAAGCCTTTGAGAGTGACGCGAACTCTAGCGGAACTGATGTCTGGGAGTATAACCAAGCCTGCGTCACAGGCACTGATGAAGCTTGGCATGTCTTCGTAAGGAACCCATCCTGAAAGGAAGAAGTGCTTTTCCAGGTTTTTTCGTCTGATTTTTTCTTTGATGTCCGGAATCGCAGCACCGTTCCCTATGAGCCAAAACATGGTGTTTGGATGTTGTTTTATGACACCCTCTGCAGCACCCACTATTATTTCGGGATGGTCTTGCGGATCGATGACGCCATGGTGCATTATTATGTTCTCAACTCCATCTGCATACTTTTCTCTCAAAGCTTCTGCTTCTTTGATGCGAGGTTTGAAGAGGTTGCTTCTTACGCCATCGTAGACGATTTCTACTTTGTCTGGTTTTGCTCCTTTATGAACTAGGGTCTGTTTCATGATCTGACTGATTGTTATGATTTTATCTGATTCTCGTATGACTTTATTTTCGATTTTTTCTCCGATTCTTTCTATCTGAGTGGTCCAAGCGCGCTCGTAGGATGTCAGATACTGGAAAATGAGGTCGGTCATGTCCAACACGGCGAGACTCTTAGTAGTTTTTCTGGTCAGTAGGGATGGTAGTCCCGCTATGGCGTTGTGGGCGATTATTAGGTCAGGTTTTGACTTCATGGCTTCTTGGACAACTTTGAAGATGTTGAGCGGGTGGAAAAGTAGGTATTTTTTCATTTTGTTTTTGTCGAGTCTGCTTACGTTGTTGAGGGGCAGTATTTTGTTGCATCTTAGGGTTTGGAGGGCTTCTATTGTATCGGTGGCGAAGGAAGCTGCGACTGAGACTTCGTGTCCTCTCTTTATGAGGACGTCGATGATGCTGCTGATTCGTGGAGTTCCGCCGCCGCTAATTGGCACCAGTTGCTCAAATATGCTTACAAGGACGCGCATTTGCTGATTACCTATCCGTGTTGGAGGCCTTCAGTTTTTTAGCTCTTACTGCAATGCAATTCTTCTCTATTGTTGGAGAGATAATTGAATCAACTTTTGCCATGGAAAAAAGCGGTGGAAAAGTCAAAAGTACTGGTAGAAGATTCGTTATATTGGATAATGAGCCTACCTCAGAGGCCTTTTTTAGCTCTTTCGATCCTCCGACGCTTCGCAACAAGGTGGTGTTGATTTCAGATGCAAATCTTTCGAAGAAGCGGTTATAGTATCGGTGTTCTGTTATCAAGAGCCCATTTCTCTCTAGGATTCCACGTAACTTCTCATTGGTATATCCTTCTCTTACATGCCCAACGGCTTCTGCTGCGTCCTTATGAAAAAAGCAGATTTGCGAACTAACTGGTGTTGGCGTTGTCAGAGCAAGAATTCCTCCAACTTTCAGGACTCTAGCCAGCTCCGAAATTGCTTTCTCATCATCTGGAATATGCTCTATTACGTCCACACAGAGTACTTTGTCAAATGACTTGTATTCGTGGGGCAAATTGCAGATATCGTGTGCTTCAAATCGAACATTCGGGACCTTGAGTTTTCCTGCAAGTTCTTTTGCTGCAATAACCTGTTCTTCGTCTATATCAACACCGACGCTATTGATGCCCTTCTTCGCCAGAGCCAGACTATATAGACCGAAGCCACACCCAGCGTCAAGTATTTTTTCGCCTCTTTTGGCATCCAATAGAGGTAGGACGGTGTTGGCTCTGACCCTTGTTGAAATATTGGGCCATCCAAAAGCTTGGAGATATGCTCTACCAAGAGGATTTTTCACCGCTTGAGAGAAATGGGAACCAAAAGGCGCTCTCATCTACGTCGACACCATGAGACTTTTTTTTCCAAATCTTGATGGAGCAGCAAAACGATGTACTTGAGAGCATTTTTAGCAGCTGTAGCCACGGAAGTTATAGCCGAAACCTAATGTTCTTTCTTCACATGGATGTCGATGATTTGCTGATTCTCAGGGGTTCCTCAGCCGCTGATTGGAATGAGTTGTTCGAAAATCGTTACAAGGAAGTGCATTGAAGAGCTCTTCAATAAACTCTCTTTTACGATATGATTCATTGACTCAGTAGTAATGCGATATTTTGGGCAGAATTCTCAATTTTAGAGAGAGAACGTTGGACAAAACTTATAAACGGAATGATGCCCTTCTGAAACGCGAGAGAGAGGGAGATGGAAAGCAGGAAAGGATTTATAGTTCACCTGCGTAGTATATATTAAGTGTTAGGATATGAGATATAACATGATGCCAATACATGCAATTCTGACGCTGCTGCTTGTCGCAAGTCCTTCGATCAACTCAGCCCATGGGGACCTATACGCGGACCCAGCGTACTCAGGTCTATTACCGGAACGCACTTTCTACTACGTTATCGATTCTTCTAACGGAACCATATACCAAAACTTCACCATGACATTTGCGAATTTTGAAATCGAGCTGAGTTGGACTGATGTCATACCCTACTTGTACGATGAATTGGGCATAGATGTTCTTGGAAATGTTCAGCAAACGCCACGTTACAACATGAGCGGCGAGGCTTGGGTTGATGGAGCACAAGTTGACTTCGCCTTCTATGATGCTACACTAGTGGATCGGTTTGTCATTAATTGTACTTCAGAGAAAGCCATCAACATGTCCACTCACGCGTGGGTTGAATGGACAGCCCCAATACTGGAAGGCACTATTTACAGCCAATTGCCGCCCGATGAAGAACTTGGCATTTTCTTTGAATATGGCGCAGAATCAGGAGTTTTGCAGCCACCTTGGGACTATGTTGGGCCTCTTGGAAGCGGTTCTAAGACCGAATCTTACGTCAGAGTCGACAATTTACTCGCCAGAACTGGAACACGAGCTGTAAAGATTTATCAGATTCCTCCACCTAAAAGCGATGCTCAACGAAGAGTTGGTCTGTATCT
>CP070754.1:1269680-1283188 GCA_020348865.1 Candidatus Bathyarchaeota archaeon | reverse complement strand
TAAAGTTCTCTCACACATGACGCTCACCCTTAAGTAAACGGCAATACCATAACCCACTATTTACCTCAAGAGGAAGGCACGAAATTGACCGACTGGTTGAGCGCGCTTGAAGTATGCTCCAAGAGAATTAGGAAAGAGGTTCTTCCCCTCTTCGGAAAAGCCGATGCCGCCACAGGATTCGGTAAGGGTGCAGGCGGTGATGTCATGAAGAAGATTGACTTGACTGCCGAGAAAGCTATGATCGACACCCTGCGAAACCTTGGTGCGTCCTGTACACTCATTAGCGAGGAATCGGGAGTCAAAGAAATCGGTTCTCAACCATCTGATTCCTACCTAACAACCGATCCCATCGATGGCACAACTAATGCAGTTCGAGGAATACCTTTCTTCGTTACCTCCATCGCAGTGTCCAAAGCTCCATATCTCAGAGACGTGGAGGTTGCACTCGTCTCAGACCTAATCCATGACATTACCTATACGGCTAAGCGAGGTCACGGCGCATTCAAGAACGGAAAAAGGATTCAAGCTTCCACAGCATCCTCACTGAAAGAAGCAGTTGTAGGTATCAATCTAAGCGCTGTTAAGAAAAAGAATTTTCTCGCTCCCTTAGTAGCAATGCTCAAAGAAACGAGACATCTTCGTCATCTTGGGGCAAACGCCTTGGAGCTTTGCTACGTTGCAGACGGTACCTCTGACGCATTCATAGAACCACGTGGCAAGTTGCGAGTTACAGACATTGCCGCTGCTTATCTCATTGTCCGCGAAGCAGGAAGCATAATGCTTGGATTAGAAGGAGAAGAGTTGGACGCCCCATTGACTCCAACCCAAACAGTATCATTCATCTCTGCTGCAAACACATTAATGTACGAAACCATCAAGAAACTCTTGCTCTCTTGTTGAACAGCACCTACACATATTAGTCTTGGCTGAGAGCAATGAGATAAACGACGAGGAGTGTTCTGCGGGTTTGATAAAGCCTGTGAGACCGTTCCCAGCCTTGCTATTAGAGAGAGATTCTGAACGGGTCCTAGTGGTTGCAGATCTCCACATTGGTTGGGAAGCCGCCTTGGCAGATAAGGGAGTTCATGTTCCATCTCAAACTCCAAAGATACTAGACAAAATGCTTCAGTTGATCAAATCGTGCAAGCCAACAAGTATGGTTTTCCTTGGAGACGTGAAACATGCGATTATGAAAGTTGCAATGGGAGAGTGGCGAGATATCCCAGATTTTTTCGAGACTATCAGCAAAGAAGTATCGAAGATTCAGGTCATTCCAGGAAATCACGATGGAAATCTTGAGCCTCTCTTGCCTAAAACGGTGGAAATCTTGTCTTCTAAAGGTGCTGTCTTCTGGGATGTTGGAGTTTTCCATGGGCATGCATGGCCAACTCCAGAGGTCTTGGGGTGTCGTAATCTTGTAACGGCTCATGTTCATCCCATGGTTGCTTTTCGAGATCCCATGGGTTTCCGAATAACGAGACAAGTTTGGGTTAAAGCCACGTGTGACAGCGCGAAGCTAGCTGAAGCCCTCCTCAAACATATGCACATCAAAGTAGGCACTAATCTCACCAGTTTACTCAAACAGAGCTTTGGCGTGACACTAAAATCTTCGTCCAAATTTCTCATAATGCCGTCGTTTAACGAGTTTCTTGGAGGGCAGACGATTAACAAGAGGAAACTGGGCATAAAATCGAGATCAAGGACATTCATTGGCCCAGTCTTGCGTTGTGGAAGCATTGATATCGACAACGCTGAGGCGTATCTTCTGGATGGAACTTTTGTGGGGAATGTTGAACAGTTGAGAAGTCTAGTTAAGAGCTGACACAAACAAGCAAGAAAAGGCTTATCCAGTGGATCAGGATTGCAAACAAATGCAAAGATGGTTTTTTTCCAATACTATTTAGAGAGATCCCTATCACATTCTTTTGTTCAATTTGCGTGCGCTTGTTTGGTCTTGAGAGTTGGACGGAAAATGCTTAAATCGCAAGCAGTATGGAATTAATGTTGGAGGGCCCGTAGCTCAGCTAGATCGAAGATTACCCACTTCTGTCCTGAAGAGGTTAGAGCGACAGAAAAGTTGCTTGTCGAAGCTCATAACCTGTTGGTCGGGAGTTCAAGTCTCCCCGGGCCCATTAGAATCCTTTTTCGTGTTAATGGAGCTCTATGATGTTCTACCTGAGAGCTTGCTTTTCCTGCCTAGCAAGCTTTTTCCGTTTCTTCTTTTCTTTCCTTTCTTTCTTTGTGAGCGGTTTGGGTTTTCCTGCACCTCGCTCTCTTCCCTTTTTTCCACCCCGCGTTCCCCCGCTCACAGAATCCCCTCCTTCTGCTCCAATGTAAGAATAGATAGTGGTAGTTCCTAAATATCTTTATTCGTTCAGACCGACAAACCAAGTTCTGCAATATCACCACCCTCTTCGGGAAGAACTGCAGCCATCCAAGGAACGCTGGTGGACCGGGCGGGATTTGAACCCGCGGCCTCCTGGATGCAAACCAGGCATTCATGCCAGGCTGAACTACCGGCCCGCCTAGATGTCATGAACGTATATGCTGAACTAAACTCTTTCGTTGAAGAACACGGTAAGAGTTGGACCGAGATTCGAGTGGCGACGTCGCGCGCGCCAAACCACTAAATGATAAACACTCTCATTTCAGCCCGAAGGCAACATGTGTCTTTTTCAGTGTTTCACGCCGCTTTTGATACCTCTTCAGTTTCTAGAGGGTACGACCGGTGTTTAAGGACGGTCCACACCTTGTTGTGGACCGTGAAAACTTTCGACGACGGAGGCGGACGCATTAGCTGAATGAGCCAATTGCTGTAGGCGCACATTTTTAAATGACCTGTAACGCAATCCTCATTCACCTATTCGCAGGTTTGTGATAACCCATGCCAGAGCTCCCAGAAATTACAGTGGTCGCCAGACAAATGAATGAGGAGATCACTGGAAAACGTATTGAGACCATTGAAGCAAAACAGCCAAAAAACTTGAACATGCCAATCTCAGAATTCATCCGAATCGCCAAAGGAAAAACCGTCGAGAGTGTTGTGAGTAGAGGAAAATGGATATTCATAAGGCTGACGAACGAACACTATATGCTCGTAAACCGAGGTATGAACGCAGACATACTCTATTTCACCCCAAACCAAAGACTCCCGTCAAAATACCAATTCAAACTGACTTTCCACGACAAAACAGGCTTCACCATACAATTCCAATGGTTTGGCTACATTCACCTCGTCGCGGAAGAGAAGCTAGCAGAACACAAACTGACAGGGAAACTTGGAATCTCCCCAACCAATAGAACATTCACATTAGAACACTTTGAGAAACTATTGGCCAACAAGAAAGCAAGGATAAAGAATTTTCTACTCAACCAGAAAAATATTGCAGGCATAGGAAACGTCTACATACAAGACATCCTATTCAGAGCTAAACTTCATCCAAACAGGAAAATCTCAACTCTTTCTGAACGAGAAGTAAGTGACTTGTACAACGCCATCCTAAGCACATTGAACCACAGCATCCAACTGGGTGGACTAGCTTACGAAAAAGATTTCTATGGACAGAAAGGCGAATTTGCCGGAAGTGAATTTCTCGTCGGCTACAAAACAGGAGCTCCGTGTCCCAACTGCAACACAAAAATAGAGAAAATCAAAACAGGAAGTACATCTTCATACATCTGCCCTAAATGCCAACCACTTTAGAATAAAGCAAAACAATCGCACACGCAATGGTTTCAGGTTACTAGTCTATTTCCTTGCTCGTTTCTTTCTAGTGATTTTTGGAACTACTCCGCTAGAGGTTGGATCTGGACAACGAACGAATTCTGTTGTAATGCCCTGAGGATCAATCTCTTTCTCATATGGAGTACCTTTGTATTCCCAGGGAAGCGTCCCGCCATATCGAAGAACACGAATCATACTACTAACGCTATCCAATAACCACGGGCACATAATTCCCCTATCTTCGGGATGCCTCAGTTTTTCGCCAACTTTGTGAGACGCACAACCACCACTTTCAAAAACCTCAAGCTCGATGGTGTATCCCATATTGATTTTCCGTTTGTATCCCATTATATCACCAGAATGAATTTTGCATCACTATCCCACGGCGTCTATTTATCTGTTCAGCTTTTTACATGCTTACGTATGTGCGTGAATCTAGATCCTGCTATGTATGTATATGCGTTAATCAAGCCCTTGGCGTGGACTGAAAAATAAGACCGAATATGGTTTAAATTGGTGTATAATTGAGCAACGGGATTTCAAATTGCACTAAACCATGGAATGAGATTTAAAAAAGCCTGAAACTATCGGAGATAGATTTAAATCCGATAAAGTGATTTCTTTGAAATTCTTTTCGTGTAAAAGCTTATATTTAAGCTTATTACTCTTCATTAGGCGTGATTCGGGATGTATCAAGCTAAGGTGAAAGGCACTTATTACGAGATGGGCTATGAGCAAGGGAAGATGATTAAGGAGAAAATCCTTCCTCAAATCTGGTTCGACTCTTTCCATGAGATTGTGCCTGCTGGAAGATTGAAGTTCGCAAATCAATGTGAAGAGCTAGTCCGTCACCATATGCCGGGCTTCTTGGATGAGCTCCATGGTGTAGCGGATGGCGCTGACACGGATTACGAAAAAGTCAAGGTGTGGCCGTTGTGTTCCTATGCTAGACTTGGCTCACAATCATGCTCAGCAGTAGCAATTTCCGGGAAGCACACTTCAGAGGGGACCCCACTTTTCATCCGTAACTATGACTATATGGATTCGGATAGAGAATACCTTACGGCTTTCTGGACAGAACTCAAGAATGGTCACGCCAGTTTAGGATTCTCTGATTCGCTTAGCAGCAGGTATTGTGGATTCAATGAGAAGGGTTTGGCAATTGCGGCGAGCATTGGGGGCTACGCTGGTCAACCTCAACCAGGCCTGGTGTTCAGTTTAGTGACACGATGGGTTCTAGACCAGTATTCTACGACTAGTGAGGCAGTAGAGTTTCTCACAGGTGTTCCACACTTTCATGGCTGGAATTTTCTGCTTTGTGATATACGAAGCAACATTGCTAGAGTGGAAGTTTGCCCTGAAAGAGTTGAAGTGATTAACTTCGATGAAGGAATCGGGATTTCGACAAACCACTACCTATCAAAGGAAATGCGGAAATTCGAGGAACAGAATTGGGTACTGGAGGGTAGTACAATGAAAAGGTACAAGAACGTACTACAATGGTTTCAAAGCCGAAATGAACCTGTCTCTACAGACTACGCACGCAGACTGGCAAGTAGCCGCCCAAGTGAAGGAGGACTCTGCGATCGCTTCACGGGAGTGGAAGGTGGAACACTCTGGTCTTGGATACACACACTTGGTGGAACAACTGCCTTGGTCTCTGATGGGCCTCCCTGCGAAAACGACTATCAAGCGTTGCCCACTCACTTTAGATTCGACAAGTAACTGAGGATTAATAGTTGACCTTCAGAAAAGTAGCTGAGAACATCTATGTAATCGATAGGCAACCTGCCTATGCAAACGTCACTGCCCTTGTTTTCCCAGGAAGAGTGATTATGGTTGACTGTGGAATACAGCTGCCTGCAGTAATGGAGACCCGAAAAGAAATCGAAAAAATCAGCAAGAGAAAACTTGAGGTGGTAGTCTTGACGCATTTCCACTCTGACCATACTAAAGCGATATCGGCATTTTCCGATTGCAGAGTTATCTCCTCAAACCGTCTGCTAAGGAATCTCAAACAGGCAAACCGAAAGACTTCAGAAGAGGCAAAGCTCACGCTTCCTAACGAGGCTTTCGATGATCAGCTGGAAATTCAAGATGGCGACGTTCGCCTCGTCATCAAGCGAACGGGCGGTCACACCGATGGTTCGACGTATGCTTATTGTCCAAACTACAAAGTGATCGTTGCTGGAGACAACTTTTGGGTAAACTACTACCCTTGGGGAGGCGCCAGAAATGGTGACCCAGATGAGTGGATTCAAGCTCTGAAAGAGTACCTCTCTCTTGACGCCAAGTATTTCATCCCTGGACATGGTCCGGTAGCTGGAAAAGACAAGATTGTTGAACTGTTAGATTATATTAATAATGTTCGCGAGGTCATGAAAGAGATGATTCTATCAGGAAAGACCGAGGAAGAGGTCCTCAAGGCGGGATGGGAAGTGGAATACTACACATCAGGCAATGCTAAACCCTCGACCCTCAAGAAGTGGTGCAAGATTTGGAGCCACAGGCACGCGCCTATAATGAATGGTTGATCTTCCAAATTTCTTGTGCCTCAATGTTTAGTTTATCTAATCTTTGGTTCGCAAGAGCTTGTCCTGAATCACTATTGCAAACTTTCGGAACCGCCAAGTGAAATTCACCATTCACTTCTCTGGACTTCTTGTAGAAGGCTTTCCATTGGCCTTCAGTATGCCCGTGTGATATTGTACCACAAGTTTCAGCCTCAACGAAGATACGAGTCTTTTTTTCATCATTTTTGTTTACAAGTCAGGTCTGGCACATAATCACCTATCTGATCAGGCAGAGTCTCGTTCTCTAGGTCAGCTTTCAGATTCGCGTATCCTTGATCTTTGAAGTGGTTTAGCATCATTCTGACCATTGTTTCGTGTTTTCCACTTTCTTCCAGGGTGCGGACAACCATGTTTAGAACCGCCAAGTGTATACATCCGCAACCCAAACACTGTCAAAGCCAAGTGCATCGATGGATTTCCAACGCTTGACTAGCTCTTTCCATCGGATGCTTTGAAGTGTGCCTACTCCAGATCCAAATTGCTGATTCATATATTTTCCCAACCGGTTCCACCTATGATGTACGTAACCTGCAAATGCTTTAAGACCGACTCACAAATGGCACTCACAAAATGTGACTAGCTCGGCTTTCCCCCTAAGGGGGGAATAAATAACCCCGCGCGCGTTTTGGTAGTCTGGACTACAATACCGTAGCTTACTCTTTCTTCATTTGGAAGAATGCTACTGTGGCTAGTACAAAACCAATCCAAATTATCAGCAACCCTATAACCGGTACAACTGCGCCTATGAGCACTACTACCCCAGCGGTACCAAACAAACCGATTCCAGACTTTGTTGACAATTGATTCATTGACTTTCTAAGCAAATACATTGAGAAGACAAAGGATACCCAGAGAATCACTAAGCCAGCAAAAGAAACGACATGTTAGCGTAATGGGTTATCCTCTAAAATTCATCTGCGCGCGCAAGTACGAGGCGTCCTGGGATTCGGATACGACCCCGACCAAGTGTTCTGCGAAACGGTAGACGAGTGCGGCTTCAGGAAGTAGGAGCTTGTGGAATTCCCTGAATCAACCTACTGAATTTGCGCACACAAATCCAAACATTTATAAGAACGGATTAGACTCTAATCTATTAGGCAGACCATGTCTAGAAATGGATTAGGTCCGAGAATGAGACCCATAGCTTTCTCGAAATATGATATTGCCCTCTTCATCGACGAGAAGGGAAAAACGAGGTGGTCCCATCTCCTCAAAGAATTTGTCGAAAATGGATTAGAACGGCATATCTCCAGGCAGAAGCTCTCCAATTATCTAAAGGAGCTCTGCAATGAAGGACTTGTCAGCAAAACGATTGATAAGAAAGCTTTGATGTTGAGAATGGTTTGGAGAGTCTATCCCATCTATGTAGTGCCAAGAGACAGAAAGAAACGGATTGAAGAAATCAGAAAGAGGAAGAAAATCTACGAATTCGTTGATTCCGCAAATCCGGAAAAAATAGAGAAGTTAGATGAAGTAATAAGAAACCTAGAAGAAACTGAAGAAGAAGGAATTCAAACAAAATCTTGATTCTAGACACAACGTTCCATAGTCATGAGCCTGTGCAATCCTTGCATGCACGCACTACCTCGGCTTTTCCCTTAGGGGGCAATAAATAGCCCGATTCGCATGTTTTCATATGGGTGCGCATGGTAACATGGGAGGCAGGAAGTCGACTTGCCTGTATCTGAATCAACGAGTGGTAGAAACCGCCAGGAAACTGGGCCTCAACCTCAGCAGGGTCTCCGAGAATGCGCTAGTGGAAGCAATGGGAAGGCTACAGGGCCAGAACCGAGAAACGGGTCTCAGGAGCCCAGCGCGCGTTGAGGGCCGGGGCCGGGATTCGAACCCGGGCGACAGGCTCCACAGACCAGTAGGCTACCAGGCTACCTCACCCCGGCCACTTTCCGTATGACCTCATCTACTTCTAACCGTTGAAGTTTATTTGCGTTTTCCAAGGAACACTCGATCATCCTTCTTGCAGACGTATTCAAAGCCTCTCGAGAAACTAGAGGGGGATGACCGTATCTTCCTGTTTAGAAGGATAGTCACAAGTAATTGTGACCAAATTCAGCTTTGGCACAATCATGCCGATAATCATGACTGGAGGAGAATTAAGGTGAATCGAATCTTAACCAAAAAGAAGTGCTTAGCGCTTTCCAGCGTGTTTATCCTCGCTCCTCTCTTTTCCAAGAGTTTTGCGTGCGAAAGTGATGTAGCCACTGTGTCCTGTCATCAAGGTTTCAGGTCGCGTTCTACCTTTCACAACTTGCATTCGTCGCATGAGACATTCAACGGTCTCAATTGACACGAACGCGTTTTCTCTCAGAGCTTCAACGGTTTTCATGACTTGGTCGATTGTGGGGCTGAAAGAAACAATGGTTCCGCTTCCTTTCAGAGCTGAACAAGCGTGCGGAACAACGAGCCACGGAGTTGCCAAATCGAGAACCACAGCGTCTACATCCTGCTCATCTATTCCTTCTGTCACATCCTTGTTCTTGAGCTTCACATTCCCTGACACGTTTGCTCTTTCCAGATTTTTTGACGCCGTCTCCCTAAATTCTTGACGAATCTCGTAACTGTAGACACATCCTTCTGGTCTGACGTAGAATGCGAGAGCAGTTGTGAGCGCTCCGGTTCCAGTACCAGCCTCTACAACACGGCTGCCAGGTCCAATTCCGCTGAACATGATAATGAGTGCAATATCTTTTGGGTATGTTATCTGTGTCTTCCTCAGCATCTTGAAAACATAGTTTCGCAGAGTAGGCTCCAACGCTACGAATTCGATGTCCATACTGCTTGTTATTCCGGTTCCATATTCCTTTCCTATCAGCTCTTCCAGTTGGATGAAGCCTTTGTGGGTGTGAAAACTCTTCTCTTTCTCAACTTTAACCAGATAGGTTCTTCTTCGATCCAAGTAGAGCAGAACATGATCGCCTTCACTAATAGTCTGCGACAATAGAGTTTACCGCGTCCATCATGTATACATATAGGATAATAACGTTGCGGAGTTTCTTCTATGGCGTATATTTGAAGGGATGTTTGGCGCGTTCCTTGTTTTCTATGATTTCTCCAACCGTAGGTCTGCCCTCCATCGTCTTCCGTATGGCATGTCTCATCGCCTTGTAGTTGTTGATATATACGCGTTGACGATCGACAGCAGTTGGATGAACGAAAACGTTTGCAATGACAATTAAATCTTCAACGGCTTTTTTAGGTAGAATTCCGTCCGCCAAGCTGTCTGCCACCGCCTTTGCAACGGCAGTCTGCGCTGGACCATAGACCATGCTAGCTTGTCGCATGCTCTTGATGGTAACTGTTGGAACAATGAGTGTTACCGGTTTTACAGCTAGATTAGGCTCTAGAATGGCAATTAGTGGTTCATGCCCAGGCGTCGGAGTAGCTTTGGCATTTGCGTAGGCCTCACCTAATGGACCAGTCTTCTTTCCAATCATCAAGTCTATATGTGCAACTTCAGCGCCTTTTCCAGCTAGAGCCTCACCTACACGGAGATGAAAGTCTTGGATGATTTTTGGTGTGACCCCGATAGCAGTGAAACGTCCTTCCAGAATTTTCTCCTCAATCTTGAATTTGATGGGTTTCACAGCAATCTTCTCAATCTTCTCCAAGTCGAGACGAAGCTCTTCTCGGGCTTCGTAAGTCAACTCTCCCCCGACGCTCAACGGCAACCTCACCGGGCCAACCTTCATTCCCATCATATTGAGCGCCGTTTTTGTTCCTACAGCTCCGCTTCTCGCAATTATTCTCGCAATCTTCTGCACTTTGTATTGTAGTTCACGAGCCTTTTTGAGGGCACCTTTCTGAACAGCATTGTAGACAGCAACCCACACATCTGGGATGACGTTGGCGCTGGCCAATATGGCGCCTGAAGCACCAGCAGCAAGGGCGGACAGGACTACTTCATCATGGCCGCATATGACGTTAATCTTATCTCTGACTTTTTCCAACACTGCTAGTACGAATTTCAACTCTCCGCTACTATCTTTTAAGCCAACTATGTTGGGAACCTGTGCAAGGTCCTCAACCATCTGCCAGCTCAGCCAAACTCCAGTGCATTGGGGGATATTGTAGAGAACGAGAGGGAAATCAACTTTGGTTGCTATGGTATGAAAGTGCTCGTAGATGCCACGGTCAGTGGGTTTCAGGTAGAAAGGCGTCACAACTAGGGCTGCATCTGCACCAGCGTCCTTGGCGTATTCAGTCATTTTGAGGGCTTGATCGGTTCCACTTGCCCCAGTTCCTGCAATCACTGACACTCTGCCGTTAACTTCATCCACAACAACATCAATCAACTTCTTCTTTTCGTCTTCTGTAAGGTTCACGAATTCACCGGTTGTGCCGCACGGAACAACCCCATTCACCCCTTTCTCAATGCAGTAGTTAACCAAGCTCCGCATCCGTTCTTCGTCCAGTTCTTTTCCGTCCTTTGTGAATGGTGTTACCAAGGCGGGCAGAATACCTTTAGGCTTGAACACACCCAAAACCTTCCAACCAATCTCTTTTAGAGGCTTTACGTATGCCGTCGCACCATATTTCTATATTTCTAAAAGCAACGTCTAGGACACTCACAGAGTTTATTACGTAGCTACTGCAAATCTGATATTCCCGTGTATTCTAACGGAGAAGACGCCATGATGCTTGGAGGCTACACCGGAAGATTTCTCAAAGTAGACTTAACCAACGAAAAGACAAGTGTTGAAAAGACAAATGAAAAGATTGCAGGGAAATTTATCGGTGGGAAGGGGTTAGGTGCTAAAATCCTATACGACTCCGTGAACCCTAACACGGATCCCTTTAACCCTGAAAATCTAGTCATATTCGCGTCAGGTCCGCTGACTGGCACATTAGCCCCATCTTCCGCTCGATGGACAGTCATAACCAAATCACCACTTACCGGAGCTTTTCTGGACTCGCATGTAGGCGGTTTTTTCGGCGTAGAAATGAAGTCAACAGGCTTTGACTGCCTCGTCATATCTGGTAAAGCAGTCAACCCAACCTGCTTGTGGATTCACAACGATTCAACAGATTTCATTGAAGCCGAAGATTTATGGGGAAAAGGCTGCCTTGAAACCGAGACAAAACTGAAAAAAAGACTCGACAAAAATGTGAAAGTAGCTTCAATAGGACCTGCTGGAGAACGACTCGTAAGATACGCCTGCATCACCGCAGACCTCTACCGACAAGCAGGTCGAGGCGGCACTGGTGCAGTCATGGGAGCCAAAAATCTGAAAGCCATAGCCGTTCAAGGTGAGAGAAAACCAGAATACGCTCACCCCCAAGAGTTCAGAGAAGCCACAAAAAGAGCGATCAAAAGAATAAAAGAACACTATTTCACTCCAATACGGAGAAAACACGGAACCCCCGCATGGGTAGCCCCTGTAAACGAAGCAGCATTACTTCCCACAAGGAATTTCTCCACTGGAGTATTTGAAGGCGCAAACAGTATCTCCGGAGAAACCATGAGAAACAAGATTGTCGTCAAGGATGGCGCTTGCTACAACTGTCCAGTTGCTTGTTGGAAACACACCAGAGTTGACTCAGGTAAGTACAGAGTGAATGATCTTGATGGACCAGAATATGAAACAATCGCATTGATGGGCTCAAACTGTGGCATAGATTCCATAGAAGAAATCGCTTACACGAACCTGTTGTGCGACGACCTCGGCTTGGACACCATTTCAACTGGTAACGCAATCGCTTTCGCCATGGAATGCTTCGAAAAGAAGCTGATCGGTAAAGACGATGTTGGAGGCGTTGAACTACGCTTTGGCAACATAGACGCTCAGGTAGAAATGGTGCAGAATATTGCTTATCGTGAAGGATTAGGAGATTTGCTGGCTGAAGGCGTGAAAAGAACAGCTGAAAAAATCGGAAAAGGGTCAGAGAGGTTTGCAATCCACGTGAAAGGTATGGAATTCCCCGGCTATGATCCGAGGGGAGCCTTTGGAATGGCGTTAGCTTATGCAACCTCTGATCGTGGAGCATGCCATGAAAGAGCATGGACCGTCAACGCAGAGATTCGAGGACGCTTGGAACCAAGGTACTCGACGAAGGGGCGAGCAAAATTCGTGAAGGACATTCAGGATGAAAGAGCAATGTGTTTCTCTCTTGTCCTATGCGACTTCATGCCATTGAAGGTCAAACACTTCATGGACCTTCTGAACAGCGCAACAGGCTTGAACCTTGCAGAAGATGAGTATCTTAAAACGGGAGAAAGAATCTGGAACCTCACCAGACTATTCAATGTACGTGAAGGAATGACAAGGAAAGATGATACACTGCCGGCACGTATTATGGAAGAACCCTTGCCAGATGGGGTAGCAAAAGGGCAAATGATAACGAAGAACAGGTTTGACAGGATGCTTAACGAGTATTATACTTTAAGGGGATGGGATGAAAATGGAGTGCCAACTCGAGAGAAGCTGAAGGAGCTGGACTTGACTACCTGAGAGTAACTCGCTTCTTTCGCACTCTATGTGATTTGAGAGGGCGAAAGAGAAGAACCAATCAAAGGGTCTTGAATCGACAAGCCTTTTCACTTACGCATGATAAATAATCGATTCTAACGTTTGTGCAAGTTCTGGGCAGCTATGAACGCTAGACCTCGTTCAGTCAAGGCTTTAGCAGTTCTATTCAATGAATCGTGTTTGTCGAGATAGTTGATTGTAAGTTCTGGCATCAGATTCTGTGCAAGTATGTCTTTCTTGGCAATGAAATAGTCCAGAATGTCTGATGGGTGCTCGCGGGTTGCTTCAATCTCAGGGAAGCCGCCCTCATGTTTTGCGCTGACATTCTTAACGTGACTGGCGATTTCTAGCAGTTCGTTCAATCGGTCATACGGTTGTCTAACAATGCTCTTGTAGGTTTCCTTGATGTGATGTTCGATGCGGACGATATCCTCAAGATTGAAGGCGTTTCGTACATAAGCTGATAATTCAATGGTCTCGTTGTTAACGGAATTCGAAAGGTTGTAACCGACGAGAGGGCTTGAGCCATCATCCCGTGTGAAGAGTTTCGCAGTCATCAATGTCCAGAAGCAGGCGTAAGGATTGTCATTGCCAAGAAATACTGAGATTTTAAATTCTATGTCAACCCCAAGTTTGTAGAGCAAGTAGCCTAGCATTACACTTCCTAGATTTACATTCAATACTTGCCTAATGCCGTATTCAGTGTAGTAATGAAGGAATTCGTCG
>CP070754.1:1252414-1269580 GCA_020348865.1 Candidatus Bathyarchaeota archaeon | reverse complement strand
ACAAAGGAGCTGCACGCTTCCAAGCTGACTGTTCTCTTCAGTTCATAGTCTCCTCTAACTTTCTTGACGAGATCCAAATCCATGAGCTTCTCAAGATGATAGGATGCCACGCTTGGACTTGAAAGACCTAGTTCTCTTTGAAGACGCCTGATGGTAGTGGGTTTCCCACTTCTCAGAAGATGCCAGTATACCCGAAGAGTAGTCCCCTTCAGCTTTGACTTGACACCCTCCATTAACAGCCCCCAAGAACAATCTGCAGTCCATTAGCTTATAAGTTTCCAACACATCAGCGCACATATTGCTCAATTGTTCTAATATTAGAACACTTGTTCCAATGCATAGAACTAAATTCCACTCAGACCTTTCACCTTCTTTGGTGATTAGATTGAGGAAGAAACTGCTATTGAATGCAATACTGCTGGTCATCGCCGCTTCGGCTATAGCTTATGCTTGGGTTGTAAGAGATGGAGGCACACGAGCCGAAGAAAACGGAGAAACACCTTCGGGTGTGGCTAAGTTCGAGGCTGTTGTCAACGGTATGAGGAGCATGGATGTCTTTGTGTGCGCCAACATAAGCGACGGTTTAACTGAAAAAGAAGCCGAATTGATAGCAGGAACAACTTTTATCCAAGTCAAGGGAGAACATGTTTGGCATCGACTTGATACTCTAACCTTTGATGATACTCAAATAACGGCACACTACACTTGGGGCTATGATAAAACCGATTTGGGACATATATACGACATGACTGCAGACCTCACAACACTTCAGATAACAGTTGATTACTGCTTCTGATAGCACGCGCGTACGTTTCAACTGCGATTTTCAGCTTTTCCCTCTGTTCTGCCATTCAGCCTTTTTTTGATATCGATCTGTCTTATTGCTTCGTTGCTTCCACTCGGAAGTAAGCTTTCCCAGCCTTCTTCTTCCTTCATCATACGCCTGATCTTTCTGGCGGAATAGGGTTCGAACGTAGGGTGTTCTTTCACAGCGATCTCGGAGAGGTCAAAGCAGTGTTTCACCCAGAAGCTTCTGGTGAAAACAACGTCGAACTCAGCTTTTCCTAAGATGCTTTTGACCCAACGTTCACAATTAAAGGCGTCAGGAATCCAGATTATTTCGTATTTTTCTTTTGTAATCCCTTCTTTCTCTAGAGATTTTGCAATCATCTCTTTTCTTTCTTCAAATGTAAACGGGTTTCTTTGAGTGAAGGACTCCAGAGAGCTTCCTATTACGATAGTTACCTTTTCACATCTCTTTAGGATCCACTCTATGGCTTTCAGATGCCCTAGGTGAAAAGGTTGAAACCTCCCCACGAATAAGCCCTTCACAGTTCTCCGCCACTCTTCTACTCGCTTATTCACAATTCCAACAGATAATTCTTCAGCGTGCTCAAAGCTGCCTCCGCGAAAGCCTCTTTATTTTCATCTCGACTTCCATGAAAAACATATTCTTTAGACGTGAGAACATCTTTGGCTGCTAATCCGATATAGATCAACCCAACAGGCTTTTCTGAAGAACCGCCGCCAGGTCCGGCAATACCAGTGGACGCTAGGCCTATATCAACGCCCATTTTGCTTCTGACCCCGTGAGCCATCTCTTTGCTGGTTTCAAAGCTCACTGCTCCGTAATTTTCGAGGGTGCTTTTCTTGATGCCTAGAAGATCTCCTTTTGCTTCATAGCCGTAGGAAACTATGGAACCTTCAAAATATTCAGAGCAGCCTGGAACATTCGTTATTCTGTGCGATATCAGTCCGCCTGTAGCTGATTCTGCAACACCTATCCTCAATTTATGCTTCTGCAGCAAGTCTCCAATCTCTTCTTCCAGTATCTTCTTCTCCACGCCAAGCCCTCCTAAATCGTGAATACTGGAAAGAAGGACTAAAAGTTTTCCAAAAAGGAAATCCAAGACCTGTTAGCTCTGCATACATGCAATGCGCTCCCGAAAGATTTAAGTATCTCAATTACGAATTACACCATACACGATATGGCATTACTTGAGGTGAAGGAAATGGGTGAAAGCAAAACCAAAGAAAAGGTGAAGAAGAAGGAGGGCGTCGTGATGGCGATGTGTTGCCCAGAAGGCGAAGGGGCAGAAGAAATCGGAGAGAAGGTCCTGCTGAAGTTGGGCGAAGGATTAGGGGGCAGAAGCAACGTGGTAATGACTCGACTAAGCGACGGAAACTTGAAGCAAATAGATGCCCTCGTCGAAGTGGAAGCTTTCAAAAGCCGGTCCGAAGCAGCAGCGTTCTTCATCAAAGAGGGAATTCAAGCCCGCAAAGACCTCTTCCAAAAGGTCATGCCGACAGTCAGCAAAATAAGAGAGCTAAAGGAACAAGCCAAGAAATCCCTCGGTCAAGAGAAGACTCGATGATCAATAGATTGAGGTGTTAGTGTGCAAGAAGAAAAGATAAGGAAAGAAGTTAGAGAGGGATACGCCAAAATAGCCAAAGAAGAACCGTCCAGCAGGCCCACAACCTCCTGCTGTGGCAGTTCTCCGACGCATGAAGAACTAAGCAAGAAAATGGGATACACAAGTGAAGAACTGAATTCCATTCCAAAAGGATCAAACCTCGGGCTTGGATGCGGCAACCCTGTTGCCCTCGCATCCCTGAAAGAAGGTGAAACAGTCATCGATCTTGGATCAGGCGCTGGCGTCGACTGCTTTCTTGCAGCAAAGAAGGTTGGAGAAAAGGGCAAAGTCATTGGCATAGACATGACGCCTGAAATGCTTGACAAAGCGAGAGAAAATACGCGAAAGGGCAACTATGAGAATGTCGAGTTCAGGCTTGGTGAAATCGAACATCTCCCAGTAGCAGACAACAAGGCTGATGTTGTCATTTCAAACTGCGTAATCAATCTCACATCAAACAAGAAGAAAGTCTACGAAGAAGCCTTCCGCGTCTTGAAGCCTGGAGGAAGGATAATGGTTTCAGACTTGGTTCTGAAAAAGGAGCTCTCAGCTGCAATAAGAGAGGAAGCACATCCATCAAGTTGCATTAAGACTGCGATTATGAAAGACAAATACTTGGAGACGATAGAAGAAGTTGGCTTCAAAGACATAAGAATCCTTGATGAAAGACAATATTGCTCCGAGGAGCTCACAAACGATTCTGACGCAAAAGTAATCATTGCCAACCGTAACACGAATGCTCAAGAGTTAAAGAGTATATCCGAACTGGATGAAAAATCAAAGAAGTATGTAGAGGAGGTTCTTGCTTCAACTCTAAGCGTAAACGTTTCAGCAATAAAACCTTAAGAAGGGATTGGGATGACGAAGTTCTACATAGCAAACCCTGAAAGACCAATAATCACTATCAAGGGTACAATAAATCAGATTGGCCCCTTCAACTTCATTTTTGACACAGGATCTTCCATGACCGTCATTGAGAAACAAACCGCAGAAAAACTTGGTCTTTCTGACAAAACACTGGCTACACGAAACGCCCTAGGTGCTGGAGGTGCTCTTGTGGCAACCACACGCACTGTTGAATCCATAAAAGTTGACGACGTTGAGGCAAAAGACATCCAAGTAGGTATTATGGATTTGTCAAACGTGTCGAAATGTGGTTGCATTGGAGATCTCGGAGGCATTATAGGATACAACTTCGTCAAAGACTACAGAGTACTCATCGATTACCCAAAACAGGAAATATTCTTCAAGAAGGACTAACACCCAAGTCAAGACCCAGTTTGTAGGCGGGAAATGGGAGTAAGCGACGAGGCTCTAGGTAGCCAGAATGTAGCTCCCTAGAAAGATTGCAGACGACTTGCCGCTTTCTGTGTACTCGGATCGCGACATGCGTACCTTGGGGTTCTCGCAGATAGGGGTTAAGTTGACTCAGTAGCTCTGTAGTAAATTTGAAAGCTAGTCTTTTCAGCGATTAGTCTATCGGAAAGTTTAAAATTCCGTGGTTAAGTCTAATAATATCTCCTAATCTGTTGGTGCATGAAATGGAAGATGCAAACTTGAGTGAACGGGCGCAGTCACGATATCTCTACGTCCCTGGAGCAACTACCATAGGTGCAGTCTGCTCAGACGGGGTAATCTTGGCCTCAGAAAAGAGAGTTTCATATGGCTACTTGGTTGTCAGCCGTGCTGGCAAGAAGATTTTCAAGATAGCTGATAGAGTTGGTGTGGCGTGTGCAGGATTGGTTTCGGACATGCAAGTTTTGGTTCGTGAAATGGAGGCTTACATGAACCTTTTCAATCTTGACGTGGGAAGACCGATGCTTGTTAAGTCTGCCGCCAAGTTCATGTCAAACTTGCTATTCAATCGACGGCTTGCACCGCTGATTACCCAAACACTCGTAGGTGGAATCGACGCTGATGGAGCATCTCTCTACTCACTTGATGTGCTTGGATCTCTCATCCCTGATAAATACGCAGTGGTAGGCTCTGGTGCAGCAATTGCTGTTGGAGTTTTGGAGGACGGGTACAAAGAGAACATGCCAGTCAAGGATGCGAAGGCGCTTGTAACCAGAGCTGTAAAATCCGCTGTAAGCCGCGATATCATGAGCGGCGACGGCGTGGATTTCTTCACCATCACCAAAGAAGGAATTCAAGAAGACTCGGCGAAGCTCTAACGTCCAGCTTCAACTTGGGTCAACGCACAAGTCATTTCTCAACTGCAAAGCATAAGTTTATTTCTAATAGTGATAGTAGCTTGGTCTCAAAACCTCAGTAACACTAGACCATGTCTTCCATAATCGAGGCGAATCATATGCCGTTTCAGTTAACCACAGACGAGGGGAGATTCCTTGTGAAGCTGGCAAGACAAGCCATAGAGGAACACCTCAAAACCGGGAAAACCCTGTCATCTCCCACGAATATCCCACCAAAATTTGAGGAAAAATGTGGCGTCTTTGTCACTCTAAACCGGATTGACCACGAAAGAAAAGAACTCAGAGGCTGCATTGGTCTCCCTTATCCAACCTTACCTTTGGCGAATGCAGTGATCGAGTCAGCCATCAACTCTGCAACACAGGACCCTCGTTTTCAATCCGTCACCCTCGACGAACTCGCTCACATGGTGTTTGAGGTGAGCGTGCTTACTCCACCTCAACTTGTGAAAACGGAGACGCCTACAGATTATCCCTCAAAGATACGAGTTGGGCAAGACGGATTGATTGTTGAAGGCGGCTACTCAAAGGGTCTTCTTCTCCCTCAAGTGCCCGTTGAGTGGAAATGGAACGAAGAAGAGTTCCTCTGCCAATGCTGTATAAAGGCAGGGTTGTCACCTGACTGCTGGCTGCTAAAAGATACAAAAGTCTACAAGTTCAGCTGCATTATTGCACGAGAAATCTCTCCAAAAGGAGAAGTCGCTGTCAAGGATATGCAAGTATCTTAAGAAGCATACAAACCTCGACTAGTGAGTTCAATGTCTCCACTCTTTATATGGACCGGATTCTTCTCTGCACTCTTCGTACTGCTCATAGTATCAAGGAAAAACTTCGCTTTAGCCATGTTTCTAGGAGCATTCGTCTTGGCGATTTTCACCATACCAATCAGTGAAATTGTTGCACTATTTATTTCAGCTTTCCTAGACCCATCCACAGTGTTGTTAGCATTAGCTGTAGGGTTGATCCCAATCATCGGTGGCATACTGAAGGACACAGGACAAATGGACGATCTTGTTAAAAACCTGAGAATCGGAAACAAGGCTCTCCTTGCAGTCTCTCCTGCATTGCTGGGAATGCTTCCTATGCCAGGCGGTGCTCTCCTTTCAGCACCAATGGTAGAAAAAGCTGGCAAGAATGTGTCAAACGAGCAGAAATGTGGTCTAAACGTATGGTTTCGTCACATTCTGTTTCTCGTCTATCCTCTGGCTCCAGCCTTCATAATCTCCGTCAAGATAGCTGAACTCAATCTTTATCAAGTTCTCTTATATTCGACTCCACTGTTTCTTCTCTCAATCTTTCTGGGATATGTCTTCTTTCTTCGTAACGTCACAGGCGAAACAAACTATGAACAGAGACTCTCCTTGAAGAAGCTTTTTCCACCGCTGACTGTAATCGTAATTGCGCCAATCCTAGACTTTTTAATCAAAGCCTTCTTTTCGCCTTCTATCCCTGAAACAGCTACGCTGATTGCTATAGCAGGCAGCTTGATTCTTGCGGTGGGTATTGGAGGATTGGGCGCTAGAAGGTTCGCCAGAATCACTCGGGAGTCAAGACCATGGAATTTCGCCTTTATGATTGTAGGTATGGCCTTCTTCCTCAATGTATTCACTGCATCATGCATCCCCACGTTAATCCAAACCCTTCAAGTCAGTCCCGTGCTTCTTTGCGTTGTCATAGGATTCTTGCTTGGCTTTGCCACTGGACGAATCCAGACACCCATTCTAATAATAATCCCAATATTCTTGACGAAGGGATGGATTCTATCTGCTCCTGTTTTTGCCATAACATATTTCAGCATTTTTCTTGGTTACGTTCTTTCCCCCATACATCCCTGTGTGTCTCTGTCCGCACAGTTCTTCCATGTGGAAGTCAAGGGCCTTCTAAAAACCATTCTTCCGCCAGCATTGGTTGGTTTTGTGGTTAGCTTCGTTCTGCTTTTCTCTATCACGTGAAATCTTTATCTCGACATGCATTTATGAGCGGCAAATACTAGTAGATGCTCTGATAGTCCGTGATAGAAATGGAAGTGAAATTTCATCCCCCTCAATTCCTAATCAATATTGTGCGTGGAATCGAAGGGCAGGAAAACGTTGAATCTGACTTCTTGCTGAGAGCTATACGGGTAAAAAACACAGCAGAAAAACCCGTCCATATCACAAGATACTGTTTTGATCTCAAGTCAGAAGGCAAGAGCCAAAAGAAAATCTCCTATCCCGAAGAAATGGTGAAGAAACGATCCTTGGCGCTACTAGAACTGAAGGAGAAACTGATGACAAAACGTCGGGGCATCAAAGAAACGCTTCGAAAAGGAAATCTGTTGTTGTTGATGGGAACTGAAAAGTTCTGGGACAAAGATCAAATATCCACCAACACTCTGGAGCCAAATCAAGAGACAGGTTTTCTCCATGAACACTTCCGAATCGCTACACCTGAACCAATCGACGAACTCGTCTTCACAGCTGTCTATGTCAAAGAAGATAAACAAAAGAACGTGGCTATCCGTATACCTGTCACCCAATATGAAAGAAAGAATCAATACATATTCCCCTTGAAGGGGATCTGGATGGTTTTAGGCAATTGGAATGACCCTTATGACCACCGGACACATAATTCACAGGAATTTGGATTCGATCTCATTCAGTTGGATGATAACATGCAGTTTGTTCAGAATCAGGAGAAACCAAATGACGAATATCCATGTTACGGACAGAAGATTGTGGCTATTGCTGACGGCGAAGTTGTTGATTGCTTGGATGGTTCACCTGAGAATCCGAGTGCTTGCGCACTTCTACCAAAAGAACGAAAGATAAAACTCCTTAAAGAACAAGGGCTTTTAGCTTTGGCTAATGGAAACTTTGTAGTGTTAGAACATCATGGCGGCGAATTTTCATTCTATGGTCACATGAAGCCTGGTCTCCAAGTGAACAAAGGAGATAAGGTAAAACAAGGGCAAACACTCGGAAAAGTTGGCAACTCTGGAAATTCGACTGGACCACACCTGCACTTTCAGCTTATGGATGCTCCTAGTATCTTGACTGGTCGAGGACTACCATGCTATTTCACAAATGTAAGGGACTTATTTGGAGAGCGCGTAGAGTTCGTTGAGCACGACGGATTAATTGTACACTTAGATTAATCATACAAACAGTCCTTGAACTTGCGCTCATGCATGACATAACTGTGTGGGGAAAAGAGATGTTTGAATCAAGTTAGAATTGCTCTTCTTATTCAGATTTTGAATTCCTTTGTGGGAGGTATTGTAGGCGTCATTCTACCTTTGATGATGGAGGCAAGACAAATTGACATTGTCATCATAGGCTTCGTGTTTGCAGCTATGCCTATGATCTTTCAGCTTGGAAGAATGTTTTTTGCAATTACCTCCGACTTCTGGGGTAGAAAACCGTTCTTCGTCTTGAATGGACTTTTTTCTACGATCTCAAATCTGATTTACTATCTGGCTGACGCTACACTAGGATTCGCGTTTGGAAAGGTTATGGAAGGAATGAAGAGTGCTTCCTTATGGGCAGTGAATAGAGCCTTTCTCATGGAAAGCAGCGAAAGGAAGTGGAGAATTCTAGTTCATCTTAGAACAGTCACGTATGTTTCTTCGGCTGTTGGAAGTCTGTTAGCTGGCTTTCTTGTTCTCTTGTTCTTCTTCGAGGGCACTTTAATGCTGTGTGTTCTAACAGGAGCTTTTGTTATTCCAATATCTCTACTGCTCAAAGGTAGAAGCCCAAGAAGAAAACTGAACATGGCGAAAGCTCTCGATGTCTTAGATTTCAGGAAAAGAAAGAAATTATTCAAAGGATGCCTAGTGTTGTTCTTCATGATGGGACTATCTTTCGGATTTGTGAGTGGATTTGTCTACCCCCTTTTCTTGAGCCACAATGGATTCGATGCTGGAACAATAGGTGTGCTTCTTGGCTTGCAGATTTTTCTAGCTGGTTTGGTCGCATATCTCTTTGCTGGAAAGTTTGAAATAAGAAAACTAATAATGCTCAGCGGACTGCTCTACACGTTCACACTTATCTCAACCGGTCTCTCAAGCTCTTTCATCGCAGGTATTCTTGTGGTTGCCTACGGCGCTATTGAAGGCTTGCTAAGTATTAGTCAAGAAGGAATATTATCAAAAATCACTAATGAAGAATCTTATGGGACCGACATAGGACTACTTTGGATGGGACATCATATCGGAAGAACCTTCAGCCTTGCCATGTCCGGGCTGGTTATATCACTTCTAGGCTTTGCAGCCCCATTCCTCATATCCGCCCTACTCTACCCGTTCTTCTATGCAACTTCCTACTTCATTCTGAGAGAATAGCGCCTCCAACCGCCAGTTAGTATGCCAGTCTTACTCAGAAATCAGCATGTCTGCTAGAATCCGTTAATAGATATACGGTATTATCCTCTTCGTTTTTCTTTGGTATTCTCTATAATCCTCGCCAAATGCCTTAATCAGCATTTCTTCTTCGGTTCTTATACGTATGAGAAGGAGAATTGCTCCCCCCGCCATGAATAACACCCCATAAATACTTGAGAAAATTAGGACAAAGCCGAAATTCCTTAGTGTTTCCCCCAAGTATACTGGATGTCTAACATGTTTGAAAAGCCCATCTTTGACCAGCCGATGGCTTTCTACAATTTGAAGTCTTGCTGTTGAAGCAATACTACTGAACCCTGCCTTCTTTTTAAGTTCCAATCGTGCCTTGAAACGCACGTATCCTCAGATTAGGAATAGACATAAACCAACAAGACCAAAGACTTGAAACGTAAGGTTCTGCAGAAACACAAAATCAAGTATCGCTACAATCAAACCCGTACCTAAGACTACGAGAAGAGGAAGTAACGTCCAATCTTCTTTGACTGATTTTCTCATCTTCAACATCCTAGCTTCCTACCTGCATGCAAACGTAGCACCTAATCGTCAACTACTCGCTCAAGGGCAATAAATTCTCTTTTGATACAGTATTTCTCAATGTTCCAACTTCTTCGATTTCTACTTCCACCAGGTCGCCAGGGGATAGGAACTTAGGTCTTGGCTTCATGAAGATACCTACTCCAGCTGGAGTTCCAGTTGCGATTACATCCCCAACTTCTAAAGTCATAACCTGACTGAGCCGGTGAACTATCTCGCAGACGCCAAAAACCATGTTCTTGGTGGAAGAGTCTTGTCTAAGCTCGCCATTCACCTTCGTGCGTACGCCTAAGTTCCCAGGATCTTTGAGCTGGTCAGCTGTTGTGATGCAAGGTCCCATAGGTGCGAAAGAGTCGAAACCCTTCCCTCTAGTCCATTGTTTATCTTTGAACTGAATGTCACGAGCGCTTACGTCATTGAGAATTGTGTATCCAAAGATGAAGTTTCTGGCCTCAGAGATTGGAACGTTCTTCCCTTTCTGACCAATCACAATCGCCAACTCCGCCTCATAATCTAGCTGTTTCACGCCTTTCGGTCGAACAATTGGTTGGTCGGGACCAATTATGGCTGTACGAGGCTTCATAAACAAGATTGGTTCATCCGGTATATCCTTCCCTTGCTCTGCTGCATGATCTCTGTAATTCAAACCTAAGCAAACGATTTTTGGAGGTGATAGTACCGGTGCTAGAAGTGTAACATCGTCAACGCCGACGGTTGCATTCCTCTTCTCTCTCTGAGATGAAATCCTCAACAACTGCTCCACAATTCTTATGCCGTTGTTGCCAAGAGCTATGAGGTCGTCGAACGTGAGTGGGGGCTGACAATTCACAGCCTTTGGCAATGCTAAGAGACATATGATTCCATTATCAACAAGAACGCCATATGATTCCATGTTTGAATGCCGGTAACGCGCTAATTTCATGATTTGGTCAACCGCCTTCTTGTATGAGAGCAGTGATATAAGATAAAGCCTAAATATGAACACTCCTCATGTTGGCGTGCAAGTATGCCTCCAAATGACTTGTCAACTGCTCAAAGGTGTTCCGATGAAGTGACTGCAAACATAAAGGAAACCAATGTGTTTTCATTTGCGGAAAAGTTTAAGAAGTCATCTTTTGTTTCATTGGTCTCGGTTTTTGCAGCCTTCAACGTAATTTGTGATTTGCTGCTGAGTTCACCTATACCATTTTCGGGGGGCGTTTGGTTCAGCTGGGTTTTTATGATTACGCCTCTCAGTGGGGTATTATTGGGTCCACTCGCTGGTTTTCTTGCTAGTTTCATTGGTGTAATGGTTGGCCATTCCATCGTTTTCCGAGGGTCTGAGGAATTTCTTTTCACGCTTGGGGCACCAATTGGAGCGATGGTTGCAGGTTTTCTCTTCCGAGCTAGATGGCGAGAGGTTCTAGTCTATTACTTGGTTTTACTTGGAGCCTATTTTGCAGCACCAGTTGCATGGCAACTTCCGTGGTGGGGTATGTGGGACGTTTTTCTTGCCTTTATCTTTCTCCTTACAATCATTATTGCGATGCGGAAATGTAAAAACATCTGGAACTCTGAAGCAAAAACCAAGCTTCTCCATATCCTTGCGCTATGCACCTTTGTTGGACTGGAAGCTGACGTTCTGTTTCGCATATTCATTCTCATACCCTGCCAAACTTACCAATCAATATATGGCTTGGACGCCGCGCGCATGGTTGATCTACTAACTCTGCAAAGTTTTTGGGTTGCAGGTGCCGTTGAAACGCCGATAAAAGCAGCATTGTCCACAATAATAACCACTATCATAGGCCCACCGATAATCATGGCTGCCAAAAAAGTGGGTTTGCCACTCGTCAAAAGCTAGAAACCGGAGAAAGCATTCCATAGATTGCTTCAGCCAGTTTCTTAGCCTTTTGCAGCGAATCGTCTCGACTAACTCCTTCTGTGACGATGGAGCATAGTGGCGCCTCCTTCTCAGTCACGGTTTCTGGAAATGGGATGTCTCTAACTTCTTCAAAAACCGTCAAATCAGGAATAGTAACTGGACAAGGCGTGTACAGAATCAATCGAGTACTAAAGGGATAATCCTTCTTTTGCACCATTGGCAAGAATCCCTGAACACATGCATTGATGTGCGCGTTCACCAAGTTTATTCCAAGTACCCGTTCAACACATTCTAGAGTCCCTTGAAAACGAGGGTTCACTTCTATTACACAAGGTTTGTTTTCTTTAGAAACTACTAAATCAATACCATTAGAGCCTACAAGACCAAAATGCGAAGCGATTTTCCTGACTAGGTGTTCACACTCTTCTGAAACCAGATTGGCGGAATGAAGAGGAACAATGTTTCCACAATATGCAAATGGCTCACTCTGAAATGTGTCAGGTTGTCCTACCAACTGCTCGTTTATCGTCAGAATCTTAGTGTCACTATGAGAAGCGATAAAGGATATGCTACAGTGAGTACCAGCAACATGTTTCTGAATTAGGATGCTATCGTCAAACATTGGAACCTTCTCAAACTCATGATTCAGTTCTCCCGGGTTTCCGGCAATTCTAATGCCAACTCCTCCGAAACCTCTGGAAGGCTTCATCACAACCGGATATCCGATTTCTGCAGCTATCTTTTCTGCCTCACTAACCTCTGAAGCCATTGCTGTCTCAGGGTGTCGAATTCCCAAACGTTCAAGCTCTTCAAAAAACCTTGGTTTCTCACGAACGCTTCTGATTGTTTCAGGTGAGTTTCCTAGAATCGGAACAGAATCGCTTAGTTGGCAGAGAACGTCATACCAATCATCCAATCCTGAAGAAAGCAAAATTTCATCTATCTTGTTTTCTTGCAGTAAGGATTCAGCCAGTTTGAGGAAAGCTTCGGGCTTAAAGTTTGATTCCAAGTGGCTACAGCTTTTTGCAAGTTTCTGTTTTATTATGGATTCGAATCCGATGCATGCACTCTGCAAATCGAGATCACCAAAATAGTCTACCGCATAAACCTGGTAGCCTGCTTTTTTCGCTGAGTTCGCTAGTGAAACTAGGTCAATTCCGATTACCAAAAGACTATGGACTTCGGAGTTAATCGTGGGTCCTTCCTTATGAAACTAGGGAGTTCCTCGATAAATGGTTGATTGTTTCCAGAATTACCCAATTGCACCCGTTTTTGTTGTTCATGTTGTATGTCACTCCAATCCATGGTTTGTAATTGTAGCATGTTTAGGGCACTAGCCTTAATTCTTGAACCAGTCAATAGAGTGTGCGAGTGAATGGCATGGTATCCAAGGAAGGCGTAGCGGACCTCACCCTGCTTGGAGTCTCGTTGATTTGGGGAGGAACATTTCCCCTCATAAAAATGGCACTTGACGACAGCTCGCCTTTCGTCTTTCTTGCTCTCCGGTTCCTTTTAGGAGCCCTCATCCTGGCTTCTATCTTCAGGAAGGAGCTGGCTTCAGTTAGCAGAGATACCCTGCAGGCTGGTTTCCTAATCGGACTCTTCGTCTTCGTCGGGTATGTCACCCAAACCATTGGCTTGAAGTATACAACAGCATCGAAGTCAGGATTCATCACAGGACTCAACGTGGTCTTCACACCAATTCTAGCCTATGCTATGTTAAAAGCCACTCTTCCACGAAGACTGATCCTAGCCGTACTCTTGGCTTTGACTGGTCTTTTCCTCCTTTCTGGAATTGATCCAAGAAGCCCAAATATAAACTATGGAGATTTTCTGACGCTAGTGTGTGCCATCGCATATGCCTTCAGTGTAGTTCTAATAAGCAAGTACACAAAAACGCACAGCCCCTCGGCTCTAGCAACCATACAAACCTTTACGATCTGGATTCTCTGCACGCTCTCTTGGATTATTATTGAACCCTTCTCGCTCCCTGCCTCAACAACAGCATGGTTCGCCGTGTTTTTCACAGCTATTTTTGCTACGTCACTAGCCTTCCTAGCCCAGAACTACGCTCAAAAACACACTACTGCTACTAAGGCCGCCATAATTTTCACGGCTGAGCCGGTTTTCGCCCTGATTTTCTCCTTTGCAATCCTAGGTGAAACCCTGAGTCCAGAAGGAATCTTTGGGGCAACATTGATAATTGTGGGGATGTTACTCGCGGAATTGAGATGGAAAGAGAAGAATTACCTGCATAATGATTGGTTATGACCTGTGTGCCCGCGCTTTGATGCTTGAGGACTTAGTGAGGAAGCTTGTCTACTTTTCGCGGTTCCTTGGCCAATGAAACATGATCGTCTATTCTTAATTCGTTGGTGTACTGCAATTCACCACATACACAACAGTCAGATTCTATGGTGATGTTTTCACCGTAAACGTTTTCTGCTTGTGCTCCCCTTCTGAGCAGAATCTGCCTTCCATAAATGTCTTCTGCATCGGCGTCTTTACCAATAACGACACGATCTGCCCTTATAGACCCACGGACTTTGCCTCTTCTTCCTATTTCAACACAACGTGCCGTTACGCCTTCCACGCTGATTATCGAACCACCAACCTCTATACATTCCTCAACCGTAGCTTTCCTTGAGCGTAATACTCCACCCACATCGATGTTTCTTGCTGTAAGTTTCTCGTCAACATCAACTTTACCTCCCACTTCAAGGTTTCCTGAGAGATCAAGTGACTTGCCTACTTCCACTTTGCCGCCAACGTCCATTTCGCAACCCTTCCCGGAACCAGTTATCTCCACTTTACCTCCCACATTGATGTCGTTGAACTGCAAGTCTCCTTCCACTTTGAATGCGCCGCCAACATCTACGTCACCACCCTTATTATCGTCGGCTAGGCGAACTACTCCACCTACATTGATTTTTTCAAACTCTAATGGAGCTCTCGACTCAAAGCTTCCACCGATATCTACCTCGCGGATCTTTCCGCCTCCAACTTTTGCAGCCCCACCTACATCAAGTTTTGTGATGTTCACTTTGGATTCTATTGAAACACTTCCTCCCACGTCGATCTTCTCTACATCAACCTCGCCCTTAGCCTTGAAGCTCCCACCTGCATCTACATCTTTAGATTCGACATTTCCATCAACCTTCAGGCTTCCACCAACATCAACTTCTTCAGCCGTCAGGTTCTCGCTTACATATAAGGCCGCGTCCACATCCACACGTTTCGCGGTCATTATTCCATGGACTTCCAGTGAACCATCTTCCACCCTAACATCATTCACAATTCTCAAGTCTCCATGAATTGTCGCATTGTCTTCAGCCTCCAGCTTTTCTGATGAGACACTGCAATTGAAAGTGTTGTCTCCTTCACAATAAATCGTGCCAGAAACTTTCACTATCGGCGGTGTCCCAGCTCCATCGATGACTGCACGCCTACCTATCACCACGTTTCCGTCAACGGAATCTAACGTTTTTCTACTCCTTGAAGGAACCGAAACTCTACTGTTCACTGCCAGTCCTCCTGTGTAGTAAATGGCAAATTGGCAAGATAAAAGGGAGACTCACGTTTTGTAGTCACAATTTGTTACCATATCTCAGAGTCCATTCTTCCTTACACATTGACTGTTCTGAGACTCACAAGCTGTCCAGACAGAGCAAAAGACGCGCACATTTGCTTTGCATAAGGTATAAATATTCACTGAAGATTATCTATGGCAACTAGGTGAGATATGATGCCGAAGAAGATTGCCACTGGGATTAGCGGCTTAGATGAACTAGTCGGTGGCGGAATTCCTGAAGGAAGAGTCATTCTGGTCATAGGAGGACCTGGTACAGGAAAGACCATCCTATGCAGCCAATTCTTGTATAAAGGAATCCATGAGAAGCAAGAAAACGGGGTTTTCGTCAGTCTGGATGAAGCCAAAGACCATTTCTACTCTGAAATGCAGAAATTCGGCTGGGATTTCCGCAAACTAGAAGAGGCAAGGAAGTTCGCTTTCTTAGACGCCACGCGGATGTCACGAGTAGCTATGCTCAAAGAGAAGCTTTACAAAGAAGAGACTCGTAACCTGCGAGGCAAAAAACTGTCTATCGACAAGCTAGTTGAAGACCTGCAAACACAAATCCAGGTTACCAAAGCGAACAGAGTTGTGGTGGATACTCTCGCCGCACTCACGTATCGATTTCCCGATCCTATAGAACGAAGGACCGCAATTGTGGATTTGATTGAATCGCTGGCGGATTTGGGAGTCACCAGTCTTGTGACTACTGAACTCGGGTATTTGGGTCTTGAACGAAATGCTGTAGAAGAAGAATTCCTGGTTCACGGGGTCATCATGATGCAAACCCTGTTTTCAGGCGGAACTACAACGAGGGCGATACAAGTCGAGAAAATGAGAGAAGCCAAGGTCAATCCAAGCCTAGTGCCATACTCAATTGACCAGAACGGTATTGAAATCTTTCCAAACATGCCACTATTCGGGGAAAAGTAGGCCAAAAAAACTCTACCATATTCTTGCGTGTGCTATCTGTTAACACACAACGAACCCTGAAGCTTACGCTTCCACTGGCTCACTCTTTCATGTTTCCAGTCTCTCTTTTCTCAGGGGTAACTCGCTCTCCAAATATCTCTGATCATACATTTTCCTGATTTTCAGGAATTTCTCTACCTCTTCCTTGTTTCTTTTCTCGTAAATGCTGATCTCTCCATCAAAGAGACCTAGGATCGCATGAACTTCTTGTGGAGAATGCATGTAGGGGTTCATTATTGCCAAAGTAGTGAAACCATATGATTTCAGGTTTGATATAAGTGTGGTTAACCATCTTCTGGTAGAAACCGCATGATGCTGCAGCAAGACGTCTGAAATGATCTTGATGCAAGCCCTTCTAGGTCCACTAATTGACTCGTCGAGTCTGCGAAAAGCTAAAGCCAAGGCAATGCTAATCTCCGTAAGGTTTTCTACTCCCTTTAGTTTGAATACGTTTGGCTGGCTCTTAATGATTGTGTTTACCTGAGGGTTGCATATGAAAACGTAAAAGTTAGATTGAAATTCTTCTGCAAGAGTCTTTACTCCACTTGCTTCTGTAGTAATAAGAAATGTGATCTGCTCAGCCTTCGCTCCGGACTCAAGAAACCTTTTAACTAGTAAATCTTTTTCATCGCAAGAGGGCGAAGTCAATATGACTGAATGATTCTCAGGTATCCCTCCAAAAAGCAAACTGTCGAGGTCAGTATATCCTGTGGTAATACGTCCTTGAAGAATAACCTCTGAAACGTTAATTGTAACAGGTTCGGGCTCTGAGAGCATTTGATTCCCGGTTTCATCTACGTAAATGATTCTCGGGTTTATTTCGAAAGGACCTTTAGTAAACGATCTTAAAACAAGTTTAATCTCTTCAACTTCCAGTGGGCCAAGCCGCTTTCCTTTCATGTCGAGATGCATGTCTTCAATTTGATAGTAACCAAGTTCAACAACAGGCTCGATGCACTCGGGGAGTATTTTCTCAATCTTGGCTAGTGAAATAGCTTCTTTTCCTACATTCGCAATTTGTATTTCCAAGCCGAAATCCTCCCCAGTTTTGACTTCTTTTTCCTTAAGAATAATGTTGGCTTGAACCTTTGGTTGTTGGAATCTTTCAAGGCCCACTGCTTTTTCATGAGTTGTGGTTGGTGTGGCGAAAGAAGATGTAGTTGATATGATTGGAGCAGGCACGATTTCAGTTAGTGACAGGGCAAGTTCTCGTTCTTCTT
>CP070754.1:1243263-1252314 GCA_020348865.1 Candidatus Bathyarchaeota archaeon | reverse complement strand
TTCACGCTCTTGTGACAGATGATAAGATTGAAGACGTTGTTGGAGCCTTCACAAAAGTCGTATCAAACGAGAGAATTATTATAGCTAGAATCGATTTTCAAGGTGTACGATGGCTCGGGTGACTGCGCCTTGAAGAAGCGATTCAAGAATGTAGCAGTCGGTGGAACATTCGACGAGCTTCACAAAGGCCATAGAGCGTTGATAATCAAGGCCTTTGAAGTTGGCCAACAAGTTTCAGTTGGTCTTTCGGTAGATGAACTAGTTCAGAAAATGCGGAAACCTCACAAGGTAGCAACCTATGACGTTCGATTAGAAGAACTTAAGAACTTTCTTAGACGAAGGGGTCTGCTTGAACGCGCAGAGTTCGTGCCCCTGTACGACCGCTTCGGTATTACACTGTCAAGCAATGAACTGGATGCTTTGGTGGTAAGTCAAGAAACTGAATCAGTTGCGCTTGAAATCAACAAAAAACGAAGAGCAAAGGGACTGCATTCTCTAAATATCATACTCATCAGCATGATTCCTGCTGAAGACCACGTTCCCATATCTACCGGCAGAATCCGAAGCTTGGAAATCGATCGAGAAGGCAAACTACTGAAACCCTAGTGCGCGCAATCTGCGCATAGGTGCATTCGTATATATTTATAAGCAGAGCCTTTTGTTCGATTAGATGTGCAAACGTTGAACACAGAAGATTTTCAGAAAGTTGTGGGCAAACTAGCAGAGTTTATGCAATATTGCCAGAGATTGAAGCCTGCAGACCCTTACCTCATTGTCAACAGAAATTCACCTATACTAACCGAAGCTGCCATAAAAGCAGCTGAAAATTGCAGATTAGACGTCAGAAAGCTTGAGCTTTCCGCCGACAAGCCTTACAAGCATTTTCCCGAAGAATTCCTAGGGTTGCTCCGAAAAAGAACACCAAGAGGCGGAATGGGGCTTTTCGACTACAGCGACCACCCAGATTGGAGTCTGAAAGAACTGGGGGCAAGAATCGAGCTGTTGTTCGAAGTAGTAGAAGAAGTCCCAATCAGTTGGGCCCATTCTCCCGGCATCACTCTGGACATGGCTGTTAACGGTCCACTGCAATTCAACTACAATGCACTTGCAGAAGAGGCGGAGACGATGTTGCAGAAACTGCAGGATATTTGGGAGCTGCACATAACGGCGCCTAGCGGAGCCGACGTCAGAATAGGCATTCCAGAAATCGTCAAATTCGAAACAGACTGCCTCATTATTCCCCCAAACATTTATGGAAAACCAGGGAAGTTCGGCAACCTACCTATTGGAGAGGTGTGGGCTGAAAAGGGCACTTTTATAGAAGTCCATGACAATGAAACTGAAAAAAAAGCAACTCAACACTACCCAGTCAAATTGACTGCAAATGGCACATGGATCTGCGATGTTTGCATTGGAGGTTACGATGGAAGAATTAATCCTGAAAAGCCAGTCACGGTTGAATTCAAAGATGGCGTCACGACCGATTTCAAATGTGATGATCCAGGTCCTCGTTCCGTGCTTGAAGAGATGTTGACAACTGAGCGAAGATACGGTTTGCAAACAGTTCTTGAAGAGGTGGGAATCGGTTTGAATGAGAAAGCGAGGTTAACTGGAAATATGTTGGAAGACGAAAAGCTCCGTGGCACTTGCCACTTAGCTCTTGGAAACATAAGATATCACGCGGACATGCTGGTTGACAAGCCAACGATAAAGGCAACATATGTGAGTGGTGCAACTAAAGAGATAATGAAGAACGGTGTTTTGGTTTAGTGTTCAGAGCAGTATGCATTCGTGGCGTGCCGCTGATTATTCCAGATTGATTTGCGTTAGTTATGTGTGATTCTGAAAGTATAAAAGGGATTAACTGGAAGAGTTAGCTCTCATGCTTTTGAGGGGGTAGAAATGGAGGTAAGTCGCAAGAGACAACGGAGCCGCGTGCTCAACCGATTCAAATACATCAAAACATGCGTATTAGCCAGGGAGCTTTGTGTACTCGTGCGGGCGAACAGAGTGGCACTTAGCAAAGAAGATGTTCAATCCTGCTGCTCGTTTATTAGTAAATTGTGCAAGGAAGCAGGTTGCGGAGAACCGAGCGAGCTGTGCGGAAACGCAGCCGAAGATGTACTTTCAAATGAAGAGAAATATCTCGAACTTTGTGAGCAAAGCTGCAAAAAGTGTGGGGAGGCCAAGCGGCCTGCGCCAAAGAAGACCACATACGTTGCATGACATTATCTCCATATGGATTCAAAGTAGAGCGTCTCTTCAGGTCCTGAACTTTGAACACTCGAAAAGAAAATAAACTCATGAACACATAGAACAGGAAAGTGTCCGGGGAGAGGTTCAGCTTGTACATTGCGCCTTACGTTGCGACACCGCTTCCAGTGGTTCGTCAAATGCTTGTGCTCTCCGAGTTGAGATCAGGTGAAATCGTTTATGACCTTGGTTGTGGGGATGGTCGAGTAGTAGTAATGGCTGCCGAAGACTTCGGAGCCACGGCTGTCGGAGTCGAATTGAGAGATGACTTGGTGAAGAAATCTCTCTCAAGGGTCTCCGAGCTTGGGCTTGATGGTAGAGTCAAGATTGTTCAACGCGATTTGTTTGAGGTTGATTTGAGACAAGCTGACGTTGTCACCCTTTATCTCACGACAAGTGCAAATGAGAGAGTGCGACCGAAGCTTGAATCCGAGCTTAGGCCTGGAACTCGCATAGTTTCTCACGACTACGAGATTCTTGAGTGGAAGCCGTTCAAAACCGACAATTTCTGCGAGAACCCAAGGTTGGGCTATCCATCGCACACTATATATGTTTATCACAGATGATTTTAATGTTATAGTGAGGTCGTTTTATATCTAGGCTTCTGAACGAACAATTATGGAGAGAGAGTCCTAGATTGGCTGATGAGTGTCTGACTAAGCCTTGTTCAAAATGCGGTGATATTATTCATGGAGCAAACTGGTACTGCCCAGACTGCAAAATTTGTATATACCTGGCTTGCGGATATGACATTGACGGCTGTCCCAAATGTGGGAAGAAATTGGTCTAGGATTCGTGAACTGTATGTGTGCATTCGTTCTTGCATTGATGTTGTTTATTCGTTAGGAAACTCCTGATGCATGCAGGTTCTCACCAGATTTCTTTCTTCCAAGTGTTGTATGGACATTGACGCCAACAGTAAGTGGAACCTTTGAAGCTGCAACCTTTACATTGCACGCTGGAGAACATGCGAGACTTCAAAATTCAGTGCTTCTCCTATGAAGCCATAGGGTTAGCGCGCTATTAGTATCTTTCAGTTTTCCTGGGTATGCCTGTACTCATTTTCTATCTAACTTCCAATAAACGTTACGACCGCGTCGCTCTCTAGTCAATCCGATTTCATTCTCAAGCTGCTTGACCCAAGTATAGCATAGACGAGTTTGTTCGATTTCACCTTTTTTCTTAAGTTGGTTCCATGTGAGTCCATTCTCTTCTCCCTGCAATGCTCTTTCCACCTTTTCTTGAAACTCAACAAATGTCCGTCTCTTCATCTCCTTTTCTCCCGATAGTTTCTATGCGCCGACCAGATTTATTAGTTCAACTTCTCATTTTATGGTGTAGTGCGATGGACATAGATCAGGGTGATAGAATGGAAAAGATTTCCTTAGAAGAGCTTTCGAGAAAGATCATTAAACCATGGTCTCCTATTGATGCAATGTTTGTCAACGATTCAGCGATCAGAATTGCAAAGATGGAAGGTGAATTTGTTTGGCATAGACATGACAACGGTGATGAGTTCTTTTTGGTTCATGATGGGGAATTTACATTACATACAGAAGAGCAGAATTTCAACCTAAAGAAGGGGGAATGTATTCTAGTTCCAAAAGGAGTTCTGCATTGTCCGGAAACCAATTCTTCAGCCACGGTTTTAGTGTTTGAGTTGAAAGAGACCAAACAGTATGGAGATTGATTCTCGCGCGCATGTTCGTTTTGTCTTTGAGTCTGGTAAATCTTAATAATTCACAATCGCTTGGTATGGAGTCTTTAGCACATACAAACAATGATGATGCATACACACTCCCAACAAGAATATTGATTCTCAATTCACAACACTTTTGTGTGCTTCCTGAAGAATTAGCGAATGGGTGAGACCAACGAAGAGCCATTCAACACGGCTCCTGAGATCCCAAACCAGAAACAAGGAAGAGCCTGCCCTCGAATCAGAAAACCCAAAAGAGGGTCCTTCTCCTGAATCCGTTCCAGTCGAGCAGCAAAACTCTTCTCCAACACAGCAGGCACATCAGAAATCTGAAGGCCTTACTTGCCCAAGCAAAAAATGTGGAAAGGTCGTAACTGAACCGCTAAAAATGGTCGACCTGTCAAAGGGATTAGAAAATTCAGCTTTTTACGTGTGTCCCTATTGCATGTCGAGACTGAGTACTACCACTGAACAGGAAAGCACGCCAAAATCCTCACCCGAAAAAACGGTCAAATCGACCGAGACGAGTAAGACCGGTCCACAAAGTTGCCCTCACTATTTAGGGTATCTGCAGGAACGGAAAAAAAACACTCAAATCCCAGACGAATGCCTCACCTGCCCAGAGACAATAAAATGTATGTTGGGCTAGGCGTCATTTCCCGCTGCGTGCGTGCTCTTCCAAGATTCTTCTTATGCGTTCGAGTTTGAGTTCTGTGACTACACCTTTCTTGTCTGGTCGGGATTCTTCCATCTGATTCATACACCATGATTTCCTTCTATCATAGTAAATGACCATGATGAATCCTACAGATACAAGAAGAAAGCCCGTTAATGTTAGAATTAGCCCCAGAAAAGCAGAAGGATAAGATGGTAACTGATATGGGAGAAGGAACCACTTGGGTTGTTCCGCTGCGATAATGGTTACCAGTAAGCCTCCCATCAGAATTACTGTGCCTAGGATCACTGTCAGAAACGATAGGATTTCGTTACGGGCAATGTCTTCTGCCTTTCTATACAGGAAATCCCCATAGGACATTTCTATTCAAATACAGCGTGCGTGTATACACTCCTAATTACGTTCATGAAACCTCGAAACTGATTCAGAATGCATGCACCTGTTTCACTCTCTTCCAGGTTTTTTCATGCATGCAGCGGAAACGTCTTAAACCTATTAACCTAACATTCATAAAAGTTATTAAACTCTTCAGATTAAAAACGAGAATCATCATGCAATGGAAGAAGAAACAATGAAACCACACCAAATGCACAAAGTAGATCTAACAACGATTGAAGGAAGCGGAGATTTCCCTTGCCCAAGTTGCGGAGTTAAGATATCTCCAGAAGACGAAACAGAAAACGTCTATACTATCTTGGACACAAAAATGAAAGGGCACTCTCTAGAGGAACTTGTAATACAGTGCAACAAATGTGAGAGCAAGATTCACCTCATCGGATTCCTTGCTTCTTCTCCACCTAGTCCAAAATAAGAATGGTGCAATAGGATACAAGTTCTGAGCGGACGTTGCTCACGTTGTATTCTGCACAGTTGCAGCCTTTTCTCGATAAAATCAATTCTTTAGTCTCCTTTGTCTAACCGAAATCGAATGTTTCTCGGAGCCTCAGGACACAACGGCTTGTACACTCATCAGTTTCTTGCATGTTGACGGTTTTCGTGACTACTGGTTCGTGGCTTTATTCTAAAAGCTTTGAAAGGGTTCGAAGTTTCAAGTGAAGCCTTCGAAAGTCGTGTCGACGCTAATGCGTGTTCACTTGATATGCATAACCTAAGATCGAAAAGGCGCCGTTATGTTTATTAGGTTATGACGACCGATATGTACAACCGAACATAACGGTCGCTTCGAAAATGGAGAGAAAAACTTGGGTCTGGACAACCTCACTTCTCCTAGTCGTGATCACCTCGATGGCTGGAACTGCCTATTATGCAGCAACATCGACAAGAGAGAAACTTGTGATTTCAACTACGACTAGTCTCTATGACACACATTTGCTCGATGTAATCGAAGACCAATTTGAAATGGAGCATCCAGTTGATCTCCAGTTCAGATCTGCTGGAACAGGTTTAGCGATATTGCATGCACAGAACGGAGACGCTGACATGATACTAGTACACGACCCATCAAGAGAACGTGCTTTCCTGGAAGACGGACACGGTGTCTGCAGAAAAATCATAGCGTACAACTTCTTTGCAATCGTGGGACCAGAAGCGGATCCTGCAGAAATCAATGGGAAGTTGCCCCCTCAAGCCTTGCTAGAAATTGTAGAAGCTGGCAGGGTTGGACAAGCGAAGTGGGTTTCCCGAGGGGACGATTCGGGCACTCACACGAAAGAAAGAGACTTGTGGTTTGATGTGGGTTTGAACTGGACAGAGTTGAGGGAAGAGGAATGGTATATAGAAGCTGGCGCTGGCATGGGAGCAACACTACAGATTACAGAACAATTCTTTGCATATACCCTTGCAGATATGGGCACCTATCTGAAGTACAGTAAGAACAACATCATCACTTTGAAGGAATTGGCAACTCAGGGAGAAGAGCTACTGAACGTGTACAGTGTAATAACAGTCAACAATTGTACGCATCCAAACGCCAACTTCGATGGAGCCATTAGCTTCATAGAGTTCTTAATATCAGAAAGAGGACAACAGATAATCAAGGACTATGGAAAAAGCACTTACAACCAAAGTCTGTTTTACCCTGCTGTAGCTTTTCTCAAAGAGAACACTGAACCAGCTACTGTCCAATGGATAAAGAGCCATGCCTTCTTTGATGGTTATGAATGTCCACCTGAATATCAAAACAATCATCCTGAATTATACTCTTGAAGCGTATGGGTGCAGAATCCATGTGGGAAATACTGGAAGGCGTTGGAAAGGTTATTCTACTCTTTGGAAACCCTGTGGTGTTAGAGACTACTTTCAGGTCAATTGTTGTCTCAGGTACTGCGACTTTGCTTTCTGCGCTTCTAGGAATCCCATTGGGCGTGCTAATCGGATTTAAGGATTTTGCTGGAAAACGCTTTGTCAAAACAATATTTAACGCGCTGTTAGGGGTCCCTACCGTTGCGCTAGGCTTGATTCTCTATCTCGCTTTTTCTCATTCCGGGTTTCTCGGGTTTCTGGATCTTCTGTACACCCCAGTGGGAATTATGATTGGTCAGGCAATTCTGATAGTTCCAATAATGATTAGCCTCGTCATCCATGCTGTAGAGTCTGTAGATCCAGATGTTATGGATTTGGCAAGAACCTTGGGAGCTTCCGAAACTGAAGCTTCTTTTGCCGTCTTGAGAGAATCAACAGCCGGGGTTACCTTGGCCTTCATCTCTTGCTTCAATCGGGCCATAGCTGAACTTGGTGTTGCTGTCTCTGTAGGTGGAAACATACGAGGGTGGACACGTATGTTGACCACCACAATAGCTCTGGAAGCAAGAACAGGCGAAATAGAGTACAGTATAGCTATGGCAGCCATATTGCTGCTGATAGTTTTCGCGGTAACATTGGTTATCAACCTGATTCAGGGGAGAAGACTATGAACAGCTTTGTGAGGCTTCAAGGATTGACCAAACGTTACAACGACGCAACAGCCCTTGAAGATGTCAACCTAGAGGTCAAGCGAAGCGAGGTTATTACGGTCATAGGTCCAAATGGATCTGGAAAAACCACTTTGCTGAGGATGATGGCCTTCTTAGACAAGCCAACAGAAGGAGAAATCTACTTTGATGGTGGTAAGGTCGACGACAACAATAGAAATCATCTTAGGACCAAATGCACTATGGTTTTTCAGAAAACTGCCCTTTTCGATGCAACAGTCTACAATAACATTGCATACGGACTCAGGATGAGAAAACGTTCCAAGGGAGAAATCAAGGAAAGAATCCTAGAAATTCTAGAACTTGTGAGATTGGAAGGCTATGAAAAGCGGCAAACAAAGAAACTGTCTGGAGGAGAACAACAAAGAGTTTCGCTTGCGCGGGCTTTGGTCCTGAATACTGAGCTTCTTCTCTTAGATGAACCCACAGCCAATCTGGACCCAAGAAACGCGACAATTATTGAAGAAGCCATCACAAGAGTCAATCGCGAATATGATACAACCGTTGTGGCGACAACTCATAACATGTTTCAAGCAGAAGACACGACGGAAAGAGTTGCCCTACTTCTTAACGGGAGAATAGCGGAAATCGGAACAGCTTCAGAGATATTCAGAAACGCATCAAAGAATCTGGCAAGCTTTGCTAGACTCGAGAATGTTTTCTCAGGCATCTCAAAAACTCGTAAAGACGGAACCTCCCTGATAGAAATTAACGATAATTTGTGGATAGAGGCTGCATCTAGGAAAGAGGGAAAAGCAACAATTTTAGTGAGACCTGAGGACGTAATTGTGTCTAGAAAAACTGTCAACTCTAGTGCAAGGAATGTTCTTGCAGGAAAAATCGTCGGCATCTCGGATATGGGGTCAACCGTGAAATTGAATGTTGACGTGGGAAAACCGTTTGTAGCTCAGATTACCAAGCGATCATTCAGTGAGATGCGACTTAACCTCAACTCTGAAGTGTTTCTCACATTCAAAGCATCATCTGTCTACATGGTCTAATCGTTTGGCATAAATCATATCTTTTGTTTGCTTTCACTCTTCTCTTCGTGAAGTTCATTAAGAATAACAAGTCCTTCACCTAATGGTACGCTGAGTTTCGTCGACAGTTCTTGAGGCGTTATCTCTGGGTGTTCCTGAATAATCATGTCTCTAGTGTAAGCCTTGTGGTGGGAATACATTATCATTGCGTGAACCGTTTCTACGAGAACTGGCCAAAGTGGATTGTCCACGTAATCTTCTAGGCTCATTTTCAAACCACAAGTTATATCTCTCAGCTCGGAAGCAATAAAGCCTCTCTTGAACCCTTGACGGATGGAGTCTATTGACGATCAAGGCAGTGATATTCGATCTTGATGGAACTATTGTAGACTTCAATCTGAACTACAAAGCGGTAAGAGCAGAGGCCATACTATTTTTCACTAAGCAGGGCTTTCCTCAATCAATCTTTTCCATGAACGAAAGCGTCTTTGAAATGCTGAAGAAAATGGATAT
>CP070754.1:1207054-1243163 GCA_020348865.1 Candidatus Bathyarchaeota archaeon | reverse complement strand
AAGAGGGAAAAGACAGCTTCTCGGAAATTGCCACGGATTAAGGATATTTTGAGCATAATCTTCATTCTTGTAATCGTAGTCTTGCCCATAATCATCGTTCTGAGCTCTGTCGTCCTTTCCTGGAACCAAGATCCTGACACAGGCAGGGTGGAAGGAGGCGTGCTCTACCAACTATTCGGTCCACCAAACTACTTCACATCGCTTTTGAAGGCCACATCAGTGTCTTTTATATCTGCCTTCGTCGCCACCTATGTGGCCACGTGCATCGCAATTCCGACAGTGTTTCTAATCGAGCGACATAGATTTGGCAGACTCATCAGATCCCTACTCCGAATCCCACTGATAGTTCCTACTTCAGCTCTCGGCTTGTCCATTCTTCTCTTGTGGGGACCCGGAGGATTGAAGCTCGCAAATCCAGGAATATGGCTCATAATCCTTACCCATATAGTCTTCTCCGTTCCAGTTGTTGTTGAACCGATAATTGCAACCTTTGAAGGATCAGAGATTCCTGTGTTTGAAGGCGCGGCACGAACCCTAGGCGCAACGCCACACAACGCTGCAGAAACCATTTCCCTACCTTTGCTGAAAAGAGGAATTCTGGCGGGATCAATCCTTTCCCTCACACGTTCGCTAGGAGAGACCGGAGCTACTTTCCTCGTCATGGGAAGCGATGTAACAATCCCGCCTTTAGTTGTCAACATGGTTGAGGCGCTGGCAACTCCAGCAGCTCTCTTTGCATCCACATATCTGATTGCACTCTCATTTGCACTTCTGCTAATCTTCAGAATGGTGACAAACAGATGAAGCGAAAGCGCACGAAACCAGTAGACTTACGACTCCTGGAGGACAGGTAAAATGCCAAATGTGAAGCTGACAGACATCAGAAAAACCTTTGAAAAAGGACGCATCGTCGCCGTGGATCATGTAGACCTACTTGTCCGCGATAGAGAATATCTAACACTGCTCGGTCCCAGTGGATGCGGCAAAACCACAACTCTAAGAATGGTAGCTGGCCTGATTGAGCCTGACAAAGGGGAAATCCACATCGACAACCAACTCGTAAGTGACCATCCACCTGAAGACAGAGATGTTGGATACGTCTTTCAACAATACGCTCTCTTCCCCCACATGGATGTTTGGGACAACGTGACCTATGGACCAAGAGTGAAAGGCTTGGATGAAGAGAAAAGCGAGAGAATCTGCCGTGAAATGCTTGAAATGGTCAAGCTTTCCGAGCGTACGGACGCTCTCCCACGAGAATTAAGTGGTGGAATGCAGCAGAGAATTGCGCTTGCCCGAGCCTTAGCTGCAGGAGCCAAGTTACTCCTGCTGGATGAGCCTTTAGGCGCCTTGGATGCAAAGATTCGAACTGAATTGAGGTATGAGTTGAGAAAGCTCGTGAAAGACCTGAAGTTGACTGCTATTCATGTGACCCATGATCAAGGAGAGGCTATGGCTATTTCCGACAGGATTGCAGTAATGAAAAAGGGAAGGATCTTACAGGTTGGTACACCACAGGAATTGTATATGAAGCCAAAACACTTGTTCGTGGCTCACTTCATTGGGGAGTCAAATTTCCTTGAAGGCTTTGTTTCTAAGACAAATGGGAAAGAATCAATTATTGAACTTCGTGAAGGCTTGATGGTTCATACACTGGATAAAACGTACAGAAAGGCGGACAAGGTGGTCATAGCAGTGAGACCAGAGATTTTTGTGATTGAGAAAGGTAGGAAGAAGGGTGTAAATTCACTCTACGGCAATGTGGAAAAGTATAGATTTGAAGGAACGAATACGCGTTGTGAGATTCAACTCGAGAATGGAGATACTGTTGTAGTCGTTCGCCCAGCGCTATTAACTGAACGTCTTGACGCTGGAGAGGAAGTCACTGTCAGCTTTCCAGTGGGAAAACACTTTGTTTTCCCATATCCTGAAAAAGGCTTGAGAGAGGAATTGAGGGTTGAATAGAATAAAGATTTTAAACGTCCATATTGATACATACCTATGCTGATAGTGATCTCTCATGGAAAGATGGTTTGCCAAAAGGCGAAAGTCTAAGGTTCTAGAAATGGCAGACAGACAGATGACCCTGGCCATAGATACTGTGGTGGAACTGGAAAAGTCCATCAACGCCGCTCTGAAAGGCAACAAAAAAGAAGCGCTGAACTCCATAGGAAGGCTATCAACCAGAGAACACGAAATTGATGAGCTCAGAAGAACCGTGTTTGAAGAGCTAACAAGGGGCAGTCTGCCTTCAAAGGATCGGGAAGACATTATGCATTTGGTGAAACGGCTTGATGAAATGGCAGACCATGTAAAGGATGCATCAAGAGCTGTATCAGTCCTTCTGAACGCAAAAATCGTAGAGGAAATGTGGCAGCAATTCGCTGACACCTCTAAAGATCTAGTAACTTGCGCAGTCACGTTACGTCAAGCCATCGAGAAGTTAGGCACTAATCCTGCAGAGGCGAAGGAACTCGCGAAGCAAATCGACAAAATAGAAAACAGAGTCGACGAAAGATATGTAGAATCAAATGCAATGCTCCTCAAATACACCGACAAAATGAATACTGCAACGATTCTCTTGCTCAAAGATTTGATTGAAGAAATGGAACACGTAGCTGACAGCTGTGATGACACAGCGGATTATGTGAGAATTCTAACAGTTGCGAGAGAAACCCTGTAATTTCTTTACTCGTTCCGTTCGCGCCAAAGGTAGCAAAAGGTGGCAGATTGGTAAGGGCAAGTGTATAGTTACGGAATCAGTGTAGACCGCATCCCGCCGAATTTCCTTCCATCTACTCTAAATCAAACGGGCCTCCAATGTCATAATAACTTTGGTTTCAGCAGGTTCCGTTGCGCACGCAGTATGTAGTGACAGCAAAACATCCTTTCTTGTCTTCGTCAAGCTCGACTTGACTCGAACATGGCTGGCTTAAGCTCTTCGATCCACAGTTTCCCAAGCACCGGGTCCTGTTCCAATGAGCTCCACTGGCACTTTGACCTCCCTTTCAACGTTTTTGATGAACTGTTTTGCTTTTCGTGAAAGCTCTTCGTAGGACTTAATCCCTTTGCAGTCTGGAAACAGCACATCGATTTTTGTTAGAGCGGCTTTTGTGGCTCCGTTCAACATCACTGCTCTTTTTGCTAGTTCATAGTTGAATGGTGCTGCTCTTCGTCGTCTTCCAGTCACTGTGGCAACCTCAGCCCATCCTCTCTTCTCTGCTTCCTCCCATGAAAGCTCACCTTGAAGTGGACCAGCTCCAACCCTGGTTGTGTACGCTTTGAGGACAAGAATGACATCGTCAACTTTTGTTGGTCCGACTCCAACATCTGAACACGCAGCTGAGGCTGTTATGTCCTTGGAGGTGCAGAAAGGATAGGTTCCATGATAAAGGGAAAGGTACGTTCCTTGGGTTCCTTCGATTAGAACGTTTTCTCCTTCGTCTATTGCGTTGTTTACCTCCAAGGGGACGTCTCGCAAGAGCCCCTCAAGCTCTGGCAAGTCACGAGCCAATCTGGCGGTTCTCAAAGCTCTTTCAGCGTTGCACGGGCCTGATCCTGAACCCGTAGACTTGATTTTCTTGGCAAGTTCTCCTTTTTTGTCGGCTTCAATGTGCCTTGGTTCGATGATTGCACACTGACGATCAACCCCGACTCGGTCCTTGGATTTAGTTAGCTCGATTTCGTTCAGAAGAATCTTCAAGTTCACTAGGACACCCGGTCCAATTAATAATTTGCACTTATCGTAGACGAAAGCGCTTGGCAACATTCTCAGTTTGAACTCTTTTCCTTTGTGGACCACCGTGTGACCAGCGTTAGGACCCACGCCAGCTCTTGCAGTTACTGCGGTTCTATCTTTCAACGAAAGATACGAAATGATTTTTCCTTTGCCCGTGTCTCCGAAGAAGCCACAGACAACAACTGTGCAAGACATGATTTGCCTTCCCTTGCGTTATGAGCACTTTTGTTTAAATTGAAACCAGACAAATAACTCTTTTTACCTACATTATGTCTAAAACAATGCCCATGGCTCCACCTGGGCCCTGAAATGTATAATTTGAGGCGCCAACAAACCCTTTCCTTCCCTCCAAGTGCTCACTCTGACAAGCAAGGTTTGTAGCAGGCGTGATAGTCAAAGATGCTTGCTTCCGAAAACGGAGGGCACATAGCTTGGAAAAAATAATATTGCCTGGCACACATAGCAATGATCAAGCTGGAAAACTCAATGAAACTTGTCAAGACACAAATAACGCAGTTAGATGAAATCCTTGGAGGTGGTCTCCCAGACAAAAGCGTAGTCCTAATGTTGGGAGAGCCGGGCTCCGGACATGACACACTCGCACAGCAAATCCTGTATCAACATGCGCTTTGGAAAGGAAAGGTTGCATACTTTACAACTTCTAGGTCATCCAGCACCCTGACAGAGGATTTTGAAGCATTTGGATGGATGACTTCAACCTTGAAAACAGACCGGTGGACCTTCATCGATGTTCACGTTCCAACAGCTCTCCAGATTCTCCAAAAAGAGATGCCTATGAAATTGAGGGAGGGACATTGGACCGTTATTGATTCGTTGTCTTACCTCCTTTTGACCCAAGAATACAGGCCCGTCTTAAACTCGATTGAACTCTTGCTGGATAGCACGCGTAAACACGGAGGAATTCATTTCTTACTTCTCACGCAAGGAATGCATGATTCTCAAAAGGAAATCACAGTGCAGCACTTGGTTGATGGAGTAATCGAACTAGTCGCACAGAAAGCTGGGGATGGAGTTGATAGACGTATACGAATAAAGAAGATGAAAAAGACAAACTGCACACCAAAGCTGATCCCTTTCAGCATTTCGGAAAACGGAATAGCAATTGAAACTGCGGTTCGAATAGCATGAGAAAAGGATCTTGCACTTGTTTCAGGCGATTGGAGCAAGGAGAAACACCAGAAGACACACACGAGAGAGTTGCGGAAGAGAGAGTTGACAAGTCAACAAATACTGCAAGACGGACACCGTCGGCTGGGAACATTCGATCTCGGGAATTCGCAATTGTGAACGACGGTGGTTTCAACGTCCTACGGAATTGTTGACCACCACAAAATGGAGCTTGGACCTTAGGATGGCTTGTCATCAGTTGACGGCGTACACTCGAAGACTCGCCAAAACGGCTGTAGCTCTAGGTGGGTTTCTAATAATGGTGGGGATGCTTCTGATAGGTGTTGCACTGCTTTTCGGCCTTTTTGGAACTGCAACGGGATCTGAATTCAGAACGCTATTTTTGTGGGCATTATTGGTGATCAGCGTCTGTGACATCATAGCGGGAGTTATCCTTCTATTCAGGTGATTTTGCCATGAACGTGAGAAAGAACGTGGTTATGTTCATTGGTATAACGCAAGAAGTAATAGGCGTCTTCGCCATCGCTTTTGCCTGCGTCCTATACTTCAACATTTTTGACACTCGCATCAACCTGGAAATACCATTTGAACATGTTTCTTTTTACATTCTCCTTCTTTTCGTCTTCGGTTTTGTCTCTATTCTTAGCGGCCTCTTTCTCATCCGTGAACGACTAGAGTTGGGAGGAGGCAATTCATGAGCAAAACAAAGACTCCAAGAGAGTTAGGATTATTTCAAGCAGTGATTATCGGATTGGGTGGCGCTATAGGAATCGAAATCTTTGTACTACTCAATTATGCGACTTCTCTTGCCGAATCCCGTATAGTCCTGGCGCTTTTTGTGTGTGGAATAATCAATCTGTTGACAATGCTTAGTTTTTGTGAACTCGGAGCAGCCATTCCTCGAGTTGGGGGAGAATATTCCTACGCAAAGGCAGCGTTGGGAGGATTCCTAGCGTTCTTGACTGGGTGGCTAAGATGGATTGGTAACGTGTTCGGCGCAGCATTGGCCGCCATTGGCTTCGCTTATCACATTCTGTATTTTATGCCACTCGACATTATCTCATTAGACAAATCTTTGCTCACGACCTTGTTAGCTGCTGCAGTTATCGTTGTTCTCACCGTATTGAGCATTCGAGGAGTGAGACAAATGGGAACTATCATAGTGATAGCGTTCATAGCGGTATTCATAATATTCATCGCCGTCGGAGTCTCGCGTACACGTGGCCTAGAGTTGCAGTTGTACTATCCAACCACTTTTGAGGAGTCGTCAGGATTTGTCGCGGCAATAACCTACACTCTTCTCATGTTCCTGGGTATGAGAGCAATAGCAGCAGGAGGAGCCGTGATGAAGAAACCAGGAAAAAACATTCCCAGAGCCATAATTCTATCAGCTGTCACGCTAATAGTGCTCTATTGCGGCATTGCATACGTAACCATCAGCGTCGTCAATTTCGATACAGATGTTACTAGGCCAACAGATTTGCCTCTGTCCATAGCCGCTGGGAAGATTCTCGGAGACGCTGGAGCCCTAGTACTGACGATTGCTGGAATAATCGCAGCTTTGTCTTCTCTAAGCACAGCTATTATGGTTCAATCAAGCATCACCAGAGGCCTTAGTAGAGACGGGTATTTGCCGAGGTCTCTGCTGTCTAGTCACAGACGCTTTAAGACCCCATATGTAGCACTTATTTTTGGTTCAGTTTTCTACATTTTGTTTGCTGCGACTGGAGTCTTAGAATTCATAGGTTCCGTTGCGGCATTCGCTTCTCTCTTAGGGTTTGCGTTGGTCAATTTTTCCCTCATGAAACTCAGAGTGAAAAAACCTTATCTACAACGCCCATTTAAGGTTCCATTATACCCATATACACCTATAGCTGGAATCGCACTATCAATCATCCTTCTTGTGTTTATCGAACCGAGAGCGCTTGCATCAAGCATAGGATTCATTGCCCTAGGCCTGCTGGCATACTACTTGAAGATGGTTGGATATCACCGCATCCGCATTGCATTCGGCGGAATGAGCATAGGTTTAGGAGGTTTCACCACACTCGCGGCACATCTTGTAAACATGAACTACCCGTTGCCATTTGCACTCTCGCCACAATTTGCGCGCATTCTCTTTCCCATTTTGGTTGTTATCAGCGTGATTTCCATCTTGGCTGGCGTCTTCAACATCATTTCGAAAAACTAGGGCTACCAAAACCTGTGAAGAAATCGCGGTTACATGGTTGGAGAAATCTCGAGGCGAGAGCTTTAGCCTTTAGAACTCTGTCGATCCAGATCCTCCAAGAGCGGTTTCCATGTCGCATACACATATTAAATATAGGTGTCTACCATTGACTATGACCTAAATGTCAAAAAAAAGAAAAATAAAAGAGATCCTGGTAGACACCTCCGTTCTGAAGCGCAGGGAAGAGGAACTTCTTAGGGATACAACCGGGTCAGAAAGCTATGATGTTTTCAAGGTTTCCGCACGATTTGGGCGGCTATCAAGTGGTTTGGTAACAGCAGTGGGAGTTGCACTACTCGGTTTCTCACTATACATTCTTTTCATAAATGTACAGCTCGCATTTCTTGATTCTGGAGTGTTCTTCTTCAGTTTTCTAGGATTTCTCGGTGCTGTAAACATTCTTGGCGGGTTGTTGTTGCTAGCGAAGGAATAGGATACAAATCTTCAAAACACCATAAACATGCAGCTTTAATATCTCTCAGCACCGTTATTATTGCGGGACGACGTTTGCGGTACTCACTTATTGCAGATGCTTACAAAGAAATTGAAGCCACAGCTAGAAGATTGGAAATGACAGAGCTTTTGGTCAAGCTGCTCAAGCAAACTCCAAAGGATTTGATCGACAAAGTTGTCTACATGACGCAAGGGAAGCTTTGTCCGGACTTCTTTGGAATTGAGATAGGTATTGCGGAGAAATTGGCTGTACGTGCAGTTGCAAAGGCAACCGGCTACAGCGAAAAGACAATCAAAGAGAATGTGACCACAATAGGAGATCTAGGTGAGACGACGGAGATATTTCTGCAAAAAAAGACTCAGAAAACGTTTTTCCACGAACCACTTACAGTTCAAATGGTGTATTCAAGCTTGGACAAGATGGCAAGAGCCACAGGTCCTGGATCCATTGAACTAAAGACAAGCATTTTAGCTGGTCTGTTGACAAATGCCTCTCCTGAAGAGGGAAAGTATGTCATTCGCATTGTCACAGGCAATCTGAGGTTGGGAATTGCCGACATGACGGTGCTCGATGCTCTGGCTGTTGCATTTGGTGGTGGAAAGGATGCTAGGAAGTATTTGGAGCGAGCGTACAACATTTCATCTGATTTGGGTAAAGTGGCAAAGACCGTTGTGGTGCAGGGCATGGAGGCTGTTGGAGAGTTTCAGATTTCGCCTGGAGAACCAATTAGACCTATGCAGGCTGAACGACTGAGCTCGCCCGTTGAAATCCTTGAAAAGCTTGGAGGAAAATGCATAGCAGAATTCAAGTACGATGGAGAGAGAGTGCAGGCCCATAAGAATGGAGATCAAATCACTCTCTTTTCTCGACGACTCGAAAACATCACAGATCAATACCCCGATAGCTGTGAACTAATCGAGAACTGCGTTCGAGTGGAAAGTGCAATCGTTGAGGCTGAATGCGTTGCAGTTGACCCTGACACTGGCGAAATGAAGCCATTCCAGGAACTGATGCATAGAAGACGCAAACATGGCATCGCTGAGGCCATGGAAGAAATCCCTGTATCACTCTTCATGTTCGACGCATTATACGTTGATGGGGAGGACTTGACCCTAGAGCCATATCCAATTCGTCGCCGGAATCTCAAGAAAATCATTGAACAAGGTTGCCACGTTAAGATGGCAGACTACATAGTAACTGATGATCCAGATGAGCTGGAGTGGTTCTTTGAGAAAGCAGTAGAGAGTGGATGCGAAGGATTGGTCTGCAAATCAATGAACAAAGATTCAGTGTATCAAGCAGGTGCAAGAGGATGGCTCTGGATAAAATACAAACGTGATTACAAGAGCGAAATGGCAGACACTGTTGACTTGGTTGTCGTAGGAGCATTCCATGGAAGGGGTAAGAGGGCTAGAACGTATGGAGCATTGCTCCTAGCCGCGTATGACGCAGGAAAAGACGTTTTTCAGACAGTGACCAAATGTGGAACTGGATTCACCGACGAAGACCTCAAGAAGATTCCCAAATTGATGAAAGAACACAAGATACCCCACAGACACTCAAGAGTTCGTTCGAACATTGAAGCAGACGTTTGGTTTGAACCAAAAGTTGTCATCGAAGTCATAGGCGCCGAAATAACCCTCAGCCCAATCCACGTATGCGCTATGGGCGTTATCAAAAGAGGAAGTGGATTAGCCATAAGGTTCCCACGGTTCACTGGCAACTATCGGCTTGATAAGTCAGCTGAAGATGCAACATCAACCAATGAGATTGCTGAAATGTACAAGAGTCGGCTAAAGAAAGCAGCTGGTTGACGCAATAATCAGTTGCTTTCAGCCTGAGGCTGACCAAATGCATAGCGTCCAACAAATGAAATAAGCGAGCTGACTAATCTAAATCAAGATGAGGATTGACGAATTGAGGAGCCAATGGATTGCGAAGAATGTGGATTTAAGAATCCTCACTGAACGCATAAAACAGTTTTTTCCCGAAACAGACTTTGAAACTGCTGTTGAAGGAATACAGCAAGGATACCTAATCCGGGCTGCAAGCAAAATCCCAAATCTAAGATTGAAAACCACCGTAAGAATTCAAGGGCGACCGAACGATTTCATGGTTGAATTCTTAGCGGGTGGCAAAAGAGGGTATTTGTCGCTCTCAATGATAGTAGGATACCTAACAACGATGTTCGGAGGGGGATACCTTATATCTAAAGAAGCTCAGAAACAAGAAAACTTAGACATGCTTGAAAATGATTTCTGGAAACACGTAGACCTGCAGGTGGCAGATCTTGTAGATTCCTCAGCTCACTCGCAGAACCAGAGTAAAACCGCAACTTCCTAGCGACACCACCGCTCTCGACGCGCCCTGATAGTGAGTTCTGACTAGCTGAAGAAGCGCTCTACGGCTTGACGATCGTGAGAATAAAAAAGACCATATAATAACATGAAAACTTGGTTTGAGTACTAACAAACTGCTAACAAATGGCTTTTTAGGAAAATAATTGTAGACGACCATTCCACTGTAGAACAAAAGAATGGAAAGACTTAGTCATGTTTTTGCGAAGTGGAAAACTTCAGAATAGCCTTCCCCTTTCTCCCTTCATAGTACGTAGCTCATTGACATTTCTCAAATCAAGGGATTCGTGGGGCGTACTTATAGTCTATTTCGTAGCTAGAGATGCGTGTTTATTGCTTCAAAATGTCTTCTATACCCCTTGAAAGATTCCATTTAGGTTCAAAGTTCAGAAGTGTTTGCGCTTTGGAGATGTCGTAGACGAAAACTGGGAAGTCAAAGATTCGTGCTGGTTTGATTTCCATTGTCAAGTTGGTTTTCACAGCGGCTATGCACGCTTCACACACGTCTTTTATGCTTATGGCTCTACCTGATCCGACATTGTACGCTTGACGGACATGCTCTGTTTCAAGGGCGAGGAGGTTTGCTTGCACTATGTCTTTGATGTATATGAAGTCGTTTGTCTGCATTCCACCGAAGATTACAGGTCTTTCTCCTTCTCTGAGGCGCTTTAGAAAGGCTCCGACGGCGCCCCAATCTTTGTCTTTCCCGTAGACATAGCCATACCTCAAGATGACATATGGCAAGCTTTCACCGTACAGGAAAATCCAGTCTTCTGCATGTTTCTTTGTCAGACCGTAGATGCTGCCTGGTTCTCTTTTGGCGTCTTCTCGAATGGGAATAGGAGCGCTATGACTGTAAACAGATCCAGTGGAAGCATAAACTAGTCTTTCAACTTTTTTCATGATGCATGCTTGAATAATGTTGAGCGTTCCTTCAATGTTCACCGCGACGGCTTTTTGAGGGTTTTGTCTTGCTTGGTCAAACCTAGCAATGGCTGCTAGATGAAGAACTTTGTCTTCTTTATTAATAATCTTCCTTAGGTCCTTGTCTAGTATGCTCATTGTGACTATTCTACATCGCTTGTCTCCCTTGAATTCTGGCGCCAATCTGGAATCCATAACATCTAAGGCTAGGACATCGTAACCAGCATCAAGCAATCCCCTCACAGTATGCAATCCCACAAATCCATTTGCACCTGTTACAACAACTCTCATCCGCCTGGTCTCCGAAGTTTCTTCGAATCTACATCTAGAGATTACGGATATAGTATTTCTGCATGCATATAACTTTAGGCGACTTCATCCGGATTGCTCAGATTCACTTGCGTACCCCTATGCCTACGCCACGGTAGGAGAAGCCAGTCTTCTTGCAGTCTTTGGGGTCGAAGACGTTCCTGCCGTCGACTATTACAGGTGTGGCAAGGATGCTTTTGAGCCAGTCTAGTTGGATATTAGCGTATTCCTTGTGACTAGTAACGAGGATTGCACAGTCTCTATTTCTCAAAGCATCTTCTAAGTTGTTTGTGGGAACTATCCCTTCAAACTCCTTGATGTACGGATCATGCACTACCACCTTCCTGCAAATATCTTTGAGGAGGTTGTAGAGGGGCAACGCTGGTGTGTTTCTCGGATCATTGGAGTCTCCAAGGAACGCGAGACCCAAAATGCACACGCTTGCGTCTTCAGGTCTCACACTCTTCTCCCGTAGTGCTTCTTCCATCAAGTTCTTCATGTGGTGGGGCATGTAATCGTTGAGCTTCCTGCTTTCGACGACAATCTTGGGCGTGAACTTGAAGCCTCCATAGGCGTCAAGACCATGTTTAAGTAACCATGGGTCTTTGGGGAGGCAGTGGCCTCCAGCACCTGCACCGGGGATATGCATCATTCTGTAGGGGTTTCTTGCAGGATCGGATGGGTCGTTTGGCAGGGAGTTCACGAAGCGCCTAACGTCGTGGACATTGACGCCTAGACTCTCGCATATCAAGGCGATTTCGTTTGCAAATGCGATGTTGACGTCGCGGTAAGTGTTCTCGGTGACTTTGGCTACTTCTGCTGTGAGACAGTCGGTTGCGAGTAGCTCCGCTTTGTTGATTTTCTTGTAGAATTTCACGGCGCGTTGAGCACATTTGGGGGTGAGTCCGCCCACAATCCTTGGCATGTACTTTAGATTATGGAGTAGTCGGCCGACCATGACACGTTCATAAGAATACACCAGGTTGAAATTTTCGCCAGCCTTCATTCCAGAGGATTCTTCCAATATCGGTTTCACAATGAAGTCAGTTGTTCCGGGGGCTACGGTAGATTCTATGACGACCATCGCCCCTTTTTTCATGTGTTTTCCGACAGCGCGGGACACCTCTTTCAGTGATTCGTATCGTGGCTCATGGTTTTGGTCAACTGGCGTCTGAACGTCGATGAGAATGACGTCGGCCTTTTTGCAGACTGAGGCGTTGTCAGTGACTCGGAAACTGCCTTTCTCCACGACTTTCTTGATGAGTTCTGCCAGGCCCGGTTCGTCGCCTTCGATGGGGCATTTCCCTGCGTTGATATAGTCGATTTTCCATCCTGACCGTTTTGACCTTCTTTGCACCCCGATAACATTGAAGTTTTCAACGTTGGCAAAAAGCGCTGCCGCCGGGATGCCTACATATCCCATGCCGATGACTACGATTTCCAAGCTAATCATATCTCCATACGTCTAGTGCACGCATGCGTCGGTTATATATTGGATATCTTCGTGACTAACTGAAGGATGAACTGGTAAACTCAAAACTCGTTTGCAGGATTCTTCAGTTACAGGGCAAACCACTTCGTCATAGCCTAGGTTGCGATATAATGGTTGCCGGTAAATCGGCGTTGGGTAGTGAACGGCTGTACCAACACCCTTTTTCTTCAAATGGTTGGCAAGTTCGTCCCTTTCCAATGGATAGTCTTCTTCCACTCTAACAACGTATTGATAGAAGACATGTCTGACATGTTTACCTACGTATGGAGGAGTTAGGCCACGAATTTTCCTCATTCTTTCATTCAGCATCTCTGCGCTTCTTACTCTTTTCTCTGTGATTTTTTCGAGCTTCTTGAGTTGCACCAACCCGATAGCAGCTGATATTTCAGTCATGCGGTAGTTGTAGCCGAGAATTGTATGATGATACTTTTCGGTTTGACCGTGGTTCCTGAGTAGACGGGCCTTTCCAGCCAATTCACTGTTGTCTGTCACTATTATGCCTCCTTCTCCAGTCGTGATGTTTTTTGTCGCGTAGAAGCTGAAGCATCCAACATTTCCTATGCTTCCCGCTTTCTGTCCTTTGTATTCGGCGCCGTGAGCTTGGGCCGCATCTTCCACCAAGAATGCCTTGTGGTCTTCTGCGATTTCCTTTAGTTCCTCCATGTTTGCTGGATGCCCGTACAAATGTACTGCGATGATTGCTTTCGTCTTGGTCGTCATCTTCTCGTTTACGTCTGAGGGATCTATGTTGAAGGTTCTCTGGTCGATGTCAGCAAAAACAGGTTTTGCTCTTTGAAACAAAACGCAGTTACCGGTAGCAATGAAGGAGAAAGCGGGCACTATTACTTCGTCGCCCGGGCTCAGCTTGAGAGCTTTCAGGGTTATGTCTAGAGCGAGGGTTCCGTTTGCGGTTGCGATGGCATGATTTACGCCGATGTAGTCAGCGAAAGCTTTTTCGAACGACCTAACTTTTTCTCCTTGGACTAACATGCCTGACTGTAGGACAGTTCTCACGGCTTCTTCTTCATCTTTTCCCAAGACTGGCTTTGCGATTGGTACTATCCGTTTCAATTCTACATTACCTTTTGTCTTATGCTCTCGCATGGTTTTTTCGTGGCACTTTATATTCTTCATTGCAGAAGGGACATTTCATCAAAATGCTTCTCTGTTGTTTCCCTTCTTTTGCTAGTTTTCTGCCACATTTGCATACAAAGCCTTTGATTTCTGCCGGATTTCCATATGCTAGAGCGTGTGGCGGGATGTCCCTTGTTACCGTGCTTCCGGCACCTATCATTGCATGTTCTCCTATTGTGACTCCGCATATTATGACTGTGCCGGCTCCTATGGATGCTCCTTTTTTCACGAGAGTGGGCACAATTGTCCATTTGTCGTTAAAACTTCTTGGACAAGGATCGTTCGTGAAGGTTACATGGGGACCTACAAATACGTTGTCTTCGATTCTTGCTCCTTGGTAGACCGTTGCTTTGTTTTCCAGTTTTACGTGGTCTCCAATCTTTACTCCTTTTCCTACGTATACGGTGTGTCCGAGTGTGCATTCTCGACCTATTTCTGCGTCTTCTCTTATGTGGACGAAGTGCCAGACTTTTGTGCCTTCTCCTACTTTGGCTGTCTTTTCAATAATTGCTGTGGGGTGAACGTAAGTCTTATTCATGAAGAGCTCTCCATTTAAGTTGTAATCTTGACACATAAATAATGCTTTGGCATTTTGTGGAGATGGATGAAGAGGGTGTGAAGCTTTGAGGGTTATGCTTGTTATTGGGGCGAGACCTCAGATCATCAAGTCAGCGCCGGTGGTTCATGAAGCTTCAAAGGATTCTGATGTAGAATTTCAGATTGTTCACACTGGGCAACATTATGATTTTGAGATGTCAAAGATTTTCTTCAACGAATTGGATCTGTCTAGCCCTACAACAAACTTGGGCGTTGGGTCTGGATCTCACGCTTGGCAGACGGGCAAGATGATGATTGAGTTGGAGAAGACGATATCGAAGTCGGATCCTGATGTTGTTCTAGTCCCTGGGGACACAAACTCTACGTTGGCCGGTGCACTTGCATCAATCAAGCTTCATGTGCCTGTCGCGCATATTGAGGCAGGGGCGAGAAGCTACAATATGAGGATGCCGGAGGAAATCAATAGGCGATTGACGGATCATTGTTCGGAAGTTTTGTTTGCGGTATCGGAGAATTGTGTGCAGAATCTATTGAAGGAAGGCATACCAGAAGACCAGATACATCTGGTCGGTGACACTATGTATGATGCGTTGTTGAAGCATACGTCTGGGGTTTCAGGAAGGCGTGTTTTGGAGAGTCTGGGTTTGAGCGCGAATGAATACGTTGTGCTTACGGTTCATAGGCCTGAGAATGTAGATGATGTTGAATCTTTGAAGAGGGTGATTAAGGCTGTAATCGAGTTGGAGGAATTGACTATTGTTTTTCCAGTTCATCCTAGGACTTTGAAGAGGCTGAAGGAAGGGGATTTGCTAAAGAGGTTGAAGAAGACGAAGCATGTGAAGCTTGTTGACCCTGTTGGATATCATGGGATGCTTCAGCTGGTGAAAAATGCTAGGATGGTCTTTACTGATTCTGGTGGACTGCAGAAAGAGGCTTTTTGGCTTCGTACATTTTGCGTGACTCTTCGTGAGAGGACTGAGTGGGTTGAGACTGTGGAGTTGGGGGCTAATGTGCTTGTTGGAAGTGATAGAGATAGGATTGTTGGGAAAGCGAGAGAATGCTTGGCCATCAACAGTCTAGAATCAATGTTAAAGGCGTTGAAGAATCCTTTTGGAGGAGGGGACGCTTCAGTGAAGATTATTGAGGTTTTGAAAGAGGTTTGCTAGCGCGTGCATGTTACTGAAGGTTGTGGTTGAGGTATTCTTTTAAGATTATATGGTAAAGTAGAGAATGTGACAGGAGTGTTTTGGAGTAGGTTTTGTGTCGTCGAGTGAACGAAGGATTGTTGTTCCAGGTCCTCGACCTGTAGCTGTGAGAGAGATTCAGCTAATTAATCGGAAGGAAGAGATGCAGGCTCTTAGAGAAGCAGTTGACAGGGCAGCTGGTGGACAAGGTGGTGTCATTTTTCTGCATGGTGAGGCTGGAATCGGAAAAACTCGGTTGGCTAGGGAGTTGGGAGCCTACGCACGTTCACGAGGCATGCAGGTGTTGTCTGGCAGGTGCCCGGCACTCTTCAGAATGGATGGCGTACCACCCTACGTGCTTTGGGAAGAGGTCATAAAGAATTACTTGGAGACGTGTACTCCTGAACAGTTGTTCAGAGTTGTTGGTTCCTATCCAGTTGAAGTCTCTAAGCTAGTTCCTGAATTGAAGCAAAAGCTGAGAACACTCCCTCAATCTTTTCCGCTAAGTCCTGAGCACAGCCGTGACAGGCTTTTCGAAGCAGTCTCACAGCTCATCATTAATGTTTCTAGGGAAACACCGTTGCTTGTGATTCTTGATGATCTACAATGGACTGACGAGTCTTCCCTTCTGCTATTGCATTACTTGGCCCGTTCGGTGTCTAAGGAGTCTCTCCTTCTCTTAGGTGCTTTTAGGCATACCTATGTGGATAAGAAGCATCCATTGACTCCAGTTTTGGCAGAACTGAATAGGGAACGGTTGCTTCAATCCGTACGATTGAAACGCTTGGCATTTGATGACGTCTTGGAGATGGTTAAACGGATACTAGAGCAAGATGACCATCCGAGAAAGTTCTGCGAGCTTGTGTACAGGAAGACTAGAGGTAACCCATTCTTTGTCGAAGAAGTGATAAAATCTCTGAAGGAAGATGAAATCATCTATCGTCAAGAGAACAAATGGAAAATCAAAGAAGTTGCAGAAATCAAGTTTCCAGAAACTGTTAAAGATGTAATAAAGGCGAGAATCAGTCGGCTAGACGAGGAATGCCAGCGCGTGTTGACGTTGGCTTCCTTTGTGGGTAAGGATTTCACATTTGAAGCTCTACGCGGAATCACTCGAGATGAAGAGGAAAAGCTACTTGAATTGACGGAGAAAATGCTTAAGACAGGGTTGATTGAGGAGCGAATCAATCGTGGGGAAAGCGTTTTTTCCTTTGCTGACATCATTGTTAGAGACGTGGTCTATGACGAAGTTAGCTTCTCAAGGCGCAAGAGAACTCATGGTGCTGTAGGAATCGCCTTGGAGAAAGTATATGTTGGGAATATTGAGGAACACTATGGAGAACTTGCCTACCACTTTCTAGAAAGCGGCGACAAAAACAAGGCTCTGGACTACTTTTTGAAGGCTGGAGAAAAGGCACGGAAAGTATACGCTTTGGACGAAGCCTTCTCCTACTACGAACACGCTCTCAAACTTCTTAAAGAAGATGACATTGAACAGAGAGCAGGTTTGACGGAGAGACTTGGCGACCTTAAAGGATGGATGGGAGAACGCATTGTCGGCATGGAATACTGGGAAAAATCGTTGGCGTTTTGGAGTCAAGTGAGGAACAAGAAAGACGTCGCAAGACTTCATGTGAAAATCGCAAATGCTCTCTGGATGTGGGCTGCGAACAAAGAAAAGGCTTCTGAGAATCATCGCAGAGCCCTGGAGATACTTGAGAAAGAGCCTGAGAGTGTGGAACTAGCCAATTTGTATGAGGATATCTCACATATGCTTTGGCGAACTGGAGACCTTACTGAAGCCCTGCCTTGGGCAAAAAAAGCCTTTGAGCTTGCAGAGAAGTTAGGCGCTCTCAAGGTTCTCGCACAAAGCTATAACAACCTAGGAGTGCTAAGTGGAAAGTTCGGAGAAGGCAAAAAATCGACAGAGTACCTAGAACAGGGGCTGAAAATAGCTCTCGAAAACAACTTTGCAGAACAAGCGTTCTACTTTTACAACAACCTAGCCGAACTTTACTGGGTTACAGGCGAATTTAAAAGAGGATTCGAAATGGCTGAAAGAGGATTGGAACATGCAAGGAAAGTTGGCGCCCTAGGATCCATGGTTTGTACCGGCTCTACGCTAGCAGTTTACTATTTGCGAATGGGAGAGATCCAAAAAGGCATTTCCATGTTGGAGGACTTCCTAGTATTAGACAAGAGAGCGAAGTTCACAACTCACATCGCCTACGTAATGGCGTCTCTTGGAGTGTCCTATTATTGGTTGGGGGAATGGGACAAAAGTCTTCAATACCTAGTCGAAGCACAAGAAATCGCACAGAAGACGGGAGAATATCAAGCTTCCGGAACTATCGCCTTCTTTCTTGGAGAACTTTTCAAGGAAATGGAAGATTACGTTGAAGCTGAGAAGTACTTCAACAAGTGCAATAGCATCGCTGAGAAAGCCGGAGAAACAGATTTTCAGCTCACGTGGGTATTTCCCGCGCTTTCAAAATTGCATTTGAGAAAGGGTGAGATTCAGAAAGCTAAAGAATTGGTTGAGAAAACCTACGAATATGCAGAGAAAACAAGAAACAGACTGGTTGTCTCCCTCGTTGAAATGTTGAAAGCAATGATCTTCAGAGACCAGAGGGAATGGGAACAATCCATACAATACTTCGAAAAAAGCCTTCAGGGGTACAGATCCCTAAACGTGCAAAAATGGACTGTGCAGCTATTTGCTGAGCTTCTATATGAATATGGCTTGATGTATTTGGAAAGGAATGCAGAAGGTGACAAAAAGAAAGGTAGCTCGCTCCTGAACCAGGCCCTAGAAGTCTATCTAAAAATGGATGCCAAGAAGATGATAGAGAAAACAGAATTAAAGATAGCCCCATTAGAAGTTGAAGGACGAATCGTCAAGCTTGAACCTATGGCTGAGGAGACCTTTCCAAGCAAAATTGCTACCGGATACGACAAACTTGACGAATTGTTGCTCGGAGGGATACCAAGAGGTCATGCAGCCATATTGACTTCACCCTCGTGCGACGAAAGAGATTCACTGATTAGACACTTTCTTGAAGCAGGAGCAAAAAGGGGACAAACCACGTTCTATGTCACAATTGACCCAAGTCAAGCAAAGCACCTCACAGAAGAATACAAGTCACATTTCAGACTCTTCGTGTGCAACCCAGAGACAGACCCCATCATCGAAACTCTACCTAACGTATCTAAACTGAAAGGGGTGGAAAATCTGAATGAAATTAACATTGCATTAGCATCAGCTTTCCGAGGGCTGGGCAGATCATCTGAAGGCATTAGAAGAGCATGCATCGATATCGTTTCAGACGTATTGCTTCAGCATCACGCTGTTTCTACGAGGAGATGGCTGACAGCACTGATTCCACAACTCAAAGCGCGAGGCTTCACCACATTGGCCATGATGAACCCCCAGATGCACTCTCCACAGGAAGTCCAAGCGATCTTGGGTCTCTTTGAGGGAGAAATCAACCTCTATGAGAAGGAGACCGAGAAGGGTTTCCAAAAGTTCCTGAGAATCAAGAAGATGACCAACCAGAAATACTCCAAGAGCGAACTGCTTCTGCAAGAAAAACAACCACAAGAATAAACGTGTACTTGCATGCAAAGCTGAATTTAGCACACGCAGATTATCTGCGAAATTAAGACTGAACAACGAATATAAGAACGTTGGAATCTTCAGTGAGTGATGAAGTTGTCCGCTCAAAGAGAAGAGAAGCCGTCGTTAGCTTTTGGGGGACAGGCGCTGTTGGAAGGTGTGATGATGCGTTCTCCGACGCATGTGGTTATGTGTGTTAGACAGCCGAACAACGAGATATCAACGCATGCAGAGAAGAGAGAATCTATAACCAGACGATACAAGATGCTTGGATTACCGTTTCTGAGAGGCGTCGTCGGGTTGTTTGAGACTTTCTATCTCGGTATCAAAGGTATCTATTACTCTGCAAACACGGTTCTTGAAGAAGAGGAAGAACTCACCGTCAAGGAGTTCGCAGTAGCCATTGCCTTTGCTTTAGCTTTGACTTCTCTCTTCTTCATAATACCTTTCCTATTAACTGCGTTGCTTAATCTTACTGGAGTGATCTTCAACGTTGTTGAAGCTGTCGTGCGTGTTACGATTTTTCTTTTGTACCTAGTTTTGGTGGCTATGTGGGGTGAATTTAGGAGGGTGCTGCAGTATCATGGCGCAGAGCATAAGGCAATCAACGCACACGAAGCTGGTGTGCCATTGGATGTTTTGAATGTGAAGAAGTTTTCTAGGCTGCATCCTCGGTGTGGCACCTCTTTCATCTTCATCGTTATCCTTGTAAGCATATTGCTGTTTTCGATTATGCCGAATCTGGGGTTTGCTGCAAGACTTGCATATAGAGTGCTTCTGATCCCGGTGATTGGAGCCATATCTTACGAGCTTCTGAAGCTCAGCGACAGATACAGAGACTCTGCAATTATGAGAATTCTGACAATCCCAGGATTGGGTTTTCAACGCTTAACGACTAGAGAGCCAGATGACGATATGATAGAAGTCGCATTGGAAGCAGTGAGGAAAATAAACGAGTTAAGTAGTTCCTAGCAAATGCGCACACATGCATTCTTGATGTAGCAGGATCTGTCTATTGTAGATGATATTGTGCTTTGGGAAAGTTCGCGCTTGCGTCTTTGTGGCTTTGGCCGAGTTTGTAGTGTTTTCTAATTTTCTCTTTGATTTCCCAAGTGCATTTGAGGGCTTTCGGGAAGGTGACGAAGTCCCCGGCTTGGAATTCCACGTTTCCGTCGTCTGTCTTCACGATTGATTTTCCTTCAAGAATCAGGCAAGTTTCCTCTTGGTCGTATTCCCATGGAAATGTGGAAGGTTCTTTTTCCCAAGTTGGCCAGCTTTCTGCTTTTCTTCGCTCTTCTTCTGTTGGCTTCTTGATTTTTATCTTCATTTTCATCTGCGTTTGGAAAAGGGAATTTGATGTATTTATACGTTAGTCTATATGCGTCAAGAATGCAATCTTGATCTTAAGGCAACTGGAGATTTAGTGCGGCAAATTATATCTTGTGAGGGGTTAAAATACATCGAGTTCAGTTAATGCCTTGGAACTGGTGAGGATGGTGGAGACGGATTCGACGCGCCTTGTTAAGGGTTCTGCCTATCTTGCCTCGCAGAGTATTGTTACAACCTTGATAAGCGCTGTTGCCTTGGCTTTCACAGCTAGGATTCTGACGCAGGTGGAGATGGGGGTTGTTGTTGCCTTAACTCTTGTTTTGGGGCTGGCTCAAGTGTTGACCGATCTTGGATTCGGCGCTGGGTTGACGAAGTTTGCGGCTGAATATAGAGGGAAAGGAGTGGATTTCACGGCTATGTCGTTCGGAGCGTTCTTGGCTAAGACATTGATGGCAGGGTCCGCTGCCATACTGTGCGTTTTGGTGGCTCCTTGGCTGTCTGGATTTTTGCTGAAAAGCGGAGAATATACCTTTCTATTCCAATTGCTCGGCGTAAACATTGTGACGTTTTGCTACAGATTCACGGTGAGTAGCCTTTTGTTGGGGACAAACAGGATAGGCGATATGGCGATTTTGAACCTGGTATCAACATTCATAGGAAAAGCGTCTGGAGTAGTCTTTCTGGTTTTTGGGTCAGGCTTGAGTGGGATAATCATCGGTTGGATTTCAGGTGAGCTAATCTACATCATTCCTAGTGCTCTGATAATATTGAGGAATAAGTATGTCAAGGCACATCCACTTGGAGAAGTTGCCCACCACTTGAAAACTTTAGCGAGGTTTTCGTGGCCGCTTTTCGTCTCTGGTGTTGTTCTGTTTGCTTACACGTGGTTTGATCAGGGGTTATTGCTTGCTTATGTGTCATTAGATGACGTTGCTGTTTACAACGTTGCCATCCGAGCCTTCACTGTGCTCTCAATTATCCCTGTAGCCTTGGGCAGCGTGCTTTTCCCTTATTATAGTGAGCAACGTGGAAAGGATGAAAAGGACAAAATTGTTGCTGGAGTGTATGGTTCTTCACGTTATACTGCGTTGCTGTATACACCACTTGCTCTTGGGCTGATGGCTACAGCGAATCCTGCGCTCACCTTTTTTGCGGGGGAGGCTTATGTAGGCGGTGAAGTTGTCCTTTCGATACTATGTATTTTTGGCGGACTCTATGGTTTTGTAGCCTCTATTGGAAATTTACTTCTTGTCTATGGCATGACTCCGACTGCATTGGCAATAAACGTTGCTTCGATTGTGGGTGGTGTAGTCATGTTGCCTGTGTTGCTACCTTCTTTTGGCGTTGTGGGGATGGCTGTCGTCAAAGGAGTAGCTATGATTATGGTCCTCGTTCTAACGGTTGCCGTTCTTCGAAAGCGTATGCCGATAATGTTTGACAAGGAAGCACTGTGGAAAAGCTGGACTGCAGCTACTGTGATGTCCATGGCTGTGTGGTTGGTGGAGTTCCTGCATTTTGACCCTTACCTACTACCTCTCTACGTGGCTGTGGGAGGAGTTGTGTATATGTTTGCTTTGAGAGTCCTGGGCGCTGTGAATGAGAATGATATGATGCTTGTTCGGAGACTCGTGGGAAAGAAGGCTGCAGTATTGGTTGATGTTGTTGAAAAGATCCTTGTATAGTTGGAGCTCGGGCGCACATGTTTAGGGAGGCTCGTGTGTCAGCATTTTAAATAGTCAGATGGTTTCTAAATCTGATGTTGAAGAATTGACGGTTTTAGGAGGGAGAGCTTTTGGAAAGTGCTCAGCTTGATCAAAGTGGGTCCAAGCAATTGAATGTGCTGAATTGTCCTCACTGTAACGCGCCCATCGACTATAGCCTAGGTGAGACTCTTTTCACGTGCAAATATTGTGGGTACACTTTCTCCATGATTAAAGAAGGTGAATACAAGGAGATAGCTCCAGGTAAACACTTCATGTTAGTGAGCAGTTATAATGAAACTGAAATGCGAGAGGTCAGTCGTGACTGGATGAGAAAGGGGATTTTGAAAGCCGGAGACCTAGCTGAAAAATCGAAGATCACTAAAATGGAATTGAAGTTTGTGCCAATATGGATTGTCAACGTGAGCGCGAATACTAGTTACCATGGGAAGAAGAAGATTGTGGAGGTTGAGAGAAGAACACGTTCTTCCTCGCGGTCTAGGGGAGCACCGATTAGGGAAGAAGTGAGGAAGGAACGTTGGGTGGACAAGTCGGGGGACTTCTCTGATGTTGTTGATTGGAAGATTCTGGCGACTAAAGGGATGAGTCTTCCCTTGGAAAAAATCAAGCTTTCTGTTGCTGGCAAAGTTCCTTTCAAAATCGAGAATGTTTCTCATGGAGCCAAACTGATTAACGGCGACGTGAATGAAGAACTGGCTAAAGAAAAGACGGAGTCAGGCATCCGAAACTACCACCAAGACTTAGCTTCTAAAGAAGTGGACCAGTTGTTGTCAATCAACACCAATGTTCAGGTAGGGGAGGCACAACTTTTGACAATCCCCTTCTGGTTCATACAGTACAAATACAAAAACAAGCTGTACCCCATCATCTTCAACGGGTCCAGCGGAGAAGTTGTCGAGGGAGATGCTCCAATGGGCAAGTATGACATTCTCGTGATCGCAGGAATCATCACCGCTATAATTGTAATCGTAATCGTGGCAATAGCCTTGTGGCCAACATAGCTTGAATGCCATGCGACCCCCCTCTTGCACCGGGCATAATTCATGAATGAAGTTGGCAGAAACTGTGTGTATTGTGGCTGTGCGTGAAGTCAAAGGCGCATAGATGCTCTGCGCGCACTCGTTATTCTTACGTGGTCATGTCATCTTTGGTTCTTCTTTCTTGACATCTTTCCGGTAAGCCCAAATTACTAGGGGAAGCGCTACAGTCAAGTAGGCAAAGTGAACTACTAGTCTTAACCATTCAGCCTTCACAGTATAACCAAACATCACTGCGAATACTGAACCGATTATTCCTTTATGGTGAAACGGGCTCTCCGACGGTATTTCCAAGTTGTACGCATACTCACCAAGCCAGCCCAGTTCAATCCCCGAATCTTCGGAATACTCCGCCAGTTCGTGAATCCCATACCCGGCCAACCCTCCGGCTAGGAGCACGAGTAGTATGCTTGTGAAATAGAAGAATTTTCGAATATTGATTCTCATACCGATAACGAAAATGGCGTAAGCGAACACCAGTGATGATACAACTCCAAGAAAAGCTCCGAGTAGTGTGCCTGTAGCATCATCCAACAAGAAGGGAGTTAAGAAAAGAACGGTTTCAAGGCCTTCTCGAAACACTACAATGAAGGAGAACGAAGTTAGAGCAAGAGTTGCTCCTTGAGTAGAGATGTCCTTTACCCGCCTTTCAACCTCCTTTCGAAGCTCTTTGCCTTTGCGGGCCATCCAGAAAATCATGGAGGATAACACCAAAACTGCGAAAAGTGCAGCAACTCCCTCAAATAGAGCCTTGGCAGGTCCGGAGAGGCCTCCGTATGCGAACCATGTGAGTATTCCAAGGACAAAACTGGCAGCGACTGCAAGGTAGATACCATACCAAACATAACGTATCAATGGTTTTCTCTTAGTTCTCACTAGATATGCCAAGATTATGGCTATTATTAGCGCTGCCTCCAAGGCTTCCCTGAAAGCCAATAAATATTGACCGATCAAGAGTACTTTCCTCTCATTTTGCTTTCACTAGTCCTCTTATGCTTGGTTTGTTTCTCGGGCGAACTTGCTTCTGATCCTACTTGATGTACTTTTCAGGATTTGCTTCGAAGGCTCTTTGGCATCCTGGTGCACAAAAGTAGTAGGCTTTTCCCTTGTGTGTCGTCTTGTACTTTGCTGTCTTCTCGTCCACGTCCATGCCACAGACAAGATCTTTGGCCACTGTTTCACCTCCCTTTTGAGTAATCCGGTTGTATATTGGTTCTTCTTAGAAGGTTTGCATTGGTAACTACAGTGACCGAGCTGGTGGCCATGGCAATCTCAGCTATTACAGGGTGTGCAAGGCCTAGCATCGCAAGGGGAATCATCACGATATTATAGAAGAAGGCCCAGAACAAGTTCTGCTTTATCTTTCGAAAAGTCGCTCGAGACAATTTGACAGCTTTAACCACATCTGACAGGTTGCCTCTCACGAGCACAACGTCTCCTGCTTCAATAGCTATGTCCGTTCCGGTGCCTATGGCGATCCCCACGTTGGCTTGAGTAAGAGCTGGTGCATCGTTTATCCCATCGCCCACCATAGCTACGAGTCCAACTTCCTCTTGGAGCCTTTGAATCTCAGCCACCTTCTTGTCTGGAAGCACCTCGGCTAGAACCTTTGATATGCCGACTTTCTTTGCGATGGCTTCCCCAGTCCGCCGATTGTCTCCAGTAAGCATTGTTGTCTGAAGACCCAGCTTCTCTAGTTCAGCAATAGCTTCCACAGAATCGTCCTTGAGGGTGTCAGCTTCTGCGACGACTCCGACGCACTGGCTGTTTTTTGCAACAAGCACCGCAGTCTTGGCTTCAGCCTCTAATCTTTTGAGCTCTGATTCTAAGCTACTGTAATCGATTCCTTCTTCATCCATAAGTTTCCTGTTGCCAACTAGGATCGTACTCTGTCCCTTGACCACTCCCTTGATCCCCCTGCCAGTAATTGACTCGAACTTCTCCATTTTCACCAATTTCAGTCCTTCCTTCTCAGCTTTTCTGATAATGGCCTCTGCTAGAGGATGCTCAGACCACTTTTCAACGCTGGCAGCTAACCTCAAAACTTCCCTCTCTTGAACGCCTTTCGCAGATATTGTGTCTGTCACCTCAGGTTGTCCCTTGGTTATTGTGCCGGTTTTGTCAAAAACGATTACTTTTATGTCTTTGAGGGTTTGGATTGCTTCTCCGCGCCTGATTAAGACGCCGTTCTCAGCGCCAATCCCGCTTCCAACCATGAGAACGGTTGGTGTTGCCAACCCTAGGGCGCAGGGGCATGCAATGACCAGTGTTGCCACGGTTGCGAAGACTGCTAGTGAAAATACATTCAGCGTTGGATTAACCCAGGGAAGGAACTGACTCGCCCAATCACCCACACCGCCTATGGCTCCTGGGAAAGCTAGCCACAGAATCAGTGTTAGGGCGGCTAGGGCTAGGACTGTTGGGACGAAATAGCTGGTCACGCGGTCCGCGAATTCTTGGATAGGCACCTTTGAGCCTTGGGCTTCTTCCACCATCTTTATGACTTGAGAAAGGAACGTATCTTTTCCAATCTTGGTTGCTTTGACTTTTAAGAGTCCTCTCTGGTTGATTGTGGCGCCAATGACTTCGTCACCTGGTTTTTTCTGTACAGGCATGGATTCTCCAGTGGCCATTGATTCGTCGACTCCGCTTTCACCTTCTGTGACCACGCCGTCTGTTGGTATCTTCTCTCCGGGGCGCACTATCATGAGGTCGTTGACTTCAACCTCGTCGATTGGGACTTCAACTTCTTCTCCGTCTCTAAGTATTCTTGCTGTCTTTGCTTCGAGCTCTAGGAGTCTTCTGATGGCTTGGGAGGCTCTTCCCTTGGCTTTTGCTTCGATGTATCTTCCTGTTAGGTGGAAGGACATGATCATTGCGCCTACTCCGGCGTAGTTGGCTATGGGGGTGAGGAAGGAAGGTGGTCCTGTCAGGAAGGAAGCTAAGGTTCCAAGCATGATTAGCACGTCCATGTTTGCGGTTCGATGTGTTATGGCTTTTGCAGCTGATTTGTAGGTGGTCCATCCTGGATAGAAGAGGACTGGAGCTGCGATGGCGATCATGCCAAGGTTGAACACTGTTGAGTTAGGCCAGCTGATCCCAAAAATCATTTCAGGAATCATCCAGATTATGATTGGTATTGTAAGGGCCCATGAGATGAGGACTCTTCTCTTCGCTGTTGAGAAGACTTGGAGTTCTCTAGCTTCTTCGTCTTCAAACTTTGTCCGTTGATCCTCTCTGCCCAGAACTTGGTACCCAACATCCACAACGACGTCTCTTATCTCTTCATAGCCTATCTCGTCTGGTTTGTAGGTGACGGTTGCTTTCTCGGTCGCCAGATTAACAGTTGCTTCTTGTATGCCCTTCTTTTTCCTTAGGGCGCTTTCGATGGTTTGAGAGCAGGAAGCACACGTCATTCCTCCAACCCTCAGCATAACCTTCTGAGTTCCTTTAGCTACGTCATAGCCTGTGTCCCTGATGACATCCGTCAGTTTCTTTTCATCTGTTATTCTGTCATCGTATTCAACGTACGCGGTCTCTGTTGCGAAATTTACTAGGGCGGTGTCTACTCCTTCAGCTTTCAACAATGCCTTCTCTATTGATTGTGCACAGGCAGTGCAGTGCATCCCGCTGATCTTAATCCGGTTCTTCTGTTTGGTCATTCAAACCTTCTCTTTTCTGGTTATGATTGAGATTGTTCGTTCTTGTAGGCCTGGGCACAGTGAATACAACAGAAGATCCTTTCTTTGTCACGTATGCTCTCTCGGTATCCTCCTTCGTATATTTTGCAGCCGCAGTGGAAACAGATGCTCAGGTTTGGTTTGATGGCCAAAGAGACCATAGATGCTATACGTTTATAGATACTGGCAGCTAGTTCCTTCCCGGGAGCTGTCAATTCGTACACGTTTTTTGGTTTATGACCTACTGGCTTTTTGGTTGACTTTACCAAGCCGTTCTTTTCAAGCTGTCTAAGAAACGGATAGAGAAGACTTGGATTAACTGGTCTGCCGATTCTATCCTCAACTTCTTTCATGATTCCGTAACCGTGAAGGGGTTTCTCACTTAGAAGTAGGATTATGGAGGATCTTATCATATCCAATGCAACGTCTTCACTTGACACTAAATATTACCCAAAAATATATTGCCACCAGATATATTTAAATATTACTCATTATACAGTATGAGGATGGATGACAATGTCTGAGAAGAATCGAGACCTAATCTGGGTCTTTGGGTTTCTCGTAGTATTAGTGATTGTTCCTTTAGTGATGACGTGGGGGTTAGGTGGCGGGTATATGCCGGGGATGATGGGCATGATGGGGTTTGGGTGGGGTTTCATGGTTTTTGTACCCATAGGGTTTCTCGTGCTGATAGCCTCTGGAGTGTTCCTCCTCGTTACGGAATCCAAAGGAACAAGTAGATCAGCATCTACTCATGGAAGAGCCCTTGATATACTCAAGGAGCGATATGCGAAGGGCGAAATCACAAGAGCGCAATTTCTGCCGATGAAGAAGGAGTTAGAACAATAATCCAGAGCCGGTGCATGTACGCGTGCACCAACTTTAGGCCCTTCAGCATTCTCTATTCTTCATTGAAACAAGCAAAAAGCCTTGAAATGTGAATAGAAATAGCGTGTATAACTATTCTCTAGAAGACTAATATGGATGAAAGTACCATATGTATGTGGAGAAGAGTGAGGAAATGACGGTGAGCAGACGGAGAGGCCGTCATGACATCGTCGCCGACATATTGAACTATGCCACTAGAGGAAAGAAGAAAACGCATATAATGTTCAGGGCGAAGCTAGCCTATAGCCAAATAACCGAGTATCTACCTTTGTTGGTTGAGAAAGGTTTTTTGGAAGACATGATCGTCAAGCACGGGAAGCAAAACATCGTGATGTACAAAACTACTCGAAAGGGAATGAAATTCATAAATCATTTGGAATCTCTGAACAGGCTTTGGGAATCTGGGGAGCCCCCACTGTTAGAGTGAAGCCCCCATTTTTGCGAGGTCTCTCCCTTTGGATAGGGTGCTTAGACTAGTTTCCTACTCGTGAGGTTGCACGAATGATTTGTGCCGCCTGAATTGTGTTTGCATACTTGCATGAGTTTTAGGTGTGCGTAGAGAACTTGCTGCTGCTATTTCCCTGGTTTTTCCAGGCTCTGTTGAGGTGCTGCTTTCACTTTGGCCTCTCTTTCCTCTAGGTCCTCTACTTTTCTAACGTCAGTGAAGAACCAGGAGAGAGTCATCACTAGTGCTCCAGTGCCTGCGCAGACGAGGAAGAAGTTGGAGGTTCCGATGAGTTCCGCTATTGGTCCCGAAATGATCATGCCGATTGGCATTGCAGCCATGGCCAAAGTCATGTTAACTGAAGATACTCTACCCAGAATCTCAACTGGAATGACTGTTTGAAGTATGGTTCGAAGTGAAACGTTGATCAGTGGAACAGAGAAGGATATTATGAGACCTGCAATCGCCATAAACCAGAATGACCCTGTTGGAGTAAGCGCCGCCATTGCATATCCTAGGAAGACTATGTACATGAAATATGTGACTATAACCATTTTTCTTTTGAACTCCTTCTTCACTGACATCAGCAATCCTCCGATAAGGGTTCCTCCTGCGGAAGCTGCCGAGACTAATGCGAAATCCTCAGCGTTTCCAAGATGGTTGACTTGTACAAAGTAGGGGAGCAGAGTAGATAGGGGGATGAGCAGGAAGTTCAGGGCGGTTGCTAGAATTAGTAAGGATGGAAGTCCTGTTGCGTTCTTGATGAACGTTAATCCGGCCATAAATTCTTTTCTGAACGAAGGTTTCTCTTGGCTTGCTTTCTGCTTTGTTCTCAGGGACGGTATTTTGATTAGGAGGAGAGGTATCACGGCTATGACAAAGGTGACAGCGTCGATCCATAGGATTTGATCGATTCTCCAAAGCGCGAGCAGAAGTGCACCAACGATTGGACCAATAAGGAATGTGGCACCGCTGAAAAGATAGTCCAAGCCGTTCATTCGGCTGAGTTTGTCGCGGGGAACCATTAACGGCACAATGGCTCTCACTGCTGGAGTGTGAAACGCTTGGAAGAAGCCTCGAAGAGCAAGCAACACCAGGACTTGCCAAATGGAGATTACGTCCAGCCAGAACAAGAGGATTAGAACCACTGTTGCTAGGGCTTGCAGAAAATCTACGATTCCTATCAGGGTTTTTCGGTTCCATCGGTCTACGAGTACGCCTGCAAAAGGGGTTAGAATTACCTGGGGGATGAAGCCAACAAAGGAGGCTATTGAGAGGTAAACGGCGCTCTGTGTTTCTATGGTCATCCACCAGATTATCACGAATTGTGCAACAGATGATCCCAGTAGTGAGGCTAGTTGTCCAGACCAGAGGGCTAGGTAGCTTCGGAATGTTGTTTTGCTGGCTACAGTTTCCATGGCGCTTCCTCTTTCTTTCAAGTCACAATTCTTTGACCTTTAAAGTTATCTTAACGTTCGGATGAATGGATTATGCGATTGATATATGAAGAACGGCGGTTTAGTAGTTGTGAGAATGTTGCGTAGGATGGGCTTGTCTGCGTCTGCTCTGAAAGGTAAGGCTAATCTCTTCTACGTTCTGGCTTTTCTGCCAATCTTACCTTTTGGATACTACAAGTACATTTTTGGATACAGCATCCTCGGTGTGCTGATTCCTGTCTATGGGTTTCTTCTTCTCTTCTTTAAACGGGAGAGGTTGCTTCTGTTTCCGGATGCTGAGAAAGGACAGCGGTTTGCGGGTTTTGCTGCTGTGTTGGCTAGTTTCTTCCTTTATTCTTTGTTGATTCTGTATTATCCGTCTGCTTTCTATTGGGCAGGAACGGTGTTCTACGCGATTTACATTCTTGGGTTGTTTCTGGTTTTCCATGCTGTTTCAGCCTTGAGGGAGTCTCTTTCTGTGGTCTTTCTTGTTGTTGCGGGAGGCTCCAGCTTCTACATTGGCGAATTGCTGGAACACTTCATGCAGCCGCTGGTGCCGTATTTTGTGCAGATGATGACTGTTGTTCTGGTTCTATTGGGTATTCCTGCTACAGTTGAGAATCCTACAGTTATCGTGCTTGACCCCTCAGGGAGTGCGGTGTGTGTGTTGTTTGAGGCTGGGTGTATAGGCATTCACAGTTTCTTGATTTTCTCGGTGATAATCGCGGTTACGATGATGGAAGAGTCGGCAAGCACACGTACGAAGTTGTTGTGGTCTGTTGGGGGAGTTGTATGCACCTTTTTCGTGAACATAGTTCGAGTCAGCCTAATCGCAGTGGTCATCTATTACTTCGGATATGATAATTGGGGAGAAGTACACTCTTGGATAGGCTATGCCCTGTTTCTCCTATGGCTAGCCTTCTTTTTCATCATGTTTTCCAGTAGAGAAGCGATCCAGAATAAGATTCGAGCCTTTCGCCAGAGGTTTTGACTCGAGTGCATTATCCAGACTTGGACACGCTATTGCCTCTGCACATCTTTTTGCTCGAATAGTTCGAATGATTCGAACAGTTGAGTTGTTCGAATTGTTCGAAGTCTAATCTCTCAAGGAAGTGATACACGTTGGAGTCTTTTCCACATCCTTTAAAAATGCCTAGGAGAAGATACAGTTGATGATGTTGAATTGACGAGCCTTAAAGATGTTGATGTGAAAATTATTGCTGGGTTGATGAAAAACTCAAAAATCAGTGATAGGAAACTGGCTGATATTATTGGGGTTTCTCAGCCCACCATCACAAGAAGAAGAGCCAAGTTGGAGAAAGAGCTTTCAGCTCATTACACTATGATTCCAGATTTTTCGAAACTAGGGATGGAAATCATTACTTTTCATCTTGTCCAATGGAAACCCATGAAGTTCGAAACGCCTCGTCAGAAGAAAGACTTCGAGGCAAAAGTGGAAGAATTCCTTTCAAAGAATCCCAACATCATCTTCATCGGTGCTGGACAAGGTCTAGGAATGAGCAGGATGTGCGTTTCAATCCACAAAAGCTACTCTGACTATGCAGTTTTCTTAAGGGAGTTTGAAACGGAATGGAATCAGTATACAATGAACCATGACAGTTTCATTGTCTCCCTCAAAGGTGACCAAGTCAGGAGACCCTTAACATTCAAGTATTTGGCGGACTACATCCAAAAAGCCAGATAGCCCGTAGTTTTGTGTGTATGCTAAGGTTTCTCGTCTGGTTTGTAGAGCCGTTTTTCGTAGGCTGATTTCGGTTTGAATTTGCCACGGTACTGTCTCATAGAGGCTTTTTTGCGTGATACGTTTTGGAGTCTCGCTCGGGCTTTGGCTATTTTAGTCAAAGATGGTTTCTTGATTCTTCGGGGTTTGTACTCTGGAAGAACGGTTTTGGAGGAGAGCCTTCTGCGTTTACGTTTCTTTTCGGGTTTTAACACGTCTGGGCGAGTGAAGACAACCGTCTTTTCCTTCAGGTCTACTTCTTTTACTTTCCAGCCTACGCTGAGCCATGCTTTGCTTTGGGAGGTGTTCTTAGTGTTGTCCCACCATTCTGTTTTGTGGGCTGAGGCTGGAAGGTTGTCGTGGATTATTCCTTCTATCTGTGAAAAGGGGAGTCTGACTTGGGGGGTCCACTGTGCCTTTCGGGTTAGGTAGAATGTGAGGCCTGTGTATTTGCCTGTGTAGGCTTTAGGCGATACGTATCTTCTTGCGCAGTTTAGGCAGATGAGGTAACTCTTCTCCTCTAGGTCTTCGGTTATGCAGCTTTGGCAGAGCAGTTTTTTGCAGCGGAAGCATCGCCTGAGAGAACGGTATGGCATGACTCGTCTGCATATGCTGCACTCCTCTTTTGATCCTGGACGACGAGGCCCACCTATAGGATAAAAAACCTTTTCCATCTACCACTGCGCCTCGCTACTACAGAACAACAAAATCAACGGAAATAAGCATTGTGCATTACGGATAAGCGTCGTGCCATGTGGGTGCAAGGTCAGCTTTGTGTGTTGCCTAGTTTTTCGCCGCTTTTTCTTTGATGATTTCGTGTATTGTTTCTCTTGGGCTTTTCAGTTTTCTGAGTTTGAAGAATTTCCTTGTTTTTTTTATGTCTACGTTTAGGGTTTCTCTGTCGTATGGTGTGAAGAGGGTGGGAAGATGTTTGTCAACGATTTCTATTGTGGGGTTGACTTTTCCTTGTGTTTGCTGGGTGATTTCTTCTTTTATTGTTTGGGCGAGTTCGAGGATTGTTATTGTTTTGGGATAGAATAGGTTGTAGATGCCGGTGTCTGGTTGTTTGGGTATTGCGTCTCCTTTGATTATTTTGTCGATGTAGCGTTGGAAGGCTTTGCACACGTCGTTTATGGCGACGTATAGCATGGGTCGGTACATTGTGTGTTTGTATGGTGTGATTGGTTTTCCTTGTAGTCCGTTTTTGATGAAGATGTTTGCGGCGGTTTTTGGTGGCATGTTTTTTCCTAGGACTGTTCCTAGGCGTATTATTCCGTAGGTTTTCTCGTTGATCATGCTGTTGTAGAATCTTACGATTCCTTCTTGAATCATCTTTGAGATGACGTATAGTTTTGCTCTTTCTTCAACTTTGTCTGGGCGGTAGCCGAATGACACGTCGATTGTGGTTCTGTATTCTCGTTCACCGAAGACGTGCCAGCTTCCACACAGGATAAGCCCTGAAATCCCATCTGTCTTCTTGACTAATTTGCAGATGTTGTGGGTTCCAAGGATGTTTGCTTCATAGGCCTGATTCTTCTTCTGGTTGATCGCCGGGATTTGAATGATGGCAGTGTGAACTACTGTTTTGGGTTTACCTATCTTCTCTTCTATTTCTTTGTAGTTGCTTATGTCGCAGGCTTTGTGCTCAACATTCTTGACATGTTCAAGCAGTGGCGGAGCGGGATTCACGTCAAACGTGGTTACACTATAGCTACTGCTTAGGTGTTTAGCAAGTGTTGAGCCGACGAATCCTGCTCCAACGATTGCTATATCATATGATACCATTTAAGTGACTCCTTTGTGTGCAAACTCTGGTTATTTTGGGTTGCTTCAGATTTGGGTTTTCGCTCTTTTATTGTTTGTTTCAAGATTCTTCATAATAGAAGATGCAGAGTTTCTCTACTTCTTCTGGGTAAAAGTAGATCCCTTCTGGATAGATTTGGAGACCATTCTGCAGAGCTTGCGATTTTGTACGGTTGTATTCATCCTCCCCTAGTCTAAGTTTTTCAATGACGAAGTAAGCAACGGAGGCGTTGTTGTGTTCCATTGCTTTGATCATGGTGGCCTCGGTGGGTTCTCTTCTCATCTCTAGGAAGAGGGAGACTCCTTTGGGGTCAAGCGAGGTGAAGTAGTATGCGTTGGGATTATAGACGCCTACTACCATTTCGGCGGCGTATATGAACCATTGGTCGCAGATGACTATGTACCTTTCTTCTGTTGTTTGATCTATGTGTCGAGCAGCATCAAGCTCGTAGGTGGTGGTTTGCATGGGAGCGAAGTGTGGGTAGGCGCGATGGATGGAGACTGTGATCCAGCCGGAAATGAGAATGAAGGCTGATAGATACATTATAAGTAGGACTGACGCGGACGCGTACTTTCTCATCTTTGAGTTCAAGCGTATGGAGCAGTTCTTTTGGGGTAGCTGCAGTTGGTTGAGTGCATTTGATGTCTTATGATGCAAGTAGCTGATAGTAGCGTATACGAAGATGGCGACGAGCGGAACTGCCATGAAGTCTCTGAACATCCAAAGTCTTCCTCCAGGAAAGGGGATGTTTGTCATGAAGAGATTTAGGAATCTGTGTTGAGCTAGGAACATTAGTATCCCAAGGAAAAGAAAAACTACGCCAACTCTGTAGGGTCTATTGGACCAGTACTTGCGGACGCTATACAAGATATATATCATGCTGAGCAGTCCTGCCAAAGGAGCTGCTACGAATATCAGCGCTGTTGACAGTTCGAATTCAACGGTTTGCCCGAAGAGGAGTAGGATTACGAACTCGGAGGCTGGAATCTCGTATAGTCTTGCTAGGCTGAAATAGGTGTCTATTGGGTAGAAGTATTTCAGGTACACAAGAGCGAACGGCATAAGGCTTGTACTGAAAGTGAATGTTGTGAAGAGAAAGGCTCTTGCCGTCTTGAGCGTACTGTATTTCTCATCTTCATATCTCTTCAAAGCCCAAGCTAAGAGGACAAGTGAGAAGGATATTATGCCTGTTAGCGCGTGGCCCAGGAAGGAGGCAAACGAGAATGCCAACATTAGAATTAGTGTTCTGGTTTTGGTTGAGGATAGATACTTCAGGAAGAAGGGCACTGCTGAAGCGAAAAATATGTATCCTAGGCTGTTGGGCACGGAGTAGGTGCCCCACACTATGGTGGCTGGAAACAAGGAAACCAAAAGGCTGGCAAGTACTGAAATTTTTTCGTTCGCACCCAATGCTTTTGCAGTCATAAAGGCGGCGATCGGGACGAAAGTTCCCCACAGAATTGGTATGAGAAACCTGTGTGTCCAGTATACGTCTACTCCGAACATGCGGGCAAATGTGACGCTGAAGGCTGTTTGAAAGTTTAGGCCTCTGAAGGCGTGATAGATCCGCTCCAGAACGCCTGTGACAGGCCAAGGAGGCCACCCATTCATAATCACATTGTCAAATATGAGTCGGGTTCTTCCCAAAACTAACTGCGAACCACCGATATCTCCAACAGGGAATATGATTAGGAAAAATGAGCGTGAGAGTATAGAGTGCACTATTACGAATAGCAGTTTGTATTTGGTTTGCTCGGTTGAGAAGATTATTCTGAGCAACAAGAAAGTTGTGATGAAGTATAGGGGCAGGAACACTGGGGACAAATATTGCCAAACGGTGTATATTTCGTCAGATCTCCCCATGAAAAGTAAGCGTAGCAAAAGGGTGACCAGGAGCAAATAGAGTACTTTTAGACCATGCAAGGGAAGGCTAGATGATTCGCTTGCAGGAGATTCAGATTTCACCCTGTTGAGACGGTTTCCCTTGAATCTGTTTATCACTGAGGTTGTGGCTGCCACAACGAATAGTGCGACAGTTGTGCTAGTATTGTCCAAGTTGTGGATGGTCATTGTCGCCCAACTGACAAGCCCTACAATGGCAATGAGCGATAATATGCCAAGCATCAATCTTAGGAACGGACTCTCTTTCTGAAAGAAAATTTGACCCATGAAAACCGCATTGACTAGAAAATATGCTATGGTCAATAGTGCGCCAAGAATCGGAGAGCGAAAGAAATACAGGTTTGCGAATATCAGAAAGACTGCAGCAAAAGAGATCAACGTAGCTACGAGATTCTTGTCGCTTGCTATCAGTTCTTCCATTTTATGAAAGAAAGTTTGGTTCTCCATTTTGGTGTCGACCAGTAGTTTCTGTGTCACTGCGGTGTAGGCAATAGCAATGCGACAGAGTATTATTTTGTTTCGTTTTCTGATCCATTCATTAGCGATTATAGATGAGGTGATGGCATTTGGAAGACTTCCCTGACGCTCTTCAAGGCTGAACATTGGTTCCGAGGAGGCGGTGTTCCACATTCTTCGGTCATAGGCAAAGGAGAAGTTCTCAACTCTCCCTTCGATGCGTGCGGACTTCTAGCTGAAATCCCAATCGACCGTGTCTTCAACTATGACTGTGTGCGTTGCTGGGTCGAGAATCTGGATGTACCAAGTGTAGACGCCGACGGGCATAACTGGCATCAGGAACTCTTTGAAAGCTGCATCGCTGACACCGTAGAGCACCGGCACAGTCACATCGTGCTCATGCAAGAGCGTGCCAGTTGAACCGTCAGGATACTCAAGAAGAATCTCAAGGCAAACATTCATTTCACCATCAAGATTCGCAAAGTCTATGCCCAGATACATCGTGTCGCCCCGGCTGTAGGTGT
>CP070754.1:1164528-1206954 GCA_020348865.1 Candidatus Bathyarchaeota archaeon | reverse complement strand
CTTGGGCTTGGAACGCGTTCAAAATCCAGTTCTGCAAAGAACGAAGAAGGAAGACTTCATCGGATTCAAGGTCGCTGAACATCATGAGCGACCACCCTACTTTCGCAAGATGGAGGAGTACAACCTGAATGGCCCACCTCTGTTGGAACACCTTCCAAATCCAAGTCCCCTGTCATCAGAAGAGTTTCAGGAACAGATGAAGCTGGGTGCTGTGGTTGTGGACACTCGCATGCCGGCAGCCTTTGGTGGGGCTTACATTGGTGATTCCTATAGCATATGGTTAGATGGGCTCCCTTCCTTTGCAGGTTGGGTTTTGTCGTATGATAAGCCGATTCTATTGGTGCTCGAAGACAAGGAACATTTGTAGCGTGCAATTCGATACCTTATCCGATTGGGATATGACGGAATAGCAGGTTACCTCCGTGGTGGGATAGAGGCTTGGTACAATGAAGCCTTACCGACAGAGCATCTGGGTCTCGTGACTGTGCAAGAGCTTAAAGATCGATTGGACAAAGACGCCAACTTGATTGTACTGGACGTGAGAAGGAAAGACGAATGGAACAATGGACATATCAAGGGAGCCCTTCACATCTACGTCGGTCACCTTGAAGAGCGTCTGAACGAGGTGCCGGTAGATCAGGCGATTGCGGTAATCTGCAATGTGGGGCACCGTGCTAGCCTGGGAGCCAGCATTCTGTGTCGAGAAGGGCGTCAAGAGGTGTATAACGTGCTAGGAAGCATGACTGCTTGGGAGAACGCGGGCTATGCTGTGGTTAAATGATTAGCCATTAGAAGAGTTGATTATCTTCATTCCACCCTTTCAGACTGGTCTTTTGAGGTGCCGCAAACTGAGACCGCTGAAAATCGTGACAACTGACTAATACATTTGTTCGCTGCACGTCTGCAGTCACGTTTTGGTTCCTCTATTGATATCCTTGTTATAGGTTTTCTTTTGGCGTGAGTGCGCGACTATCGAATTTATAATTCAGTATTGAGCTTTCATAGACGGAAAGGAGAATGAGAGAGAAAATGACCCGCAGAAAGCTTTCTAAATCTTTCCTACTCGTCAACATCATCTTCGCTATTACCGCCATCATCATAGAACGAATGGGAATCTCGCTAGAAATGTACGTCTACGCCGACACTTTCTTTCACGTCTTCGATGTGCCCTTGCTCATTATCGCTTCTTGGGTAATCGTCGGTCACACATCGTGGATGGCTTACAAGAAATTCGGTTGGGTCGTTGGACTCTTAACTGGCATAATCATTGACTTGCCCATCGAATTCATTGCCTTTCATCTAGGGTGGTGGACGTGGATTCCCAGCTGGTCTCCTGCAATATTTTTCAGTGCTCCTCTACTGAACTTTCTAGTGTGGCTGACTGTGAGTTTCGGTAGTATCCTAACCTACAAGTACGTAATGAAATAAGCAAATGCACGCGTTATAGAAGATAATTCCACAAATTCTAAGTATCGTAGCCTCGAAAGAGAAGAGGCACAAGCAGAAATGTACTCCCAACATATTTGCGGGAGCTTCTCTTTGAAGTGCCGAGGAGGGGCACATTAAACATACCCAAAGAAAAGGAGGAATGAAAATGAAAGCTAAATACAAAGTAATCAGTCTGATGATGTTTGCTGCGGTTCTCTTCAGTCTGCCGGCGTTAACGACCGCCAACAATTCCACAGCCATCTGCGTATGGCAAGATACAGATGGTGACGGAGTAAAAGACAACTTCCTGGGTCAGGTGCATGCATACAGCGGTGGCCTTACAGGCGCAGACAATTACAACTGGTTCAGCGCTTCAGCCCATCCTATTGCTGGACCGACTCCAGTTGGATACGAAAGCAAGATGTACTTCTATCAGGGCACGGATGGCCTCAGCCTCGGCATGTTTCACAACATAGACGCAGGCGGGTCACCGAACAATGTCGTCAATTGGGACATAGACGTTACCGGAACAGACGCAGACCGATTCTTGTCCGACGACAATCTTGTCGAGTTCTCTGAAACAACTCCAAACCATTTTGATGGAGCATGGCATTACTGGTTCAACACAGACGGTGGCGTAATCGGAAATCTCACTGGCAATTGGGAAATCGTTATCACACCGAATGTATGGGGTGACATGAGTGCATGGGACATATACTCCGATGATGGCAGTTCCATCGGTTTGGAAATGAGGTACCCAGCACATTTGGTAGTGTGTCAACCAGCACCTGTAGACATAGATATCAAGCCTGCTTCTTGGCCAAATCCATTGAACGTGAAGAGTAAGGGTGTGCTACCTGTTGCCGTTTGCGGTACTGAAGATTTCGATGTCACAACTATTGACCCAGCGACCATTCGGTTGACTCTAGGAGGGGCTGAGGTTGCGCCACTTCGATGGAGCCTAGAGGATGTTGCTACACCATACGTTGGAGAACCTTGTGGTGGTCACGACCTAGGTGGCGATGGTTACCTGGACCTAGCACTCAAGTTTAAGGTTCAAGAGGTTGTAGAAGCATTGGGTTTAGACGCTTACGGTGACGGAGACGTAGTTGCCCTTGTCATCGTTGGAAACCTCAAAGCAGAACACACCGGCTCGCCGATTCGAGGACAAGACTGCGTGGTTATCCTGAACTAGGCAGACTGAAAACAGCAAAAGAGACAAACACCACCTGACTTCCTCTTTTCTTTTTCGATAATCAACACGTGCATACTCAATGCAGAGGATACTTCATTAAGACGGTGGTGAATGGAATGCAGATTTATGAGATGGGACATACAAGACTAACAGTTTCCTGAAGCATGCATGATAGCTTCAGACGACATGAGCACAAGCGTGCGGTTAATCTGCTTTGTGGAATTTAGATTCTGGAGCATTGCAGATGGGACATGTTTCAGGCGGTTTTCTTTCGGCGACATAACCACAAACTGTACACACATAATATTCAGTAGACCGCTCTGCTATTATGTGATTGAGGGCTTTCCTGTAGAGTTTGGCGTGACCATCTTCGACATCACGGGCTTGTGAGAACACCAAGGTTGCGGCTTCTTCACCATCCTCTTCAGCTTCTCGCAACATCTTGGGGTAATGAACCCCATTAACTGCTGTTTCAGATTGGAAGGCCTTTTCTAAGTTTGTCTGTGTGTTAGCAACACCCTCAAGTAGTGCAAAGTGTCGACGCGAATGGACGCCTTCAGCAGTAGCAACAGCCCTGAAGAGGTGGGCTATCTGTGGCAGGTCCTCTTCTTCCGCCTTCTTAGCAAACAACAAGAGCCTTTGATGAGCCTTCGCCTCTTCGACAAAAGCAGCGTGAACATTATTGGCGGTTCTATCCTTCAATCCTATTCGTGCCCCACCCTTATGCCAATAGGATTTCAGTAGTTTTCGCACCAGACTTCAAAATAGCTCTTTGAGTGTGCACAGACAGGACATTTGTCAGGCGCTTCATTACCTTCGATGACGTGGCCACAGTTTCTGCATTTCCATTTCGTAGGCGAGTCTTTCTTGAACACCTTATTTTGCTCTACATTCGCCAACAATTTTCGGTACCGTCTCTCATGATAACTCTCAACAATGGCAACATTACGAAAGGTTGTGGATACCTCTTTGAAACCTTCTTCATCTGCAACCTTAGCAAAGCCCGGATAAAGAGTTCCCCACTCCAGCTTCTCTCCCTCCGCCGCCTCCTTCAGGTTTTCCCTCGTTGAACCGATAACACCTGCCGGATAGGTGGCTTTGATCTCGACCGTCCCCCCCTGCAGAAGCTTGAAGAAGAGTTCAGCGTGTTCCTTCTCGTTGTTAGCCGTTTCCTGGAAAATGGCAGATATCTGCTCGTACCCCCTCTTCTTGGCTACGCTAGCAAAGAAAGTATATCTGTTTCTAGCTTGGGATTCACCTGCAAACGCAGCCAACAAATTCTTCTCGGTTCGACTTCCCTTCAATTCCATTGCTCAAACCTCTTTTCAACCGCGATGTGCACTTCTTCAACCCCACTCTTAAGTGTATCTGACCAATTATGCTATGTACGCGCACATCTACGGTGGTTAGCATGATTGTGAATAAAATCTCTGTGATGATTGGAGGAGAGGCTGGAGCTGGAATAACTCGTTCTGGCTTTCTCTTTGCTAAGGTCTGCTTGAGAGGTGGGCTCCACGTCTTCGGCACCAGCGACTACCAATCCCTCATAAGAGGCGGACACAACTTCTACGTTGTGAGGGCAGACGCAGAAGAGATTTACTCCCAAACTGATGCTATCGACGTGCTTTTGGCACTAAACAAAGAGACTTTTCACCTCCATAGAGACGAGCTTGTCTCTGGGGGAGGGATCTTGTGTGATGGGGAAGAGCTCGGGCTAACCGACCGAAGTTTGGGCAGAGACGACCTGAAACTCTATTCGGTGCCTTTGAAAAGGTTCGTCGAGGAACTGAATGGAGCATTGATTATGCGGAACACTGTGGCCCTAGGAGCGGTGGTAGCCCTCTTGAGTTATGACTTAGAGATTCTGAATGGGGTCATACGAGACACGTTCAAGCCAAAAGTGGCGATTTTAAACGTGAAGGCCGCAAAAATGGGATACGACTATGCTCGTGAGCACTACGCAGCGGATTTTGATTATCGACTGGAGGGAAGGAGCTCGGCTGGAAAACAAAAAATCTTTCTCACTGGAAATGAGGCGGTAGGTCTTGGTGCTGTCCGGGCAGGTTGCAGATTCTTTGCAGCCTATCCCATGACCCCAGCCACTCCACTGCTTCACTTCATGGCACCCCTCAATAGAGAATACGGCATGATCGTGGTGCCTGCAGAAAGCGAGATAGCGGCCATTAACATGGTTGCTGGCGGCTCCTTCGCCGGAGTGAGGACCATGACAGCCACCTCTGGCGGAGGCTTCTGTCTCATGAGCGAAGGCTTGGGCATGACTGGTATGACCGAGACGCCTGTGGTGGTTATGTTGGCTCAGAGACCTGGACCTAGCACGGGTTTGCCCACCTACTCAGGCCAGGGAGACTTAAGATTTGCTATCCACGCCTCTCAGGGAGAGTTTCCTAGATTAATCATAGCTCCCGGGGACGTAGAGGAATGCTTCTACAAGACTATGGAAGCCTTCAACCTGGCGGAGAAGTTCCAGATACCTGCTATCCTCATTACGGACAAATACCTCGTTGAGAGCCACGGGGAAACAGAGCCCTTTGACCAAAGCAAAATTCAGGTCGACCGTGGGCTTCTACTGATCGAAGATGAATATACGGGTGAAGAAGAATACAGGAGACACAAAATCACGGAAAATGGAGTTTCCCTGAGAGCCATGCCCGGAACTAAAGGAACCATAGTCAGAACCAACGCAGATGAACACAACGAGAGCGGATATACGACTGAGGATCCTGAGTTGACTGCTAAAATGGTTGATAAACGATTTAGGAAAGTAGATGCCCTCATCAAAGACCTGGAAAACTATGAAACTGTCAAGCTCTACGGTCATGAGGAAGCAGACGTAACCATTGTGGGATGGGGATCCACGAAAGGACCAATAAGGGAGGCTATGAAACTTCTTCTTCAGGAAGGTTTGAAGACTAACTATCTTCAAATCATATACCTTGATCCCTTTCCAGTTGCTAATGTTCGAAAAGTATTGAATTCAACAAAGACGACGGTTGTCGTGGAGAACAACAAGACCTCTCAGTTGTCCAGCCTCATAAGGCAACACCTTCTCATGCCTGTCAATCATAAGATTCTGAAGTACGATGGTAGACCCTTCAACCCCGGAAAGCTTTCGCAAAGGATAAAGGAGGTGCTCTGAAATGGTGACTCTCGAAGATTTGAACACACCAAAAAAGAACACTTGGTGCCCAAGATGCGGAAACTTCGGAATATTAATGGCCTTCAAAAAGGCTCTGATGCAGCTGAACCTCGAAAGAGATCAAGTCGTACTCGTGTCTGGCATAGGCTGCCATGGGAAGATGGTAAACTACGTCAATGTAAACGGCCTTCACGGAATCCACGGCAGGGTGTTGCCCTTGGCAACAGGCATCAAATTGGTGAATCCAAGCTTGACTGTGGTGGGCTTCGCTGGAGATGCCGATTGCTACGATGAGGGCTGGGGCCACTTCAGTCATGCCATCAGAAGGAACATAGACACAACCTTAATCGTCCACAACAACATGGTTCTCGGTTTGACTACGGGTCAAACCACCGCCACCAGCCAAAGAGGGTTCAAAACAAAATCAACCCCCTTCGGTTCCATACTCCCTGCGTTGAATCCCGTCGCCCATGCGTTGGTTAGCAATGGCACTTTCGTGGCAAGGGGATATTCTGGAGATGTGGAGCACCTAACCAGCTTGATGGTTGAAGCCATTAAGCACAGGGGCTTTGCCCTTCTTGATGTCTTCCAACCTTGCGTGACCTTCAACTATCTCAACACCTACGACTGGTTCCACCAAAGAGTCTACAAACTGGAGGAGGAAGAGCATGATTACACTGATAGACAGAAAGCCCTAGAGAAGAGCTTCGAATGGGGAGACCGAATACCCATCGGAATCTTCTGCAAAAAGGAAAAGCCCACGTACCGTGACAATCTTCCACATGTGAAAGGTATGTCACTCACAAAGGTGCCAATAACAGATGTGGATATTACTCCCCTCCTAGAAAGCATGACGTAACCGATGTCGCGCGGGCGCGCGTGAGGCGTTCAAATGATAACGTATAACGATTTCAGAAGGGTTGACATGCGAGTTGGCAGAGTCTTGGTGGTTGAGGATTTTCCAGAGGCGAGGAAGCCTTCCTACAAGTTGACAATAGATTTTGGCCCTGAAATTGGTGTGAAGAAATCCAGTGCCCAAATTACAGGATACAGGGAAGAAGAGTTAGTGGGCAGACTAGTCATAGGTGTCATCAACTTTCCACCCAAGAAGATCGCTGATTCTCAGTCTGAGGTACTAACTCTGGGAGTTGCAGATAGATCCACGAAAGATAACTGGTTCATAATTCAGCCAGATAGAACCGTAGAACTGGGCACAAGAGTAGAATAGCTTGAGAAAGCGCGTGCTCGATGTATACAACTCTCTTTAGCTAGTGTGGGTTCCCTGAGCCCCAATTGCTCCTCCGTCGGAGCTACAGCCTTTTTATGCAACCAGCTTTAGTCTTTTTATCGTGCACTCTTTGCCTCCCACAATGTTGACTGCGCCTTCGCATTTTGGGCAGACAAGTGTTGGAGAGGGAACATGATATACCGGGTCGTCTTCGTATCTGAGGTCGCCTGCATATCCGCACCTGTCGCACTTGACAGCGCCATCTTTCTCTTCAATGTGTAGTTTTGAGTCTTCCAATATTGTGTTCTTAACTAACATTTCATATGCGAATCTTACTTGTTCAAGACCGAGAAAAGTAAGTTTCCCAACTACTAGATGCACCTCGTTGACCCTTCTTGCATTATGCTTTTTTGCCTCTTCAAGAACGCAGTTCACGATTCGACTAGTAATGGAAAACTCGTGCATTTCATAACTGCTCCTTGGAGGTGTTACAGGCCTAGCGCTTCAACCACTTTCCTTACGCCTTCTCCACTTCTGCAGTTTGTCACTGCAACCTTCGAATTTGGGTTTATCCTCTCAACATCTGTTCCCAGCTTTTTCGCATCTACTTTCATTGCCTGAGCTAGATCTGCCTTGTTTATTACTACCACGTCGGCGTCTATGAAAATGAATGGGTGTTTCACTACCATGTATGGTCCTTCTGTAACGCTGATTACCACTGCGCGTTTCTCCGAACCTAAGGGAAACTCAGCTGGGCAAATGAGGTTTCCAACGTTTTCAATGAATAAAAGGTCAAGGTTGTTCAGGTCTATTTCTTGAAGGGCCTTCCTCACCAAGTTGGCGTCCAGATGACATTCTTTTCCAGTGTTGATGGGAACAACTTCAACACTGTGTCTTGCAATCAACTCGGCGTCTATAGTGGTTGTCAGGTCGCCTTTGAAAACCGCTATCCGATATTTTTCCTTCAACAACTGAACTAGTTTCTCGATGAGAGAGGTTTTTCCAGCGCCAATGGATCCCATAATGTCAATTGCTGCTACCCCGTGCTTGCGCAGAAGTTCTCTGTTTTCCTCTGCAAGTTCTTTGTTCGCCTTAAGAAGGTCCGCTTCGAGTTCTATGTCGAAAACCTCTCCTTCCTCAGCCTTCACTACCTCTTTCATCTGTATCATCACCTACATGGTTGGGGACTGAAACTTAAGGAGTTCACCCAGACATACAGGTTTTCTTCCCTGCTTCCGTCAATAACTTGGCGTGCATGTATGCTTTATGTGCGCTTAATAAATATCGGCGTATGCATGAGCGGAGAAATCTTATATCAAGCAGCAATAGGAATTCTTTATGCGCTCACCTGATTACAAAGACTTGCGGTTCTACTCCAAGGAAGAGGCTCAACGGATTACAGGAGAATTGGAGAAAGCAGTAACGATACCAGTAAACCTTGAAATCAGATTGGAGCACAGGGTTTACGACTTTTCGGAAGTGAAAGAGATTCTTGAAGGGGCTAGACGAATAGTGGTTCAAGATTGCGGTTGTAAGACCGAGTATAGAAACTGTGACGCCCCGAAGGATGTATGTATCAGCTTAGATGAGACAGGAGACGAATTGCTTGAGGAGACCAAGCATAATCCCAGAGAGATCAGTGTTGATGAAGCTGTTAAAGTACTCCAGAGAAGCCATGAGGCTGGCCTTGTACATCTGGCGTACACAATGAGGGGAGACGAGAAGCCTGGATTAATATGCAGTTGTTGCCCCTGCTGCTGCCACACTCTTGGAAGCCTAGCAAGAGGTGGAATACACACTCAAATCCTAACCTCCAAGTAAATTGCAACCTACAACAGAGACAAGTGTATAGAATGCACAGAATGCGTTGAGCGGTGCGTTTTCCAAGCACGACGGATAGAAAAAGAGAAGCTAGTCTACGATCAGTCCAAATGCTTCGGGTGTGGGCTTTGCGTATCAAAATGTCCAAAGGAAGCGATCAGCTTGGTTCCAAGAGGTCTGTGAAGTTTCGGATGTGTCCACCTATTCAGCACCAACTCTTTTCGCGGGAGAGTGTTAGGTCTAATAGAGCTGTATTCGACTACCACACTACAGTCAAACACGTCGACGATTTTATATGCACGCATGTGCGCTCGATAAATATCGAAGTAAGTTGCGCTTCGCGCGCATATACACATGTGAGGTGAAAAGAGTGAAAGATGAGAAAATCATTTTGTATGTGCAGACTAGCGACAAGCCGGAGAGACAATATTCGCCTCTAGTTCTGGCTCAAACCGCGAAAGCTATGGGCCTAAACCCTATAGTATATTATCTGGGTTCAGCGCTGAAAATACTGCTTCCAGGAGAAGCCGAAAAGATAAAGCTGGGAACATTTCCAAGCGTTGCGGAGATGCTTCAGAAGACAATGCAGATGGGAATCGAGATTGATGTGTGCGAAGCATCAAAACAGATGCTGGGTTGGGAGAAAGTGAACCTGATTCCCGGTGTGAAGATCGTAGGCGCGGCCACACTAAACGATCTGGCTCTCGACGCTTCTGCAACGATGTGGTTCTAGAAATACTTGATGAGCTCCTATTGCAAGCGTGTGATCATTCGAAGTATTTCTCTTCTGTTTCTCAGGAGTTTCTTGTATTCAGGGAAATTCTTCACAGCTCTCAAGAAGAGAATTCTCATTCTTTTGTCCACAGCATAGATTATATGTATCTGCCCCCTTTTAGCCCGGAAAACTAGATTTCCATCGATATTTCTTTCGAACTTGTGTAATTCGTGAAACTCCAGATGAGAGCAGTCAAGAACATCCTTGATGATGGAAGCTGCTTCTTCCTGATTTCTCAAATCTTTCATAAACCGTTTTGAAATAGCCATGCTTTTTACTGAAGGTCTAACGGTCATGAAGTGACTGTTGCAGTTGACGCAGAAATCCTTCTTCTCAAGGCATGGATCATCTACTGTTAAGTCTAGGTCCATTTGTTTCTCGTATTGCGTTATGGGGGACTCGAATAAAATGGTTTGTTTTTGGTGATATGGCCTCAGTTGTTTTGCGGACGCTTTGTCGTATAGCTTATATCGAGTTGTCGGGTATCTTGCGTGAAATGTGAGCTGAAGATGAGTGAGTCGAAGTATACGATCAAGAAGAAATGTATTGTGGTCTTAGGTGAAAAATATGAGTATTCAGGAATTGAGGCAAAACTCAGGAAACACAACATTTCAGATACAAGGATACCGGTTGTGAGAAAGATATCTGCCCAATATTTCAGAAAGGTCAGAGAAAAGCCTAAAGATGAAATATTCCAGCTGTGCAAAGATCTGCTGAAATCGGGCAACTGGATGGAAAGAGTTGTAGCATTCGATTGGGCTTTTCGTCTCAGACGAAAATATGAGAAGACGGATTACTCCCTGTTCGAGTCATGGCTGAAGAAGCATGTAGATGATTGGGGATCGTGTGACGATTTTTGCACACATGCTTTTGGAGCGTTCATTCATCAATTTCCTGAGTTCCTACCGAAACTCAAGGAATGGGCGAAATCTACCAATCGATGGGTGAGACGTGCATCTGCGGTTGTCCTAATATACTCGACAAGAAGAATGAAACATCTTGAAACCGTCTTCGATATGGCTGACAATCTCCTATTGGATCAAGACGTGATGGTGCAGAAAGGCTACGGGTGGATGCTCAAAGAAGCAAGCAACCACTACCTAAAAGAAGTACTAAACTATGTGATGGAACACAAAAAAGAAATGCCAAGAACTTCATTAAGGTACGCAATTGAGAAACTCCCTCCCGAACAAAAGAAAGAAGCGATGAAAAGATAGTCAAATCTCGACTATGTATGCGTGGAGCTATTTTAGCGGAATAGCGGTGGGTTAAGCCCTCCACATATTGGAGACATCCCAGCAAACTCCTCTTTTTCTGCTTCTGACATCCAATACATAAGAAAAGGAAACAGATGTCAAAGCCTAATTATGCGCACGAAATAATTAGGGACATGCGGAGATAACTGGTTTAACAATTAATATGGAGCATCGGAAAACATGAAACAAGTAATGGAATTGCTAGAGGAGCATTTTGCAATTAAGAATGCAACTTTAAAGAGGATGGAAGGCTATGGGAGGAGTATCAATTACCAAGTAGATACTGCTCAAGGAGAGAAGTTTGTTTGTAAACAATACCAAACTGAGTCTGGACTATGTGAACTGTTGGATGCAGAGAACCAAGTACTTCAGAAACTTTCGCATCAATCGCCCAATTCTTACCCAGCTCCTGTAAGAAACCTGAAGGGCAAGTTTCTTTCCTCCATTGAAAATGGTAAGCAATTAGTAAGACTGCTCACTTTTGTTGAAGGAGAATTCTTGGCTGAAGTTGAGCACTCGACAGGACTTTTTCAATCCATTGGAAGATTCCTTGCCCAGATGAACAAGACGTTGCTCGACTTTTGTCATCCAGCAATTGAAGCCCGACAACTAGATTGGGATTTGCAACATTGCCTTAGTAATCAAAAATATAGCAAATACATTGAAACGCCACAACAGCGAAAGCTAGTCGATTATTTCTTCCTCCAGTTCAGTGAAATTGCTCTTCCTGAGATACCGAATCTGAGGAGATGTGTTATACATTCAGATGCAAACGACTGGAACCTACTGGTCCGAGATGATCAGATTTCTGGAATTATCGATTTTGGTGATATGGTTCATTCATCTTTGATTAATGAAATAGCAATCGCCATTACCTATGCGATTTTCGGAAAATCCAGACCCACTGAATGGGCTTGCCATGTAGTAAAAGCATACAATGAAATACTACCATTACAAGAGAAAGAGATTGAACTGCTGTATTACCTAATTGCAGCCCGTTTATGCACGAGTGTTTGCAACTCGGCTTTTAACAAGATCCAAAACCCTGACAGCAAATACATCATCATTAGTGAAAAGCCTGCATGGGAAATGTTGGAGAGATGGATTTCCATCAGTCCTATTCAAGCGACAAATGAATTCAAAAGGTCAGCAGGTCTGAAGGTAAAAGCCTACCCAGATACTGAAACAGCCCTAAAAAGAAGATGGAGGTACATCAGCAAGTCGCTTTCGGTCAGCTATTCACAACCCATAAAGATGGTGAAAGCTGCATTCCAATATATGTACGATGCCAGTGGCAAAACCTATCTTGATGCCCGAAACAACATACCCCATGTAGGCCACTGCCACCCCAAAGTGGTTCAAGCTGGTCAACGACAGATGGCTTTACTGAACACAAATACCCGCTACCTATACAATCAATTGAACAATTATGCCGAACAATTACTCGCAAAATTCCCAGAGCCGCTAAGCAAAGTTTTTTTCGTAAACTCTGGCAGTGCAGCAAGTGACCTTGCCATCCGTTTAGCCTACACACATACTGGTCATCGAAATATCATGGTTGTTGAACATGGCTATCATGGTAACACAAAAATAGGTATTGACATTAGCCCATACAAATTCGAGGGTAAAGGAGGTGAAGGACCAGCTTCTTACATCCTCAAGGCGCCTATTCCGGACACTTATAGAGGACCATACAAAAAAAATGACGGGGAAGCAGGAAAACTATACGCACGCGAAGCCATCAAACTTCTTCAAAAGGATGATAAAAATGCTGCTGCTTTTATCTGTGAGCCGATGATTGGTTGTGGCGGTCAAGTGCCACTACCCAAAGGCTATTTGGAGGAAATTTATCGTGCAATCAGGGCACAAAGGGGTGTATGTATATCAGATGAGGTTCAAACAGGATTTGGACGCTTGGGAGAGCACTTCTGGGGTTTTCAAATGCAAGGTGTTGTGCCAGACATTGTGGTTCTTGGCAAACCTATGGGAAATGGTCATCCGCTTGCTGCTGTGGTCACTACCGATGAGGTAGCACGATCTTTTGAAAATGGTATGGAATTCTTCAGTTCTTATGGTGGAAATCCAGTATCCTGTGCTATTGGCCTTGCTGTCCTTGAAGTAATCGAAGAGGAAGAATTGCAGAAGAATGCCTTAGAAACAGGAAATTACCTGAAGCAGAGACTAAGTACACTTGCGAAAAATTACCCCGAGATAGGTGATATCAGAGGTTTCGGACTTTTTCTGGGCATTGAGTTTGTAAAAGACCAGGATACACTGGAACCATACACCAAACTAGCAGAACATGTGATGAATCAGCTAAGAGAGAATGGAATTTTGGTGGAAACTGATGGTCCTTACGAAAATGTGATCAAGATAAAGCCACCTATGTGCTTTAGCAAAAGCAATGCGCAACAATTAGTTGACGAATTAGAAACAATAATCAATGCACCCCTCAACAATAACTAATGGCATCAAAACGACTTCGCATAGCGCGTACGCATACACACGTGGGTGTTTGTTCTTCCAAATCACTCTCTGGTAACTTGGCTCGTCTTCAGTGGCTTTTTCTCTTTGTCTGATAATTCTGGGCACAGGTCTCACAGCAGAAAACGTATTCTTTGCCTTCAATAACCGTGCGGTGTGTCGCAAATTCACATGATTCTATCGCAGTCTCTTTTTTGCATGACTCACATTGAATGAATTTGGCTTTCATCTCCTCACCTCTCTGCCTTCTTCTTTTTTCTGTAATCTTCTATTGCTGCATGCAATGCGTCTGCGGCGAGGTTAGAGCAGTGCATTTTAACTTTCGGCAGCCCGCCTAAAGAGTCTGCAACATCTGAGCGACCAATTTTCTCAGCTTCTTCTAATGTTTTTCCCTTGGCCAATTCCGTTACCATACTGCTGGTAGCCACTGCTGCACCGCAACCGAAAGTTTTGAATTTGATGTCATTTATGCGTCCGTCTTTGACTTTGATGTGAACACTCATCAGGTCCCCGCAAACAGGGTTTCCAACGGTTCCCACACCATCGGCATCTGGGATTTCACCCATATTACGTGGGTTTCTAAAGTGATCCATCACTTTTTTGCTGTACACTATTCCATCAACTCTTTCGGAGTCAAAGGTGACATTTCTCTCAGTCTCTTGACTATTTCTGGCATTATCCTTATCACATAGGATACTTCCTCTTCAGTGTTTTGTTTGCCAAGGGTAAACAGTACTGAGCCATGAGCTTCTTCATGTTTTAATCCGATGCCTCTTAATACGTGAGACGGTTCTAGCGTTTTTGCAGTGCACGCTGAACCTGAGGATGCCGCGACTCCTCTAGCATCCAAGTCCAGCAGTATGGATTCGCCTTCAATGAAGCTGTATCTTACTGCAACGTTGTTAGGCAACCGTTTGGTGGGATGGCCATTCAGAAACGAATGTGGGACAGGGTCAAGTAAGCCTTTGATGAGTCTGTCTCTTAGCTTCTCCAACCGTTTGCTTTCAGTAGGCATCTCCTCTGCTGCGATCTCTGCTGCCTTTCCAAACCCTACTATTCCAGGAAGATTTTCGGTTCCTGACCTTAATCCCCATTCTTGTCCCCCGCCATGAGTCACAGGTCCCAATCGTACACCCTTCCTCACATAAAGCGCACCCACACCCCTAGGTCCATACATATCATTAGAAGAGGTGGTGAGCAAGTCTATGCCCTCCTCGCGCACATCTATTGGAACCTGTCCATTTGCGGCTGTAGCATCAACGTGCAAGTAGGCGTTTTTCCCGTGCACCATCTGACTGATCTCTTTCACAGGCTGAATCGTACCGATTTCACCATTTCCATACATGATAGAAACAAGTGTAGTTTCACTTGTCAATTCCTCTTCCAGATTCGTGAGGTTCACAAAACCATACTGGTCGACAGGGATTGAAGTAGCCTTGAACCCTCTTGTCGTTAAGAATTTGCAAGGATTAAGAACCGACATGTGTTCTACCCCTGACATGATCAAATGTGTTCCTTGGTCTTTGTTGCGGTAAGCGACCCCTTTAATCGCCAAGTTGTTGCTTTCAGTTGCACCCGACGTGAAAATTATTGATTCTTCTCTTTCAGCATTAATCAACTCTGCAACTTTCGTTCTTGCCACTTCTATAGCTTGTTTTGTCTCTTGACCGAACGAATGAGGGGAAGAAGGGTTGCCATAAACTGACTTTATATAAGGCAACATCGCCTTCAACACACGAGGATCAACAGGTCTCCCAGCCGCGTGATCCATATAGATACGTTTTGTCCTTGACATCCCTACACACTCAGAAACCCAGGACCACATCAACATCCAGAGCAAAATCACTCAACGGTGTAGCACGCATTCTTTCTTGAGGCATCTCAAACCTTCCTCCTGTGTTTCATTTCACCTTCTTTATTAGTATTCGAACGGTGTTTCCATCTCTACTCACGCTTACTATCTCTTGTTCCAAATGCTTCACTAGGCTTCGTATATCCGCCTCTGCCGCTGGATCGTCAGCAAGAACTTCCAGAATCTCTCCGGCTTTGATGTCATCTAATTCCATTCTCGTCCTAAAGACAGGCTCAGGACAGTACAGACCCAGGCAATCTAGAGTCCTGTCAGATTTGACTTTCATAACTTCTCCCAGAAACGAATAAACGTAGAAGGAAAAAAAGTTTGCTCCAATTCACTCAAGAGCCATAACACTTCATAGGTGTACGCTTGCTTTTCATAAGCGTGCTTGAGAAAGACTAAATTGGTGAAATATCTATAACTCCAATCATAAGGTGGTGAATTGTATGCCTTGTGGCAGTTGTGGAGAGACGAAAGAGTACAAATGTGCCAAATGCGGTATGACTTTCGCAACAGCAGAAAAGTTAATGGAACACAAGAAGAAAGAGCACATGTAGCGAAATGGTGCTCGCTTCTGTTCCGCTACACGCTCAATCCTAGGCGTGTCTACAGGATACTCAGAACAGGACGTGAGAACCGTGAGTCAACACATACAAGCCCTGATGTGTGTGCTTCACTAGGTGTCAAAAATGGAATTGATTCTTGTCTATAATGCAGACAGCGGATTCTTCAATACCGTCAAAGATGGATTGCACAAAATAGTCTCGCCAAGTACATATCAATGTAATTTGTGTGCCCTTACATACGGGACAATTAAGATGAAAGATGAATGGAAAACGTTCATCAACGAACTCAAGATGCCCGTAGAGTTTCTACATCGAGATGAATTTCTTGAGAAACTGAAGTCGCACCCACACAATGTAAAAGACATGAAATTCCCAGCTATCTTCCTTGATAAAGGCGGAAGAATCAGCCTGCTAATAGCTCACTATGAGGTTAACGAATGCAAGACCTTGAAAGACCTAATGGATCTGATAACCAGAAAGCTTGTGAGCACACAATCGAACTGATGATAACGTAACCAAGAACGGTGGATCACTGATTTAGGCACGCTTGAACGCCCAAACTAATCTGATTCTTCATTGCTGTCTTGTGGCAGCCACTGCATGCTTAAAAACGTGCACTCACCTACTACGTTTTGGGTTGGTTATGAAAGAATACGATCTGATAGCAATAGGCACAGGTTCAGCGATGAACATTGTGAGTTCTGTAATTCAATCTAGCCCGCAAATGAAAGTAGCTGTCATCGACAAAGATGAGCCAGGCGGTATCTGTCTTACTCGTGGTTGCATACCGTCGAAGCTGTTGTTGTACCCTGCTGAGTTGGTGAGAACGATTGGAACAGCGGGGAAACTAGGCATAGACGTAGACATCAAAAAAACAGATTTTAAGGGAATTATGGAAAGGATGAGAACGATCATCCACAAAAGCATAAACATGATACGTCAAGGGCTTTCCTACTCTGAAAACATAGACTACTACACTGATGTAGCAGAATTCACTGGACCATACACGCTGAAGGTTGGCAATGAGACGATTACTTCCAAGATGATATTCCTATGTACCGGATCAGAAGCAATAATACCTCCAGTGAGAGGATTGGAAAAAGCAGGCTATCTTACAAGCGACACAGTCCTCGAGATGAACCAGTTGCCAGAGAGTATTGCCATAGTCGGCGGCGGCTACATAGCTGCGGAATACGGCCACTTCTTTTCAGCAATGGGATCAAAAGTCACCATAATCGGCAGAAACCCTCATTTTCTCAAACAAGAAGAACCCGAAGTCTCAACGCTAGCCAAGAGAGAACTCGAAAAACACATGACAATACTCACCAACCACGAGGTGCGCGAAGCAGAAAAGACGGCTAAAGGTAAGAAAAGGGTTGTTTCTGTCAACAGGGAGAATGGAAAAGAAACACAGACAACCGCAGATGAGATACTGATAGCAACTGGAAGAGGGCCAAATACAGATATCCTTCATCCTGAAAAGGCAGGAATAAAAACCGACGAAAGAGGATGGATTGTTGTTGATGAGTTCCTGGAGACATCGCAACCCAATGTTTGGGCTTTCGGAGACGCTAACGGCAAACACCTTTTCAAACATGTAGGAAACTACGAATCCATGATTGTCTACCGCAACGCTATACTTAATAAAAAAGTGAAGGTCGACTATCACGCGATACCACACGCTGTTTTTACATATCCAGAGATTGGAAGCGTCGGACTGAGAGAAAAAGAGGCAATCAAAGAATACGGAAAAGATAACGTGCTAATCGGATTTCAGAAATATGAAAACACCGCAAAAGGCGAAGCAATGGGTGTAGAGGACTACTTTGTCAAAGTCATCGTTGAAAAGGAAACCTTGAAGCTTCTTGGAGCACATATCATTGGACCCTATGCCTCAATTCTCATACAAGAGGTCATAAACTTGATGTACACACCTAAACAAAGCGCAGAGCCCATAGTTAGCGGGATGCATATACACCCCGCTCTAAACGAGGTCGTAGAAAGAGCGTTCCGTTCACTAATGTCGCCAGAGCATTACCACCACATCGTTGGGCCCCACTAACGTGATGATTAGAAGTGCCACGTCTGCGTGCATTGTGGGCTATGTCTCGCCCATTAGTGCTAGTCTCTAATGTTCTAGCTTGGTTGCTTGGTGTTTCAATCGCCTTTGGCAACGGTGAACCAATTGAGCTAACATCGCTAGGACTGGGATTCTCTGCGATGATGCTAGTTTCTGTCTCGGTTCATTATGCCAATGAGTACGCTGACTGCCAAACGGATGCTCTGACAAATCGTACAATCTACTCTGGTGGGAGTGGAGTTCTAACAAGTGGAATCGTGCCACGGAAGCTGGCACTACAAGCTGCATGGGCCACACTAATTCTTGGTGTTAGCATGCAACTGCTAGCTTTCTGTTTTGGGATGCATCCATGGTCAGCGTTGGCTGTGATTGGGGTTGGCGCAGTAGGAGGGTGGATGTACTCGTTACCTCCACTAAAACTGGCTTGGCACGGATGGGGTGAACTAGACAATGCGCTACTGGGCGCGAATATGTTGCCGGTATACGGTTACATCGTTTCAAGTAGGCGGTTTGATTTTTGGGTAATCCTGGCTTGTCTACCTTTCACACTATTAGCATTCAACAACCTTTTGGCAGTGACTTGGGTCGATCGTGAGGTTGATTCGAGAGTGGGCAAGAGGACACTCGCTACACGCTGGTCTAATAGGCGGTTGCGCATTCTCTATGGTCTCGTAGCTGCAATCAGTTTTTTGCTTCTGCTATTATTGTCGAATTGGATTATTCCACCAGAAGTGGCTATTGCAAGTGTCACAGCTTTGCCTTTTGCAATCTGGGGAGCGAAAACCTACACACGAAATAAGATAACACATGGATCGATTTACGCAATGGTTGCCATAATGGTAGTTCAGACTATAACGTGGTTCGCTATTGGAGTGAGGTCATAGCTTCTTGAATCGTGTTCGGATTACAATCTACGCCTGCGAGCATTTCAGTGATAATTAGTCGATTTTTCGCAGATGTTTGGTTATTTCTTCCAATAACTTGTGATGTTTTCTTTCGTCATCTGCGATGTGCTGCAACAGCAATTTTAAGCCTTCATCCTTCGTCTGCTCAATTTCTTCTTCAATATGGCTTATCATCTGATCCTCTATTTTCATGTGTTTCTCAAGTTGGCTTTTCACCACGAAAGGGTCAGCGTAGCTTCCGATTCGGTGTTCCCAAAGAGTTTTGGATGAAGGAGTTTTACCTAGCACTTCCAGAATTCTATTCAGCATATCCGCATGTTTCTGCGAGTCCAACCGTATTTCGAGTAGACACATCTTTGCGGCTGCGTTGTCAACCTTCTTTTCCGTCTCGCTAACTTGTTTAACATTCTCCTTCTCGATTTCGACTTGCCTTTTGAGTAGTCTGATTATTCCCCCGACAGTTGTCATTGAACCTAGCTCCTGTGTGCATCTACAACGTATGAAGGCATTTTATAAAAGTTTGTATCTAACGAATGCACGTAGAGGAATGTTGCAATCCACATCTATGTGCATGCGACTTGTCTTGTTGGACTCTGAAAAGAATCCAATCATGTATGTAGTTCGATGAAGCATTAGCCAACAGAGTTTTACTTCATACCACGTTTCTCGTTCTTCTCGAGAAGTCGGATAACCTCTGCAAGGCGTCTTCTGCGTGTTTCTTCCCTTTTTGCGCTTGTAATCCATCCGATATACTGCCTTTTGTAGGATTCAGCCAAGTCGAAGAAATTGTCGTAAGCCTTCTTGCTCTTCGCTAATGCTTCTTCTACAAATTGAGGAATCGTGAGCTCTTTCCTAGCGGAAACAATTCTGAACCATTCTCCACTATTCTTTGCTTCCCTGACTTTTTCGAATCCTACTTATGTCACCTTCCTTTCCTCTATCATTTTCCTGGCTCTTCTCTTGTTAGCTTCCGACCATCTACTCCTGGCCTTGCGAGGAGTGAATTTCCTAGCGAATCGTTGATCATCAATTCTCTTTATTGTGCTGTCTACCCATCCAAAACACAACGCTTCTTCAACAGAATCATCATAAGGGATGCTAGGCTTGCCAGTGTGTTTTTTGTAATAGATCAACCATATCTCTTTCTTAACATCATGATTTCTTCTGAGCCATTCACGCCAATCATCCCTACCAACCGCATATAAGCTATTAGTGAGTTCCATCAAGCTCTCGCCTGTTAATGGCTCCTCGGAATTTTCAGAACCTCCGCTCTTTTTCATGGATGCTATTACCTACCCTCTTCTGATTGAACTTGACGATATGATTTGAAAAGCCGATACCGTGACAGCCTTGGCCAACCGGTCTTAGCAAACCTCAGTTTGTCTGGGTTTTTCTTCAGCCAGTTCATCATGTGGAAGAAGCTCTTCGCTCTCTTCTTGTCTCTCTCCTTCAGGGGTCTATAGCCTAGATTTCTAATTTCATCAAGATAGGCGGTTTCCGTGAGATGCTGTGGTTCTCCCGTAACTTTCACTCTGGAAACTCGCTTATTGCCATACTTCCTTGTCAGATCCTTGACAGCTTCGTCGAAGATGTAGCCTCTGCAGATGTGTATTCCCTCATCGGGCTTCAGTTCCAGTTTGCCCAATAGTTTGAAAACAGTTTTTGAAGCTTGTTTCAGATACTCTTTTCGATTGAATCGTTGAAACCTAAAATACTTCACATCTACGATTTCATATCTAAATTCCTGGGTTCTATTGCGAAAAGCTCCTATAACCACCCCGAAAAGGAGGTCTCCAACGCCGGCATCATCGATGATTATCGTCATTTAGTACTACCTCTGCACCAGCCATTTCCATGAGTCTGCCAAGAGTACCACAAACATGCCCTCAGATGCATGCACAAATGCGGGCATGATGACAGAGAATATTAAAAAAAATAACAAAATATGTGAACGCGGAATAGATGTTAGTATATGATCCTAATATCTTCTTGGCGGTCTTCGTTTAGCATAGCATTCTCGGCAGTATACTGGTCTACTTCCGTCAGGTTTGAAGGGAACTTCGCACTCTTGACCACAATCTGCACAAACAGCCTTACTCATTTCCCGCTTTTCTCTATACGACATGCAATCGCACCTCCGTCTCAGTCAAAGAAGAACTAGCTTTCTTCATGAACCCCAGTTCTTATGTTAGAACTAATTCCAAAGCTTCCCTAATTAAGCTTATCGGGTATGTAAAGGCGAATTGCAGCTGAACCAAACGATGAAAAGAACGATGAAGCGAAGAATTTATTGACTGGCACACATGCATGCTGTTACGTAATGAAATCGAATTCGATTAGATTTCTCACCTTTGCGGCAATCATGGCTTCTTGGGCATACCTGTCCATTTTCGCTAGAGATCTGGGAATATCCGATCCGGAGATCGGTTTTATTGTGGCCGCTTATTCTCTGGCTTTGTTCTCATCCTCCTTCATCTTCGGTCGTGCTTCAGACAGATACGGTAGGAAGCTCTTTCTATTGGTTGGTCTGGCGTTATCCAGTCTCGCATTCTTCCTGCAGATATTCGCTCACAATTTCTTGGGTCTATTGCTGACTCGTGTTCTAACCGGTTTTTGTGTGGGCATATTCCCTGCTTCATTGATTGCACTCGTTCATGAGAACAACAAGGACTTGTCCAGATTTTCATCTTTCGGGTCGATGGGTTGGACTCTCGGATTGTTGATGGCAGGCTTGATAGCCTTCTATTTATCCATTGAAAGCGTTTTTGCTTTTAGCTCCTTACTGTTCATCCCTGCGTTTCTTGTTGCATCAAAAATGAAGTTTGGTGAGCACCACTCCGTAAGCGTTCCGGCCTTTCCTATCAAAATCATAAAGAAGAATCTTCCCCTTTATCTGTCCGTTCTTATTCGTCACAGCGGAGCGCATATGGTGTGGACTTTCTGGCCGCTTTTTCTGCAGACACTTGGTGCAGACCGGTTCTGGGTTGCTGTCATTCAAGCTATTAACGGTGCAACACAATCCGTCTTCATGTTTACTCTAAGCCAAAGGATTGGGTATACCTCTTCGGTTGCTGGAGGTTTGTTGTTAGCTGGTGCCACTTTCTTCTCTTTTGCTCTTGTGGCTGATTTCTGGCAAATAATGCCAGCACAGGTTCTTCTCGGGGTTTCTTGGTCGCTCCTGTACGTAGGCGGATTGAGGTATCTAATGGATCGAAACGTAGAAAAAGCAACTGTCAGCGGCTTATTCGATTCTGCTTTAAGTCTGTCATCTATAATAGGGCCTCTCATCGGAGCCATTATAGTGTCCTTCGGCAGCTACAGGATAACAATGTATCTTGCTTCAGCACTAGCCTTCATAGGCTTTCTATTATTCAGATTTCTGAAGCGAAATAGTCACTTCGTCTAGAAAGACTTAAGTCTGTACTAGAATAGAGTCGGACTAATGCCGAGAAGAAACAGAGAGTTTAGAGTAGCGGCAATCAAGTGGCTATTGCTAGCCTATGTAATGTTAACCATACAAATGCTTATCTTCTTCATCTCTGTTGGGCATGTTGACGGACCTCGACCATGGATTTTCTTCGGTGCATCTTTCCTCTACTCTTCTGCGAGCATCGTAGTCCAGTATAGGCTCAACCCAGAGCTTCTCGTTCAAAGGTTCAAGACAAAAAGAGAAGGTTCCAAATTGTGGGACGAGATACTGATGCGAGCAACCAATCTCACGATCCTGATTGCTGTGCCTACAGTAGCAGGATTTGATATAGGAAGGATTCAATCGCCAAGTCTCGGTGTACCGTTTGCAGTTGTGGGCTTCGTGTCGTTCATTATTTCATCCATTCTTCTCAATTGGGCTATGACAGTGAACCCACATTTTGAACCAACAGTCCGAATTCAGAAAGACAGAGGTCACAAGGTCGTAGTAAGTGGTCCCTACAAGAAAGTAAGGCATCCCGGCTATCTCGCAGCGATTCTGTTTGCTCTATCGATCCCTCTAACAATTGGGTCTATTCTCACGTTGATTCCTTCAGGAATCTATTCGATCCTAATGATGATTCGCACTTCGTTGGAAGACAGAACGCTTCACAAAGAACTGGATGGATACTCCGAATACGCTAAACGCATCAGATATAGACTGTTTCCAGGAATCTGGTAGGACATGCAGAATTCCTGTATCTCAAAGTGGGGAAGTTCCTGTTCAGAGATTTCCGCTGAGAGTTGTGATTCTTTGGTGGATTTTCTCTTCCCACATGTTGGCCAAGGGTCCATTTAATACAACACATTATCACTCATGTTTGACCTCGTGTCAGCATGCATGCAGGTAGTTCAACAACTGATTGCACTACGTTTCTGACTCCCAGTTTTTCTAGGTCTTTTCTTCTCAATGAGCCAGTCAAAACAGCAAAGTATTCGACTTTTGCGTCTCTTGCGCATTCATAATCAGATATCGCGTCACCTACGTAGATTGCCTCTTCGGGTTTCACACCGAGTTTGTTAATCGCAAAGAGTAGTGGCTCTGGGTCTGGCTTATGTTTCTTAGTTGTCTCGAAAGAGACAACGGCTTCAAACCAGTTCATATTGAATCCTGCTTCTTCCAAGTGTTTCCTAATGAAGAATGCAATCTTTCCTGAGAGGATTCCAACTCTAAACCCATACTCTCTGATCTTCCTCACTGCACCTACCGCCCCTTCTATCGCAGGAATAACCAAGCTTTCATCCATGAACAGTCTTCTATATTCTTCCATGTATAGTTCGGCATTAGACCTTGGCCACAGAATCTCCACGATTTCGGATAATGGTCTACCCATTAAGCCAGCAACTTCAAACGTTGATGGAATCCGCAACCCCAGTTTTTTTGCTGTTCCCTCATAGGCTTCTGCAATTATTTCGGTGCTGTCAATCAAGACCCCATCAACATCGAAGACAATCGCCTTCACCACAACTACCATTCCCATGCTTTCCTAGTATGCGCGCACCCATTTCTTAAGCTGCAGATGGTTCAACTACTGCGTGTCCATCAACCAGATTCTCTGAATCTAGTCACCCACTCATCCTTCAGGATATCCAGTATGATAGCGTCGCGATATTTCCCATCTATGAAACGGGCTTTCCTTCTTCTACCAACTTCTTTGAAGCCAACCTTCAGATAGCACTTTTGTGCTCGCTTGTTGAAGTCAAAAACATCAAGTTCAACTCTGTTGAGGTTGAGGTTTTGAAATGCGAAACCAAGTATCAAGTCCATAGATTCTTGTCCGTAACCCTTGCCCCAATATTCTGGATTGTATATACTTATTCCCACAGCAGTGGATCTGCTTGTCCAATCAATATTGAAGAGACCGGTTCCACCTATGAGCTTGCTATCGGTGAGGGTTTCGATGGCAAATGTGAAAGCCCTTCTTTCTTGACGCTGTTTCCATGTGTTTCTAACCCATTCCTCCTCCTCATTGCGAGTCACTGGACCTCTATCAGCGCCCCCAAGGAGATTTCTCAGTTCCATATTATTCCAATGCTTCATTATCTCATCGAGATCTGAAAGCTCAAAGCTACGCAAACGAACCCTTTTGCCTTCAATCATCTTGAAAACCAGAAAACTGTAGAAAATAGTCTTATATAAAGACGGATGGCAAGCACACATACATCAAAATGCGCTCCTTCAGAATGCGCGTGTTCAACCTGCCTGGTCATATAGTTGCCTAGTGTGTTTTGTTTCCGAGGTGCTTCTTGTTGGTCCACACAATCAGGTTTTTCTCAAAGAAAGTATGCCATCCTGTAGTCATCCTTGAAGTGTCCTTTAACATAATCTTCTTTTTCTAGCTTTGCTTCAATCGTGAATCCACACTTTTCATAAACATGGATTGCTCTGCTGTTCTTGGTATCAACACGGAGGAATATCTTCTTCAATCTCTTCTCTTCAGCTATTTCAAGGAGATGCCTGACCATGATAGTCCCTAGACCTTGATTCTGATAGTCATCGTGTACAGTTATGGCGAGCTCCGCTTTGTGTCTTATGGATTCTCTGGAATTGAATGATAAAGATGCTGTGGCGATAATTCGTTCTTTATCATTTTCTCGGATTATGGCTAGCATTGGTAGGTGCTTGTTGTAGTTGATGTTGTCAGTCCAGCCTTCTATTCTCTCTCTTGTGAATGGATGAATAAGATATTCCAGGCTTTCCTTGGAAAGAGTGGAGAACATTTCCCAAAGCATTTCAGTGTCATCAGACAGCTCCGGTCTCAGGAAGACTTCAACTCCGCTCTTCAAGACAGCGTTTTTTGTCCATCTGCTAGGGTAGCAGAGCATCAGCTTCACCCTTCAACTCAACAACACACTTGTGGGTTTACTGGCATTCTGTTCTTGATATCGTTTTCCGGCTGTGTATCCATGCCATACAACACTGCAAACCCAATCAAGAAGCGTGCTACTCTAGCATTTTGGACATGTAAGGACCGTCATAGTCGTAGCCAAGTCGCTTATAATATCGCTTCGTCCCAAGCGCGCTTATGACTACAACCTTCCCACATTTATAATCCTCCCGCGACACACGTTCAGCCTCAGATAACAGAGCTTCCCCATAGCCCTTATGTTGCCATGCTTCAGCCTCATGTCGACCAACAGGAACCAAAGGGCCATAAACATGAAGCGCTCGTACAATTGAAACATCTCCACCACAAATCTCAAGTCTATGCGCCTTCTCAGAAGGAATGCGCAACCGAAGATAGCCGATAAGAACATCGTTGACTGGGTCTTCAACAGAAATGAAAACCTCTTCTCCCTCCGAGGCCTTTTCCTTGACTGTTAATACACGAATGTTATCTGAGGTAGGTTTCACTCTATCCGTCAACCATCGATGCCCCGCTTCACGGCAACGTATGCACCGACAACGCACTCCCTTCGCCTTGAGCTTCTCCTGAACCAATTGTCTAAGATTGCTTCGATTCACCCCCGCTTCGATCAGAAAAGCAGGAATGTCCCTCTGAACTCGCATGATTCGGATCCAAGAAGGAACCAACCTCTTAACGTCAAAAATGAGCTGAGCCGCCTCTTCAGTGGTATAAGGTTGATACTCTCCACTGCGCCACCATTCGTAAGTCTTAGTTCCCTTCAGAACGAGACAAGGATAAATTTTGACCATGTCTGGTTTGAAGTTGGAATCAACGAATATCTCTTTAAACGCCCTCAAATCACGCTCATGATTGGACCCTGGTAAACCAGGCATAAGATGGTAAGCCACCTTCAACCCCGCGTCTTTCAATGTACGAGTGGCTTCAACAACATCTTGAACACTGTGCTCCCGATCAACCAGCTCATAAACATCATCGTATATGTTCTGAACTCCAACTTCCACACGAGTCACACCCATAGACAACATGTGATCAACATGAGCCGTCTTAGCCCAGTCAGGACGCGTCTCCACAGTAATACCAACATTTCGAATCTTGCTCACCTCCGCTTGCCTCTTGGCTTCACCCAAGAACCTAGATTCCTTGTTTGAAATCGCATCCAAACATCTTTGCACAAAACGCTCTTGATAGTCTGCAGGCATGCTCGGAAACGTCCCACCCATGATTATAAGCTCCACCTTATCAACCACATGTCCAATCTCTTCTAACTGGGCAATACGATGGCCTATTTGCCCATAGGGACTAAACTTGTTCTGAACCCCCCTCATCGCAGCTGGTTCATGTCCAGTATAACTTTGAGGAGCACCATAGGGAGGACCCCCAGGACAGTATGCACAGGGAGCTTTTTTTGGGCAGGGCCAAGGTTTCGTCATCACAGCAACGACCGCTACCCCGGAAACAATGCGAGCAGTTTTCCTGCGTAGCGAAGTCAGTAGCGTCGTCTTTTCATCTTGTCCGAGGCAACTTATCAGTTCCGAGCTAGAGGGAACCCGCTTCAATTTGTATTTGCCAGCTACCTTCATCTTCACTCGGTTGACGTCCTCTCTTGAAGGACTCGGAATCTTCATTAAACGTTCAATGATTTCCCTGCAAGCTTCGTTATTCAACGTGAATCCACCTGCAGATATGCATAAAACGCTCAAATAAATCTACAGCAAACTAGCTAGAACTATATGCCTGGTCCATCAACTTAGAAACGGAATATCGAATCGACTATGAAACTACACGCGTGCATACCCTTAGATTAAACCTTGGACTGAGACAGTAGACTTCACACACAGACATTAACGCAAAGAGGGCTGCTATTCGAAGTTTTCAAGCTGATCTAAACCCAGATCTATTGGGAGATCTTTTTCCGGTTCCGCACCAGGATCAATGTTGAACAGATTTGGTGCTATTGTTCGAAACGCGCTGGGCAAACCCGGCGAATTCACACCAGTCATCACAAGCGTCACCTCTAAAATCCCAGCCAAACTCGGGTTTACTCTGGCACCCCAAACAACAGTTGCATTGTTTTTCATCATTTCAGTAATGATTTCTCCTACCCTGTTCGCTTCTTCAACAGTCATCTGGTCATCACCACTGATGTGAATCAGCGCACCTGTAGCCCCTTCGTAATCGATGTTAAACAGAGGACCACTCAAAGCATTCCGAACAGCTTCTTCTGCCCTATCAGGAGCGTCTGACTCCCCGACTCCGACGACCGCTAGTCCTCCCTTTCTAACAATAGTTCGAAAATCTGCTAGGTCCAAGTTAATCAAACTCGGCGCTGAAATGGTTTCCACGATTCCTCTGATCATGTTGGCCAACACCTGATCTGCAATCTTGAACGCTTCGTTCAACGGAAGCTGACCGGCGGACTTCGCTAGCTTGTCATTGTCAACAACAACGACAGTGTCGCATTCCTTCCGCAACTCGGTCAACCCTTGTGCCGCACATTCAATTCGCCCCTTCTCTATTCTAAAAGGCATTGTAGCAACTCCTACCACAATCGCCCCATTGCGTCGAGCAATCTTCGCAACTATTGGAGCAGCGCCAGTTCCAGTTCCGCCTCCCAAACCAGCAGCTACAAACGCCACGTCAACATCTCTTAAAAGCTCTTCCACATATTCTTCTGACTCTTCAATTGAAGCTCTGCCAACTCTCGAATCTCCCCCAGTACTGAAGCCTCGAGCTACTCCTTTTCCAATCAGTATTTTGTGGGTAGCGCGCGTGGCATTAAGATGCTGTATGTCGGTGTTGATGGCTATGCACTTTGCCCCTTTAATAGACATCTCCATCAGTCGAGTGATTGTGTTGCTCCCTGCGCCCCCCACGCCTACAACCGCGATGTTGCAGTGGCCTAGCTTACGGTTTTCGTTGACCGTGTCTTGCCAATCTAGCTGCAGGGCTGTGCTCTTTGACTTAACCATTAGCCTTTCTCCCCCACGCTTCAATATCAAGAAGGTCTCGAACCGCCAGTCGGATAGCCTCAGCTCTGTTAGGATAAGATTTTTCCTTCACTAGCTTATCTAACGCTTGTATGTAGGGCTCGGGGAGATATAACGTAATTAATCGCGTCTATTATTCCTCCTGTTAAGGTCTGTGGAGACAATAGAAGCTTCATATAAGGTTATATTGCTATATATTAAAATTCAAATATGATTCAATCATGTTAGGAATTACGTTTATAAATCTTTCCTAAATCTGCATTCCCATCTGTTCACTTTATATGTAAAAGTGGTAGCCATCTTTCGAAATGTTTTTTATGCTTTTCCTACAACGATTCAAATCAGTGTTTGCGTTTGGGTTACTACGTTTTGGAGCGTCATATTAATTGGGCAGACAAGAGCTGATAGCTCGGGCGGGCAAACGCGTCTACGTTAGGAGTTTTGGTTGTCCGACTAATATCGCCGATGGAGAGTGTATCATTGGCTGCCTCTCGCAAGTCGGTTATGAGATTGTGGAGAACGTTGAAGCTGCAGACATTTTGATTTACAATACGTGCGCAGTGAAATCTCCCACGGAAAACCGTATGATAGAAGTTTTGAGAAGAGTCTCGGAAGATAAGCAACTCATCGTAACAGGTTGTCTCCCTTTGATAAATTTTGAAAGACTGAGAAATCAGGTCAGATTTGATGGTGTCTTGGGGCCAGCTCCAGGTTCTGAAATCATCAAGGCTGTAGACAAGGTGGGTCGCGGAGAGAAGGTTGTGACTGTGAAACGTGATTCGAAGCCAGGTCTTGATCTTCCTAGAACTCACCTAAACGAAACTGTTGGAATAGTCCCGATTAACTACGGTTGCTTAGGATCTTGCTCTTATTGCTGTGTCCTCTTCGCGAGAGGGAATCTAAGAAGTCAAACAACAGATGCAATAGTCAAAAGGGTACAACGTGATCTTGCTTCCGGCGTCAATGAGATATGGCTGACCTCCCAAGACACAGCAAGTTACGGTAAAGACCTTGAAACGAATCTCGTAGACTTGCTAAACGAGGTTTGCACGATCAAGGAGAATTTCTTCATTCGTGTTGGCATGATGACGCCGAACTATGCTCTAGAGCTATTGGATGGCTTGATCGATGCTTACAGAAACAAGAGTATTTTCAAATTCTTGCATCTACCCGTTCAGAGCGGAGACGATGGGATTCTGAGGCTTATGAATCGTTTCTATTCCACGAAGGATTTCACGAAGGTTGTATGTGCTTTCAGGAGAAAGATTCCGAGAATGACTGTGGCTACTGACATTATTTGTGGTTTTCCAGGCGAAAGCCCGGATGCTTTTGAGCGCACAGTGCAACTTGTCGAATTTGTTCAACCAGACATTGTCAACATTTCGAAGTTTTTCCCGAGACCACACACGCCTGCCACAAAAATGGAGCAGCTTCCCCCTAAGGAAGTAAAAGCGAGAAGCAAAAGGATGGCTGAGCTGGTCAGAAAGATTTCATTTGAAAAAAACAAGGCTTGGATGGATTGGGAAGGAAAGATACTTATTGATGAGAAAGGGAAGAACCCAGGATCATGGATTGGTAGGAATTTTGCTTACAAACCTATTGTAGTGAACGATAATAGGCTCCTGCTTGGGAAGTTTGTGGATGTTAGGGTTATTGGGATTTTTCCGACGTATTTGAAGGCTGAAGTCATTTGACGCGGGGTATATGTGAGAGAGGATAGGATACCATAACATGAAAAACACAATGCGTGCATCCTAGTCTCTCTGTTGCTCCGACTTCTCTAGATACATCTTCCAACTCAAAGCTATAGTCTTGGGATGAGACGCTTTGACCTCATCTAGACGGGTTACCATGGTATTCTTTGGAGCCTGTAAGACAACATTTGGAGTGGAGTACGCCTCATTCGATATTCTCTCTAATACCTTGGCAAATCTGTCCAACTCCTCTTTTTCAAAAGATTCAGTCGGCTCTATCATCAACGCCTCATCAATTATGAGTGGGAAGTATGTTGTCGGTGCGTGTATGCCGTAGTCTAGAATTCTCTTGGAAACGTCAAGGGCACGTACTCCTGTCTCTTTGTACAATTTCTTGGCACTGATGACGAACTCATGTTTCCTCGGTCGTCCGCGAGCAAAAGGTAGTTCAAAACCGCGTATGTTTTCCAGCTTCTTCATCAAATAGTTTGCATTCAATACGGAAACCTCTGCCACTTCCTCGAGTCCCTCTGCACCCAAGCTGAGAATGTAAGCAAATGCCTTCAACAAGACCCCAACGTTTCCGTAAAAGGCTCTGATTTTCCGAATGCTGTGGGGTCTATCATAGTCTAGATGATACCGTTCACCATCAAACGTTACTCGCGGGACCGGTAAGAACTTCTCGAGCTCCTCGGACACTCCGATAGGACCTGCCCCGGGACCGCCTCCACCGTGAGGAGTTCCGAAAGTTTTGTGCAGATTCATGTGTACTATGTCGAACCCCATGTCTCCAGGTCTTGACTTTCCAAGAATGGCATTGAGATTTGCGCCATCGTAATACAGCAGTCCGCCAGCTGAATGGATGATTTCTGCAATTCCTTCAACGTTTTTCTCGAAAATCCCTAGTGTGTTCGGATTCGTCAGCATCAACCCAGCTGTACGCTCTGAAACGGCCGCTTCCAGTGCATCAAGGTCCACACAACCATCCTCATCTGAAGGAACAACCACGACATTGAACCCCCCCATAGTTCCACTTGCAGGATTTGTACCATGTGCTGAGTCAGGCACTACAAGTTCAGTTCTCTTCTCAAGCTCATCGTTCAACCTGTGACAAGCCTGCATGATTAGCGTGCCCAAAAATTCTCCATGAGCCCCAGCTGCCGGCTGCAAGCTCACTTCGTACGTTCCAGTAATCTCTGCCAGCCACTTAGAAAGGCGATGCATGACCTCAAGTATACCTTGAACCATTCCTTCATCTTGATATGGGTGAGTCCAAGTTACAGAAGGCAACCTGGCCAAAGCTTCATCGATTTTTGGGTTGTATTTCATAGTGCAGCTTCCCAATGGATAAAACCCCGAATCAACCCCATAGTTCATCTTGGACAAGCGAACATAGTGCCTTACCACTTCAACCTCTGAAAGCTCGGGCAACCTTGGGAGCCCTTTCCTTCGCAACTTCTCCGGCAGAAGTGTCTTTGCATCCCCAACAGCGCGTTGGATTTCCTTCTCAACTTTTGGTACGATGCAACCTCTCCTTCCAGAACATCCCAACTCGAAGATTATCCGTTCATTACATCGTGTATGCCCAGGCATCTACGATTTCTCTCCCAAAACCGTCTTCAAAGCCCAAGCGAGGCGTTGAATGTCTTCTTTTGAATGCATTTCAGTGACACAGTACAACGCGGCTTCGCCTAGCTCAGGGAACTCCTCTGAAACGTCTTTTCCTCCGTGAACTCGATGTCGTAGGAGCTTCTCGTGTATGTTGTTCACAGTTTCTCTTGCTTGGTCAAAATTCACTACAAATTCCTTGAAGTGCGCAGACTTGAACATGGGCGCTCTGATTCCAGCTGTCTTGGCCAAGAGTTGCATCGCATAATGCGTCTTGCTCAAAATTGCTTCGCCCAATTCCCTCATGCCTTTCGGACCAAGCAAAGCTAGGTAGACCGCAGCAGCGACCGCGCACAAAGACTCGTTGGAGCAGATGTTGGAAGTAGCCTTTTCTCTTCTAATGTGTTGCTCCCTAGTTTGTAAAACCATGCAGAAACCTTTTTTCTTTCCATCAAGAGTGTCTGTCACACCGACTGTGCGACCGGGCAGTTGTCTGATAAGTCGCATGTCGTCTCGGCAAGCGAATATGCCAAGTAAGGGTCCACCATAGTTCATGGGATTCCCAAGCGGTTGACCCTCACCAACCACGATGTCCGCGCCATATTCACCTGGCGGTTTCAATACGCCAAGCGAGAGAGGGTCTACTCCCACGATAAACAATGCTCCGTGGTCGTGCGCTATTTCAGCGACGTCCTCAACCTGCGTCTCGATGAAACCAAGATATGCTGGGTTTTCGATATATACTGCCGCGATTTTTCTGGATATCTTTGTTTTCAAGTCCTCAACGTCAAGTTGCCCAGTCTCCAAGTCATACTTGACAGGCTCGATGCGCATTCCTATCGGTCTGGTATAGGTTTGTAGCGTCGCTCTTCTTTCAGGATGAAGAATTCTTGGAACAAGAGCTTTGGTTCGATGGGTCAGCCGAGTCGTCATGCGTACAGCTTCGCCGAGAGATGATGCCCAATCATACATAGAGCAGTTGGACACCTCCATTGCTGTGATTTCGCAGATCATGCTTTGATACTCGAAAAGTGCCTGCAGCATTCCTTGGGAAGCCTCGGGTTGATATGGAGTGTAGGATGTGGAGAGTTCCGTTCGCTGAATAATGGTTCCAACGACCGCGGGCACGTAGTGGGGCCAGCAACCTGCTCCCAGAAAGATGGATGCGTCTTTGAAAGTCTTGTTTTTTGATAGGATGGCTTCAACATGTCTTTTGACTTCATGTTCTGATGCGGGTTTAGGGAGGTCAAGTCTTCTTCTTAACCTGAACTTTTGCGGGACATCAGCGTAGAGCTCTTTTGTGCTCTGGATTCCAATCTCATTTGTCATTTCTTCTTTTGTTTTTGGAATCGAGTTTGGTATGTAAGGATGAACGATGAGTCTAGTCAAGCTTCATCACCAGTTGGAGTTAAAGATTATTGGTTGTTTCTTTAAGCTTTGTCGAAATCCCAATGGAATGAAATGGCTACAGGTCATCAAGAGTAGAAACTCCTAAAAGGGGATCAATCAATTGTCAACTTGAGAAGCATATATAGGAGGCTAAGCCAATGAAAACCGACTACAAAGAGATGTTAAGACGTGCACGTTCGAAGCTTCCTCCTGAAGTAGCTGAGCACAAACGATTTGAGGTTCCTAGACCTCGTTGCCACGTCACTGGCCTGCGAACAGTTTTCCGAAACTACAAAGAGACCTGTGCTGCTCTCAACCGAGACCCTCACCATTTATTGAAATTTCTTTCCAGAGAGATGGCCACCGCTGGGACTATGGATAGAACAAGAGTCGTGTTCCAAGGGAGATTTACCCATGATACGTTTGAACGCCTAATCAAAAGATATGTTGACGAGTTTGTGATTTGTCCAGTGTGCAAGCGTCCGGATACGAAAATAACCAAGGAAAAACGTCTCTACTTTTTGATATGTGAGGCATGTGGAGCGAAATCATCTATAAGACTGCTATAGAGTGCCCAGATTGGAAGTCTACGTAAACGTGCAACGACGAGGCCAGTATTCACTCTTGGCCGCATGCGATGCTGAACTGTTAGGAATGGTCCTCCACGACGGAAAAGTCGCTTTTGAGGTTCGGAAAGAATTCTACATGGGATCGAAAGTAAGTGTAGAGGAAGCTGTCGATCTCATGAAGCAGTCTGCTATAGTGAACATGGTTGGACGAAACATAGTTGAGAAAGCAATAGAGAAGGGTTTGATTCATCCAGAGGCGGTCTTGGAAATCTCAGGAGTTCCACACGCACAGATTGTTAAGATGTGAGAAACACATTCTCAATGTATTTAAGCAAGGCTTCTTTCCATTTTAGAGAAGAAACCATTGAGGTGGCTTCTTGGGAAAAGGATCATCAACAAATATTAAATCAAAGGCGTGGTGCATCCAGCAGTGGACGTTGTGCTAGATATAGCTATGCAACAGTCAGGTTTTGGCAGAGCCTTTGGAAAATGTGAGGATTTCAAAGATCACCTAAATAGGATTCGTAGTGAGCCAAGACAATTCAGCCTGAGATCTCCTACGGCACCAAATGGAGCCATTATATCCGCCAGCCCGGAGGTTCCACGAAGACATCAGAACAACGATTCCCATCCTTGTCCAAACTTTGCCCTTTGCAGGCACGGTTATTTCACTACTCAATGAGGACTGCTGCTGTGTCTTTTCGAAGAAAGGTAGACAAGAAGTTACTGCGCAAGGAGAAGATGTATGAGATTAAGAGGCTGATGAAGGAAAAAAAAAGTGATGAACTCAAGGTTATGGAAGAAGTCTTTGATCGCTCCACGCTCATGACGATCTACGACTTTCTAAACAAAGGAACAATTGACGAGATATATGGTGTTGTAAAAGCTGGAAAGGAAGCTCGAATCTATTGGGGAAGAGACTCAAAAGGCAAAGAGCTAGCTATCAAAATCTACCTAACAATTTCATCTGAGTTCAGGAAGGGGATGCTCCCCTACCTTGAAGGAGATCCACGCTTTGCCCGTGTTCGGAGAGACTCACGATCCCTTACTTATGCTTGGGCTCGGAAAGAATTCAGAAACCTACAATGTGCATACGACGCTGGAGTCAAAGTTCCCCAACCTATTGCCATCAACAGAAACGTGCTTATTATGGAGTTCATTGGGCAAAACGGCGTTAGTGCTCCTGTCATGAAAGAAGTCCAGCCACAGAGTCCAACCCTAGTCTACCGGCGACTAGTAGCCTACATGAAGAAATTGTATCAAACGGCTGAATTGGTGCACGCAGATTTGAGCGAATACAACGTTATGTTGTGGAACGACGAGCCAGTTCTATTCGATGTTTCACAAGCCGTGTCAACAAAACACCCCATGGCTCACCAGTTTCTACGAAGAGACCTAGACAATTTGTATCGATACTTCAGAAAACTGGATGTGAATGTACTATCCGTGGATGAAATGTACAGGAGGATTGTGGGTGGCTAGTGCTAGCACTTTTGTGAAAATTCCGCGAGAACGCATTGGCTCACTTTTAGGTCCCAAAGGTCACGTCAAAGAAGCGATTGAAGAAAAGCTCGCGGTGTGTCTTGAAGTTGACAGTCAAACGGGTGATATTAAAGTAGCGCTTGCATCTACTGCGCAGGACCCTTCTCTTCTTTTAAGAGCTAAAGAGGTGATTACGGCAATTGGCAGAGGTTTCTCACCAGAACGTTCGTTTAGGCTGATTGATGACGATGAAGCCGCGTTGGTTGTCATTGATTTGCGAGAGGTTGTTGGCAAATCTCAGTCTGACATGAAACGGCTAAAGGGGCGAATCATAGGGAAGGAGGGAAAAACCCGAAGAATCATTGAGGAATTGACCGAGGCCAGCATTTCGGTGTTTGGGCATACGATTTCCATCATTGGAGACTTGGAACAGGCTGAAACGGCAAGAGACGCGATTCAAATGTTTCTTGGGGGAAGCCAACATCGCACGGTGTACCGGTTTCTGCATAGAAAGAGAAGAGAATTGAAGAAAAAGAGGATGGAACTTTGGGAGCCCTCGCGTGACACACTAGACACGTAGGCTAGAATCGCCTTCATTCTCTTCAGATTCATCGTTTGATATCATTCAACAGCTTGCAGCCGGAAAATCATTCAGATTCTGCTTTCTCGCATATTCTTTGTGGGTCTGTCTCATTTGCCTAGTCATCAGTCTTTTCTAGCGCGGTTAAATTAAAATGCATGGAACAGCATTCTGAAGAAGATGATATGCGACCGTTGAGAACATTAGAGGTCAAAGGAGGCTGAATGGGTGGCACAGACCTTTGAAGAAATCAGTGCTGCTGACTTCTTCTACCGCAACCGGGACATAGCAGGGTTCACGAATCCAGCAAGGGCCATCTTCTCATCTATGAGAGAGCTTATTGAAAATGCCCTCGACGCCTCCGACTTATTCAACGTGTCTCCTGATATCTATATTCGCTTGTCTCAAGAGAATGAGACAGAGCTTGGGGAAGTTGCCGTCTATACGTTGAGAGTCGAAGACAACGGCTCTGGCATTCCACCCCGTCACATACCCTCCGCGTTCGGTCAAGTTTTGTTCGGTTCAAAATACAAATTGAAGCAAGCGAGAGGCACATTCGGTCTCGGAGGAACAATGGCAGTACTCTACGGGCAGATTACGACTCACAAACCTGTTTATGTCACCTCAAGCACTGGTACATCAAAAATATACAGATACAAACTGATGATAGACATCCAAAGAAATCGCCCCCTCATCTTAGACCGCAAAATCCAAATAAACAAAGAGAAATGGCACGGAACGACCGTGGAATTTTGCCTAGAAGGAGATTACTTCCGGGCAATGCCCAAAATCTTGGAATACTTGAAACAGACAGCGTTAGTAACTCCGTACGCAAACATAACTTTCACTGACCCCAAGGGACGTCTGTACAAATTTACCCGCGCCACAACGAAGATGCCAACTCCACCCAAGGAAACGTTACCTCATCCGTACGGAGTGGATGTAGAGATTATTCAACGCCTTACACGAATTACTCCTTACCGAAATATGTTAGATTTTATGAAAATGCATTTCCACAGAGTCGGCGAGAACACCGCAAATCGCTTTTTGGAGTTTGCAGGAATAAGCGAGAGAAAAAACCCTAAAAAACTGAAGCCTCACGAGATCGTGAAGCTCGTACGGATGATGAAGAGGTTTAATGGTTTTCTTCCTCCGGACGCGGGTTGCCTATCCCCGTTGGGTGAAGAGCTGTTGAAAGCAGGGATTCTAAAAGAGCTGAGACCGGAATTCGTAGCAGTTTTTCAACGCAAACCCTCAACTTATTCTGGGCATCCCTTTATTGTGGAAACCGCGATAGCTTATGGTGGAAACGTGCCTAAGAAAGATGACATTCCACTATATCGATTTGCCAATAGGATTCCTCTGTTGTATGATGAAGCAAGCGATGTTTCAGTGAGGGTCATACGGTCTATTAACTGGCGAAGGTATAGGGTTTCGTCTGAGACCCCCATCATCATTTTAGTCCATGTGTGTAGCACGAAAGTTCCCTACAAGACTGTGGGCAAAGAGTTCATAGCAGATAGACCCGAGGTGAAGAGGGAAATATTAAATGGTATCCGCGAGGTGGCTCGCCAACTACAACGTTTTCTGACCAAGCAAGAACATGTTGAAAAGGAAAGGCGGCGACTATCCGTCTTTTCCAAGTATTTGCCCAAGATCGCACGGTTCTCCATGGAACTAGCGGGGAAAGAAAAACCACCTAACATAAAAAAGTTGCTAAGGACTGTGAGAAAACTTGAGAAAGAGAAAGATTGAAAGTTCAGTTGCGGAGAAACGGAAAACAGCTTTAACCAGCCTAGAAAACTTCGGAACGAAGCTCTATGACCAGATGGAAGAAGGCCTTTTCCCTTGGATTAAGATGCCAAGTCGATCCATCGAAAACATCTTCTACAGTCAAGAAGTTCGACAATACATTCTAGGAGACAAGGCTGTACGTAGGAGTTCGCGCAACATACGTCACATCCGTCCTCTTACGCAGCTGGTTTGGGCTGCCCGATTCGCCCATGAGCTCGCACAAAGTCGGAAAACTTCCACTCTTCGTGACGTGTACTATTCAGCGCAAGCATATGACATGTCATTCAAGAACCAACCGGAATCCAACAATATCATAACTGACCTGGAAACTGTGGCTGGTCTCTCCCGAGAGGACTTCAACGTTTTTCCTGAAGAACGTTCAGCTATCTTTGGTGACTTGACCATAGGATACACGGTTCCCGGCTACGAAGGCAGGCAGCTAAACCTGGCATCACATCCTGACGGAATGATGATCGGTCCAGCGCTCACTTCCGCTGAATTTCTGAAGACTAGCGCAAAAATGGTCATTGCTATTGAGAAGGGGGGGTTGTTCACACGTTTCATAGAGGAGCAGGTTTACAGGAAATTCAATGCACTTCTTGTGCTTACAGCTGGGCAATCACCCCGTGCTACTAGACATTTTATTCGTAGACTGAATGGTGAGTTAGGTCTTCCAGTACATATATTCACCGATGGTGATCCGTGGGGTATGCATATTGCCATGGTTATTATCTCAGGATCGGCGAATGCGGCCCATCTCAGAGAGTTGACTACTCCCGATGCCACTTGGAGTGGAATGTGGGCAACTGACATTGTGAACTATAAGCTACCGAGTGATCCGTTGACTAGCATAGATATCAAACGTCTACACGAATTGCAGAGGGATCCTCGTTATAGAGGAAAGCTTTGGCAGAGAGAGGTAAAGAAATTCCTGAAAATCAGGAAGAAGTCAGAACAAGAAGCGTTCAGCAGATATGGACTAACCTATATAGTTGACAAATACCTCCCTGCGAAACTGAAAGAGGCGGCATCTTAGTGAAATGCCCTATTTGTCCCTGATCTGACAAAGTTAAAATAACACTTCTATAACCTAGAGTAAATCTAAGATGGAGAGTAAAGCATGAGTGAAGAGATTGGCACTGGATTGACCATCGCTGAGAAACTCTCGGGATTAATAGTCATCCTTATAGGCGTGACAACCATCTACTTCACATATACTAGCCCTCCTTCGGGATACGTTGAGCCTTTCGCTGGCATCTTTCTGGTAGCTGGTCTCGCATTGATAGCGGTCGGCGTTATTTTGGTGCTGGCAAGAGCTGAATGAACATAATCTTGGCGCCGCCGGACGGATTTCCGGTGATTTGGTGCTACACGTTCGGACCGTCGACCCACTGGTTAACAGCTTCAACCTCTGATAGAGATGTCTATCAAAGTCAGTTGCTCTACCTAACTGAGCTTTCGCCCACGTTTGTGTTGCGTGTACGGCGGCTTCACAGCGGCGCCGATTAATCTGACACTTTGCAGCGATATTTAAAGTTTGGTCGCAGTAATGGTGAAATCCAGTATTCACTTCTAAATCTTCTACAAGATCATAGGCATCTTTCGTGGTTTGGTCTGTTGCTACTAGTCTCATGTCTTTGGCAAATCGTGGTTCCCCGTTTCTGATTGTTCGAGTCCGCCTTCCTCCAGTAACATGATTATTTGACTCTCTGATCATTTCCCTTACCAAATATCGGTTGCAAGATGCTTGAAGGAGACGCATTGATGGAGGAGAAATTCGGAAACCTTTTGATATCAGGAGCCCATTGATAAATCAAGGAGGTAACGTTGTGAGTTGGGGAATCAAAAACCGTTTAGCACGACTAATACAACCTGATGGCCATTGCTTGTTTCTACCTATAGACCACGGATACTTCCAAGGTCCCACCACAAAACTGGAGAAGCCAGGTGAAACTGTCAAACCACTTCTTTCTTACTGCGACGCGATTTTTGTGACGAGAGGAGTATTGCGTTCATGCATTGACACGAATAGCAGAACACCCATCATTCTAAGAGTATCAGGTGGTACGAGCATCATTGGAGCAGACCTAGCCAACGAAGGAATAACCACATCAGTGAAAGAAGCCATCCGCCTCAATGCGTCTGCCTTGGGCCTCTCCATCTTTGTAGGCAGCCAGTACGAACATCAAACTTTGCTAAATCTAGCAAAGCTCGTTGATGAAGCTGAAGAATATGGAATCCCTGTAATGGCAGTCACTGCTGTAGGTAAGGAATTGCAGAAAAGAGACGCCCGCTATCTTGCTTTATCCTGTAGAATCGCTGCTGAACTGGGTGCAAGAGTAGTGAAAACTTACTGGTGTGAGAATTTTGAGAAGGTTGTAGAAGGGTGCCCTGTTCCAGTAGTCATGGCAGGCGGACCTAGAGTGGATACAGAATATGAGGTATTCGAATTCGTTTCCGATGGTATTCAGAAAGGTGCTATAGGGGTGAACCTAGGAAGAAACATCTGGAAAAATGACTGTCCAGTTTCAATGATTAAATCCATAAGAGCAATAGTTCATGAGCGCGCCACTACAAAAGAAGCAAACGAAATGTTTGAGAGCTTCAAGAAAGAGGAAACGAGGTAGTTGCTGAAATCATGCTGGTGGCGATGTATTACAACAATAGGGACATCAGAATAGAAGAGATGCAAAGACCAAAGATCGGCCCTAATGAAATACTTGTAAGAACCGTGGCTTGTGGCGTCTGTGGTAGCGATGTGATGGAATGGTATCGCATCAAGAAGGCACCTAGAGTTCTGGGGCACGAAATCACTGGAGAAGTTGAGGAAATTGGAGATCATGTGAAGGCTTTCAAAGTGGGGGATAGAGTCTTTGTATCCCATCATGTTCCTTGCAACAAATGCCTGTATTGTCTCGACGGCCAACAGACTGTGTGCGAAACTCTACACAACACGAGCTTCGATCCTGGTGGATTCTCAGAATTCGTGCGTGTGCCGAAGATAAATGTAGATTACGGAACGTTTTTGCTACCCAATGAAATATCTTTCGTGGATGGAACTCTTATCGAACCTTTGGGCTGTGTTATAAGAGGACAGAGAAGAGCGAACATCAGATCAAATCACACTGTCCTCGTCTTGGGTAGCGGTGTCTCCGGATTACTTCACATAAAGCTTGCTCGTGCCAGAGGCGTTGAGAGAGTGATTGCCACCGATATCAACGAATACCGTATGAATGCTGCGAAGAAATTTGGAGCAGACATCGTGTTTGATGCTAGGGATGAGGTACCCAGGCGTGTGAGAGAAGCAAACAAAGGTAGGCTCGCTGATCGAATCATTGTCTGTACAGGGGCTGTGTCCGCGGTCAGGCAAGCTCTGAAATCTGTAGATTCAGGAGGCACGATTCTTTTCTTTGCTCCTACGGAGCCCAGAGTTGATATTTCCCTACGATTCAATGAGTTTTGGACTAAGCAGATAACTTTGACGAGCACCTATGCTGCTGCTCCAAATGATATTGAAAAAGCTATGGAATACATTCGTTCTGGAAAAGTGAATGTGCATAATATGATAACACATCAATTGAGTCTAGCGGAAACAAGTAGGGGTTTCCAACTTGTTGCAGATGCAAAAGAGTCTATGAAAGTGATAATAAAACCGGCAATTGAAACCCAGTTTGATTGATTCTCGTATTAATGGGGATTCGTCGTACCCACGCGTATGGTCGAAACATAGAAATTCTGCAATTCAGTAACTTCCATATATCCAATCAGAACAGCGAATGCTGAACATTTTCCCGTATGGGTTCCCTTTGGGTTCATGTGCACGCGCGCGTAAGGTGATTTGAAAGGTAGCCGGAGCAGAAACTATGAATCCTACTTCCAAGGATGATATATGCCACGAAATGGAATAATGGAGTAATAAGCCAACAGCAATCAGTTCTCTTTGAGAACTGACATGAACCTTATCCGAGTGCTCCTACTGGAGAGTCTAAGAAACAGGGATTTCCAACTCGACCTGCAAGGGTCGGACGAAAGGATCCTGAGTATCGCCAGCAAGGATTTCATGAATTATATGCGTTTTCACTGGAAGCTCACCGGTCAAGAAAAGATGCAGGACCAGTGTACCATTAGAATTCGCAAGTTTCTTCATGAAAAACCTAGGGAGTTTAAGGAATTCCTGAACATTTGGTTCGGAATCTGGATAAGAAAATGGGATGAAAGGGTTGAACTTGTTACGAAAACCGAAGAATCTCGGCGTTTGAGGAAAAAACATGAGCGCCTAAGCCAAGCTGAACCTATATGGAGACGACTTAGCCATAGTGAAATAGAAGACATGATTGTAGAAGCGTTGATTAGGAACGGTGAGATCTGTGGAGCATCCATTCTGGCTGAACACCTACTCAAAACCGAATTGGCGTCGAGGATAGAACGAAGAAGACCCACGAATAGCCTAGAGGATCTTTTGGGCATCGCAAACAGAGTGTTAGCAAGGGTACGGTATCTTTCTCGCAATAAAGGCAAAACAATCTTCATCATAATCGAGAAACCACGTCTAACGTAGCGGTAATGGAAACCCGTAGCCCTCATCCGCCCAATTGCAACACGAGCTTTTGAACGGTTTTTTCTAGTATGAGCTACTTGATGAAAGAGCGTCCTCCAGTTGGCAGCTTCAATTTCCTTCAAGGGGTCAGGGTATTCCTTCTCTTGCTTCAAGATAATAACAAGCGACTCAACGCACGCGTGCGCCTCACTCTTCTCAGAATGCAAGGACAATAACTAACCAGCTAGAAAAGCTAAAATGCGTCTTAGAGGGAGCCATTAAACGGTAGGCTGAAGGAATGAGCACGAAATCTTATTCAAAAGCGCTGGGCATAGTTGGCAAACCAAACACTGGTAAGTCCACCTTTTTCTCTGCTGCAACGCTTGTTCCGGTAGAGATTGCGGGTTATCCATTCACCACGATAAAGCCAAATCGAGGAATAGGTTACGTACGAGCTCCATGCGCGTGCAAAGAGTTCAACGTAAGAGACAACCCGAAGAATTCCATATGTTTGGACGGAATACGACTGATTCCAGTCGAGTTGATAGACTGTGCGGGTCTCGTACCAGGAGCTTGGCGAGGAAGAGGACTAGGAAACCAGTTCTTGGATGAGATTAGGAAGGCAGATGCCCTTATTCACATTGTGGATGCTGCTGGAGCAACAGATTCTGAAGGAAAAATCTGCAAGTTGGGGTCCC
>CP070754.1:1115623-1164428 GCA_020348865.1 Candidatus Bathyarchaeota archaeon | reverse complement strand
GACATCCCAGTTCCGTTCCAGCTTTTCTCTAGATTGTGAAGGATAAAATGCGAGCAACATCAGAAGCATCTTCAGCCTTGTCAGCTGCATCTTCCAGAAGTCTTGTTACGTCTCTCAGAAGAATTAGCACAGGGATTTCAGTCTGACTATTTATGATTTCTAATTCAAGCTCTCGATAAAGATCGTCAACAAGATGTTCAGCAGTCTCTACTTCCCTAGCTTTCTCAAGAGTCTTCGTAGAACCATAACTCAGGGTCATAGCGGTCTCCCGAAGCTTTGAGACGGTTTCGAACACTCCACCCGAAAGCTCCATCAACCCCTCTTTAACTTTCAGAGGTACGTTCCACTGCTTCTCCATAATCTCGAGCAGTCGAAACGCGATACCCTCAGAAAAATCTGCGATTTCGCTTGTCAAGTTAGTGAAACGGAGGAAGTCTTCACGACTCATTAAAATAGCCCCGATCTCAGCGAGTTCCAGTGAAACCATTCGTCTTGCTCTATCAACTTCCTCTCTTGATTTCTTAATCTCTGTGAACAACACTCTAGCCGATTTATTGTCTCCCTTTACGAAGCAGTCAACCATTTGTGAAACCTTGCGAGCAACTTCCGTTACCTTTCTTAAGTGGTCTCGACAAACATTGAGAGCCCTTCGTTTCACTCGCTCTTCAGTTTCCACTGGGAAAACCACTGCTTCCTCCTCTCAAAAGTTATCATCGACACACGACATACGATAGGTGAAAGCCTTAAAAAATGTAGCGAAAGGATGTAAACTTCTAGCCCTTGATTGGTTGCCCCAGATCTCCGAATTCGACTTTGTAACGGAGAAAAGCGTGGAGCAGTTTAGGAAGCCCACTTATCCTACTCCTAACCTGTTTCCATGTATCGCGATCACGTATGGTCACCGTATCATCCTTCAACGTCTGATAATCGATGGTTACCTGTAGAGGAGTACCTACCTCGTCAGCTCTTGCGTATCGTCTCCCAATAGAGCCTGATTCATCATACTCTACGTCAAAGCCCTCATCTATGAACACATCATATACTTGCTTTGCCTTTTCAGGTAAACCATCTTTGATTACCAACGGAAACACGCCTATCTCTCTGGGTGCGAGTTCTCGTGGCAAGCTGAGAACTGTTCGCCCACTCTTCACTCTGTAAGCGTATTCTAGGGCGATGTAGACCATTCGATCTGATCCAAAGCTTGGCTCTACCACGTGAGGAATAAACTGCCTCCCCTTTTCATCGACACTTCTACGCACGATTTCTACATATTGAGGCATAACTCTAAAATCTCCCGCCATGTAGAAGCCTTGTTTCTTGAATCCTGCTTCCACCGCCTTCGGGTCTACATCAGAAATCAATCGAGCAACTTCGGAAGCCTTGTCTCTGAAGGCTGGGCCGATCTTCGACATAATGGGGCTGACGACTACCTCTTCCCTCCCAGTTGCCTTTTCGTGTTCCTTAAAAGTTCTCATGTTGACCCCGCTGAATTCCATATGTTGCTTCAAATCATAGTTTGTTCGATAATTGTGGCCTGAGACTTCAACCCAGCCCCATCGTTCAAGAAAGACTTCCTGGTCGAACCCCTGCACAGAATAGTGTGCTCTCTCCCATTCCAGCTTTTCAATGAAGCGTTGCCGATTTTCAGGAACGCCTAGTTTCATCAAGAAATGTTTGGATAAGACCATGAAAAAAGCCTGCCACTTTGCCTTTATAAGTCCTTTATTCAAAGCTTCCTTGACCGTGACTTCAACTGGGTTCTTTGAACCTTTCAGCTTATTTTCCGCCAATATCAACCGCAGAGATTCGTTTTCGACGTCTTTCAACAGTAGGCATTGCGGATCCTCAGGGTCAAAGAAGAATTCAAGGTCTATAATGGTAAACTCTCTCAGCCTTATTGGACCCTGCCGCGGTGAGATTTCATTCCTCAGTGCATGACCAACCTGAACAACTCCAAACGGAAGCCTTCCTCGAGCACACTCGTAGACCCGCTTAAATTCCACGAAAATGCCTTGGGCAGCCTCAGGACGACCATAGCCGATTGCTTCAGAATAAGGTCCAATCGTAGTTGTGAACATAGTTAAGAATTGTCTGGGATTACCAAAATCCCCACCGCATTCCGGACAGTGAATGCCAAGTTTGTCCAGTTCCTTCATCAAATCTGCAAGACTGAGCTTTTCGGTTTCCGTGTCGCTCATCTGTGTGGACTCTCGGAGTACGTGATCCGCTCGGAACCTTCGCTTGCACTTACTACACTCGATCATTGGCTCCTTAAAGTGATCCACATGGCCAGAAGCTTCAAACACTTTTCCGGGCATAATTACTGATGACTCGATCTCATAGAACCCAAGTGGGTTAATGAAGACGTCTCGGAACTTATCCTCAATCTTTCTCTTCAATACGGAACCTAATGGACCAAACGTCATAAAACCACTTATGCCACCGTAGATTTCGTAGGAAGGCCAGAAAAAGCCTCGACGCTTCGCCAACTCACTAATTTTCTCGAACTTGTCTCGAATCTGCATATACTGCTCACTTCTGGTTACATGTTGTATTATGAACCATTAGGGCTCTGGCCAATAATAAATCAAACGTTCTTCATCCCTCGTTGGTGGCTCAGGACTGCATACGTGAAAGTTGCGGAAACTCTGGACCGGATTTCGAGCATAAATATTTTCAACACGATTGATATACCACACTGTAGCTGGTACGTGTTCATGTCTAAAATCAAAGTTGCGTTGCTGGGAGTTGGAAATTGCGCGTCAGGAATAGTTCAAGGAGTCTATCATTACATGGATGTTGCTAAAGAGGAAGAGGCGGTTGGACTGAAAAACCTATTTCTCCAGGGCTATCATCCCCGAGACATCGAATTCGTGTCTGCATTCGACATCGAAACTGGAAAAGTTGGAAAAGACCTGTCAGACGCCATATTTTCTCCACCAAACAACACCACCAAACTTGTTGATGTGCCCAAAATGGACGTGCCAGTTTTGAAAGGTTCTGTTTTGGATGGTGTGAGCGATTCCGTAAAGCACATCATAAAGATATCGGAATCCCCAGAAGTTGATGTAGCCCAGAAGCTTCGCGAGAGCAATGCTGAGATAGTGATTGACCTCTTACCAAGCGGAGCGAAAGAAGCTTCAAGATGGTATGCCCAGGAATCACTTGAGGCGGGATGCGCCTTCATAAATGCAACACCCGTTTTCATTGCCAGCGATGTCAAGTGGGGCAAACGCTTCACTAAGGCTAAACTGCCCCTCGTAGGCGACGACTTGATGGATCAAGTGGGAGCCACGGCTCTTCACAAGACTCTTCTCAAGCTACTATCTGATCGAGGTGTTTCAATCTCTGAAACTTATCAACTCGATGTTGGTGGAGGCGCAGAATCTCTTGACACACTCGAAAGAACAAAAGAAGTCAAAAGGATTGTGAAAACAAAAGCGGCTGAAACCGCCTTGCCATACAAGACTTCTATCGTTGCTGGATCAACTGATTATGTTGACTTTTTGCAGAATCGACGGGACAGCTATTTTTGGATCAAGGGGTTATACTTCGGAAGGACCCCTGTGGAACTTGACGTGAGGCTTAACACTATTGACGCTCCAAACGCGGGCTCAATATTGTACGATGTAATACGAGGGGTGAAAATAGCACTTGACCGAGGGCTAATTGGCCCTCTGCCAATTGTTTCAGCCTACGCTTTCAAACATCCTCCACAGGTGATGCCACTGACAGAAGCTGAGCAATCGTTTGACAAATTCATTGCTGGATAAGCGTAAAATGCTGTTGGCTTTGCCAATCATAGACCTAGATCGTTGCACAAAAAAGGGAAGGGTTCACTTGTCTACTTCTTCTCTTCTTTTTCTTCCGAGGGCTTTTCTTCGGCTTCGATCTCTTCAATAGGCTTTGGAGGGGGTGTAGTTGCCATAGTCCATCCGATCCAAGCGCCAATGACCAATACTGCAACAAGAGCGATATACACTGGTGCACCTATTAGCCAAATTTGAACATCACGCGGGCTCGCCCAGGTGACCCAATCCTGCCAGACTAGTGTAACGGTATACACAACTGCAATTACCACACAAACCAAGCAGATTAACCAACCAATAGCTTGATCCTTACTGACCATAGAACCACCAATTTAGCCACTTTTATGAGTGCAACCTATTATAAAGTTTACGTATTGTTTAGATGGTTCCAGCTTCCCAACTGCCGATATACTTTTTCTGTTCTTCGTCAAGTTCATCAATCTTCACATTCATCGCTTCTAATTTAAGGCTGGCTATAAGCTCATCGATTTCTTTGGGGACACTGTAAACCTTGGGTTCCATTTCCGCTTTTTTAACCAAATGTTCAGTGCATAAGGCTTGGTTTGCGAAAGACATGTCCATAACTTCGGACGGGTGACCTTCTGCTGCTGCAAGATTCACAAGCCTTCCTTCAGCCAGCAAGTAGAGTCGCCGCCCGTTTTGGAGAGTGTACTCTTCTAGGTTTGGACGAATGATTCTTTTTGAAGATGAAATGTTTTCTAGATCTGATATGTTGATTTCTACGTTGAAGTGCCCGCTATTGGCAAGGATGGCACCACTCTTCATTCTGACCATATGTTCTTTCTTGATGATGTTGAGGTCTCCTGTGGCGGTTACGAAGATGTCGCCCGTTCTAGATGCTTCACTAATCGCTGCTACGTGAAAGCCATCCATGACTGCTTCAAGAGCTCTCGTCGGATTCACTTCGGTAACAGTGACGTTTGCACCCATGCCCTTAGCCCGTAATGCTATCCCTCGACCGCACCACCCGTAGCCGCACACGACAAAGTTTTTTCCGGCTAGCAAGATATTTGTGGAACGGAGTATTCCATCTAGAGTGCTCTGCCCTGTGCCGTAGCGGTTGTCGAACAAATATTTCGTGTATGCGTCGTTTACGGCGATAATTGGATATTTGAGAGTGCCTGTTTTTTCCATGGCTCTTAGTCGCACAACTCCTGTTGTGGTTTCCTCGGTGCCTCCTTTGATGTTTTCTAAGTTTTCTTTCCTCTTCTTATGGATTGTACCTACAAGATCAGCTCCATCGTCCAACGTAATCTGTGGCTCGTGGTCGATAACTTTGTTGACACACCAATAGTACTCTTCAGTGGTTTCCCCCCGCCACGCGTACACGTTTGTTCCCTTTTCTGCTAATGCGGCGGCTACCTCATCTTGGGTTGAGAGCGGGTTAGACCCACATAGTGAGACCTCTGCTCCTCCTGCCACGAGTGTTTCAACGAGCACTCCGGTTTCTTTGGTTACGTGAAGACAAGCACCTATGGAAACGCCTTCAAATGGTTTTTCTTGTGTGAATCGTTTCTTGATTTGGTCTAGAACTGGCATGTGCATGGAGGCCCATTCGATGAGCAAGTTTCCTTGTGGGGCTAGGCTGGCCTTCTTAGGTTTAGAGAGGGTCATTGATGGTTCACTCTTCCTATCTTTTTATTTATTGGCATTTAAAAAATGAATAGGTTCAGGCGCAAAGTTTTATTTTCACTTGACTCGTGATTTGGGTGAGAGGCTGGAAGAATGACTGAGCTACAATTGGATAAGTTGAGCAAGTACCTTCGAGATGTCTATCAAACGGACGTTGAGATTCAGTATGTAGGTGAGCTAGGGAAGCGAAAGGCGAGAGTGAAGAAGCCCAGGAAGAAATTGAAAGGCTTCGGATATGGTGTTCCCTATCAAGTCGAGTTCATTGCAGACGGGAAACTGAAGCGCGTGATTCTGGAGACCATGCAATCCACCGGCTTCGGTCATGACCATTATTCTGATCGGGCTCAGACCTTGCTGTGGCAGCACTCCGTCTTCAATAGGCTGCCCAAACATGCTCGTTCTGTCGATGTTGGCGCTTTTACCAAGGAAGGATCGCTGAAATCTCTGGGTGATTGCATAGAATTCTTCATCATGATGGATATGGCGCAGGGTCGGCCGTATTTCAGAGACTTGGACAGGATTCGAGAGCGTGGTCGGATGTCACGGTTGGACCTTGATAGATGTCAGGCCTTGTCGGACTATTTGGCTGCTATTCACAGGATGAAATCTCATGGGGCTGGATTGTATTTAAGGCGGATTCGGGAGTTGCTAGGGCACGGGGAGTGCATTATGGGCTTGACTGACAGCTATCCAGAGGGATTACAGTATATTCATGGAGAGGATTTGTGTGAGATTGAGAAGCGTTGTGTGGAGTGGAGGTGGAAGCTTAAGCCGAAAACACACCGTTTGGCACAGGTTCACGGAGATTACCATCCGTGGAATGTACTATTTCGGGATGGCGTGGATTTCACGGTTTTAGATCGTAGCAGAGGTGAGTGGGGTGAGCCTGCAGATGATTTAACTGCTATGACGATTAATTACATTTTTTACTCGTTGCAGGCGTACGGACAGTTATCAGGTCCGTTTGAGATTTTATTCAACCGGTTCTGGAGGAACTATCTGGACAAAACAGGTGATGAAGAAATGCTAGAGGTTGTGCAACCTTTCTATGCGTGGAGAGGACTAGTAATAGCTTCACCAATTTGGTATCCTACTCTGTCTTCGAGAGTGCGGATTAAATTGTTCAACTTTGTTAAGAACACGTTGGAGACCGATCGGTTTGACTGGGGGAAGATTAACTCTTACATCGAGAGGTAATAATTTAGGGGGGAGAAGTTTCAAGAAGAATCCTCCTATCTGCGACGCATTGCAAACCATGGAGTACAGGTTGAGTTGTCTTGACTCGCGATGTGTCGGAGCTGATAGAACTCATGCTCAGAGAAAGAGGGTATTCGGAGAAAGTTATACGAGAAATATTGAAATGGTATCTACCATTCTAGTTTGTACTCTACTCCCAAATGAATTGAGAGTGGTTGTCGCATGTCAATTTCGTCAAGTTGAGGTTCGGAATGGATTGGAGATCAGAATTTCGGAGGTCTTCTTCTGATGATTCACTTGTGTGGATGGTGCGTTTGGATAACTGGTCTTCCTGGAAGTGGCAAATCAATTATCGCTCAAGCACTGCTGAAGCAGTTGGAACACCAAGGTATCCATGCACAGCTTGTTTCGGTTGACACGCTACGTAGAGCTGTTACTCCAAAACCCAGTTACTCCGAAAAAGAGCGCAACATAGTTTACGCTTGCATAGTCTTTATCTCCAAGCTTCTTACTAATAACGGCGTCAACGTAATCATAGATGCTACGGCGAATCGTCGACGATACCGAGATAACGCGAGAAAGCAAATCCAACTCTTTATAGAAGCCTACGTTCGCTGTCCACTAGAACTTTGCAGAGATAGAGAGACCAAACGATTCAATGCCTTCATGGCACCAAGGGGTATCTACAAAAAGGCCTTAACAGGTGAAAGCAAAACAGTGCCAGGTGTAAACGTCCCATATGAACAACCACCAAACCCAGAGGTCATAGTGGACTCAGACAAGCAAAATCCAGAAGAGTGCGCAGCAAAAATCCTCAACGCAATGGCAAGGATATTCCAAATATAACTCTCTGCTTGAAGCTAATGACTAAATTTTGAGCTCTAGTAGACCTTGTTACACGTTCGTGCAGAACCTTACAGTCTAGGAGTCGCAATCTCCTTCATGTTGTCCAAAAAACCAGCAGTTCTCAGGGCCTCAACAACCTTGTCATCACCGTCACCTTTAGCAATCTTGATTTTCATCTCTGTGGGCTCAATATGGCCAACGTTAACTCGTCTTCGCCGAACTCGGCTCACCTTAGCAGGTCCGGTAACGACAACGAAATTCTTGTCCACAACATCCACAACAACACAACGCCTTCCAGCCTCGCGACCAAGAATTTTCACGCAAACTCGACCAGCTTCAATTGCAGGCACCATCAAGCCCTCCATAACATCTGAAACGCAGAAAAATCATTAACATCGATACTTATAACTCAATCGATACCCAACACGATGCGATCTACTACCATGCAAACCGTCTTAAAAACTTCATCTGCACTCAATCTATTTGAATCCAAAACTAAATCAAAAGGAGAAAAATCTCTACCTAAATCGAACCCATAAAGACTCTTGTAGATAACCATAGTTTTCTCGTCCCTCTTCTTCAAAGTAACCAAGGCCCTCTCAAGACTTATTCCATCCCTGCCTGCAACACGCTCGGCCCTCACCTCAACAGAAGCCTCCAACCAAACTTTGAAGCCCTTTTTTTTCAACAACCAAGGCATCGTCCAACTGTCGAGAACAACGTCTCCACGTCCAGCCCACTTCAGAAGTTTCTCATCAACCTTTGTGTCAAACGTGGACTCCTTTTCTCTCTGTTGAAGAAACCTCATTCCCTCATCTGTTTCCCACCAGCCTTTCTCAGATGACCTATAACCCATTTCGAAAGCAAGAATCTTTAACGCGTCTCCACCAGAGAAATATTCCAGTCCATATTCTTCAGCCAACCTCCTGGCTACGGAGCTCTTTCCGCACCCAGTCATCCCGGATATACACAACACAATCTTCGGTTTCCGCTCTTTGCCACACATTTCATGCTCAGCCAATTCGCTTCTTCTGGACACACTAAACGTTCCTTATAGCCTGTTTCAACGAGTCCCGGATACACCTGTGGCACAACTTACAGCCGTACATGCGTTCAACCCTTCTCTGACTCGCAGGACGCTTGCGGAGTCTTGAGTAACTTGAAGGAGGAACCCCCGAGAGCATTTGTCCACATCTAGTGCAGTACAGAGCGCCGATTTTCTTCTGTTCAAAATGAGTTTCTCTACGCCCCCCTGGTAACCGTAAATTCCAGCGTCTTCTGCTTCTTGTCCTCAGAGAGGGCTTGGGCATTTAGCTTGCTGCTCCTGAAGTTCCCATTGGCACGCCCAACGCTCGCGAAATGAGGGTTCCAGAGGCAAAGGAACAGATGAGATACCACATAAAAAGAGGCAGTTCGATATAGCCTCCACTCAGTCCAGGGAAATAGGCCATAGTACCTGCGCCGAATAGCGGTATCAAAAAAAGCTGCCAAAGAAGCATGAATGGAATGAAGTAAACGACCATGGGTTTGAGCGATTGCTTGAACACCTTGCCCTGCAATTTCATGATTCGAGACTGTTGTTTCTGAACCTTTGCAAGAAGTTTCTTGTCTCCAGTGCGTTGGGCCTTTCGAGAATCAGCTGTCCAAGCGCGAATTTCACGTTGCCATGCGTTCATTTGTTCTCTATTAACGAGAATACGGTTAACTAGAGATGTAATCAGTGTGATGATTGCAGAAAAAAACAAGATGAATATTGCTGATCCCGGGGGCATCAACAACCAACTGGGTAGCAATTCAGCTATCACCTAATCCAGTAGTTCCACAATCTGGTGCGCTTTAATCTTTTCCTTCTGAACATTCTCCCATTCACCTACACACAACCAAAAACCAGCAATTAGATACCTTGAACCTGTGGTTGATGGCTAGCCTCCTAGGAAGCGACTTAAAGCAGGATGCATTTCCGCGACGCGTTCTTGCATCAAAAGCTGATAATACTGGTACAGAATTCCAACAGCTAGCAAGATGCCCATGCCTGTTCCAAAAACACCGAAGAAGTTCGCAACTGAAGCAATTAGCCCTACCAGAACTCCTCCAAGCACAGCAACTGTGGGAATATAGCGGTTGAGAAGTGATTCGATTGGTTTACTGGATCTTCTAAACCCTGGAATCTGCATACCCGAATCGATAAGCTGTTTAGCTACGACTTTTGGACCTAAGCCTCCTACTTCGAGCCAAGTGAGTGAAAACACAACACAAAATGCGATCATGATTGTCACGAACCCGAGTGCCCGCATGGGATCGCCTACTACGTCTGACAGATTCTGAGGAGAAATCACGTAGTAAACAAGCCCGCCTACAGGCACAACTTGGCTTTGCTCGCCTTGTGTTATCCTAGCATATTGACCAACGAGGTCAAGCCAGAAATTACTTCCAGGGCTTGGTTGTCCCGAGTAATTCCAAAGAAGTTGAGATACGAAATACACATTTGCGAAAAGAGCCGAGGCAAAAATCACGGGTAGGTTAGACACGTATAGCAATTTGATGGGGTATCTGCCACGAAATCCTCTATAACGAGCGTATGAGATAGGAAGCTCGACTCTAACTCCTTCCGCATAAATCACTATGAAGAAAACAACTATCGTCGTGATGAAGCCTAGCATAGAGGGGTTATTTCCAGGTCTGAAGAACACGCTATTCAACGATTGCCCCCCTAGGATTGTTTGGAAAAATGCAATCAGCGCTCCGGATGATTTTCCAGCCTCTTCGAATGCAGGCAAAGGAGACAAGCAAGACCACGCAATAGTCTGAGCAACTCCTGCCATGATGAAGAGGCTGATTCCGCTTCCAATTCCCCAGCCCTTTTGCAGCAACTCATCCAGAAGCATAAGCGAGATCCCGGCAGACATAAGCTGAATGAAAACGACCACAGATCTTACCGGTGGTAAACTGCCATACATTCCGCCAAGAAGATAGGCAGAAGCCTGAACTCCAATCATGATTATTGAAAAGACTTTGGTTGCAGTAGTGAAAAGGCCTCGGTCATCAGGGTTGGACATATCGCATTGAATCATGTTTGATCCCACGAGAAGCTGCAGAATGATGCCCGCAGTTACTATAGGACCTATTCCTAGCTCCATCAAGGAACCTCGGTTCGAGGCAAAAATCACTCGGAGATAAAGGAGAGGATCTCCTCCTTCCGCCCCAAGAGGCAGGTACAACGGCACTTCACTCATGACAAGATATAATGCAAGTGCCATGGCAGTCCAGAATAGCTTTTCATTAAATCCTACCTTGCGCTGAGGTGGGCTGACTTCTGGTATGAACCTTGAAAGCGGCTGGAACATGCTGAGAAATCTACCGGCCATGCACTTTTCCTTCTTTCTTTGTAAAACAGGTCGCAGTCCTTTGTAATTAATTTTTGGCTCAATGAACTAATATGCGTTCAGGATTTGTCCGCCGGCTTTCTCCAGTTTCTTGGCTGCGTTTTCCGAGTGGGCTACAATCTTAACAAGGAGGGGTCTAGTTATTTTTCCCATCCCTAAGAGTTTGTTGTATCCCAGTTTGTTGAGATCCAAAACGGTTTTCTTCTTCGTCTTTTCTGGTCGCTCCTTAGTGGCTATTCTATCAGCTAGTTCTTCAAGTTGTCCTACGTTGATGATGGAGTGTTTGCTACAAAGCCCTTCTGGAGACGTGAACCCTTTTTTTCCATAATAGTCAGGCTCGTGTTTTATTATATGGGTCCATCCTCCTTTGTGGCGACCTGCATTTCGTCCACCTTTTCCTCCGGTTTTTCGGTGCTGCCCAATCTGACCATAACCATGGGTTCGGGAGCCGCGCATTTTTCGGGTTTTTCGAAGTTTTTGAGGCATACACTCTTCCTCGCTTACTGTTGAATACGTTTTTGGATTTCCTACCTACTCTACAAAGATTTTCTTGCCCTTGAATTGTTTCTCCCCAAATCTTTTCAAGCGTACTTCGAGTACTCCGTTCTTATATGAGGCTTGGGCGGATTTGGAATCTACCCTAACAGGCAATGGCACCTCTCTATGGTATTTTCGCGTAAGTGCATCAACTGAAACTGTTAGCTGCTTCTCGGTTGTATGGAGTTGTATGTCGTTTCTTTCGACACCTGGCAGTTCAGCCACGATGACTACGTCTTCATTCTCCTCTAGAACGTCGATGAGAGGTTCCCTTTCTTCTCGGATTTGGGGACCAAAACGGCTCTTTTGAACATTCCCGAATTCGCGAATCACTGGTTTTCCGTTACGTCCAACGGATATTGAGAAGCCATATATATAGGGCCTATGGGTTTGTGCTTTTCCAGTTGGTGTTTCAAAAGCTTTGTTCATCATTCTGTCTATCATATCCTCAAGTCTGTCGAACTCGTCGGATATGTAGAACCACGGGTGTGAACCTCCTTTTCTTCTTCGTCTCCACCAAGGTTCACTCATCAGCGTTCCTCCTTTGACAAGATTGTGCATGAGATGGTGAGTATAAATGTATCGATGATTCCGGTCTCTCATAATTGGACTTGATTTGCATGGGTGATGCCTTACTCTCCAAGAGATGAACCAGACAGGGACCACAAGAAGCAAAGCGAAACAGATTTTGAGATAGCTACTGCTATTCTTCCTTTTCATGGAAACAAGAAGAACTGATATACCCGAATATCCTTCAATGAAAAACGGGGAGGAAACAACAGTGCAAAAACCAAAACCGATCGTTCTGAAGCTTGGAGGATCTGCCATCACGAAGAAGAACAAATCCTTTACCCTGAATAAGAGGACAATCAAAAGACTTGCAGAAGAGGTTGCACGAGCTGATGTTGACTCTCTTGTCATAGTTCATGGTGGTGGCTCTTTTGGTCATCCGACCGCGAAGAAGTACAGGATAGACGAGGGCTACGAAGTTTCTTCACAAATGATAGGATTCTCAAAAACGCATCAAGCAATGAAAACACTGAACAAACATGTCATGGATTCCCTAATAAACCAAAATATCCCAGCAGTGGAAATCCAGCCTTCCTCTATCGTAATCACCAAGTCGGGGCGAATTGATATTATGGAACAAAGACCATTGATGAAACTACTTGAATTAGGATTCACACCAGTTCTCTACGGGGATGCTGTTCTAGACTATAAGAGAGGATTTGCCATCCTATCCGGTGACCAACTAGTCTCTCAAATCGCAATGCGACTGAACGCAGGGCGCATCATAATGGGCGTGGATGTGGATGGTCTATACACTGCAGACCCCAGAACTAACAGATCCTCTCAACTCATTCAGCATATTGCAGTACAACAACTGAAAGGATTACAAGACAAAATCATGAGGTCAAATGTAACGGACGTCACAGGCGGAATGCTGGGAAAAGTACTTGAACTAATACCTGCCTTGGAACATGGGATTAACGTGACAATTGTGAACGCCTTGAAACCCTACTATGTTTACCGGGCACTTAAAGAAGAAGAAGTTGTTGGAACTTTCATTGAAAAGGGGTGAAAGAACTGCCAGGTCCAACCGAGAGAAGGAAGACTGACCACATCCATATATGCATGGAAAAAAACGTCCAAGCTCGACAGGCAACGACAGGATTCGAAGATACTTTTCTTGTTCACAAAGCCCTTCCTGAAATCGACCGAGACAAAATCGATCTTTCGACGAGAATCTTCAACCATACCCTTTCCGCTCCGCTTATCGTGGAAGCCATGACTGGAGGTGCGACAGAAACGACGAGAATCAACGCAGCCATAGCTGAAGCGGTTGAGGAGATGGGCTTGGGAATGGGAGTTGGAAGCCAGCGGGCCGCCATTGAGAACCCAAAACTGATAAAGACATTTGCAGTCGCGAGGAAGACAGCGCCAACAGCTTTTCTTATGGCTAATATCGGGGCACCGCAACTTGCTAAAGGATATAATATTAATCAAGCAGGAAAAGCTGTGGAGATGATAGACGCCGACGCACTAGCCGTGCACCTGAACCCGCTGCAAGAGGCCATTCAGCCAGAAGGAGAAGCACACTATTTCGGCGTCCTCGAAAAAATCAAAGAAGTCACGGAGGTACTTGACATTCCAGTCGTAGCCAAGGAAACAGGCTCAGGTATAGCAGCTGAAGAAGCGAAGATGCTTGAGACCGCAGGGGTGGGCGGAATAGACGTAGCAGGGACCGGAGGGACAAGTTGGGCAGCAGTCGAATATCACCGTGCGAAAAAAATCCACGATAAATTCCGGGAAAAACTCGGCGAAGATTTCTGGGATTGGGGCATCCCGACCGTTGCGAGCCTCATTGAAGTAATTCAATCCGTTGATGTCGACGTCATCGCCTCAGGGGGCGTACGCTCCGGAATAGACATCGCAAAAAGCCTAGCGCTGGGCGCAAATCTAACTGGCATAGCCTCACCAATCCTACGCCCAGCTGCGAATGGCTCAAGCAAGGTCAAGAAAGCGCTCCAATTCGTGGTAGAAGAATTGAGAAGCACTATGTTCCTTGTAGGGGCAGAATCTGCTCAGAAGCTCAAACAAGCTCCGGTTGTGTTGTCTGGAAAGACGGCTGAGTGGCTACGAGTTCGTGGCTTCCAGCCTGAACAGTACGCGAGAAGAAGGAAAGATGATTAAATGAAAGTAGACATCGAAAAACTTCTGAAAGAGAACGCCTCAATAATTGATAGAGTAATCGAAAAATATATCCCAAGAACATACGACAAGGAATCTTTGCTTCTCACACTTGGTCCGCCGGAATACGAATACAGTTCTGAAGCTATAAACAAAGCATTGGCGGAACCCATATGGGAGTTTCTAGACAGGGGCGGCAAGAGATGGAGGCCAACTCTTTTCCTTTTGATCTGTGAGGCTCTCGGCAAGAACCCGGACGAGTTCGTAGATTTCGCTATAATTCCAGAAGTCATCCACAACGGGACAATAATGATTGATGACATCGAGGACGCTTCAGAGTGTCGGAGAGGCAAACAATGTGCCCACAGATTATTCGGACTTGATATCGCAATCAACGCGGGAAACACGATGTATTATCTGCCGTTGCTAACCTTGACAAGAAACAAAGATAAGCTTTCCAAAGAGAAACTGACCAGACTCTACGAAATCTACATCCAAGAAATGGTCAACATAAGCTTTGGGCAAGCAACAGACATTGCCTGGCATAGGGGATTAGCAGACGCTGACGAGATTACAGAGAAACAGTATCTCCAGATGTGCACCTACAAAACTGGAACCCTGGCGAGGATGTCAGCGAAGCTAGCCTCCGTACTGGCTGGAGCCGATGACGATTTGACTGAGAAAATGGGAAAATTCGCTGAGATGATCGCCGTGGCTTTTCAGATACAGGACGACATCCTTGATCTGGTCAGTGAGAGATTTGCTGAAGGAAAGGGAGGGTTTGGTCGAGACATTACGGAAGGAAAGCGAACTTTGCTGGTGATTCACACGCTGGAAAAAGCAGAAACTATGGATAAAAGGAGATTGATAGAAATTCTCAACATGCATACAACAGACCAGAAAATCAGAGGCGAAGCAATTGATATCATCAGGAAATGTGGATCAATAAATTACGCAAGAAAGTACGCTCGAAACATGATGAAGAGAAGTTGGAAAGAAATCGACAATATCTTACCACAATCATATGCGAAGGAAAAGCTAGAATCATTCACCAGCTACCTCGTTGAAAGAAAAATCTAATCAAGCACAAAGAGCCAAGTGGCAAATTTGGTCTCAAATACGGAAATCAAAGAGATTATTCAAAGAATCGCACTTCTGAATGCACTTAGTCACGAAGGAAACGCTCGAGCAGGATCAGTTCTCGGGAAATTACTCGCGGAATGCCCACATCTTAAAACAAGGGCAAAGGAGGTTACGTCTATCATCGCTGAGGTTGTCCAAGAGATTAACAAGTTTTCCTCAGACAAGCAGAGAAAGATAGTTGAAGAGAAGTGGCCAAAGGCTTTGGTCAAGAAGAAAGCGGACGTAGAAAAGGTACTTCCACCATTGCTCAATGTTGACAAGTACGAGCGAGTAGTCACCCGCTTTGCCCCTAACCCGGACTGCCTCTTGCATTTGGGGTCCGCTCGAGCCATAATCCTCTGTTACGAATACGCAGAAATGTACCATGGTTTGTTCCTCCTCCGTTTCGAGGATACAGACCCGAGGCTGAAAAAATCTGCCCTGCAATTCTACGATCTCATAAGGGAAGACGTGGCTTGGCTCAAATGCAAATGGAATGCAGAATTCACTCAAAGCGATAGGCTCTCCATATATTATAGACATGCGGAAAAAATCCTCAAGGAGGGCAATGCCTACGTCTGTGCCTGCAAGCCAAAAGAGTTTCGAGAAAAAATTGTAACAAAGCAGCCATGTTCATGCAGAAACCTAACACCGAAAGAAAACTTTGCCCGTTGGGAACGTATGTTGGATGGAACCTATGGCGAGGGGAAAGTCGTTGTAAGAATCAAAACAGATCTGAACCACCCAAATCCTGCAGTTCGAGACTGGCCAGCGTTAAGGATTATCGACACAAAGAAGCATAGCCATCCACGGGTAGGCAGCAAATACCGTGTCTGGCCTCTGTACAACTTTGCCTCCGGTATCGACGATCATCTGATGGGCATAACCCACATCATACGGGGAAAGGAGCATCTGACCAATCAGACACGGCAGGAGTACCTGTACCAGTATTTTGGATGGAAGTATCCTGAGGCAATTCACTATGGAAGACTTAGGATAACCGGGGCTTCTCTCAGCAAATCTGAGATTGTGCGTGGACTTCGGAGTGGGCTTTTCAGGAGTTGGGATGACCCAAGGCTTGCCACTTTTGCCGCTTTGAGGAGGCGAGGGATAAAGGCTGGGGCCATAAGGCGGCTAATGATTGATGTTGGTCCTAAAGCTGCTGAGGTGACGCTGAGCTGGGAGAACCTTTACGCGTACAATCGAAAAATAGTTGATCCTATGGCAAATAGATACTTCTTTGTGGGCGATCCTAGAGAATTGGTCGTGAAAGGCCTACATCGCAACTTCAATGCGAAACTCCGCGTCCATCCAGATCAAGCGGAAAGGGGGTTTCGTTTGTTTGAGATTCGACCAAAAGATGGTAAGCTATCTTTTTGGATTTCCAGTGAGGATATTAAACTAATGGAGAAGGATAGAATAATACGTTTGATGGGTTTGTTCAACTTTCAGGTTAAAGAGGTCACGGAAAACAGGGCTGTAGCAGTTTTTCACAGTGAGCCTTATGAAAGAGCGAAAACGGCTGGTGCTGCTCTGATTCACTGGGTTCCTTGTGGTGCAGGTATTCCATGTGAAGTCGTGATGCCAGATGTTTCTGTGGTGGAAGGGATTGCTGAGGGGTCTTGTCGAGAGGTGTGTCAAGGTAACATTATTCAGTTTGAGCGTTTTGGTTTCGTCCGCGTTGACAACATAGATGAGAAGTTGACTACGTATTTCGCTCATCGGTAGTCAAAAGAATCGGTAATTCTTGAGATAGCGCGGTACTAGTTTCTGTCATGTTGACTTATCGTTTGTACTCTCCCATCAAGTCCATTCCAGTTTCATTTCGCAAAACGGGACTTGAAGCAAAGACGCATCTAGCCGATTATTGATTCTTGCCTTCAACCTCAGAATCTTCTCGCTCTGATACAGATGTTTGAGTTGGCTTTTGGGGTGGTTTTGCCAGTTTTTTCTTTCTTCTCTCATAGAGGTCTACGGAGAGTATGATGAGGAACGGTGAGAGCAAGTACAAGAAAGCCAGCAATGGGTTTCCAAACAAAGCAGTAACGCTGAAAATCTGTTCTACGAAGGTCGTTCCAGCCACAAGAGACAAGATATTCTCAAATTCAAAGGCTAGAAAAGTCAACATCAAGACCACCACGAATTGTAGAAGTGCGCTTCTTCTTTTTAGGATAAGTGAAGGGATGAGCGAAGTCATCACCCAGATCCAAGCAAAAGAGTAGACAAAAGCAATGCGATCTATGCGGAGCATCAGGAACTCTTGAATGGATGGAGAAAAGGGATCAATGGATTGGACAACACTGATAACGGCTACGTTGGTAAACATTTGATAGGTAATCAGCAGGATCCATATACTAGACATGTAAAGCGGGGTTGTCAAAACAGCTCGGACCATGGATTATCGCCTTCGTGCACGCAAAGTCTTGCAGTATCTCTTATACGCAGAGAACTATAGGAAAACGCATATCTTAAATATTACGATGCAATTGTCGTGTTTCACAATCTGTCACAAAGGCAGCAAGGAACGAGAACAATCAGGTCAGACTATCGCATCAGAAAGAAAGCTTTAAACTGGTATTGGGCAATAGCTACCTGCGTACGTGCAAGCGCTGGTAACGCGGATCCATTCGTTGTTCAGTTGGAGAGAGAATGTCCAAGTCTTCAAGAGCTGAGCGGGCTGCGGTGTTCAAAGACCACCGCGTCCAATTGCTTCTAAGCAAGTTTGTGAGCGGAGAGATTCACGAATTGGATCCAATCTATAATTCTGAAAACGGATACGAGTATCCGATTGTTAAAGCGATTGTGGGTAGCTCCACCAATGCTAGTGAATTTTTAAGGCAGCTCTTCGAAGTTGGCATTCTGAAAAGAGAGCTTTACGACAAGATCGTTTACTGCCCACATTGCGACGCCACCAACGTCTCAGTTCACTATTGTTGCCCTTACTGCAAGTCGTTCGACATCAAAAAGGGTGCATTAGTCGAACACGTTCCATGTGGATACATTGGTATTGAAGAGAATTTCCAAACAGAGGGCAAGCTCATCTGTCCAAAATGTCACAAAGACTTGGTTAAACCTGATGTAGACTACAGAAAGGCAGGCGTATGGTGCACCTGCAATCAGTGTGACAAGAGCTTTGACATTCCAGTTGCATCCCACTTCTGTCGTGAATGCCATCAAAATTTCACATTCGAAGAATCCATTTATAGAACTGCATACTCCTACAATCTGAATCAAGATGTGTTGCAGGAAACAGGGCTTGGTCTGTTCCTGATTGCCCCAGTTCAGGAGTTCTTGCAGAGCCATGGATTCGAGGTGGAAAGCCCCGGCTTCTTAATGGGGAAATCTGGAACGAATCACATGTTTGACATCAAGGCTTTCCAAGGAGACGAATCTCAAGACGTAACCGTAATCGACCTAGCAGCAAAAGGTGAAGGCGTGGTTTCTGAGCAACCTGTCATTGCAATGTTCGCTAAAATCTTTGATGTCAATCCTCACAGAGCCTGTTTGATTGCGGTGCCCAAAATGTGTCAAGGCGGAAAAAAGTTGGCTGTTCTTTACAAGATTCGATTAATTGAAGCGAAAGATCAGAAGAGCGTAATGAAGGCTTTGAAGACTTTAATCAATTGAAATGGCTTTGGTGGAGATCGGATTCGAGTTTTACAGGCGGAAGTAATGTGAACTCGACAGTGTGTTCTCATCTCAAACTACCGGTACTCAACAGACATCTATGTGAATCCCAGAAGCAGTTCCGGAAAATCTTGTTCCGCCATAGGTCAAGTCCGGTCAGCTGGTTTAAGTCGGAGGTGACCTATAACAATCAGCAAGCTTCGTCCCCCTGCTAGTCACGGTGTTGATGTGATACGTGATGCCTGAATCCCAGTTGTAGGTGACGTTCAACCATCCATTCTTACTTACTTCCAACTCAAAGTCGGATGGTGTGAACGATTGCGTTGTTTGATTTACGTAGACAGCAGATACTTTGATCGGTATTTTACCCACGTTGCGAAGAGAAATCGAAATCTCTCCATTTCCAAACCACACATCCTCAACGATGAACCGTTCACTCATGTTTTCCCGAAGACTTCCAGTGATGAAATATGTAGTGGTTGCAGCAATTGACATAGTGGCAACTGCTATAACCATCAGCAATAGATTGCTTAAAACAGAGCTGATTCCCCTCCTATTTAGTGGCAGTCTCTTCACTTCTTTTCACCGTTACAATACAAGTTTGAAGACAATGTATCCAGATGTCAAGAGAATGACGCAGTGTTTTAGACCAGCACCTATGGTGCCTTCACTCATTTTTCCAGCTATGAGACCATTGAAGAAAGCTTGGTTTACGCTCATATGGAAGAATATCTTTGAAGTAGCTTCAGGCGTCAAGAGAGCCGCTCCCATAATTGGAAGTTCTGCCATATCAAAGAACAAGCTTTTGAGGAGCAAAATCACGGTGAAGAGGAAGACGAAAAAGGCTACGTAAACAATGGCGACGTAAGGTCTTGTTTGAGCTCTGATTTCCTTATCCAACGTCAAGGTCGACTCCACAAACTTGCCAATTGGAGCGAAGATCTTCTCAATTCGCCCCCCTGACCGGCTTGCCTCTACAATGAGTGGTACCGTTCGTCGCATCAACACAGTGTTGACACGCTTGCTAGTTGATTCAAACGCTTGCTCGAACGACATTCCCCAAGACATCTGGGCGACCATCTTTCTCAACTCTTTAGTCAATGGTCCGTAACTTCGTTTGGAAGCTTCTTCTAGTGCTTGTGGCAACGGCATCCCAATCTGTTGAGCTTGAACAATGCTTCGGAAGAGATCGGGTAAGCGCTCATCTATGGATCTTCTCCAAAGATAATCGATATAATCCAATACGGCTGGAGGGAGAATGGTGACTAGAATTGCAAGCAATACATATTCGTCGAAGAGCGGACTATTCCAAAGCGTTACATACGCGGTTAGGATTATGGCTCCGCCTAAGACACTCGATACGACCCAAGCGATTTTTTTCTCCCACTTCTCAATTTTGGGCATTTTCACCGCCTTAATGAAAAGACGTCAAGAATTATCAGGAATACAACAGATCCCATCGGTATGCCAAGATATGTCAGTAGCTGTAACAGCAAGCGAGGGTTGAGTAATCCTTGTCCTCCTCCACCTAACATCGCCATCACTGCAAGCATGACGACAAAAAGAAGAGGCCCTGCAATAAACAGGGTAACGTAAAACTCCGCCAGAATTCCAAGGTTGTCAGAGAACCTACGCATGGCAATTCGTTTCAGCTTCATGTGCTGACGAGATCGGGTCATGAGATACTTCGTCAGGTTTCCTCCAGAGCGAATGGTAGCGAGGAAACCTTCAAGCATCTCTTTGAACTCTGAAGAGGCTGTTCGATTAGATGAAGCCCTCAAAGCCGAAAAAATGTCAAAGCCAAAGAGCTCAACATCTCGTGTTATGATTCTAGCTTCATCTGAAATCCCTCGCGAGCGAGCGTCTTCCAATTGAGCCAAGGAACGAAATATGTGGCTAGAAGGCACTCCCGCACCAGCTAATATCGCCATGTAACTTGTGATGAATGGTAAGCCGTCCTCCAAGTTTCTTTTCAAGTTATTTGCTCGATAGATGGGATAGGCGTAGAAACCGATGACCGTTGAAACTCCCGCGAGTAAACTTGCTCCTATTCCAAAGAGAAGCGAAGAATCCAAAGGGAAATCAAAGATTGAGACCAGAGTGAGGGGGACTATCATGGAAAAACATATAGTAACCAACAAAGCCACAAGAATGGCTGAGCTGACATATGCTCTGAAACTTACTCGTGTTCCAGCCTTTAGTAAATTCTTGTCCATATCTCTAAACAGAGGTAGAAATCGGGTGATTCTCTTCCCGACAACTCGATAGGCAAACATGCAAACCTTCTTAAGTCCTCTTCCTGTATCGCCAAAACTCAATGTGCATCCATCCTCGCTTTTCTGTAAGTGTTGACGGGATTAGTAGAGTATTCTCTAATTATGGCAGCAACATCATTACATCTGTGAATCTTGCTTTTCACCATCCATTCCAACACTGTTTTTCTTCGACGGAGCTCCTGTTGAATCTCCTTTGGATTAACCCCCCGTTCTCCTATGTTTCGTTGCAAAATGTGGCTTCGTCCGGAATACGAGAATGTGTCATGCTTGGAATCCCATCGATATACGTCGTTTGTTAGAAATTCCTTTGACTTCGGATCCAGAGACACCACCTCAGTAACGGTGAGAGTTCTTCTAGTGGGTTTCCCGTTGACTTCGGTCCGCAGCTGGATCATTACGACGTCAATCATCGAAAGTAGCGCCCTTGGGATGCTCATCGGTTCGGATTCTAAACGGTGGATGACAGCGTCCACAGATTCGGCATGAACGGTGCTCATGCCCAAATGCCCGGTGGCCATTGCCTGAAACAGGGTGTAAGCTTCTTCACCACGAACTTCACCTACAATGATGTAATCAGGTCTCTGCCTAACCGCCGTCTTCAAAAGGTCAAACAATGTTATGGTTCCTGCTCCTTTTTGTGTGGACGAGAGGCCAGATCGCACAACTGATGGAATCCAGTTTTCGCGAGGCAGGTTAAGCTCAGCGGTGTCTTCCACGCTCACGATTTTCAATTCAGGTTTTATGAACATTGATAGACAATTGAGCACAGTCGTCTTGCCTGCTGCTACTCCTCCCGCTACGAGTATAGATGCTCGATTCTCAATAGCATACCAGAGATACGCGGCAATGTCCGATGAAAGGGTGTTGAAGGCAATTAGATCTGAAATGGTCAAGGGGTCAGCACGAAACCGACGGATCGTGAATGTTGAGCCTCTTCTAGTGACTTCAGATCCATAAGTAAGTTGGATACGACTTCCATCCGGTAAGGAGGCATCAAGCATCGGGCTAGCAATAGAAACATTCCTTTTAGCAAGGTAGGCAAGTCTGACTATGAATGAGTTCAGTTCGTCAACATCCTCGTACACGATGTTTGTTGGTAGTGATTCGTGTTCCCTGTGCCAAACGTATATTGGAATGTTGACTCCGTCTGCGGAAATATCTTCGATTAGATGGTCTTTCATGAAAGGATCGATTTTCCCGTAGCCTATGAAGTCGCGTGCGATGTAGTACATGAACTTGTCGATAGCTTCCTCAGCAACCTTCAAGTGATAGTTTCCTATGACTTCTCGGACTTTGTTTTTCAGGTATTCTTCAGCTTTTTCCCTTGTTTCAAGATCCTTGAAGTTGACATCAATCTCCTCCATCATAATGGATTTGATGTCTTCGAGTTGTCTCTCTTCTTCTTCGAGAAGCGTCGGCTCAACTACTTTGTACAACATCTTCTGCGTATTGGGTTCTCTAATAACTGCAGCGTAGACGTAAGGCTCATCTATTGAATAAACTTCTCGAAACACAGAAGGCTTTGTTTCTTTTGTGATGTTTGTTTCTTGTACCATTCAGCGTTCACCCTCACCAACTTCACTCTATTAGGACACGTTTCATCGTTGACGTCATGCATCCAAGGAAATATCTTGTCATAAGACTTAATAAACCATATGAACGTCGAATCACTTACTTTTCTTTCCACAAAAACGTTTTGCCTGCACGCAGGCATAGGCAATGTTTCATTTCATTAGACGCCTAAGCCGCCCAGAACGGAGATTCACGCCTCATCAGGTTCACGAACTCCATTAGAATCTCAAGTCCTTTTGGAGGCAAGCGGTCTTGGAATTTCGTTAGTAGTGCTTTTGCATCTTCTTCCGGGACTCTTACGTAAAGTATATCCTTCTCGTAGATGTGTCTGCCCACAATCGATTTGTCCACTGAAATGGCTACCTGCATTCCAGTCTTTGCTTCTGAGATGGCTTCTCCACGATCTTGGATTTGAATTATTTCACCAGCGTTGCTTCCATCCTTCCTAGCAAGCATACATTTTGGTTTGATTTGTCCAGCCAAGACCTCAATTCCTACTATAGCCGGCTTCGCTCTCCTAAACACATAGCCTGGAAGGATCTTCATTTTGCCAGGTTTGATTAATCCATCAAATTCCTCTTGAAGTCTCATTTCTCTTCTACTTCTCAACCATTTGGCATACTCGTCAATCAAACTATAGATAATTGTGTCTTTGAATATCGGAACATTTCGATTTCTTGCTTCTTCTTCAGCGTCCCGTAATGTCTTCACATTAAAAGCTATGATGACTCCGTGAAGTGGTTCGTGTTCCTTAACCACGACAGCTTCCATGACATCTCGTTTGGATACGTCGCCAACATCTGCCAATCGTATTGGAACGTTCTTTTGTTTCAGGCTTTCAGCAATGGCCTCAAGAGAACCTAATGTGTCAGTTTTCAGCACAACGCCTTCCATGTCTGTTGCGATTCTGATTTCTTCGATCTCTTCAGAGACAGTTCTTACGAATTTCCTAAGCAGGTTTTTCGACGGAACTACGTACATAGGCGCACCTGCCAATGCGTCCTCAAGATTTGGTGCAGCAATTTTTACTCCAGTCGCAGCTGAAACCATGTCGACCAAGGAGAATCTATCTCTCGGGTCTCTGATCTCGTCAAGTGGCTTAGGCAGTAAGGCCGCGCGGACCTTGGTTACTAAGGGTTTTTCTTTTCCCCCAACAACGATGGTGTCTCCTTTCTTGAGTATGCCATCGTAGATTACAGCGTTAACGGTGATTCCAAGCCCAGGATCCTCTGTAACCTCTAGGATTGTGCCTTTGGCTGGGCCTTTCGTCACCTTCAATTTGGCTCGCAAGAATTGTTGAGCTAGGCCGACCAGAACGGCTAGAAGCTCTGGGATGCCTTCTCCTGTCTTAGCGCTCACTGGAACAACTGCTACGTTTTGCGTGAAGTCAGATATTTTGTCAAAGCGGTCTGCTCGAAAACCTATTCTGGAAAATGTTCCTAGGATTGTGTAGATGCGTTCGTCAAGGTCTCGGCGGACGTAAGGGTCTTGGGCTTGATAGGATGTTAGGAATGAGTCGTTTGGGTTTGACTTCCAACCAGGCAATCGATCGATTTTGTTCGCTGCGACGAGAAACGGCGTTTTTCTTGCCTTTAAAATCTCTATACACTCACGAGTTTGAGCTTCGAAACCCCGTAAGGCGTCGATTGCAAGGATTGCTATGTCCGCTACTCCGCCTCCTCTCTTTCTGAGATTGGCGAAAGCTTCATGTCCCGGTGTGTCGATTACAAGCAGTCCTGGAATCTTTATTCTGCTCTTCGTTCTTTTTAGGAGGGGTCCGCAGATTTGCTCAAGGGTTTTGAGGGGGAAGAAGCTTGCTCCGATGTGCTGGGTTATTCCTCCGGCTTCTCGTGCTTGAACGCTGCTTTTTCTGATTCTGTCCAGCAGCAAGGTCTTGCCTGTGTCGATGTGGCCAAGCACACACACAATGGGTTGCCGTACAGGCATCAGACTTTCCCTCTCTAATCATTGAGAACCGTGACCAACCGGTGTATTCTGATTGGGGCATCAACGCTATTAATCATTTCGCCAAGGTTACTTCTTGGTTCCAGAGGCGGTTTGTGCATGTGTGCACTTTGAAAGATGGTTGTAGCGCTCATTAAGTAGAATCGCTATTTATACTGAAGAATTGCATGATGATTTTCTTTATGCTTAGCTAAGCTTTTCCTTTCCCCTCTTTTCCATAGTACTCTGTCCATCTGACCTTACGTGAATCTCGTCCCAGCTTTATTGAACTCTTTCTGCACTTGCTTGCACAAAACCAGAGAATTGTTCCGTCATCCTTCACGTACATAATACCGGTGCCTATTGGGAACTCACTTCCACAGAACGAGCAGCGTCGAGGCTTTGGCAGTACCGAAACCTCCATTATCGTCGTCTGAGCTTCTTCGCTTCTCTTTCTGTCTCTCTCAGCATGAGGATATCAGTGTTGCGCACTGGACCCTTTACATTCCTGGTTATGATGCGACCTTTGTCTCTGCCTTCAAGTACGCGGACCCTGACCTGTGTGATCTGGCCTGTTGTTCCTGTCCGCCCGATCACTTGGATGACTTCGGCTGGAATTAATCCCTCTGCTTCCTCACTCATCCGCTGGAGCCCTTCTTTTTCAGCTCTTCAATCCTGTTGGAGATCTCTTTTACCAAGTCTGTTGCTTCGCCAACCTCAGTTATGCAGGCTGAAGCTGCGGGGACATCTATTCCAGCAGAGGTTCCAAGGGTCCTTTTGTTGGGCACAAAGATGTATGGGATTTTGCGTTCGTCGCAGAGTATGGGCAGGTGAGCAACGACTTCTGGTGGGTCTACGTCTTCGGCTATAACAACTAGTTTTGCTTGCCCTCTTTCTACTGCTTTGGTTGTCTCGTTTGTGCCTTTACATGTGGAGCCTGTCTGTGCAGCTATCTGCAGAGCCTCGTAAGCCGCATCCACTATTTCTTTTGGAATCTCAATCTTTACGTAGAATGGTCTGGACGTGATCCTTCACCCCTATTGAACTTTTTGTGTGTGGTCCCTATCAACAATTAGGTTTATGAATGTTTCGAAATTTCTGCAATGATGTTTCGTTGGTTCTACCCGTGACGCAGGCGTTGCAGAATCTCGCTTCACTGCTCTCATATGTTTGCCGGACATAGGGCCTTGGGAGCAACCATGAATCTGCGGATTAAATGCAAAGGTTCTTCTTAGAACATTTTTTCACATTCACAGTTTCACGAACGCCACGAAACACACGTTCAACCATGAATCAGTTGAAAGAAGCAATGTTAATAAGAACACGGGAACGTAGTAGGTAAGAAATACGATCTGGTGATTAGAGTTGTCGTCTGAGAAACATCGGAAACGCCTGCTCCCCAGATCGACCCTGCGGAGAATTCTCACAACGACTTGGCTGTTCCTTGCATTAGTGCTCTTCGTCGAATATCTGGTAGCCTCTCTTTTCATATCCCTAGGTCTAACTGATATGTTCCTGTTCACTGACCTGATTTTCGCTTTGCCCATCAGCCCACTGTTTCATCTTCTACCCATAGGGGTAATTGTTGTCCTCGTTTCAAGCTGGATATATCTAACAAATTGCATGACCGCATTGTCGCACAAACCAACGCCGCGAGAAAAGATGCAAACCAAACCTAGAAGATCGCGCCTAAGGACGCGGAAAGCATATTCTGGATCGATTGGGCGTCTTTTCCGAAGGGTGAACAGAAGATTCAAATCAATAGATCGCGTGCTCGAATCTTTTTATCAACGTTATTTTTCGAGACCCTCAGTCAAAAGCACAGTGACTATTGCCGGATTGTTTGTGGGGGTTCTCCTTGTATTGCTCGTTCTAGGATACCCAAGCTTCATTCACGAGATAGTGGTTGGATTTTACAAGGCAAATCCCTCTTTTCATGGGTTTGTGTTGAAAACATTCGAGATGACCCAAGGTATTGGACAAGCATTGGCTCCCTTGGGATGGTTGGGGTCAGAGGCAAATAGTATGCTGCTAGCGGTGGCTCCGAGCTTCAGGACAGGTCTAGAAGGCTTTGGAACGTCCATTACAGGGTCACTCGTCGAACTTGATCTCGTGTGGAAGTATGCTATTTGCCAGAACGTTGCGGCATGGGGTTGTGCGTTAACCGCATTGGCGTACAGGCAGTACACATCTCGCCCACGTCGCCGTTTCAAGAGACGCTAGGCACTTTCTTGACTAAGCAGTTAGAAACGTTTACGTCGTACATAATACTCGACGGTTCATTGTGGGTGAATCCTTACTTAAATCTTAGAAATGGTTCAAGTCTTATCGTAGGTTTGGTGGACTAGACCTTGGCTCGGCTCAAAGGGTTTGAAAAACTCACAAGCATCGACAAAGCGCGTTCTACCTTCTTAGAACAACTGAAGCTGGAGAAACTGGAATCTATGTATGTCCCCACTGGACAGGCACTGGAACGCGTCGTGGCTGAGGATATTGTGGCGGAGAATGATATGCCCCGATTTAATCGCTCAGCCATGGATGGTTACGCCGTGAGAGCTAGTGACACTTTCGAAGCATCCCAGTTCAACCCAAGAACTCTTAGGCTCACCAAAAAGGGTGAACTCACTGAAAATGAAGCTAGAGAGATATGGACGGGAAATCCGCTTCCTAAGGGTGCTGATGCGATAGTCATGTTGGAGTTCACGAAGTCAACGTTGCGTGAAGTTGAGATGTTGGTTCCCGTTACTCCAGGCGAAAACGTTTCCAAAATGGGAGAAGACGTGAAAAAAGGAGATGTCGCAATTGGATTGGGTACGAGGCTGAAACCTCATCACATAGGTCTGTTAGTTGCTCTGGGAACAACACAGGTTAGCGTTGTGAGAAAACCTAGAGTTGCCATTCTCTCGACTGGAAATGAAATCGTGGAGTTAGGTCGTAAACTCAAGCCAAATCAAGTGGTAGGTGCAAACCGCTTGATTCTTTCATGTTTGTGTCGAGAACTCGGTGCAAACCCTCTGGACCTTGGCATAACAAAGGATAGTCCAGATGAGATTGAATTGAAAATACGTGGTGGAATTGAAACGGCAGACATGCTCATCACCACTGGCGGAACAAGCGTCGGATACGCAGACATCGTTCCCACCACTGTAAATCAGATGGGATCACCTGGAGTAGTCGTGCACGGGATAGCTATGCGTCCAGGCATGCCAACGGCTTTGGCTGTTCTCTCTAGCAAGCCTGTCGTCATCCTTCCTGGAAACCCAGTGGCGGCCATGATTGGTTTTGAAGTCTTTGTCCGTCCCCTTATCTTAGGACTGCTAGGAATTGAACGTGAACCTAGGCCCATGCTTGAAGCAAAGTTAACTCAAAAGGTTCCATCAGCATTGGGGCGGCGAACTTTTCTGAGAGTACATGTCTTCGAAAAGGAAGACAAGTTTTTCGCAGCACCCGTTCGGATAAAAGGTGCAGGTATTCTTTCAACGATGACTAGGGCAAATGGATACGTGGTAATTCCAGAGAATCGTGAGGGGCTCGATGAGAATGAAGTCGTTATCGTGCATCTTTTCGATAGAATTGGTGGGTCACAAGATGTTTAGAAAACTAGTGTCTTTGAATGAAGCAGAACGAATTCTCAGGCAGAATTTTTCGCCACAACCAGTTGGGGTCGAGATGGCTCCTCTGTCAGAAGCGTGCAACAGGGTCTTGGTTAAAGATGCTCTGTCGCCAATCAACGTACCGTCTTTCGATAAATCGACAGTTGATGGTTATGCGGCTAAAGCCACAGATACGTTTGGCGCAGATGAAGACCAACCTATTGTGCTAAAGCTTTGCGGACGTGTGACCACAGGTGTGCCTCCGCGCGTAGTAGTGGAAAATGGGACGCTTGTTGAAATTGTTACTGGTGCACCATTACCGAAGGGAGCCGACGCGGTCGTTATGTTGGAGTACGCGATTCGGAAGCAAAACCGTGTTTTCGTACATCGCCCGGTTTCAAAAGGTGAAAACATAATGAAAGCGGGGTCCGACATTAAGAAGGGAGAAATCGTTCAAAGGGCAGGTCGAGTCCTGTCTTCTCGTGGAATAGGGGTTTTGGCTGCGCTCGGATTGGCTCAAGTTGAAGTGTACAAACGACCTAAGGTTGCAGTACTTTCCACTGGTGGAGAGATAGTCGAACCTGGAAATACTCTTCCACCTATGAGGGTTTACGACATCAATGCACACGCCTTGAGCGCCGCTGTTTTGGAGTGCGGTGGAGAACCCATCAACTTGGGGATTGTCCAAGATGATGTGCATCAGCTTGAAGTGGCGTTGAAGAAAGCGTTGGATTTGGCTGATGTTGTCATCACGTCTGGAGGAGTTTCAGCTGGACCTAAGGACTTCCTCCCTCAAGTCTTGGATATGTTGGGTAAGCCCGGTCTTATCGTTCATGGAATAGCTGTGAAACCAGGGAAGCCCACAACAATTGCAGTAGTTGATGAGAGATTGGTTTTCTCTCTGCCGGGTCACCCCACATCTTCTCTTTTGATGTTTCTTTTGATTGTTCGTCCTATCCTCTGCCAGATGAGTGGAGTGCAGAGAAGTGCCCCTCTTACGCTCAAAGCTGCAGCAGCCACGAAGATGTTTCCTGCAAGAGGTCGTAGAACCTTCGTTATGGTGACCCTCGCCTGCAATAAATCAGGCAGGTTGCTTGCTTCTCCAGTTCCTTTGGGATTATCTGGGGCTATAACCACATTGGCAAATGCTGATGGATTCGTCGAAATAGGAGAAGACAAACAGTTCTTTAACGCTGGAGAAGAGGTTACCGTGTATCTATTCGAGTCCAGGGATGGATTCTGGAAGGGCGTGGCCGAAACACGTGTCTACTGAAAACTTTCCCTCTTGGTCACCACATATATCAATGCGGCAAATAGCATGATTATGTGTAGAATCAACGCCGCATCTAGCAAAACCGTCTCTGCAGTAGTTGGAAGTGAATTTATCGTTATTGAACGGTAGAGTAGAGGCGCACTGAAGGCTGTTCCCAGGAAAAAAAGGGTAATCGTGAGCAAAACTGACCATTCTTTCATTTTGAACAAACTGTAAGCCGTCACCAAGCTTAAGAATGCCAGAACCATTGCGTGTGGTATCGTAAAGCCCGAGACCACCACAATAGAGAAGATTACTATTCCTACGATTGCATAAAAAATAGAAAACACTGCTATCCCCAGACTTTCCATCTTAAGCTTCGATTTCAACGACATTACGCAGACCTCTTCTAACTATCGCTGCATTTCATCAGAGCAGTAGGTCAATCGCCACTATATGGTTGACGAATATATATCTATCGAATGTTGATTTCGGTTTGGAGTATGCATGAACAAACATTGGATAGTAGATTAGTCCCGTATTTGACAAGCAGAAACATTTACAGCCAATAGTTGACATAAAGGCATTTCCAAGAGGGTGACGTGAACATGAGCTATCGTGAGTTTCTCACTTCTCCGTCTCCGGTTTTCAGCGGTTGCCAAACAACATTTGAGGACGCTGAATTCGTCGTTCTTGGGGTTCCCTTTGATGCAACTAGCACGTATCGTTCCGGAGCGAGATTTGCGCCGTTAGCTATCAGAGAAGCTTCACTCAACATCGAAGCCTACAGTTTCAGGACGAATATGGATGCAGGAGGAGTGAACCTTTGCGACATAGGCGATCTTGTACCTGCAGGCAGAGTTGACGAAACCCTAAAACAGCTAGAAATGGTCATCAAGGAGCTATTGACCGCCAAGAAGACACCTGTCATTATTGGCGGCGAACATACCATCACCCTAGGTGCGATGCAAAGCGTTGGCAAAGGCACTGCTGTGGTAAGTCTCGATGCTCATCTGGACCTACGTGACGAATACATGGGTCGAACCCTATCTCATACGACATTTATGCGAAGACTCGACGAGAAGGTTAGATCAAAGAAAATCTTGGAAATCGGCACTCGCGCAGTGTGTAAGGAAGAACTTGAATACGCAGAGAGATCCGACATCAAATTCCTGACGGTTCAACAGATTAGAAGAGAGGGTGTCAAAAACATACTCAACACTGCCAAGAATTTTCTTGCCGACGTTGAAAAAATCTACTTGACAATCGATTTCGATGTTTTGGACCCTGCCTTTGCGCCAGCCGTTCAAAACCCCGAACCTGACGGGCTGGATATGCGTGTGTTTCTGGACATATTGGGTAGCTTGTGCGACCGAAGAGTGGTTGGCCTTGATTTGGTTGAGGTGACGCCACACTATGATAATGGCGTAACTGCTATCCAGGCTGCCAAAACAATGTTCGAAGTGCTGTGTTGTATTGAAAAGGCCCGAAAAGGCTAGTTCCTGCAACTCACATCCAAGTCACGTTGGAATGGTTCTTTCAGAAGCTTAGCTATGAAAAATCCATTGCAGTCGTGGAGGTGGGGATACAGTCTTTGACATGTGGTTTGCCCTCTCAGCCCTGGTCTGCCAATCCTTGGCAAGGTCTCTACTAGTGTAAATTGTGGGTGCCACTTCAAGAATCTTTCAATCAGCATTTCATTTTCCTCAACTGCAATGCTGCATGTTGAGTATACGAGATAGCCACCATTATCCACGTAGTTGCCGCACACATTCAGCATCTCCCACTGAATCCTCGACATACTCCGTAGGGAACGCTTGCCAAGCCTCCATTTAGCAGACGGCATCCTATTGAAAGCGCCAGTGCTAGTACATGGAGGATCCAGAATCACCAGGTCAGCCAGAGTTTTGAGTGGCAAAGGTTTGCGTACATCTGCAAGAACTGGAACAGCAATTTTGACGCCCATACGTTCTGTTTCTCGTTTCCAAACATTCATTCTGCGCCTTGAATAATCAAGAGAACAGATGGTACCCTTATTTTCCATCCGCTGTGCTAGATAAGTTGTTTTCGCCGCAGGTGCAGCACAAACATCAAGCACGGTCATGCCACGTTGAGGGTGAGCGACTTCTGCAGCAAGACAGCTGGCTTTGTCTTGAATGTAGAAAAAACCATCTTGAAAACTCTGCGTTCTTGTGAGTAGTTGTTCAGTTCTAATCACCCTGTAAGTGTACCTAAGCCCTGGCACTTTTTCCAGAGTAACGCCTTCTTTCCCTATCTTGCTAAGCAAGACTCTCTCCGGTGCTTTCAGTGTGTTTATCCTAACATATATGGAAGGAGCCTCAATGGAGCTCTCCAAGTATTTCAACGCCTCCATTCTTCCAAGTAGCAGAAAGCAGTACTTGACAAACCATGTCGGATGAAAGGTTAACAATCCTACCTTCTCTTCGTTATGCACTCTCTTCAGAACGTCGTCGACGTTAATGTTGCGTATCTCTCCAAGTGTTTCCTCGACCTTCTGCAGTTCACGCCAACCTAAAATCGAACGTCCCATTCGTGCTATTCTCACAGCCTTTTCGAAACTACCACGTGCAACCTTTGTTTCATACGTGTACAAGCGAAGAAACGCCCGTAGACCAAGTCTGAAATCATTAAGCGACCCTGGTGCCACAACCGAGTTTACAAGGGAGTCAATGAGATTCTTTCTTCGAATGGTCTCAAACACCAGTTTATGTGCTAACCGGACAGCCTTAGAGTCATTGATCCCAAGCTGCAACGCCACCTTGGACAAAGCCGTACGCTCACCAATCCTCTTCAGTTCAATCCAACTCAACGCCTCAATGGCAAGCGTCCAAGCGGCTTTTGACATCTCAATACCGAGTTAGCAATGAAGAGATATTCATAAAAATCTGCCCATCGCAGCTCACCCGTTCCTGTTTTGGTCTGTGAAGCCAAAAATCCAAAGAAACAATCCACATCAGAGAGCTTTTTAGTGTACGACGACTATACATAGGAAGTCACGGATACAACAATGAAAAAGCATTTGGACGATTTCTTCCCCGAAGCTGCAACTGCAAAAGAAACCCAGACAAAATCTCATGCATCCGTTGAGAGGCAATCTCCGGAAAGAGAAAGAGTCGTCGTTACCGCTGAAGCTCCTCGAAATGTATCTGCTTCGTATTTCGTCTCTGCCACGTATGATGGAAATAGGAGACGCGTCTGCATCAAGCTTTATGAACCTAAATCTGAGAGGATCTATTTCTGGTACGACACAACAGGACACAAACCATATTGCCTTACGAATCTTCCACCTAGCGAACTCGAAAGAATCGTTGGTCTAACGTCGCATTCTGGGTTTGACCATCTCGAGACTGTGGAGAAATATGATTCATTGCTTGACGAACAGGTAACCGTGACAAAAGTGGTGGCTAAAGACCCTCTAGCAATTGGAGGGCGTCCTACTGGATGTATCCGCGACATTATACCTGAGGAGTACCGCAAAATCGCAGGCAAGGAAAAACAGGTAGACGTCTGGGAAGCAGTTATCAAGTATTATCAGAGCTACATTTATGATAGAAACCTAGCTCCAGGCATGATCTACAAGATTGAAGATGGCAAACTCGTCCAAGTCGAACATGAACCTTCAGAGGCAACAATCAAGCGAATTCGAGGGTTATTCCTAAACGCGTCCAAGGAATCGTTGCAAAATATAGAATTGTGGGCAAAGCTTCTTGAATATCCAGTTCCGAATTTTCGGAGAGTAGCCCTTGACATTGAGGTTTTCTCGCCGTTACCTACGCGTGTTCCAGACCCTCAAGAAGCTGCGTATGCCGTCATTTGTGCAACGCTTCTAGGGTCAGATGGGAAGAGCAATGTTCTGCTTCTGAGGCGTAAAGAAGTTGAAGAAGGTTCTGAGCAGTTGCCTTCTAACGTGAGTGTGGAGTACTATGATTCTGAGGAAAAGCTTATCCTGAGAATCTTTGAGGCGCTCTGGGAGTATCCGTTCGTTATAACATTTAATGGTGATGACTTTGATTTTCGATACCTTTACCACCGGGCTCTGAACCTAGGTTTGAAGAGAAGCCAGATTCCCATAGAGGTTAGAAGGAGAGTAAGCTTACTCAAACATGGTGTCCACATCGATCTCTACAAGTTCTTCTATAATAGGTCCATCCAAATCTACGCATTCAACCAAAAATACCGTGGTGTAACTCTGGATGAAGTTGGCAAAGCTTTGGTAGATCGAGCCAAACTTGAACTTGGGAAGCCTATATCCAAATTGACCTACACAGAACTGGCTCGATACTGCATGATAGACTCAGAGATCACGCTTGAACTCTGCACGTTTGACAACGATCTCGTGATGAAACTCATTCTAGCCCTCACTCGGATTGCTCGTATGCCCATGGAAGATGTCAGCCGACAAGGAGTCTCTCGATGGATTCGCAACTTCCTTCATCATGAACACCGTCAAAGAAATATGTTAATTCCAAACGCCAAGAACATACTTGATGCAAAAGGAACAACGACCACCAAAGCCATGATAAAAGGCAAGAAATACAAGGGCGCCATCGTGGTCGAGCCAGTGCCTGGCGTACATTTCAACGTGAAGGTCATGGACTTCGCGAGCCTGTACCCGTCCATAATCAAGGTTCACAATCTGGGCTATCAATCTGTTCGTTGTTCCCACAGCGAATGCGGAAGCAACAAGGTTCCCGGTACTCCTCACTGGGTCTGTACGAAGCGTAGGGCGGTTCAGAGTCTGCTGATAGGTTCACTTAGAGATCTTCGAGTCAGATGGTACAAGCCAAAATCCAAAGACAAAACGTTGCCTAATAAATCGCGAAGCTGGTACCACGTTATACAAAGGGCTTTGAAAGTCATACTTAACGCGAGCTACGGCGTGTTTGGCGCGGAAACATTTGATTTGTATTGTCCACCAGTGGCTGAGGCCACAGCTGCTATTGGAAGACACGTCATAACGCAGACAATAGACAAAGCTAGAGAGTTGGAAATTGAGGTTATTTACGGAGACACCGACAGCATCTTTCTGAGAGGGGCGTCTGACGAGAAAATAGGCGCTTTGATGGACTGGTCAGAACTCAAGCTTGGAATGGAATTGGATGTTGGACAAAGTCTACCGCTACTCAGTCTTTAGTTCAAGGAAGAAGAATTATCTTGGGATTTATTCGGATGGAAGCGTAGATGTTAAAGGAATGACAGGAAAGAAGAGACACATCCCCAAGTTCATCAAAAATGCTTTCGACCAAATGGAGGAGCGATTAGGTCGAGTGAAATCCCCTACAGAATTCGAAGATGCAAAGAAAGACATCCGGGAAATCGTCCGTGAACGTTATTTCACGCTGAAGCGACGTGAATGGGGAGAGAATCCTGAGGAACTAGCCTTCCACGTCGTACTTGGGAAGGTTCCTGGGGGATACACAAAAACCACGCCACAGCACGTGAAGGCTGCCTTGGTCCTCGAGGAAAATGGATACGAGTTGAAAGCGGGCGATTTGATAAGCTTTGTGAAGGTTATGAAGGAACCTCGGGTGAAACCTGTTCAACTGGCCTTAAACAGTGAAGTGGATGTAGACAAGTATGTGGGACAAATGAATTCAACCTTTGCTCAGGTTCTCGATGCGTTGGGATTGGATTTCGATGAAATCATCGGGTTGACGAAACTTGAACGTTTCATGTAGACGCCACCTAAACATAAAGATTTAAGTGTTTCAAAATGTTAATCAACGATTTGAAAGCATGTGTGGTGAAGATTTTGCCTGAATGGATATGTCTGAAATGCGGGCACATTTGGGTGCATGAAGAACCACCAGAACCTAGATACTGCCCTGTATGTGATAGCCCAACAATATACGTACCAAAAGTCGCAAAACCGAAATCAGGAAAATAGCCAATCAGAACACCTGCCGTCTGTCCAGTAGCAGTTGACAGACTCTAGATCAATATCGGAAACTTTTCTGGGTCAGCACTTTTCTGTTCTACCAGAAATACCTGTTAATCCGCAGTCTGTATTCAGAATAAACAATGCTTAAGTAACAAAAGTGGGAGAAAGAAACACCAGAAAGCTTGACAAGATACTTGTCAGTATGCGTGCTTTCTCTGCATAAGAGGTGAAGTCAGCTGTCTCTAATGGAGTATCTGCATGAAAAAGCTGAGGAATCCAGACACAACGAAAACATCGGATACATGGTTACTCTAGCAGGCGTGTTGTTCCTGATCGGAGGAACAATCCTGACAGCTATCACTGTTTCGGATCCTGAATGGTTCTTAATCATTCCGTATCACATAACATCTCACCCCTACAGCCTTTTTGGGCTGACCTTCACTATTCTTGCGTATGTTTTGCTTGCTTGTGGAATTACGTTAAGTGTCTATTACACGAGCCAAAGAGGGTGGTATATGAAGAGACTAAAGCAAACTCATACGATAGAGAAACTGAAGAGATTCGAAATCAAGAAAGACTGAACACCTATTCTCGTCCAATGCAACTCATGAACAAGCATTCTTCTGCTGGAATTGTCACAGAACCAGGCTTGATTTTTCCGCTGAAGTCGGCAGGGATTCCTTTGAAAAGAACTACAGGGGTTCGCTCATTTGCTTCTCCCATAATCAAGTGGGCTGCGCAAGCAACGTCATCAGCCAAGGCGTGTCTCGTAATGAGTAAGGGGTTGCCGTAGAGATCTTTGTTGGTTCTGCAGTCTTTGACAGGATGAAATCCAGCTATTCCTATAGCAACGCCTGTTGTACCCAAGCGAAGCGGAGCAACTTGGCTGTCGATGATCAGAACTCCCACACGTCTGCCTGTTCTTTCGAAGATTTCTTTTCGAATTTTCTCAGCACTTTCATTAGGGTTCTTAGGCCACAACGCAACGTATCCTCTAGGCACGTTCTTATGATCAACCCCCGCGTTTGCTATCAACACATTGTTTTTCAAGGTGAGCAACGCTCTGGTGACCCCTCCATAGACTCTCTCTGCCTCCTGCAACACAACTTCCACAAAACTGGGTTCCAAGTTATATTTCGCGGAGAGTTCTCTAGCTCGTCTGGACGGCTCTATTGAGCTCAGTTTCACAAGACGCCGTTGAATAGTAGCAACAACTTTGCTAGCGACTACCAGCACATCTTGATTTTCCACGGTTATCTTTTGCCTTCGCAAACCGTCAAGGATAACATCTACAAGATCATCTCCCGGCTCTATAAGTCGAGTGTGTATTCCAAAAAGCTGCATGCGTTTTCACTTTCCTCCTATTTCATACCCCCACGCTCTAAGTGCCCTAATGAGTGGCACCCCTATGAACGTAACCATCACTGTGATTATCACTCTTTCAACCGGATACAAAAAGGTAAGAGTCTGCCAAATAGGTATCCACTTGTTCAAATCAGGAATAAATGCTGGCCACTGCGTAATCTCAAACATAATACTGCCAACAATCTGACCAAACAACGCAGATATGAGGGAGGTGACAGCGACTCCTAAGATGAGTTCCTTGGCATTCGTTTGTTGTGAAAGCGTCACAGCTTTTGATTGCAGTGGAGAGACCAGAATGGCTAGCCCGATTAGTTGAAACCAAATGAGGTATGGATGCAACCAAGCTGGGCCTATTGTCGGATAAAATGCAAACACTAGCAGCAACCCTGAATATAGGATAGCTGCCTGTCGCCACTTATGATTGTATAAAAGACCGGAACAGAAGGCAGCAGCCATCCACGGTACGAAACTGAGAGGCCCAAAAGGACCAGTCGGCGTTATGGATGAACCAATGAATCCACCCAAAGCCACCGCAAACGCACCCATATATGGTCCAAGTATTATCCCAATCAACGGAGCCATGATAGCAGTTACTTTGATTGATGTTCTAATGGCACCTATTACCGGGAACAGAGACCAGAGAGAGAAGATTGCGCACAAAGACGCAAAAACACAGACCAGCGCCAAGTTTTTCGCAGCAACTCTAGAATTTAATGCTTTCTCTCTCACCTTCCCTCAACCCATACGTCTTCAGTTTCCATGTAACCCGCTAAGAGCCTTAAGAGTTTCTGGAAACATCATTTGGTCTGTACGTTCAACTAGTGTTCTTCAAGGTTTTCTAAGTCGCGTTATTGGATAGCGCGGCAACTGCTGGGTTCTCACCAACGAGTTGCGATTTCCTTGATTGCGGCACTTCGTCGAATCACCTCTTGTATTGGGAAGCCTACGATATTTATGGCTACAATAGATCCAACTAACACTCCAAAAAGGCCAAGTTCCAACGGAACCTCCAATATAATCCATAGATACCCTCCTACAATCAAGGTTACTACCAACGTTTCAATTGTCGCTCCTAGAAACCTGTGAGTGATTCCCCTTCTTCTTGCTATGTACCACGCCAAGGCACTAGCAATGAAATTTGCAGTTGCCCCTCCAACGATATCGATTAACCCCAAGCCGCCGTAAACATTTGAAACTACACATCCCAAACTAAGGCCAATGACACTAGGGATGCCGAAAATCATTGACAACGGAGGCAGAGCATCTGCTAACCTCACCTGATAGACACTGAAGCTTATCGGTGCCAAGAAAATCACCCCAACAGCGTACAAAGCTGCGAAGACGGCAGCTACCGAAACCCATACTGCGCCTAACCTCATTAAATCACCCCGGTTTTTTATTTGGAGGTAGGTTATTTACGGAAACTACCTCAGAGTATGAATGTTACATACCCTCATGTCATAATCTTTCCATCTGTCTCACATATTAGGTTTAGGGAACCTTGCATACAAATCGGGTTTGATACACTTCGAATACGTTTCTTGTACGTTCAGTATCGTTCAACTTCTAGACTCCCAATGCACGTATGCGTGTAAACAACTGAGAAGCTTTGTATTAGTCTCAGCGTGCCCAAATGACTATCATCCAGCATTATCAGCCTAGAAACCGAATGTTTATATGCTGTCAGAAAGGATTTGAACATCCAAACAATAATTGATAGCGTTCTTTCACGAGGGAAAATTATGAGGTTTGCTCGCGATGTGCGTGCTATTGGACGGCTTTTTCTTATCCTATTGATGTTGGGTTCTATGGTGATTGGGGGACTCCTATCTTATCTCTGGGTTGCAGGCTACTATGAATTCCTAGGCTATAATGTTGGTCCGGCTTTAAGCATAACTGATGCGGTGTTTCCCGAGCAGGACACGTATCATTTCAACGTCACTGTTCTGCATCCAACCTTCTCCAATATAACTGGGTCCGCTCAAATCACACAAATCACGGTTTCAACGCTAAGAGACAGCACAGTTCACAAAGCAACAGCAGTTACGCCTTCGCTTGATACGCCGCTTCAGAAAGGCGAATCTCGAAACTTCAGGTGTACTTGGAACTGGGCAAACTATACAGGTGAAACTGTAAGAATCGACGTGTCAGTTGCAGGCGAATCTGGAGGATCCCGTGAATTTGACACTCCCAAAGTGAACGTGAAAATCATGGAGGTTGACTTCAACTCAACGATAAGTGTTACAGGTTTCAACGTGACTGTTGAAAACGACATTCTATCTGAGACTCATATCAACATCACGGATATTGCTGTGACTGCGGATGGAATTGAGCAAAGCGTAACTGATATAACTCCTATTCCGTGGGCACTGAGTCCGGGTGAAACGCAAGATTTCAGTTGTGCTTGGGATTGGACCAGCTATCAGAATTCAAGTGTGACTGTTTCTGTGCACACTCTACAAGGTTATATGAACCAGACTATCCAAACAACCTCTCTCCCGGTTACGTTGAACATCACGGATATTCTCTTCAATGCGGCAAACACGAGCCGCTTTTCAGTCAATGTCATGAACGGTGAAGCTTCCTCAACCTACGTGAACGTCACAGGAATAGCTGTGATTGTGGAAAACTTGACGGTGCAAGAATGGAATCTAGAGAACGGTTTTCATGTGGACCCAGCCATTCCCTATGCGCTTGATTCGAATGCCTCGGTCACGTTCGTATGTCCGTGGAACTGGGCAGACTACAAAGACAGGAACGTTACAGTAGGCGTCAACACACTACAAGGGTTCACCGCACAGCGGGTCCAAGTCACTCCACCGTCCAAAATCGTAAACATTACCCATGTGAATTTCGATCCGACAGATGTGAACTACTTCTACATCACTGTTCAGAATTCAGAGTTTTCTCCCGAAGGTGCTTCTGTTACAATCACAGAAATCCATGTAGTCATAGAAGACGGGATCGTAGTGGACTTGACTGATGGCACGTCTCCTTCTCCACCAATAAGACTGGATTGGAACGAGTCGCGACCACTCACTTGCTCTTGGAGCTGGAGTACATACATAGGAAAAGATGCTACAGCTGTTGTGCAAACCGCTGACGGATATTCTTTCCGCTCTACCCCTGTCACCCTTGTAGCTCTAACCATTACAGATGTTGTTTTCAACATAGTAGACCCGAATCATTTTCTCTTCACGGTGAAGAACCCCGAAGTGTTCGGCCCTATTGACATTACTGCAGTAACTTTGACTGTTGAAGGTGCACCCCAACTGAAAACAGAGATTCCATCTCTTCCATTTGTTCTTCCCTCAGGCGCCAGCATTACATTCATGTGCTCATGGAGTTGGGACCCTAGCTCCGGAAAGGATTTTGTGATTGCGGTGGAAACCTCTCAAGGCTATGAAACGACCTTTACTGGGAGGGTTCCTTAACCAATACAACATCCACAGACTATATGCCGCCGGGGATGGTTTACGGAGAGATTTGTGCCACATTTTTCTTGCATATAGATAATAGTTAACAGTTGACGAGCGATACGTTGAAGGGGTATTCGATATGGCTGAGTATGACGCGGTTGTCGTTGGCGCCGGTCTTCTTGGGCTGTCCACCGCCTATCACATTAAGAAAACAAACCCTCAGGAGAAGATTCTTGTAGTTGATAAGATGGGAGCAGCTGGTCAGGGAAATACGGCGAAAAGCGCAGCAATGTTTAGAAGTTTCTTCTATTCACACACGAATCTTGCACTAGTTGATACAACAATCGAATTCTTCAAGCACGTTCAGAAAGACCTCGGCGCAGACTTGAAGTTGAAGTGGGTTGGCTATCTATGGCTCTTCAACGACGAAGACTACCGATGGGCTGAACCAGTGCTAACGGTTATGGCGGAAAGAGGTTTAGAATACAGAGTGTATAATGCACATGAACTATCTGAAAAGTTGAAGCTTAGAACTAATGTCACGAAAGATGAAGATTCCAAGTTGATGGGCTTAGCAGATGTAGAAGCAGGGATACTCATTCCGAAAGCTGGGTCAATAGACATCGACTCCCTAGTCAACTTCTACGAGTCAGAGTTCAGAAGATTAGGTGGCGAAGTCAGATACAACACAAAGGTTGAGAGCATAGTTGTTGAACCTCGTGAGCCTTTAGGAACTCCTGGCGAACCATATTTCTGGCAAGAGGCTGGAGCATCTGGAATCAAAACGAACCGTGGTGTCATCAAAGCCAAGAGAACTATTGTAGCGGCAGGAGCTTGGACCGCTTCACTCCTTGACTCAGTTGGCGTAGATGCGCATATAAAACCAGTAAAGAGACAGCTTTTCTCTGTGAGAGCTGAAACGAATGAGCTTAAGAAACTGCTGTGGGCTAAAGGGTTCAACTCTGAAGGTTGCGTACCATTTACCATTTTGCCCAAGCCAAGAGTCTACCTAAAACCTGCACTTGAGGAAAACTCTTTCTGGTTCAGCTATGGCGACGAATTTCCAAGAGCATTCAGGCTTGAAGATGAGCCTCAACCGGAAGAGAACTATTACCAGTATGGGATCTATCAAGTGGCCGTCAAGTACTTTCCACAGTTTGCTGGGAGTCGGCCATTCACATCATGGGCTGGATTATATGCGATGAACACTCTTGATGGGCAACCAGTCATTTTCGAGGAGCACGACCTGTTAGTAGTAGGCGGCACCAGTGGAAGCGGAAACATGAAGGCAGACGCGATTGGCAGAATTGCAGCTTCTCTCTACGCCGGAGAAAAGTATGCGGTGCTCTATGGGGACAAAAAGTTCAGAGTCAGTGACTTGAGTATCAATCAGCGTAAGGTAGAACCTGAGAAACTGATCATTTAACCCAAGACACACCTACGATCAATGGCGGTTCGCTAGGCTATTTTGGTGCCTTCTTTTGGGTCTCTTACAATCCTATTGAATTCTCTCATCAACCGTTTTGTGATGGGTCCTGGCTTGCCATCACCTATTACTCGTTTGTTTACCTCTCTTACAGGGACAATTTCTGCCGCGGTTCCTGTGAAGAAAACCTCGTCAGCATTGAATAATTCGTTTGGCGTAATATTTCTCTCTGCAACTCTGTACTTCATCATCTCTGCCAACATCATAACTCTGTTCCTTGTTATTCCAGGCAATGCTCCAGTTGAAACTGGTGGCGTGGATATTTCGTCTTCCTTGACGATGAATATGTTCTCAGCTACGCCCTCACATACAAAACCTACTTTGTCCAAGCATATGGCTTCGTCTACACCAGCGACGTTGGCTTCAAGTTTTGCCAGTATGCTGTTCAGGTAGTTTAGCGACTTTATTTCGTGCGAAGTTGCATCAACTGGGTCTCTTTTCACCCATGCAATAAGCGTTGTCGCGCCTTTCTCTTTTGCCTCTGTTCCATGTAATGCTATCATTGGGTGAGTGATGATTATGATTGTTGGTTTTGAGCATTTTCTCGGGTCCAGCCCGAGGTCACCGATTCCTCTTGTGACCACCAAGCGAATGTAAGCGTCTTTGAGTTTGTTCTTCTTAAGTGTCTTCAGAACAGCCTGTATCATTTCTTTCTTTGTTAATGGTATGTCCAGCATGATTGTGTGCGCTGAACCGTACAGCCGGTCTATATGTTCCTTGAGTTTGAATACGACCCCGCCGTAGGCGCGAATTCCTTCGAAAATACCGTCTCCGTACAGCAAGCCATGATCGTAAACAGAAACTTTTGCCTCTGACCTGGGGCAAAACTTACCATCCACATATATTAAAAGCTCATCCTCCAAGTCATTTCCCCCAATAGAACCTTACCATACTCTACTTGACTTGATATACTTTTTGCAGATAACCACTGGAATGAGACACACCGCAGAACATGAGAAGAAGACCTGTGGTGAGTAAATTAACCATTGAGAAAATGATGCGAGTTTTCATTGTGCATAGGATCAGGAAAACGAATGGAGTGGACCCGCCTTCATTTCTGTGTTTTCCTTGAGCACCAATCTTCGCACTCGATTCCTGAGCATGAATCTTTGCTTTCAAGCTCGACGGTTGAATGTTCAATATGGTGTTTCTTAAGAGCTTCTTTTATGCTTCTTCGGGTTTCATCGGGTGTTCTGAGCAGTGCATCATCTACCACAACATGTCCGGAGAAAACATCGGTTTCTCCCTCTAATGACCAGATATGTACGTCGTGGACGGCAATTACTCCCTTGATTTTTGAAAGTTCTCTTTTGACTTCATCGATGTTAATGTGTTTGGGTACTCCTTGGAGCAGAATGTTCATGGCTTCCATCAAATTCCTTGCAACATTGTAAAGGAGAAAAGCTGTTATTCCGATTGTCATTAGGGGATCAATGAAGTGCGCGTCCCAAAAGTGAATGACCGATCCACCTATCAAGATTACAACCCATCCGAGAACATCTTCTAGGAGGTGCCAAGAAAGAACTTTCTCATTGAGGCTCTCTCCCTTCTTTAGTAAGCTGAATCCGAGACCATTAGCCATAATTCCGATGATTGCAAAGACGACCATGCCCGTAGCGTCAACTCGTTCAGGATTGAGAAGTCTTGGTACGACGTTAAGGAGGACAACCACGGAGCCGCCTACCAAAACCAAAGCTGAAAAAAGAGCAGAAAAGAGCGATAATCGCTGGTATCCGAATGTACGACTGGCGTCAGGTTCCTTGCGAGATGCTCGTTCAAGAACAATTGAACTTCCTAAAGCTACACTATCTCCAAAATCATGCAGGGCATCTGAGATGATTGCCAGGCTGTTTGTCCATAAGCCTCCTACAATCTCTATTGCAGTGAAACAAACATTTAACAATAATGCAAGTCGGATTCTTTTCTCTCGTTCTGCCATGTTTTATGATAAACAGGAACAGAATAAAAAGATAGCTCGCTAGATTAGGATATGTGATTTGCGAATACACGTACTGGTATGGAAGGTTAACATGGATTAGAGGACCCATTCTCTTTTGCCTGAACCATGAATTAAACCATGTTTCAATGTTAGATGTCCAAGTTTGAATGGTATTCGCTATATGCAAGCGGGGAATTGGTCGCTAATCTTTCGACCTTTTTATTCCTGTCAACAGCCTGCAGAAGGAGTCATGATATTTCGACTCGCCGCTGAAGTCTGCAGAAATCCAATCATTTACGTATAAATCCACGTGCATTTGGAAGATTATTCTCTAGTCGACTAGACATTAATTGTCATTGCATACATTAAACGGAAAGCGTGGGAAGCACAGAATTTTAAATATCGTGAGCACTATTAGGGTTAAAATCGAGGAGCTTGACAAGCGCGAGAAATAAACAAGTTTAACTCAGATAATTGCTATTTGTGGCATGCTACCAGTTGTAGTAGCGGCTGAACGTGCAAATGACTGTGCCTAGCAGTAGGACGTGGATGGAAAATTTAGTTGCACTGTTTCTAGATGGTTGCTGTTCCGTGATGTTCTATTATCTCCCATTTCATTGGATAGTGAAACGTCTCTTCGAGCTGGCTTAACATTCTTACAATATCCAGTATATAGAGGAAGGAAAGTCTGTGGAGTATAGCGTATGAAAGTAAGGACTTCTTTTCTTTGATATCTAGGGATAACGCGTATGCGGCGACAGCAGTTTCTAGTATAATGAAGGCTAAGAACCAGAAAACATAGATGTACGGAATTGTCTGGAAGAAGTCAATTGCTATCCCGATTTGGCTAGTGCCGTTTGGAGGGCCACGTCCTTGGTTCGATGATGATTGCCCTGGTGCCCACTCCGGAGGGCCACCTCCCATTCTCGGATGATAGATTGTGTAGGGTGAAATCGGATTGAAGCAGAAAACCAGCAGCCACATCAAGGTGAAGAACGTGAACCAAGGGTAGATGATTCCATTGAAAATCTTCCAAGGCATCACAAGAGTGCCAGTTCGTCCATATTTCTTATTGAAAGCCATATCTTTATGCTTCGAAAGCACTTGGAGACTACCTCTATACCATCTGTATCGTTGTTTTGCAAGGCTGGTCATTGATGTTGGGGCTTCTGTGTATCCAAAAGCTCGTGCCTCAAATGCCGTTTTGTATCCAGCTCTTAAAATCCTAAGCGTGATGTCCGCATCCTCGGCAAAGGTGTCCCCTTCAAATAGGCCAATCTCTTTGAGTACAGATGCTCGGAATGCTCCAATTGGCCCGGGCACAACCGTGACATTTCGTAGATTCGCTTCGCTTCTTCGGTGAAGATTAATTCCAACAACATATTCGAGTGCTTGAAGTTTTGTCAGCAAGCCACGTCGGTTCCCAACTTTTACATTTCCTGCAACTGCAGCAATGTCGGGATCACCAAAATGTCTGATTAGGTTCTGGATGGCGTTTGGGTCGAGAAGCGTGTCAGCATCGATGCAGATGATGAACTCACCCTTGGCAAGTTTGATTCCGGTGTTGAGAGCATCCCACTTTCCACCATTTGGCTTCGTAACTACTCTTGTAGAATCACTTTTTGCATATTTTTTTGCGACTTCAAAGGTTCTGTCTGTCGACCCATCATCCACAATAATTATCTCTTTGTTGACATAGGAGAGTCCAAGAAGAGCGTCAATAGTTTTGCCTATTGTTATCTCCTCGTTGTAAGCTGGAACGATCACAGTGACTAGGTGTGTTCCGTCTCTGAGATCGGAGCTCAAATCGCGCTGTTCACGCCTCTTATGAAGATACGCGCTCACAAACGTAACCGAGTTTCGGATTGCAAACATTATCAGAGAGATAAAGAACAGGTAGAAGGATATTTGGTAGAGGAGATACGGGTACAGAAGCATTACAGAGATCTGAACAACTATTATGAGAATTGTGGTTCCCAAAACCATTTTTGCTACTGAGAATCCTGAATGTTTAATTGGCGAGGAAAACTTCTTCCTGGCACGGGGGTACCACAGGAAAGTGGCAATTACAGTAAAGAGGCAGATCAAGAGGGAGATATAGGTCACGATGTAGGCTAGTTGATCGAAAAACACCAGTACAGACTCTAGGTTTATCGAGAGAATATTCAAGGGCACGAGAATTGTGAAAGGGCTTACTGCAACGAGAAGACCTATCAAAACCAACGCCCTTTTCAACTTTCGGATTCTCCTTTGATTGAGATCATGGTGCGCTTGATGAAGACTGCTCTATGTACTCAGTTAGTCCATTTTGGGTTAGTTCAGCCCTAGCTCCAGTAAAAGATTATGCAAGATAAATTCAGATAGAGGATTCGTGTTGGGGTCGAAATCTAATACATTTATAGATTCTGAGAATTCTTCCTCTTGTCGACTAGATCTTGATAAAGTCCAAATCATAAGGAAAATCCAATCATTTACGTTTATATCGCGAAGACCAATAGTGAGGCATATACCACAAGGCGAGATTCCTAGCACAATTTCGAATAGAACTTTGTTTCTGAAATCTTAAATGTGCAAATCACCCTAATCCAAAAGCATGCCTGCATTCAAGATTACAAAGGCAACGAAGATTTTTAGCATTCTATTCATCGGTGCTTTGTGCTTGACATTAGGCGGTAGCCTATACTCAGCACATCTTGCCAAATCCGAGATACTTCATTTCTGGATTTTCTTCCCGTCGGGGCGAGGTCCACCTCCCACCCCCATTCAGATAAATGTCAACGAACAGGGCTCCTTGAAACGGATCCTCAATCCTTGGACAATTGCCCTCTCGACACACTGGATAATAAACACTGACCACCAACCTCACAAGGTTCAGCTAGAGTTGGTGAACTGCACCATCCCTGTCGAATGGGAAGTTAACGCTGGATTTCCTTGGGATCCAGATACAAAAACGTTCACTGAGCCGTTGGATCCAGGTGAAGGAATCCCGTATTTAGGAATAGACTGGATCATCTTCGTACCAGAGAATGTGCGTGGGCAAGAAGTCTGGTATGATGGTGGCTTGGCAGTGAACGACGGTGATACGGGTGAGAGACTCTCCTTTATTCCCATAACAATCTATGGAGGATGGGGTCTGAATCTGGGGTGAGAGTTGATGAAGTTGAATCTTGAAACTTTGAAGAGAAACAAGTGGAGATACCTAGGCTTCATATTTGGTTTTCTCTTCTTCGTCTATCCTTTCGCAGCCATACCTAGGATTATCTATTTTCTGCAAGGTTCTCTTGCAGCGCCGACTCTGCACTCTGTGTGCTACAGAATGACAGTTGAATGGATGTTTACTGGCAGATACTGGACTACCATTATTGTCCAACCAATTCGTCTTCTGGCATTAATAGCGATAGTAGTCGCATTCTTCTTCGGTCCTCTATTCTGTGGATGGTTGTGTCCTATTGGCTCGCTCACTGAAAGCCTTAGCAGACTGACTCCACGCAGACTCAAGATAGACTTCAGTGGCAAGGTTAGCCTGGGCGCGATTAGATACGGGTTCTTCATCGGTTTCCTGCTGCCAGCAATCTTGGGAATGATAGGTCCAGCAACTCCAGTATTAGGAAGTTGCTGTGCACCTGAAGCAAGTAGCGTGGCTGAAACTCTGGGAATAGCAGGCATATGTTGTCGCTATTGTGCCGCTTCCTCAGTGCAGAACATTGTTGATTTTTTGACTGGGAACTTTGCAGCTCTGACCTATTGGCACACTGGGGGCATCATAACAATGGTTTTCTGGCTTTTCATTGGTGGCATTTTCCTGTTCGGTGGGAGAGGATGGTGTTGGGTTTGTCCACTTGGCGTTCTATCCAACGCCGTGCACTATATTGGAACAAAGCTAGGCTTCACGTACAAGGTAAAACATGACCCAACGAAATGCAAAGATTGTGGCCAATGTAGAGGAGTCTGCCCTAGCTGGGCTATAAAACCAGCAGAAAAAAGCGTTTCAATAGACCGACATGCGTGCACCGTATGCAAGGAATGCGTTACGGCATGTTCATCAGGAGCACTAACCTATTCAAGAGGTCATGAAGATGTCAAAGCATCCTAGGATCAGCAAACACATCAAGGCAAGAATTTGGGACCTAGTGCTATTTCTATCATCCTTTTCCATTCCATTTGTCAGCATGCACGTGGGACTCTGTGGGGGCGCATGTTCAGGATGCTGGCTCTGTGTGGCACTTATCCCTCTGATGTTGATGATGGCGGTACTCACACAGATGAAGGAGAAACTCCTTTCTCTTTTCGGTCGAATGAGAAAAACCTCCTAAGACTCACACGCATGGAGATAGGATTCCTGCGCCAAAACGTACCATCTCATTGTCATGACACATTATGTTTTCAAGTCTAAATCATTGGAAGAATCCAATCATTCACGTGTAAGTCATTAACGTGACACAACTTTCCTTGCCAATATCCGACATGGATTCGAAGTCACTCTGACTGATTTTGAACAACACTTGAGCTGGGTGGATTTACAAAGGTCTTATTAAAAGTAAGCAATAAACAGTGCTTGAATGTGAGCCGAGAGGAATCATTCTGAGTCTCTTTGTGACAAAAGCTAACGGACGAAGGCAGCTATACAGCCGAGAGAAGATTGTGAAAACCTGCTTGAGAATGGGTGCTTCCCGGGAAACAGCAGATGAAGTTGCCGGAAAAGTGGAGGCCAAAATATACGATGGCATAGAGACAAGAAAGATTCTTCAGTTGATTCGCAGATATTTGAGCAAGTACAAGCCATCGGTCAGGTTTCAGACCTGTCTGCGAAGGGGGCTAAGCCTTATGAGGTCTAAACCTGACTTTGAACGTTTTATACAGATTCTGTTGAGTGAACATGGCTATGAGGTTGTTCCGAATCAGATTGTGAGAGGTAAATGCGTGGAGCATGAAATAGACGCTGTTGCAAAGAGAGACGGTGTAACATATATCGTTGAAGTGAAGCACCACTACAACTACCATACGCCAACTGGCTTGGATGAAGGTCGAATCGCAAGGGCAGTCTTTGAAGATGTTACCGAAGGATTCGAGCATGGATTGAACAATTTGAAGATAGACAAAGCGATGATTGTGTGCAACACGAAGTTGTCTGGACATGCTGAACGTTACGCTGAATGCAGAGGGATTCGTATGATAGGGTGGAGCTCACCTTC
>CP070754.1:1092049-1115523 GCA_020348865.1 Candidatus Bathyarchaeota archaeon | reverse complement strand
CCTAGAGAAGAGACAAGGGAGGAGCCTAGAGAAGAGACAAGGGAGGAGACTGAGAAAGAGGTTGTGGAGGCTGAAGAATAGAATGCCAATCTTAAGGATTAAAGACATCCGAACAATGTCTTCTGAAAACCGCGAGAAAAAGATTGGGGAATTGCGAACCGAACTCGTCAGATTGAGAACAATGGTCAAAGCGGGGGGTTCTCTTGACAACCCCTCTCGAGTGTGGGAACTCCGGAAAACAATTGCTCGTATTCTCACTGTTGAAAACGAAGAAATCCCGGTGGATAAGAAGAAATGAGAATCACCTCAACCATACCTCAACATGAATTCATCGGGCTTAACGTTGAGGTTGCAGGAAGCTTGCATCCTAGCTATGTAGGCCTAAGAGGCAGGGTACTCAACGAAACCCGGAATACGTTGATGATACGACATAAAGATAAGAAAAAGATGATTGCAAAGAAGGTGTCTGTCTTTCATTTTACCATGCTCGACGGAACAGTTGTGGAGATAGATGGAAAGATTATCATTGGACGATCTGAGAACCGTAGCAAGAAACGAGTCAGGAGACATTGGTGAATGGCAACTTCTTCCTCAAAAAAATCGACGAGAACCTGCGATGATTCAAACTGTCCGTATCATGGAACCCTATCAATCAGAGGCCGCGCACTAGAAGGCACTGTCATCAGCGCCAAAATGGACAAAACCGTTGTCGTGCGACGTGACTACTTAAACTATGTACCAAAATTCAAACGGTACGAACGAAGACGTAGCCACATTCCAGCCCACAACCCCCCATGCATAAACGTGAAAGAAGGAAATCCAGTAAAGATAGCTGAATGCCATCCAATAAGCAAAACAGTTTCATTCGTGGTAGTCGAAAAGCTGGGGGAAAGATAAAATGGCAGCAAGAGCTAAATCACGGGCTTTCATAGCCAGAGGAATGATCGGTCAGAAACCAAAAATCTCAAAGGGGTTGTTAGCAGGTTCTATTGTTAAATGCACCGATAACAGCGGGGCCAAGAAACTCAGGATAATTCAGGTAACGGGGTATAAAGGTCGACTAAGGCGAGTTCCTCCGGCAGCTGTTGGAGACCGAGTTGTTGTGTCGGTGAGAAGAGGAACGCCTGATATGAGGAAGAAAATTTTCCAAGCGGTCTTGGTTCGGCAGAAAAAGCCATATAGACGTAGGGACGGAGTCTGGGTTCAATTTGAAGACAACGCAGCGGTCATAATGACCCCTGAAGGAGAAATGCGTGGCTCAGAGATCCGAGGTCCAGTTGCGAAGGAAGCGGCTGAGCGTTGGCCAAGGATAGCGAGTGCCGCAAGCATCATTGTATAGGGAGCTAGAAGCAGTGAAAACGACAAAACCTAGAAAGCAGCACAAAAGAATGTATCAGGCACCCTTGCATAGGCGATACAAGCATTTTTCTGCGCATCTTTCATTGCAGTTGAAAGCATCCCACAACACCAACTCGATTCCCGTGAGAGTTGGAGATACTGTTCAGATAATGAGGGGCGATCGCAAAGGGTTTGAAGGAAAAGTAACTGGAGTGGACCGAAAGAAGTACAGAATATCTGTTGAAGGAGTAACACGGGAGAAAGTAGACGGAACTGCAACACCCACTCCCATTCATCCATCCAAAGTGAGAATTCTTCGCCTCAACCTCGATGACAAGCGGCGTAAAGAAGCACTCAAACGAAAAAGCTCGGGTGAAAAAGTTGAATCGCCTGAAGAGACGACTGCGAAAGAATCGGAAACGAGACCTATAAAGAAGCAGCGAAAAAGAAGGAAAAAAGTTTCTCGTCAAACTACGGTGAAAACAGAGAAACACAAATTGACGAAAAAGGTGGAGAAAGACGCTTGAAACGAAGACCAGCTCCGAAATTTTGGCCGATCCATCGAAAAGAATTCGTTTGGACAATTGAACCTAAACCAGGTCCTCACCGAATCTCTCATTGCCTACCTCTCGTGCTCGTTGTCCGTGACATATTGAGGCTAGCAAAGACGCGAAAAGAAGCAAAGACAATAATTTCCCAAGGGAAAATAAGAGTTGATGGAAAAGTACAGCTTGAGGAACATTTCCCAATCGGTCTGATGGACGTCATTTCTATACCCGAAATGAAAAAGACCTATCGGATTCTGCCCTCCAAAAAAGGGCTAATCCTCCATCCCATTGGAAAAGAGGAAGCGCCATTCAAACTCTGTCAAATCAAGGACAAGAATATCCTCAAAGGTGGGCACCTACAGCTTAATCTTCACGATGGAAGAAACATAAAAGTTCAAGTGGAAGATCCCCAGAAACCTGAAGAAGACGTCTTTCAAACATTAGATGTTTTGAAGACAGACATACGCAGTCAAGAGATTGTTGCACACCTAAAGCTAGCTGAAGGCATGTTAGCAGTCATTGTCGGAGGGAAAAACGTGGGCAAGTATGGCAAGATCGTTGCTATAGAAGAACGACCAAACCAGAAACGCAGAGACTCGCTAGTTACCATTGAAGACAAAAACAACAGCCACTTTCAGACAACTCTTAGCCTCATTTTCGTTGTTGGCGACACCCAGCCGTGGATATCTTTCCCAGAGGATGATTGACTTGTCAGAAGAGGAGATTCGCAAGAGATGGCGTGAAGACCCAATGCTTAGGTCAAAGATTGAAAAAGTGGCAGTCAATATTTCTGTCGGCAAGTCCGGTGAACCTCTTGAAAAAGCATCAAAGGTTCTTGAGCAACTGACTGAGCAAACACCCTGCAAGAGAAAAGCCAAAAAAACGATACGGGATTTTGGTATCAGAAAAGGAGAACCAATTGCTTGTCTGGTGAGCCTTCGAAAGGAAAAGGCAAGGAATTTTCTCAAGAAAGCTTTTCAAACAGTTGACAATAAACTTTCGAAGAGTAGTTTTGATCGCCACGGAAACTTTTCTTTTGGTATAAAAGAACACATAGAGATACCTGGAACCAGATACGTACCAGAACTCGGCATACATGGTATGGATGTTTCAGTTACTGTAGGTAGACTTGGATATCGTGTTAAACGGAGACGTCGCGCCAGATCCAAGGTTAGACGGAATCATCTACTAACGCTTGAGGAGGCGATACTGTTCATCAAAGACGAATTTGGAGTTGATGTTGTATAGGCCAAGGTGGCCAACATGGGAAAGGAGAAACCCAAGAAAGAACGAAAATATGGTAAAGGCAGCCGCCCATGCAGACGATGTGGCTCCTATGGCGCAATCATTCGTCGACATGGGTTGTACTTGTGCCGTCAGTGTTTCAGGGAGATTGCTGGAAAATTAGGGTTCAAAAAATATGAATAGGAGACAACGAGGACTTGACACCAGTAGATACTCTTGCTAACGGGTTGACCACCATTATGAACAATGAAATACGAAACAAGCGTGAATGCATAATCAGTCCAGCTTCTAAACTCTTGGGGCGAGTTTTGAGGGTTATGCAACTGAATGGTTACATCGGCGAATTCGAATTTGTGGAGGATGGTCGCTCCGGAAAATTCAAGATACAGCTTCTTGGTCGTATAAACAAATGTGGCGCTGTGAAACCCCGTTTTCCTGTGAGAATGAACGAATTTGAAGCATGGGAAAAACGTTTTCTCCCATCCAGAGACATCGGGATTCTTGTGATCTCCAGTCCCAAAGGCGTGCGATCTCATCGGGAGGTCAAGAAGGAAAAAATCGGTGGGCGACTCCTTGCCTTCATCTATTAGGAGAGCTGTGAATGCGCGTTGCTGAGGCTGTCAAATCGGTCGAAATTCCGGAGAATGTGGAGGTCAACGTGGATGAAAGAGTTGTAACGGTCAAGGGTGAAAAGGGAACGCTTATGCGAGATTTTTCTCACGCTCCCGTATCTATCCAATTGGAAGGAAATGTGGTCAAGATACAGACGAATTGGCCTCGCAAAAGAGAGGCAGCCCTAGTCGGAACGATTGCCTCTCATATTCATAACATGATAAGAGGGGTGACAAAAGGCTTCACTTACAAACTCAAGATAGTGTTTTCTCACTTTCCAATATCTGTCAAGGTTAGAGACAAAACAGTGGCTATAGAGAACTTCACAGGGGAACGAAGCCCGCGTATGGCCAGAATAATCGGTGATGCCAAGGTTATACCAAAGGGTGACGACGTAGATGTGCAAGGGGTCAACATCGAGGACGTCAGTCAAACCGCCGCAAACATCGAAAGAGCAACTAAGATTAGAAGAAAGGATCCTCGAGTATTCCTCGATGGTATCTATACTTACGAGCGACACGAGGGGATGGAAGAATGAAAAGCGAGGAAAAACCAGAGGCGATTGTCACAAAACAAGACTTGAGAAATCGAAAACGCGCAAAAAGCAGAAAGCCCAGTTTTATGCGACAGGAAAGCTGGAGATACAAGAGAGTAGAAGAAAGCTGGAGGCGACCGCGTGGCATAGACAGTAAAATGCGGAAGAAGGTAAAGGGGTGGCCCCGATCCGTAGGAGTCGGTTATCGTGGTCCAAAGAAAACTAGGGGTCTTCACAACTCCGGTTTCGCAGAGACTCTAATTTTCAACATGGATGATGTTGAGAAAGTCGACACCAAAACTCAAGCCATCAGAATCGCGCACAACGTTGGGGCGAGAAAACGAGTTGAAATCTCTGCTAGAGCGGGAGAACGAGGGATTCACATTCTTAATCCTAGAGAAATAAAAGAACTTGAAGTAGAAGGCGGGAAAGAAGAGAAGGCGACGAAAGAAGAAGAAACTGAACAACATGGACGGAGCGAGAGGATTTGAGTCTTGTAAGTCAACGTCGATTGGCCGCTGAGCTCCTCAAGATTGGAAAAGGACGAGTCTGGATGGACCCTGACCGAATAGAGGCTGTTGAGGTGGCGATTACCCGTGAGGAAATCAGGAAATTGATCCATGAAGGGACCATTCGACCCCTACCTAAAAGGGGCGTTAGTCGTGCTCGAGCTCGGCGTTTGCATGAAAAGAAGAAGAAAGGACTAAGAAGTGGACCAGGTCGAAAAAGTGGGTCGCCTCACGCGAAGATTTCCAAGAAACAAAGGTGGATGAGAAGAATCCGGCCGCTACGAAAGAAGTTGCGTGAACTGAAAACAAGTCGCACAATTACGGAAAGCGTCTATCGAAAACTCTACGATAAGGCTGGGAGCGGAGTGTTCGAGTCAACAGCAGACTTGGAGCGCTACATTAAAACTCGTGATTTAGGGAGGAACCGCTGATGGCTGAAGGACCTAGCTATCGTGTCCCCTTTCGTAGACGAAGAGAAGGAAAAACCGATTACGAATCAAGAAGAGCGCTTGTTCTGTCAAAGCTGCCCAGATTAGTAATTCGACGTACCCTGAAACATACAATCGCCCAAGTTATCGCGGCCAAGGCAAGTGGTGACGTGGTCATTACCTCTGCTCATTCCCGCGAATTGATGAAGGTTTTTGGGTGGCAAGGTAGTTGCAAGAACATGTCGGCAGCCTATCTAACTGGGCTTCTATGCGGTTACAGAGCGAATGCCCATGGCATGAAAAAGGCTGTTTTGGATATAGGTTTGCAGCGTCCTTCTAGAGGCTCGCGAGTATTTGCTGTTCTAAACGGGGTTCTTGATGCTGGTATACTGGTTCCACATGATGAAAAGATACTGCCGGACGAAAAAAGAATGCGTGGAAACCACATTGTTGACTACGCAAGCCAGTTGCTTTCAGACCCTGCCGCCTATCAAAAAAGGTTCTCCAAGCAATTATCGAAAAAGCTGCGTCCTGAACAGCTTTCCGAACATTTTTCTTTGACGAAGGAAAAGATTACTTCTTCCTTTAAGGAGATGAAAGCATGAGGTCGATGAGGGAGAAGGTGGAAGAGTGGAAGCCTCGCACAAGGCTGGGAAAGATGATTTCTGAGGGTCACGTTTCTTCTATGGACGAAGTGTTTGTGGAAGGGTTGAAAATACGTGAACCGGAGATTGTGGATGTTCTTCTTCCGGACTTGCAGGAGGAAGTTATCAACATAAATTTGGTGCAAAAACAGACTGATGCAGGAGAGAAGTCTCGATTCAAAGCCATTGTAGCCGTTGGAGACCGAGACGGTCATCTTGGTTTGGGCTCAGGCAAGGCTAAGCAGGTGCGCACTGCCATTGAGAAAGCTGCGGTGAATGCGCGTCTTAACGTTACCCTTGTTCGTCGAGGTTGTGGAAGCTGGGAATGTGCTTGTGGGAAGCCGCATTCTCTTCCGTTTACGGTTCGGGCCAAGTGTGGTGGAGTAGAGATTGTGCTTATTCCTAGCCCTCGCGGCTTGGGGGTTGTTGCAAATGAATCGGCAAAGGTGATTCTAGGACTTGCAGGGATAAAGGATTGTTGGACGAGAAGCTACGGATCTACCAAGACTGCTCTCTCTTTTGCTCTTACCGTGTTTGAGGCTCTTCAGAAGACGTATACTCTTGTAACGCCTGGTGATTGGGTTGGGTAGAATGAAAGGAAAACGGAAATGCTTAGCAGTCATTCGGGTTCGCGGGGTTAGTGATATTTACCGGGAAATTGGTGAAACGCTCAAGATGCTTCATCTAACTCGGAATTGCCACGCCACGTTGATTGATGATCGTCCTTCCTACCTGGGCATGTTGCGCAAAGCAAAGGATTACTTGGCCTGGGGTGAGGTTTCCAAAGAGAGTGTTGTGCTTCTCCTAAGAAAAAGAGGGAAGCTCGTCGGTGACAAGAAGTTAAATGATGAGAATGTTCAGGGAATTGGTTATGAATCGATCGATGATTTGGCCGAGGCTGTATATGAGGTGAGGGTTGAGTACGGTAGTATTCGCGACGTTAAGCCAGTGTTTCGTCTTCATCCGCCGAGGAAAGGTTTCAGCGGGAAGGTAAAAAGAAGTTTTGCCACCGGTGGGGTTACTGGGTATAGAAGCGAGGTCATTAACGACCTTATCAAACGGATGGCATGAGCTGTCAAGATTCTTGGAATAATGAAGCTAATACGCAAGCATATCCAGTGGAAAGGGCTCAGATTGTCAAACAAGTGGCGATTCGGTAACAAAAACAAGCGCACAACTGTTGCTCTAGCCTCATCGTATGGGTAGCCAAACCTTTGAAACAGTCTTTCCACGTATAACAAAAGAGATGTAATTTGCTAGCCAAATGCCAACAACAGTCAGAAGCCCGAGTTTTCGAAATCGCCTCAATGACTCGTAAACAGTGAGATCCTTGATAAACACAAATTTCCCTCTTTTTGAGAGCCGAAACGTGAGTTCATGATCTTCAGTGCACGGTAAACTTTCATCAAAACCATTGACTTTGAGAAACTCATTCCTTCTGGCCACAAAAAACTCTCCACGACAGTGAGGTTTAAGACTTGCCAAGATTCGATTGAGACAATTGTAGAAATGAAAGAAGACTCTTTCATGAAGTCTCGCATTCTTAGGCATGGTAGAACACGTAGCACCTACAACCGTAGGATCACTAAATGTTTCCAGAACTTTCTCGACAAAATTCGACGGCGGAATGACGTCTGCATCAAGAAAGATCAAGACGTCTCCACATGCATGTTTGGCACCGTAATTCCTCGCCTTTCCTATCCCACGTTCTCGCAGTGTGTACACCTTGTTAGTGAATTGTCGTGCAGCTTTGACGGTCTTGTCCTCGCTTCCTCCGTCGACGACAATGATTTCAGTGAGGTGACTCGTGTTGGCAAGCCTGGATAGTGTTGTGGCTATGTATTCTTCCTCTTGAAAAGTGGGAATTACTACTGAGACAGTTCGGGCTTTTGTGTTCACAATTCTCCCAGCAAAGCGATATTATCTAATTCAGAGCAATTTCAGTTTGGGGTACACGGCGACTCTTTCTCATGTCGTAAGTTGGCTTTCGGCTAAACAGTTGGTACCACTGCCCTAGAGAAAAAGCGATGATCCTCAAGGCGTCTATGAATGGATATGTGAATATTGATAGGTAGTTCTTGGTTTTCAAGGCCTTCAGGGCATACCTGACCATCGCTAGGAGAAAGGGAGCAAACACTAGCAAGAGAAAAACCTGCATAAAAAGAGTGTTTGAAGTTAGGAGGTATAGCATGATAAGCAGACCGAACAGCGAAAACCCAACTATGAAACCAAACATATCAAGGGCAAGCAGAAAGCCTATGCGATTTCTAATACCCCTCTCTTTTATTAAAAGTATGCTTCCTCGTGCATATCCAAAGATTTGCTTCAATATCTCTTCAATTGTCTCTCTATGTCGATGATAGATTAACACTTCTGGGTCTAACGTCGTATTATAGCCTGCTTCTCCTACACGTTCGACTAACTCCATCTCATCAAAACCATATCGAATATCTTCATTAAAAGGCCCAATTTTATCGAGAACGCTTCTTCTGAAGGACATGTTGCAGCCCGCTGGGTAGAGCAACGTATGGATATTTTCGGTAACTACTCTAGTCTTGAATGATGGCATAATGCGAAATAAGGTTTCGTTGGCGTAACGTGAACTAAAGGTATCCGCGTCACAACCCAAGACCGTGCCACCGACGCATCCTGTTTTTGGATCGTTGAAATTCTTGACGATTTTCCTAACCCAGTTCTTTGGAACTACACAGTCGCAGTCGGTGAAACTTAGTATTTCGCCACTCGAGTGTTTGATGCCTGTGTTCCTTGCAGCATTTAGCCCGTGGCCATCTTCCATAACTAACTCAACCGGGTATTCCGAGACAAGCTCTATTGTTCGATCGGTGGAGTACCCGTCTACAACGATCACTTCGAGCTTCTCCTTCTCATAATCTAGTTTCATTACTGATTCCAAAAGCGTGCTTATGGTTTTTTCCCCGTTTCGCGTTGGGATTATTATAGAAATCTGAGGAGAGCCGTCGACATTAGGTTGTTCCAATTTTGGGCACCATGAAACATAGAATGCTCCTTCGTTTCTCCTTTAAATTCATGAATAAAGCCATATAAAACCGCTCGTTCCTTTAAAAGCCTTGTAGAATTACATAGTAAGGGCAAACCAATGTAGATGAGTTTAAGATCGACGAAAGAGGTGAGCTAGGTGCGTAATCATGGTTTATTGGGGGCGTCCTAACCGTTTGTCTATGCACTGGGATTTTCCGGACTGTTCATGAAGTATACGCGTGCGTCCAACGCCTCCTTCAGTCTCTATCCCGGTTTTTGTAAGGTTTGAGCCAACAACTTTTGGTCAGATGTAAGGATTTTGCAGACTGCATCAAGTTCTGTGGGAGGACGCTATAAGTCGGCTACGCAAAACGCAATGTTGCTAGTGGAGAATACAGTTTGACAGAAAGGGAAGACCACAATTCGATTTGTGGGGTGTAGTTTAATCTCACCGACGTTAAGCCGAATCAGGAAGTCAGAACGGACGTTTAGATCAAGCTTTCCATATCGAAAGTTGATATGACGGATATACTGAATGAAACTGTGAGGGATGTTTCTGAGGCAAGTCGTCATCTTGGTGCTGACTATGGAACGTACTGAACGAAACATGCTACTGGGATTACGGCGACGCGTGCGCCCGCATCATGGTGAGAAGGAAATCGAAGCGTTAGCTGAACGTACGCTCTTCACCTAAAGCGAGTAACACAATGCTTTCAGCTTTGAATACTGGAACAGCTGAATAGGCATTAAGCTTGCAGCAGAACTTCACATCTTCTTCATGCCCTATGGCTTCAAGATATCGTCCGTGGCTTCCAAGTTGAATAATCTCAGTTAACCGTCTACACGATTGTTGAAAAGTCAACGACGCTGCTAGAACAGCATCTGAACATTCAATTTTGTCGGCTGGAAGATTCTTCACGATTGCACCTGCGCACATGAAGTCTTCCAAAGAAAACCGACCACGCGTTCCTGAAAGCACAAAGGAAATCCCAATCTTTTCTTTCTCAGCAATTTCAAAAGCGGTCTTGGCAACAGCCTCAGCATTAACGAAAGCTCCAATCAGCACCCACCTTGCATTTTTGGATAAACAAATAGCCTTTGTCCCACTCGTTGTGGTCAGAATTACATGCTTCTCTTTCACAGTTTTGAAAGAGAATTCCAGCGGCGAGTTTCCTAAATCAAATCCTTTGGGCTTCAGTCCTTTTCTTTCGCCAGCTAGCAGAAACTCGGAGTTTTTCTTATGAAGCATGTGTGCTTCTCTAATGGTTTTTGTTGGAATCACCTCCTTAGCGCCGTTCTCCAACGCCGTGACGATGGTGGAGCCACATCTCAAAACGTCAATGACAACAAGTACGTCTCCTCTGTTGACGGTTTTCTCAACATCATTTGCGCGAATATCCAGGTTTGCAAACACTTTTTCTTGAACCGAGTCTTGCCTCCTTACTTTCTTCATCGATAGTGCTTTCCTAACACTTCCATAACAAATGTGTTTGTAGCTTTAAAACCGGACGGGATGATTTGATGGAAAGAGCAGTATCAAGGTTCCTTTTGAGTTGTAGCAGTATTCTTTGCTTGCGCACAACAAGACCTCTTCCCATAACGTTCCCAATTATCAGCGCAAATCTTGTATATAGTCTCTCTACTCAACATACTTCTCAAAACTGAGTCATAACTCCACTGGAACGCTGGTCGAACTACCGGCCAACGTTTTGATTCCAACCCACTGCGTTGCGACAAATCCTATGGAGAGTCGGAGCCATACGGTTAGAATTCTTGTTAGAATGGTTGTAGCGCCGCCAATATCGACGGGAACACCGAGCAAAGCGTAAAGGGTGATCATAATGGGTTCTACAATGCCCACTTCTGCAGGGATTCCTGCGGGTACAGCTTGAATGGCGCAACTGATGGAATACACGGTAACCACGGTAATTATTAGGCTGAAACTGAACGGGTAACCAAGAGAGAGAAAAATTAACAAAGATATGAGCAAACTAAAGAGCCAAGACATTATCGAAAAAATCACTGGTGGAACCAAACTAGCAGGATGCGCGCCTAGGACATCTATCGCCTGATGAAAACCTTTCAAGATTCTCCGCGCTTCAGACTTTAAACTGGTTAGTTGCCAGCGACCTCTGGAAACAAACGCAATCAGCCTCAAGAGAGAATCGGTTATTTTGCGGGCCATCTGCTCTTTGAAGCATAGAAGGAATAGGAAAACTAGCGTAATCACGGTGCCAAACGATACGAGCAGTATTAGGTTTAAGATGAGCCCAGGGATTTCATGTCTAAGAACTAGGAACGAGAGAGAACCGACGATCAAACTTCCTAGGGTAACCACAGATGAGAGGATTCTGTGGCTTATAATGGACGCTGCAACTCTTCCAGTACTTTCGTTTGTTTCTTTGGACATTAGATAAGCTTTGGAAAAATCTCCGCTAACCGATTCCGCAGGAACTAGAATGTCAACGAACGCTCCAACCCAAACGAAAAGAAAAGTCTTCCTAAGAGGAGTTTTGACCGAAAGAGGAAGCAGCAAGTAGTGCCATGTTAGGGCGTAGAAAAACGTGTCTAACAAGAAAGCCATGACCGCTAGCGAGTAATAGAAAGAATTAACGCTTCGAATAACCGCCACCATCTCGGGTATGCCAACAAAGAAGTACAGGTAACAAACAAAAATCGACACACCTATTAGTAGAAACAGAACAGATCTTTTTGCTAATACGTGTCTTTCCAACGCCATTTATTGCTTACACCTAACGCGGTAGCTATTAACATATTCAGAATTCTGCTTTTGTCTTTCCCTGCTTTTTGTCTAGGCATGCCTTAACAAAGCCATAGTACTCTGGGTCTGGGCTACTAGGACGGCTTTTGAACTCTCCGTGGAACTGTGAAGCGAAGAAGAAGAACTTATCCGGCAGTTCCAGAATCTCCATTCTCTTGCCATCTGGGCTTTCGCCTGAGAATATTAATCCATGCTTCTGCAACACGTTCCAGTAGTCTTGGTTGACTTCCCATCTGTGGCGATGGCGCTCCAGAATCTCTTCACCCTTGTACAATGTATACGCCAAAGTATCCTTCTTGATTCTAATTTTATGTGCGCCTAGTCGCATGGTTGCTCCTTTATATTTGACGCCCCGCTGTTCTGGCATCAAATCGATTACGGGATTTGTGGTTTCCCGGTTTACTTCCGTGCTGTTGGCGTCTTCTAATCCGCATTTGTTGCGGGCAAATTCCACAACTGCCAGTTGAAAACCGTAGCATATGCCCAAAAAGGGTAAGTCATTTTCCCGCGCAAAACCGATTGCCTTTATCTTTCCTTCTGTTCCTCTTGGGCCAAAGCCGTAGGGAATGAAGATTCCGTCGTAATTTCTGAGCAGTTTCAGCTTGGTCATATCTCTTTCAAATTGCTCTGCCTTGATGTAGTCGATTGAAATGCTAGCTCGGCAGGCAGCCCCCCCATGCCGGAGAGCCTCATTCATGCTTATGTAACTGTCAGCTAGGCCTGCGTACTTGCCAACTAGTCCTATTTTGACCTCAAAGTGTGGGTTCTCAACGGAGCTAACGAATCGTTTCCATTCGTTCCATTTGGGTCTTTTCTGTGGTATACCTAATCGTTTGCAGATGTATTTTCCCATACCTTGCTCGTCCAAGATTAGTGGAACTTGGTAGATTGTGGAAACTTTGTATGAACAGAACACCGCGTTTTCAGGAATTGTGCCGAAGAGCGCTATTTTCCGAAGGGCTTCTAGGTCAATCATCTTTCTGCACCGGGCTACAACTATGTCTGGTTGGATACCGATCCGACGTAGTTCATTTACGCTGTGTTGGAGGGGTTTTGTTTTCATCTCGCTGGTGACGTCTAGGATGGGGACAAGAGCAACATGAACGTATAGAGTGTTTGCAAACCCATCCTCCAAGCGCATTTGTCGAATTGCTTCCAGGAAGGGCAGTCCTTCCATGTCTCCAACTGTGCCTCCGCACTCCACCAAGACTATGTCAACCTTTGACTGTTTCGCGACGAGGCGTATTCGACGTTTGATTTCATTGGTGATGTGAGGAACGATTTGGACACATTTGCCTAGGAAATCCCCTCGTCGTTCTTTGCTGATGATGGTTTGGTATATCTGTCCAGTTGTGATGTTGTTTACCTTGGGCAGGTTGAGATTTAGGAATCTTTCGTATCCCCCAAGGTCTAGGTCTGTTTCTCCTCCGTCGTCTGTTACATAAACCTCTCCATGGATATACGGGTTCATTGTACCTGCGTCTACGTTAACATATGGATCTATCTTTATCGTCGTGACTTTGTACCCTCGGGTTTGAAGCATCTTTCCAATGGATGAGGTTGTGATGCCCTTGCCCACAGAAGAAAGCACGCCGCCCGTAACGAAGACAAAGTTTGCCATCACGGGGCCTCGCAACAACACACCATAAACCACGGTTCTGTTTAAAACCCTTTTTGTGTATGATGATCTGACTTGGATTTGATGTACGAACCCGAATTGACCATTGGCGAAGTTTTCTTTGGGGAACCCACCTGGCCTTTTGTCGACCGAGCCTCATCCTAACCCTTTTAGCTGTCCTAACCTTTTCCATTTTACTGGATGGATATGCAGAGATTTATGGAACCGTGGGGGATCAAAAGAGACCTTATTGTGAAAGCTGAGGAGGAATCCAACCCAGATTACGGTCGTCGCCCAGACCAGAGACCGCTTCAGGACTACATCAAGTTTGGAATTATAAACCTAGACAAACCACCTGGCCCTTCAAGCCACGAGGTTGCTGCTTGGGCAAAACGTCTCCTAAACATTCAGCACATTGGTCACGGCGGGACTCTAGACCCCAAAGTGACAGGTATCCTACCAATCGCCTTGGAATCGGCCACGAAAATAATCCAAGCCCTTCTTTTATCTGGAAAAGAATACATTTGCGTAACGAGACTCCACTCTGACGTGTCCGAAGACCGAGTGAAAGCTGTTCTAAACGAATTCATTGGAGCAATCTACCAGCGTCCACCTATCCGAGCCTCAGTCAAGCGCCGGCTAAGAATCCGCAGAATATATTATCTGAACTTTCTCGAAATCAATGGTCGCAACCTACTTTTCCGAGTAGGCTGCGAAGCTGGAACATACATTCGCAAACTTAGCCACGACATAGGTGAAACCCTAGGTTGCGGGGCTCATATGCAAGAACTGCGGAGAACGAGATCTGGATCGCTTATTGAGGACAGCAGCCTAGTCACACTACATGACGTATCATTCTTCTATGCACAATACCAAGAAACAAAAGATGAAAAGCACATCCATAGATTTATACAACCAATGGAAAAAGCTCTACGGCTATACCCGAAAATAATCGTACGTGACTCATCTGTGGGAGCTATATGCCACGGGGCCAACCTAGCAGCACCGGGAGTCTTGGCACTTGAGACAAGAATACACCGAAATGATGTTGTCATTATGTATACTCAGAAGGGCGAAGCCGTAGCACTTGCAGAGGCACTTGCATCTACGGAGAATACCCTAGAAAAAACCCACGGGTTCGTGGCAAAGACACGACGTGTCTTGATGCCACGTAATGTGTACCCAAGAAAATGGCGAATCCATGAATAGCCAAATCGTTTTCAGAAAGGCTAAAAACACTAGTAAACTCATAATTCTAGACTAAGAAAAGCCGGGGTATCCTAGAGCAACACATCAAATGCGGGAAATCAGGTAGGGAGCAGATTCAATCCTAAAGGAAGCTCACGCCTGGAGTTCGCTTAGAGAGCCTGTGGTCCTTGCGGGCCGCGTGGGTTCAAATCCCACCCCCGGCGCCATCATTAGCATTCCACTAAAATGTCAATATATGCATTCCATGAGAAATGTTGAGATCAAGAATTTCACTCAAGTGACTAATCTGCAGTCGAATGTGTACAAGCTCTCTAATATTCATCACACCTAAGCTGAAAGCGAACTCTTTAAATAAAATATGGGTTACTTCAGTGGTTAGCTTGAAGCAAGGCATGGACTGTTCAGGATGCTCAAGGAATTTCAACACATCGTTCGAATCGTCAACACTGATTTGGAAGGCACTAAAAAAATAGTGTATGCCCTAGCTAGTGTAAAAGGAATAGGAATCAAACTGGCTAACGTGATTGTGGACAAAGCCAATATCAACCCGAAAACTCGTGCAGGGTTCCTCTCTGAAACTGAAGTTGGCAGAATTGTGGAAATAATGAAAGATCTAAAAAAACAAGGTGTACCCAGTTGGCTTTTCAACCGTCCCAAAGACCGCCAAACTGGGAGCCATCTTCACCTTATTGGGTCTGATCTTGTTCTCCAAACAAAAACAGACATCGACCAGATGAAAAACATCAGATCGTGGAGAGGATTTCGTCACGCTTACGGACTAAAGGTACGCGGACAAAAAACGAGAACAACAGGCAGAACCGGAAAGGCTATTGGCGTCAGGGTCAAGAAGGCAAGGATGCAGCAATAATCATGGGTGATCCCAAGAGGCAACGAAAGAAATATGAAACTTCGAAATTTCCTTGGCGAATTGATACTCTGGATGCCGAACTCAAATTGCTTGGTCAATACGGATTAAGAAACAAAAGAGAACTCTGGTCTCACAAGATTAAGGTCTCGAAGTTTCGAGGAATCGCTCGGTCGCTTCTAGGTATGCCTGCTGAGCAACGAAGGAAGATGGAAAAGCGACTTATTGGTAGACTTCGCCGGCTTGGGATTCTGCCTGAAACAGCTGCTTTGGATAACGTTCTGGACTTAACTCTAGAAGATATCCTTGAACGTAGACTTCAAACTCTTGTGTTTAGAAAAGGCTTGGCTAAGTCCATGTATCAAGCTCGTCAACTAATTTCACACGGGCACGTCGCTATAGAAGGCAAAAGATTTTCATCTCCAAGTTATTTGGTTCTAAGCAGGGAGGAGCCAAGTATAGGCTATGCTCCAACGAGTCCTTTATTGAATCCTAGCCATCCAATGAGAGAATCGATAAGTGCTGCAGCTGAAACGCGGCCAAATGAGAAACCTGAAACTGAGGTGCAAAACAGTGAGCAAAAAGGCTGAAAGATGGGCAGTTATCCACGTTTACAGTTCTTACAATAACACAATCATACACGTCACCGACATATCTGGCGCCGAAACGATTGCCAGAGCTTCAGGAGGCATGTTTGTGAAGGCAGCTCGGTTGGAATCATCACCCCACGCTGCTATGCGCGCCGCAGCCTACGCTGCAAATATCGCTAGGGATCGGGGCATCAACGCTATACACATTAAAGTTCGAGCCCCAGGCGGGTCAGGTGCTAGAACACCAGGGTCCGGAGCACAAGCCGCTATACGGGCATTAGCTCGATCTGGATTCCGTATAGGTCGCATCGAAGAGATGACACCAATTCCGCACAATGGAACTCGAAGAAAAGGTGGACGTAGAGGACGTAGAATTTAGGCTTCCTCTTGGCTGAGAACTTTCATTCGTACCATCGATTCTCTGAACGTGAAGAGCAGGAAACGAGTCTTACGCACGCGTTCAATACTGAAACGTTAATATTACTCTCTTCTAATACCTTCAAATTAGAAACGCGAAGGAACAAAAGGCTGAAATGGATAAGACGCTTGTGTTTATCTGGTCAATTACGTGATTAGCTCAGGTTTAGCTACGACAATCCCACACTTGCTTCTACGTTATAGGTAGCATATAGAGCTCTGATATTTCCCTTATCGAAACATCCTGCTCTAATGATGAGTTGCGCGTAGGTTCAGTGGCAACATCCTCTTCTTCAACATCACCATAACATTGAAATAATGCCTTTCTCTCCTTATGGAAAGCACATATGTCCACGATCATCTGCATAAAGGACGTTTAGGCATAATGGAGATCCAGATTATTGATAAAACCGATTCTACTATGCAGTTGATTATCCGCGGAGTTGACACATCCTATGTGAATGCGTTGCGCCGAACAATGCTCTCCGAGGTGCCTACTATGGCAATAGAGGATGTGGTTATTATTGAAAACTCTTCTATCCTCCACGACGAGATTCTCGCCCATAGATTAGGTTTTGTCCCCCTCAAAACAGATTTGGATTCGTACAACCTACCCGAGGAGTGCCCTTGCAAAAGCGAGTTTGGATGCAATTTATGTCGTGTAGCTCTGACACTGGAAGCTGAAGCTACCGATGAGATAACAGCCGTGTACTCCAAAGGTTTGCAATCTGAGAACCCGAACGTAGCCCCAGTCAGTGGCAAGATTCTCATTGCAGAATTGGCACCGGGTCAGAAAATAAAACTGGAAGCGTACGCACGACTAGGGAAAGGAAAGATTCACGCTAAATGGCAACCCGTTTCCACCTGTTCCTACGACTCTGAGCCTCAAACTGAAACTGGCAACAACTCCCATGACACTTATGTTCTTAGCATAGAATCAACAGGTGCACTGCCAGTTGAAAGAATAGTACTTGAAGCCACTCAAATCCTTGACAAACGATTTCAAGATTTCTCCAAGGCACTGAGGAGGATGAGATGATGAAGCAAACCAGAACCACCAATCCCGAGCTAGTCAACCTCATCCGATCCATGAAAAAGAAGTGTCAGGAAAGCGAGGCAAGAATATGGCGTGACATAGCGAAATTCCTATCTTGTTCGCAACGAAACCGTACAACAGTGAATGTAAGTCGACTGAATCGCTACACCGAAAAAGGAGAAACAGTAGCTGTTCCGGGCAAGGTTTTGGGGGCGGGAAAAATCGATCATCCAATCAAAGTGGCAGCTTTCGCCTTTTCTCAGGAGGCACAGGCAAAAATCTCAAAGGCCAAAGGAAAATGCTTATCTTTTTCTGAGTTAATGAAGAAGAACCCAAAAGGCACAGGTGTGAAAATCCTTGGGTAAATCAATGACCATCGAACATGCGGCAGTAATTGACGCAACTGGACTGATTCTCGGTCGAATGGCAAGCCATATAGCTAGACGCCTCCTCCAAGGCGAAGAAATAACCATTGTAAACGCAGAAAAAGCTGCCATATCAGGCAAAAGGCTCAGCATAGTCAAAGAAGCAAAAAAATACTTGGAAATTGGTCATCCAAGAAAGGGTCCTTTGCATCGGAGGAGACCAGATCGAATTGTCCGAAGAACCGTGCGTGGTATGCTTCCGCGAAGGAAACCAAAGGGACAGCAAGCATACAAACGACTGAAGGTTTTCCTCGATATCCCTAAAGAATTCGAAACCAAAGAAATACAGACGATTCCTGAAGCTGACGCTTCAAGGTTGCGGTGTCCATATATAACGGTTGGGAAGCTGGCAAAGGAAATAGGGTGGACTCCAACAGGTGAATGATAATGCCAAATCCAAAAAGAGTCTTATTGACTAGTGGAAAGCGAAAAACTGCAATTGCCCGAGCAACCGCTAGAGCTGGAAAGGGAAGAATCCGTATAAACAAAGTTCCAATCGAAATCTTTGAACCTAAAATCGCCCGTGACAAAATTATGGAGCCTTTTCTGCAAATTGGTGAAGAGACGTGGAAAAAACTTGACATTAACGTCAAGGTGTCTGGCGGAGGGTTCATGGGGCAAGCTGAGGCGACGCGAACAGCCATCGCAAGGGCTCTGCTGAAATGGACAAAGAGCACTCGCCTCAGAACTGTTTTCACCGACTATGACCGTGCTTTAGTTGTAGGCGATTCGAGACGAAAAGAGCCCAAAAAGTTTGGGGGCCCTGGCGCAAGAGCGAGGGACCAAAAAAGCTACAGATAGATGCACGCAGTTCTTTCATGGTCACGTCTTGCGTGCGCGTAAGGTGAGTGCAATGCACCATTAGAATATCCAGATCCTATCTTCTGGGATTTCCTTATCTTACGTTGCAATCAGCTGCTCTCTCACCACAAGTGATGTTAAATCTAACGGAAAAATGCCGAAATCAACACTGAGAAGAAAATTTTCAAACAAAGGGTTTTCCGTTGTCTGTAGGCACAACATTGAAATAATTCCCTTCTCTCCCTTATGAAAAGCACAAAGACCCAAGACCATTCAATAGGAGGCGCTTGATAATTATCATTCCGATACGTTGTTTCACATGTGGCAAACTAGTTGGAGACAAGTGGGAAGAGTTTACCGGAAGGGTAAAAGCAGGGGAAGACGCAGGAAGAGTTTTGGACAGCTTGGGGGTAACACGATACTGTTGCCGCCGTATGCTCCTGTCCCACACGAACATAATCGATGAAATCTTGAGATTCTATGTTGAAGCTGGAAGGAAAAGACGAGCTAGCCAAGTATAACGAGGCAGAAGAAGTGTCAACAGTCATCGAAAATATCACTGCTCGGAAACTTTTCAACAGCCGTGGGGAAGAAACACTTGAAATTGACATATCAACTGTCTCGGGGTTTGGAAGGGCTTCAGCCCCAGCTGGCGCCAGCAGAGGCAAAGCCGAGGTCATTTCATACCCCAAAGGCAAAGTCGACTTGGCAAGAAGACAAGTTGAGGAGCTCGTCGCACCAGAGTTGATTGGCAGAAACGCAAATGAACAAGAAGAAATCGATCTTCTTCTCCATGAAATCGATGGAACCGAAGACTTTAGGAACCTAGGGGGAAACACAGCGTATGCTGTTTCTCTGGCCGTAGCAGAGGCTGCGGCCACATCCTATGGTATGCCGCTATTTCAGCATCTTGCCGGCTATTTTGCAGATGAGCTTCCATGTCCACTTGGCAATGTTTTGGGCGGAGGAAAACACGCAGGAGGAAAAACACCGGACATACAGGAGTTCCTGGTTCTTCCCATCAATGCAGAGTCTTTTTCGGATGCGGCGAGCGCAAACGTTCTGGTTCATCAAAGAATTGGTTCACTTCTTAGAAGGAAGGATGCTTCCTTCACCGGAGGAAGGGGGGAAGAAGGAGCGTGGGCGCCCAACATAAAAAGTGAACAAGCTCTGCAAATCGTTGCCAAGGCATGTGATGAGGTTTCTGAAGAATTGAGTGTAGAGTGCAGGATTGGTTTGGATATAGCAGCTTCCACTTTGTGGAAGCAGGAAGAAGAGCTTTACGTATACGACAGAGAAGGCATCAAAAGAAATTCTGGTGAGCAACTAGACTTTTTGTTGAGTCTTATCTGGAACCACAACCTCATTTATGTCGAAGACCCTTTCCATGAAAACGACTTTGAAAGCTTCGCAGAACTTGCAGATAAGGCAAGAGGATGTCTGATTTCTGGTGACGACCTGTTTGCAACGAGCAAAAAAAGATTGACCCGTGGAATCGAAATCAGCGCTGGGAACGCTATTATTATAAAGACAAATCAAGTTGGCACCCTTACAGATGCTTGGGAAGCAACTGAACTGGCAAGAAAAGCTTCCTATGTTCCGATCATGTCTCACCGTTCTGGAGAAACAACAGATACACATTTGGCCCACTTGTCCGTGGCATTACACTGCCCAATCATAAAAACTGGTGTAATGGGAGGGACAAGAGTGGCGAAGATTAATGAACTTATTCGGATAGAAGAGATATTAGGTGACCGGACCAAAATGGCTGTTCTTTCATTATGAGGAGAAAAATCATGTCAGAAGAGAAGACGGAAAAAGATGAAGTTTCAAGTGAGGAGGAGCTTCTGCTTCCTCAAGACACCATGCTATCCGCAGGAGTTCACATAGGTACAAGAATGCAGACAAGAGACATGGATCAATTCGTCTATCGCGTCAGGCCTGACGGACTTTTTGTCTTAGACATCAAGAAAACTGATGAACGCATACGAGTCGCTGCTAGATTCCTTGCCCGATTTGACCCGTCAAAGATTGTGGTAGTGGCAGCGAGATTGTATGGGCGTGCTCCTGTGAATAAGTTTTGTGAAGTGATTGGAGCAACTCCAGTCGTAGGGCGATTTGTACCTGGGATGCTCTCGAATCCACTGTATCCAGGTCATATCGAACCTGGAGTCATAGTTGTATCTGATTCCAAGGCTGATGTTCAAGCTGTTAGAGAGGCCTCAAGCGCAGGTATCCCCGTAATAGCGCTTTGTAGCACTGACAACGATTTTGATGACATAGACCTGGCCGTGCCGACCAATAACAAAGGTAGAAGAGCCTTGGCCATAATCTACTGGCTTCTTGCCAGACAAATCCTACGGGAGAAAGGAGAGATGCCTCCGGACGAAAAAATGAAATCATCCATTGATGACTTTGAGGTAAAAATGACAACAGAGGATTAATGAAGGGAAAAGGTTGAAGACCAGGTCTCCTTGTCAAGCTGGGTCGTTTTATGCAGGTACTGCTCAATCACTGAAAGCGCAGATCGAAGGGTGCTTTGCACATAGATTTGGACCAGGCAAACTTCCGCAGCGGGTCAAAGCGGGTCCTCGAAACATTGTTGGACTAATATGCCCTCATGCTGGGTATATGTATTCTGGACCGGTGGCTGCGCATGCGTATCACAGTCTTGCGGTGGATGGAAAACCTGATGTTGTGGTCATTCTTGGTCCCAACCACACTGGGCGAGGAAACGCTTTGGCACTAATGAATGAGGGCGTTTGGCGTACTCCTCTAGGAGACGCAGAGATTGACACATCGACTGCGATGCAGATTGTAGATGAATCTCGCATCCTTGACATTGATGATTCAGCTCATATGTTTGAGCATTCAATCGAAGTTCAGCTTCCTTTTCTCCAATACTTGTACGCCTCAACCTTCAAATTTGTGCCAATTTGCTTTCTTATGCAAGATTTGGAGTCTAGCCGAAAAGTAGGACGGGCTGTTGCAGAGGTCTTGTCGAGGAAGAACGGTTTGGTGATTGCTTCTACAGATATGACTCATTACGAATCGCATGAACAGGCTCAGCGAAAGGATAAGATGGCTATCAACGCTGTTGCTAAGATGGATGCAGATTTGTATTGTTCCACCGTAGAGAGACATAACATATCAACGTGTGGTTGCGGTCCGACGGTAGCTGTGATTACTGCAGCGAAGCTGTTGAATGCAAAAAAGGCTCAACTGTTGTGCTACAAAACGAGTGGTGACATTGTCGGTGAGTTTTCCTCGGTGGTAGGCTATTTTTCTATGTCATTTACGAAGTAGCTGTTGGATGACCATTCGCTGGAGTTGCAGCTTCACCGCCAGCAAGAATTATGTTTTCTGGGGAATACTCCAGTCTGCGGGCGAACTAGTGATTGCGTTTACGATTGTGAATCATATCCATGTGTCATGGAATCCAAGACCAGATTAGCATATTTACATGAATTCTGCCAATTAGAGATTATCTGGTTTTCCGAGGAAGGATGTTTCGAGGCAAAATGTGGGTTTGAAAGGTGGGCAAAAGATGAAGGTAACTGGAACAGGTTATCGAGGCGTTCTTCTCTTCTCTATTTCAACAACATCATTCTCCAGTCGAATAGTGTCTCCTGTCTCTATTTTCGAAATATCAATCTTGTCAACGCAGGGTATCTCGGAGATTATTGCTCCCACAGCGACCACTGTTTCACTTTTTTCGTTTATGATCCCAGCAGGAGCTGTATTGTTTTTTTTCATCCTGTAAAGAGTGTAGGATCCGACAGTTGACCCTTTGCCGGTTGGGAAAACAAGTATTTTGTCTTTCACTTTCTTTCCCTGCAGTTCGTGCTTTTTTTCTATGATCATACCGGTTTTGGGGTTCACTCCACCGTAGAAGGAGATTGGTTGCGAGGTGGTCAAGGCTTCTCCTTCCGCCACTCCTTTTGAGATGATTCTTCCTTTCAGCTCCATTTTCCTCTAATCGCAGCCTCCATGCACTCTTCTAAGCTTCCCAGTCTTGTCTTCATGTTGTTGTGTCTTGAATAGTAGCATCCTTTTGCAGAGGTTGTTGCAACTGTCCTGAACCTTCCTCTCAATGGTGCCACTGCCATACAAGTGTCACAGGCGAATTTTCCTCCGGCGCTCTCGATTATTTCCGTGTATCCTCTTTTGTCAGAGAGCTGTTTTGTTAGCCTTGAGGTTGCAACCCATAATTCCGTGTTCGGGGATACTTTCTTGTTCTTCAGCAATTCTGCTACTTCAGCAATCTCTCTGATCGAGCAGTGGGGGCAACCTACACAAATGAAGTCAATGGTGTCAACGTTGTCATCAATGCTTTCATATGCCTCTTCTATGTCCCTATCTTCGATGATGGTTTTCTCTCTTGGCAGTTGATGTTTCTCAGATTCAGGAGTTATCCCTTTCATAAAGAACAACGGTTTTGAACCGTAAGTCACAACTGAGGCGCAGAATGATTTCAATTGATCTAAATTCGCGTCTTTTATACCTGTTATATATGATATCTTGTTTCCGGCTTTTTCGCCAATACAATAACCAAGGGCTCCCCAATCCGACAGACCTTTTAAGGTTGCCCTCACGTCTATGTGAGCATCTGGCACCCTGTTCTCTTCTAGGTGCAGTCCGTAGGAAGGTGTTTCACCTACAAAAGCCGCTGCGAGGGCTGATGGGCCGCCTTCTCTGTTGGTTCTCGCTCCGATGACCGAATTAGCGAAAGTAACTGCAGAGGACTCGGACCAAGCAATGTGTTCTCCATACGTTGGTAGATTTCCAATCAGGTATGGTGTACACGTGCAAGAGATGATTACCCCCATTTTTCTGAAAGCTTCTATGACCAGGTTTTGCTTTTCTGCAAAC
>CP070754.1:1051909-1091949 GCA_020348865.1 Candidatus Bathyarchaeota archaeon | reverse complement strand
TTTAGAGGCCAAGCATTTCACGATTCTGCACTTGCTTCCAGCACAATTGACGGTCAAAGCATGGCAACCTTCGCAACGTATTTTTTCTACTGGCATTTCCCATGCTTCTGATACTTGTTGCAGGCTTTCTTCTCTTTTCTGCAGTTCATCATAGAGGTATTCCCACCATTGGTAAACTGGGACATTCTCTCCGGATTTCCTCTGACTAAGTTGTTTTCTGGCATCTTCTACAATAGGTTTCACCTTTTCCCACGTCAGCTTTGTTGATTCGCTTAGGAGTTCACGAACTGTGTCAATGTCTAGAAATCCTCTGTGCAGAAGAAATCCTAGTCCTTCATAAAGTCCAGATACCTGCGCAAGGTCTGTCAGCCCATGCTTTTTCATGTATCCTTCATAATCTTTGAATTCTCTGGTCCTGATTTTTGTTAATGCATCTATGTATTCTCTGCGGGTGAAAAGCGAGTATATGCTCATGATAAGCGCCATTTGCCTTGTCTTGGTTATGTTTCTAAGCTCCATTATGGCTAGGACAACACCCACAATCACACCTACAGCTGCAACTATTCCTGTTATAGATGGTATATCCAACATTCTGTCACCCTCTTTTGTTTTTCAACCTTTTACTATTTCATTTGAAGTTGCATCGAAAACTTAGGAGAAAAATTCCACATTATGCACAATATTAACTTCTGCTAAAGACTTGGGAAAGAAACTTCTAAACGTTTCAGTTGCATGCACGCATAAATACTTCACCTTGGCCGCCTTCTAGCACACTGAAATGGAGGTGAAGAAGAAACAAGGATAATGCAATCGCCAATCATTCTGCACTCATGCATTACTGAGTTGGTCTCTTGCAACCGTATTGTTTAAGAGTTAAATCTTCCTCTTAACAACAATCCTAACCTGAGCGTTGTCATCATGCGGATTTTGCAGTCTTTCAGAAACATACTCTCCGAAAGACATGACATCGCAAGAAGCTGGAAAAACCAAAACAAACCAGTCATAGGCTGGAACAGCACGTACACACCAGAAGAAATCATCCACGCCATGGATGCCCTACCAGTCAGAATCCTAGGAAGCACAAAACCCACCATGCTAGCAGATGCCTACCTACCACGCAACGCCTGCTCCTTTGCCCGCAGCACCTTCGACCTAGCCTTGAGAAGCTCTTACGCCTATCTAGACGGCTTCGTCACCTCCAACTCCTGCGACAACTTCAACAAGACCTACGACCTCTGGAGACACTGCACAAAAATCCCATACTTCCACTTCATAAACACCCCCCACACAAACACGCAAAAAGCTCATGATTTCTTCCACCAGGAAATCACAAGATTCAAAGAATCCCTGGAAGAAACCTTCAAAACCACCATAACCAACAAAAAAATCCAACACTCAATTCAACTCTGCAACGAAAACAGAGACCTCCTCAAGAAAATCTATGACTTAAGAAAAAGAGACACCCCGCTCATCAACGGCACGGAAACCCTTGAAATTGTCCTATCAAGCATGCTAACCTCCAAGAGTGAACATAATACACTTCTGAAACAGCTACTGAAAGAAATAGAAACCCGCATAGACCCACCAAAACCTGGTGTGAGACTCTTAATCACAGGAAGTATGATGGGCACTCCAGACCTACTAAACATAATCGAATCAGTCGGCGGAATCGCAGTAGCAGATGACCTGTGTACTGGAACAAGATACTTCTGGACCCTTGTTCAAACAGACAAAAACCCCATAAAAGCCATCTCCAAACGTTACCTAAACAAAATTCCATCCCCCTCGCGATACAACTGGGAGGAAAGAGTGAGCCACATCAAAAACATGATTAAGCAATTCAATGTTGAAGCAGTCATCAATTTTCTCCTGAAATTCTGTGACACTCACATGTTCGATGCCCCTCTTCTAACAGAAGAACTCAAAAACCAAGGCATACACGTCCTGAACGTTGAATGGGAACACACTAGAAGTGGAATAGCTCCGATAAAAAACAGAATTGAAGCCTTCATAGAAACAATAAAAGGAGTTCCCTAGCCATGACAAGACTGCAAACACTCCAAGGCTTCTACCAAAACCACGTTCAACCATACTACCAGAAAGCTCACAAAAACAGGGAAGAGAACAAACCCATCGCTTGGGTAGCCTCAACCTTCCCAATCGAAATCCTCCAAGCCATGGACATTACACCCATATGGCCCGAAAACTACGCCTCAGTATGCGCTGCAAGGCAAGTCTCGGTTCAACTTGCAGAAGTTGCTGAAAGACACGGCTACTCCAGAGACCTATGCTCCTACGCCAGAACCGTAATCGGCTCCGTCCTAACCGAAAAAACACAGGATCTTCCGGAAGGAGGCATGCCAAAACCAAACTTCCTAGTAGCATCAACAGCCGCCTGCGATACACATCTAAAATGGTTCCAGATCCTCAGTCACCACCTAAAACGCCCCCTATTCCTCCTAGATGTCCCCTACAACACGACTGGGGCAGACGCAGAAAACCTTGAACCACAACTCATAAGACAATATGTATCGCAGCTCGAAGAATTAGCTGCGTTCCTAGAAAAACAAACAAACAATCCGTTAGACAGAAACAAGCTTCGAAAAAGCATCACACTATCAGATCGCACAAGCAAACTCTGGCTGGAAATCCAAGACTGCAGAAAAAACATTCCAGCACCCATGGGAGCCAGAGATGCCTTCTCAGCCATCTTCTTCATGCTCTCCACACCAGCAGCCCAAGATGCAGTAGACTTCTACGAAAAACTACTGGACGAAGTCAAAGGGCGAGCAAGAAACGGTGTAGGCAAAATCGAAAACGAAAGATACAGGTTAATCTGGGACAATCTGCCCATGTGGTTCAACCTGAAATTCTTCAATTACCTGAACAATTTAGGTGCAATTGTCGTAGCTGAAACTTTCTCCCACGTCTGGACGGGAAGCCTAGACTCCTCCAAACCCTTTGAAAGCCTCGCCAGAAAATACCTCCCAAACTTCGCCAACTGCAGCATCGAAAGAAGAATCGACCTCATCCTCAACCTCACAAAAGACTTTCGCGCAAACCTGATTATTCTCCCTACCAACTGGGGATGCAGAATGATGTCTATAGGAGAAATTATCGTCAAAGAAGCAGTATACAAGAAAACTGAAGTGCCAAGCCTCATCCTTGACGTAGATTCATCCGACTCGAGAAACTATGACGAATACCAGGTGAAAACAAAACTGGAGACATACCTGAAGACTCTGGACTAACCACAAAGACTAGACAAGTTCTGCGAAGCGATTCCTAAGTCTTCTATGCACGATCTTCCCTGTTGCAGACCTAGGCATTTCAGAATAGTTGATGAATATCACTTTCTTAGGCTTCTTGAACCCAGCCATCTTGCTTCTACACCATTCTACAATCTCTTCACTAGTCGCGTTTTCCCCGTCCTTTAAGACAACAGCAGCCGTTACAGCTTCACCCCACTTATCATCTGGAAGCCCCACCACAGCAACGTCACGAACTTTCGGATGTTGAGAGACCACTTCCTCAACCTCCGATGGATAGACGTGTTCTCCTCCTGTGATAATCATGTTGTCCTTGCGGTCAACAATGTAATAGTAGCCTTCTTCGTCACGTGTAACCAGGTCGCCGGCACTGAAGAAATCGCCTCTGAATGAAGCTTCAGTTTTCTCAGGCATCTTGTTATACTCGTCAAACATCATCGGTCCCCTAGAGTAAAGTTCTCCGACTTCTCCAACTCCTACTTCACGGTCGTTCTCGTCCAGAAGCTTGATTAAATCGACTCCTAGGCATGGTCTACCGATTGAGCCGATTTTTCTAAGTTGGTCTTCAGGCTTGAGTATGGTAACTAACCCAGCTTCGGTGGAGCCGTATGCCTCATATAGTTCAACACGGGGGAAACACTTCAGAATTCCGCGTTTTGTCTTGCTTCTTGCAGGGGCAGAGGAGCATAACAGCTTGCGCAGCGAACTTGTCTCGAAGCGTCGACGCTTCTGTTCCGGAACTTCCAGAATGAGGCTGTAATGGGTGGGAATTAGTGAAATGAACGAGATTTTCTCTTTGTGCACGATGTTTAGCAAGTCAACAGGGTCAAAGCCTTTGTCTTTGCCAACGAATAAGGAAGCGCCGAGGTAGAGGAATAGAAGCCCGTAGAAAGTGGAGTTTACGTGGAAGAGCGGCATGATGATCATTCCGCAATCCTTCTCTGAAAAACCGAATTCCACTGCGTTGATGAAGAAGAACGCAGCATAAGACTCGTGAGATCGAATGACGCCCTTTGGAAAACCAGTGGTCCCAGAAGTGTAGATTTGAGCCCACGTATCCTTGCCTCCAACATCTACGTCGGGTTTATGATCAGGTGAGCTCGCAATCAAGTCTTCATAGTTCGTGTAGCCTTCAGGAGTTGTTTCACCGACAACCAAGTAGTTTTTGCTGTCAATCTCCTTGAGTTTCGGACGAAGCTGATTAATAGCTGCAACGAAATCTTCACAAACGATCATGGCTTTTGCGTCTGAGTCATTAGCAACATACTCAATCTCTCTTCCGACATAACGCCAGCTAACTGGTGTAACTACGAGTCCAGCTTTGGCGAAGGCGCAATAAATCTCAACGAATTCGACGCAGTTATAGAGCATTACCGCAACGCGGTCGCCCTTACTCAATCCCATGTTCAAGAGGCCGTTAGCTAGTTTGTTGGTTCTCACGTTCAATTCTGAATATGTCCATGCCTTGCCGCACCAATCTTTGACAGCTGGTTTCGTGGGATATTTCTCAGCATGAACGTCCAAGATTTCTCCCAAGTTTAACCAAGCCATGACTCGTTTCACCTTCTGGCAGTAATCAAAAGCTCCGCTAGAGCTTTAAAATATTGCTTATCCAAGAAATTATATACTCCTATACCATCTCTTCTCTACCTCTAAAAGGAGAATTCATAATGGAAGTTCGAAAAATAGCGGTTCTTGGAGCCGGGTTGATGGGTCACGGCATAGCTCAAGTTGCAGCTCAAGTCGGAAAGTTCAACGTCAACCTAAGGGACATCAACCAGGAATTTCTGGATCACGGAATGTCCATGATAAAAACTAGCCTGCAAAGATTCTTGAAGAAAGGTGTAATCACACAGAAAGAAGTTGATGAAACTTTAAAGAGAATTCATCCAATCTTGGACCTAAAAGAAGCTGTGTCTGACGCAGACCTGATTATTGAGGCGGTTCCGGAGAATGTTAAGTTGAAAAAGAGCGTGCTTTCGGAGGTTGATGGATTAGCAAAACCGGATGCTTACTTGGCTTCAAACACTTCTTCCATAAGCATAACACTACTTGCTTCAGCCACAAGTCGCCCCGAAAAGTTTTGTGGACTACACTTCTTCAACCCTCCGCAACTAATGAAGCTGATAGAGATTATCCGTGGAGCGAAGACTTCAGATGAAACCATAAGCTTACTTGTTGACGTCACCAAGAAAATGGCGAAGGACCCAGTTGTGGTGAAGAAGGATTGTGCCGGCTTCATTGTAAATAGAATTCTGGTTCCAGCGCTGAACGAGGCCATTTCCCTTGTTTGGGAGGGAATAGCAGAGCCAGAAGATGTAGACAAGGCGATAAGACTTGGACTAAACTGGCCGATGGGTCCCCTAAAACTGGTCGACTACCTTGGATTGGACACAACTCTTTCCATAGCTGAAGTCTTGCGAGACAACCTTGATCCGAAGTACAGACCAAGCCCACTTCTAAGACAAATGGTTCGAGCAGGTCTTCTTGGAAGAAAAACTGGTAAAGGCTTCTATGACTGGACAAAATAGGTGACAACTTATGGGATCCAAGGATCTTCTCTATGACAAAAAAGATGGGATAGCAACCATAACCATAAACCGTCCGAAAGCCTTGAACGCGCTGAACGAGGAGACCCTCCCAGAGTTCTTTTCAATTCTTGAAGATGCAGAAAAAGACAAAAACGTAAGAGTTGTAGTGATTACTGGAGCTGGAGAAAAAGCCTTCTGCGCAGGATTAGACCTCAAAACAGTGACAGATATCACAGTAATAAAAGCGGTGGAAACTTCAAGACTTGGGCAGAAATTGACCTTGGCGATTGAAGAACTTGGGAAGCCTGTTATTGCAGCCATCAACGGCTACGCCTTAGGAGGCGGCTTAGAACTTGCCATGGCATGCGACATCAGAATAGCATCAGAAAACGCCAGAATAGGACAGACAGAGGTGAATGTTGGATTGATTCCCGGCTGGGGAGGAACACAACGTCTACCACGACTTGTTGGAAAGGGAACAGCCAAAGAACTTGCATTCACAGGAAAGATGATTGACCCCAAAACAGCTGAAAGAATCGGCTTGATTAACATGGTTGTACCACCAGAAAAACTCAGATCAACCGTTGAGGAACTCTCCAAAACAATCATGAGCAAGCCCCCAATCGCCCTAAAGCTCACGAAAGAACTCATCAACCAAAGCATTGAAACAGACCAACGAACCGGGCTAGTACATGAAGCAGAAGCCTTCGGAATACTATCTTCAACAGAAGACTACAAAGAGGGCGTATCAGCGTTCATAGAGAAAAGAAAACCGCGATACAAAGGAAAATAACAGTCAACCATAGTTTTTACAAGTGATTTCGATGAGACAAGTTGCCATTGTTGCTGGTGGTGAAGCAAAGGCTGGCAGGAGGGCAGCCAGCTGGAGAGACCTAGTGCAAGAAGCAGGAAAAGCGTTGTTTGAAGACGTTGACAATTTGTCGCCGAAGGATGTTGACTCTATCTTTGTTGGAGCGGCTCAGCCTGAGAGGTTCGCTTTTCTGTCTTATGTAGCCCCCTTAGTTGCTGAACACATCGGTGTGACTCCAAGGAAAGTTATTGCCAGAACGGAGCTTGCATGTGTCTCCGGGCAGGCTGCTATTAGATACGCTTGGAACTGTGTTGCCACAGGCATGTCTGACATAGCTGTCGCTATTGGTGTGGAGAAGATGTACCAGCCTGACATGGCTGAGGCTCAGACAACTATGACGTGTGTGCTAGACCGTGAATGGGATGGAGTCAACTGTTTCTCGGCTCCTCCCATCTTTGCAGTCACAGCTCAGAGGCACATGTACGAGTTTGGCACAACTAAAGAGCAGATGGCTTTGGTTTCCGTGAAGAATCATCACTACTCTTCTTTGAACCCAATCGCCCACCTTCAGAAAGAGGTCACTGTTGAAGCAGTACTCAAATCGCCGATGGTAGCGCCTCCGCTTAACCTTTTTGACTGTTGCCCCATGACCGACGGATCTGCAGGAGTTATACTGGTTCCTGCTGAAGAAGCAAAGAAGTACACGGACACTCCGATGTATCTTATCGGTTCCGGTCAATACGCTGTCGGAAACGTAATCAACAATCTAGCAAACCTGGCGGAGTGGGCTCCGCTCAAGCTGGCTGCCAAGGAGGCCTACAGAACAGCGAAGATCACGAAAGATGATGTTGATATTGCTGAAGTACACGACTGCTTCACGATCTCCGAGATTATGGAGTATGAGGGGCTTGGGTTCTGTGAAACAGGTAAAGGTGGAAAGTTCATTGAGGATGGGAAACCATACATTGGAGGGAAGGTTGCTGTAAACCCCAGTGGCGGGATCATGGGTTGTGGTCATCCTCTAGGCGCGACCTCCATCTACCACACATTTGAGATACTGAAGCAGTTCAGAGGCGACGTTGACATGGGAAGATATGTCAAAGGCGCTGAAATCGGAATTCAACACAGTCTGAGTGGGGCAGCGAATCAGCATTCTATACTGGTATGTTCAAGGGAGCTGAGATGAGCATGGTGAAGTTTGAGAAGATAAAACGTCCAGAAAAGATAGGGCTTCCTTTCATGCTGGATTTCTACCCGTTGCAAGACGAAAAGTACACTAGAACCAGCCAGTTCTTCAAAAACCTCAAAGAAGGCCATTTGACGACAACGAAGTGCAAGAAGTGCGGAGAACTCTTGTGGCCCCCAAGGGTCATATGTTCCAACTGCCACTCTGAAAAACTTGAATGGTTTGACTTGGGCACAGAAGGCGAATTGTATGCCTTCACTGAGATAAGGCTTGGCGCTCCAATTGGTTTCGTCGAAGACGTGCCCTTCTGCATCGGAATAGTAAGAATCGGCGGTCTACTCATATCCGCCAGAATCGACGGCGCAAAATATGAAGACCTCAAAATCGGAGACAAAGTCAACCTAAAAATAGTTGAACTGCCTGACAGCAGAGTCTTCTACAGATTCAGCAGAAACAAAGAACAAAAACTACCCATTCCTTAGCATCCCTTCTTCTTGATTTGATATTTGCATAATTCAAACCATCCAATATACCAAACAACTCTCATAACCGAAGTTTTGCAGGCATATCAAGTTCTGTGCCCGCGCATGAACTCCATTATCAATGATACATTTGGCTTCCCCAGTTTTCCAGGGTTTTGGTCTTGACACATCTAGAAGATTTTTCCATAAGGCATTTAACAGGAATGCTGTTAATTCATTATCTTCCATTTGTGTGAGAGAGATTGGGAGGAGTAGTGCTGAAGTTTGAATAGAAAACTAGGCTTTTTTGTGTTCTTGGTCGGTCTGTATGTGGTTTCTTTATTTGTTGGAGCGGAAACCAAGTCTGCCTTAGTAGAGAATGATATTCTCTCTGCTTCCTCAGATGGAGGTTTGAACGTTTATTTCTTCACTGGAAAAGGTTGCCCTCACTGTGCCAGAGTTGAGCCACTTATAGCTGAGATAGAGCAGAGATATCCTATACACCTTCACACGTTTGATATCTATACCAATAGAAGCTCCATTCCGCTGTTTGACGAATACTCTAGCAGCCATGGCATTACATTAGGAGAAAAGGGTATTCCTGCCATTTTTATTTCGGACACTTACCTTGTTGGTGATAGCCCGATTCTCAATGGTTTTGAAGACGCAGTGAAGGAGTCGTTGAAGGAGAGTTCACCGTCTAATCAGGACTTGGAGGTGAAGGATTCAGAATATCCGGATCAGAAAGTCGCTTCTGTGGTCAGCAATCTTCCTATTGTTACTCTGACTGTTGCCGCTTTGGTTGACGCTATCAATCCTTGTTCTATTGCTTTGCTGGTATTCCTGATAGGTGCCCGAATCCTTGTCTCTAATCAAAGGAGGAGGGCATTGAAGGTGGGGCTGTCTTTCTGTCTTTCTGTTTTCATTGCCTATTTCTTGTTCGGGTTAGGTTTGCTCACGGTCGTGCAGGTCAGCGGTTTCTCTGGTATTTTTAGTTTGCTGGTTGGGTTGGTTGCCCTAGTGTCTGGAATTTTCTATCTTAAGGATGTCTTTTGGCATGGTCGTGGCGGGTTTGTGATGGAGGTTCCTCGTTCTTTGAAGCCTCTGCTTATGAAGATGCTCAAGGGTGTAACGAACCCATTTGGAGCCTTTGTTATGGGCTTTGTCGTTTGCCTGTTTGAGGTGCCATGCACTGGTGGACCTTACCTGTTTATTCTGGGTCTGATGGCGGACAGTGCTACCAAGATTCAAGCAATTCCGCTATTGCTCTACTACAATTTCATCTTCGTATTGCCATTGAGCATAATCTGCCTGCTTCTCTATTCCAACCTCTTCTCTATTCACAGGATTAGAGAATGGAATGAAAAAAACAAGCGTTTGTTGCGTTTGGCTGGCGGCTTTACCATGATTGCTTTAGGTTTCTTGACGATTCCTGTCTCATCAATGATTCAGTTGATCCAATTGTCTTTGCTCTGCTTCAAGGTTGCTGGTCCCCCTGTTTTGGTCATCGTGTTCTTCTATCTCGTTGCGCTCTTTGCAAAAGGCAAGAACTTGGGACCTGAATTCACAAGGCTTCTGAAAGGTGCTGCCTTGCTTTGTCTTCTGGCTACAACAGTGTTTGTTGTCCAAACGCCCGTCATGGACGTATCAGCCGGTGAGGATGAGCTGCCAGTAGCAGATGCGGGCCCAGATCAGACTGTTCTTCTTGGTGAGAGTGTAACTTTCGATGGAAGCGGATCTTACGATCTGGATGGAATCATAATCTCATATGAATGGGACTTCGGCGATCCTCTTGACTCAACTATTGGAACCGGAGTGAACCCAACTCGTACGTATTCGCATTCAAGTGTTTACGTTGTTACTCTGACTGTAACTGATGATGCAGGTTGGGAAAGTAGCGATACAATGACAGTTGTTGTTGAAGATAAGATACTGATGTTGGAGTTGAACTACGATATGGGATCTCTGTCTTTGCTGGATGTCTACAAGAAATCTGGATTTGCTCCGGACAGGAGGATACAGCCAGAGTCAGGTCACACAGCTCAGATTGTTTCTAAATCGGAAAAAATCTTGTACGAATTCACGTTCGGTGTTCCCAACGTCTGGCAATACGATTATGCTGATGGAGACGTTCTTGCAGGTGGGTCTGTCGAACTGGACGAGACTGATTTTACCTTGGTCATTCCCTATTTCGAAAGCGCAGCCTGGATCAATCTATACTATCCAGATGGTTCTCCCGCTCTAAGTGTACACTTAGAGGGCATTCCGGATATGGGAGGAAGCAACTGCCAGACGATGGTCAATAATGGATTGTCCTCTCTATTACTCGACATAGTCTTTGTCGCAGATAACTATACGACCGCTCAGCTATCCCAGTTTTCAGCAGATGTCAATACACATCAAAGTACGCTTCTGTCAGTTCCGCCATTCAGTAATCACTCAGGGAGCATCAACATTCACTGGGTTAATGAATCTAGAAGCCTAAGCTGCCAATACGGCGCCCCGCCCTATCAAAGACTAATCACTTGTAATGACAATGCTGTCATAAACTTGGCTACACAATGTCCTGCAGACGAGGTAATAGTGCTTTTGAATAGCAATAAATTTGGAGGGAGTGGAATTAGGTCTCCTCCAGGACTAAGTAGCTACGCCGTAGCTTACTCAGGTGTTGATAACACCACAACCCCGCCAATCACCGACTGGAGCGGTGATAGAGTAACTGTCCACGAATTTGGGCACTCCTTTGGAAATCTTCTTGACGAGTATAACGGCACCTCCACAAGCACATCTACGCCCAACGGTCCGAACTGTGATTCACAACCTTGCACAAGATGGGCACCACTGAATCTGAGCACCACCTGTAACCAAGGATGCACGTACAGCAACTGGTACAGAGGTGATAATGGTCAAGGCGACTTGATGAAAACCGTCAAACGCCTCCACTTTGGACCAGTATGTAGATATTCATTAAATGCAAACCTAAGTAGCTATCCAAGACCATTCTGCAACAGCACGATTCCTTGCCAAGCTGGGGACGTTCTCGTGCAAAGTCGCACACTAAACAGCTCAGACTTCAACACAGGACCATGTCCGGGAATCGGATTGGAGATAGGAGCGCCAAACATTACCTTGGACTGCAACGGAATACCAATAACAGGAAACATGACAGGAAGCGGCATCATAAGCCTGTTCAATAATGTTACAATAAAGAATTGCAATGTGTCAAGATTCACCAATGGAATTCACGTACTTGGAGCGCAAAATAACACAGTTTTCAATAACACCGTATCTACGACCCCTCTTTTTCCTCGGCAGGGTAGTGGTATCTGGGTGCAGTATTCAGCAAGCAACAATGTAACCAGCAATACAGCGTCTTCATTCAAGTGGGGAATCGCCCTTGACACCAATTCAAACAATAACTTGATAGACAATAACACTGTGTCTTCATGTCAATATGGAATAGAACTGTACAGTTCATCTGGAAACACGCTGGAAGAAACTAAGGCAAACAATAATACAGATCATGGCATCTACCTGAGATCCAGCTCAAGCAATAATAGAATAATCAACAGCACTGCAGACTTTAACCTTCAACACGGTTTGTTCCTCTCTGATCTGACAAGCACAGGGAACAACGTAACCAACAGCAGATTCTGCTTCAATAATCAAACAGGCTTGGGATACTATGACATCTGCGATGCCGATGCAAACAACGGTACCAATAATAGATGTGGTACGACCTCCAACTGGACAGATACGGGTGCAGCAACAGGTTGCACCTTCAGTTGTCGTACCAACACAACAACCTACACAAACTCCAGCATAGGTGCAATCGTACTAGTTGGATCGACCTGGGCGGCAACCCCAATAACAGTGCTCATATCAAACGTGACAAGTTCAGCATTCATATCAAACGCAACAGCTGCAGTTGCTATGAACCGGACGATAGGGCTCTTCGCCAACGTATCCCTCAAATGCCCGCCAATCGACTGGGCCTACATACAGCTCGACTACAACGAGAGCGGATTAGTCTTTGACGAATCCACATTAAGGATGTACACATGGGACTACGCGATCTCAAATTGGACCTTGATCCCAAACTCTGGCGTGAACACGTCAGCGAATTTCGTGTGGGCAAACGTCACGCACCTCTCTATCTTCACAGGGATAAGCGAACTTCCAGTTTGCGCGGGGAATCTCGAAGTGAGAGCAGAGATACATGATGTTGGAGTTTGGCCACCCCGTGGGTCTGCAAAAGAGCCTCTCATTGATTTGGCAGTCAATGTTTACGATAAATCCTCTGGCTCCTGCGCAGCCTCTTACGGAATCTCATGGCAGAACTACCCTGATATCGTAGTGAATTGTCAGCCGATAGCTGTAGGTTCAACCGACAATAGCGGAATCGTAACATTCAGCCTGCAGGCTGGGGACTACCTCGTCATAGGAAACTACGGCAGTGACAAGCACCTTGGAGTCTCAGCCAGTAATCTTGCTTGCAACCAAACGATGAAGAAATATCTTCAATTGAAACGCGCAAAATGTATTGCTGATGTCAGGATGTATAGATAACCCGCTACAAGAAGCGTTGGAGACTGCTGCAAAATCTTCTCTCTCCACTCCACTGTAATTCAACGAAAGAGGCTCAAATCAAGGTTACCTGTTCTCTTTCATCAAACTGCTCTGATTATCTAATTCAACATTGTTGCACCAACACGATTATGCTGTCGGTGATTGTTTTTTGAGAATCTTGCTGGAAAAAAGGAGATTAGAGGATAGATTAGAGGTATTTTCATGTTAAAACCTCTAGTCTCAACATACCTTGAACTCCATGCATGCAATTGCTAACATGATTTCAGCTTCTGTCGCGTTTCATACGTTTATTGAAGTCTTCTCTAATCTGTGTGTTGACTTGATCAAGTAGAATCCAGATTTTCTCGAACTCCTTCTTTCTACCTGGATTTTCTCTTTCCATTCTCCAAGTGAGTTGCCCTATGTTTTGATGAAGCAGGTTCTTTCCTTTAAATTCATCTAGGATTGACTGAATATTTCCTTTGAATTCTTCATCGGTCAATTCGTCAGTTAGATACCCACGTATTGCATTTTCCACTTTCAACTTCAATTTTGGCAACGCAAAGTCCTTGATGAAGCAACCACAAGAGAATAAAAAACGTTTACGGACATGCATTCAAGTGGTTTAGTAGAGGTCGTCTTCAATTTCCATGTTCTGTGGAGGCATTTTTCCGTAGCGTTTAATGTACTGTTGAAGTAACTCGCTTTCCCTCATAGTAAACATCTTTGCCTCTTCAAAAACAAAGTATTCCGCCGTACTGTTAGTTGCCTGTTGTTGCAGCAACTCTTGCTTGAGGTTCATTGTTCCCTTAATGCAAATGACCTCTTTATTCTCGTCTAAAAGCTGATAGACACCTTCTGTTTCCTGGACAGCTTCCACATCCTCTTTCAGTGACAACCATTTTTCTGGAGGTTCAGGGGCCTTTTGAATGCACAATCTCAGATCACATCTCAAGCAGCGGCTTGCCTCTTCCTGAGCCATCTTCTCGTCGTATCCAAGTTCAACCTCACTGAAGCCTCCCCTCCTCTCTTCAACGGACAGGCAAGGCATGTGAACAGTCTGCAAGCGACCGAAATTCTCCATTTTTCCAAGCCACGGATCTAGCTCCTCAACCTCCACAAACCTTTCCTCAAAAGATCCAGTTCCTCCAAGACGCTTGTCAACAGACATCGCGGCTGCCCTACCAGAAGCTACTACCTCAACTATTGAGCCTGGACCTATTGTGACGTCTCCGCAAGCGAAGACGGCTGGAATACTTGTTTCCATGCCAGGTGACTTCACTTCGATAAGCCCAGTCTTTGATATGTTCAGCTGATCTGCTACAGATAGCGGTAGGTTTGATGTCTGTCCTATCGCCACAAAGAGCATGTCGGTGTCCATAGTCTTCGTTTCTCTTTCATCATACGTCGGATTGAAATTTCCTTCTTGGTCGAACACTGATGTACAGCGAATTAACTCCACTCCTGACGCCTTACCGTCCTTGCCCAAGATTCTCTTGACTCCGTAAGAGTGGTGAATCTTCACGCCTTCTTCAAGTGCTTGCTGAATCTCCCAAGGAAAAGCTGGCATCTCCTCAGGTTTCTCAAGGCAGACCGCTTGCACACTGCTGGCTCCAATCCTCAAGGCTGTCATCGCCACATCCAAAGAGACGCTGCCGCCACCGATCACTAGAACATCACCCTTCACTTCGAGGGGCTTCCCAAGTCTATGGTCTCTTAAAAAGTCGAGTCCGCCAATCACACAGTCAAGATCGGCGCCTTCAACGTTCAACCTGCGACTTGCATGCAATCCAACAGCAACAAGAACTGCGTCAAATCCTTTCTCCTTGAGAGTCTCAAATGTGAACTCTTCTCCAAAAACCACGCCGGTCTCAATAGTCACACCTAGGTTCGTGATTCGTTGAATATCCTTGTCAACGATCTCCTTGGGTAAACGGTATTCCTGAACGCCATAACGCATCATTCCTCCAGGTTCGGGCAAAGCCTCAAAAATGGTAACTGCATGCCCCAGTCTCGCCAGGTAGTAAGCAGCGGTGAGTCCTGCTGGACCAGATCCGATTATAGCAACTTTCTTGCCACTAGATTCTGCAATCTTCAGTTTCTCCTTCCAGGTCTCTGTTTCATTCTCCATCGCACAACGTTTCAGCCAGCGAATAGCCACGGCCTCGTTGACTTTCAAACGTCTGCACACGCTTTCGCATGGACGCGAACAAGCGTGAGCCAGAACATTGGGCAATGGCAGTTTCTCTCTTATGACAGCAGCAGCCTCGGCGAACTTGCCTTCAGAGACAAGTTGGACATATGTGGGAACATCAACCTCTGCCGGACAAGCATATCTGCACGGAACCAAATCGGTCTCGCGTCTTGCGGTCTCCAGCTTTATGTCCCGTAGGGCTCCAGTTGGGCAGACTTCAACGCAAGCCCCGCAGAACCGGCAATCAGAATCCACAAGCGTTGGCGCAACCGTGCCAACCAAAACCTCTCCATTCCTATAAACGAAGCCTAAAGCTCCAACGCCACGAAGATTCTGACATGCTCTGACACACCGAGTGCATCCAATACACAGGTTGTAATCCCGTAGAAAGAGTGGCTCATCCTCCACGACCGGCAAGTTTTGAGGTAGATAGCGTAGAGTGTCCTCTCTGATTCCTATATATTCTGCAACCCTTTCCAGCTCACAGTTCCCAAACTGGATACAACAACGCTCCTCCAATGGAACGTTCGTTGAGCAAGGCTCTGTTGTGCAACCTTCCTTCTGAGCGCAGATTAGACATGCATGAGGATGCTTGGCTAGAATCCGCATTAACTCAGCCTTTCTCGCTTTCACAACCTGCTCAGTTTCAGTGTAGACTTTCATACCATCGGAAGCGGGAGTACAACATGATAGAACGAGTTCTTCTTGCCCTGCAACCTGGACCAGACACAGTTTGCAGCCTTCAAACTGTTTTTCAGGAGACTGATCTCCAATCTCCAAGTCGCCACGGTTGACAGTTTCAACAGATTTAGCTTTGTCGGGTGGTGGCAGGTCGGGATGGTAACAGATGGTGGGGATATAGACCCCCGTCTTTTTAGCGGCTTCAAGTATGGTTTCGCCTTCTTCAACCTCAACTGGGATGTCGTTTACAAGAAGGTTGACAGCCTTTGTGATAGTAATCCCCTACCAGGAATGGCTTATTGCTTTGGGGCTACATGCCAAGACACATGGGAGTTTTCTCTCACCGCTGATAGGTTTGCATGGTCCGCAACTGTACTTGATTTTCTTGCGATGTTCCTCCGTCACCGCCGCCATTGAACCATCTTCAATGTCGAATTCATCTTCGATGAGTTCCATCACTCCGTAGGCGCAGGCTTCAACGCATTTTCCGCAGCCGTCGCATTTGTCGGTGTCGATGATGATGAAGTAGTCTCCAGAACCATCCTTATACCCGTAGTGAGCCAGCATCCTGCACCCTCCTCAACGTAAGCCTATCTGTTTCTCATACAAGGCTTTAGCGAACAATGCTGCGCCCATGGCTCCCGCTAGAATTGGGTCTACATTGGGTTCTAGAGGTTTGATTCCGAGATTCTTTTCCAGCCGGGATATTATGCCAATATTGTTGGCAACTCCGCCAGTGACCACGAAATCCTTTTCGACTCCAACCTTCGTTAGAAGGTCGATTATCCGATTAACCATGGCTAGGTGATAAGCGGCTGCAACCTTCTCTTTCTCCCATCCTTGGCGAAGTAGCGCCACCGATTCAGCTTTCGCGAAAATTACACACGTGTTGCTGACAGGCGCAGGTTCTTTCTCAACGTTTAATGATGCTTTGCCAAGCTCTGCAATTGGAACTCTAATCAGATCAGCGAAGACTTCGAGACCTCTTCCAGTTCCCGCTGCACATTTGTCGTTCATGAGGAAAGATATGACCTTTCCTTTCTCGTCGCATCTGATGGCCTTGCAGTCTTGTCCTCCAATATCAAGTACAGTTCTGACTGTTGGCCCGTAAATGTAATGGGCTCCACGTGCGTGGCAGGCAATCTCCGTTATTGTTCTTTTGGCAAAAGGTACATTAACTCGTCCATAGCCGGTGCCAACGATGCAGTGAACGTTCTTGGTTTGTAGGCCTGTTTCGTCGAGAGCCCAATTCAATACTCTGATCGCTGTTTCTTCGCTTACGCCACCTGTTCTAATGGCTGCGTACGCGTGAAGTTTCCCGTCAAGCATTATGACAGATTTACTGCCTACAGAGCCTATGTCCACACCAGCTGTTACGATCTTTGCGTCATGCCAATCCATCTCTGGAACAGTGTGCCTGTATTCTCGCCACCGCCAGAACTCCTTCGACTGTTTGCTCATCATTTTCCCTCCGTCTCAAATGCAAGTAGAGATGCTCCGAAGGCGCCCACGTATTGAGGATGCTCGGGGATGGTTATTTCTGTGTTAAGTTCCTTTTTCAGAGGGGGCAAGAATCCAGGGTTTCGGGCTACGCCTCCAATTAAGACTACTTCTTTTTCAACTCCTATCCTTAGGACCATTGAGGCGATTCGACCAGCCATGGCGTCGTGGATTGCCTTTGATATGTCTTCTTTTGTGACTTTTGAGTGGATGAGAGTGACAACCTCTGATTCAGCGAAAACACAGCATTGCGCGTTCATTGGTATGGCTTTTGTGGCTTTCAGTGCAAGAGGTCCCATATCCTCAACGCCTACCTCCAAGGCTCTAGCCATAGTTTCTATGAAGGTTCCAGCCCCAGCAGCACATCTTTCGTTAATGACGAAGTCCTTCACCTTCCCGCCTTCGCCCACTTTCACGCCTCTTCCTTCTTCAGCTCCAACATCAATTATAGTCTTCACGGCTGGCAGGAGATGATAGGCTCCTTTCGCATCGGCAATGACCTCAGGCACTATTTCTCCAGCGTTTAATGGGTGTTTCTTATGAATGGCTTTTCTTCCCATCCCTGTAGCTGTGACCCGACTGATTCGATCATGATTCAAGCCTGCCTCAAGTAGGGCCTTTTCGAAGACTTCGGTTGCTGACTTCAAGATGTCAAATCCTACGATTCCGTTGGCTCTCTTCAAGACTTTTCTTCCGTCTTCAAGAAGCACTACTTTTACGTATTTCGCTCCGACGTCAACTCCAGCAGTAATCATTAGTTTTCCTCTCCTACTCCCTCAGTTTCTTCAGTCCCATGCTCTCAAAGAATGTGGTTAAACGAGCTAACGTTCCTGGAAAGTCGAACTCTCTTTCATCACCCATGTTTCCCTCAAACGGGAACACTGGAACGCCAGCATCTATCAAGCCATGACGATTCTCAGCTATGTGAACACTCAAGCCCTCACAACCTCGATTGTAATGGAGCAAGACTGCATCAACCTTCCACTGCTTAACGATGCTCAGTATCATCTTTGTCTTCGCTTCTGGCACATAGAAGTGAGCCCATTCAGGCCGATCAACAGTCCATTCAACAATCATTCTAACTGCCTCATCTCTTGTTCTCGGCTTATCCTGCGGAAGCTCTTTTGGACCCCATGTTCCGTCTGAGCGATACTTCCACATTCCAATCAGTCCATAAGTGTAGAGAGAGCCAAGCGAGACAATGCCATATTTCTCCATTTCCCTGAAAATCTTCAGGAAACCCCATGGCGGCTGAGTGTCTGTGATCACCCGGAATCTTTCGTTGGCCACCGCTGCGATTCCCCTTTTAACTCGGTCCTCAACCTCGGCTTTCAGCCTCTCGTAAAAAGCAACACACTCAGGTCTATGCTTCATCAGAGTTCCCATTACATACAATGAATACATCGATTTCTCATCCAAAGGCGCTGGAATTGCTTGGTTCAAGGCGCAGATCTCAGCCCAGAGTCTTGTTGCTCTAATCTCGTTCCAGACTGCTTCACAGAGCAGTCTATCGTTATAGGTTCGCCCAGTAGTCTTCTCCAGCCATTCAATTCCGTCTTTCAGCTGCTGGACAATATAGTTAATCTTGTATTCTTCAAGCGGCTTATCCGCTGGGTAACCAACTGAAACATCAACACAATACATAGGTACTTTCTTGCCTTTCCTTTCCTCAAGCCATCGTGCAACTTGATACCATTTTGCATGGCTGCAGCAGATGTGGTCTTGCCATATGAAGTCAGGAGCGGGATGCTTATCGACTACTGTTCCGTCAGCAAGCAGATATTTCCCAAGCAGAATAGATCCCCAATAGTTTCTCATATAAGCACATAATGTACGTGGAAAGCCAGCTGCTTCAGTGGCTTCGTGGCATCTGGCTGTGAAATCCTTGAAGAAAGCTATCGTAGCTCCATGAGGCTCTCCAGTTATGCAGTACGTATCTTCACCGAGACCAGCAGGAATGGAGCTGAAAGCCCACGCACCTCCGGCCCAGCGTAGACCCCCCCTCTCATGAGCATCCAGGTAGTCTTCATAGTATTTTCTTCTAAGCTGTTTACCTTCATTCCAGACTTTTAGTGGTTCTGTTGAATATTCCTTAACCTTAGCCATATTCATCAGCCTCTCAGAAGAGCTCCTCCAGTCCTGTCAGTGTTTCAAGAAATGCTTCAACTCTGGTTCGGAATTGTCCCCACGGGACAGTAACGTCAAACTCGAGTGGATAGGTCTGGACCCCAACTTTTTTCAGGGCCTCCTTCAATGGCGGGATTTCTATTCCATGAGGGTCACAGAACTTGTTTTGAACCACCAATGCACCTTGAACTTTATAGTCTTGGGCAAGCTTGACTGCATGGTTGATTCTATTGAATTCAGGCCAGTCTTTGCTTGGGCATGGAACCCTTTGAACATAGCGAGAGGCGATGGCGAGTAGCCTGTCTTCATGAGCACCTACGTCATCCCAAATGTATCTTGATCCAGTACAATGTTCATCGACAACAAAGGTTGCGCCTATATCTTCAACGTTTTTCATAAAGACTCTGTCGTCATCCTCACTTCCAATAATCATGAGTCTAACGCCAGGATCGCGGTTAAGCTGTCGACTTGGCAATTCCTGTAAAAGCTTCTCCAAAAGGTTGCTGTGTTCCTCCTTATCAGCCATCTGGCTTGAGAGAACCATTTCCATAGCTTCCAAACCCGTGATCTTAGGATTATCCAGCTTTCTATACTCGTACACTCTTCGCATCAACTCTCGGTTTCTGTTCATAACTCTTATTCCCCTATCCAAATCCTCATTTGTCATCTTCTTTCCAGTCCAATCTTCAAGGGCCTCCCTGAACTTAGCAAGCTCTTGGGTGAGATAGGGAATTGCGTGGGGACTTTGAATCCCGTGAGGCACGTAAATGTAATGCGCAAAGTCTATGGGGATGTGGAGTCTCCAAGCGTTGAAAGCCTGTCGTAGATGCAGACATGACTGGCCCTCTACAATTCCATCAAGGTAGTCGAATCTTCCTTTAAGTCCCTGAGCTAGACAATCTCTGCAAAGGTGACAGAACATCGCAAAGATGTACGGTTCTGTAACAGTTGGAGGCTCATGGCTGCCCAGAATTCTGACCGGGAAAACGTTGGCTGCATACAATATCTCTTCTGGTACATAGGTGCAGAAATAACCTACAACCTTGTTCCCAGTCCTTTCTTTCAAAGCCTTTGCATATTCATGTCTGTTGTCTATCCATTCTCTGAATTTTCCGAACGCTTTGACCAACGTATTTCCTCTCTATTCTCTATATAATTTTCTTAGTTCAAGTATAAATGATTCGACCTTTATATTTGTAGCTAACGCACCTTGTGTACGTACATCTATTCTGGATTTTCCTTATCGCAACCGACTATTATATGAAAACTGTGCTCGAGCGCACCACATTTTAGGCAGTTGAATACATGCCTATTGAGGATTGCTGCTTGAAACAATATCTCATCGGAGCCGGAGGATGGGCGTACTTCCAAGTCCCAGGACAGCATCCTCTCGTAGCCTACTCAAAAGCATTTGACTTTGTGGAAGTGAACTCAACTTTCTACGAAATACCAAGCCCAAAATTAGTAGAATCATGGCGAAAGATGGTTCATCCAGAATTCGAGTTCGCTGTAAGATGTAACAAGGCGGTAAGCCACAAGTACAAGTTTCAACCTGTATCAGAAGCACACAAAATACTGAGTAAGATGACTGCTATCTGTGACACTCTGAAAGCCGAGATTTTGCATATACAAACACCTCCAAGCTTTCATCCTACAAAGACTAACGCCGAATTGGTACGCGGCTTTTTTTCAGCATCAGACTTGGAAAGCACTCGAATCGCCCTGGAGGTAAGAAGTAAACGACCGATTCACTCCCACTTCATCAGAGCAATGCAGGATTACAGAATGATCCATTGCGTCGACCTCTCCAAAGATGAGGAATCAGCCTACAAATCCGACATGCAATATTCAAGGCTTTTCGGCAAAGGACCACACAACGTTTACCAACCAACGGACAAAGAGCTGAGGAGAATCGACGAAAAAATCTCCAAAGGAGACGACAAGAAAGTAGCCGTTAGTTTCCACTTCGTAAGAATGTACAAAGATGCTGCACGCTTCAAAATCTACAAGAAAACCGGAAAATTCCCAATGGTCACAAAATCTACTGGTTCAAGCTCCTTGATCGAGGTTCTTCAAGAAGACGCCGAATTTCCAAGCAGCAAGAGAGAGTTGATTCGCCATCAAGGATGGAAGCTAATTGACCTCACAGAAGACAAGCGAATACCTGCACTGCAATTGCTGGATAAACTGCCCAAAAAAACGTATAATAACCTGAACGAGGTAGCCCAAGCGCTAGGGTCTGGGAAGCGAGGGTGAACTCAAGGGGATGACACCACATCGCGCACTGAAATCTGACGCTGTGAATACAAGCCTGCGCACGTAGAGCTTTCAGTTTCTTCCAGACTGTCTTTTTGGTGTGAAGGCTTTCCTTTGAATGATACGTGTTGGGACACGTTTCATTAACATTCTTTCTTCTGGTTTCTTGCTCAATCTTATTGGTTGAAGCCTATCTGCCAATTCCAAGGCTGAATTCAGTTTTGTGCTTCTTCCCGCATAGATTTCAAATAGGGGCTCGCCTTTTCCAATTTGCTCTCCAAGTTTCGCTTTTAGTATGACTCCTGCTCCCTTTTCTTTGGGAGCGCCTGCTTCTCTGGCAATTTGAACCAAGCTCTTGTTGCTAATCCATAAGACTCTGCCGTCTTTTTCCGTTGTTATTTCCGCTCTTTTGCACCCGAGTTTAATATCTTCAGGTTTTACATTGGGGTCTCCGCCTTGAGCCTCTATCATTTGCCTGAGCTTTCTTTCTGCTTTTCCTGATTTCAGGAGCTTTTCCGCTGTTTGCTTCCCATTTTCGACACCAACCATTTCGAAGAGGATGCCTGCGATGCTTGTTGCTTTCTCCTGAAGGTCAGCTGGGCCATTTCCCATTATTGTAGATAATGCTTCTCTTGCTTCTAGCGCGGGGCCTATTGCGCGTCCGATGGGTTGTTCTCCATAGGTTACTGCACATTGGACGTCTATTCCCAATCGTTGCCCCAGATCGATGAAATCATATGCAAGCGCATTTGCGCCACTGATTGTCTTTACTTTTGCGCCTCTTCCAGTCGGGATGTCTATAACTAAGTGCGTGGCGTCTATGGCCTTTTTCTTGCTCATAATCGAGGGAAGAAGCAACGGATCTATTGCCAATGGATACTCAACTTGGATGAAAATATCATCTGCTGGAGCTAACTCCAAGGCACCACCCCAAACCATACAGCCGTTTGTTTTCCTAACTGCCTTTCTTATTTCTTCGAGGGTCAGATCTACTGGACAAAATACTTCAACACGATCAGCAGTTCCTGCTGGAGAAGTGATTGCTCTAGAGGAAGTTTTCGGTATGATGAAACCGGCAGCAGCGATAGTTGGTACAATCAAGAGCGACGTCTTATCACCGGGTACTCCACCTATGCTATGCTTATCTAAGACTGGAGTTTCATTCAGGTTCAGGGTATTTCCTGTCTCCACCATGGCCTTCGACAAGGCTTCGATTTCATCCATGCTCAAGCCGTGAATATGAAGCGCAGTCACAAATGAGGCGATTTCGATATCGCTCAGATGACGTTCCACAACCTCCTCAACAATCATTTTTACTTGACCTTTCCGTAATCTCTCGCCTCGTATTTTCGCTTGGACGTAATTCAGGGCCTCCGGTCTTTCTGCAGGTCGCACTTCAACGTATTCTCCGTTCCTTATTCCAAGCTTCGCTGAAACCTCTTGGTAGACTCCTACATAGTTATGTTGAAAATCGCTAGCAAGGTTGACGATAGCGATTAAATGTTTATTTTTGTGGGTTATTTCCACTCTGTCAGATGAGTGTACTCCGACGAGACTAGCGGTTTCTTCGTCCAATATGGCTATTCTTCTTCCACCGGCTTTGATGTCTAAAAGTCTGGCTCGCAGCTTCATTCAGACTCACTCTTGTTCAAAAAGTAAGGCTGCTAACGCTTAAAGGCTTTAAGCGGCTTGATCCAATAAACAGGAATCGAGAGGCTTGTGATTTTGAGATACATAGATTTTGTAGACTTTAGTTATAAACCCAAAGAAACAGATGTTATTTGCACGTTTTATGTAGAGCCAGCAGGGGTCAGCATAGAGGAAGCTGCTGGCGGTGTGTGTGCTGAGAGTTCAATAGGAACGTGGACCGAGCTTGCAACAGTAGAGCCCTATGTTCAGAGACTTGCAGCTTGCGTCTTCAATATAGAAGGAAATGACGTGAAGATAGCATATCCTATTGAGCTTTTCGAGCCGAGAAACATGCCCAACATATTGAGTAGTGTTTCAGGAAATGTCTTTGGATTAAGGACTCTCAGTAGCTTGCGACTTAACGACATTCAGTTTCCATCGGAGCTTATCAGAAGCTTCAGTGGACCAGAACACGGTGTTGATGGAATTCGCAAGCTTTTGAGAGTTTATGATCGTCCATTGGTGGGAACAATAATCAAGCCCAAACTCGGGTTGAAAACTATGGACCACGCAAGAGTTGCCTACGAAGCTTGGGTTGGAGGATGTGACATAGTGAAGGATGATGAGAACTTAAGCAGTCAAGAATTCAACCCTTTTGAAGACCGCGTCATAAAGACTTTGGAGAGTCGAACAAGAGCCGAGAAAGATACTGGTGAGAAGAAAGTCTATATGGCCAACATCACCGCAGAAACACATGAGATGTTGAGAAGGGCTGAGTTCGTAATTGATCATGGTGGGGAATATGTAATGCTTGACATTCTGACGTGTGGATTCGCTGCTTTGCAAACGTTACGTAAACAGGACTTTCGCCTTGTAATTCATGCACACAGGGCAGGACATGGAGCGTTCACAAAGAACCCCAAGCATGGTATTTCAATGCGGGTTGTAGCCAAAATAGCTAGGATTATAGGCGTGGACCAGCTTCACGTAGGGACTGTAGTTGGAAAAATGTTTGATACAAGAGATGAAGTGACAGAGAACTGTGAAGCATTGAAAATGGAAATGGCTGGTCTAAAAAGGGTTTTACCCGTTGCTTCAGGAGGTCTGCATCCGGGATTGGTGCCTGCACTAATTGAGTTCTTCGGAGAGGACTTCGTCATTCAAGCCGGAGGAGGAATCCATGGTCACAGAGATGGAACTGTGGCAGGAGCAAGAGCCATGCAACAAGCGGTAGATGCCACTTTGCAGGGTATATCTCTAAAAGAATATGCCAAAGAACACACTGAACTCAGAAAGGCGCTTCAAGTATGGGGACAACGCGCCTAGGAGTCTGTCTAATCAAGAACCCATGGATACTTTCTATGTATCACTTGCATTATTGATTGAGGAGGGATTACTCCCTCTTCACATATAATGCCATGGACAAAATCTCTCCTTGTAACATCAAAGGCAGGGTTTCTTATGTTCAAGTTTTTTGGAGGAATGTTCCAGACCTCATCGGGGCTTCTCTCTTCTATTCTTTCATAGCTTCCAAACTTAGTCACAGGGTCGAACTTCAAGAGCTCAGAAACCACGTAGAACGGCGTTCTAGATTCCTTAGCAACAAGAGCGATCATGCTTGTTCCTATCTTATTCACCACATTCCCCTCTGAAGTTATGGCATCGGCTCCCACCAATACGAGGTCAACTTGGTTCATGAAAGAGCGTGCAGCAGAATCCACAATCAAAGTAGTCTTCACGCCTAATTCCAACATTTCTTTCGCGGTTATTCTGCCTTGAAAAACAGGTCTACTCTCCGTGCAGATAACTTCAAATGCTTTTCCTTCAAGTTTGGCTTTTCTCAGCAAATGAGTGACCGTTGATGAGTGGCAGTGAGTCAAAACTGTTGCTTTATTGCTGATTCTTCTAGCTCCTATTTCAGCGATTTTTTCCTTTGAACTTTCAAGGTCCTTGAGAAACTGCTCAGAAGCCGACGTTACCGTCTCAGCTAGTTCCACAACTTTCTCATGAACATTCTTTTCAACCTGGCTCATTATCAATCGAACAGCGTTTCTCATCAACGGTTCAGTCTCTCTTGAGGAAAAAAGGATTGTCTTTGCTTCGAAGAGTTCTTTGAAAAACTCTTTTTTGCTCTTTGCTTTGGTTCCTTTGGCTAGAGTGTCCATCGCCTCTATAGCAGCTACAGCAACGTTCCTGGCACCTTGGACTTCCAGTTGTTTTATCCTCCTTGCGGTTTCTTGAATTGGTCTCAACGTCTGTTTCACCGGTAAGGACAGTTATCCTCTTAGCAGATTAGAGCACTAAAACTTTCGGTAGGATAATCTTGTTTTGAGTGTTGTCACGGCTTCTTCTGCTGTTTTTCCCAGAACTCCACTATTTGTTCAGCGCAGGTGTTCGGGCTTTCCACGATTTTCATCTCTTTTTGGAAGTAGTTTGGAAGCTGTTGCTTGATGTTTTGGCGAGTAACACGTTCGTCCAAGATTACTATGCATCCCCTGTCGCTGGATGATCGGTGGACTCGCCCACAGGTTTGAATGAGGCGAAGTATTGCAGGGGTCAGATAGGCGTAAGTTCTCCCTTCCCTTGGAAATTCGTGATTGAAATAGTTTATCAAAGCCTTTTGGTATACGTCCCAAGTTGCATAAGGTAAACCCACAGTTGCGACACACGTCAAGAGGTTACCTGGATAATCTATCCCTTCGCTGAACTTTCCACCCATAACCCCAAACAATATGTTATCTCCTGACTTTGTCAATCGATTTATCACTTCTCCTCTCTTGGTTCTACGTTGCTCTATTGTCCCGTCTCTGTTGGTATTGATTAGCGGTAGGATGGTGTGCATCAGTTCGTAGCTAGTGAAGAAGACGGCTACGTTACCTTCATTCGCCTCAGAGATTGCCTCAATATAGTTTTTCCACTTGTCGAGCATTTTGTCGGTTCTCTTCTCAAACCTTGACGACACATCTTTTGCAGCCAAAACCAGCCTGTTCTCAGGTGGAAAAGGGGAATTGAATTCCTTGAGATGGGCGTCACTATTGTCGTTAAGCATCAAATCTCTATAGACTTTTAGGGGAGAAAGAAAACCGCTCATTAGAACGCTTCCCCTAGCCCGCTGCAAGACAGGGTCTGTCAACTCTCTTCCGTCCAGACTCCTGACTTCCAAAACGATTCCGCCTCTCCAATCCCTCTGAATTAAGTGAACATAAGGTGATTCAACTTTTTCGAAGAAGTTTTTCATAAACTCGCCAACGCGGTGGCTGTAACTGAAAATTCTATCAGAGCCTTGTTGCTGTCGGGTTTCCCTAACGTAATCTCCATACTCGTGGAGTGTCTGGGCGGCTTCGGGACCAGGTGTTCCAGTTCGGTCAAGAAACATATCACTGACCTTTTGGGGGTCGAGCCGCCGAAGCTTTTCCTTTGTCAAGAGCTCTTGACCACGTTGAAAAATTCCGTCGCTTAACATGTTCAGGCACTCTTGCACTGATGGCACAGTTTCGTGTCTGAACGTTTCGGTTTCTCTGAGGGCTCCTTCCAGTGTGTTCTGGGTCAGTCTGTCAGAGAGTAATTCCCTAGAAAAGGCTGGAAGGTTGTGCGCTTCGTCTACAATAAGGTAGACGTTGGGCAAATCCACTCCGAAACCCTTCAGTAGTGCCTGCCTGACCGATGGATTGAAGGAGTAGTGGTACGTTCCAAGGAAGATGTCTATTTTGTTGAGAACTTGTTTCAATGCCTCGTAAGCACAGAATCCTTGACGAGACATTCGTCTGGTCGCCTCTCCCGGAGCGAGGATTCTTCGGGCGCAGTCCAAAGCAAGTTCTTCAGCTTTCTTCTTCTTTTTAATCATGTTCCAATAGAATCTGCAATAGGGCTTGGTGGAAGACTTGCAGTTGTCCTTCAGCCTTCGACATTCCTCGAGAAAATCGAAATACGAGAGCGCCCCTTTTATGCGCAATGGGCACATGTCCTGTTTGCTGAACAAGGACACAGCTGAGGGGCTGTGTCGCAGCGATTTTAGCTCTTTGAGATAAATATGTAGTTGACTTCTTGTTCTGAAACAGATTAAGAGTTTGTTCTTTCCAAGCTGCGGTAAGATGGCCAGCAAGGAGGCCAGAGACTTCCCTATGCCGCATGGAGCGCTTGCTAGAAGAATATCATTGGCTTTGATGGTTTTTGACGCTGACGAGACAAACTCCATCTGACCCTTTCGGAATTCATAGTTTTCCGGAAGCCAGTTCACGTCCGAGGCTTTACTTCTTACTCTTCTTTCTGATGCTCTATGAACTCGTATGGGTAGCCTGGAAAGCTTCTTTTCAGAAATCAGGTACGTCTCACAAACACGACAAAACCGGCTTTGCTCAAAATCCTTATAGGAGTATCTCCGCCCGCAGTTTCGGCAAAGATAGATTTGAGGCAAAGTCGTTCACATCATGATTCCAACACATGTATCATTGCTCTTTGCCTAGGGTGTGCTTGTGTTCACCAAGTTTGATTTGCGCTGCGAATCTGCTAATTGCTGTTTCTTGTCGTGGCTGAACGATTTAATCTCCCGCTCTCTCTTCATAGCCTCGCCACGACTGTCAAACTTCTCCACGTACGCTATCTTCTCAAGTTCATGCATTTTTGTGTATCTGGCGCCTTGCCCCTTCTTGTGTCGTTCAACTCGTCGTTCCACGTTTCTGGCGTGTCCAGTGTAATAACTACCATCTTTACAGAGAAGGATGTAGACATAATAAGGCATGCATGGTTCAACTCACAATCAGTAAACAAATCTGGCAGTCTCTTCTAGGAGAAGTTGTATCGCAAATGAGGTTGGCACTGGCCAAACTCGAGAGTGATGCACTACACTTTTCGGTGTGAAGCAAAGGCGAATCATATGCGTGCAACTCATCATCAGAATTGTGGTCTCTGAGACAGCAATCTAGGAAGTGTTAAAGACCTGAAAGGTTTGTCTTCCATCTTCTTCTTCACGTCATCCATCAACTCCCGACGGGACATATTCCTGATTTTCCCAGTTTCTCTGTCTCTCACCGGAAGAGTCCCTGAGTCAACCTCCTTCTGGCCGATGACGACAATGTAATTGATCCACTCCATCTCTGCTTCTCTGACTTTCTTCTGCATGGTGATTGGCCTATCATCTACATCAACTCTCACTTGATGGCCTTCAATCTCGTCTGCCAGCTTCTCAGCCTCTTCAGCAAAACTGTCTGAGACTGGTATCACTCTCACTTGAACAGGAGAGAGCCACAAAGGCAAACGAGGGATCTCTCGTTTCAATGCGGTGTCGAAAACCGTGAAAATGTACCGTTCAATTCCTCCCAAAACAGCGATGTGCAAGATTGGAGGGTGGACTTTTTCCCTATTCTTGTCCACGAACTCTATTCCGAATCTTCGTGCATTGCCAATGTCAATTTGGAAAGTGGCAATCTCTCTCGGTCTTTTTAGTTCATCAATGATGTTATACTCGACGTTGATTACCCAGTAGTACTTCTTTTCTGGGACAAAACGTAGCAGAACTGGTTTCTCTTCGATTTCAACTAGTCGTCTTAGAAAGTCTTGGTTCTTCTCAAAGAAACTCTTTGTTAGGTTATACACTGAGACATAATCGTTTCCAAGTTCTCTTATCTTCTGGTAAATCTTTTGATGAACACTAATCGAAACATCCTTTGCGTGCTCCAAGTCCTTGCAGAAAATGTGGTAATCCGGCATGTAGAATCTTCTCAGTCTGAACCCTACTAGGCATTCACCAGACTGTTCCAGTCTATAACTATCGGCAATCTCGAACATTCCAAGCGGTATTTGCCTATAACTAATCGTCCAGTCCTTTATCATCGAGAATTGTTGGAAGCAAGCCGCATATTTAAGAACGAATTCTTCATTATCAACCTGCACAGTGTATAGCCTTTCACCAAACAAATCAGCATGTTCTCTTATCGCGGGAACATTTAGATTGAACAGATTCGTCCCTTTTATGGAGAAGCTTGGTATTCCTATTTCATTCACACTCTGCCAAGCATAGTCTCCAGCTAGATCAACCATCAATGCAGCTTTCGGACCATATCGCATGTGACCGGAATCCGAACTCGACTCCCATTCAAATCCAAATTTCTTTAAAGCACTGATAAACCTTGGCTCTCCGCCCACAGATTCCTTCTTGAAAGCCTCCTTCTCCACCAACGCCTTAAAATTTTCTTCATCCTTTCCGAAGTCATAATTCTTAGCGAGCACAGTTTTGCCATCTTTTGTGAATACCAAATACTCAGGCTTCGGGGTTTTCCAACTCTTTTTCTTTTCCTCTTTCAAATCACCTGCCACGATTACTTTTCCCTGCTCCGCTAGAGGATGCCCCTTTATTGAAATCGAAAACTGTTTGCACCAGCCGAACGGGGTCCTATATGTCTCAATGCCAATTTCCTCTGCATATTTTTCCATCGCCTTGACAATTCCCAAAGCAGTCCTGGGATTCGCCAAGTTCTTGCTCAGATGAGCATAAGGGTATATCAGGATTCGGTTGACCTTCAACTTCTGAAGTGATGACTTGACTTCTTCCACCGCTCTTTTAGCTACAATCTCGTTATCTCCCTGCTCAACACAAGTGAATAGTACGACAAGCTCATCAAGTCGACGCTTCTTCTTGTCACATTCTTCGGCGATTGTAGCTTCCTTTTTTATCGGCTCGTATTCGATGAAGTTTGAGTGCAGTTGAAGTATTCTCAATTGCCATCTATCTCCGTCATAGCTCCCTTGGGAAACGTCTCGTAATAAAAGCAGTTATCTTTTGGAGCCTACTACTCCACATTGAGCCAAGGTGCGCTAGAGACCTTACCCTTTATACCTCCATTTCTCTGCCATCTTCTCTTTCTTTGTTTTTCGCTTATATTCCTTGTAGTGCGCTTTGCACAGGTACGTTCGCCTTCGTTCACCAACTTTCAATCCTGCTGTGCTTACCTTCTCAGTAGATAGAGAGCGGATCGCTTGGTTGTCACATCCAACGACACTGCAACCTACACCTTTGGCAATTTGACCCAAAAGGGGCACCTCAGATCTCTATTCCAAATACTCGCGTCCTTCTTCATAGATTCCGTTGGCTCTCTTATAGATTTCCTTCTTTTCCCCGAACACAGCAGATCCCACGCCTTCGACGACAAAAGATGCAGCAGCTGAGCCAACACATGAACACCAGTAAAGGGTCTTTCTGTTAACAAACTCCGCCAAGAAGGCTCCGATGTATGCGTCACCGGCTCCGGTTAGATCGCGGACAATTCTTGGCTTGCACACAGGAATGTCATAAAACACTCCTTCATGAAGTAACGTCGAACCTTCCATACCCTTGGTCACCACCACAATACTCACGCCATAGTCCTGAATTTTCTTCATAGCCAACTTCAAATTAGTTAACCCCGTTACCATCCTGATTTCCCCTATGGAAGACTTGTACACGTCGACTAACTCAAGAACTTGTTTCCCCATCCATCTTTTGAGACAAACATTTCCGTTTTGATCAACTCTTCGTAGAAACCCTTGTGGGTCCAGTGACAACGTGCCAGTCCTTGCTCGCAGGTCATCAACTACAGCGAGTGACAGTTCGTTTGCGATTGGTGTTACATGAATGATTCTGGTTCGCAGAGATTTCGGTAGGTCTCTGACGGAAATGGGTGGAGCCCGACTATGTAGTTGGAGATGACGCTCATCCCCCCTATATTTCAAGATGAACTTCGTTGTGGAAGCCCCTTTTACGCGTTTTAGTCCAGACAAATCCACTTCATTGGCGTTCAGCGACGTGAGGTATTCATTAGGGAAATCTTCTCCAACCTTGGAAATGACTGAAACTCGCGCACCCAGTTTCCTCGCCGCCAGCGAAACATAGGTTGGAGGTCCGCCTAAGGATTGACTAGAAACAACTGCTGTCGATGAGGCAATCAGATCGATTGCAAAGTGACCTACCGTAACCAAATCGAACATGTCTTTTCCTTCAAGAGCTAGGGGGTCCTGGATATGCGGGCCTAGTATAAAACTATAAATCGGACAGCTAAAGATAGTGGTTGAGGACACAATATGCCTGTCAAGCGAAAAAGTAGAGGGCGGTCTAAGGGCGGTAAGGGAAAAAGCGGATTTGTGCAGTGTAACAAGTGTGGGCAGCTTGTACCTCGTGACAAGGCTAAGAAAGTGTCTCGTCGAGTTTCACTGGTGGACTCACGGTTATTCAAGGAACTCCGAAAAGCGGGCACTTACGTAGCTAGCCAAACTGCTACAAAATATTACTGCGTTTCATGTGCAGTTCATAGTGGCGTAGTGAAAGTACGTTCACGTGATGAACGAAGAAAACCGTTCAAGAAGAGGAGATTCAAACCTTAACCCCTACACCAACTACTTTTTATGGTGAGAAGCCCTGTAGAAATGAATTACCCGCTGAAGCACAGTTAGGTTAGCAAGAACAGCCAGAGCAACTATCCCCCAGCTTAGAGCCTCCAACCAGACAAAACTGAGAAAACTTGCTATCACCAGTATGAGCAGGCGTTCTGCGCGTTCAGTGAGTCCCACAGACTCCATTCCAATCCCTTCTGATTCCGCCCTTGCACGAACGTAACTCACCAACAATGAACCCATGAGCGCGGCAAGTCCCCAGAATGGGTGACAAAGCCCGCCGAGGATGATGCCACACAATACAAAGCCGTCAGCATACCTGTCAAGCAGAGAATCAAAAAAACCGCCAAAGGTTGAAGTTTGCGCGTAAATCCTTGCGATTGCGCCGTCCAGCGCGTCACAGAAGCCTGAAACCAACAGAAGAATAGGCGCCATTATTGAAATGATTTGATGGAACTGCCAGTTCCAGTATGCAAGCCCTGAAAATATCGCAAAAAGCATTCCAGTTGCGCTTACATGATTTGGGGTGAAGCCTATGTTGTGAGCTAGTTTCGCGTCCGAAGCTATCCATAACTGAAATCTTTTCTTAAGTCTCGTCAGCAACCTGTTGCCTCATGGTAGATAGGTTTACTGTCGCCACATTTATTTAAGTCCACATGCGATTGTACAGGAGGATTACGATGATGGGCCTGTCTTCGTTGAAGTTGGATGATAAAGTGGTTCTGTGTCCAAGAGCGTGGCTTTCAGACTCTTCGTCGCTCCTCATGATGATAATGGATAAGATTTGTGATGTGTTCCTATCTTGATATGCACATAGCTGAAAAAGGAATGTGGCTGTGCACGCATGCGTCGCACAAATGCATATCCAACAAAGGAAATATTTATATAATTTCCATATCTAGTGCTCGAAGAAGTGATCACAATGGGTGACTTTGTTCCACAACGCTAATTTCCTTTGCACCCATTTTATATTTCTGTTTGGTTTTTCTAACGAAGTGTACGTGAGGAGAAGTTGAGATGTCAGAATCAGGGATTACCTTTAGAAAGTCTGAGCAATTTTCAGAGTGGTACACTCAAGCTGTTCTAAGATCAGAATTGGCGGACTATGCTCCCGTCAAAGGTTGCATCATCTTTAGAGAATATTCATACGCTATGTGGGAGAAAATCCAAGACTACTTCAACGCAAGAATCGCAGAAACAGGGCATAAAAATGCGTATTTTCCACTTTTTGTGCCTGAAAGCCTATTGAAGAAGGAAGCTGAACATTTTGAGGGATTTGTACCGCAGTGTGCATGGGTTACAGTTGGCGGAGATACCGAATTGGAAGAAAGACTTGCCATAAGACCCACGTCTGAAACAATAATGTACCTAATGTACGAAAAATGGATAAAAAGCTGGAGAGACCTCCCCATCAAATTGAATCAATGGTGCAACATCGTAAGATGGGAAAAAGCGACCAAACCCTTCTTAAGAACGAGAGAGTTCCTGTGGCAAGAAGGACACACGGCACACGCAACAAAAGAAGAAGCAGACAAGGAAGCCATGGATATTCTAAATATCTATAGAGACTTGGCAGAGAAATATCTGGCCATCCCAGTGCTTGTTGGAAAAAAGACTGAGAGTGAAAAGTTCGCCGGAGCTCTCTACACAGTCACTCTTGAAGCTATGATGCCAGATGGAAAAGCCCTTCAGATGGGGACGTCACACAACCTTGGAGAAAACTTCTCCAAAGCATTTGGAATCAAATTCATTGGAGAGGATGAAAAGGAACACTACGCTTGGCAAACATCTTGGGGGATAACCACACGTCTGATTGGCGCATTGGTGATGGTTCACGGCGACGACAAAGGACTAATCCTCCCTCCAAAAATTGCCCCATATCAAGTTGTGATTGTTCCAATATTCTACAAAGAAATCGAGAAAGATCTAATCTTGAACGAGGCAAAGAAAGTTTCAGAAAAGTTGAAGGAAAAAGGAATATCCACCATTCTTGACAACAGGGCAGAATACACGCCTGGATGGAAGTTCAACCAATGGGAATTGAAAGGCGTGCCGATAAGAATCGAAATCGGACCAAGAGACATAAAGAAAAAGCAAGTAGTCGCCGCTAGAAGAGATACTTCAGAAAGAATCGCCATCAAAGAAGAAGAGTTGACTGAAACGATAAGCCGGATGCTGAAAGAAATCCAGGGAAACCTTCTCAACCTAGCGGAGAAATTCCTTGACGAACGTATTACGTCAGTGAAGACTTATGATGAATTTAAGGAAGTTCAAAAGAAGAAAGGTGGATTCATAAGAGCTTGCTGGTGCTCAAATCAAACGTGTGAAGCAAAGATAAAAGAAGAAACCGGTGCAACCATTAGATTGGTTCCGTTCGAGAAAGAGGAAACCTTCTCACCTTGCGTCTACTGCGGCGGTGAACCAAGAGAAGTAGTCTACTTCGCTCGAGCATATTAGACTACGCGCAGCTCTTGAACAGACATTTTCATTCTAGGCAAAGAAAACGAGTCACCTATGAGGCTGCACGCATACCCTTTTATTCCTTCCCTCAGAAGGTTTCGAATGCAATAATGGGTTGGCATAACAATGAAAGCAGGCAAACTAATCAGCAAAACACTTGCAGGGTTCCTGAAATTCAGAGTAGGCAGAGGTCGTCCCCTTTTCGCTACCTACGACGTGACTAGTCGATGTAATATGAAATGTGCCTATTGTGATTGGTGGAAAATGAGCACGCCTGAACTGCCGACAAGAGAAGCTTTCAGGGTTATAGATAGGATTTGCCAGCTAGGCGTTTCATTCTTCAACTTCTGTGGAGGAGAACCTATGATGCGCAAAGACTTGATGGCTCTTGCTGAGAGAGCCTCGACCTACGGTTGCGTCGTGGGGATGAACACTAACGGCACACTTCTGAAAGCTGGCGAAGTCTCTGAGATTGCAGACGCTTTTGATGTAGTTACTGTATCGCTTGATGGTCCCAGGGAAGTCCATGACGCGGGTCGGGGAGTGAAGGGCAGCTTCGATAGGGCTGTGGAGGGCATACGATTGTTGAAGGCTGATGGAGCGAGAGTTGGAGTAAGCGTAGTACTGTCACCATGGAACGTCAGAACGATACCTCAGTTTGTGGAGTGGCTTCGCAACTCAGTCGACTTTGTTACAATCCAACCTATACACCCCTATCCACCTCCTCTCCAAAACAAGCCTTCACCCAAGGCAGTCTTGAGAGCCATGGACTTTTTGCTGAAGCTCAAGAGAGAAGATTCAAAGCTCATATCCGTGCCCACAGATTTTGTCCAAGGGTTCAAACCATTCTTTGATGGAAAAGCACCGAAGATATGTCACGCTGGGGAACTCTACATGGCCATCGACCCGATGGGCAGGCTCAAGCCTTGTGCTGCACGATCTGACGTAGTTCTAGGCAATATCCTCAACAGAACGGCTGGTGAGATGTTAAGGAATAGAACGAAGAATCCAGCTTGGTCTAAGGTTTCTTGCTGTGAAGGATGCTGGCTAGACTGTACAGTAGGGATCTCGATGTGGATGAGAAAGCCGCTTAGAGAGGCTGTACATCTATTTGGTCTTTGAAGAGGTTAGGATTTCGTAGTTTAGCTAACCGGCACGAATTGCCAAGATGACTGCGTAAAAGCGCTCCGTCTAGAGAGAGTCAGGAATGGGTCGCCACATTCACAGCAATACTTAAACATACAGACAACGCATTTCGGAGAAAGAGAGGACGTCTCTTTGCCGATCCCAGATTGGATAGCCACTCTGATTCAATATCAGTACTTCGGAGTTCTGCTGATTAGTCTTGTCGGCTCGATGTCAATTGCTATTCCCATACCCTACACTTATGTCATACTTTTGTTGGGTATGGAAGGAACCCTGAATCCTCTTCTTCTTGCGGTTGCAGGTGGCATCGGTGCTGGTATCGGCGAGTTCTCTGGATATGCGCTGGGATACTACGGGCGTGCCATAATCAGTGAAAAAAGGCAGAGAAAGATGGATTACATGGTGAAGGTTCTTAACCACTACGGACCCGTTGTGATTTTTCTTTTCGCCTTGACTCCCCTGCCAGACGACCTTCTCTTCATCCCGCTAGGGATTATGCGGTATTCATTCATCAAAGCTTTCGTTCCATGCTTCCTAGGAAAACTGCTAATGAGTGGTATTTTGGCTTATGGTGGCCAACTATATTCTGATGTGCTTCTTGCCTTGTTTGGTGAAATGACATGGGAGATTGAACTTCTTACCTTCATATTCACCACTGTCGCCCTAGTGTTGATACTCGTGGCGTTACTCAAGATTGACTGGGAGAAAGTTCTCAAAAAATACGTGGACTTGGGAGCAAAAGAGACAGTTGAGGGTAATCGCTGATCTCCACATTCACAGCAAATACAGCCGTGCTACCAGCAAGAGAATGGATATCGCTGAGATTACTCGTTTCGCGCCAATCAAGGGCTTGAATCTCGTAGGCACAGGAGACTTCACGCATCCAAAATGGAGCGAAGAGCTAAATGAAGAACTAATTGAGGTTCCGGACACAAGCCTTTACAGATCGACTAGAAATCCAGACTCTTCCGTGCATTTCATGGTAACGGCCGAAGTGTCCACAGTTTTCACATTCGAGAATGCAGTTAGAAAGATTCACCACGTAATCCTTGCGCCAACTTTGGAAACGGCAGCTCAGATCAGCGAACGACTGGCACAATACGGGGACCTCAGCACGGATGGTAGACCCACTTTGAACATGAGCGCGCCACAACTTGTGGAGGAGGTGATGGAAGTTTCAGACAAGGATGTAGTTATTCCAGCTCATGTTTGGACACCTTGGTTCAGTCTCTTTGGTGCGTTCAGCGGATTCGATCGGATAGAAGACTGCTATCAAGACATGACGAAACATATCGCAGCTCTGGAGACTGGTCTCTCCTCAGATCCACCGATGAATTGGCGATTGAGCGCAATTGATAGGTTCGCTTTGGTTTCAAACAGCGACTGCCACAGCAGTTGGCCGTGGAGAATTGGACGAGAAGCAAACGTATTCGAGCTTGAAAGGCTGACCTACGACGAAGTAGTTGACTTAATTCGCAAGAAGGATACAAAACGCTTTAGGTTCACAATTGAAACTGATCCGGCGTATGGCAAATATCATTGGACGGGCCACCGAAACTGCAAAGTCTCTCTATCACCTCATGAGGCTATGAAGTTTGGAAACCTTTGTCCAATCTGTCGCAGAAAACTTACTAAAGGTGTCGAGCAACGCGTGGAAGAACTGGCTGATCGACCTGTGGGCTTTAGACCCAAAGAGACCGTAGGGTATCTACATCTACTGCCTCTCTCTGAAATCATCTCAACTGTGTTGGGAACCACTTATCCTGGAACCCAGAAGGTTTGGGGCATCTACAATACGCTTATCTCAAGGTTCGGCGATGAATACTCCGTGCTTATAGATGCGCCCATGCAGGAAATGTCAGGAATCATTGATCCAAAGATTTCGGAAGTCATCATTCGAGCTAGAAAAGGCAAGACACGGGTCATACCTGGATATGACGGCGTGTACGGACAGCTGACTCTTGAAGAGGAACGAGAAAAAGTGACCGTGGGAGAAATCAGTCAGAGGAACATATCAGACTTCATGTAGACATTGTGTGCTTCAATATGAAAACTTAAGGACAATTTCCCAAACGAAATAGCAAGCGAGGGTTCGAGCAATTACGGCGTTCGAGAATGCTACAATTTCCTCTCTTCTCTTGGCATTTGCGCCTGCAAATGCTTTTAGAAAGATTCCTGCTGTCCGAATCAAGAAACCCAAATAGAACTGGGTTGAGAAAGGACCAGTTCAGTTGATTCTCGTATCATTACCAGGCCGTAGAAGAAGAACCCTAGTATTGCAGATAACAACCCTGCAACCTGAAGGAATAGAAAGCGCTTTGCATTCAGTGAACTAAAATGTGCCGCAATGGCGACAGAAAGAGGAATGACTCCTAGTGCAGACACCACTAACGTAATGATGTTGGTTTGAATGGTCTGCTGGATTACCAGTTCTTCTCCTGTTTCTGCACTATTCATGAAGAGTAAAGAAATTAGGATTGTCACTGGGCCGAGAAATGGGGCACCATCTGTTACCTTCAATCGCATACTGTTCGACCATGTGTGGCTTTGGTTATTCGTTATCTGATTAGATTTATGAACTGATGGTTCACGCGGAAAATCGGCTTTCATATGAGGCGGCTGAATCTCGAGCCTGCACTTTCTAGATGCTACAGCATGTTTTGTCTCTATGTGAGAGTTTGATGAAAGCTTTTTATGGAACCTAGGCTGACGTTCTTCAAGTCACAGACAATAAGCAATGAATTCAAAGGGGGAACTACTGAAACCATTGACTGATGCAGAGAAAACGGCATCTCATGTTAAAAAAACCATTTTTAGATTAGATACCGTGAGGAAGATCACGCAGTTTTGCTGTTTTCTCCTGCTCAATGTTGCCGTTTTCAGCTTGGGGTCTTGGCCCATTCTTCTCCCAATAGCCCAAAGTCCCGGAGTGCCTCATAAAACTGTGGGTGATGCCTTTTCAGCTCTTCAAGTGATGCTTTATGAGCACGCTTTTCCTTGGCTTCCCATAGCGTCTTTCCTCTTGACCGCTGTCATTTTGGGCAGGGCTCTTTGCGGTTGGATGTGTCCTTTTGGTTTCATTCAAGACTTGTCAGGATACATTAAAAGGAGGCACACGCAAGTTTCCATGAGAACCCACGAAGGGATGATTAATGTTAAATATGGAATCTTAGCGGTTGCGTTGTTTATCAGCGTTACATTAGCAATATCTCTGGTTGCGGGAGTGGGCCAGAGCTATGAAAGTGCTTTGGGCGTTTTCGCTCCAGCTCCATTCAATGCTTTAAGCCCTGTAGACACGCTTTTCCCTATCCTGCCTCGAGTGGTCTTAACAGTTGTTTACACTCCCGAAGTGTTGATTGCCGGAATTCTCACCGATCCACTTCTCTGGGTCCGACTTGCCATAATGATAGCAACAATAGTCTTGGCTGTCTATGTTTCGAGAAGTTGGTGTCGATACTTCTGCCCTATTGGAGCAGCATTGGCCGTGTTTAATAGATTCAGTTTTCTCGGTTTGAAGAGAGATCCGTTAAGGTGCACAAGAGCTGGTTGCCGCACCTGCGTGGATGCATGTCCAATGATGGTTCGCATCTTGGAATTGCCGTGGGAGAAATTCACCGATCCTGAGTGTATATACTGCCTCAAATGTGTTGACGCTTGCCCGACAAAAGCCCTAAAACCAAGATTTCCGTAGGAGCACAGAGATTGCACAAAGGTGTGCATGAATACTGAAAGCGGATTTTTAGTTTATTGGGCGGTGCGGGTATGGCCATCCATAGACCAGTGTTCTTGTGAAGCTCCTCTCACTCCATTACTCAGACCCGCACCACAAAACTGACTATACTACTCTTTTGCGGAAAGAGTCCAAGACAAGGTACCAGACATCAAAATTCTTCAGAAAGCTGGATCCTTTCTGAGTTAGTCTATATCTAGCTGCCTCCTGGTTTCCCAGAGGATCGGTGGCCTTCACGATGTCGCAGAGTATCAAATGATCCAAGTACTCGTTTGCTTGGGAAAAATTCAGGTTTGCAGCTCGCATTATGCCTGTTTTCGTCTTTCCTTTTGGGTCGCGGTAAATCGTATCCAGAATGTCTGCCACTATGGTCACTCTATCTCTATATTTGAATCTAGTTGGAATGAGTTTTCCAAACCCCATATTAAGCAAACTCGGATACAATGCTTCCCCCTCTAATATAACAAGGTGTATTTCTTCAAGATAATCTTTTCGGCATACATCGTTTATTGGTGCGGGGGGTGGGATTCGAACCCGCCTGACGCTGGAGATATCTCCCGCACATTCCCCTTTTTTTGTGCACTTGTTGCGGTGCAGTTATGATATTTCTCTGTGCAAAAAGAAGCGCAGACGTAACAATGCAAAATTGAGATTGTATGGAAATCTATAAAGTGTGCGCGCGCATTCATAGTTTGGGTGACAAACATCTCTCTAAAGACTATGTTAACGGCGCTCACAAAAACTGAAGATTGGTGGGCGCTTTGGTCAGGAATATCCCTTTTCGTGTTTGGCCTTTCCGGATTTATTACTACCGTGCCCAAGCCAAGCCTTTGGGACGTGAATCCTTTTTATTCCTTTTCTGTGGACAGCTTTGTCTCTTATCTGTTGTGGATGGTTATTGCAGCAGCCATTTTTTCAATAAGCATAAAACTTGTTCAGGGTGAGTTATCATCGTTTATTCCCGCGTTTTTCCTACTTTCAATCGTAGGATTGGCTGCCCAGGTTATATCAAAACAACACTACATAGGCACCTATGGTTTAGAATACGTTCTTTGGGCTTTAATTATTGGCTTAATAATCAGCAATACAATTGGTGTACCCAAATTTCTGAAACCTGCCATAAAAACAG
>CP070754.1:1036168-1051809 GCA_020348865.1 Candidatus Bathyarchaeota archaeon | reverse complement strand
CAAGGAGCAGGAGACCAAGGAATGATGTTTGGCTACGCAACAAATGAGACAAAGGAGCTGATGCCTCTGCCAATAATGCTTGCACATAAGTTGGTACGGCAGCTTTCTGAATGCAGAAAGGGCAGGATTCTACGATACCTACGGCCAGACGGTAAATCGCAAGTTACGGTTGAATATGTTGCTGGAAAACCGAAAAGAGTAGATGCTGTTGTCATAGCTGCTCAGCATGATGAGAGTGTTGAGCATGACAAGGTGAAGGAGGATATAGAAAACCAGGTCATAAGAAAAGTGATACCTCCGAACCTGATAGACAAAGACACGAAATATTACGTGAACGAGACGGGAAGATTCGTGATTGGAGGAACTTTGGCAGATTCAGGTTTGACAGGAAGGAAAATAATTGTTGACACCTATGGAGGCGTTGGGAGTCACGGTGGTGGATGCTTTTCCGGAAAAGATCCGTCGAAAGTCGATAGGTCTGGCTGTTACATGGCAAGATACATCGCAAAAAATGTCGTTGCTGCGGGTCTGGCAGATATGTGCGAGGTTCAAATATCATACGCAATTGGCGTCGCACAACCAATTTCTGTCATGGTAAATACATCTGGAACCGGGAAAGTCCCTGATGAGAAAATTCTCGAATTGGTGAAGAAGCATTTTGATATGAGACCTGAAGCAATTATAAAACACTTGAGATTGCTTAGACCAATATACAGGAAAGCGGCTGTGTTTGGGCAATTTGGAAGAGATGATCCAGACTTCACCTGGGAGAGAACAGACAAGGCAGATATTCTCAGAAAAGATGCTGAGAAGATTTCGTGATGCATGCATCGAAAGGCTTTTATCTAGAAAAATCGCACCTCAATGAGGTTGATCATAATGGACTTCCAAACAAGCAAGAATCTTGGTGGCGTAGGAGCCCTATTGCTTTTCATAGGCCCTCTGTTCTCTTATGCGCACTTTCTAGGTGGATTTCTTTCTCCAATCGGCTTCATATTAGTTCTAATAGCGCTGAAAAGCTTCGCAGACCATTACAAAGATGCCGGCATCTTCAACAACGCCCTCTACAGTTTCATCACATGCATTGTAGGTGTCGTTCTAGCTGTGGGGGTTTTCATAGCAACCGCGTTTGCAGTCATCGCTGATCTAGGCATCACAGATTGGACCAATGCAGCAGAGTGGACAGCCGTATTTGCCTCTGAAATTGCTCTCGACTCTCTTTTAGCATTACTTGGAGGTGGCATCATTGCTCTTGTCATTCTCTACGTATTTGTGATTCTAACAGCATGGTTGTATCGGAAATCACTGGTAAAGCTTGCGTCAAAGACAGGTGTAGGCCTGTTTGGTACAGCAGGGCTACTGTTCCTGATCGGGGCAGTCATCCCGGTAGTGGGATTACTCCTGACCTGGGTCTCCTCTCTACTAGTAGCGATTGCCTTCTTTTCAATGAAACCCACAGCTGAGCCACCACCATAACGTCCACGACCCTCTCTCCCTTTTTCCGTGAATGCACCGCGCGCATTTTTAGAGTTGTGTTTTTTAAAGAACGTCTCTGCATGCATGCATATGCATGTGGAATTGAGAGCTTTGTAATCATAGATAGGTAACGCCAGCCACCGGTTTTCTTCACTTCCCGAAAAGATTGCTGGTATATGCTTGTCCACAGACTATGAATATTAGAACCAGATCTCCCACCAGTTCGTTCTACAGGTTGAATGATACGTTTGTGTACAAAGAATGTTTTGAGTTGCTGCGTCGATGAAGCTTGAGGCATAGAAAGTTTTATAACGTATTAGGGAGATATACTTTGATTTATCATTCTAGCATATTCCACCCTAATATGTTCTGGTGGGGGGAGAAGTGGAAAGGCGCAGCCGAACAGAGGTGATAGTCGACATTCTGAGTGAGACCTTGGTTGAGGCGAATAAAACAAGGATTATTTACCGTGCTAACCTGAACTTCTTGAGGTTCAAAAGATATTTTGATGAGTTGCTGGGTGCCGGTCTGATTGAGGTTTCTGACAATCCGGGTTCTGAGTGTGGTGGTGTGATGTACAAGACGACTGGGAAGGGACGAGACCTGCTAAAGGTTTTGGAGAAGGCCAGGCAGTACATTGAATTGTAGTTTTGTGTGTCTAGCCGACCTTGTTTATTGTTAGTTCTATTTGTTTGTGGAGTATTCTGATGTAGAGTTCTAGTGGGGTCTCTGTTGTGGCGTTTGTGATTTGGAGGTTTTGTATTGTTACGGTTTTTCGTGGCGGTATCATCAGTGTGGCTACAGGTGGCTCTTGCTCATCTGGTGTTGCTTCTTCGTTTGTGTCTTGGTTTCTTTCGGTGAGTAGGAGCCAGTTTGGGTTTATCTTTAGTTGTTTTGCTTCGGGTCTGTAGCGCAGTATGTCTTGTTCTTTGAGGGTTTCTGCGATTCTTGCCAGTTGGTCGGGTGGGATGTTCAGGGATTGGGCTATCTGGTCGAGGTGGTGCCATGTTCCGTTTTTGATGAGTTCTAGTAGTTGATCTAGTCTATTCACTGATATCCGCCATTGGCTAGTTTGGTTGTTGCCTATTTAGGGCGTAGGAACTTCTGGTATGGATGTTTGGTTCGGTCTTCTGGTCTTGTATGAGAAGAGTTCACTGTGTTTTTCTATAGATTCTTGGTCTGGTCTTATGGTTCTTGCCGTTTTAAATAGTTTGTCCGCGGAGGAGTGATTCGGTTTACGCATAGCGCTGTGCTACAAGGAGGAGCTATTGCGATGAAAACCTGTTGCTATGACCTAGGGCACGTTAAACAAGCTAGCGTCCGGGGGACTAGACTTGGGAGCCCCCGTTAAAGGGTTAACAGCCTGATGATAGCCCGCAAGTAAGAAGAGAATGGAGAGTGATAATGAAATGAAGAAGAAGATTATGGCAACATTTGCAATTTTGATGTTTGCTTTGAGCGTAGCAGGTCTTGTTTACGCTCACTGGAGCGACAGGGTTACGATTGATATCACTGCGGAGATGGGTAGTCTAACTTTCGGATTTACCAGAATAGTTGCAGAGTGGGATTGGGAGGACTATGCGGCTGAAAAGGAAGTAGGGAACGGCGTTTGTGAATTAAGCTTACCAGTGACGGATGTACACAGCGGCAAGACTGTGTACAAACGGTTAACATTCACAGTTACTGCTGCCTATCCACAATACTGGGCTATAAACAAATTCACTCTAGACAACGCAGGAACCATACCAGTCAAAATACAGAGCGTTAGGCTGATTCTTCCAGACGGGTTCTGGTACATGGGAGACCCTGATTATCCTGGCGCTTTGTGGCATGTTTATGACGATAGGAACATGAGCATATACAACATTTGGCTCTACAAGGAGCCTTTGGATTATGGCCCCGGATGGGAAATTCAGCCCCCATGGGAATTCCCTGGCCCATTCGGTGACATATATGGCGTGAGGGCGCTCAAAGGCAACCAGATTGAGCCATGTAACGAGCTGTTGACAGAAATACTGGTGGATCCCAAACAGGATGCAGAGGAGTGCCATACCTACAATTTCCACATTGAGATCGAAGCCATTCAGTGGAACAAGTACACTCCATAGACTTCGAGGTGAATGAAAATGAGAAACAAGAAGATTCCTGCTCTAGCGCTTCTAATAGCAATAGCCTTGAGCATATTTGGGGCCGTGTACGCTCACTGGAGTGACATTGCCTATATTGACGGCGTAGTAGAGATGGGCAGCTTGACACTAGCGTATGATGACGTTGAGCCCCCAATTTGCACGGAGTTCTGGTTGAACCATACATCAGGTCAACTGGTGCCAGGCGAGTTCGAAGACAAGGAAGTAGGAGATTGCGATGCGTGGTACGAAGGTCTAATTCAGGACTCACACAGTGACAAATGGGGCTACAAGAGAATGATTATAGAGATCTACAACGCATACCCACAATACTATGTATACACCACGTTTATACTACATAACATAGGAACCATACCACTGTTTGTATACGGATTCGACATAAGCGGCCAGAAGAGAGACGGCGCAGGAAATGTAATATATGATCTCTTGTGGCACGACCCTGAAGGAGACGTGGTCGGCGAGCTATGGGAAGACGTTGATGGAGATGGATTGGTTGACCCCGACGTGGACATTCTAGTAATTAACCTCAAAATCCAAGATCGATCATTTCCACTGCAGATCGACCCATGCCAAAGTGAAAAGATGGAAATAGACATGGACTTCAAACAGGAAGCTCAACAGTGCCACCACTACACTATACATGTTGACGTGTTAGCTGTACAGTGGAACAAACTATACGAAGTCCTCCCCCCAGACTAGAAATCACTCGGAAACAGAATTTCACCTATCCCCCCTTTTTTAATCCCCAAACGTAAGTAGTTGAAAAGGTATGTCCCGAAAGACTTGTGCAATTCTTGCGTCATTCCTAGCCGTTTACACAGTTCTAGCTCTATTTCGCCCAGGAGGGTTGATGGCCTACGCCCTGCCCTCTATCTGCTGGGCAACCCTAGCTTTGGTAACACTATACATTACAGGCGGTCTTAAGAAAATCCGCTCATGGACAAGCAATAGAATAACCCTGATGGCGCTACTCGTAGCAGCATTCCAAATATTCATCCTCATAGATGCAGGTCTGATAAACAAATTCGGAAAGAGCCCACTATCATTCACACCAGATGCAATAGCAATAAACCTGACGCTAGTAACAGCAACGCTATTAGGAACAGAACTCTCTAGAGCATACTTAGCAAGAAACCTGATCCGGAAACGCCCAACCCTAACGCTTGCAGTTGTAACTCTCCTATATACATTCACAAATGTATCCACGTTTGCTCTGGTGAATTTCAAGGACCCTCTGATATATAGCAGATTCATAGGAACAGGCTTTCTGCCAGTTTTGACACAGAACCTTCTGGCCACATACCTGGCGCTATTATCTGGACCCTTAGCATCCTTAGCTTACTGCGCTCCCCTACAATACTTCCAATGGTTCTCCCCAATCCTACCAGACCTCCCATGGGGCTACGAATCCCTCATAGGAGTGATGACTCCGACAATAGGCTTCATAGTCATAAACATGGCAACAACCCAAAGAGACTTGAGAAAAGCAGGAATACCGACACCGAGAAAACCCACCCCACGATTTGGGAGAAGTAGGTCCTCTGTGAAAGGCTGGTTGGCCATATCTCTCTTTCTGGTCCTAATAGTTTGGAGCTCCACAGGGTTACTGGGGTTTTACCCATCAATAGTAGCAAGTGGAAGCATGAGACCAGCCCTGGACGTAGGAGATGTATCTATTGTTGTACCGATTGGTCCCTCCCAAATTCAGTTAGGGGACATCATCCAATACTCGAAGGAAGGAAAAATGACACTGCACAGGGTCGTCGATATCCAACAAGCAGAAGGTGCAAGACTCTTCATTACTAAGGGAGACGACAATCCTATCCCAGACTCAGATCCTGTTTTCCCCGCCCAAATAAAAGGCAAACTCATCTTCAGCTTGCCAAAAGTCGGTTGGATATCAATATACTTCAAGACAGCAATCGCGAAAATATGGACGCTTCTCTCAACCAACATCATACTAACATATATGGCCACGAGTGTCATCATGCTCGCGGCTTCAGTCTACAGTTTTCATACGTACAAAACCCGATCACACAACTGCTGGAGAAGAAAGAGAGGCTGGTAAGAAATGAAAGAGAAGACACTAGCACTGCTATCCGTCATCTTCATGGCAATGAGCATAACCGGTTTCACCTACGCCCAATGGAACGACACCATCGTAATTAGCAACACAATGTCATTTGGCTATTGGGGGGACCTTAACATGGTATTCGTATACCCATTAACATGCACAGAATACCACAAAGATCCTTCAACGGCAGAATTGGTGGAGGGTGAATACTTAGGCAAAGACGTGGGAAGTTCGAATTGCCAGTACGATTATGAGATAACGGATACTGACACCGGAAAGAGGGGAAACAAGACACTCATCATCACCATTAGCAACGCCTACCCAAGTTACGAGGTTCACTGTAACTACACACTCGAGAACATTGGAATTCTACCGCTCCACATCAATGAAACAGTCATATCCGACCCTGACGGAACCCTTACATGGGACCCTGTTCAAAGCGCCCTTGTAGATTCTGGTGGCAACCCAATAATCAACATAACTACAACACCTTCCCTTGTATGCAACACTCTTCAGCCCGAAGACGATCCAAATACGCATCAACATGAAAACCAAGCAGAGTTTGAGATGACCATTCACGCAACCGACAACGCCCAAGAATCCCACACCTACATTTTCCAAGTTGAACTAATTTATGAGGAGACGACGTGAACATGACCACAACCAAGATATCTGCACTCTTCATGACCATGGCCATAGTCCTATCGCTATTGGGCTTCACCTACGCCCACTGGGCAGATACCGTCCAGATCGAGGGCAAAATGAAGATGGCCCATGTCCTCATTGGTATCAAATCTTCAAAGGTCCTTACGTCCAGAGTTGTCGAGAGATACTCGAACGTAACATATGAAGTATCCTCAGACGAACACACTCTAGCGATCCATAGTGAAAACCTAAGACCATGTTGGTATATCTGGGTTGGACTCGTAATGCAAAACCAAGGACCCCTACCTGGCAAGATGAAGCCCCCTGAATACAGCTATGACCCATCAGACACTTGGGGGAACTACTTCGAAACCACAGAATACTTCTACGGTTCGTATCCAGAGAATACAGGCTTCGGAACTCTCGAAGTATGGGGCAGAGCGAAGTTGGATGAAGAGCTTCTATCAGACGGCACTGTAGCTTTTACAACCCCACCCACCCAAGCACCTTTTACACTTGACCCAACCGAAAAAGCAATCATATGGATATGGATACACTGCAAACTAGACCTCCCCGACGACGCAAAAGGCGACACTATCACACTGTACATAAACATAGTCGACGACATGGCAATCTAACAAGCCACTAGAAGTCATCTACACAAAACATTTTAGAATCCTCCATTGTTCTCTCTAAGAAGACAAGAGGCGTACGAGCAACGATAAAGACCAAACTTGCCGTCCTGCCCATTCTCTTCGCGATTCTGTCCGCTACATCAGTGATAAGCATATACCTCACATACGAACTTCCAGCTGAAGAATACGTAACATTCCCACTATTCACATACCAACACACAGGACAATTTGACTATACAGCAAAATTGACCCCCAACACCCTCTACAACAAAACAACCCTAGGACCAGGCCAAGGAACCCTCTACACCAAAATCATAGACTACATAAACATCACCTTCACCTACAGGTTCACATGCAGTCACCCAACCAACATCACATCTATGGAATACCAAGTTGACATAGAACTAGAGTCACCCGGAAAAAACTGGACAAAAGCCTTCACCACAACGGAGATCCTTGAGACATTTCAACTAGTAAATGCAATCAACTCAACCGAACGAGTAGCCTCAACAACCCTCCTCCTCAACCACACTCAGATTGACAAGCTGGTCGGAATCATCGACGGAGAAATCGGAACCAGCAAGTCATTACAATACAACCTAGCAGTTGAACCAGAAATCCACCTGGTGGCAGAGACAATTGTGGGTGAGGAGAATCTAAGCACGATCTACGATGCGTTTGCTCCCAACCTCATAATCGAATTTGCTAAGAAGACTCCGAACCACATCTCAATAGAAGACTTGGAACACGCAAAACCAACCACCATAACGGGGACCCGTCAAAGCATCCTGCAATCGGTGGTAAACTGGAGACTGGTCTCCATCCTAGCCGCCGTAATTGCCATCCCCATGCTATCTGTCACCGCATGGTTCTACCTCAAAACCAAACCTCCAACACCCCTGAGACCAATAGAAGAAACAGTAGGCCCACACAAAGAACTCATCGCAGAAACAACCCAGAAACCACCAGAAACGACCCAGACAATAGACATCAAAACCCTAGAAGACCTAGCGAAAGTTTCAGAAGCCCTAGTCAAACCCATTCTTCACAATGAAGAGACTGAACCTAAAGGAAAGACCACACACATCTTCTATATACTAGACAGAGACACGAAATACAGATACATGACTATAACCCCAACTAAAACATAGTCGTTCTTCTGCACACTATGAGATGCTGGCGCTGGAAAGGATGCATGCGAGGGGAGTCACATTTGATGCGGCGCAAAGTCTAGTCTGCGTATCACCCCTAGATTATGCTTTGCGAGCTGGTCTCTCGACCTTTCTTCTTCGATGCACTGCATAGATTGCAGTTCCAAGTGAAGCTACAATGCAAGAGAATAAGACTAGTATCCACCATTGAATGTTCACGACGTCTTTTTCAGTGGTCCAAGAGACTTCGAGTTTTGGTGCATACTCTGAATTGTAGTCATAAGAGTGGACGCGAAAGCTTTTGTCAATAGGGTTTTGACGCGCGATAAAGAGGAGTGCAATTGCATTACCCGCGGACCAACCAGGCCTAGCTGTTATTTCGCCAATGATATTTTCCAGCGTTGCCTTCTGGACCCACCCGACACCCAAGTCATTGTCTACCCATCCTACACTTGATTTTGTCCGTGGCCGTTCTGACTGATCTAGAATATTCTGGCCAACCACAAAATTCCTGGAATCGTCAACATTATTGCCGTATATATCACAGTTGACATCATCGTGATCTGCATCATGGACATACAGGGAAACGCTTGCGGAAGTTATTGTTGCGTCCCTTGGTATTGTAACATTTGTAAAACGTATTGCGCTACTCCATCTCTCTGAATCGACAATTTGGGAATAGATGTTTAGGTATTCTGTGGAATGGAAGAATAGGCCAAAGCCAGATTCAATAGCATCGTCTCCGCTTGCGCTAACATGAAATTCTTCGTCAAATCTGGCATTTCCTGATGCTAGATTGCTACTGACATGGGAAAGCGCCAAAATAAACAGCAAAACAGAAAGCACAAGAAATTTGTCTAACCTAATGGTTCTCCGCTCGTCCATTTCACCAGCCCTTTGTACATGAGATTTGTCGACGGAACAAAAAGGCATGTTGTTATATCAGCTATCTATATGTTATGCCAGGTTTATTTTTGTGTCGAGTCTGTTTCTTTGGGGAACAATATCAATGCGTACTGGATGTAGAAGATATCGAATCTTATCCATGCATGCAAGATCTAAAATTCTTGGAAAAGAGGATGTACTATTAGGATGACTTTGAGTTCAAAGAACGATGGAGAGAAAATTGAACCCGTCAAGGTTGAAACACGTCAATTCCTTGACTTGCCGCTTGTTGTATACTTCCTACTGCAAGCTCTTTTGGCGATAATTGGTGTAGGCGTGAAATTACTTTAAGGCCGGAAACAAGCGCGCATAAAAACCAACAAAAAAGATGCATGCATACATCCACGCATTTCTTTCCGCAAGTCATAAGAACAAATCATTTCTCATAGTTGAGAGTGAATCAAGAGGTTGACATGCATGAGACGAGAGACAGAAGGTATTGTAAGTGAAGAATCACTTGATCCTGAAGATTGGGAATCCATGCGAGAGCTTGGTCAAAAGATGCTTGGCGATATGTTGACCTATCTGAAAACCGTGCGTGACCGTCCTGTCTGGCAAGGTGTCCCGGATGAAATCAAGGCACATTTCAGCAAACGTCTACCACAGAATCCCCAATCCCCGGAAGCAATATACAGGGAATTTGTGGAAAAGGTGCTTCCGTACCCCCTTGGAAATATCCACCCACGTTTCTGGGGCTGGGCAGTAGGAACAGGAACTATTATGGGCGCTTTGGCAGAGTTGCTTGCAGCATCTATGAACTCAATTGCAGGAGGCGGTAATCAGAGCGCCTCTTATGTTGAGACGCAGGTGGTTGATTGGATCAAAGAGATGTTAGGTTTTCCAGCTTCAGCGAGCGGCCTATTGACCAGTGGTTGCTCTGCCGCGAACTTGATTGGGTTAGCAGTTGCCCGGAATGTGAAGGCAGGTTATGATCTTCGTCGGAAAGGTCTTCAGAAAGCGTCTGCTAGGATGACGCTCTACGCATCTCAGGAAATACACAGTTCAATCCAGCAAGCTGTTGAACTGCTTGGGCTGGGGAGCGATGCCCTTCATCTTGTTTCGATGAATGATCGTTTCCAGATTGATCTTGAAGCTTTGAAAGCTGCAATCTCTCGGGATCGAAAGGACGGCAGTTTGCCATTCTGTGTTGTTGGAGCAGCGGGAACGATCAATACGGGTGGCATCGACAATCTCAATGCTCTAGCGGATATCTGTCAACGTGAGAATCTTTGGTTTCATGTTGATGGCGCGTTTGGCGCTTGGGCTGCTCTAGCCCCCAATGCAAAGGATAAAGTAACTGGGATGGAGCGTGCTGACTCGCTGGCCCTAGACCTGCACAAATGGATGTATATGCCATATGAAATTGGATGCGTACTTGTTCAAAGTGAAGAAGGTCACCGAAAGACTTTCGCGTTGACACCAGCTTATCTTGCTCATGGAGAAGGTGGACGAGGCATCGATGGTGCTGACCTGCCTTGGCCTATTGACTATGACTTTCTGCTTTCACGTAGGTTCAGAGGGCTCAAAGCTTGGATGTCACTGAAGGAACATGGCAGTCGTAAGTATGGACGGTTAATCCAACAGAACATCAATCAAGCAAGCTATTTGGGAGAGCTAATTGCTGCTCGTTCTGAACTGAAGCTTTCAGCTCCAGTCACACTCAACGTTGTCTGCTTTCGCTATGTCACCTCTAGCGTCGATGACGCAGTACTGGATGAGCTCAACAAACGAATTGTCACCGAGTTGCAGGAACAAGGCACTGCTGTTCTATCGGGAACAACTATCAGGGGTAGGTATGTCATGCGGGTGGCCTGCGTGAATCATCGTAGCCGTCGAGAAGACTTTGACATTCTCATACAAGAATTGGTACGCGTTGGAAAGGAGTTGACAACGTCTGGTTCAAAAGGCTCTAGCACCTAGTATGGTTCGATCTAGATTGCATGCTCGGTGATTGTAGGCGTCTTTTCTCATACTCGTCAAGCAAGAGTCCTTTGCTCCTTGCTGGAGGCTAAAGTGGACAGCCGGACGCCTACTAGTCTAATCATTCTATCTCCGCGAAGATAGTTTTGAGCTAGCTCCCTGGCTGTTTTCTGTATATCTTGAAGGCGGTTTGTGAAGGAAGGAAGGGTCTTTCCGTGAGTGTGTGTTTCGAAGTTCTCGTATCTTATCTTGACTGTGACTGTTCTGAATACCTTTCTGTCCTCCACGATTTCCTTGTGGATTTCCTGGCTAAGCTCGTTAATTGTTGCGAGGACAAGGTCGTAATCGTTTGTGTCTTTTTCGAAGGTTGTCTCTCGACTCACAGATTTGGCCTCGCCTCTTTCAGCTACTTCCGACTCGTCTATGCCTTGTGCGAAGAGGTGATACTGGGTTCCCATTGCACCGAACCTTTCAACAAGTGCTGAGACATCAAATGCTGCAAGATCACCAATTGTCTTTATTCCCATCTCATTCAATCTGCGTTCAGTCTTCTTTCCAACCCATAGCAGTCTCCGCACTGGTAGAGGCGCTAAGAACCTCTTGACTGAGCTCTCTCCAACAACTGTCAAACCATCAGGTTTCTTGTAGTCGCTAGCAATCTTTGCGACAAGCTTGTTGGGTCCTATGCCTATAGAACAGGTGATTTTTTCGCTCCTGTAAATCTTCAGTTTCAGTTCTTCGGCGAGTCTTCTTGCCTTCTTAAGATTTCGGACTTTCGAGGTGATGTCAAGGAAGGCTTCGTCGAGCCCCCATCGTTCAAACTCGTCGGCGTGTCTACGCAGGAGTTTCATGATTCGAGTGGATGTTTCTATGTAGAGTTTGAAGTTTGGGCGTACATAGATGGCGTCGGGGCAACGCTTCCAAGCTCTTGAGATTGGCATCCCGGAATGCACACCAAACTTTCGCGCCTCATAGTTGCAGGTGCTCACTACTCCTCTTCCTTCTCCTCCCTTAGGGTCAGCTCCAACAATCACGGGTCTACCTTTGAATTCAGGATGCTCCCTTTCTTCTACAGCTGCAAAGAACTGATCCATGTCAACATGGAGGATTATTCTTCTGTCAGTAACCTTTCTTGGTCTTACAGACATTCAGAGCTCCAACCTGAACTCGCAGTCATATCCAGAGAGTCTGCTGTTGAGTTTTTTCCATTTGTTATTAAACATTCGCACAAGTGGGCATGCGCATAGACGACTAGTTGTCTAATAATGTATGCTACAGGTTCCTTCCTAATTGGGATTTGGACAAACCTTTAGCTTACATGTAACAACAAAAGGCAAAGTATGAAAAACGTGGAGCATAATAAAGATGAAAGGCATATTACTGGACTTAGAGCCAACTTGCAGTGAGTTTTCATGATAAATCTGGATGAGTTTCTGGAATATTTGGATTCTCTAGGGTTCTCTCTTGGTACTGGAGTTCCTTGCTCCTACTTTAAAGACCTGTTGCTTGCTATCAACGAGTATGATGATATTCTTTATGTCCCTGCCACTCGTGAAGACGAGGCTGTAGGCATTGCTTGCGGTTTCTCTTTAGGAGGAAAGAAAGCCTTTGTCATCATGCAGAACTCTGGCTTTGCGAACATTGGCGATGCCCTCACTTCCTTGGTTCAGCTATACGAAGTTCCTTTGCTAATTTTCATTAGTTACCGTGGCTTGGAAGATGATGATGACTTGCCTGAACATTCTCTAATGGGCAAAGTTACAGAAGGCGTTCTTCGCGCATACAAAATTCCCTATTGGATATTAATGGAACATCGTTGGAAAGCTATTCTGGAAAAAGCACTGCACAAAATGACACAGACCTCTCTTCCTGTTTGCCTGCTTGTCAAGAACGGGGTCTTGTGCAAATGAAATGCTCAGAAGCCGTCTCTCAATTAAGAGACGTTTTACGTGGCGATGAAATGATCGTTAGTTCCAATGGACATATTTCCAGAGTAGCATACCACTTTCTTCCTCGTCCCCAACTCTATCTTCGCGGCAGCATGGGTCTTCCAATGGCTGTCGGATTAGGCCTAGCCCTTGCCCATCAGCACAAAACCATAATTGTTTTAACAGGCGATGGAAACTTCCTCATGGGATTAGGTTCGGTAACAACTATTTCCTATCTATCTCCTCCTAACCTAAAAATCATTATTTTGGACAACGAAGCTTATGCAACCACTGGTGGACAAGAAACAGTCTCAACAGCCATCGATTATCCTTCAATGATCCAAGGAATGGGTATTACAGCTGTAAAATCTACAGATCCCCATGAAGCAAAAGACAAACTAAACAAGCTACTTGAACAGACCATTTGCGAGCCTGGACCAAAAATTCTCCACATTAAAATCGGAAAAGAAATGATACCTCTCGATTATATTCCCTGGCATCCGGTCAGAATCTGTTTGAATTTCAAGAAACAACATAACATAAATAGTAAAACTGAAGAGAAAAATGATGTGTAATACTGAATTAATCCCTAGGCGTTGGTGCACGCATACAGGCGCATGGTGTTGGCTTATAGAGAATATTTCCTCAAATCTTTAATGAACGTTAAAAGTAATAGGTGTGTGAGGATGGAGAGGAAGGTGAAAGACAAATGAGAAAAGCAATTGCGTTTGGAATAGCCCTAGCACTTGTCACCATGGTTTTCGCTTCCACGCTGACGAACGCGTACGCGGCTAATGTTGACAGCATCACACCATCAAAGGGAAAAATTGGTAATGTCGCTGTAATCCACGGCAATGGACTCAAAGGAGGAGCGATTAAAGTGAAATTTGGATCCGCCGACCCAGTGCCAGCTACTGCTTCCAGCGACAAGGTTGGCAAGTGCACGATTCCCAACAAACACGCGACAGACCCGGACCCCGTGCCAATCAAGATCTTCGTTGACGGTGTACTTGTATCAGATGACCTCACGTTCGAGTATGATCCTGCTGGACCAGAGCCTATGATTACCGATTTCACCCCGCCAGAAGTGATGATTGGAACCGACTTCAGCATTGAGATAGCTGGAACCAACTTCATGACTCCGCATGGACGCATCCCAGATCAGATTGTTTTGATCGGTCCAGAGGCAATCTGGGGATGGCATGAGGTATTCTCGGATACGGGTTTGACGGCGAAGTTCCCGGGTGCGACAATACCCGGTGAATACGAGATCGTAGTTGGGTTTAGTGACGGTTCAGGAGCCAGCGCAGAAGGATTCAGGGTTTACTAGCGACAACAAAATTTTCCATTACAATCGAACTTTTTTCTAGGCTTGCACGCATTAGATTTGATCCTCCCCTTATAGGGAGGTATCTCCAGCAACGTCCCTTTTTTCTGCTAGATGCATACATTTCAGTTGTCTTCATTCAAGTCTCAATTCTAGTTCAACTTGCTCAGGCTTCGCAAACCCTGCCTTTCTATAAAGGTCAATCCCGTATTCAGAAGCGTGAAGATGTAGATATCTCAGCCCTAACGACGTAGCTTCTTCAATCAATTGTTTCAGCAATCGTGTACCAATACCCTTCCTTCTAGCTTCAGGAATTGTGTAGAAGTTCAAGATGTATCCAAGTTTGCCAGATTCAACAACTCCGTATCTTGGCGGTATTTTCCATAAAACCATTCCACTAGTAGCGATTATTCTACCATTATATTCTGCCAGCCAACCAACAAAATCATTAGAGGGAATTGCTTCACGGAAGTATTCTCGCAGGGCTTTTCTTAGAATCTTGGTTTCGTCATCCTCTAGGTGATTGTAGAGCTCATTCAAACATCGTACTCTGCAGTCAACCAAAACTTCAATATCGTTGATATCAGCTCGACGGTAATGTATTCCTCCTCTTCCAATCTCCACAGTCCTGTCTCCATCAGCTTTAGAATCCGAACTCAGAGATTACTGTTTGTCTTGCATGCATGCAATTACAATTAAGATCTTGTCCGCCAGAGAACAATTATATGCAATTCTGCAGTGTCTTCACCTATGACCGCATGTGCTGATGGTCGATGATGTGCTCAATTGGAAATGTTCAACTATGGATTAAACGCGCGTGGTCAAATGTATGTGTGTATTTGAAAAACAGGAAGGATGTGGTCTATGTCTTGTCACATTTCTTGAGTAGCAGTCTCCAACGTTTATCAATGATTTGCTGTATTTCGTCGGTAATATGTTCAAACTTTGGTGTGAACAGGTGCCTGAAGCGTCCTTGGGTCTTCAAATAGTCTTTGACAGGCTTTTTACGTTCTGGTTTTAGGGCGATAACCTTGCTAGGCGTTGACAAGGTGTATTCGCCGTCAACAGCCTCCCACAACGGAAAAACGCATGTTTCCACGGCTAAACGAGCAAACTCAACTGTTCTGCTTGTGTCATAACGCCACCCTCGTGGGCATGGTGCAAGTGCATGTAGGAAAGCAGGACCTTCGGCTTCTAGGCCTTTACGTGCTTTTTTTACCATGTCTAACCAATAAGCGATTGAAGCTGTAGCTGCGTATGGGATATCATGGGCTACCATGATGTCTGCGATAGGTTTCTTGTACCTAACTTTTCCGGGAATTACGCGGCCTGCTGGCGATGTGGTGGTCCAAGCGCCGTGTGGTGTGCCTCCACTTCTCTGTATGCCTGTGTT
>CP070754.1:1025919-1036068 GCA_020348865.1 Candidatus Bathyarchaeota archaeon | reverse complement strand
TTCTCGCGGAAGGCTTCTTCAACGATTTGAATCACATCTATCATGGGTATATTTAGCCCATCTACATCAAATCGAGAAAGATACAGAACCTCCCCCAGAGAACTCATGACAAAAACCCATGCTGCAAACCACTTAGAAGCAGAAAAGCATTATTGTTGTATGCAAAAGCGAAGATTCTCTGAGCGCGCGGAGTTACGACGGGCACACTGACCGCATACGAGCATAGAAAGGTTTTAAGTTTGGTTAGTGGTCTATTGACAGAAGATTTCACGTACATTATGCCACATGATCGGGAGTACCCACTAAATGAAAAATGCACAAAATGTCAAGCCTACGATAGTCGAGTTTGAGCGAGACGATGCCTCCAAACTCGCTGACCTCTTCAATTCGTTTGACAAGGAGGGGCTTTGGCCTGGAGGGTTTACAGGTGGTGTCCCATACACAGCTGAAAGGGTGCTCGATTCCTTCCCTATCTCTGTCAAACACATCTCTATCTTGATTTCGACTCATGATGGTAAGTTCACTGGAATCTGTACCCTTCATCCTCACTACGAAGACCCCGAAGCCGCATACATAGGGGTCCTTGGTGTTCATCCAGACTATCTTGGAAAGGGACATGGAAAGGCTATGATCATTAGGGCGCTCCAGATAGCAACTCAAAACAAACTCAGACGGGTTGATCTTGACACTTGGGCAGGAAACCTCAGAGCTGTGCCATTGTACAAGAAATGTGGGATGTTTTGGATACCTGAAACTAGTGTCAGAATGCAAGACTACATTCCAGGAATCAAAAACTTCCCTCTTGCAAAACAGTTTTTCACCAAGTATGACTGGTACTCAACCCAGAAACGCAAGTTAGAACTCGTTCCCGACCAGACCAAACTAGAAGAGATGGATATATTCCAGTACGAATTTTCCGAAGATGAAGATTGCCTGAAAGTATGGATTGACCGATACGGCAGATCCATCATGGGAATCGAACGCACTATGAATAATGAATGCATTTCCATTGTCGCAAGGCTGAAAGACCACAAAGTGATTTCAGGCGTGGAAGAAGAGCTAACAATAGACATTAAGAACAACACGGAGAACAGCATTCAAGGATCGGTGTTTATGTCTGGCTTTGAAGGCTTAAATTTCACAAAACAGCCCAAACAGTCTTTCACCGTCAGTCAAGGAGAATCTCTTGAACTCAGAAGCCAATTTGTGGTTAGCCCGGAAGTTGAAGTTCCAGATATTGAACGAAAACAGAAGGCAATCAAAGCAAATCTTGTCATCAATGGTGAACTGGTCCCACTTGAAGTGGGGGTGCGCGTTCTTGCTTCCCTAGAATTCAAAACTCAGCCTGAGTCCATAGTCACCTGCCCAGGAACGGAAGGAACGATCCAGTTCAATATATACAACAATTCAAAAGACGCTATTGCTGGAAAGATTTGCCTAATCGACGAGCAAGAAAGACTTTCTCTGAGAAAACACACAATTCCGATGGAGATACCATCAAAAAGTCACGCTGGTTTTGAAGCTGAAGTAGCAATGCCTAGAGACCAGACAACATCCGCAATCCCCCTGAAACTCTTCGCAAAAGGAAAAATCAAAGACTCAGAAATCGAGACGAGAATCAAAACTGTTCATGTCAAATGCTTGACGCAAGGTGGCACGGTCTCCTACCTTGGAGAAACAGAACGAGGAAGAGCGATAATTGTTGAGAATCAAAGCGTAATGGCGTCGGTAGACCTTCGAGGAGCACTCCTCGAAATCACTCGAAAAGACACTCCGTCAGAACCCAGAAAGATATGGACTCGCGGTGGATTTGGAGTTGGTCCTCCCTTTGGTTTCATTAGACCGGTTGACCATGACTATGAGTTGGTCAAAAGACCGGAAGAACTTCAACTAGTGCTTTCGAGGATGCACCAAGACAAGCCAGGTGTGAAAATGGTACGGACACTAACATTCTACTCTGGAGCCCCACTGGTAAAAGATCAGATCAAAGTCATCAACACTAACCCTGAAGTAGCCTATGAATTAAACGCAAGAATATTCGGAAGAGGCTTCATAGGAAGTAGGTACTCAAAACTAGTTCTTCCACTGGATGTTGGAATTATAGAGCATGAAACAATAGGATTCCCAGTTTCGGAATCAGATCTGCCGACCGACCCTAACAAATATGCTGAATCGTGGGTTTGCTTCGAAGATTCAGTTCAGAACTACTGTTTTGGGCAAATATGGTCCAAGGAAAAGCTTTTCAAGATTAGAGCTCGAGAAAGCTCATACTTTCTGCCAGAATACAAGCTGGGAGAAATCAAGCCAGGAGAATCAATCTCCACTTCACCATTCTACTATGTAATTGAGAAGGGAAACTGGCAAACCATTAGAAGAAAATACAAATCGCTTACAGCCAAGTGTTTTTCCCCGAAAGTGATGCTTCCAATCAAAGCAAAACCTCTCTTCGATGTGAGAGTGGCTGACACTGTATTGTTTGACAGCAGCAAATCGAAAACCCAACTCGTCGTCGTCAATACAAGAAACAAACCAGTTGAAGGCAAACTAACCATCATTCCCCCTGAAGGATGGAAAGTTCAGCCCAAAGAAATAGAAATTCGAAACGTAGCAGCAAGCAAACCTTTCAACACAGACATGACCATTACGCCCTCACCCGACGCAGAGTTGGGAACATTCAGCGGAACACTGGTTTTTTCAGCGCCCAACCAGGAAGCTCTTTTCCCATTGGATTTCTGCCTCCTCTCCAAACAAGGTCAAGCGTCAACAGACGTCACTTCTGAAAAAGAACAGAACAGAAACATCTTCAGAGTTTCGAACGGCCTACTCCAATTCAAAGCCAGCGCAGATTTTGCAGGGTGCCTGTACTTCATTGGAAAAGACTCCGCTCTAAACCAGCTAGGAACAAGCTTCCCAAACCTACAGACAAACGTGTTTCTGGAAAATTATTCTGGCGGAATAAGATCATTCTACATCGACGACGAATTCAACTTCCAAAAGTCCAGAACACATGAAGAAGTTTTCAAGGCCAAATCTATCAAAGATGGATTATGGAAGGGTGTCCAGTTCACCTACCGAACAGAGAAACAAGAAGAACTAAAAGGAATACAAGGATCAGTGGCTTTCCTAACTCTACCCTTCAGCAATATTGTTCGAGTCAAACGCAGATTCAGAAACCCCACATCTGCAAGCTTCAGATTCAATAATTACATCTGCATTTCACCTAATGTTGGAGGAGTCTTCAAGGAGAACGACGTAATCTTTCCTAGAGGAAACAGGATTTTCCATTTCAAGAGGGCTGAAGGCTTCGCAATTTCCAACGTTGAACCAGAGAAGGGATGGGCTATTGTGATCAATAGAAACAAGAAGCAAACGCTAGGAGTGATAACCGGGAACATCGATAGGTCGACGATACTTTCCTTGGACATAGGAAATACAATGTTGGAGTTGTTCGTTAGCTCCAAAGTCCGACTTTTACCTAAAGAGACCGTGGAATTCGAGGATTTTGTCCTTCTCGGCGACGAGAAATACGAATCAATAGATAAGATGGCAACCCTGTTACGTACCCACTTCATTGTGCCATCTAAGCGCCTGTATTAGAGATTTGTGCCTACACGCCTATAGCCTAGCACCATCTTACCCGCGAGTGTGCAAGTTTTTATATTGGTTTGCCATGGTGTTTTGGAGCTAACTCAGACAGAAAGGAGTCTGCAACAAGTGTACGCGGTCGAGACCCAGAACCTGACAAAAAGATACGGAAAGACCCACGCACTCAAGGGTCTCGACTTCACGGTAAACCCAAAAGAAATCATGGTCTTGTTGGGACCAAATGGGTCAGGAAAAACTACGCTTCTCCTTATTCTAGCAACCATCTTAAAGCCGACGTCGGGGTCAGCTGTGGTGATGGGTCTTAACGTAACAAAACAGCCAACTAGAATCCGTCAAATCCTGGGCATATCCTTTCAAGAAGCCAGAGGATTCTGGAGACATAAACCAGCAGAAATACTGCGCTTCCACGCCGCTATCTGTGGTGTCCCTAAAAGTGAACGAGATGCCAAGATAGAAGAAATCATGAAAGATCTGGAGCTATGGGAGGCACGCAAAAAATTGTTCATGCATCTTTCCGGAGGGCAGACAAAGCGGCTAGAGGTGTCCAAGCTTCTATTGCAACGTCCACGATTTGCCATTTTTGATGAGCCAAGTAGCCAAGTTGACCTAAGAGGTAAACGCAAAATCTGGGGAGAAATACTCAAACTGAGAGATCAGGGTTCAACGATTCTGGTTGCAACAAATGAGGTTCGCGAGGCGGAGTTTTTGGCAGACAGAGTGACCGTTCTGGACCAAGGACAGAGCGTTGTCTGTGACACGGTTAGAAACCTAAAAGACAAAATCGCAGGAGGCGACGTGGTTGAACTGCAACTGGAACCAGGACCAAATAGCATAGAAGAATTGCGAGAACGGCTGAGCACGATTGAAGGCACTGTCAATCTGGTGACAGCAGGTGAAAATCAATACCGTGCCCACGTCTCAATGGCTGAAGCGTGGGTGCCCAAAATGACCAGTCTATGCTACGAAAAGAGGGCTCGCCTTCTATCTGTGAGGGTGACAGAACCATCCTTGGATGATGTCTTCTTGCATTTCACAGGAAAAGTATTGGAGAACCCTGCAAATGCATAATATCATCCGACTGGTCTGGTTCGACCTGAAACACGAACTAAGACCGCCAGTATGGATAGTTATGGAATGGATAACTTTCATAATACAGCTCGGGATCTACGGTGCGCTTATATCACAGCTCGTTACGGGGATAGCAGACTATCAACAATACTATGCAGTAGGCTTCCTCGTCATGTTGGCCTTTGACATAGGCTCCCACACAGGGCGTCACTTTGTTGAACACGCCCATGAAGGACGCCTACCGTATCTGCTCAGCCTTCCAATCTCCCGCTCAAAATTGTTTCTGTCCATAGCTCTACAGGGTGGAATTGAACTGGCGCTGATTGTAGCAGTTCCATTTGCAATAACCTTGGCGCTCTTGGGAAATTTCACATTCATTTCAGTGATAGGCGCAATAACTACGCTTTTCTGCTTGGGTTTCGGTGTGGCAGGTTTGATGCTGGGTTTGTCTTTTATAGCTTTCAAATCTACGGATATATACACGGCTATCACTGTCGGCCTGAGTAGCATCATAATTCGGTTCAGCACAGTGCTCTATCCACTCATGTTTCTTCCACCAAATTATGCGCCAGTGGCTATTCTCAGTCCCCTGACCTATGGCGCAGATCTAGTGCGCTTTTTGCTGGGATTTGAACGAAACATACTCTTGGATCCAATTTACGCGGTCGCAGTTCTCACTGCCTTAGCAGTCAGCACGCTTGGCTTAGGCATGCTACTCCTACAACGTTTGGTGGAGGGTGTGAAAAGCGGGTGACAGAGCTTCTACGGATACTGCAGCTGGCTGGCAATGATTTCTCCTACTTTTTCAGGACGAAGTGGCTTATGGCGGTTCTTCTAAGCTTAAATCTCTCAGACATGCTTGTTGTCGCCCTAGTCTTTCAAAGACTAATGGATTTCAACTACTTCCAATTCTTCGTTCCTGCGGTAGTCGTTATGGGCCTCTTTGTAGCTGCCCTAGACACAGGAAGACGAATATGGTTGGCTATTCGCGAAGGCGTAATCCACTACTACCTATCCTTACCTATTAGCACTAAAGGAGTCGTCATCGCCTATCTGCTAGCTGGAGGACTTGCTGCTCTAGTATATTCAAGCTCGCTCCTGTTAATTGCGCTACTCGTTCTTCCAGCACAAGCAGTCTGGAACACTTTCATTCTTATGCCATTTCTTTTCATCCTCGCTATGGGGCTGGCGGGCATTGCAGCTACACTTGCAGCCTTAGCGTCAACTCACGCAGAGTTCTTCTTCGCCTACCAGCAAATTGTGCAAATCGTGTTGCTAACATTGAGTACAGTGTTTTATCCAATCCATGTAGTTGAGCAGTATCTTCCACCCTTCTTGGTTAATATAGTGTCACATAATCCTCTCAGTCTTGCTACTGAAGCCATGCGCGAATACACCTTTGTGGGGACCCCCGTCCAACCATTGGTTCTTCTAATGATCTTTCTGACAAGTATGCCCTTCGCCATCGTAGGTGGTTTAGCCTATCTTTGGGCTCTCCGTGCTATTCAAGTGAAAGGAAAACTGTAGTTATTGCTCCATGCACAGACCGCAGAAACGCAGTCTGTTCCAGCCCAGCCTCGAGAAAAGCATGCAGACTATACCAATATAGTGCTTGATCACGAGATGAATCGCCTTTGGAGTTCTACAACTTCGCTGCTGTCTTTCGCTTGAGCATAACACTCTAGAAGCTCTTGGTTCAATTTTATGAAGCCCAATCCCCACTTGAAAATAGAAAGCAACCGTTCAGCCTTCTTTTCATGACCAGCAATGTACAAGGCTGCGGACAAAGCCTCAACCGTGCTCAGCTTGGTAGGTACACCATAGTTCACAGGATTTGCGGCGACCAAGTATGGCAGACAACGTGAAGCACTACGCGGGAAAAGGTTGAGCACATCATCTGCATACACCCAACTGCAATCTATGCCAGCCAAACCTTTTCGTTCCATTCGCTCGCGATCAGCCTTGGAACAAGCCTTCTTAGAGAAGGGTGTTAAGACAACCATTCCACGGGGCAACCCACTCACTCGGCGCACAACCCTTATGAGATTATGACGCTTCAGCTTCAGCGTAGTACATTTCCTTGGATCACACTGTCCCGCATGATAGACACATATCTTAATGTCCCGCCGAGACAATTTTCCGCACCTTCATGTGAGACATCGGATTCTTCATAACCGGCGATATCCAGTCAATAACGTCAGTGGGGACCATGTGATCGCCCTTTTCACTCCACACAAGGTCTCCAGCAGCTCCATTGATGAACGCTCCTGCCACAGCGGCCTCAAACGAGTCAACATGCTGCGCCAAGAACGCTCCAGTAATTCCGGATAGAACATCCCCTGTTCCACCCACTGTCATTCCTGGGTTCCCTGAGAAGTTCAGTTTGACCCGTTTTCCGTCTGATATCACGTCGACAGGGCCTTTTAGCAAGATCACGGCACCCAGTTTCTGTGCAGTTTTCCGAACTTCCTCAACTCGTTTCTTCAAGTCCTTTGACGGATGTCTACCGGTCAACGACTGATATTCTCCTCCATGAGGCGTCAAAACGAGAGGCAATCCCATCTCTCGCTTGGACTCGGCAAAAGCCTTGAGCCCATCAGCGTCCAGTAACAACGGAGTCTTATATTCATCTATCATTTCTAAAATCTTCACTACCGCCTCTTTGGTATGGTTGTGGAGTCCCAAACCTGGACCCATAACAACTGCAGTCGACATCTCTACATATCGTTTGATGGTCGTTATATTGCTGGGGCTGAGATGTCCGCCCTCCAACTTCACGGTAATCAAGTTAGGAGACATTGACGAAATCGCGTGAGCTGTCTTTTGAGGAGTCAAGATGTAAGTTAGGTCCACTCCTGTACGAAGGGCTGCCAGAGCCACGAGGGCTGGGGCGCCTGAGAACACTTCGCTTCCGCCTATCACCAAAAGCTTGCCAAAATCACCCTTATGAGCCTCAGTAGCGCGGGTCTTGGTAAGCATCGAAACGTCGCCTGGACCCGCGAACAACTCAAATTCGCGAGGCACCCCCATGCCTCTAACAAGCAACTCGCCCACATATTCTTTCGCCTTTGCTCTCGCCAAACCTGGCTTCACATCATGAAATGTAACAGTCAAGTCGGCCCTAACGGCCTCGCCAAAGACGTTGCCCGAATCCGAGTCCAGTCCAGTAGGCACATCCACGGAAAGACAGAACGCCTTCATTTCATTGATTTTTGCCACCAACTGCAAGATAGGTGGACGTAACGCTCCCGTCAAACCGATCCCAAGCAGAGCGTCCACCACAACCTCAGCTTTCACGTTGGGAATTAACGAAGAATCATAAATCTCACGCAATGCAACTGAGCCTTCCAACGCTTGAAGCGCAACCCAATTTCTCTCAGTCTCGCCATTCAGAATGTCCGCCGATTTCCCAGCGAAAATCACATCCACTTCAAAACCTAGGTATGCGAGGTGGCGAGCTACTACAAAGCCGTCTCCTCCATTCCCACCTGAACCACAGAAAACGGCGACTCTCGCCTTGTCAGGTTTGAACCGAGAAGCGATTTCAATGGCAACGCTTTGTCCAGCGTTTTCCATCAACTGCAATCTCGAAACCCCGTAATATTCAGAGTTCAGTTCGAGGGCACGCATCTCTCTGCTCGTTATCATGTTTCATATCTCCTGCCATCACTCGTTCTATAGCTTGCTAAAGAGAATAACCACCAGGTAAGCAAAAATATTTTAGGGTATAGACCAATCATAAGCCATGGAGGGGTAGAGATGCCAACCGCTTTTGTGTTGATAAACACTGAGATAGGTTCGGAGAACAACGTTCTTCAATCACTCAGAAAAGTCAAGGGAGTAGTAGAGGCCAATGCCGTGTACGGTGTCTACGATGTCGTAGCAAAGATTACAGCTAATACTATGGACAAACTCAAAGAGACTGTGACTTGGCATGTGCGACGATTAGACAAAGTTCGATCCACCTTGACGATGATTGTGATTGAAGAAAAAACGTAGTTCCACGACCATCTTCTTTTTTTCCTTTATGCCCCTTCACTCGAGTAAACAGCCTTTCGCAACTCAAAGTACTTGTCAGCCAACGACCCTTTATGGTGAATGCTGTTGAAACCGATGGTTACGATGCACATAGGATTCGATGACACAGATTCGCCAAGAATGGGCTGCACGACCTATATAGCCGCACTTCTTGTCGTGAAACTACATCAGATGGGTGCTTTCTTCGTCGACTACCCCAACCTCATTCGACTTAACCCAAATGTTCCATGGAAGACGAGGGGAAATGGTGCCCTCTGCCTTCGAATTCGATGCAATGAAGAACACACAGGAGAAATCATGGAAGCCACGATTGACACGATTGAGAAAAACTCGGATTCAAGCTGCACCAACACTAATCCTGGTGTCGTCTTCCTTCTCAACGATATACAAAATGACCTTAGGGTTTTCGCCAAAAGGGCGATTCAAGGAATCGTTGAAATGAAGGAAGCCCTGAAAATTGTCAAAACATCTGGAGCAGAAGCGGTTGGTATCAAGAACGGACGTGGCATCATCGGAGGATTGGCCGCAATCGGAGAAACGCTTGAAAGAGACCACACCTACGAAGTCATAACGTATCGAACGCTGAAGAATCGCGGCACACCTCGAAGAATACACATACCATCCGTGACGGAAATGAATGAGAAAACTTCTCCGCTCACTTTCAATAATATAGATTCGGAAACAGGTCGAATCCTTATAGCGCCAAGAGGACCAGACCCAATTCTCTATGGCATACGTGGAGAGAGCCCAGAGGCTGTCAAACAAGCCCACAAAATAATCCGTCCACAAGAACCAATTGAGAGGTGGGTGATTTTCCGCACAAACCATGGAACCGACGCCCACTTGCACCAAGCAAACTCAACCAGCGAAATAAAACCATTCAATCCTGTAATTGTCCAAGGAGATCTGTGCAAAGAGCCCGAAGTGATTCTTGGAGGGCACGTCATTTTCAGAATAAAGGACGAAAAAGGGGAGGTTGATTGCGCGGCGTATGAACCAACAGGGGCTCTTCGAGAAGTCGCCAAGAAACTGATTGTTGGAGACTCGATCGAAGCTTATGGTGGTGTTCGCCCAGCCTCCTCAAAGCATCCAGTCACAGTAAACCTTGAGAAAATACGGATTCTGAAGCTTGCTCCGAAACTTTCTTTCTCCAACCCAAAGTGTCCTCACTGTGATAGGCGAATGAAGTCTATGGGGAAAGAAAAAGGATTCAGATGTGACAAATGTGGCTTTCGCTCCTCTGAACTGGAAAAAGTGGTTGGTGAACACGAGCGGACAGTTAGAAAAGGACTCTACTTAACTTCCCAAAGATCTCAAAGGCATCTCACAAAACCCTTACTCCGATATGGAACAGAAAAGGCAAAGACACCGAAGAAAATGATTGTGGACTGGCATTTTCCTTAGGTATCGATTCTAAAACTGTTAGTTTTTTGCCGT
>CP070754.1:1001968-1025819 GCA_020348865.1 Candidatus Bathyarchaeota archaeon | reverse complement strand
CACTTTGACAGTCACTGATGATAATGGTGGAACTGCATCAAAAAGCGCTACCAAAACAGTCGCCAACAGACCACCCATAGCACTATTCACTGAAAACGCAACAATAGTAGACACAAACGAGGTTATCCACTTCAACGCGTCCAGTAGTAGCGACCCAGACGGGATAATCATAAGTCACTTTTGGGACTTCGGTGACGGAACTGACGCAACAGGCGTCACAGCTAGCCACGCTTACAAAGATGACGACACCTACACTGTCACTTTGACAGTCACTGATGATAATGGTGGAACTGCATCAAAAAGCGCTACCAAAACAGTCGCCAACAGACCACCCATAGCACTATTCACTGAAAACGCAACAATAGTAGACACAAACGAGGTTATCCGTTTTGACGCTTCTGACAGTTATGATCGTGACGGTTCAATCCTCAGCTACCTCTGGGATTTTGGTGATGGAACTAACGTCAACATGGCTGTGCTCTTAGGTCATGCATATGCTAAGGATGGAAACTACACAGTAACCCTAACAATAGCTGACGACGACGGAGCATCGTCGTTTGTGAGCTCCGTGATTACTGTGAATTCATCGCCTGGGTGGCCACTATCCTTAGTCGCAGGAGTAGCTTTAGGCATCGCAGCATTGACTGGAACTGCCCTCTATTTTGTGTTCAGAAGAAGAATGCATGCACCTACCAAAGAGCCCTAGGATATGAAGATAAAACGCAGGAAGCAAGCGCGCGGTGACGGGCACGCGATGCGATGTTGCAGGAGAGTAATGTGTAGATGCTCGCGGGCTGTCAATGCCCTAGGCACTCCCAAAAGAAGAAAATATTAGCCATCAGCGCATCTAACGCGAGTGAGTCGTTCCTAAGTCACCTTGGCCTTAACAGCTTTTAGAGTTTCTCAATCTTTCCGGCTATTCGCTTCAGCGAATTGGTAAATGGGTGTTCCTGTTTCTCCTCAGTGAAAACACACGTTCCCCCAACTCGAAGTACGTCGCAGGAACAAGTAATAGAATCCAAAACAGGGAGATCATAGGTGTTGTGAAAGTAATCAGAGAAATTATTGTTCCCAGCGGGAGAAGAGAGCATATCTGAAAGCACCTTGTTCACCACAATCATAGTTTTCTTCTCGAAAAGATCATAAAGTTCATGAACCATCCTCTGAGTGCCTATTATGTCAGAGGTATCCAAGCTTGTCACCACAAGTGCAACATCTGCAGCGACGATAGCGTTTATGGAAGAGTACTGCAACCCAGGGCTTGTGTCAAGAATCAAGTAGTTGAGGTGCATATCATTGAGAAGAGAATTCCTAAGCGCCAATAAGCGCCCCAAAGCCTTCATCTCCCATTTTCTATCTTTTGCCGACATCTCGCGAATAGCTTCAGTAGAAGGATTTGCCAGCCCAACCAAGAACTTTCCAGTTCCACTATGAAGGTGGGAAAGATCAATCAGAGCGTTCTTGATTTCGCAAACGCCGTTTAGATAGTCGTTTAACCAGTATCCATTTCCCTTCGTCTTGAACCTAGCTTGAAGGCTTGGAGCACGGAAATCCAGATCTAATAGACAGACGTCGTTGCCGTTCTTGGCGTAGGTCGCTGCCAGGTTGATTGAGAGCAACGTTTTCCCTGTTCCACCCTTATAGGAGTGGAACGCAATGATTTTCCCCATCATTTTACACCTGCGTCTTCCTTCTCAACGTAGAAATAGGCCTTGCGCCCCTTCCTCTCTTTTTTCAAATAGCCCATCAATACTAACTGATTCAAGTAGCCGCTTTCAACAGCCCTAGCCCGTTTGGTTTGCTCAGCGATCTCTTCCGCTGTTGCTTGACCAAGATTGCACAACGTGACAGCCGTCTTTCTGAGGTGATCAGGTAGAGATAGCAACGTCATTACATCCAGAACATCTGTCAGCGATTCGTTTGCAATGCCTCCTCGGGTATGCTTCTGCAACTCTATGAGCACATCTACCTTTTCGTTCAACTGAATAAGAGAGTCTGCTATTCTCTCCAATACTCTGGTCTGCTTTCCTTGCAGGCTTTTGTACATTGTTATTGTCGACAGCTCCAAAGTGTTTGACGTATCTACACTACTGTGAGGGTCTACGAATTATTAAGTCTTACGATATAATTATTCAGATTTCGTGACATTCACCGGGATAGATCTGTTCCTCACACGTCTCTATCTTGCTTGTCTCTCCTTGACTAGATGCCCCAATGATCATGATGAAAGCTGCTTCCAAGTGGTATTTTGACGTAGAAATATCTCAACGAATTATGTGCACGTAGATCTTGAGGAAGCATATTCAGCACTGTCAGGGAAATGGAACACAAAAAGAAGAATATGATTGTGGGTCTATGTCAACTGTCGTTGGCTAGTATAGTGACGGCGGAATTCGAGCACGTGCTTCTTCGATGATTGGAAGTACGGACCTTAGTTCTCTGAAGTACTTGAGTACAGTTCTGCCCTTGTCTGTAACGACGTAGACTATCCTTTTCTTGCCTACAGTTTGTTCTTCCACTAAGTTCTGTGAAATCAAAAAGTCGAGGTATTGCTTAAGCACGCTGCAATTTACGTTCGCTTTGTACATAATGTGGGTTAATTTCAGTGGCCCTTTCTGAGCCAAGACTTTGAGGATATCAATGTACATCTCGAGTTTGGATCTTCGCATGACCGAATCCTCTTTTCCATAATTTCTGCATCTGTGTATAAATGATTTATGGATTCCAACTAAGGCTTTGTTGTCAGTAGCCCGATTTTGCTTGTAGGCGTTGGAATACGGTAATACGGTTTTGAAAGGCGGTGATCAAGTCGTCGGCCAAGATTTGCTGGAGTTCTTTTGAAAGCATGCCCATTTCTTCTTTGAACGTGTGTATCAGCTCGTTTTTGAGGTGCTTTCGTTCTGAGGATGAATACGCTTTTCTCATTCAATATTTCTCCATTTTGGTTCTGCTTGAGCGTTAGGCTACATTTGATTTAACTATCTTATGAATTGGAAATATGAATCCAGAATCCAGTTTTGCATTCGACGTGTATATTGCGTTTGTTGGGTCGTTTCCGCATACGGAGTTGTTGTGGAGTGTCAGACGAGTTGAATCGGATGGTAAAATTGTATCATGGTTAATAGTGGAAATCACCACACACGCGTAAGCAGCAGTCACCAATCCACGGAGCATCCATATGTATGCCTACAGCTGAAATCCACTAACTTTTGAACATTAGTGTTACGATTTCGAATTCCGAATTAATATGAATACGCTTATGCAACGATACAGTTTCACGATTCGCTACATTTATCTGCACTGGCCTCTAAATGATTAGTTGCGCAACATTACATACTCACACATATTGTGCACGTGAGGGACGAAAATTGACGAAAAGACCAATGAAGGACGAAGCCCTCGAAGCACTAGACTTCATCATAAATGTCCTCAGAGAACACGAGAAAGACTTAGATGGAATAGTCACCAAGTTATCCAAGACAATAGCGAAATTCAGCAAGACGGGAGAGATAACAACAAAAATCGAGAAGATAGAAGAACGCCTTTCAACCATGCAAAACGAAATCAGCAACCTGGTTCACACTGTCTCTCCCTCACAGAAGACACGAAACCACGTTCGCCATGGATCATCTGTAACGGTCAGATGCAAACAATGGGAAGACTTCAGAACACTAGCAGCCGACGCAGAGACCATATCGTTCCTTTACAAGCAAGAAGAAAAAGTCTTCCAAGCAGATGCCCTGAAAGAAGGAAAAATCCTCACCTACACTGGAGAGTTCCCTCAAGATTCAAATGTACTGAAAATATGGCTTTCCAGAGAACTGAATGTCCCCGAAGATAGAATCTTTGAAGGCGCTCTGGCAATGGGATAAGATTAGAGTCATCTCCTGAAAGGCAACGATACTGTACTCAATAGTTTTTTCTCCTCAACGACAGCTCTCTTGACAGGGGGACAAAAAAGAAGGCTTTTTATACAACTCCAGGTATTATATATTTTGTCTTACGAGATAAGACATGCAGGTGTTGGGGGAGGTTGGTAGATTCCTAGGCGGCAAGAATGCATGGTTTGGTATTTCTGTTTTAAACCGCTTTCTCCTTTCTCTTTGATGAAGTACTATGCCATGTTTGGGAGCCTTGGAAGCCAACAAACGATGACCCCGACAAGAAAATAATCCTTTTTGGATAAGAAATGAGACTTTCGTGAGATGTTGAGCGGGCGTTTCTCTAGGATACCTCTCAGGCTCTCCTTGATATATCAGGTGCTCCTGGACTAGGCTGGAAAGAAGAAAACATGTTTGCTAGTCGATCGCTGGAAAGGCCAAGAAAGGTGAAGATGTCTTCATTCGGTTATCTTGTAGCAATTTCCGTCCATCGTGTATGCTGGCGAGTTGTTATCAGCCTTGCGTTCGCTCTCTGTCTTCAGCAAATCTCTGATCTTTGCGTAGTTCTGAAGGAATTTAATTCCTTTTGAAGTAGCTCGGTAGGTCACTTTTTGATTCTTTTTGATTGATGCAATGAGTTTTGTTTCGATAAGAAAAGACAGGTATTCGTTGAGTTGAGCGAAGCTCAGATTCGCCCTGTACATGATCTGAGTCTTGAGGCTTCCATTCCTTGCTATTCCAAGTATGTCAGCTATTATGTATAGGCGATCTCTGCGTTTACGTGAGTTGGTTTCCAAGACCTCTTTCAACACAAATCCTCTCGAGGCTTGTTCTATAATACTCGTCTATAGCAATCTTGAAGTGCTAAACCTAAAAAGGAGTGTTCCCGAAGAAATCATATTCTGAACGAGGAATATGGCGCATTTGATTTAAGGCTTGACAATGCTGCACGGGCTACGATCCAGTACAGCACCCTACAAACTCTGTCACTCATCTATGCTGAATACGTTCAAGGTCCTTTGTTTTGGCAGTGGTTGATCTTTCAAGATTAAGGAGTAAGAGACAACTGTTGTCGGAATGATGAGCCCTTAGAGAGTCCATGTAGAGGGGCCAGTGGCTGGGATGGTTGGAGTCGTGCAGTAGTTGCGACTGACAGGCTAAGAGTCAGGTTGATTACATGTAGAGTCTCCATCTCCCACCTTAGAGACTCGACCAGCATTAGCAGTCTCTCTCATAACCAAAGATTGACTTGGAGTGTTTCTCACTCCCGTCATGAGGGTTTGAGCAACAAGCCAAAAAACGTATGTATCATATAGAATAGTCTTCTGAAGGATTCCCCCAGAAATCATTTAAACGTTCACATGCAATAAATTGCTCTATTCGCGAGGAGCTTTCCTCAAACAATGTTTGAAATTGATCAGATTCTCGTACTGCTGAAAGATGGAAGCTGGCATAAACTCAACGAAATCGCAAAACAGTCCAGACTTCAGCAGGCAGAACTTGATGCAATCGTAGGCTTTCTGGAGGAAAATGAATTCGTCTGCATAGATAAAGAAAACCAGAAAGCGAGACTCACAAGTCCAGCGCTCAGATTCCTCATGAAAACCAGTACTTGACAATGTGATGCAACTAGAAGAACGGGAGTTTGAAGCTGATGAAAATCCTTTCTTTCTCGGCTTTCGTTTTCCATGTTGATTTGCGGGGACATAAAAAAGGGTGGACGATTGCGTCGCTGCATTAAGCTAAGTTTAGGTTCTTGTATATTTTGTCTTGATTTGCCGTCTTCTCCATGAATATGCTTAGGCGGCTGTCGTCGATTTTCAGGCTGAGTATTTTGGCGTCTTTTCCTTCTAACATTACTTTGTGAATCTTGCCTAGTTCAAATGTGTTTGACAAGGTTTCTCCGGCTTCGAGGATTGTGGATGACAGCATTGCGTAATCGATTATTCTGGTTGGGTCTTTGAGGTCTATTGATGCGGATTTTGAAGCTCGCAGGATGTATCCAATGACCCCATCTTTGGCTTTGATGTTTTTCAATGCTGTTTGCAGGTTTTCGATACGATTCTGAGGTTTGGGCTTAGGAAATGTTGTGGTTTCCTCAATGATGCTTTCTGGATAGGTTGACAGATTTTCGGTTTCCTCTTCAGATTTCTTTTTCCGAGGCATGGTTGTTTACCTCATGGTTCTACTGGTTTGATTTTAACTGGTTCTCCTTTATTCACTTCAAGCGTTTTGCAGACCCTTTCAGGCATTCGTATGATTCCTTTCCTGCGAAGGTTTGGGTCGTTTATTTCTTTCACTTTGCATTGAGTTGTCTCTCCGCCAAAGGTTTCAACTTCGATTGTGCTTACGCGTTTTCCGCCATAGAGCTCAGACCATTTTGTTAAGAGCGAGGGATCAACTTGTACTGCGTCACCGGCAAAGAATCCGCTGAAAGTCTCAACGAGAAGTTGTTGCGGTTGTGTGGATTTGAGGGGGGTAGTAACCAAACTCTCTAGCAGTTTCAGTACAGTTGGTACTATCACTTGCGTGACGGATCTCAGGTAGTTTTCGTCTGCGTTTCTGGAAGTTGCTGTTGCTAGATATATATCGTTTATGCGCGAGATGTGCACTTTACCTTTGTCTCCGTCAACAGAGAAGTTGTGCAAGCCTCCGATTATATCGGCTTTTTCTGTTAAGCTTTGAAAAGAACTTAGGGTTTTTGTGATTGTTGTGTCAGCGGTTTCCGTATCTCCTGCGACTATTGTGCCTTCTTTTGTGAAGATAAAAGAGCTGTTGATTTCTGGGCATACGTTTTTGATTTCGGTTAGTGTGTTCTTTAGCGCATCGGCGTATGGGTCAGTGCTCATTGTTGCTCACTTCCTTGCCTGGCTTTAGGAGACTTTGAGTAGAATTCTCTCTGGCACGCCGTCTTTTTCGAGCACTAAATACTTGATTCCTTGTGTTTCTCCGATTTGGTCTAGCCATTTTAGGGCTTCGTGGGATTTTTGTAGAAACAGGAGTTTGTCTTGTTGGCTTCTGACTACTTCTTCGATGGCTGTTAATTCATGGAAAGGGTTGGCATCTAAGACTACGTTGAGGTCACCGACTGTAATCTCTCCAAGCGAGTTCTTCTCTCCGGTCTTCCCGGCCAACTTGAGGACAACCTCTCGTATCTTTTTTGACCTTTCGGCCAGTGTCCGTATCTCGTCGAGCTGGCGCAGGTGCTCGCCTAGTTGGCTCTTTGTACTGGATATTTCTTCCTCGATGCTTCTTGAGATGTCGACCGCTGATTCATATTCTTTTAGTTCAACTACCATTGGTATACCTCCAAAGATTGGGAAAGAGGGTTGGTTTTCCCTACCCCCAGTCTCACCGCGGACGTTTTGGGCGATCCCTACGAAGGCGCCGATGCTGTGTACAGGTACTTGTTGCCGGCCAACGTCAGCACCGCAAAGTTGTACTTAATCCCTGCAGCGAAGGCATGCTGAATTCTAACAACCGTAGTGGCTCCGGCTGTTAAGGTTCCAGTTGCGTTGTGGCTTACACTGGGAGCTGCATTATTGACTTGGGCATCATCTAATGTAAGCGTAGTCGCTCCTGTGTTGGTAACTGTGAGGTCAATGTATGTTGGAGGATCAGCTGATTCCCAAGTGTGGGTTTTGACCTTCAGTTCTTCTGATCCCATGAAGGTGAATGTTATTGCGCCCATCCATGCTGCGACTGCTATTGAAACCGCAACTGTTACTGCAATCAAGATTATGGCTGCTATCACCGGGCTTAGCGCTTTTCTACTTCTCCACAGTTTTTTCATTCCATTTTTTCCCTCCTTTTTTGAGGTTCACTACAAGGGTAATAGAAAGATCAACATTTAAATCTTACGACTTACGACATCATATTCTCTGAAAATCTGAGTATAACAACCATAAACTAATGTGCGCACACAGACGCGCACACTTCACAACGACACGTTCAGTCTTCAAGCTTGTCGAAGAGCTCTAGAAGAAGTTTTGCTATGCTAGCGCCAAACTCAGTGATGACATAATATTTTTTCAATGGGTCAATGGGTACGCTCTTGGCCAATCCTAAGTCCTCGATCTCCATCATTCTAGCCCGGAATGTGCCATCGCTGAGTGTCAGATTATTCTCCCGCATGAACCCTTTAGCGTTCTTCCATCGGCCCTTCTCAAGATGCAAGAGCAGGATGCAATCTATTGCGTGATCCTTCTCCAACAACGCCTTAATTGCTGAGAGTCTTTCGTTGGTGAGGATGTGTTTGACTTTTTCTTCTGTCATTTTTCCACCTGGTCTTCTCCTTGGCTTCTGGTCTTCATTTAATGCCGTGTTGCTTTTAAGCATTTAACCTATATTACGATTCCTTAAATAATGCTTACTACACAATGCTTGAGATTACATTTTTGCTCCTCTTTGAAAACAGAAATCATGTGGCTACATCTCTCTGCGAGTAGTTCCCACCAGACTTGTCGATTCTTGCTTGAGTATGCTGTTCCCTCTTTTGAGGAGAGGATTGTGTACAGACTAAATTGTGGTTGATGGGATAAGGAACTTCAATATGCTTTCGTAAGACGCAAGATTTAATACGTTGCTTGGATTATAGCGTATAGGAGAAGCACGTTGCCACGAATCAAGCAATCTCTAGTGAGAATAAAGAATTCTCTGACGAAACTATCTCCGAAAAGACTATCTTTGAAGAGGCTTAAGAGACTTAAATTCGCACCCAAGTTTTGGAAGAAACGCAAGGCAAAGTATATTCCGTCAGCTCCTCCGAAGGCAGTTCCAAGAGGTTACACCGTTGTTGAACGATATCCACTTTATGAACCATTTGTACATGTAGTAATCGTGCAAGATCCGTCAACAGGCGAATTCAAGTATATTCTGGATGAGCTTCAACTAGACACACTTGAACGAAGTGTGTACAACCAAATATTGGAAATATTGTTGGCGGAAATCGAGTCACCTAAAGAAGAAGTTCGTGATCCAAGAGAATTCTTTGACTTGGAAGCAAAGAAAATCGTCAACAAATATCGTATTAGTCTAGGATGGCTGCCAGAAGTTTCGTGGTCAAAGATCCTTTATCACGCTGAACGAGATCTAGTCGGCTTTAGCAGGATTGACCCTTTGATGCGGGACGCTAGCATAGAAGATGTGTCCTGTGACGGTGTTGAAAAGCCTGTTTACGTTTGGCACAGAAAATACGAAAACCTTGAAACGAATCTCATTTTCAAAGAGGATGAAGAAGTCGACGACATGGTGGTCAAGCTTGTTCACATGAGCGGAAAACACGTCAGCTCCGCCTTCCCAATAGTTGATGCTTCTCTTCCCGGCAAACACAGACTTGCAGTTTGTTACAGGCGTGAAGTAACTCCTTTCGGAACAGCTTTCACCATCAGGAAGTTCCGTGATGATCCATACTCAATAGTCGATTTGATTAATCTGGGTACATTTTCAGAAGAAATGGCCGCGTATTTCTGGATGTGTTTGGAGAACAGGGCCTCTGTTGTAGTGCTTGGCGGCACTGCTGCTGGAAAGACCACAGCGCTTAACAGCCTTGCCTGTTTGATTAAGCCTGGCAGCAAGATTGTGACAATTGAGGAAACCGCTGAACTCAACCTGCCGCATGAGAACTGGGTGTCACTCATTGCTAGGAGAAGTTACGGTCTTGGAGCCAATCAGAGCGGCGAGGTTAGCCTTTTTGACTTGGTTAAGACGGCGATGAGACATCGTCCAGACGTTTTGATTGTAGGAGAGATTCGTGGTAATGAAGCGTATGTTTTGTTCCAGGCATTGGCAACCGGGCATGGTGGTATGTGTACGCTTCACGCAGAGAACATCGATTCAGCTGTTAAACGTCTTACTCAAAGACCTTTAGACATTGCCCCGGCTTACATTCCGCTGATGAATATAGTTGCTACAGTTCAGAGGGTTCACTTACCCAAAGAAGGCGAAATGAAAGCTTACAGGCGTATGATTTCAGTCGATGAAATCGCTGATTATGAAGATTACAGAAACACGTTCAGGTGGAAACCAACGAAGGATAACTATGACTCCTCATTAAGGAATGGAGCTATGCTACCTGCCATCTCGGAACGCACTGGTGCCAAGGTAGAGAACTTGATTGAAGAGACAAAACGTCGCAGAGATGTGTTGCATTGGATGCGAGAGCGCAAAATGCGAAGTTACAAGGATGTTGCATCAATCATAACTGAGTATTATTCCAGACCTAAAGAGTTCTACGAGAAGGAGGTAGCTGGTTCTGCCGTGGCTAGAAAGCCTTGAAGGATGGTCTTATCGTCTCTTTGGGAGCTTTGCACCAAGAATTCTAGGAGGCATCTTTGAATTCAAAGACGCCCTGCAGAAGGCGAGAATCAGGATTTATCCTGAAACGTATGTTTCTATGATGTTTTTCGTAGCTCTTCTAAGCTTGCCAGTCACGGTTATATCAGTTGTGCTTCTCTACTTTTTGAGATGGATCCCTCTGATCTTTCTGGTACCGATGCCCGTATACGTTCTAATCGGTTTCATTGTTGTACCACTATCGATGTCTAGCGACAGAGCCACTGTCTTGGAAAGAGAAATCCCCTTTGCAGCAACTTACATAACCATCATGGCATCTGGAGGAATACCGCCTTACGTGAGTTTCAAAAGACTCTCGCGAGTTAATTTGATGCCCGCGATGCGCAAAGAGGCTAAAGACATAATCAAGGACGTTGAGATCCTTGGGACTGACCAGTTGACTGCTTTGAACAATGCTGCTAGGAGAAATCCTTTGGATATCTTTAGAGACTTCATTTCAGGGTACGCTTCAACGGTAATCATTGGCGGTGATGTTGCACATTTTCTTGAAACGAAGGCACAAGACATCTTTAAAACAAGAGCTTCGAGGGTGAAAGCAGCTGCTGAACGTCTTGGAATGCTCTTGGAGACCTTCATAATCATAATGGTATTGATGTCTCTCTGTTTCTACATTCTATTCAGCGTTGAAGCGATATACAGTACTGGTCTCTCATCTTATTCCACCATGCTGTTGTACACGTACGTTTTCACTCCGATGCTTTCAGTTGTTTTCATCTATCTTGCTCATAGCATGCAGCCTAAACCTCCAATCACAGATTGGCGACCATACAAGGCGTTCGCCATTTCAGGGGCGGTAGCCATTCTGGTTTTGTTCATGCTTACAGGGTTTATGGGATTAGTCCAGACTCCATTTGACGCTATCAAAGGTTTAGTGGATTTGCCGACTGCGGTCACAATCTCGCTCTTTATATCCGTGGCGCCGCCAGCCATAGTCCATGGTAAACTTGCGGGAAAGAAATCCGGCACTGAACGGGGATTAGCAGTCTTCCTTCGAGACTTGACTGAGAGCAGGAAAACTGGATTGTCCCCAGAAAAATGTATTCAAAGCCTTTCGAAACGCGACTACAGCGAATTTAGCAAGGAACTGCAAAAGATATCCTCTCAGATTTCTTGGGGCATTCCGATTAGGCGGGTTTTTATGGACTTTCTCAAGCGGACCAAGAGCTGGATGACGCAAATCGTTGTGTTTCTTCTGGTTGAAGCAATCGACGTTGGTGGTGGAACTATCGCCATGATTGAAGCACTTGCCAGATTCAATAACATGACTGAAGAAGTGGAGAAAGAAAAGAAGATGAGCGTTCGACCCTATATTCTGGTGCCTTATTTCGCTGCTGTCATGTTAGTGTCAACGACAATTCTGACTTTGGTTTTCACTACAAAGACGATGGAAGTAGGAGGAACAATGAATATTGACGTTGGATTTCTCACGATGCTCTTCACGGTGTCGGGAATCGTACACTGCTACTTAATCGGTTTGGTAGCTGGAAAAATCACAGAGGAAGCTATATCTGCTGGTTTCAAACACGCTGCGTTGCTTGTTTTAGTTGCCCTCGTCGCGTCGATATTTGCTCCAGTATTACTGGGGAGTTTGATGTAGTGAAAGCAAATATCAATCCCTTCTTGCCAGCGCGTTCTTGGGTCCCAGCGGAATGAGCTTATTAATAAAACAACTTCGGCAGTCTCTGCGTGCATTACTGCATACATCGCTACATGGAGTTTTGTGTTCAATTATCGATAGTAATGTATCGTAAGACAGAATACTTAATATAGAAGCTCCATACATATTATGTATACAAGTCGAGCATACGAACACATCCACATTAAGGAATGATATAATGATATCAGTAGTCGCCCGAAATTTCATGCGGAGAGTGTGAGGATGGTAGTCAGAAGAATCTCCAGGACAGTTTTGAATAAGAGGGCAGTAAGCAACGTTGTCTCAGCGGTGATACTGACTGGCGTAGTGATTGCGTTGAGCCTAGCAGTGTTCGGTTGGGCGCAGAGCCGATCATCAGATTACCACAGCGAATACTCAGAGACTATAGACGCTGAAACAGCGAAGCTAAGAGAAAAGTTGGCGTTTGAATACGTCTTCTATAATGAAGACCCACCGGCCAAGTTGTCGATTTATTTGCTGAATTATGGAACAATAGATGACGTTCGGATAAAAACTGTCTATTTGTATGGCAGTAATGGGGCACTCGTTTTTGAACCGTTTATGGAGCCACAATTGTACTTGTTCCAGAGTTGGGTGGAAATCTCAGAGCTGGATAGAGGAGAGGAAGGGCGTCTTGTCCTGACGCTCCCCGAGGCATTATCGGATGGTTATTACGGTGTTAGGATTGCGACCACAAGAGGGGCAACATTTGACTCGGAATTCGTGGTTTAGGAGAATCTGGAAAGGGCGTTCTAAAGGCCTATCTACGGTGGTTGGAACCGTATTTCTAATGTTAATAATTTTCATGGTGTCCACAAACGTGCTCCTCTGGACATTTTCACAAGATGCTGAATATAACCAGGCGGTGAAAAATGAAAATCAGATGAACATTGACCGTTTGAATGAAAATGTCATTGCATCGGGTGCAAACTATTCTGTTTTGGGAGACGACATCACTGTGAGAGTATCGGTCACGAACGCTGGTCCGGCCGCAGTTCAAATAGTAAACCTGTGGGTTTTTGACACTGATCCATCAAACCAAATGTTCACCAACAAAACAATGGATCTGAACCTAAACCCAGGGGAAGCCCATACCTTCAGTGGGGAAGGCAGTTTGATGGTTACTATACCTGGTGCAGATGTGAGTCATTATTTTGTTGCATTTTTTGTGACAGCAAGAGGTAACATGGTACCGCTTGAGACGGACTTAAGTCTAATAGAAGCAGCGTTGGCCCAAGGAATCGGCTCTATAAGTATGAGTTTCCCCACTTTCAGATACTACGAAGTGAACGGCTCGAGCTTGGGACCCGAACAGCATAGTTTCAATCTTCCTGCAAAAGTGAATACAGTCATAGGAATCTACCTAAAGAACCTCGACAGCCGCAAAGCGGATATATATCTCAGTGAACATTCCTGCTTTTGGTTATCCGTCCCTTCAAAGAACGCGATGGCTTTTTGGAAGGTTACAGAAGCTGTTAACGGAACTCTGGTTCCCTTTGATGGCCAGACTCTCCCGTACGGTGAGTGGACTTTGGTCTTGTTTGGTCCCGCCGGAGCCTCACAGCTCGCAGATAATCCGGCTGCCTGCAACATCCTGTTGTACGGAACCATAGGGACAGAGGACTATGGACAAAATATACCCTTCATTTCACTCTACCTCAGCTCATAAGTAATGAGAAGCAGATTGATGGAACTCAATAAACATGCTGTATGCAATCACAAACATTAGTTGAGATTCATAATGCTTTTTACGAAACTATGAATTCCTTATATTTGGGTTGCTTATGAAAACTGAGAAATTAATGGTAAAAAATGTTATCACCGTGAAAGCGTTGGAAGCTTCAGCGCATGATGCTGTAAAGATTATGAACAAGAACAAAATAGGTTGTCTAGTGGCTGTTCACAAGAACACGGTCTCTGGGATCTTGACTGAAAGAGATCTACTTGAAAGAGTCCTGGAGAAATGCAGGAATCCAAAGGAAACCATGGTTTCAGAGATAATGACAAGCCACATTATAGTTGGAGAGCCAGACATGCAGCTTGATGAAGCTACAAAACTCATGTTTGAAAACAAAGTTAAGAAACTACCTATAATGAATGGAGACCGACTGGTTGGTCTAATCACCATGACTGACATAGCTCGGGCTACAATTATCGATAAGGAAACAATAGAGCTGTTTAAAAAGCTCTCGAATATGCATACGCTTTAGTATATGTTTGCGAGCGCACGGCGAATTCTGGTTTTGCTTGTACACGTGTGCCAACCTACAGTAATGTGACCTAGAGTACTTTTAGATTCCCATTCCAAATGAGACAAACATCAATCTCGGTTTTTAGAGATGTTGCATGTGCGTTCTCCTTGGAGGACGTTGCTTGTTTCTACCGTCGGAATATTTCATTCTGCGACATATAGCTCGATTTGGCTCAACGCTTTTTATTCAAAAGTCGTGTATCTTAAGAATGAATAGTAAATATTCCCTCAACCCTGAAAAGGGAGGATGATAGTTTGGCAAACATGCAGGGAACAGATGCGTTTGAAAGGATTTCTCGGCGGACTCACAGGTGGGTGATCAGCAGAATCCTAAGTGCAGTCCTTGACAAAAGAGCCGTAAGCAACGTAATCTCTGCTACCATACTGACTGGGGCAGTGATCGCGTTGAGCCTCGCAGTGTTCAGCTGGTCGGAGAGCAGAACCATGGATTACAATAGGGAATTCGATGACGCTCTGGATGCGGAAACAGATAGGCTGGAGGAAACACTGGTCTACGAGTACGTATTCTACAGTCATTCATCCCGCGACGTATCAGTGTATTTGTACAATTGTGGAACCATAGATGACGTAAAAATAGGAAGCGTCCACATTATCAAAGATAGCGTGCTTGAGACCTTTTCTACTCCGACTTTGTGCTTTTTTGACGGCACAGAGATTCCCGATCAGGATTTGGATGCTGGAGAGGAAGGAAGTTTCGTTCTGTCGCTTTCAACTGCCCTGCCGAGTAGCTATTACAGCGTTAGGGTCGTAACAGCAAGAGGAGCAGTCTTCTATGAAGGCTTTGTGGTTTGAGAGAATCTGGAAAGGACGTTCAAAAGGCGTATCCACAGTCGTCGGAACCGTATTTCTAATGCTAATAATCTTCATGGTGTCAACAAACGTACTTCTCTGGTCATTCTCGAGGAATGCTGAGTACAATCAAGCCGTAATGGAGAAGAATCAGGAAGAGGCTGACCGCATCGATGAGCGTGTAATCGCCTTCAAAGTGGGTTACTATGTTGATGAGGATGAGGGTAAGGTCAAAGTGGAAGCCAGGCTGGAGAACGCTGGCTCTCTGGCAGCTCGGATCATAAACATGTGGGTTCTTGACACTACAACGCAGAGATTCGGTTTCAACGAGACAGTCGAGTCGTTGAACCTAAACTTGAAACCTGGAGATATACTGAACCTTACTGGTTCCAATGGAATAGTAGTATCGATAGATGGAGTGAGTTCTTCTGACGCATTCAACTCGTGGTTTGTCACAGCTAGGGGGAACACTGTCCCACTTGAGGAAGACCAGATGGACCAATCCATAATAGTAGCAGACCTATCCCGGGGAGTTGGCTATCTAGCTTTGGAATTTGATGAATTCCGATACTTCACCTACGAGTCCCCACACAAGCTGGGGAACTATCCAAGTGGCACTCTAGGTTTTGATGTGCCAAAAGGAGAGTACGTAGCTTTTGGATGCCTCCTTACAAACCTAGACCCGTTAAGGCGCACGATTGTTATTGATGCGCACTCCCTTTTCTGGCAGCCAGGTCGAGCAGGAATTGCTGAGGGATACTGGTTTATAGTGAATGTGGAAGCTGACGGTACAATCAACGAGGCATATTCATCAGTTGCCATGAATTACCAGGATACAAAGATGCTCGTCTTTGCATCAGATGATGATTTGGATATAGGATCGTTCACTAGACAAAAGACGCCGAACGCTCAAACCACAGTTGCAACATTCCTTGTGTTACATGGGACTTTAGGATCAGGTCCTTACGCTCAGAGCATACCCTTTGTATCTCTGTTCTATTATTGAGTGGCGTCTTCTGTTTGCACGGAGATTATCATACAACGAATATTGGGCTAGCTTCTGGAGTAGACTGCAATGTTGCCTCGCTCAGTAACAACCTTCACCGTATGGGGCCCATTAGGCAAGATGATGTCCATTCTTGAATAGAGCAAAGTATCCCCAGAATTCACATAGATGCTTATCTCTTGATTTTCATGAACTGTAGAGTTTGTGACCCATAGGGAAACCAGGTGACAGGTCAAGGGACCCTGATTTTTGAAAGTGAAGGTTGTTCCAGTAGCTTTCATTACTTCAAACTCGATCCGGTCAACTCTACAGTCAAACTGAGTATCTGTTGTTTTGACTCCGATAATCTTCATCTTCCAGTAGCCTGTGGCGTTTCTGAAATGAGTTGGATTGACGTTTATGATCTGCCTACCAGTTTCATCAGTGTTTGAAGTGCTATCGGAAGAGTAAGTGATGTAGCCGTTTCCACTCGCTGGGTAGCCATCAAGTGTGTAGTTGTAGAGTTGGAGCGTAACACTCACCGAGCCAGTCGTCCATGCACTATCAATGTTCCAGTTCAGTTGACTCCAATTCTCCATGTTGCTTGAACCCGTAAACTCTACGGCAGAGGCGTATCCAATAGACCAAGCATGCAGCAATGCGACATCAATATCCCAATTGTCTTGAAAAGAGTCTCCTGTTTCGCTACCTCCCTTAAATCTAATTGTGAAGGTAGCGCTTGCCAACGAGATGGAGACGTTGTTCCAGTCGTTTGCGGTCAAATCCGTAAGCAGATTACTCCATTCTGAGCCTGTCCAATAGTCTACACGCAAATCCTCAATTCCCATGGCCCCAGTGTAAATGCATAATTCTTCGTTTGTCTCGTCATAGTCAACGCTTGTCCATTGAACCTCCAGATCTAACTCGTAATTGGAGGCTACGCCTTCCAGAAAGTCTGCCTCATAAACATAAACCATTCGTGGTTGACTACTGTGGTCATTGAAGAATCTGAACCGCATCTTTGTCAAGGATGTTGCTGTGAAGCTGATGTTTGCCCATGAACCCCAGACTCCCGTGCCACTGTACACACTTGTCCATGTGCTGTTGTAGATGTCTATTTCAACTTGATTGATGATCGTACTCTCTCTACCGATGTAATATTGGATTCTGCTACAAGTAAGGGAACTATGGTTGAGTACCAAATACTGGCTCCAAGTATCGCCTCCGGGCACATCATCAACTGCCCTTGTTCCGATATTATCGTCATAGGCGCCTGTTTCACTTGACCATTCATCTCCTGGATCTTCATATCCAGTTGGCGATACCCACTGGCTTCCACTTGCAGTATTTGTCTCTGAAAGCGTGTCTGTTATGCTGTCAGGACCAACTTGTTGAGCCAAAAAACTGCTGTGTGTCCCCTTATCTGCAGATGAGTCTACGTCAGATGTATTGTTGTCCACAGAATCTGATGTATCTGTTCCTGAATTGTAGCTTCTGAACGTCATGTAGACGCCATCATCTGAAGCCAGGTCTGGAACACTTCCGGACACCCAACTCGTAAACCCCAAAAGTGTATAACTGGACGCGTTGTAATGCCAAACGTCTCCGACACGTTCAACACTGGCAATAGCAATGTTCTCCCGCATTTTTTCCCAGTCTAACTGGTTCATCTCATAACCCCACAAGATGACGTTCGACGTTATGATGACGACAATGACGAGGCCAAGAGCAACCACGATAATGTTGCTCAGCCCGCGCTCATCTCTTCTAAAAGACCGCAACATGCACCCAGCCATCATCATCACTTCTTCATTCATCCTTCCTTTTGGAAAAACATTGTGAAACAGAAAACAATATTTGTAATTCACAGACAATGCTGCTCAAACATGTTACTGACGCTTCGAACTCTTTGCAGTCCTAGGTTTCGTGTGTGCGTGCAAATCAAACTTCAGGACTTTGTGAGACTGCCGTGCCATCCATCTTCTTGGACGGTGTATACTCTCCCGCGCAGTGGATATTTCAACGAAGGTTTTAAATATCAGCAGCTTCTCGCTCTTCAAGTCCTTTGGAGGGCAAGAATTGGGAAAGAAGGAAAAAGGAAGTTCACATTCCATCCGGCCGGTCAGCAAGAGACCTCCAGGTTGGTGTAAATACACGCCGGAAGAAGTGGAGGCCATGGTTGTTAAGCTTGCGAAGGAGGGTCACCCACCGAGCAAGATTGGAGTCTTGCTGCGTGACCGGCATGGTATTCCATTGGTCAAACCTATTGTGGGGAGGTCAATCACTCGTGTATTGAAGGAGGCAGGTCTAGCGCCTCCGATTCCAGAGGACTTCAACACATTGCTCGAAAAAGCTGCGCGTCTCCATGTTCATCTTGAAAAGAACAAGGGGGACCTGCACAATAAACGAGCTGTTCAACTCGTTGAAGCAAAAATCTACAAACTGGCAAGGTACTACAAGCGAGAGGGTTTGCTGCCGCCAGATTGGAAATATCAGGCAAAAATCGCGTCCCCCCTCTAGTATTGGGGATTCCGCATGGGCATTAAGGATAAAAAGATTGCCGCTTTCTTGACCAGTGCTTCTGATGCCGCTAAGATTATTTCAAAATCCGTTGAAGATGAAGAAGCTATTCGTGTTGTATCTCACTTGGATGCAGATGGGTTATCTGCAGCAGGGATCATCGCGAAGTCTTTACTTCGCTTGGGAGGAACGTTCCACGTTCAGATTGAAAGATGGATAGATGAAAGCTTGGTTGATCAAATTGCTGCGGAGAAGCCTGCTTTGTCTATATTCACAGATTTGGGAAGTGGCTATCTTGACCTTCTGAATGAGAAGCTTTCCGACAACCGTATACTGATTCTTGACCATCATCAGCCAGTCGGAGAAGCCTCTTCAGCCTTCACCCAGATAAACCCTCATCTTCACGGAATCGATGGGTCCCGTGATCTCAGTGGGGCGGGTGTCACCTATTTTGTTGCCAAGGCCATTGACAAAAAAAACATTGACCTGGCTCCTATTGCTGTGGTGGGCGCCCTTGGAGATTTGCAGGACAAGTATGAGCAGCGCAAGCTGGGAGGCGCTAACGAGATGATAGTGGAGGACGCAATAAGCGAAGGGCATCTCAAACTTGAAACTGACCTTCTCTTCTTCGGAAGAGAAACACGTCCTATTCACAAAGCTTTAACGTATGTCACAAACCCGTTCATACCCGGGATAAGTGGAGAAGAGGACAAAAGCTTAGCTTTCCTCGTAAGTCTAGGAATTACCCCGAAAAGCAAGGAGAAATGGCGTGCGTTGAGAGATCTTTCAGATGGAGAGAAGAAGAAGCTTTTCTCAGCGCTTGCCGACTACCTTGCGTCAAAGGGATTTCCGAGTGAAGTAGCTATGGGCCTGCTTGGGAATGTTTACACATTAACTCATGAAGAGCCTTGGACTCCGCTGAGAGATGCACGGGAATTTACAGTGCTTCTCAACGCTACGGGGCGACTTGACAAGGCAGGTCTCGGCGTGGCAATCTGCATGGGAGATAGAGGGGCAGCCCTTGAACAAGCAAACGAAGTGTTAAGAGAATATCGGCGGACGATTACCAAATACTTGAGTTGGCTGACAGAGAAACCAGACCGAATAGAAGAGTTAGAAAGCATCTATGTGGTCCGAGGTGAAGGCGTCATCGAAGATAGAGTGATAGGGGCGCTTTCATCCATACTTTCAACTAGCCTTCCAAACCGTGAAAAGCCTATTATTGCATACTCCAAAGTCTCGGGTGAGGAGACGGTTAAGATTTCGGCGAGGACGCTGGTTCTTCTAACGAGCAGAGGGCTCGATCTTGGAGATATCATGCGAGTTGCAGCCGAGAAATATTCAGGCAGAGGAGGGGGACACAACATCGCCGCAGGAGCTCACGTCCCAGTCAAAGACGTGGATTCCTTCCTCAAACTTGTTAACAAACTCGTCAAAAAACAGCTGACGGCGAAGTAGTTTGGAGGCTGAAATCAAACTTTCTTACCGTAATAATCGGGAAGCTGAAGCCGTTGCCAAGGCGGTGTCACCAGACAACGTGAAGGTTCCGCACGGACTATCAATAGAAACGACGAGAAGTGGTTCTATAGTGTTCACGAAAGTGATATGCGACACGAAGCTTCAGACCCTGATAGCAACAATCGACGACCTGCTATGCTGCGTCTCTATCGCGGAAAAGACTTTTTCTGCAGCAAAAAAGTTTGAGTAAGTCGTATACGTTAATATATCAAGGCTATGATAAACTCTGGACAGCAGAGGGTTGTAGCTACACCAAAGCTTGGAGATGGAGCCTGTCATGCTAGACATAAACCTGATTCGTGAGAACCCTGACATTGTAAGAGATAGCCTAGAGAAAAGAGGAGACGTCGAAAAGCTAAAGATGCTTGATGAGCTGATCGAATACGACAAGAATTGGCGGCAATCGCTGACTAGGCTGAATGATCTTAGACACAGGAAAAACATGATAACATCTGAAATTGCAGAACTGAAGAAAAAGAGAAAGAACACCAAAGAGAAGATTGAGGAAGTAGATGATATCGCACAGAAAATCGATGTATTGACAGGAAAAGTGGAAAAATACAGGGAAAACACAGACAACATTCTACTCAGACTTCCAAACCTTCTCCACGACTCAGTTCCCATGGGAAAGAATGAGAAAGATAACGTTGAGATTAGAGTCTGGGGAAAACAGCCAAAGTTCGATTTCAAACCGAAAAGCCATCTGGAGATAGCATCAGATCTCGGGCTAATAGAATCTGAGAGAGCCGCGAAGGCAGTTGGGGCAGGATTTTTCTACTTGAAAAACGAGTTGGTTCTGCTGGACCTGGCGATACAGCGATTTGCCATATCTTTCCTCATGAAAAAAGATTTCACCTTGGTTGAGCCCCCTTACATGGTTAACAGAAAAGCCTACGAGGGAATGATAGGCGATCCATTCGATTTTGCCGAGGCAAGCTACAAGATTGAAGACAGCGAACTCTATCTGATACCCACGGCTGAATATCCTCTGGGCAGCATGTTCATAGATGAAATCTTCGAGCTGCAAGACCTACCAGTAAAACTCGTCGGCGTCAGCGCCTGTTTCAGAAGAGAGGTCGGAACCCACGGTAAATATATGAAGGGTCTCTTCAGAACACATCAATTCAATAAAATTGAGCAGTTTATCGTTTGTACGCCGGAACAGTCTTGGGATTTTCTTGAGGAGTTGCAGAGGAATTCGGAGGAGCTCTATCAGGAATTAGGGCTACACCATCGTGTTGTGAGTCTTTGTAGTGGTGACATGACTGCGAAGGCAGCAAAAGCGTATGATATAGAGGTCTGGATGGCTGACGGAGAGTTCAGAGAGAGCGGTAGCAACTCTAATTGCACAGACTATCAGGCGAGGAGACTGAATATTAGATTCAGAGAGAAGCTGGGCCAGGCTCCAGCTGGCTTCGTCCATACCTTGAATAACACCGCGTTGGCAACCTCAAGAACCATGATAGCCATTCTAGAACAGTTTCAGCAAAGAGACGGGTCTGTGGTGATTCCCAAGGTCTTGAGACCGTTTATGGGCGGAATTGAAAGAATAGGATAACCAGATTTTCTGAATCCCTCTCAACAAACGCACGCGCGCATTGGCTTCGGTGGTTTTGCTGCTTCCATCGGTTTGCATGCGTGCTTTGTCAATCTCCGTCACTTGCGTCAGCTCTGTCAGCTTCGTCACTTCCATCATTTTCTTCAAATCCTTAACTGTCCAACATGGGCTTATCCTTACTAGAACCATTCTTGAGAATGGTAAATCTACGGTGTTCCCCCTTTAGTTCCTAGAGGGAGGTGACGGCTCAGAAAACTGCTTGCAACGAAAATCAAATGCCTAAGCACGGGTCCATCAAAATCTCACCTAACAGACACCATGAAACTGCTGCTATTGGTCTGTTGAATCTCCCGCATTCACTGCACGTGGACACGCTAAAGCTTTTAATACTTCTATGCGAAATCTCTTCAGTTCGTATGAGAGGTTCATCGTGTCTTCAAAGAAGAAAAGACGTGTTAGGGACAAGTGGCGTGACAAGAAATGGTACACAGTGATATCTCCACCGTATTTTGGGGGGGTTGAACTGGGAACGTTGCCTACTGAGAATTCGTCAAAGCTTGTTGGAAGGATTGTGGACGCCACGCTTTATGATGTCACAGAAGATTACACTCATCAATACTTGAAGATGTTTTTTCGTATCACAGATGTGGAAGGCAAAATCGCTCATACGATTTTTAAAGGACACGAGTATTCACAAGACTATCTGAGGAGTCTCGTTCGAAGAAGAACGACCCGGGTGGATGGCATCTTCAACGTCACAACCAAAGACAGTTACCAAATGAGGTTGGCGGTCTGCGCATTCACTCTTTCGCGAATCAAAACCTCCCAAGAACGGGTAATACGTAGTATAGTAAGAAGAATTATTGAAGGAAAAGCGACTACACTTACATTTGATGAGTTTGCTCAAGAAGTTGTGTTAGGGAAAATTGCTTCTGACATCTATAATGAGGCAAAGAAGATAGCTCCACTGCGCCATGTAGGCGTTCGAAAATCCAAACTCACCCTTCAACCTACAGTCGCCGCGTAAAAACATTCAGCTTCTATTTGAAACCACATTACACTACAGGAGAAAACTCGTGGAAAACAATCATTCACTTGATTCAAGAAACCGCGTAGCCCGAGAAGCAGCCATTCTGCTCTATACGCTGCAGGAGAAAGAGTACAAGCAAGCGAAGAGCAAAGCGGCACAAACGTTGGGGATGCGAATTCTTCCAAGCAATGCAGAGGTGGCGGAGGAACTTGACAAAATCGCTGAAGAAAAGGAGGGGCAATCAAGACATGAACGGTTATCTCAGATGCGAGAAGAAGCTTTCCAAATAATGAGTGTTTTGAAGGCTTTTCATCCTAGACTTGTTGGAAGCGTTTGGCGAGGAACCACCCACAGAAACAGTGACATAGATGTAATCGTGTTTTCCTCGGATCATGAAGCTGTTCTTGACAGCCTGGTAAAAGGTTCCTTCAAAGTTGTGAGGTCAGAGTGGTCTTCGGTAACGAAGCGAGGTAGAAGAGAATCATCATTTCACATTCATCTTGTTCTTCCATCTGGTAACGAGGCGGAAGTTGTCGTTCGAAGCCTTGAAAAAATGAGCTTTTTGTGGAAATGTGAGATATACGGAGATGTTGCGACCGGTCTGAGCTGCTCTCAGCTTCAGAGGGTTCTCAAGGAAAATCCCCTTCAAAGGTTTGTGTCAAAATGAAGAGCAATATTGTTTCAGCACCTTCTAAAAGGTTTTTGCCCAATCTAGCAGAGTTGTGACCTTATGAATTAAAGGATGAATCTGACAATCCAATGTGTTTTAGTTCTCCGTTCAAGCTCTTCAAACCCAAATTCTCCCCTAATGATAGATATTAATGTGAGCAACTTGTTTTTGCTTTCAACCTTCAACGTTTTCTGAATAAGTGATTTCAGCTGAGAAAAATCATATGTTGTTGCATCAACACTCTTTTCACATTCGCGTGCATGTCCAAACGACTCAACTCACGCTCCGGTCAGAAAGACAGCGCCTATCAATATGGATTATCAGTAGCATAACTTCACAGTCTTTAAGTTTTCTCACGTCATATTCCGAATCTGACCATTAAAAAGCAAAACAGGAGGTGACATAACCATGAATCTGAAAGTTTTGCTCGTTCTATGCCTTTTGGCAACTGCAATAGTCGGCAATGTCGCGTGCGCTAATGGCGGCGATGAGATTGGCGGTGGTTGGCCTACACCTAATGGCGATGAGATTGGCGGTGGTTGGCCTACACCTAATGGCGATGAGATTGGCGGTGGTTGGCCTACACCTAATGGCGATGAGATTGGCGGTGGTTGGCC
>CP070754.1:957591-1001868 GCA_020348865.1 Candidatus Bathyarchaeota archaeon | reverse complement strand
CACCGCATACTGCTATGCAGAGAGGCGCTTTGAGGAGCATCTTGGCATAAGGATGCGCTCTTGCCAGTTTGTCCAAAGTGTCTTGCTTGGTGATTGTGATGAAGTGCCACGGTTTACGGTTGGAGGCTGAGGGAGCGGCCATAGCAGCTTCCAGCATCGTCTTCAGGTCCTTCTTGCTAACAGGTTTTCTCAAGTATTTGCGTATGCTCCGCCTAGCAAAGATTGTCTTTATCAGACTCTCTACCATTGGTTACTCCTCAAGGACAATAAGGCAAGTACCGCACAAAAAAGGATAGTGGTGGGGACATGAAATTGCGTGCATGTTACTTCATACATTCTGATGAGCTACCTAGAGAAAGTTTTTCTGTTTCAGTCTCGTACTTTCCTATTGGTATCTGAATGAGAGAATACTTCAAGAAAGAGTACATCAAGCCGGTTCTTCGTTTTTTTGTGCGCGTAGGTGCAGTCGTAGGAGTGATTTTTCTCTTGGACGTGATTGGCCTGTGGACTTTCCTTTCTTACCAAGGGTTATGGAATCTTCCCAGATTCACGGAGCTCTTGGCACTGATTCTTCTATTGGAGGGGTCAGTGATTGGGGTCATTGGTGCTTTCATGTTTTACGGCTATAGTGAATACGCGCTTATGCGTCAAGCTGCATTGTGGCCATCACTTGCAGGTGAACAAGCTAGAGGTTGGAAGGAAAGACGCATGTCTCAGCAAAAATGGGGGGTTGCCATGGTGATTGCAGCTGTTTTACTCATCCTTCTGTTTCTTGTAGTTAGCACCTCGACCTCCATCTTCATCTAGAAATCGCGCACACAGATTCTAAGACGTCAATGGTTTGATGCATTTATCTTCCAGGACACGAAATACCTCTCTGCGGTGATAGATAGTTGGTATATGTTTTCAACGTGCCCTGTAGGGGCAACAAAAAACTTGAGGATATTGTGGGTTTGGTGAATAAGGATGTTCGCCTAAAGACGTTTTGGAAATGTTCGAACGTGATGGCTATTGATCGCATGGGTTATACTGATCATGGTCCGATTCACGTGAAAATTGTTGCGAACATTGCTCTGAAGCTCCTAAGAATACTTGTGAGCAAAGGAGTTGTGCCAAGCGTAGTCAAGGACTACAACTTATCAATCGAAGACGCTGAAGTCATAGTAGTACTTGCCTCTGTCTTTCATGACCTAGGAATGATAATCGGCAGAGATCAACATGAAGAACATAGTCTTCTCTTGGCTCTCGATTTTCTACAACGCTATCTGAATTCAATCTACACAGAAGAAGAGCGTGCCATGATTATTTCTGAAGTACTGCAAGCCATGTTGGCACATCACCTTCAACAACAAGTTCTGACTTTGGAAGCAGGCATCGTCCGAATAGCTGACTCTTTGGATATGGAGCAGGGTAGAGCCAGAATTCCTTTTGAAGCAGGAAAGGTCGATATCCACTCTGTTTCTGCCCTTTCAATAGAAAAGGTAGAGATTCTGGAAGGCTCGAAAAAACCGATAGTCATAAAAATCAAAATGTTGAATTCAGCAGGGATATTTCAAATAGATGAGCTGTTGAAGGCTAAGATCCAGAATTCTAGGCTTGAGAAATATGTACATGTCATAGCAGAAATAGTGGGTGAAAAGGAAAGAAAGATAATAGATAAATTCGAAATCTAGCGGGTTTGTGTTCAGCCTTTTTGGGAAGGCTTCTCAGTTGATCCACCTTTCTCTTTCTTCGCTTTCTTCGGTTTGTCCGCTTTAACTTCAACCTTCTTCGGTTTCTTGGCTTCTTTCGGTTTCTCGATGACTTTCAGATTTATCTGAACAATATCCTCAGTTATGACATTTCCGCGAAGAGTCTTCCTTCTTCTCTCTCCTTTTCTGTGGGCGTGGAAACCTACTCCCTCGCTCAAAACAACCTTGACTCGAATCCCGCCGTGAACGTCAGGTCTTATGGGGAAACCATCCCTGTCTGATCCTCCAGTTATCTGCAGTTTGTAACCAGGTGTTCCAACCACGGAGCCGTTCACCATTTCTCCCAGTTTTCTCCCAATCAGAGGAACAGCACGGGAGCCCTCCACTTCCATGAACTGGGATTTGCTTGTTTCTGGATCAGACACTATTACCTTGAACTTCGCCATGTGCAATGTTTCTCCCTGAATGACTTTTCTGGTGACGTTAACTGAAGCTACGTTTTCATTTATTAAGGATTCTATTAAGGCAGAAGGCGATTTCTGAGGTCTTTCAATGAAGCTTTTCAGGTCCGCTACCTGTTTCTCTCAGCTGTTTCTTTTTCTCCCTAGAAATGTATGCGTAGACCACTATGACTGAGCACGTAGCTATGACCAGAATTATGAAAACTCGTTGAACCCATTTTTTCGTTAGGCTTTCCCAGAGGCCAGCTTTAGATATCAAAGTCATCTCGTCTTCTTCGCATATGTAAAAGTCGTTTTCTATGATGAACTTCCGGTAGTTCAGAGACGATGCCACATAATCCATTTCACTAATATTCGCGTACTGGATTGTTTCAATATATGAGCTCACTGCTCCATTTCTTATTGCGTTGAGTGGATTGTCGCGGGAACCTTTTACATAGGTTAGGTCGACTGGCAACCATCCCCATGGCGGGACATATACCATGGCCCATCCGTGCCATCCAATCCGCTTTTCTATGTTTGTTACGTGTCCATTCCAGCCCGTTTCGTTCTCGTATTTGTCTGAAGTGTATATGCAACCAATCTGTAGGTATGCTGGAATCCTAAGAATGCGACAAAAGGTGACCAATAGAATCGCTTGATCGTCACAATCTCCCTTGCCTGATGCAAGTGTCTGGTTTGGGTATTGAGGGACTTCATACGACTCGTAAGTGATGTTTCTCCAAATCCACTCGATAAATCCTGTCACAATTCTCAGAACATTCGTCTCATTCTGAGCAATGGAGTGTGCCTGTTCTCTGATTATTTGATTCTCAGTCTGCCAAGTGTCGTCTTCCTTGCAGTATTTTTGACGTAGAGCTTCTGTTATGTTTTCAGTGACCCACGACTCTTCCTCTGCTATTGTGGGGAGCCAGCGTTGTCTTGAAAGGACTTGATATGTGACAGAGTAGCTTTTGCTTTCCCCTGGACTGAGCTCCGACTGAAACTGCAAAAGCACGATTGGGTTTCCATCTTCATCTAACGTGACGTTTTCTAGGGGATGTGAATGGTCTGTTAGGTTGACTGTTTGCCATGTGTTGTTCATGAATAGACGGACTGTTCGGTCTTCTTCTGTGAGATTCCACATTTTGTGACCTTTGTTTGTATATGTGACCTTTGACTCAATGATATAGTTGGCATCCCATGTTTCACTCTTTAACGTCACGGGGTTCTGGAATGAGAAAGAGGTAAGCAGCAAGAGAAGAAGGAGACATACAACTTTTGTTTTCTCCAAGTTTCCACCTTTTTCTTACACAGGTTTTCTTCCATGGACAAAGGCCATGGACTGTTGTCCCGAACAGTCAACGCTGTCAATATGACGCCACTTCGTGAATTTTTAGGTTTGGTTGAATGCTCTGCGTGGTAGGTGTTTTAAGGCTGAGATTGTCTCTGTCTATTTGGACCTGATTTCCGCATGGAAGGAAGATGAGAGTCTATTCTACGTGCACTCTGAAAAGGTCTACGTCACGCTTCATCTCAACTGTGCATTCCAAGAACTCTCTGACAGAGTGTTCGATGTCTCTCGACTGCGTTATGTATCTCCCAACGATGATAATGTCTGCTCCCTCTGCGAAGGCTTCAGGTGCGGTTTCAGGAGTGATGCCGCCTGCAACCGCTACCAAGAACTTCTTGTCTTCAAAAATTTGTCGGAATTCTTTGATGAGGTGCCAACGTGGTTTTCCAGTTTTCTCGACGTCGATGGCGCGATGTAGGATTAGGATGTCTGGGGGTTGTTTTAGTGACTTGAATTTCTTGACAGGATTCTCAACGTTCATCATGTCCACAACAGCGTAAATTCCGAGTCTCTTTGCCTCATAGATGAATTTGTTAAGAGTCCCTGCTGCTGCCAGTCCGGAAGCCACAACCGCGTCTGCTGTTTCTTCGAATGCCAGGTCAACCTCCACTTTTCCAACATCTAATGTTTTCAAGTCGGCGACTATGAACGTGTCTCGGGCGTTTTCTCTTAGATCACGAATTACTTTCACGCCGTATTTCTTCAGCAGAGGTGTGCCGACTTCGAAGATGATTCTGTCGCTTCTAGGTGTTTGACTCATTATCTTCTTTGTTCTTTCCAAGCTAGGGATATCAAGTGCTATTTGCAGATAAGGTGGTCTCCACAATCGAGGGACTTTGAATCCCATAATAGGATGTTTTGCGCGGTCTTTGTCATACATGATTTTCTTCAGCGGCGGATATCTGACCAGAGCTCTTTTCAAAGCTAGTCTGGTCGCGCCATAATTATACTGGTAAATTCTCCGATAGTCCACAGCCTTCGGATGCACAAACACACTGCTTACAATTACCCAGTCATCAACCTTGTCTTTTGGGATAATGCCTTCTTCTACAGAATCAGCCACTGCTTTAGCTATCGCGGCTTGGGCAGGACCAAAGATTTTTTCGGTTTGTTCGAAGTCTTTGACGGTGACTTTTGGAACCAAGAGTGTGTGGGGCTTAGGGGGAAGGTTTGGTCTGATAACTGCGAGAAGCGGCGTGTGCCCGGCAGACAGGTTGGACAAGCCGTTGGCAAAGGCGTCTCCGACAGGGCCAGTTTTATCGCCAATCATTAGGTCAACGTGGGCAACTTCTGAGCCCTCACCCATCAAGGCCTCGCCTATTAGGTAAACAGGTCCTTCACGTCTCTCCATGGTGTCTACAAATGTCGGTTTCTCTCCTCCTACATCCTCAAACTCAACGCTAAACTCTTTCATCCACCCGTAGAGTGTGTCACGGTGTATCTTCATTATCTTTGCTGTGCCAGAAACCGTCGGTTTTGTCGATTTGCTTTTTCTAGCTTTTTTCATGCTTCTTTCTTTCTCTTTTGCTGTGGCGAGCAATCTGACGAATTCGTTTCTGGTTCTCGGCTTTCTGCCGTCGAAATCCGACACTATGTCACTTCCCAGAATAAGTTAGTGCAAAGGACTATTTAAGATTTGTCGGACTACGTTGCAGAGCTCTATTCTAATCCGACAATTCAGCAGGTATTCTAGTTGCGCTTTCCTGTCTTCTATCCGACATTCACTCTTGTGTCCTATGACCCGCTGCCTCCGTGGGGTTGAATCATTTAGGAGCGTGTGCGCATTCGGCCTACGCCTTGTCGTAAAGCGTTTTAGATGCTAAAAAGATGAAGCAATGTTTGTGTTAGTGAATCGTTCAATACAGGTGTATGGACAAGGCACGGAAAGCTTAAACGAAGTAATATCATATGCATAGCCCAACGGAAGGTCTTCGCATGAAAAGAGATGAGAAGAAGCATTCAGAAACGAACAGATTTGTGCTCTATGAAGACAACTATGGAAAGAAGAAGATCGATGTGGAACTTCCATTGACATCTACAGTTGACATTGAAGAACTCGCAAACGATTTGGGTTTGCCTACCTGCGTGGACAAGAGCTATCTTCCAATGAGAAGAGCAATAGTTGCCTTGTGGGCTTGTCAGAACGCCCACAAGCTTCATGAAATGTTCCCTGACAAAATCACGAAAAGGATTTCCAAAAGACCCATAAGCGCCCTGCTCTTCGGTGGGGGAGCAGTCAAGATATACTGTTCATGCGCCAACGTAATTAAGGGACCGTGCTGCAGACACCTCAAAGATGTAGACTTCATCGTCGCCAAGAAGCAAGGGATAGAATTCTACAAGCTGCTTCTCCGACTGGGGGATCTCTTCGGTTCGGAGTACATTCACTTTGAGACTGGTGGTGATAGGAGTTTCGGTTTTCAAAGGCATGGTACAAGATATAGGATAAGAACAATAGATGAGGTGGACGAAAATGGGATTCCGAAGGTTGGGGTAATGGATATTTTCTGTGATGAAATCGATCTAAGGCACAAAGTCAAGGTGAAGGAGGAGTTCAAGAACCCGAAGGAAACTTTCTACACGATAGGAATGGAAAATATGATCCTTTCGAAATGTCAGTTCATAATGGATCTCCCTGCGAGTGACCTTCCAAGACTTGAAAAGGCTGGTCAGGCCTTCAGAGTACTGAAATACAACCACCTTCCCAATCGTCTAGTTATTGGCATGGAAGAGAAAGATACAAGTGACGTCTGTGCCATACTGTTAGATCACCCTATTGGACATGGTCGAGAAGAGATCGATCCGACAAAGATGGCGCGAGTGCTTAGAAAAGACAAGAAGTTCGCAGTGACCTGTAGGCTGAATCTTCAGAACGTTTACGATCACCCAGAAATTTTGAAAGGCTTCGGTCTAACAAAGGCTCAAGTATCCACTGTAGAAGACAGAGTTGGGATTCTATTGAAAGCTATTCCAGTGGTCAATGCTCAATGGGACAAACCTTGGTGGAACACCCAGGTGGAGACTCCCAAAATCTTCGATTAGATAACCACTTGCATTCACGTTCCAAGAAACTGGCAAAGGAACCTAGACTGGAAGACGTAAGGGATGGCTATCTCAGCTAGTTTGCTGAGGTTTTTCATGCCTGTTCTCTGTATGCCTTGAAAGCATATAGCAGGAATAGTATGCTCAAGCCGAGGGAAATCAGTTCAGTGGAGAGCCAAATCTGGAGGGATTCGGAAACGCCTGTCAGAATGTCGATGATGTTCAAGACGGAGAACAACATTATGCCCAGTGTTACCAGACCTACACCACCTATGAATCCCCATTTGCTGCGTTTCCACATAAGCAAGCCAAAGACGACGGTGAGCGCTGTGATCTCTACTGCTATGGTAAGAGATTCGGTGTCGACTGCGTTGATATTGCGAAGAAAGTTTATGGGTATCCCAAGCAGAAGCAAGATTCCAATGGCGATTTTCAAGTTCTTTGTGAGGACCACCATTTCTTAGCCAACTCTAAACCTGTTGTCGCACCTGGTCTATTTCTTCCTCAGCATTTGCTTGATTGTACTGTAGGCTTCTTTTCTGGATAGCCCCACTTTTGAGAGCGGTATGTCAAACGTTTCTTTCTTGAAATGTAATCTGATGTGGGTGTCATGTTGAGGAGTAATGTAAATTGAGATATCGGTGTAGTCAGACCACCTGCGTTCCACAAGGTCTCTGCCTTTCCAAAGTTTAAATCCTTTACTATTTACCGAGAAAACGGTGTGGAACCATCTTTTGTAGATTGGGTAGGCGGCTACAATCGAAAAAGCGAGTATGACTAGGAGAGACAAGGGCGCGTTTGCGGGTACTCCGCTAAACAATAGTGTAACCAAGAAGACGACACCCAATGAGAACACGATGGTGATGCTTTTTAGGTAGTCCGGTACGTTTAATGGCTCGAATCTTGCTTCAGTGAGTTTTAGGTGTTTCTTGAGAGCTCGCCCAAGTACATTATCTGAGGAGACCTCACTTTTTGAGGTGAGGCTATAGATTGCCAGGCCCACCTTGTCATCTGCAAGGCTTGAGATAGTGCTTTTTATGGCTTTTCCTATGGGTTTATCCTGAATGAACGTTATGAAGACCCAATCCTCGGAACCAAACTTGCGTTTGCATGAAAGAACGAGGCTTCTTATGGATTTGACGCTTAGTTCAGTTGATGTGTAGAGCAAAAAGTGTATCTTGTACTTAGGCGTTACAAAAGCTGAAAATATTCGAGAGAGAAAGAACCCTTTCTCTGTTAAGCTTCCGACAGCATAAATAGGAATAGTGAAAGCGCCAAGAGCATAATCCCTACGAATCTCTCTGAAACTCGCCAACCATCTTAGATTTCCCTTAGCAAGTTGTTCTTCCATCATATCAATGATGAAACCTAATTCTTGAGACATATAGGTCACCGGATAATAAGACACTGAAAACTAAAAAGGGGGGGTGAGGTTGTTTGAAGCTACTCTGGTGGAATGTTTAGGTATAGGGTTCTCATGTCGACGCCTTTGGACGTGTTTCGGTACATGTGGTAGACGTATAGCATTACTCCGACTGCGATGCAACCCCAGAAGCCGAAACAGCTGTACAAGTCTGGGATACTTGAGGGCGAAAAGATGAAACCAACAGACTCTTTCACGAATGTGAATAGGCAGTAGCCTGACAGCAACGTTGCTATAGCGCCCAGTCCAACTACCGTTCCTAACGAGTGTTTGACTGCAGCCCGCTCGTAGATTTCTCTTCTTTCCAGAGCGAGCAACATGCATGAAACACAGAATAGGACCAGGAAGACCGCGTCATATATGTCGGTTCCGACTACTCCCGCGAAAGAGACATATTCGCCTAACCCAGCCGGGTTTGCTTCGGCGATGCATCCAACGACTCCGAATATTCCAGTGATGATAAGTGCCCAAGTCGGTGAGTGCCATCTTTCGCTGACTTCTGCGAGCTTTTCAGGCATCATTCTGTCAAAGGACATAGCAAACATGGTTCTAGACGCGACTAGTAGGAATGGTGGTATGTCGTTTGCAAGCCATAGTACGCCAGCCACTGCGATTAGCAGTGAGAGCCATCCTAAGCCCATACCTTGGGCGATGATGGACGCGATTCCGGTGCTCCATGCAGATTGGAAATTAGGAATTGCTGCGTCGCGCGCTGCGACTTGTGCTTCAGTTAAAGGACCATAGCTCAGCCAAGAGTATGCTTGGAAGAAACTCCATTGTCCAGTCGGCGTCGACTCTACTGATACGCCCATAGTCGAAACCGCTGAAAACGATGAAGCTCCCAAGTAGACTAGCATGATTAGGAAGCCAGACACCAGAACTACCATGGGAAGCTTTTTGTTCGCTTCCTTGACCTCTCCAGCGATGAAAGTAACTGAATACCAGCCCATGTAAGCCCAAAAGGCTCCTGCAAGTGCAAATGAGAAGGCATCATAGAAAGTTGCTATATTGGAGGAATCTGCCATTCCTGAATTAATCGCGTGATCCATGAATACAGATGGTGGTGCTCCCAGAGCAGTCTCTACGCCCACTGCAACAACATTGGGGTCCATGGCACCGGCGATCCACATAGCGAAGAAGGCAATAGTGATTGCTAGTGTAGGCCAGAACATTGCATGCATGATCCAGCCGTAGAGTCTGACTCCGAACAGGGCAAGTACTGTGAAGATTGCTATGATTACAACGCCGCCTAAGAAAAGCGTTATTGCGTCAAAGGCTATCGCGATGCCGGCGATGTTGAAGAATATCATGACCGCTTCAAAGACAGCTACTCCAATCAACCCATAGGAGAACGCTTCTGCGAGGAACATTAGCCAGCCTGCACTGTATCCTACGAATGGGTGGAGGACCCTTGAAATGGTTACGTATCCGCCTCCGGATCTTGGCATAGCAGCTGTAACGTATCCAGCTGCATAACCTGTGATCATCACAATCGCGCCGCAAATCAGGAAAGCCCAGAATATTGCTGGAAGACCAAGTGGAAGCATTTCGGTCGGCACTGGTTTTGGACCGGTGAATTGGAACGCTCGTTTCTGCCATCCTAAGCCTACAACGTGAGATAGGATTATGATTACGCCCAACATGAAGCCTACTTCTCTGACCAGCCCAGTAGCTTCTCTGGCAAATATCGCAGGTTTATCTGAAACCATACGGTTCACCATTCCCTTCGGTTTCACCTTCAAAGAATTTAAGTGTTTCCATCCATTTGTGCGCACTTTCGGCTGAAATGCCTTGTTTTGGGTCTAAATGGCGAAAAACGCCTCTAGAACGTCGTTTGTCTCCAAACTTAGACTGGGAGATTTCCTCCCATCGATTTCTCTGTCATTCTCCTTGGTCAAACTTAATATCCTTCTGTCACATTGAAAAATGTGAGATTTCTCAGGTAGGAGTGGTCTAGTTGACACCATTATTTGGGAAGAAAGAGTCAACCGCGAAAATTCTCTTCGCAACCGATATGCATGGATCTGAAGGTGTTTGGAGGAAGTTCCTTAACGCCTCATCTATGGTGAAAGCGGACGTAGCAATTTCTGGGGGCGACCTGACCGGAAAGATGATTGTGCCTGTAGTTGAGACGAAGGATGGGAAATACAGCTACTATTTTCTTGGTGAAAATCATCTAGTCGACTCAAGTGGATTGGAAAAGGCACTCAAAGATATCCGGGGAATAGGATACTATGCGTATTTGACCGATGAGAAGCGTGTTGATTCGATGAGAAAAGACAGTTTGAAAGTGGACGAAGTATTCATGGAAGTTATGCAATCAACATTGAAGAACTGGTTGAACCTGATTCAAGAGAAGGTTCCACGCGAGACCCAGGTGATTGTCTGTCCCGGAAATGATGACAGATTTCCAGTAGACGACATAATTCGAGATCACAAAGACGTAGTCAACGGAGAAGGCAAGGTGATAGACGTGTGCGGTCATGAGATGATAAGCACAGGATGGACCAACCCTAGCCCCTGGAAAACCACTAGAGAGGAATCGGAAGAAGAACATGAGGAGAGACTAGAGAGATATGTTTCTCAATTGAAGGACCCGAAGTCTGCTATATTCAACTTTCACTCTCCACCCTATCAATCCAAGCTGGATGACGCACCATTACTGGATGAAGAGCTCAACCCCATCCTCCAAGCAGGACGCGTTGAAATGGTTCCTGTCGGCTCAAAAGCAGTCCGGAAGATGATTGAGAAATATCAACCTTTACTAGGACTGCATGGCCACATACATGAAGCCTCCGGCTCTATTAGAATTGGTAGAACACACTGCGTCAACCCAGGCAGCGAATACGCCGAAGGAATTCTAAGGGCATTTCTAATCGAGCTTAAAGCCAACAAGATAATTAGGCTTCAGAGAATTGAGGGTTAAAGGGGAATATGGTAACATGTCTTGGATGCTCGACAAAGAGGTGAAAAGAGAACTACCTAAGGATTGGCAAGGAATAATCCCGACAAAGGTGTTCTTCGATGAAGCCGAGAGGATAGTGAAAGAAGCAGACAAGAAAGGGATCGTACTTAGAATAATGGGTGGGCTTGGCATAGCAATACACAGTCAAGAGTTCAGGGATTTCGCGGCAAAACTCAGCAGAACCGGAGCAGGAGTTGTGAAAGGCCAAGAATACACCGACATAGATTTCATGGCCTATCGCAAACACAGGGATAAGATCAAGACCCTCTTCAATGAGATGGGATACGCTAAGAGAAGGGCAACTCTTTCTTCAGCTGCATCTGAAAGACAAATATACTATCATCCTAAAGGCTGGTTCTACGTGGACACATTCTACGACAAATTAATAGTGGCGAATCATCCAGTGGATTTCAAGGGAAGACTAGAACAGGATTACCCAACGATTTCTATTACAGATATGCTACTTGAGAAGGTACAGATGTGGGAAGCATTTGGCACAAAAGACTTGAAGGACTGCCTAATTCTGCTGAAAGCACATCATGTTGGAGAAAAAGGAGAAAAAGAGACGATAGACGCTTCGTACATAGCTAAACTGTTAGCAAAGGACTGGGGATTCTGGTACACCGCAACTACTAATCTCAGGAGAACTCAGAAATTCATCTCTGAAATAGACAAACTAGGTGCAGAAGCTGAGGTTGACGCCAAGAGTCTTGGAGAAAAAGACAGAGAAGAGATAGTAGGAAAAATAGGGACCCTGTTGGAAAGAATAGAGAAAGAACCGAAATCCTTCGGCTGGAAGATCAGGTCTAGGGCTGGCACGAAGAAAAGGTGGTACAACCCTGTTGAGAGGCCGGACACAGTAGCTGGATTCGGAATATGGGAAGCAATACTTGAAAAAGAATAGTTGACCGAATCCAGGAACCTCAAAAATCTTTCAACCGTTAAACGTTGAGGTTCTTTGTGCAATGGCAATTCTGGCAATGTCTTCTTTCGAAGAGAGTATTGGGGGCATTCCAAGTCTTTATAGGCAAAAAAGAGCAATGAAGACAGCAAGGAGATGAGATGTGACAACTCTTTTGCTGAATTAGGAGGATAAACAGTTGCTCAATGTGCAGAAAGTGAGAAAAGACTTTCCCATCTTGAAGACAGGCGTAATCTACTTAGACAGCACTGCTAGCAGCCTCACCCCAGAACCTGTGCTAGACAAAATGCTGGAGTTTTATCATGAATACCGAGCCAACGTGGAGCGTGGCGTCCATCACTTGTCGCAGAAAGCAAGCGAAGAATATGAGTGCGCCCACGCCAAAGTCGCTCATTTCATCAATGCGAAGTCCGATTCTGAGATAATCATGACTCGAAACACAACCGAGGGAATAAACACCATCGCAAACGGTTTAGACTGGAAGAGAGGGGATAAGATTGTCACGTCACTCGTTGAGCATCACTCCAACTTCGTTGTTTGGCTTCGCGTAAAGAATCGACATCATATGGATCTAGAGGCTGTCAGACCTAGTGAACCCGCTGAGCAGGGAATAATAAGCTTAAACGATTTTGAGAAAGCTGTTGACGACAAGACAAAGCTGGTTGCTATAACCCACGTTTCAAACTTGCTAGGAACAATCATGCCTGTCAAAGAAATTACGAAGATAGCGCACGAACATGGAGCCTACGTGGTGATCGATGGAGCTCAATCAGTTCCACACATGAAAGTTGATGTACAGGAGATTGGGTGTGACTTCCTCGCGTTTAGCGGACATAAGATGTGTGCGCCTACTGGAGCAAGTGCCCTATTCATCCGAGAAGATTTAATGAAGGAGATTGAGCCGTTATGTATTGGTGGAGGAACCATAGCTGATGCCGGTGTCGACTACTACAAGCTTGAGGAAAACTCCAGCAGGTTTGAAGCGGGAACTCCCGCCATCGCAGAGTCCATTGGTCTGGGAGCAGCAGCCGACTACTTACAGAATCTAGGAATGGAAAACATTCGGAATCACGAGAATAAACTCACGAGACAAATGCATGAAGAGCTGCAGGAACTCCCAGAAATTGAGTTGTATGGTCCGGAACCCAAAGATAAGATAGGGATTGCAGCTTTCAACGTGGGCAACCTGAACCCACACGATGTGGCTTTGACACTTGACGTGTCAGCTAATATTATGGTGCGTTCAGGGCATCACTGTGCTCTCCCACTCATGAAAAATGTCATCCGTAAACCTGGATGTGTCCGAGCATCAGCCTACTTCTACAACACAAAGAGTGAAATAGACAAACTAGTATCAGCTGTGAGGGAAATCTCAGCAACCATGACATAGTAAGTATTGTCATGGGCTAACTGCTCCATGCTCATGCATGCCAGATATTGGGAAAGAATAGATTGTTATGTTTGGACGTATTGCATCATATGTAGGGAGAATCTGTGGATGAACCTAGGATTCGACATAGATGGTGTGATTTCAGATTTCGTTGCCTATTTCGCAACTATTGCAAGAAAACACTATGGCCTCACGTTGGACGAATCAGATATCTATTGCCATGATCTCGATTATGTACTTGGGATAAGCAGACAAGAAAGAGACAGACTCGTTAGGGAAACACTCCTAGGAGATCTCCAGCCGATTGAAGGTGCTAAAGAGACGTTGGAAAGACTGAATTCACACGGGCACAAAATTATCATTCTAACAGCCCGTTTTGGTGACTTGAATAGCGTGACAAGAGATTGGTTGCAGAAGAAGGGTATTCCCTATTCTCTACTAATTCAGTCAAATCAGGGAGAAAAGCACCTTGCTGAAGTTGATCTTGATTTGGTGGTTGAGGATGACCTGGAGGATGCATTAGGATGGTCGAAAAAGGTTAAGACGGTGTTGGTGTATGATCATCCTTGGAATCAATCTTTCAATGTCAAGGGGCTAATCAAGCGAGTTTACAGTTGGAACGACATCTTCGAGGAAATCCAACAGTTGAAGGCCACATAACCGTCGAAAGCTCCATTTTCCATGCACACGATTGTGAAAAGACTTTATGTAGACTGAAACGAATGCGGGTAGCTCTGGAGGAGTCAGTTACACGCCGTAGACTAAAGCTGTACTTCGGTCTAGCCCCTCGAGTTTCTAAATGGAGAACACCATATAGTTGATGTTGTAGACAATGCCCCCCCCACGTAAACGGTCATACGAAATACACGTAAGCCTATTTCGTCTGTTTTATCTAAGGTTCGAAGTCGTCGAAGTCCAAATCCATGTTAAAATTTGGGAGACGCCTAATTTTGACTAACCTAGCCCGTCTGCTTGTCTACCTGCTCAAGCCTATTTTTTGAGTAAAATTTGAGTAGACAGTCTAACTTTCTCTCTATTGGAGGGAGACTTCGACAGGTTCGAAGGTCTCACAGAGAAAAATGCACGCCATTCTATACAGAAAACGGAAGGTTTAACCATCTTTCTCCCGCGAGAACCCGCAAACAGAAACACACGTGCAAACACGAAGTGCAAGTATTGCGCGCATACTAGTAGAGCCTGATTTTCTCTTTTCTCAAAGCCCCGTCAATTTCTCTGTTAAGCTCTCTAACCGCTTGGACAGCGGCTTTTGCATAATCGCTTGTGCCTTTTCTTTCATAAGCGTAGTTGATTCCACTTGAACTGTTTATCCTGATAGTTAGCAGGTCTGTTTTTATGGTGGCGTCGTCAAGGCTCACACCTTTGCTGGCTTCTACTACCGATGAGACTACATCACCCGCAGAGCCACCTTGAGTGCCTACCCCAGGTATCAATAACGGAATCATCTGTTTTTCTTCTACAAGAGCGCGGTAGATTTCTGATAACTCTCTAAGGGACGTGGCTCCGACAACAGCGCCAACATTGCCACCGCCTTTCTGTGCCCATGAAACGGTTTTTTTGATGGTTCTCAAAAAGAGAGGCTCGCCTTCCAGGGTAACGAGGTCCTGTAGATCAGCTGCTCCTATGTTAGATGTTCTGGCTAGGATGTAGACGCCCTTCCCTTCATTCTTGCTTCGATTGATGAAGGGCGTTACGCTGTCTGAGCCCATGTATGGAGAGATAGTAACTGCGTCTGCACCGAAGAAGTCAAAGACTTCGTTAGAGTAGGCCGCACTGGTTTTGCCGATGTCACCTCTTTTGGCGTCAAGAATTGTGGGAAATCCTTTTGTTTTTGAGAAGTCTATGAGCCGCTTCAAAGCTCTTAGTCCTTCAAAGCCATACTGTGCATAGAAAGCATAGTTCGGTTTTATTGCGCTTACCAGCTCATCTTCGCTGAGAAGCGCATTGATAATATCTTCGTAGAAACAAAATATCTTCTCTTCAACGGAAGTCTTGTTTGTGGGGATTCTTTCGATAACTGGGTCCGCACCCATGCACACCAAGCTGCGGCTACGATTGGCAGTCTCAACAAGCATTTCTCGATAGTTCATGCTTATTCTTCTCGTCTGCCCCATAATTCCTTCTTAAGCATGTCTCTGACTGCTGCTCGAATTGCAGCGCGTCGACTTGGGTACATGGCTGCTCTTACAAGTTCGTCAAGTCCTTCCAGATAAGCTTCAGGGAGAAGAACTGTAACAAGCTTCAATGACTTACACCTCAACGCCTACGATATTATGTAGCTATTATTATAAATGTGTTAAACATGTATGGCTTTTCAGTACGAGTATTTGAGATTTGCCAGTTCTGTTCTGCGTTGGCGTAGCATATTGATTCTCATGTATTCCAGCAAGCGTTGCCTGTCCAGTCAAGGGGATAGATGGAGAGTCTTGGGGCGGTAGATATATTAACAGAAAAAACGTGCATGAGTTAGTCTAATGGGGTTGCATGATTTTGCAGGAGTTTAGTCCCAAAGAGTTTGTGGATAGACAGGTGGCGGGAATTAGAAAGGTTGTCAAAGGCGAAAGAGCTCTGATCGCGGTATCTGGAGGCGTCGACAGCACGGCCTGTGCGGTACTCACTCATCGTGCTTTGGGCGAAAACCTTCTCTGTGTAACGATTGACGACGCCTTCATGCGGACCGGAGAACCTGAGAGAATCGCCCAGTTGCTATCATCGCCTCCTCTAAACCTGCCGATAAGAATACTAGATGTCCAGAAACAGTTTCTAGGAGCACTAGAAGGGCTACGCGACGCTGAGGAGAAACGAAAGGCGTTTCGGGAAACCTTCTACAGGGTTTTGAGCATGGTTGCGAAGGAAGAAAGCTTCTGGTTCCTCGTGCAAGGAACAATCCGTGCAGACGTAGACGAAACTACCAAGGGCATAAAAACTCAACACAACGTGCTCTCACAGATTGGAATAAGCACCACCAAACAGTACGGCTTCCGGCTCATTGAACCTCTCGTGTCTATCTACAAGCCACAGGTGAGAGAAGTGGCAAGGTTTCTGGGGGTCCCGTCTGAATTGTCTGAACGCCAGCCTTTTCCGGGACCTGGACTCTCGGTGCGAGTTGTGGGGGAGAACAGAACCGATAAGCTAGAGTCGTTGAAGAAAGCTACTGTAATAACTGAGAATAACCTGACAAAACACAAACCAAGTCAATACTTTGCGACGATCATTGACAACCAAGATGAACCGCATCATTCAAGATTGATGGCTATGCGAAAGATTGCAGCCCAACATCTCGGTGTTCCATTAGAAAACGTGCTTGTGAAGGTTTTCAGAGACAAAGCAACGGGCATGAAAGGGAGCTTGCGACATTACGGAGAGATTGTTGCCGTTGAGGCTCAGACGACAGACGGTGAGATTCGCCGGCCACAAATTCAGGACTTGGTGAACCTACAGACTAAGATCGTCACGACAAATCCATCTACCACGCGGGTTTTATATGCTGTTCAAGAAATCCCGCGAAAACAACCCTATGTTGTTACAATACGGGCAATCCAGACCCACAATTTCCTAACTGCAGAAGTATCTGAAATCCCTTGGACAACCTTGAGTCAGAGTGCGAAAAGCATCCTTGAAGGTTGCTCAAATGTTGCGTGTGTCTACTACGACGTGACGCCGAAGCCGCCCGCAACCATCGAAATGGAATAGGTAGCCACTTTTCGGAAATGCATAAAGCCCTCAATGCGCTAGTGAATGCTGATTGTGAGTGGGTAGCATGATAAGAGTAAGAGTGCAGAAAATCGAGTCTATACGTGATCCTGATGGGAATCTTGGAAAGCGTATAGAATTGATTGAAGAACGTAGCGTTCCAAGATTTGCAGTTAGGCCTTCTTCGGAAGAGGCGAGGATGGTTCAGGGTGTTGTCCAAGCGTTGCAGCAACAGCTTCCTGTGTTTCCCACGCGGGCTCAATTTAGTTTGCCGAAGATGATTCTTTTTCTTACAGAACCCGAATATGAGGAGCTCGGAATCGATTTTGACGTAAACCAGATATATGAACTGAATTTGTCAAACCAGACGTTGAGATTCAAGAAGGCGCCCTAGCCGAATAGTTCACGTTAGGACAGGATGCATATTTCTTTCCTTACGGTTTGCAGCGCGGAATGTTTAGGGTGAAAGGATAGCACATACATCACGCTTTTGATGGCATCGTAGACATCTTCTTCACTTCCGTCTTTACCCCAGTCGGAGTAGACTGGTATCTCTTCTCTACAGCGGTCACTTCGATAATACACATAGATGGGCAGAGCTTTTTTTGTGTGAGCAACTTCCAGGCTAAGTTTCAGTGTTTCAGCGACTTTCGCCACAGCTGTCCTGACGGTTTCCAAACGTGTGTGCTGACTCGACGCGTAGATTAAGAATTTTCCGTTGTTGAAAAGCAAACAGCTCACCTCACTACAAGTAGGCGTTTCAGTTTGACTTTAAAGGTCTCGGAGCAACGTCATTAATGATAGCAGAGAGAGTTTAGTGAAAGTGTTAATAGACCAGAGACGAGTGCTAGAAAACACATGATAAGGGCATCTATGAGGGAAGGAAAGAGACCTTGAAAGCTAGAGCTCATGTCTTTGTGATTGGTAGGGTTCAGGGCGTTTTCTTTCGATATGAAACCAGACGTTTAGCCGCTCAGTTTGCCGTTTGTGGCTGGGTTAGAAATTTGCAGGATGGTCGGGTTGAGGCTGTTTTTGAAGGAGACAAAAAGAGTGTGGAGCAGCTGGTTGAATTCTGCAGGAGCGGACCTTCTGGGGCTAGGGTTGCTTGCTTAGAAGTTGAATGGGAGGATTATAAAGGAGAGTATGAAGAGTTTCGGATTAGGCATGGGATTCAAGTATGAATACGTCTATGATGCTTCACTCTTCGCTACTAGAGTCAGATAGAATGGGTTGCAGCTCAGCTGAACGCGTTTCTTTATGTGGTTTCTTTGGGAATCTTGAAGTGTGATTGCTTTCCTGCACTGATGTATTCTCCGCCAACCTCACGGATTATGGATGCAATCTTTGAGAAATTGTCTTTCCCCAGATATTTACGAGTTCTAATCACAACATGGTCTTTCTCTTCCTCAAAAGTCAACATCTCCACTAAATCCTTTGGGAACAAAGTTTTCAAATCGGCAAAACCACCCGTGTCCTCCGCTCTGGCTGGCGTAGAAGCAGCAGGAGCTGTAGGGGCACCTGGAACAGCTATTGTCTCAAGTGACTTCGTAACTTCACCAAGATCTCTGGAAATCATCTTCAAAACATTGAGAAGCTCGTTAATCCGCTCTAGAAGCTCGTCAGGAGTCGGCTTCTTTTCACTCATCTGTAAGCCTCCACACATAGTTATTTTATTCGATTTCTCATTTATCTTTATCTTAGCACCATCATTGCCATACAAAAAGAGCTGTGAGGCTCTAGCATGCTAGAAATTGATGGAAGCAAGAGAAGTGGAAGCGGTACCATACTACGTCTGTCCATCGCTCTTGCCGCCATCTTAGGTCAACCACTGCATATCTTCAACATCCGCCGGAAACGCACGCAACCCGGCTTAAGACCACAACACCTTGAAGCGGTACTCACAGCTGCAAAACTATGCAATGCAGAGATCAAAGGCGCGAATCTGGGTTCCCGCGAACTCTGGTTTACACCTCAGGAAATCAAAGGCGGCCACGTACGGGCTGAGATAGGAACAGCTGGCAGTATTCCAATGTTGTTACTGACGATACTGCCAATCTGTGCTCTGGCCAAGCATTCTGTGCAAGTCCATGTTGTCAGAGGGGGCACCGACGTTCGTCATTCTCCCACAATAAACTACATAGATAGTATACTTCTTGAAATGTTGAATGGGATGGGTCTGCACGCTTCTCTTACAATTCACAAGTACGGCTACTATCCGAAGGGCATGGGGGAAGTGACTCTGGAGGTTCAGCCATGCCCAAGACTTAATCCACTGTGCCTCAGAGAATTCGGAGCTCTGGAAGAGCTACGTGGTATTTCTATATGTACGTTCCTGGCAGATCGAAGAGTGGCAGAACGTCAAGCCAACGCGGCTAACAGGTACCTTTCGGCTCGCGGACACAAAGCAGAAATCCAGATAATCAACGACACGTCCAACCCTCTTCAAAAGGGAAGTTCACTTGTGTTGTGGGCAAAGACGAGTTCAGGTGCGCTGCTTGGAGGAGACGCCATCGGCGAACTTCGCAAATCCAGTGAGGTCGTAGGACGGGAAGCCGCCGAAAACCTCTTCAAAGAAGTCGACTCCAGAGCTACTTTGGATGTACATCTCGCCGACATGTTAATACCTTATATCGCACTAGCCGATGGAAGTTCAAGTTATCTAATGCGAAAAGTTACGGAACATCTAGAGACTAACATTTGGTTGACTCAGAGAATCTTGAATGTGAAATTCGAAGTTTCGAAGACTAATGGTCTCTATAAGATCGAGAAGAAAGAACACTGAAACAGCCGTTGAAATGGCAAGGTATTTCTAAAAAGGGGATGAGTTGACCCTCAGAGGAAGGCTACGTGCATGCATTTATGATAGCACTATTGCGTATTTCTTGCAATCAAATCTTTTTAAGTTGAATACTGAATAGCTCCACTCTTTGATATCCTTGAATCCCAAGTTGAACTGGGCCTGTATTCTACACTATTCCACCATTTTGGAAAAGTGTTTCGCATGCATCTTTATTGAACAATATTTATAAATCTCCTTAATTCTACGTCTTCATGGTTGACTTTATGAGCGGTTTGTGGAAACTCCGATTCTCTATGTTCGGAACCTTATCCGTTATCATTGGATTGTCTACACTCTTTTTTGCAGGCATCCTCTACATGACCAACATAAATTTCATGTTGTTACCATTCATCATCGTGGCATTCAACATTGGTCAATGGCTGTTTGCTCCATACCTCATAGATGCCATGTACCGTGTGAAAGAGGTAGCAAGGTCAGATAACCCTGAACTATATGAGACAGTAGAAAGGCTGAGCAGAAAAAGTCGTATCAAGATGCCAAAGGTTATGTTAGCCAAGATTTCCTTACCAAACGCTTTCGCCTATGGCTCTCCAGTCGCAGGGAGCCGAATGGCAGTCACAAACGGGCTTTTGGAAACGTTGGACGCTGATGAAGTTGAAGCAGTAATCGGCCATGAGCTGGGGCACCTGAAACACAAAGATGTTCAGGTGATGATGTTTGTCTCACTTCTACCAGCCCTATTTTATGCCATCGGCCTCTCTATGCTTTTTTCTTCTCGGACAGGCAGGGGTGAAAGAAGCGGAGGAGCTGCAATCATAGGTCTAGGAAGCATTATTCTCTACTGGGTTCTCACTCTCTTCACACTCTATCTTAGCCGTCTACGCGAATACTACGCTGACCGCCACAGCGCCACGATAGTTGAAGATGGCCCCCGAAAACTTTCTGAAGGCTTGGCAAAAATCGTACATTCAACGAGAAATTTGAAGAAACATCGTCGAGGTAGCGGTGGTTCCAGCTCGTTCAAAAGCCTCTTCATAGCGGATCCTGATCGTGCTGGGTTGGATGCGAAATCTCTGGGACAAGCAGGGTTACACTCGACTGATCAAAAGCTTGTTGAAGATGTTCTTGGAAGAAGGACGACAACGTTGGATATGGTAGTTGAGCTTTTCTCCACTCATCCTAACATAGTCAAACGTCTCAAGGCACTGCAAGCGCTAGCATAATCACAAAAGCACTTTTGTCTGCTACCGCGTTTTCTAGGTTATCGTTGCCTCTACAGCTTTTGTTAGCTCTCCGCTCCGAACTAGTTCAACCACTCTTTCGATATCTTTAGATGGTACTCTGTCTTCTTTTAACATGGGCACTTTTTTTCGTATCATCGAAAAAGCTGTCTTTGTTCCTTTTCCAAGCTTGTTTGATCCACGAAAATCTATGCCCTGCGCCGCGCACAACAGCTCGATAGCTACAATGTACTCTACATTTTTGAGGATTTCCACAGCTTTTCTTGCAGCAATTGTTCCCATGCTGACAAAATCTTCAAAATTCGCTGAAGTAGGTATCGAATCGACACTAGCAGGATGTGCCAAAGCTTTGTTCTCTGACGCTAATGAGGCAGCTGTAAATTGGACTGCCATATAACCGCTATGTTTTCCCTTTTCAACCTCTCTGGATATTAGAAAAGCAGGCAAACCCTCGCTTAGGTTCTCGTCGACAAGTCTTGCCACTCGTCTCTCAGAAATGTTGCCGACTACGGTAAGCGCTATCCCCAGCAAATCCATTGCAACAGCTATTGGTTGTCCGTGGAAGTTTCCGCCAGATAGGCATTCTCTATTGTCAGGAAATATCAGTGGGTTATCTGTGGCAGAGTTGATTTCTGTTTCAACTATCTTTCTTGCGTAGGCGATGGCGTCTCTCGCTGTCCCCAAGACTTGTGGAGCGCATCTCAAGCAATAAGCGTCTTGAGGGGCCCTATTCTTCGTCCCTTTTATCACTTCACTACTTGGCTGAATCAAGTTGCTTCCTGCAATCAACGATCGTATGTTTCTGGCGCTCTCTACTTGTCCAAGATGGGGTCTTACGTAATGGATTTTTTCATCGAACGCATCAGATATTCCATACAAGGCTTCAAGGCTCATTGAAGTAGCGATTTCAGCTGTTCCAATCAATGTTTCGCTATCGTAGACTACAAGTGCGCCAACTGCCGTCATCATTTGAGCACCGTTGATTAAGGCTATTCCCTCCTTAGAGTCAAGTTCAACCGGGCGGATTCCAGCTTTCTCAACCGCCTCTCTTCCACTCATCTTTCTATCCTTGTACTCCGCCTCGCCTTCACCTAGCATCACCAACGTCATGTGAGCCAACGGAGAGAGGTCACCACTAGCACCCACAGACCCTTTTTCTGGAACGACAGGATGCACTCTATTGTTAATCATTTGAACCAATGTCTCTAGCGTTTTCAGCTTGATTCCAGAATTCCCTTTTGCCAAGGTGTTAGCCCTCAACAGCATCAAAGCCCGCGTTGCATCTTTGTCTAGCGGTTTTCCAACTCCTGAAGCATGGCTTCTAATCAAGTTGAATTGTAGCTCCTTGGTGTCTTTTGTAGGGATTCTTACAGCTCCTAATGCCCCAAATCCTGTCGTAACGCCGTAGACAACTTTCGTCTCTTTCACAAGCTCTTCAAGAATCTGCCTGCATCTTGTGATTTTCTCCCTTGTCTTCTGCGGAATCCTTACTTCAGCATCACCACGAGCAACTGCAACCACATCTTCGATTGTTAAGGTCTCTCCATCAGCATCTACTTCCCTCACTGTTCGCCCCTCCATCTCCTTGAATCTGAACGTCTAATCAAGTGCATTAGGAGGAAGTGAGTTTTAGGCTTGTTTTCTTCAGGGTATGTGGGTGTCACCGTGCATTGCTCCACGTTTCGGCTCCTTCATGCATCGCGAGAAGCACTATTTCAACATTGGCATTTTGATTTCTTTCTCTTTCGCTATCCTCTTGGCCTTTTCGTAACCCGCGTCAACGTGCCGGACAACAGCCGTTCCTGGGTCAGTGGTTAACACTGTGACAAGCCTTTTTTCTGCTTCTTTCGTACCGTCGGCAACCAAGCACATTCCTGCGTGAATACTGTAGCCTATTCCGACGCCTCCACCATGATGTACGGAAACCCAAGTGGCTCCAGCTACAGCGTTGAGAAGCGCGTTCAAGATAGGCCAATCTGCAATTGCATCGCTTCCATCTTTCATGCTCTCCGTCTCACGGTTTGGCGAAGCCACGCTTCCCCCGTCTAAATGATCTCTTCCAATCCATATCGGACCTGAAAGTTTTCCTTCACGAACCATATCGTTCATGATTTTTCCTAATCTAGCTCTTTCGCCGAAACCAAGCCAGCAAACCCGAGCGGGCAGGCCTTGAAACTTCACCTGTTCCTTTGCCTTGTGGATCCACCTGCACAGCCCCTCGTTGTGTGAGAATTCCCGCAGAATCACATCGTCCAGCCTGTAGATGTCTTCTGGGTTGCCGATGAGAGATGTCCATCGAAAGGGACCTCGTCCCTCGCAAAACATGGGTCTAATGTATCTTTGCACGAACCCTGGAAAAGCAAAGGCTTCTTTGAATCCGTCATCGTAGGCTTGCTGTCGTATGTTGTTGCCGTATTCAAATGTGATGGCTCCTTTCCTCATCATTTCCACCATAGCTTTTACTTGAACATGAACGCTTTTCCGGGCTTTGAGGATGTAGTCTTTGGGATTCGAATCTCGAAGTGCGTCTGCCTCTTCTACAGAAAGCCCAGAAGGATAGTACCCGGAGAGTAGGTCGTGTGCGGCTGTCTGGTCGGTTAAAACGTCCGGGATTATTCTTCTTTTCAGAAGCTCAGGATGAACTTCCGCTGCATTTCCGAGTAATCCTATACTCTTTGGCGCCTTTTCTTCCTTTGATTGTTGAGCCATGTCGATTGCGTTGTTAAGGTCATCAGTCCACGTTTGAACGTATCCGTATTTCAGTCTTCTTTCAATCGCTCTCTTGTCGATTTCAACGACTAGGGCGACACCCTCATTCATTGTCACAGCCAATGGTTGAGCCCCACCCATCTCGCCCAGTCCAGCCGTCAGCAAAAGCTTTCCCTTCAAGCTGCCCTTGAAGTGTTCCTTCGCCACTGCCGCTAATGTTTCATAGGTGCCCTGCAGTATTCCCTGTGTTCCAATGTAAGCCCAGGAGCCTGCGGTCATCTGCCCATACATTATCAGTCCTTTCTGTTCTAGTTCGTAGAAGTAGTCCCATGTTGCCCACTTTGGCACAAGCATACTGTTAACGATTAGCACTCGTGGGCTCCACTCATGTGTCTTAAACACTGCCACAGGTTTTCCGCTTTGTATAAGAAGTGTTTCTTCAGGTTCCAGTTCCTTCAGGGTTTCAACAATCTTTTCAAAGCATTCCCAATTCCTGGCTGCTTTTCCTGTGCCACCGTAAACTATCAGATGTTCTGGGTCTTTAGCAACCTCTGGGTCAACCATGTTGTGTAGCATACGGAGGATGCCCTCAATCTGCCAATTCTTGCAGTGAAGTTCAGAACCCGTTAAGCGCTTTACGGCTTTTCTCAATGAGGTCACCGCATAAAGTTACAGAATGAGAAGAGACGTTGTCTACTATTTGTTAATTGCTTTTCCTTCATCCACAACAAGTCTGCCTTCTTTTATCACTTTGTCCACTAGGTTCACTCCAAATCGGTATCCGAGAAAATTGTGGTTGGAAACGTCTAAAACAATGATGTCCGCCTTTTTTCCGGGCTCCAGAGTTCCAACACTCTGTGCTCGCCCTACTGCGTGAGCTGCGTTGATGGTTGTCGCCGCTATTGCCTCCGCAGATGTCATCCTCATCTTGCGACAAGCAAAAGCGAAAGTAATCTGCTGATTCTCCACCCAGCAACTCGGATTGTAATCTGTTCCCAAAGCAACGGGCACCCCAAAATGAATAATCTTTCTAGCATTCGCATACTCATCCATCATAAGCGAGAAAGAAGCCGCTGGAAGCAAAACCGCAAGTGTCCATTGCTTTGCCATCGCCCTCAACCCCTCGTTAGAAGCGAAGAGCAGGTGGTCCGCTGAAACCGCTTTCATCTCTGCAGCTAGCTCAGTTCCTCCAAGCCCACTCAATTCGTCTGCGTGAAGTTTAGGCAGCAAACCGTGTTTTCTACCATTTGAGAGAATTCTTCTCGACTGCTCTATGTCAAATACTCCCTTTTCACAAAAAACATCGCAGAACTCCGCTAACCCTCTCTCTGCAACTACAGGGATCATATCGTCTATCACGAGGTTCACATATTCGTCCACCTTGCCCTTGTACTCTGCTGGGACGGCGTGAGCCCCAAGGAATGTGGACACTACATCGACTGGATGTTTCTGGTTCAACAATTTCATCACTTCCAAGCATTTTATCTCCTCTTCTGTGGTCAGTCCATAACCACTCTTGGCTTCCACGGTCGTTGTTCCATGCTGTAACATAACATCCAAAGTTTTCTTGCAGTTCTCAAACAGCATTTCCTTGCTAGCCTTTCTCGTGTCGTTTACAGTCCTCAGAATTCCGCCTCCTTTCTCCAAGATTTCCATGTATGACGCACCGTGTATCCGCATTTCAGATTCGTCTTCTCTGGAGCCAGCGAAAACGAGGTGCGTGTGCGGATCCACGAAACCTGGCATAACCAATTTCCCGCTGGCATCTATCGTTTCTTCGCTTCCAAATCTCCTCTTGACCTGCCGCGTCTTTCCCAAGGCGACTATTCTTCCTTTTCTGATGGCCACGCTTCCGCCTTTGATGGCGCCTAATCTTCTCATTTGTTCACGTAGAAGCGGTGTTTGAGCTCCCCCACGTAGAGTAACCAGTTCACCTGCGTTTTCAATCAGCAAGTCTACCTTTTCTTTGACCACTTTACTCTCGCCTTTCTTCCATGGCGTTTTGCACAGCAACTTCTAAGACTCTATCTTCATCCAGATTATCTACTTTCAGATAGTAGCTAGCGATGTCAATAATCGCTTGTAGCGGGGCTAGTCCACAAAATTCTGAGCCCACAACAGAAACATTATACCGTTTTGCCTCAACCTGAATCAACTCAAAGACTCTGTATAAAGGCGTTTTTTCAAAGTCGGTTATGCTCATTCCAATTTGAGTGATGCCCTTCTCTGGTATTTCCGCAGCCATCGCTTTCACAAAGGCAAGTCCTCCCTTCTTAGCATGCAATGCCTTGGCTATCTTCTTGGCTATTTTGATGTCAGTTGTTCCAAGGTTCACGTTGAAGCCTGCCATTATCTTTCGGGCACCAGACACAGTTGCTCCTGCTGTGGGATGGGGGGAAGCAGGTCCAAAGTCCGGCTTCCGTTCTGGTTTGCTGAGCATTCTTCGGAGGTCTTCATATCCACCAAGCCTTATCCAGTCCAGATCACCTCTGTCGGGACTTGCAGCTGCCTTTCCATAGAGATAAACCGGTACGTTGCATTCTTCTGCCAGTTTCTTTCCAAATTTCTTTGCCAGCTCGACGCACTCTTCCATGCTGACGTTTCGGATTGGAATAAACGGCACAACATCCACAGCTCCGATACGTGGATGCTGACCTTTGTGGCTGTTCATATCTATGAGTTCGATCGCTTTCACCGATGAGTTCAAAGCCGCTTTGAATACCGCCTTACTGTCACCCACGTAGGAGACCACGAGTCTGTTATAGTAATCATCGTACGTGTGATCAAGGAGATGAGCTTCTTCAACTCTGTCAACCTCGTTTAGGATGGCTTCCACAACTTCAGGATTGGATGTACTGAAATTCGGTATGCACTCAACGACCTGGTTCAAACATGCGCCCTCCGCTTTCAAGATTTGAACTACTATATTATGATTGAACCTTAAGTTCTTTTAGAGTAGTAGTTTGACGCCACTCGTACGTTAGGCGACAACCCTTAAATTGTCAGTTGCTCCAACTCTTATTCCGCTTTTCCCGAGGAGAAGAATCTTGGGCTCAGAGCTGGAACTAGAGATCCCCACATGGGAGCAGGTCTATGAAATGCTTCTGAGCCTTGCCAGCAAAATCCGAAAAGACCAATTTCAACCAGATGTGATTCTAGGCATTTCCCGCGGAGGGTGGCCTCCAGCAAGGGTGCTGTCTGACCTGCTGGAAAACCCTGAACTTGCAAATGCTAAAACGGAATTCTACATGGGAGTTGCAGAAACCAAAGGCGAACCTACCATAACACAGCCAGTTTCCGTTTCAGTGCGGGACAAAAAGGTGCTAGTCGTAGATGAAATCGCGGATACAGGTAAGAGCCTTCGTCTTATGAGACTGCATCTAAAGGAGCAGGGCGCAACTAAGATCAGGATTGCTACAATCTACTACAAACCTTGGAGTGTGGTGACTCCAGACTATTACGAAAGGGAATCAAGCGCTTGGGTTGTTTTTCCTTGGGAGAGAAAAGAGACCGTTAGAAAACTTGTCGAGCAGTACACACGTCAAGGAAGAAACATCGAGGAAGTTGAAGAAAAATTCGTGAAGCATGGAATGAACCGCAAACTTGCAAAGCGATTTATTCGAGAAGTTTCTGAGGGACAGGCTTGATCAAAAAGGTAGAAGACTTTGGCAAGTACATCGCTCTAGCTGGTTTCAGAGACGCCAAAATAACTGATGCAAAGAGCTTCTTTAGCCAAATTCGAAAGATGACTAGAGACGTCCAAATTCAGTTCCTTAACGCCGACCTGATAGCAGGATGGGAACACCTGTATTTTGCAGTCTTAAACGCTATGAAAGCCTTCGAAAGCAAACTCAACATCTCAAACAGCCTAGCCATTGAAACTCTTCTTTACGCTTCATCTCAACGCCAGATCAACAAAGCTGTGAATCTGCTTGGAATCAAAAACGAGTCCCCACGTGTTGCGGTTCTTGTCATGGCCGACACAGAACGAGGGGCGAATGCAGTCTTGGAAACGGTTTCTCAGATGATGCCTGGTGAACGTGATGATAGCGTTTTTCGATTGACCGATGAAAAGGTAGCGGGCATCAGGAAGTTGTTCAGCATTTCGGATCTTGAATTCGAAGCAAAACTGGAGAGGAAAGGTCTGGAAAAGGAAGCCCTAGTTGACTTGGTGATTGAACACGGGGCGCTACTGGTAACTCGACGTTAGCCCCATTCGCTCTCTCTCACTCCGATCCACCCTGCCATCATATACATGTATGACCGAAGAGAGAGTGATTCTGACTCTTGATTCAGAATTCGCAAATCATATTAATTTGCGGAAGCGTGATTCGTCGATAGTATACGTGTATACAAGTTGTTTCAAGAACTCCGTTTTGTATAAGGTTACTGGGTTGTTCGAAATCTCGCTTGCCCTCGCGTATGTACTTACACTACAAAAAACGACGGATGTATCATTCTCTCTTTCAAATGCATCGAATGAAGTAGCCTTCCTGCTTTTCTTGACCGCGATCATTCTTTTTCTGAGAGACCGCGCCTTCCACTAGGAATCAAAGCAACCAGACATTCTGGATTTTCGAACAGGCTCATCAAGCTGTCCCTAAAACAGACTGCTAACTCCATACAGACTAGTGACTTCATGTGCATACACATTCATTGTGTACTAGTTTCTGGAACAAACTGTACCAAGGCTTGGTATAAAATACCAGAGAATCCTCAATAGAGAGGTAGATGAATACTATGGAAAGAAAAATCAAGAGACAATCACTCTTCACCGGACTTGCTGCCATTCTCCTCGCTTCAATTCTGACCGCAGCAATCTTAAGCATCAACCTTAATCCACTTGATTATACGCCAGGTGCTTCTCCAATCTCAGCGCCACCAACTCAACTTCTCTCAACATTTCAATCTGATGAAGAGCTGAAGAACTTCCTGACAACCAACTCGAAAACTCAATCACCCTTCTGGATCTACGGAGCTGAAGATGCAATATTCTTGGGCGCCCAACGCTTGCTCGAGTCTTATGGGCTTGGGTTAGAGGCCAGTGCTGTTCCTTCTCATTCAACCACAAACATCCAAGTTACGGGAGTGGATGAAGCAGATATCGTGAAGGTTGACGACAGAGGCTACATGTACGTAGTGTCAGGCAACGCAGTTCACATTCTGAAGGCTTATCCTCCTGCACAAGCACAGATAGTTTCAAAGATAACCCTTGAGGATCTGTATCTTATTGGCATCTTCGTCCAAGACGACAAGCTAGCAGTTCTCGGATCAGATTACACATTCCCAACGATATATGATAGGTATCCCGTTGCTGACATCGAAACTTTCATGAAAGTCTATGATGTGGATGATCCAAGTAATCCGTCACTGGTGCGTGACTTCACTGTTTCAGGTAGCTATTTCAGCTCAAGAATGATTGGCGACTACGTCTACTTCGTCGCCAGTAGAGCAGCTTACTTGGTTGATGACATACTGTATCTTCCAGAAATCAACTCTGACCAGAAAACCATAAAGATATCGCCCACTGAAATCCGCTACTTCAACGGGACAGACGACTACTATCAATACACAACATTTGTGGCCATGAACTTGAAAAACACAACCGAGGCACCAGTCTACTTGCCCATCATGCTTGGCGGCACATGCAGCATGTATGTTTCACTAAACAACATATACGTCACTTACCGAGGATGGAATGGCAACACCACCATCCACCGCATACGCGTACAAGGCAACAACATGACCTGTGAAGCCCGAGGCACAGTCCCAGGACATGAACGCAATCAATTCTCAATGGATGAATACAACGACTACTTCAGAATCGAAACAACGTCGTGGACGCCATACTGGACTACCCAAACCAACCTATATGTACTGGACATGAATCTAAGCGTGGTTGGAAAGCTGGAAGGGCTTGCGCCCGGTGAGAACTTCCATTCCGCCAGATTCATGGGAGACCGAGCTTACTTCGTAACTTTCAAGAAAACCGACCCACTGTTTGTGATAGACGTAAGCCAGCCAACCAACTTGTCAGTTCTCGGAGAACTACACATACCAGGATACTCAGACTATTTACATCCCTATGATGAAAACCATTTGATTGGAGTGGGTAAACATACAGTTGAAGCCGACCAAGGAGACTTCGCATGGTACCAAGGAATCAAGATGTCCCTCTTCGACGTGAGCAATGTCACAAACCCCGTCCAGATGGATAATATCATAATAGGCGACAGAGGCTCCGACTCCCCAGTCCTCTACGACCACAAAGCGTTCCTATTTGACAAAGCAAGGACCCTTCTAGTAATGCCAATCCTGGAAGCAGAAATAGACATAACCAAATATGGTGGCCAAGTTCCTCCTAACGCTTATGGAGAACCAGTGTGGCAAGGAGCATACATCTTTGATGTCTCCCTGTTTCACGGCTTTCAGTTGGAGGGTAGAATAACGCATCTGGAGAATGGAATGAGCATCCACGAGCAAAGCCTCTGGGTCAAGAGATCAGTGTACATAGAAAACGTGCTCTACACCATTTCAGGTCGGAAAGTAGGATTGAACCAGCTGGATGACTTGTCACCAATACTGGAGATCGAACTTCCCTAGAACCCCTTTTTTCTTCTCACTCGCTAGCATTCGTGCACGCCGCTACCGATGATTTTTTAGCTCTTAAGCCTGTAAGTAATATCAGAGAGAAATGTCCCGGTCAAACTTTCTGGCAAGATTCTCTGTTGTCGAGGAGTTTATCAAGCGGAGAAAGGAATTCTTCGAAAACTTGGTGGAGGAAAAAGAGCTCAAGACCTATTTTGTCAATTCCAATCTAACTATCATTGTTTTCTCTGCTGTCTATGGCGCAACTATGGGCGTATACCCTGGTGGACCGCAGGTTCTATATGACGCAGCAAAGATTCCAATGCTGCTTCTGTTTTCTCTATACATAACTGCTCCAAGCTTCTACGTGCTTAGTTCGCTTTTCGGAGGAAAATACTCATTCAGCCAAGTAATGATCCTTCTGCTCTCAAGTCTAACTGTTATGTCAACCGTTCTCCTTGCATTAGTACCCTTGAACTTGTTCTTTATATTGACAACCGCAAACACAACTTATTCAACCTACGCCTTTCTTGTCATCTTGAACGTGGCGATCTTCGCCCTTGCAGGGTTCTTTGCACTCGAATTCCTTCTGAGAGGATTCGTCACAATATATCCTGGAATGAGTTGGATTCCAGCCTTCTTCGTTGGAAGCATAATCTTTATACTTGTTGGAACGCAATTAGCGTGGGTTTTGAGACCATACTTCCATTACTATCCGCAATTCGTGCGACCAGTTGAAAACAACTTCTATATTGCTATGGTTGAATTGATATTCAGACTCATCAGAGGCATAGACTAAAAAATTCGTTGAGCAAGAAGACCCCTGAAGTCAATACAAAAACATGCATTTTATCATATTGCTAAGAATTTTGTAGTGACGTGACTGCCTCTACTGTCTTCTTAGGTTCGTGCACCAAGAGGAGAACGACAAATAGCGCTACGAGCGTAAATCCAAGACGCGTGAAGAAGGGCGCTTGAGGCAACATGCTTTCATAGAGACCCCCTCCGATCAGCATTCCGATGCCCATGACGATGTAGCCAACGAAATTGTTGAATCCAATCACTTTGCCCCTGTTCTTAGGCTCTATGAGATCTGCTGAAAGCGCCATTACCCCTGACATGACCATCATGAAAGCAATGCCGAACAAGGACATCGAAATCAGAACCATTAAGAAGTCGCCAAAGGCGAAAACCATCGTGCCCACACTGAGCGCACACAAGCCGAGAACTATCGGAACCTTCCGTCCGACTTTGTCAACCATTTTGCCGATAGGGAGAGATGCCACCACCATAGTTACTAAGAGAGGAATATGCACGAAATACCACTGACCCTCTGGTATTCCCAACACGTCCCTAGCGTAAAGCGCGTTGATGACGTTTGTGAGAGACATCCCAAACATCACAAATGTTCTGACCAGAAACAGCCACAACACAGTTCTAGGCAAAACCTTCCAAACACCGAAACTCTCTCTTACCGCCTTAGGATATGAAGAAATGAAATAACTGAGTCGAATTGGTTTCCCATCTGTCACTGTCTCCTTCAGCCTAAGCCGCAACACAGCCGCTGCAAGAAAAAGTCCAGTCATCAAGAAGTAAATGACCCTTTGACCCGTCACTTTCCCAAACCAGCCGAAAATGAAAATGGCAATTACGGGACCTGGAGTATTAAATGTGCCATGAATGAGCTGGATGATTGACGAACCCATACCTCTACGCTCCGGAGGCAATGAATCCTGAACCATTGCAAACAAGGCTGGCTGATAAATTAGACAGAGACTACCAATAATTGACCCGAACAATACAAATTCCCAAGAAGGAGCCAAGGCAAAAAAGAGAAACGACAAGGCTATCGCAAAAGTCATTGTGGAAATCAGCCAACGCCTACCAAATTTATCTGCAAGATAACCACCAGGAAAGGCTACAATCGCCAAAGCTAGGAAGTTACCAAGCCCTATCAATCCCAACGCTACAGGTGGTCCTCCTAGAGCTTCAACATAATACTGGAAATTTGACGCTGGCATCTCAAATGCGATATCCATTATCATCCAACTGAACACAAGAATCCGATAGTTACCAGTAATGAAAGAGAACTCCTGCCGCAGAAAGTCTCTAAACTGGCCAATCGCATTCGTAAACCACATGAACCTCACTCTTTCACAAAGCAAAAACACCGGCTAATATAAGCCTTGGTTCTCCAACACATACATGCACCTTCTGTATTCTGGATTCATAAACGACAAATACTGTAAAAAACCAAAGACCTCTTAGTGAACGCTTTGAAAAGGAAAATAAGAATTACCAAAGTGGTTGAAAGCCCAGAAGAAAGCGTCATGTATCTGCGTAGATACGAATAGCCCATGCGCGTTTGCAGGGTCATATGGAGACATCATTTTTTCCAGAATCCTCTATCGTTCAGTTTTTTACCTAGATACACTATGCTGAGCATAACTGGAACCTCCCAAAACAGACCCATTGTTGTCCCTAGTGCGACCTGTGAGCCGAATCCATAAAGGCTGATAGCGGTGGCTCTTGCGATTTCGAAATGGTTAGAAGAACCTATTATCACGGATATTATTGCCTCTCTATACCGGAGACCTGCATGCATGCAAAGACAATAAGACTGATTTATGACTAGACTGTAACAATGGTTTTGAATGTACACACCAGTGTGCGGTAGAAGAGGAAAGGGGGATCGGAGCAATCATCAGCAGTGCTATGAAAACTCAAAGAACAGGCAAAGTAGAAGGAGAGCCTTCTTCTGCTTGTCCTTCTTATGGGTCAAAAGGCAAAGTGGTCTGTCTCGTATCAGGCGGGATTGATTCCCCTGTTGCTGCTTGGCTACTAATGGAAAAGGGGTGTGTCCCAGTGTTCGTTTTCTTTGACAATTATCCATTTACCGACGAAGACACAAAGCAGAGGGCCCTAGACGCCATGCGAAAACTGAGCTCGTTCGTGCCGGGCTGTCACATCAAAGTTTATGTGATTCCCCATGGTGATGATCTTGCAGACATTCTGAGAAACTGCCCAAGAAACCTAACTTGCGTGGTTTGCCGACGAATGATGTACCGGCTAGCAGAGAGAATCGCCCTACTAGAGAAAGCAGACGCTATAGCAACGGGCGAAATCATTGGTGAACATGCAAGTCAGACGCTGGTTAATCTTCGTGTTGAGAATCAAGCTATCTCTGATGTCACTGTGCTACGTCCTTTACTAGGCATGGATAAACAGGAGGTTGAGAACTTGGCAAGAAGAATCGGATCGTTCGATACATCGACAAAACCGGCTTCCTGCTGCTCTGGGCCACCTCCTAAACCCCGAACACGAGCCAGATTGGAGGAGATCCAAAGGGCTGAAGAACGCCTGGATTTAGAGACAATGATTAATCGTGATCTGAGGGGCGTAGCTCTACTTGAAATTTAGAGTAGGGATTCTGATGCAATATCTAGAACTTTACGAGCGACTGCCATGGCTTCTTTCTCGTTTCGAACCTTTTTGATTAGCATTCTCCCATTTTTGGATAGAGTTATTTCAGCTCCGTGATTCCTAAAAATCAGAATGTGCGGAGTATCTACCATAATATCGTTTCCTTTCGCAAATCTGAGCAGTCGTTCCAACTCAGCCATGTCAAAAGAGATCTTGCGCCGTATTTTGACCTCAAAAGCTGCTTTGTCGGAACAAAGCTCCACTACGAAGGGTATCCTCGGTTTCTGCATGTCTTCCAGAGCCATCCTTCATTAAGACGCCCCACAAAATAAAGCGTTCTCTGTAAACTTCTTTTGTTTCGGGTGATTGACATTTGACTGACATGTGTACATACATCTCATTTTCTACACTTAGACTGCATGCGTGCGCATCCAACAATTACGGAAGGCTCTTTCCTAGGTTTCCAGTAGCGGTTGAGAAACTTTGCTCAACACTTAAGATGCTTGCTGGTTCAGATGGGTGCATATGTGGATGTGATTGGATTGGTTGAGCTGCGCAAGGTTAAGATAACCGTGCTGAAACGGTTAAGTCCATCTGGGGTTTTTGAACAGAGCCCAGTAACCCCTGTAGAACCCCTTGGACCTTGTAAGCTGTTCAAGGATAATCAGGAGTTCATCGTTGAGGCAGGGAGGATGCCAGAGGGTTTCTGCACCTCCGCGTGGCATACGATTTACTGTAACATTAGGACATTGGCTTTCGGCGGCAGTCTTCCTTGGTATGAGGAGAAAGGCGTTGCAGTAAACTGTTGTACTGACGGATTGAGACCCGTCATCTTCAAACTTGAACGCATTTAATGCTTTCAAAGATACCATATAGGTTGCGTGCATCTTAGACAGGTCTCTTCAGTTTCTAGAGGGGTATGACTGGTGTTGAAGGACGGTCCACACCTTGTTGTGGACCGTGAATGCAAACTCGCACGCACATGTTGAGGATTGTTGCTCTTGAAGTCTTGTGCACATATGTAAGCGAGCGGTACAGCCTCAACCATGCTTTGAGGCCGTTGCAAGTTTCTCAAGCTTGGTCTTGGATAGCACACCGGTTTCACATATGATACCACTCACGTATTTGATTGGAGTAATGTCGAATGCAGGATTCAACACTTTTACTCCCATTGGAGCTATCCTTTGAGAACCAATGTACGTTACTTCGTCAGCATTTCTTTTCTCAATGATCGCATCTTTTGAAGTGTGAACCAAGTCAAATGTTGATTTGGGGGCGGCAACATAAAATGGAATATTGTGTTCGTGAGCGAGCACGGCGAGGGAATAGGTGCCGATCTTATTTATCACAGCGTCCCGAACTATTCTATCCGCACCAACCACAACCTCGTTAATTAGCCGTCTGGACATAACGTAACCCACCATGTTGTCTGTAATCAAACTGACTGGGATTCCATCGCGTTTTAGTTCGTATGCGGTGAGCCTCGCACCTTGCAGTTTAGGTCTTGTTTCAGTGGCAATCACTGCAATCTTCTTGCCTTGGGCCCATGCAGTCCGTACGATTCCCAGTGCAGTGCCGTGATCAACTGTGGCCAAGCTGCCAGCGTTGCAGTGAGTTAGAATGACATCTTTGTCGTTGATTAATTCAGCTCCATGTTCACCAATCTTGAGGTTGGCTTCAACGTCCTCATCTGCCATTCTTTGAGCCTCATTCACCACGACTCTGGTCACGGTTTCTGCATCGCCTGTGGTCCCACGTGCTTTTCTCAAGATTCGTTCAACCGCCCAGAAAAGATTCACAGCAGTTGGTCTTGTTTCTATCAAAATCTTTGCTGACGCTTCTATTTGCCTTATCAAATCCTCCCTTGTCTTGGCTTTTGAATGATAAGCTGTGAGGGCTAAGCCGTATGCTGCCGCAACCCCGATGAGTGGGGCTCCCCTCATCTTCATCTCTTTGATGGCGAAAGCCACCTCTTCGCATTCTCTCATTTCTAGGATGAGGTTTTCATTGGGAAGCTTCGTCTGGTCTAATGTTGCTAGTGTGCCGTCTCTCCACTCTATGGTTCTCATGGTCTGCACCGCTAGGACTCTTTATTCACCTGACTGTTTTTTAATATGCTTCGGTGCACTGAAATGAAGGGCACACCGACGTGGAAGATCTGACTGATCTTTTGGTTGAGAAGCTTGTATACATGATTTTGAGTGCTTGTCTGGCTACTTTTTCGGCTTGACCTTTGTTACGACTTCGACTGGGCATCTCTTGGGTAGCTTTAATCTTTTCTGCCATTCATCTCCGATGGCGATGAGGGAGAAGATTCCTGAAACCTCAGCTTTCGCTTTGTGAACGAGGCTGACGAGGGCGGCTTGGGTTTCCCCGGTTTTTATCATATCGTCCACGACGAGCACACTATCTCTCCTTTTGAGAGCGTTTTTTGGGAGATAAAGTGTAATGGTTACACCCGAACCTCTAAGTACGTACGTCTCTTCCAGAAATGCTGGGACTCCAACCTCTTTTGCTCTCTTTGCAACTGCAAGATTGACACCAAGTGAATTTGCAACCATAGTTGCCAGGGGTACGCCATCGACGGCTGCGGTTAAGATTTTTGTCACACGTTTTCCTGCGAACGTTGCCAGAGCGTGGTGTGCGGCTTGTTTGAGTATGTTGTAGTCTCCAACGATTGAAGTGTTGTCAAAGTATCCATCTTGATTGAATCGAATTATTCTATGAAGCTCAGCCTCCAGGCCGACAAGTTTCGTTAAGACGTCCCAGAGTTGCTTGGCCCTTGCTGCGTTGGGTAGAACGTGGCCTTTTGCGTACCTGCTTAGAACTGTTACGGGTAAGTCTGTTTTGGTGGATAATTCTCTGTAGGTGTATTGTTTCTTCGCTGTTTTGAGTAGTTCAATAGTCATTAACCGGAGTTTCAGATTTTCTGCATGTGTACTGCTCATTTTATGTCCCCTTTTACACATCGACGAGTCAAATAATGAAAGTGTGCTATCTATTTTTGACTTGATGAGATTTATAGTTTCTGTATGCTTCCAAGCCTTGTTGCGTGTTGGAGGACACTTCATGCGCAGCCGATGCAACACGGAGCTCTCATACATATTTGTTCTGCTTGCGTTTTGGCGTTAGGGGTCGTTAGGCGTCTGGCTTTTATCTCTTTTAAGAGTGCGGGATGCTCAGGCTACGAAAGGTATAAAGGATTTGTTTATCGTTTAGAATTCGGCAAAGGGCCCGTGGCCTAGTCTGGATAAGGCGTCGGCCTTCTAACACGAAGGAGAAAGCCGAAGATCCGGGGTTCAATTCCCCGCGGGCCCGCTAGCGCTCCAAAAGAAAAAGCGTGCAACAGGCTTTTTCCTTATTTCTCTCTACAAATCTTGCACCACACAAACGTAGGAAACCGTTCTATTTCATCCTAGGTTTTGGTTTATTTTGCCTAGAAGCTAGTACAGATTGCTAATAGGGTTTCAAACGCCACACTCTGAGAGCTTCATACCAGAATATGGCTGAGACTAGCGCTCCGAAAACGGAGATAAACAGGTTCTCCCGCGTGAGGCTTTGCATCATCGTTGCAAGATAAGCTATGTAGAAAGTTGAGGAGAAAATTGCGTAAAAGAAATATCTTGGAAACAGCAGCCTTCCCAACTTGACAAAGTGCCTCAGCACTCCGATTTTGACCTCGCTAGTCAATAGATAGTTGCCCCCTGCACTTTGTTTCTTGACCAAGCCTAACTCGCACAAATGTTCGAGATGATGTTGCGCCACGCTTGGACTGCTGAAATTTAAAGCTCTTTGAACTTCCCTTACACTCATTGAGCATCCTCTTTTCAGAAGTAGCCAGTAGACTTTCCAAGCTTTGCCACGAAGTTCAAATTCCAGCTTCTTTTCGTCTTCAGTTGGCAATAGTGCGACGCACCTATTGATATTCTTCGGATATGACCTTATAAGTCCATTTTTCTAGCTGGTCGAAGAAGGCCCCAGCACGTTGGTTGGACCGCTTATGAAGAAGTCTTGCCTACTCGTTCAAAGGAAGAAAGCGAGCGCGGAATCATGTGCATGAATAGTCATTGTGGCATCAGAATTCGTGTCGAATCAGATAAATATCTGAAGAAATGTAACGTTCATTTTAGTGATACCAATGAGGCTTTCCTCAGTTTTGGAGATTTGCAGTGGCATCTCTAACATCGGGTTGGCATGCATTTTTTACTACTACGCGTTTATTTCTTATCTAAGTGGGGCCGGTGCAGTTGAGACTTTGGTCGTAGTCGGTCTCACTTTTACTGCCATTGGCTTGAGTTCTCTCCGAATCTTAAAGCGTCCAGGTGAGAGAATACAAACCCTTCTTGGTGTAGCATTACCAGTAATTGCTGCCATTGAATTAGGTTTCTCGCTCTTGTTTTTTTTCTTCGCTTATGGTGGTGGGCACTTGTCCCTACTAGATGTGGGGATACCATTGATGTTAGCTTCAACGTTCTCACTTGCAGGCACTTTTCAGAAGTACAGAGAAGCTAGACGCAGAAGAGCGAATTACGTCAAGGCATCCAATTCTTAACCCAATTGACGCGAATTCTCAGTGTTCTCTTTCCCGTGTCAAAGCAAGCGTTATTTGTTAACGTAAAGGAGGGCGTTATTCAATGTAGATAGCAGGGCGATATGGCTTGGCTAATCCTGCTCTTTTCTTTGGGTCATGACGTTCCGGATCTTCTTCAAGATGTGTGAGAATCTTTGCGTTGAGTTCACGTTCAAGAAAGGTTTCAGCCTCCTTCAACACTTGGTTTTCATCAATAGTCTCCGCTCTTAACTGTCTATCTTTCTTGTCGTCTGGCATTCGGTTAATTTCGTTGACGATTTGACTAACGAATTTCGCGACTTCAGGTTCTATTTTCTTCATGCTGGTGTCCTTCATCAACTCTTTCATAGCCTTGCTTTGAACGATTTTGGTCAAAGACGATTCTTCCAGCAACTTCATGTAAACCCTCCACTTCCAAGGTGCTGCCAAATAGTAATGAATTCTTTTTGGCTTGATTTTGGTTGCACGTAGAATATTTGAAGTGTCATCTAACACGTTTTTTATGAAGGCTTCTGTTTCTTCCGCCCGGGTATCAACCCTCTTTTTGTTGTAGGTGGGCCACTCGGACAATGAAATGAACCCTTCTCTACCCAGCTTGCTCCAGAGTTCCTCGCAGGTGTAGGGTGCAAAAGGGGCAAGCAAACGTATCCAAGTTTCCATAGCTTCCTTTAGAATCGCATAATTTGGGCGCTTTTTTCTTCGCCTATACCAGCGAAAATCGTTCCAGACCTCAAAAAATACGTTCTCAATCGCAGTTCTGGTCTTCATTACCTCCATATTCTCAGTAACCATTCGAATTCGATTTTCCAATCTGCTGCTCAACCATTTCTCTAAATGCCCAACTCTCTCATTTTCCTCTCCTTTCTCAACCACGCTATTGGCCAGATTGTAGAAGCTTTCAAGCTTGCTCTTAACATCGCCGACGCTTTCGCTTATCCAGTCGGGGTCGTCCATGTCCTCTGCGCCTAAGAGCAACGCGCAACGGGTGGCATCTGCGCCGTACTGGTTTACGGCACTTCTCAACGTTATGAAGTTACCCTTCGATTTCGACATCTTCTTTCCTTCAATCATGAGCATGCCATTCACGCCGATCGCCTTAGGTAGGTGCTTCGGAAACAGTACAGCGTGATGAAAGAGGAAGAAGGTCAGGTGGTTTGGAACCAACTCCTTAGCTGAGATTCTGAGATCCACCGGATACCAGTACAGAAATTCGGTTCGCATAAACTCTAACACTTCTTTGCTGATGCTTGAAGTCTCAGCTACCTCTTTGACATCGTCCTTGCCATAGAATATGTGGTCAAATACTCTGCTGGTCAACTGTTCGGGTTGTACATCAAAGCGTTCGATGTGCCTGCTTATCGTGTAGAAAGCCATGTACACCGTTGAATCGCTTAGAGTCTCTACAATCCAACTTGGGCTCCAAGGCAACGGTGTCCCTAGCCCGGTTTTCCTTGCACAAGCCCACTCCTTCAACCAGTCGATGATGTTGATGAACCATGGCACCGCAGATTCCGGGTGAACAGAGGCTTGACCCAAGGTTGCTCTAGCTTTCTCCTTCCATTTTTCGTCCGAGTATCTCAGAAACCACTGCTCCTCAAGTATCTTAACTATACATGGGGTTAGACATCGGCACACAACTGGATGAGGTAGATCATACATGGAATCGGCGACGCCATTCTGCTTCAAATCCTTGATTAGTTGATTTTTCACTTCATAGACTGTTCTTCTGGCATATCTTCCACAATTATCCTTCAAGACACCGCCATGAAACTCCTTTTTGTAGAGCAGCTTTGTTGCTTCCTCAGCTTTTGGATCATGCTGATCTCTTACTCCCATCTGCTCTGCTATCTCAACTGCGGGGTATTCTCCAAAACCCTCCACTTGAATAATGGAGATAGGAATCACATTTCTCAGTGTGGCAGGCTTAATGCCAAATTCCGATAGTGAATCGGGTTTTTCCTGTAGGTCTCTCAAAGCCAACCAATCGTAAGGTGCGTGCGCAGGGACACTGTATACAACTCCAGTTGCATGGGCAGGGTTGACGAACCAACCAGGTAAGATGGGCAATTCCTTACCACTAATAGGATTTACGAAGCTTCTACCAATGATTTCTCTACCCTTGAAACGCTTGATTATCTTGACTTCTCGTTGTTGTTTCAGTTTTTCGGCTGCTTTCTCGCTGATGATCCATTGTTCACCATTGACATGTGCTTTGACGTAAGGGGCGTCGGGGTGTATCCACATGTTGGTAACGCCGTAGATTGTTTCAGGCCTGAAGGTAGCCGCTGGTAGACATGCATCCTCAATTTTGAACATTATCAGCGTGTACTCTTCAGGGGAAACGCCTTCACCCTCTTGGCGGTCATGATCTCCGGTGGGGCTTTCACAATGTGGGCACCACACCACTGGATGTGTCCCCTTGGCAACGTACCCCATCCGACGCAGTCGGTTGTATTGCCATTCGATGAATTTGCTAAATGTAGGAGCCATTGTATGGAATTCTCTTCTCCAATCAACAGAAAAACCGATGCGTTTCACAGTCTCTCGGTTCTCTTTTGTGTAGTACGAGGCCAAATAGACTGGATCGACGAACTTCTTCAACTGTTCCTCTGAAACCCCGTCTATTTCCCTCAAGCCTCGGATGAAATCCTTGTCTCCACGTTTGACCCGTTCGCTTGCTCCAGCTATGGGTTGACCGGTCCAATGCCAGGCCCATGGGAAAAGAACGTTGTAACCCTGCATTCGTTTAAATCGTACGTATGCGTCGACGCGTGCAGCTGTGAAGCCGTGTCCAACGTGCAGTGGCCCATCTGTATAAGAATAAGGGAATGTGATGAAACGTTTTATTCTGGCGGGATCCGGATTTACTTCAAAGACTTTTGCTTCTTCCCACTCTTTGCGCCACTTGCTTTCGATTTGCTTCAAAATTTCCACGAAACTTTCTGAAATGCTCTGAGGATTATTAAGAGTTTGGTTAGTCTCTGAGAAGAACGCTACCCCTCACATTCAGCACCTGCAAATTGTAGAGAGAGTACTTGCTTTAATCTATTGCTATCTTTTGCCGAGTTGTTTTCTTGCTACTTCTTCAGCCTTTTGCTGCACCTTTGAAATATTATTGGTCAGGGGTCCTCCTCCCTGAGCAAAATCGGGTCTTCCGCTGCCACCGCCACCCAACACCGATGCAGTCTCCTTCGCTATTTCACTGGCGTCTATACCCATTTCCACGGCATCTTTCCCAGCCATCACTACGACGCTTGCATTCTTATCATCCGCCGCGTAGAATACGGCAATTGTGTCGGGCTTCGCTTTCACCACTTCACTTGCTGTTTGAATCATGCGGTCAACATCCAGCGACTTGAACTTCTGTGCCAGAAAATTCGCCCCTTCGATTCGCTTCCCCTTTTTTGCTTCAACAGAGCCCTTCAACTCCAAACTCTCTCGAACAGCGATTTCTTTGACAAGCTGTTTCTCCCTATGCCGCGCCTCCTTCCACTCTCTCATGAAACGTTTTGCAGTCTGCTCAAGTTTTTCACGTGGCGCATTCAGGATTTCGGAGAGTTTCCAAAGCAGTCTATCAGTTTCCTGCATCGGTTTTAGGGCGGGCAGTCCTGCGCTGAACACGATGCGTTCAACGCCGTCCTGGATTCTTTCCGTGTGTATGACCTTTATGAAGCCGATTTCTTTGGTATTTTTCAAGTGCATTCCTGCGCAGGCTTCAACATTCCAGTCTCCGATTTTCACGACGCGGATATCTTTTCCTGGCACCACTCCACCTTGATAGAGTCGGAAGCCATGAAGCTTCTCCGCTTTTCCTCTTGGCATCCACGATGTCTCAACAGAAAGATTCTGGGCAACCACCTCGTTTGCAGTTGCTTCGATTTTTTGGGTTTCTTCCAGTGTTAGACGTCGGAAATGGGAGATGTCGAGTCTTGACCGATCTAGGCCTTTTTGGGCTCCACATTGCCAAACATGTTGTCCAAGGACGTGTCTCGCTGCCCCGTTGATTATGTGGGTTGCGGTGTGCTGTTTCATAAGATTGCCTCGCCGCTTCCAATCGATAATTCCCTTCACCACGTCGCCTTCTTTTGGAAGTGGGGCTTTCAAGACGTGGACAATAACGTTTCCTAGTTTCTGGACGTCCACTACTTCAGAGCTTTTTCCAGCGAACTCTAAGTGCCCATGATCGGCTGGTTGTCCTCCTCCTTCAGGATAGAACGCCGTCTTCTCCAGCACAACGTACTTGTTGCTGACAACTCGCAGAACACACGCCTCAAACCTGCGGCGATAAGAGTCTTCGTAATATAGTGTTTGTGTCTTTTGGAGGTCTGAAATCTTTGCTTCTAGCCCTTTTATCTTCTCCATTTCCCGCTGAGGAGGAACCTGAACATGTCTTTCAGCAATCATTTTGTAGAAATCTTCAGGCATACTTACTTGAAGACCTGAATTCTCAGCAGTTTCTTGGACAACTTCAGGTGGAAGCCCATGTGAGTCATATAGTTCTATCAGTTTCTCAACTGGAAACTGCGACACAGCTTTCGTCTTCAGTTCTTCGGCTATCCGCTTGATGAGCGACGCGCCTTTTTTGAGAGTTTGGGTGAATTTTTCTTGCTCTACTGAAAGCATTTCTAGGATTTCACCCTGCATTTCTTTTAAGTGTGGAAAATCCTTTGACCACAACTTTATCTGCATATCGATGATGTTTGGCAGTTCTCTCTCGATTCTGAGTACCTTGAGCAGTCGGTAGGTTCGGCGAATCATCAGCCGGGTTAGGTATCCTTCGTGTACGTTAGAGGGCACGACGCCTTCGGCTAGCATAAACAATAAGCATTTTGTGTGATCTACTGCAGCGAAGGCGCTTTCGACTGGAAATATTGCTTTGTCAAGTTGATCAAAGCTTATTCCAACTTGTGCGGCAACCCTTTCACGAACGCGCGTGCGCACGCTTCGATCAGCCGTTTTCTCCACGTTCATTACGCCGGATTCTTCAGCCACTCTCGCCAGTAGCTTGTTGTCGACTCTGTTTAAACCTGCCATCTTCAGAACTTTGTCCAAGACCGGCGCATAAACCGCGTGGAAGCAACTTGCTAATCCTTGGGACAGCCACGTGTATCGTTCCATTCCATATCCGGTGTCGACAGTTCGTAGGGGTAACTCGACAAACTTTCTGTTGATTACCTTGAACTTCATGAACACCAATGTAGCAAGCTCTAATCCTCGAACAATGCTCTCAAGGTCAGGACCCGCATTTCCTCCTCCTGACCATACATCCTCCTTGTAGATGACCTCTTCAGACTTCACTCCCAATTCCTTGGTGACAAATTCGTGATGGTACCTCACAGTCTGATCTTTCCAGTAGACTTCCTTGTCTGGGTAGTTGAACGCATGGTGTCCACCCATCTCAAAGATGGTTAAGTGTCGACCGAAGGTTGGCCCAACGTTGTCCACATCGATGAATCGGATGCAGGGCTGACTGATGACAAGGGGATTGGCTGGTGGAGGAGTGACTCCATCTGTAACGTAAGGTTGAAAGTCAATGATGCTGGCATGAGTGAAGTAAAGGTCGTCTCTCCACCTGGCCACAACAGGATATGGGTTAACTCTCTCATGTCCTTGTTTTCCAAAGAAGGAGAGAAAAGCCTCACGCACCTCTTGAAGACTATAGTGCCTGCGAGTTGGCGAATTCTCGATGAAACTTAGAGGCGCACATCCTTCTGGGGTCGATTCTCCACAAGTTTCCTGATCGTGGTTCTGAGTCCAGAAATATTTTCCACATATCGGGCACAATTTCCGAAGGTATTCGTATTCATCAAAGAAGGGAACATAATATTCACTTTCAGGAAAACGTTTCATAGTGCACCACCCATTATGTAAGAATGACATAGATTTAAGAGGTAGACCCTGAGAAAGCATTTGACCACTCTAGTTCCCACCAAAACTACTATGAGTTTGGGTCTAGAACTTCAGATGTCCAAGGCGCATCCCCTGACGCTTGGTCATAGTTTTGATTC
>CP070754.1:908346-957491 GCA_020348865.1 Candidatus Bathyarchaeota archaeon | reverse complement strand
AGAAATAGCTTCTATGATAATGCTCCATACTGCTTATTAGTTCGCATGTTTTTTGATGTGCGTATAGTAAATAGAGGAGTGGAGAGAATGAGAAGAATTGTTGGATTGTTAGCTGTGCTAATGTTTCTAAGTACTGTTCTTTCAGTGCTGCCTGCTTCTGCTGGAGTGCCCTTCTGCTGGTTCAACAAACACATATATGTGGATGGTTCTTGGATGGTTGCACCAACGCAAGTTACTGTACCTTTAGGAGTTGATTGGTCTGCACTAATTGGGATAACGGTGTCAGCTCCCGTAACAATCGAGAACGTTGTTGTTACAGATAGGTTTGGTGCAGAAATCGAGATTGTGGACCCCTTCCCATTTGTGATTACTCACGGAAATGTATCCTACGAAACCAAAGGGAAATCGGAGAAGGTCTTCTTAACATGGAACATTGGAATGTTGGCCGAGGGCGAGACAGCAATATTGATCTTCGAAATATCAACAGATCTGAACCCAGCTGGTAAACAGGAATACACTTCGCCAGGATGCTACGAACTCAACTCGGGGGCAGTGCTGAAATTCACTTACAATGGAATTAAGTACAGTGCATATACGCTTCCAATCACCGTCCTAGTCGTGGATTAAGAAGCAAAAATCTCAACACCCTTTTTTTCTAATGCGCTTGCATGCGTGTTGTACAGACTTGAGATTGGTGAAATCGTTTTATGATTTGGAAGCTTAGAAACTTCCAGTGATCAGCATGAAAATCCTATTTGTGTGTTCTGGAAATGCACATCGTAGCCCCCTCGCAGAAGCACTACTAAAGAAGTTGAGGCCCGACTTGGAAGTAGACTCTGCTGGCACACATGTTGCTATTCCAGTTTCAGAAGAAGCAAAGAAATACTTGACGAAGGAAAATGCGGAGCAATACCTCAAAAAGGTTCCCGAAAGTCTGGATCAGAAACAACTTCACAGATACACTCTTGTCGTAGCTATGGAACAAAACCACAAAGATGCAGTCTTGAATGAGTGCCCAGAATGCGAAAGAAAGGTAGTTGTGTGGAATATTAGAGACCCATATTTCTTATCGTCCGAACGTGCTGAAGGAATTTACGAGCAGATCAAAGAGAAGGTTACGGAGCTGGCTGAATCATTATGACCTTTTGCACATGCATTCACAAACAAATATGAAAGAAAAAAAACGGAGGAGAGATAGGTGTGGAGTTGTTTTCTGTTCCTTACTCTAGAATCCACATGCAGTCTTGGCCTTGAATCGGCGTACCGCCAAACTCTTCCATCAGGTTGCCTGTGAGGATTAGTGGAATCGTGTCGCCTTCGAATGCATCGAGACCTAGGATCTCCTTCAGTTCTTGTCTGTCAAATTTCAGTGATAGGTCCAAGTAGCCGTCGCCTGCTAACGCGTGGCCACCGCAGGGTTCACCCATATATGGAGTCGCGACATCTTCGTAACTCCAGCGGAGAGGCGATACTCCCTCTTCAACTCCTTCCAAAGTTAGTTGAATGGTCGCAGGGTCGATTGTCGTAACATCAAAGTCTTCAGTTCCGCAGACAGCAACAGGCAACACTCCCTTGCTCTTCAGCCTGAATGGGTTCGGCCAAGAAGCAGGTTTGACGTCAACATTGACGGGTATGGTCACCGTTGGCACAACCCTCTCAAGTGTGAGCAGAGCCCAGGCTGTTCGAAGGTTCACTGATTGTTCTCCTTCAGTTATGGAGGTGTTGAGATACTCAAAATATCCATCTGCATGTTGATTGGTAACGATAACAGTTGACACTTCGTCAAACCAGTCAATATCAAAGCCTCCAACGCTTATAGTGTCAATGCCAAACGCTTCGAATCCCTTCATCATCGTGAACATCGCTTGATACGAGTCCATCCATCCTAAACTCGTAGCTGTAAATTCAGGTTGCTGTCCAGTGTCCGTCCAGTGATCTTCTACGTAGTTGATTGCATTCTGCACCCTTGCGTCAGTCACATCATCGCCCACCAATGCCATCTCATAGAGAAGATTCCCCGTCTTCAAGATATTCACCCATAAGTGTGGAGTACATGGTTCGTACCATGAACCACCATCATAACTGTCTCCATCCATGGGATCTTGAACATTGTCTACGTAAGTACTCAGTTTGGTCAGCACATCTCCAGGAATTGTAAGGCCAAAACCAATAGGAGCTGGAGCTGCTGCGAATCCTAAACCTAGTGTTGCGTAACCCGTATTTGACTGATCTGACCAACCATCTTGGTTTGCACCGTAGCCCCAACCTCCTACATCACAGGGGAAGACATCGTCATCATCGTTTTGAGCATACTCCATCCAATCCATCATTCCTTGCAGGGCTGCCTGATACGTCCATCCTGAAAGTGCTCCGGTAGTAATTACTCGACCTGGGGCATTGCTCGCGGCTACAGCCATCATCGAAATCCCCGTGGTGTAGGTGTCGCTCCACAACCCAAAGTGCACGCCGTTCACATCACTAAATGCATGGGTAAAAATGTAGTCGTAGCCAGCCGTTACATTGTCGGCGTATTCATAGTAGGTTGGGCTATCTGGATCATTGTCAAACGGATCTAATCCTAACTCCTTTGCTCGCTCAACAAACTTCAAAATGACTAGCCCTGTGGTGGCAACATCAGTATTAGGAGCTGGCCAATCCGGGTCATACGCCCAATAACCATCTTCATGCTGCTGGCTAGACAACCAAGCCAACCCATTCAGAATCGATCCCTCTATTTCATCTTCTGTCGCAGCACTCGCTGGAGCAATGAACATGATAATCATTGACGAGGTCATAATCGCCACAAGCAGAATCGTTGTGACGCCCTTCAATACATCCTTAATACTCAAATCCATATGTATTCCTCCTTTTTCTCTGTGGGCTATCATCGGGCTGTTCACCCTTTAACGGGGGCTCCCAAGTTTAGTCCCCCGGACGCTCGCTCATCTACCGTGCTCTGAGTCACAGCCATCAGTTTTAATCGCAAGAGCTCCTCTTCATAGCACAGCGCTTCGCGTCAACCAAACCGCAGTTGTCTGCACACAGGCTATTTAAAACGTAAGAAACATGAGACTAGAACAAAAATCTAGAGGAAACATACATTTACCGATATGTTGCTTCAAGAGGGTTCAACATTAGATTATCCTCTGAACAACCTCTGAAGCCCCTTTTACAGAAAACCTGAATCACAATCAACAACAACGTCGAAAGCGTTGTCACGTCAATGTTGATTAAATGCACGCATCCATGATAGATATACAATAATAAAAGAAAATCTTTACAATACATGCAAAATGTTAAGTTGCTGGATAAATATTGTATAGCAACGTGAGAGCAATTGCCATCCGTATTTATCCTTGTTGATGGCGCTAGAGCAGACGTCTTCTATGAAATGTTGAGTCAGGGGCTTTTGCCAAACATACAAAAGCACGTGGCAGAAAGAGGCGTAGCTGTAAGAAACGCTTTGACCGTTTTCCCGTCTACAACTGGACCAGCTCACGCTCCGTTTCTAACTGGAGCATTTCCTGGACCCCTCAACATACCGGGCATCCGATGGTTTGACAGAAGAAAGAATAGCTACCAGAATTATGGACCTCTAGCCTGGCTTCAATTCGAACGTGACTACGTAGGCCCAGAAGCCTTCGCTATGAACAGCGACATGAATGGAAAGATAAAAACCATCTTTGAAAAGCTGAAAGACCTCACCACAGCTTCTATCTTTGAGCCAATCACTCGTGGGGCAAAATTCGTGTACCCTCCTCTAGCTAATGTCATGGCCAAAGTCTTCGGACCCATCGGGCTTTTCACTTGGGAACACGTAGACACCCTTGCAGCACGCACATTCGAAATGGTTTACAGGTGCTCCGCACTAGTGAAGTGGATGAAACTACCATCTGAGCCACCTGCCTTCTCCGCCGTCTACATGCCTGGCGTCGATGAAGCCAGCCACGAGCACGGCCCTCTCTCCAAAAATGTACGACACGCCCTCCAGAACGTAGACAAACAAATCGGCCACATAGCCAAGACTCTCATTGACTTGAAACTCTACGACGAAACCTCAATTGTGATCGGTTCAGATCATGGGCTTCGTCCCACTAACCTGCACTTCGACCTCGCAAAATTCCTAAGCACAGTTGGTTTGGATGTTCGCAGCTTTCCAGTGACGTTCCTCCAAGGGCTGGGTGAGTTTGACGCCACAGTCGCCATAAGCGGCAATGGAATGGCTCACATCTACTTGGCTGCGGAAGGTGCAGAAGAGAAAGCCTTCCCACTCCAATACATAAAGCATAATTGGCGACGCAAACCGAAGTTGGAAACTCTTGAAAACTACAAGATTCGAAAAGGACGTGTAAACATCATAGATCTAATTAGCCACCTACTACCGGTGCAACATGTCTTTGTAGCTGAAAACAAGACTACCTCCCACGTATACTCTTGCGACGGACACGGAATCATAAGAAAAAAGGGGCGAAATGAATACTTGTACGATGTCATTGAAGGAAAAGATCCTCTGGGCTACGACTCTATTGTCAAAGATGGAAAAATCGCTTACAGAGAATGGTTGAACGATAAGGAGTGGCTTACCGCCACAAGTGAAGCGCAATTCCCAGATGTGCCGGTTCAAGTCTCACAGATCTTTGAGAGCGCGCGTTCCGGAGACCTAATCATCAACTCTCGAATGGGCTGGGACCTTATGCTAGAGCTACCACCCCATCGAGGAACACACGGCGGTCTTCACGCGGCAGAAATGAGAGTTCCCCTCCTAATTGCCAACTCCAGGTATGAGATAAAGCCTAATCAACCCCTACGTACACTAGACGCCCTAGACATACTTCTCGCATAACAGAATCTGAGTACACAACGGAGTGAACGATGAACATAATTTTTCACGCTTTGCTAGGCTTGCTGCTAGCTAAGCTTCTAGGAATTGGCCCTTTCCCAAACGCATTAATCGGCGTCCTGTTTTCAATCTTCCCCGACTTTGACCATATCCCATATCTAGAAAAAGCGCTAAGAACTAGAAGGTTTGGAGTAGAATCGCGTTCACTACTGCACGAGCTCTTAGGTCTAGTTTTCGTCCTGCTTGGCTCCCTAGCTGTAAGCTTTGTCTATCCTCACCTGTTAATACTGACCATCAGCTGTGGACTAAGCCATTTCGTCGTTGACTTTCTGACAAGACCCTGCCGACCGCTATACCCTTTTTCAGCCAAGAAGGTCGATCTCAACCTCTATCCCAGAGCGTTGAAGGAAATGTTTGTCTGGGATGTAGTTTTGACAGCCACCCTAGCCCTGATCTACGTGACAATTAAAGGGGTTTGAACTTCAAGGATACTCTTGGATAGTGCCTACATGCAGATAAAGTAAAATATCGCAGCAAGTTTTCCTTCTAGTATAGAGAGAAGGGTGTCTTGAAGAAGCTATACGTTTCGATTTGCCTGCTCATCCTCGTCGCAGCGATTGCTACAGAGATCTATTTCCTTGCTCAAAACGAACTGAAAGCTGAGGATTTTGAAGTCTTAGCTATATTAGCTGACGGCTTCGACTACATGGAATTGCACGGGTTCAATAGCACCTTGGCGAGAGAAGGGATCAAAATGACGACCGCAAGTTTCACTGCAAATGAGATTTCAGGAAGTTTTCCTGACTTTAGGGGCTATAAACCTGACATTACATTTGACGAAGTTGGCGTCTCACTCTATGACGTAGTTTTCATCCCAGGAGGAAGCGGTCCAGAAAATATCATTAGCCATCCAGACAAGCAGAAAGTCTTCGACATCTTAACTCAAGCACACAACGAAGGAAAGGTAATCGCAGCCATATGCCACGGCCCATGGGTTCTAGCAGCAGCTAACCTATTAAACGTAACTGATGTAACATGCTTCAACGACCCAGACATGATAATTGACCTTATAAATAGTGGAGCTACGGTTGACACAAGCCAAAGCGTGACAAGAGATAAAAACATAATCACAGCTTTTGGACCCCAGGATGTCGACGCTTTCGCCGAAGAGATAATAAGCGTTCTAATTGAGAAACATGGCTTGCTGGCACACACGCACACGCTCTGTTAGCCAAGGATTGGACTGCTCAATGGGTAAGAAGCGAATTGTGGTCAGCATGCACATCCGGTAGCTACTACGGTGGGATACTATGACAAAGCCGAATCGGCTTGCAAAAGAGAAAAGCCCGTACCTGTTGCAGCATGCTCAAAACCCTGTAGACTGGTATCCTTGGAGTGAAGAAGCTTTCATGAAGGCAGAGAAGGAGGACAAGCCAGTTTTCCTATCAATAGGCTACTCTACCTGCCATTGGTGCCACGTAATGGAAAGAGAGTCTTTTGAAGATAAGGAAGTTGCAGAGATCCTGAACAGGAATTTTGTGTCAATAAAGGTTGACCGAGAAGAACGGCCTGACATCGACAAAATCTACATGAAAACCTGTGTGTTGATGACCGGTAGCGGTGGCTGGCCTCTTACAATAGTAATGACACCTAAAAAACAGCCTTTCTTCGTAGCAACATACTTGCCAAAAAGAGGTCAAGCTGGAATACTAGGTCTTGTTGATTTGCTTAGAAACGTTGCGAAATCATGGGAAAGCGATAAGAGCAAGCTTATCTCAGCAGCTGAGAGCGCAACAGAATATCTGATTGAGTATGTGCAAGCAAAGCAGCGAGAAGAAGAACTGACCGAGATAGTCTTTGACGAAGCCTACATCAGATTGCTAGATGGCTTCGACCAAAACAATGCTGGATTTGGCACTACCCCCAAGTTCCCGTCCCCTCATAATCTCTTGTTTCTCCTCAGATATTGGAAGAGAAAAGGCATGCAGCAAGCGCTGGAGATGGTTGAAAAAACCCTGCAGAAGATGCGGCTGGGTGGAATCTTTGATCAAGTGGGCTTTGGTTTTCACAGATACTCTACTGACTCAAGATGGCTTGTCCCACATTTCGAGAAGATGCTATACGACCAAGCAATGATTTCTATCGCTTACACGGAGGCCTATCAAGCTACAGGAAAAGAGGAGTATCGAAAGACGGCTGAAGAGATATTCGAATACGTTCTAAGAGACATGACAAATCCGAAAGGTGGATTCTTTTCAGCTGAGGACGCCGACAGCGAAGGTCAGGAAGGCAGATTCTACATGTGGACTGAGGAAGAAATCAAGACTCCACTAGGAGAGAATGCTGACTTCATCATCAATGCGTTCAACATCTCAAGAGAAGGCAACTACTACGACGAGGTTCAAAGAGGTAAAACAGGAAGAAACATACTACACTTGAAAGAACCTTTGCTCGAACTATCCACAGACTTGAGCCTAAGGCCTGAAGAATTGGCCAGTGTTTTGACAAGTGCGAGACAGAAGCTCTTTGAAGCCAGGGAAGAGAGGGTCCACCCCTTAAAGGACGACAAAATCCTCACCGACTGGAACGGACTAATGATAGCTGCACTCGCGAAAGGTGCACAAGTGTTCAATGCGACAAGACTTTCAGAGGCTGCAGAGAACGCGGCGGGGTTCATTCTCGAGAAACTGCAGAAAGCTGATGGAAGGCTCATTCACAGGTTCAGAGATGGCGAAGCAACCATAGATGGCAACCTCGATGACTACGCGTTTCTAATCTGGGGTTTGATTGAGCTTTATGAAGCCACCTTCGATACGAGGTATCTAAAAGAAGCATTGAGACTTCAAGATGACATGATGGAGCACTTCTGGGACAAAGAAAACGGAGGCTTCTTCTTCAAAGCAGATGACAGCGAGAAACTTCTAATCCGTCACAAAGAACCTCGCGACGGGGCCCTCCCTTCAGGCAACTCCGTTGCATTCCTAAATCTCATCAGACTTTCACGTATGACAGGAAAGACCCATTACGAAGAAAAAGCCGCAATATTGGCAAAGGCTTTTTCCACCCACGAAGAGGGCACTCCATCCCATAACACAATGTTCTTGACAGCGTTAGACTTCTTCATAGGACCAGCAAACGAGATTGCGATAGTAGGCAATCCGGATTCCAAAGAAACAAAAAACATGCTGCATGCAATAAGGAAGAGGTTTGTCCCAAACAAAGTAATGTTGCTCAAGATCGCAGAACAGAAGAACCTCGAGAATATTGCAGTTTTCACGAAGGACATGAAAATGATAAACAACAAGACAACGGCCTACATCTGCAGAAACTTCGTCTGCAACAAACCAATGACTGAAATAGAAGAAGTGTTGAAAGTAATTGCAGACGCTAATCGTATGTAATGGACAAGTGAGTAGACGGGTTCAAATATATCCCCGCTGATAATTTGGTTGGAATATTATCCAACATTGCATGCTGTAGCTCTAATTCTATGAGGATGTCTTTGTCAGTATTTTGGGCTCTTTCCACTCCATCCTGAGAATGCTGTATAGAAAGCCATCTTCCCATTTTCCTCTGACAAAAATGGACTTGCGAATCGTACCTTCCTTTTTAAATCCTACTTTCTCCATAACCCTTTGTGATGCTATGTTTCTCGGATTGGTTTCAGCCTGAATACGCACAATATCCTTTGATAGAAATAGGTAGTCTACAATGATCTTGACTGCTTCGGTGCAATAACCTTTGTTTCTCTCGCCTGGAAGCAATCGGTAACCTATTAGGAAATGTGGTCCTTGGGGGGAGTGGAATATGTGGCCAATCTTGCTGCCATCTTTCTTCTCTATAATAAACCACCCTTCTTCAGAGCGCAGATTATCAAACCATTTATCCACTTCTTTGATGGAGACCTGTTCAAGAGGTTCGTATTCGCCACCAAATTCAGGGTCGTTAGTCCATTGCGCAACTAAGGGCAAATCATCTTTCTCCATGACCCTTAGGTTTACATGTCTTCCCTCAAGCAATCACTGACACCATCCATCAATTTTCAACTCCCAGTTTTTATGGCTTGTGGGAGCACGCATACAAAACAAGAAGCATCCACAATCTATCATGAACCACTTACGTGCAAGCGACTTGGCAATGTTCGAATTCTTAATCGCTTCCAGTTATCACTATGTCGAAGCCGAAGTTCGTTATGCCATCGATGGTTTCGGAAACCGATAAGCTCAACGTCACCTGAACCACCCCGCCTACATCGATAATCTGGCCTCCGTAATCCCATGTGAGGCTCATATACGTGGAAGTGCCTGGGGGGCTCCAATTCTCAGTTTCTGACGATAGAGTCTCCGCCGCATTTCCCTCATTCTTGACATAAACCGTCACACTATTCGTTGAACCAGGCTCAACCGTTCCCCAATCAATAGAAGTCACCACGTCGCTGCAATCACTGTCCCAGTAAACCCCGACTCCCATAGCCTTGATATTTCCCGAATTCGGCAAAGTCACCCTTCCTAACAACGTTCCCATAACTGTTCCGTCAAGAATAACGAAGGTGGCTAGGATTCCGGTAACGATGACCGCTGTGGTTAAGGCTGCGTTTCTCGGGTTCAAAACCGTTCCTTCTATCGTGAGTCTCAATAAATAATAGATTAAAAATATGTATTTAAGGATTACCTAGAAACAGTACAACACGCATGCCCAACAAAAACCAAACACACAAACGCCTGATAGAAGAAATTCGTGTCAGTACGCCAAAATGTGTGCACACATGGATTATTCGTAGAATCTCAAGATATGGTAGATTGCGTTATGTGAATAGCCTTGTTCCCTCAACCGCCTATAAAGTTCAGAAGTTACCTTGTCCAATACTCTGACCTACCAAATGACTGATACACATACGTACTCGTTTTGAGTCAGCCAATCCGAGGAAGATCGATACGATGAATACAACAAGAAACGTCACCTCAATAGGCCCCATAGATAGAGGAAGCATCGTATCCATAACCATCTGAAAAATGGCAGCAGGCTCTCCCATGGACATGCAAGCACTCCTCATCATGCCAGTGCCCTCCAATAGAACTAAACTATGAAATCCTCTTATAGAGGATGCTTCTACTCAGCAATATATCGAAAGACGACACAAACCCTTACGTCGATTCTTGATATGTCAATGAGTGCGTTGCAGCCATGTCAGAATCTCACATATAAAAGACCGAAACGCATGTATCAAAAGGCACACATTATCTTTCCGCAAGTCATAAGAACCTCCTACATAGTATGAAAATCGGGGATTTGTGATGAAGGTAGTAATCCGTACAGACAAGTTGTCCAAGCATTATGGCAAAGGTGGTGGGATCAAAGCTGTGGACGAGCTTGACCTAGAAGTATATGAGGGTGAAACCTTTGGTCTGCTTGGTCCAAACGGAGCAGGTAAGACAACAACTGTTCGCTTGTTGAATTGCATCATAAAGCCGACGAGTGGCACAGCCACCGTAAACGGCTATGACATTCTCAAAAAGGAGACGGATGTCAAACGCGTTACAGGCTTGCTTGCCGAGTCACCTGGTTTGTACGAAAAGCTAAGCGCAAACGAGTTCTTGGAGTTCATGGGAGCCCTTTACGATGTCCCCAGCAATATTCTGCATGAAAGGATAAACGACTTGCTGAAACTGTTCGGTCTCCATGAGAGACATGATCAACTGCTTGAAGGATACAGCCGAGGTATGAAACAAAAGATTTTGATTGCATCAGCCCTAATCCATGATCCGCCCATTCTATTCTTTGACGAGCCCACCTCAATGTTAGACCCCCGTGCTGCTCTCATGGTCAAGGATTTGATAAAGAAATTGGCCGACACTGCAAGTAAGACCATCTTCATTTGCAGCCACATTCTACCTATAGTAGAAGAGTTGTGTGACCGCATAGGCATTATTAATCAAGGCAGACTCATTGCATTAGGCACTGTGCCTGAAATCATAGCTCAAACAAAAACAAAGACCTTGGAAGAAGCGTTCATAGCAGTAACTGGGGGTGTTGAAGAGAAGGAGCTTTTAGCGTGGAGGGAGCAGAAAGGTGCCAGCGCCTAAGTGGCTTCAAATTGCCAAGAACGAATATCGCATCCATACCAGCAGGATACGGAAGATACGACCCTATTTCCCATATATGGCTATTGGGCTGCTAGCGGTTTACGTGGCGTTCATCGCACCAACATTTGTCAATCTATTCATTGGCGATTTCTTCTCTTTGTTCGGGCTACCACCATCGCTACCACCAGAGGTTGCCACAGCGATCGTTGCAGCAATCATGCAGATTATACTGTTCATGATATTCTTCTATTTCATAATACTTCCAATCACCTACACATTAAAGGAAGTGCAAACTGGGCAGCTAGAGATCTTTCTTGCAGCCCCCATAAAACCGGGTGACGTTCTGCTAGGCGAGTTTCTGGGCGTAGTGCCTTTCTACACAATCGCGGTTGCGGTGATCGCTGGCTCCTTCATAGCTCTTCTGAATCCTCTGGCGTTGGACATGGCTCAGATGACGATAATCATCATAATCTTTGCTGTCACGTTTCTTTCCGCTCTCTGGATCGGCACCGTGATCGCAGCCACCTTGAGAACAAGGCTTGGAAAAACCGCCCGTGGAAAAGATATCGGTAGAGCCCTCGCACTGGTAATCGCTTTGCCCATGATCGCAATAATGTACGCAGTTATGGGTGGCGGCTTAATCCAAGCTCTTGTTGACCCTGGGACAAGTGAGATGGTTCGAGCCGTTCTCGGCCTATTGCCCAGTTCTTGGGGAGCGGAAGTCATTGTTGGTTTTGCATTAAACCCTGGCAACATCAGTGCCATTTGGCTTGAGACGCTGGCCCGGTTCGGAGGTCTTATTATCTTCTTCTTGGCAGCGTTGGGGTTGGGCGCAAAAGTGGCTAATCGTGCTTACAGCCTGGAAACTATTACGTTTGCAGCTTCAAGAGCTAAGCCTGACGGATCTTTTTACAAGACCGTCAAATATCTGGGAGGTGGGGGGCCGTTCGGCACTCTCCTGGTATCAGTCTTCAAGGACTACAGTAGGCGGCTTGAAAACCTATCAAAGATCTTCTACATGGTAGGCATAGCCGTTTTGATGAGCATATTCTTTGGAATTGGTGATCCCGAAGGTGCCCTGTTAATGCCCCAATTCATACTTCCGATTCTTGCATCGTTTGTGGTCGGTGAAGTGACCCTCCGAGGGAAAGAAACGCTATTTATCTATAAGAAAACGCCTTCTGGTGTGGCAAGGCTTGTTAAGGCGAGGCTGTTACACGGTTGGTTAGTGGTGCTTCCGATCACGGCGGTGATCATAGCTGTCTCAAGTATCCTAACACCACAGACTACCTTCTTTTCTTTGTTGACCTACGCTGGAATAGTGGTTCTATACCTTGCAGCGGTCGTGGCTTTTGTTCTCGGCCTCTCCCTCGTGAATCCAGCCTTCTCGGATAAATCGGGAAACTACATGATAAACCAGATGATAACCATATTTGCAATACCGAACGGACTGTTCCTAATCCCTCTAATCGTTTTGGGGAGGGCATTCGATTTTGGACTGCTTCATGTACTGTGCTATGTCACCATCCCGCTGAGTTGGTTAGTTGGCATTGTGTTCCTTTACCTAGGAAAAAGAAGACTGAGTAGAATCGAATAGTGAGCTCTCCTCACATAAAGAACAACGTTCTAAGCTCCTTCAGAATGACTAAGTCTTCCCCAGTTACCAATTGATTAAAAAGTGGGAAGCAGTAGACATGAATCGTGGGTGGCTTGTCATGCTTAGTTTGGAAGTGGGATCACAATGGATCTAAGTAGTGACATATGGTTGGTACTAGCGTTAGTCTTACCTTTGCTAGCCGTGGTTGTGGCTTTGCTACTGAGGCAAAGAGTAAAACTGAGCAAAAATGTTCGTTGGGCTGCAATCATAATCGCTATTGCTCTTTTGGCAATTTATTGGATTTGTAGTCTCTTTTTCCGTCAATAGTGTCTGCATGTATTGAAAAGCTTAGGACACAATGTTGATTGAACGTTTTCTCTGTGCACACACGTGCTGTTTGTCGACCCTTCAAGCTTTCTGTTTCTTGCCCACCGTGGCAATACAGACCACAAACTGCTGCTTCCCATCAGCTCCGATGACATCATTGATGGCATCATCGCTGAAAGCTGCAATGGCACAGACCCCACTGTCTATCCCTTCTGCTGCCAAGTATAGGTTCTGGCAGACGTGCCCCACGTCAATGTGTAAGTATCTATATCCCCTCTCACCATAACGCCAGACCATCCTGTACGGGACAGCGACCCAGATGAAGGTCACTGCACTTGTGCCTACAAAGCGTTGATTCAAACATGCCTCAACTAGCCTATCAGCCAAACTCGAATCCAGACTGATCTCCGCAAGCTTGTGCTTGACAGCCAGAAACCTGTAGAGACCAGAATGTATCCCCTGAACTCTATTCACAAGTAGGTATGTTTCAAAAGCGTGGCGAGCACCTGCAGAAGGCACAGTCCTCAGGGTCGCAGACGCATCCAATACTTCTTTTACGCCTTGGGTACACCACAATAGGAAAGACAGTTCATCCAATGTTAATGATTGTTCAGAGTAATTCCTCACGCTTCGACGGTTTTCTATTACCTTAACAAGGTCAATTGTCTTCACCTTGATGTCTTTCGGGAGAGGTAGATTGATGATAGGCTTTGTCTCATCGTATCCCAACTCAAGTGGCGGTTGGGGCAACCCTTTGCCTTGATCCGAGTCCCCCAAATATCGTATTTGTGTCTTTTCCATGAATTCCATACCTATTCCTCTTGGCAAGCACTTGACACCTCCAACACATATGCACATAAAACCTTGAACTTAAGTTACTCAATCTCACATATAATCCATACGAGAACCTACCAGCAGCGTGCACATTGTAGCAAGGCACGAAGCTACATTCTTTCAGGAGCTACTATTCCAAGAAGGTTTAACGCGTTTCTGAGCACTATTCTTGTGGCGTCGACGAGAGCGAGCCTAGCATCACCTAACTCAACCGGTTCAGCTCCAATCACACGGAGCGCAGTGTAAAACGAGTTGAACTTATCAGCTAATGCATTAGCGAAATCGGCTATGGTGTTGGGTCGTAGATTCTTTGCAGCATCCAAAAAGACCTCAGGGAAACGAGCTAACATTACTATTGTGTCACGTTCTTTGGGTTTGGTTAGCAAGGAGTAGTCAGGATTTTTAGGTTTTCCAGAAGCTTTTCTTAGAATGCTGCACGCCCTCGCATGCGAATACTGAATGTAGGGCGCACTGTTCTTTTCGAAGTCGAGCACTCGATCCCAAGTGAAGGTCACAGGTTTCGCCGGGTCCACTTCAACAAGGGCATACTTCATGGCTCCGATCCCAACAATATCTGAGATCTGGCGTTTCTGCTCATCTGGCAAATGTGGAGACCGTTTCGTGACTTCCTCGTATGCTCTCCTAACAGCTTCATCCATCACTTCGTCCATGGTGATATAGCGGCCTCTGCGGCTTGACATCACGTACCCCGGGAGGGTAACAAGATTGTAGGCAAAATGAATCAGGTTTTCCGCTATATCCCTGTGTCCTAGAGCGTATAGAGTCAGCTTCAGTTGCATCTGAGATAATTTCTGCTCCATCCCAACAACGTTAATCACTTTTTCAACTCTCTGCAGCTTCCATAAGCTGTACGGGATGTCACGGGTCGTATACAATGTAGTGCCGTCTGCTCTCATCAATGTTAGAGACGGCACCTCGTAACCCTTTCTCAAGCCTAATTTCTCTTTGAGATCAAAGTCTTGAACCACTTTTTCCGCATCAAATTCCAGAACATCTCCAACCCGGAAGACGTATGGCGTCTTCTTCAACTCGTCTAGAGTTCGCGCGACGTCACCGTTCCACGCGAAGCTGCTCTCCCAATCCCACGAATCCAAGAAGATTTCTGCTCTATCAAGGGTTTCTCTGAAGCCTTCAATGCAGATTTGGCAGACTTCTCTGATCAGCTGTTTTGCTTCTTCTTCGCCAGCCTCGTACCCGCGAACCAAATCGTTTACCCTGTGTTCAGGATTCTTGTCCTTGTTGATTGCACCAAGAAGCTCATTGAAAAGCTGGGGAAATCTGCCTTCTAGGTCAACTGCTGCTGATGCCCAGTCGTCGAGTTCTTGTTGTAACTTCGTGACTTCTTCAGCAGGTGCAGATTCCTTTGCTTGATCAAGCTCTCTTTTGAGTCTTTGAATCTCTGTTATGCAGCTTGTTATTGTATAGATCGTGCCGATTGAATGGTCAAGTTTTCCTTCAGGTTTGAGTTTGCCTAGCTTTTCATAACCATATGCAATGACCGCGCTTTGGCGACCAACATCGTCAACATAATAATGCCGAGAAACCTTGTGCCCATGAGCTGTCAAGATGCGTGCGAGCGCGTCACCTAACACTGGATTCCTTGCGTGCCCAACATGAATGGGATGAATCGGATTGACACTCGTGTGCTCAACAATAATACTTTTAGGTTCATCAGTCTTCACGTGGCCGTATTCAGTGTCAAGGATTTGAGCCGACTTGAAGGTCATGGAAGAAAGTTCTGCATAGTCTGCGTGGAAGTTGATGTATCCTCCTCCCGCCGCCTGGGTGGATTGAATCAATGGAAACGGTGATACGTTCATGACCTTTACAATTTGCTTAGCCAATTCGAGAGGGGTCTTTTTGATTTTCTTGGCAAGTTCGAAGCAGATAGAAGAGGACAATTCGCCAAACCCTGGGCTCGGAGGAACTGCAAACATGAAAGAAAGAACAGAGGCTCGAGGAAGAGTCTTGCTCAAGGCATCCTCTAATATCGTCACACAACTCTTACGAAATTCCGTAAATGGACTAACAGAGGTCAATCTCCGCACCATTCTAGCGGGCCCGCGGGGATTTGAACCCCGGATTTCCGGCTCCGCAGGCCAGCGTCTTATCCAGGCTAGACCACGGGCCCTAAAGTTTGTTGCTTATTTTCAGTATTAAGCCTTGCATTAAGGTTTTCCGAACCAGCACATAGCAATCAGCCTTTCAAACTTCATATCTACCTTCAAATGGAACCGCGAAACTGCTCCGACCCAAACCTCCATACTACCACAAAACTCTCCATCTCTTGCCACGTCTGCATAGTCAGAACCAAGAACAAAATCCTATGCATACTCGTTGGAAACGTAGGGGTAAGCATGTATGACAATCACCTGCAAGCGCTCCTTACTTGTGGATTTTCGCTCTTGTTTGATACTGATTGTGGGTTCATAACTGTTTAATCCAGCGACCTGCAGAATCTAAAGGCAAACGTTGGAGATGCAATCACTTTCAAGCGTCGTGGACGGTTGCGTTAGATGGTCAAGTCGAATGTTGAAGCCCCGCGCGCTCGAGAGAGCCAGGAGAAGTTTGAAAGGTTGTTTATGGGCAATCCTGAGGCCTCCGTACATATGGATTCATCCTTTCACGTACTAGATGTTAATCCACGCTTCGAAGAGCTTTTCGGCTACTCTCTGGATGAAATCAAAGGTAAACACATCAACGACGTTGTGGCGCCCAAAGACAAGATGGAAGAAGCCGAGACATTGGACAAGAAAGCCAAGAAAGGATACTTCTATCATAACACTGTCAGAAAACGGAAAGATGGATCTTTAGTCCCAGTGTCCATATCTGGCGCCCCAGTCGTAGTTGAAGGTCGACGCTTGGAGCATGTAGCAGTATACAATGACATCTCTCAGCTAAAGAGAACGGAAAAAGAACTGGAGGAGTCAAAGAGACATTTCCAGGCGTTGTTCAACGCATTGGTTGATCCAGTGGTCATTGTTGATGGTAAAGGTAGGTTTCTGGAAGTCACTGACAGAGTGGAAGAGATTACTGGGTTTAAGAAGGAAGAGTTGCTTGGAAAGAATTTCCTGAGAACAAAAATAGTCACAGCGAAGAGCAAGGCCATTCTGATAAAGAATCTAGCTAAAAGAATGATAGGAATGCACATGGCTCCGTATGAGGTTGAAGTGCTCACAAGAGACGGAAGAAGACTGCCCTACGAAATCAATGCCAGAAAGATAGAGTATAAAGGCAAATCTGCGGACCTCGTGGCGTTCCGTGATGTATCTGAAAGAAAGAGGACGACGGAAAAGCTGAAGGTCCTTAACGAAAAGCTTGGTGTTGTCAGCAAGTTGACCAGACATGACGTTCGCAACAAGCTTTCAGCAATCACTAACAACGTGTACCTGGTCAAACAGATGCTGGCCGGCAATCATAAGGCTCTGAAGTATTTGGGTGACATTGAATCAGTTGTTCAACAGGTCGAGAGTATTTCTGATTTCGCAAGAACCTATGAAAAACTTGGAATCGAAGAACTGACTTCCATGGATGTGGAAAAGACTCTCAGAGAGGTCGTTGTGCAGTTTTTGAATCTGAAGGACATAAAGGTGGTGAATGATTGCAAAGGTCTAACAGTGCTCGCGGATTCGCTGCTGAGACAACTATTCCACAATCTTGTTGACAACTCTTTGAAGCACGGTGAAGAAGTCAGCCAGATTAGAGTGCACTATGAAAGAACTGAGAAAGGTCAAACTAGGCTGATTTATGAAGATGACGGCGTAGGCATCCCAGACATGGAGAAAGAGAAGATTTTCGATGAAGGCTACGGGAAGATCACAGGTTATGGACTAAGTCTGGTCCGAAAGATTTGTGAAGTATACGGATGGGCCATCAGAGAAACCGGCGAACATGGCAAAGGGGCCCAATTCACAGTGACGATACCCCGAAAGGACGAAGCCCAGAAAATGACCAATGAGCTTCACTAGCACAGATGCATCTGCAAGATTTGCATAGAATCAAGCAGGTTTTCAATGGAGTGCCAGCTGATCCTGTGTCCTGAAGAATGACACACGCATACGAGGAAAAACATAATTAGCATACATACAATGCATTAATGCGATTTGACTTGAAGGTAGAAACGAACTTTTGCTCAATCAGACTGACACACAACATAAATAGCGTAATGTGCGTTAGACTGGGCTATTCATCGGCTTAAGGAGCATTCTGGATTAATGGACAAAAATGAATTCTACTACAAGCACTGGATAGACGTAGAAGCTGACATTCTCGCCGACCTAGATTTGCCTTCCTACATAATAAACACAGGCATGGCAATTTCTGGGGTCCTTCACATAGGGAAATGCAGATCAGATCTAATTTGTCCAGCTGCAATAGCGACAAGACTGAAACATCTTGGGAAGAACGTTCAACATTATCTAACACTTTACACTCAGGACCCACTGAAAGCAAGGCCACCTCTCGTTGACACCGGCTTCGCCCAAAAGTACAGCGGCGTACGAGTCATCGACGTTCCATGCCCAAACGGCTGTTGTGAGAGTTGGGTTGAGCACTTCCTGAATCCATTCAAATCCGCATTGACCTACTTCAACTTTGATCCCATCCTAATCACCACTACTGAAATGTACCGGAAACCAGAGATGAAGCGGATAATAAAAGAGATCATGAATAAGCGAGAACAGGTGAGAGACATTGTTAACAAATACAGAGGAGAGGCGAAAAAACCGGAAGATTGGATCCCATTCAACCCCTATTGCAGCAAATGTCACGCCATAAGCTCCACATTTACAAAAGCTCTTGCAGTTGATCTCAACAACTGGACAGTGGAATACGACTGCTCAAAATGTGGTGATCACGGCTTCTCAAACATGGAACAAGGAAAACTGGACTGGAGACTCGAATGGGTTGCTATATGGCGACTTCTGAATGTGACCTTTGAACCATATGGAAAAGACCACGCCATGGCTGGTGGAAGTAGAGAAAGCTGCAGCACACTATCCAAAGAAGCTTTGGGATTTGAACCACCAAGAGGGCAATCCTACGAATTTGTGTCCTTAATTGTTGATGGCAAGCAAATTGAGATGACAAGTTCTGGAGGCGTGTCTTTCGACTTCCACGAGTGGTCTCACGTAGCTGAGCCTGAAGCGCTGAAGTACTGGTTCCTCTTCATGAAGCCAATGAGACACCTAGACTTCAGCCCTTCCAAAATTCCGCATCTTGTCGACGAGTACGATTGGGCTGAGTCCATATATTTCGGAATTGAGAGAACAGAAGACCCCGAGAAGACGTTGGCTATGAAACGAAGCTACGAGCTAACTCACGATGAACATCCACCTAGAAAAATGCCTGTTCGGGTGCCATTTGATCATGCAGCCTTGGTCTCTCAAATTGTCCCAAACCTTTCTGATCAAAAGACCGTCCTGAAAGTCTTAAGAAGAACACAACCTATTCCAAAGGCGATCTCTGAAGAAAGCACCCAATATGTCATGAAGAGAATTCGACGAGCACATTACTGGGCGACGAAATACGCTCCTCCTAGATACCGACTCAAGATGCTGAGCGAAACGCCTGCTGATGTCCAGAAGAAACTGAACAAAAAAGAGATAGAGGCTCTTCATTCACTCGCCGATGCACTAGAGACCCGTGAGTGGACTCCAAGCGATTTTAAGGCCGAAATCTATCGAATAGCTCGTGTAGCCACGAAGATTGGTCCAAAAAGATTCTTCCAAGTGGTCTATCTCGCTTTCTTCGGTCAACCCTTCGGTCCTCGGTTAGCCCCATTTCTGCTATCCTTTGATAGAAACTTCGTAGTGAAACGACTGAGAGAACTAGGATAAAAAAAGGCTAGACGTAGATTCTTTTGTGAAGGGGGCCTTTGTCATCTTCGCCATGACCTGAGCGCTGCAGCCATTATTAGCATTCCGAAGACCCCCACGAATAGGGTGACTGAGAGCATGAGGTTCTTATCGGGGTTTAGAGCGTAGAGGTACCAAGAGCCACCAATCGCCATGAACAGAATTCCCCAAGCAAATATGCTGAATGCTCCACGTACATATTTCTCTGGGTTCTTAGCTCTAATTCCTGCAGCTACTACCATCCATACGCCATAGAAAGTGAGAATCACAGGGATGATTTCATCTATGTTAATAAACTGAAAAACAAGGGCGGTCAAGCAAATCGCAATTATGATTACGAATATACCAATGGAAAGAAGAGTCAACGACAGTTTTCCCATGCGCGCCCTCCGATTCTCATCAGAGTTTCTTGCCGCATTCCGGACAGAATTTCGCCGTAACCAGAACCGGGTGTCCGCATTTTGGGCAATCTTTCGTTTCTGCTGGTGGGGATGCGATCTTCCGCCCGCAGTCTGGACAGAATTTTGACGTGGCAGGTATCTTTCCGTTGCATTTTGGACATATGAGTAGTGCTGCAGCAGGTGCAGAAGCTGCTCCAGTTGGCGTCATTATCTGAGGTATGAGAACCATTCCTGTTCCTAATCCTGCTCCTGAAGATTTTCCCAGTTCTTTAGCAGCCTCCTTGACCGTTTCCATTCGGAGCACCTCTTCTGGAGCCGCTCGTCCAGTTCTGAGCCAGAAGAGTCGTTCACGATATTCGGGTGTGGTGTCTATACCTTCAAAGCGAAGGTCTGTGAGATCGAGTCCTATCCTTCTGAAAGCGTCCAGAATAGTGGTTTTCGCAGCAATGGAGGTTTCATCCAGTTTAGTGAAAACTGTGAGCAGGTCATATCTTGATAGCTCATCAATGATTTTCTCATTGAGGAAGCCACGAAGATAGTTATTCACGTCGCTTGTGGTGTAAGCGTTTTGTCCGCCGACAACTTCGTTGACAAAGAGTTGCGGGTCCTCCACCTTAAACCAGAAAGAACCGTGAACTTGGAGGGGCGCCAATTCAGTTGTCTGCGCCCGTGTTCCGTATTTGCCAGCAACTGCACGTGTCGAGACAAAAATCACCATGGCTTTGAACGGGGTCTCTCCAAACCCTGTTATCCTCCTGAGTATACCAGTTAATAACGGCACGTTCAAAGTAGTAATAGTATGTCTTCCTGGACCAAACGTATCATACGCCTTTCCATCCCTGAAGAAGACAGCAACCTCGAACTCACGGACGATGAGTTGTGCACCCCAAGTGATATCTTCAACAGAGTACTTCCACACAATGTCTTCTGATCCTGGATTCTTCCATTGAATAACTTGAGGCATTTCATTTCACCCCCAATATTGTCTCCCCGCGTTCATCAAACTTCTCCTCCAACAACTCTAGCAACTCACGAAGTTCTTCAATATGCTTTCTTGTTCCTTTGAATTCACGTTTCACAACTTCCCCCTTGAACACAGAAGTATCATCAAGGACTCTTTGTGCCTGTCCGACGAGTTCATTGTCAAAGGCGATCATTTCGTCGAGTTTCTCTTCTTGAACCTTCAGCACATTAAAGAAACCTGCATAACCATACGATGCATGGTTTATTTTCTCCGTTACCCTGTCAAATATCATTACAAGCCGATCCATTTCCGTCAACACTTCATGAAGGCGTTGATTCGAAAGTTTCTGAAAAATCTCTTTAGCGTCTTTTCTCGCTTCTGATAATTTTCGGTATATGTGATTCCGAATCAGCTTGTCAGTTTCTCTTCGTAACTCCTTCTCCTTGTACCCTCTGAAGCCCGGAAGCTCTCCTAGAATTCTCTCAAAAAGCGTTCGTTCTCCTTTGGCCTTCTCGAGGAGCTCTTTTTTCCCGCCCAAATCAATCTGCCTCCAATCTGCATAGTTCTAATCGAAGTGTGTATAAAAACTTTCATCAAGAGTCTTCACTGCCGGGAGACCCACGAAATCTCCTACTAGCGTTACATTTTTTGGAATGACTTCAGGCGAGGAAGGTAATGCAAATGTTCACCTCAATTCTTTGCCTGCAAGCAAATTGTGCTCTTACCCTTGTGCAGAGAACCCATGTGTACAGTGAATGACCAGAACAATCTACCCCTTGACGACTGCTATGGGAACTAAGCGGGCCACACGTGTTGCGATTCCGACTTTGTCGCTAACTTTCGCCACTCTGTCAACGTCCTTGTAAGCTGGGTCAGCTTCCTCGGCTAGAACAACTGAACTGGCAGCTCTAACCGCGATTCCACGTTGTTCCATAACCCGTTTCACGTCTCCTCCCCAGAATCTTCTCTTGGCAGCTGTCCGGCTCATCATACGGCCAGCCCCATGGGCTGTGGATCCAAACGAAACCTCCATGGCTTTTGGGGTACCAACCATCAAATACGAGCTGGTTCCCATGCTTCCAGGGATTAGTACAGGCTGTCCAACATCTCGGTAGTCTGCAGGGACTTCTATTCGCCCAGGTCCAAATGACCTCGTTGCGCCTTTCCGGTGAATCCAGACCTTTCTACGATGCTTGTCAACCTTATGTTCTTCAACTTTTGCGATGTTGTGAGCTACGTCATAGAGTAAATGCAAGCCAATCTCTTCTGCAGGTTTTTTGAACACTTGTTCGAAGCTCTGCCGTACCCAATGCGTAATTGCCTGTCGATTACTGAACGCGTAGTTGACAGCACACCCCATGGCTTGATGGTAGTCTTCAGCCTCGTCACTGGTGCCAGGCGCACAGGCCAGTTCGCGATCTGGCAAAGTGATGTTGTATTTGTGGACGGCATGTTCCATGACACGCAGGTAGTCTGAGCATACCTGATGCCCAAATCCTCGTGAGCCGCAGTGAATCATAGCGACCACCTGTTCCATTTGAGTGACACCGAAAGTTTTGGCGACGCGGGGATTGTAGATTTTGTCGACTTTCTGAACTTCGAGGAAGTGGTTTCCCGAACCCAAAGTGCCCACTTGAGTTAGCCCTCTTCTCTTGGCGGTAGCTGAGACTTTGTCTGGATTGGCGACTCTCATGCATCCACTTTCCTCGCAATGTTTAACGTCTTCAGGCCAGCCCAATCCCTGGTCTACAACCCATGGCACACCCTCTGTTATCAGTCGATCAAGTTCACGTGGGGTTAGCCGAAAATCTTTTCGGCGACTGCCAAGTCCACATGGAACATTGGTGAACATGGCGTTTGTGAGTTCAGCGAGGTCGGGACGAATCTCCTCTTCAGAGAAGTTTGAGACTAACAGACGGACACCACAGTTAATATCGTACCCCACACCCCCCGGACTGATTACACCTTCTTCGAAGTCGGTAGCTGCAACGCCGCCAATGGGGAACCCGTAACCTTCGTGACCGTCAGGCAGAGTGATGGCGTGTTTGTAGATGCCTGGCAAGTGGGTTACGTTGACACACTGTTCAAGGGTTCGATCCGTTTTCATCTTTTGAAGCAAGTCCTCATCGGCGAAGACAATGCCTGGGACTCGCATACTGGGTTTGTGTTTCTGAGGTATCCGCCACGTATGTTCGTCGATTCGTTCAAGCGGGACATTTACGGGAGGTCTACGGAACCTCTTTCCCCTACTCATCAAACCACCTTCAATGAAAGAGACTTCCAAGTAAATATATAAACAATTTCGATGTCTACGCCAAAGATTTCTATCAGCGAATCACTTGGGATGCAACAGAAATAAACACCCCGAAGAATGAATACTCAGCAAAGAAAGGTCAGATTTGAAGGAAGAAATGGAAGAAAGAGCACATGGTAGCAGCCAGACAAGTCATGTCCAAGTCAATCCTATGTCGATCTAGCATTCCCAACATCACCTATGCAGTCAACCCGTACATAGGGTGTGAGCACAAATGCGTCTATTGCTATGCACGGTTCATGAAGCGCTTCACAGGTCACCCAGAGGCGTGGGGCGAATTCGTCGACATGAAGGCAAACGCCGCTCAGGTTTTGGCTCTCGAGCTTCCTAGGAAGACTAAGGGACTTACATATCTGAGCTCGGTCACTGATCCCTATCAACCTCTGGAGAAGAAATATGAGTTGACCATGAGCTGTCTACAAGAGCTTTTGGCACATCAGTTTCCCATAACCATCCAAACCAAGTCATCGCTTGTTCTGAGGGATATCGACTTGCTTGCCGAGTTCCCCGAGTGTGATGTAGGCTTCACCATCACCTCAACTGACGACGAGGTCATTAAGAAGTCCGAGCCTTGTTCATCTCCAGTGGAAGAACGATTGGCAGCTCTAGAAGAGCTTCACGACCGAGAAATAACGACTTACGCCTTCCTAGGACCCATTTTGCCACACATCACAGATGACAATCAAAGTCTCCACTCTCTGATTCATAGTCTTGCTCGAGTAAAAGTGAACCACGTCTTGGTAGACCGCCTCAACCTGCGTTGGGGCGTATGGCCTTCTGTCGTCAACTTTCTGAATCAGTACTATCCGAAGTTGACACAAGAGTATAAGCGAATTTTCTGGTCAAGAAACGACTACTTCGAAAAAGTGAAACTGCGAATCATCAAATTGTGTGATCAACATGGCGTCAGGTGCGAATTCTGCTTCTGAAGAATCCGCGGTGCATTTGCGTAGATGCAGGATTATCCTCTGCGTGCACACAAAGAATATATTCCATCCGTGAAAAGTACTATTACCTTCAACAAAAATCGGGTTGGTGGAAATTCTGGATTTTCAGCTGAACGTCGAGCAGAAAATGATAGTTCAAGCAGCCTCAGAAATAGCTCAAGATTTCGGTCCGGAATATTGGCGGGAAAAAGACAGGAAACACACTTTCCCCGAGAACTTTTGGAAAGCCTTGGTCGGCGCTGGATTTGTGGGTATAATTATTCCGGAATCTTACGGTGGAGGTGACATGAAAATGCTTGAGATGATTCTCGCCATGGAAACCTTAACCTCTGAGAGTTGTGGATTGGCTGGAACATGGTTTCTGTGTTTAACCTCTGTTTTTGGGGGCCTGTCCATATTGAAACATGGAGATGAGAAACAGAAAGAGAGGTACTTACCAAAAATCGTCAAAGGTATGGAATTTTGCCTGGCCCTGACTGAGCCGGATGCCGGTTCGAATACTTTGAACACGAAGACGTCAGCTGTGGAGGAGGGTGGCGAATACGTAATCAACGGACAGAAAACTTTCATTTCAGGTGCAGACAGGGCCAAGGGAATGGTTCTTGTAACAAGAACAACTCCTTTGGAAAAGGCTTCGATGAGAACCTTGGGTTTGAGCCTGTTCCTCGTAGATCTACCCAATCCGGCAATCGAGGTCAACCCTATAGAAAAACATGGGATCAACTACTCCAAGACTTGTGATATCTATATCAACAATCTCAAGGTTCCCAAGGAAAACATGCTAGGTGAAAAGGACAAAGGATGGTATCATATATTGGACACTCTGAATCCTGAAAGAATGTCCTTCTCCGCGGCTGCTGGGGGGATTGGGATTCTAGCAATCAGAAAGGCTGTGGAGCATGCAAAACAGAGGAATGTCTTTGGAACCCCTATTGGTTCTCATCAAGCCATTCAGTTTCCCCTCGCAGAGGCAAAAGCAAAGATTGAGGCTGCTCGGTTGCTCAACTATAAGGCAGCGTGGCGTTATGGTGAGGAACAACCTTGCGGTGCTGAGGCCAACATGGCCAAGATTGCAGCAGTTGAAGCTGGTATTCAAGCCGTCTATCATGCCATGCAGACTCTTGGTGGCTACGGCTATGCCGTAGAATATGATGTAGAACGCTGGTGGAGAGAAATAAACCTGATTAGGCTAGCACCAGTAACCCACCAGATGGCCCTTGCGTTCGTCGGAGAACATGTTTTGGGCTTGCCAAAATCCTACTAGCCACTAAGCGTAGCAGAACTAAATAATTCGCGCACATGTGAAGTTAAGTACGCACATATTGATTTCCGAAAGCGTATCTCTTGAAGTATTCAATGAAGCCCTGAACATCACGTCTAATCATGTCATTGAGCACCACATGTTTGTCGACGAAATCGGCTACCTGCTTCATTGAGACATCTTTTTCCAAGAGTCTTCCATAAATACCCGCAAAATCTTCATTATCCCTCATCCCACCAAGAATCGTTTCACTCCACAATTTGAGTTGAGCCACGCAAGCTCTCAGTTTCTTGATGGCGTCGTATGTGGCGCCAAAATGCGAATAGTACAGCTTCTGCGGTGCCATTTTCAACAGCAGTCTGAGCGAAGTCAAGGTCTTTTCAAGATGAAATGGTGCAGGAGTAGTAGGCATAAGGACGTCGAATTCGTTCAGGTAAATTCCAGCTGCGTCACCAGTGAAAATTCCTTTCGTAGCTTTTTCGTGGAAGCTCAATGCGTGCGAAGCATGTCCTGGCGTATCCAGAACCTCGAGTTCAACTCCTTCGCCCAGGTCAATATTCATTTCGTTTGTTGCAGTGATTATCCGTTCCTCTGGAACGGGTTGAACTTCACCATACATTTCCGCTATTCTGCCCAGAGCCTGCTTGGTTTGCGCCCACAATTTTCTGGGGTTCACGATGTGTGGGGCTCCCCGAGGGTGAACTAACAGTTTTGCGTTCGGCAGATGGCGCAGAAGTGCACCTGCACCGCCAGCGTGGTCAACATGGACGTGTGAAACTGCTAGGTAGTTGACTTCCTCGTTTCCTACCCCAATTTCCTCCAGTCCCGTCAGCAGATTCTCAACAGAAGCTAGTGGTCCGCTTTCAATGATTGCTACTTTGCTTGCTCTCAAAACGTAGGAAGCGACAAGGCTATCGAAACCAGCAGGGTTCAGATCGATCATGTATAAGCCCTTGCTTAGCCTCTCGCTGTACACTGTTTCCACCTAAGTAGAAGAGAGACGATTTAACTATTAATGTTTCCAGAGATGTGCACGAACAGGGAAAACTCGCAGAAAGAAGAAGGTACATCCACCAAGACTTGCCCGTGTTGAAAACTCTCGGATTTGCTCGGTCGGGAAAATCGACAGAGGAAAAATGGTCTGGAAACTCTTTCTAGATGAATCCCGCTTTTGTTTCACTGGAAATCCTAGATATCCAAAATGAACCTTACGATTACCGTCCTTGGTTTCTTCAAAATTTCCATTCGATGATAGGTCACAGCTTTTACCCCAACCTTTCGCGGATGCTTCTCCAGATTGAGGGGTTCTCCCCAGATTTTTGCTTTGAGTTTCAAGGTTCTCTCTTCTCTTTCTACTGTGAGGATTTTGAAGCGGGAGTATAGGTTGTCAGTCAGGTCAAATTTCACCAACAATCTTTCCAACCAGTTGTAGAGAAGGGCCTGTTCATCGTGAGCCTCTACTTCCACGTCATCTTCAATTCTGGGTTCAACCTTATCAACGTCAGTCATAACCTCAAAGGTGGCCAAAGCAGCGTTTTCAAAAGCCTCTTCCAGCGTTTTGCCGTAGGCGGCTATGTATGCATCGCCAGTGTGTTCGAGAAACTCGAACCTTTTTTTCGTTGCCATTCTTGTCACTTGGTCTAGATCGTGATAATCATCCCTCATTTCGTCGGCAAAGGTTAATAGAGTTTTTCTGAATGAAACTAGGTTTTTTGACGTGTGTTACTGAACGTCTATCTCCGGGGGAAAGGAAGTTCCTTGATTGCTGGAATCAATAAGGGCGTGACGAAGGCAGAGATCATTGTGTTGGCTGGAGTGTGAACAATTGACGGATTGATTATGAATGGCGAGAAAGGCATGAAAGCCAGTATACGGCTTCCCAAATGAGGATTCACAGAATATGCTGGGAAGTAGCCTATGCTAGACATTATGTGAAAGAGGAAAGCTAAGATGAAGCTCTAGAAGGTCATTTCGAAAGCCGTGGATTCCCTCGTGCAAGCATTGCTGCTGTTGCTGCAATGCTTAAAACGGAATCAGACATAATTGAGAATGATAAAGATGAGGTCGCTGGAGGTTCTAGAAAAGGTTGCCGAAAAGTTGGCGTCTGGTCGGGCACCTACCTTTTCGGAGGTCCATATTGTAATGGCCTTGGAAACCATCGATTCTGGCAAAGCGGTTGGCCGGATGAAGCTTTCAAAAACCCTAGGATTAGGTGAGGGCGCTACACGAACCTTAGTGAAACATCTCAGAAAGGAAGGGCTAGTTGAGGTTTTAAGATCTGGTATTGTTCTGTCAGAATCTGGTGGAAAGTTGCTATCTGATTTTCGACATAAAATTCGCGGGGAAACAGAAATTCCCAAGAGCTCTCTTACTGTTGAATCGTTTAATGTGGCCGTTCTTGTCAGACACGCTGCTGACGCAGTTAGTTGTGGCCTGGAACAACGTGACACTGCAATCAAGGCTGGAGCTTCTGGAGCTACAACACTGGTGTTCATCAACAACAAACTGGTCATGCCGGGCATAGGCGAAGATATTTTCCACAACGCGAAGTCGGTTTATGATGCACTGATCTCAGCACTAGAACCAGAAGAAAACGATGTGATTATAATAGGAAGCGCCGATGATAGATTCACTGCAGAGTTCGGAGCAAGAGCTGCAGCCCTCGAGCTGTTGAAATCTAAAAGAGACAGGTAAGCAAACAAGATTCGCGCTTGTACTGTGAATGCTTGTTCGTATGAGCCCGATTTCCGAAAGGCGTGTGTACATAATGTCATAGCAGAAGGAAACCTGAGTTTCCCAACGATGTTTCGGTACTCTAATCAGTTCATCAAAACTGTATCGTTGGCGCCGGGAATGGGATTCGAACCCATGCGGACCAACAGGTCCACAGGCTCTCTCAAAGCCTCAAGGCCTGCGCATTATCCACTCTGCCGACGGGATGCAGACTCCAAGTCTCGCAATATCCCGGCACAGCAGTCCCGGCTCATTGACCGAGCTTAACTAATTCGAGCCATCTTAAAACGTTTACCAGCATCGCCAAAGCATGCAGGCATCCATTTCCTTCTCCTTACACTTGGGATGTCATTCATGCACTGGCAAACATCTTCCAGAAGCACCTTAGTGGTCTTCTTCATAATCGAAACAGTGTCCATTCATTGAGAATCTTAAATCAAATATTCTTGCGCTTATAAGAAAGCAAAGAGAGTGAAAATACAAGTTGAAAGCTACTGGTTTTATGTATGCACTTTTCGATAGTGAACTGTGTCAAGACCACAAGATTAATTTGAGCAAAGGACAAACCATCTGAAGGGCTACCCTGAATGAAGAAATTGATGTTGAATCTTCTGCGTGAGTTGTTGAAGGATTCTAGCAAGAGTGACAGAAAACTAGCTAGGATTCTTGGAGTGTCACAACCAACGGTAAGCAGAACGCGAAACAAGCTTGTGACGGATGGGTTCATAGAGCATTTTACTGTAATACCTGACTTGCCAAAAATGGGATTCGAAATCTTAGCAGTTAATTGCTTTAGATCGCGGGTAAACAAGGAACTAAAGGAAAAGGCAAGAGAGATCACGATGGCAAATCCAAATATCGTATTCTCCGCTAGGTGTCAAGGCGAAGGAAAGAATGGAATAGTCATATCATTGCACAAAAGCTACACGGACTACTCGAGATTCATCACAAATATAATCGCGGAAGGTGGAGACGACATAGAAGAACATGAAACGTTTCTCATCAGCTTGAACGATTATGTCGCCAAACCCTTATCCCTGAAATATCTGGCGGAAGTTGGCAAAGAATAGTGGACAACACATGCATGCGTGTGAATTGTGTGCATTTGTAAGTGCCACAACGATTGAAATGTTCTTCAGGAATTTTCTCTACATGAAAACGTGTTGCAGACATAATTGTTTGAAAGTGGAGTAACTTCTAACCCTGAGCCAAAACAGTCAGGTATATAAACAGAATTCTCCTAGAATGCTTTGTGTGTGTTATGCATATATATTCCAGAATAAGATTTAATTTCGGTGATTTGAAGGCGAAATTGAAATCTTTGGCTGAATCGATGTTATTTTATTAATATTCCAGTTAGTGAAAGTTATTTCGTTCTTTCATGCTAGCATTCGGCATGGTGTATAAGTTTGATTTCGTGGGAGTATTCCTTTGAGAAAATAAGCAAGGATCTGGACTTAGCGAAGAAAAAGAAGCAGGCTCTTGACGATTTGTTTAGCACAGGCAAAATATCGCAGTCTACGTATGATTCCTTCAACAAAGAGCTAACAGATGCCATCTCAGAAATTGAGATTCATCGGAAAGCCTTGGCTGAAAAGATGACTTCAAAAATCGCTGAACTCGAACAACAAATCAGCGCACTAGAGATGTTTCTCGCAAACGCAGAGATACTTCACGCCGCTGGAGAAATCGATGAGGAACTGCACAGCCGTGAGAGCAACGCGTTCGCTCAAGGGCTTGAAGCCACCAAGCAGGAATTGGATGTCATAAAGGAGGTTGTCTCCAATCTCATGCCAGAGAAAATAGCGTCCACGCTTCCACCGGTACCAGAGGAGATTACAGAAGCACCACAGGCAGAAGAGGTTGTTGAAGGCACACCTGAAATTCCTACAGAAACACCTCTGGAAGCACCAGTCGAAGCGCAAGTGGAGATAGAAACCGAAAACGCTTCTGAAGAAGCAGAAATTTATCAACCAACGGAAGTACAAGCAGAAGAAACGCCTGTCGAGGAAATGCCTTCTGAGGCAGTGCTGGAGGAGGAAGAGCCTGTAGAAGAGGCATTAGCTGAAGAGACCCCTACTGAAGGTTTTGAGGGATTTGAGGAGACTACTGCTGAAACACCAGTCGAAGATACGCCCGAAGAAGAACAGTTCTCATCATCGGACGAAGTTGTTGAAGAACCTCAGGATTCCGCAGAAATTGACACCGAAACAGTGGAAGAAGAGATTCCAATCGAAGGAGAAACTGAGGTCAAAGTTGAACCAGAAGCAGAGGATGCATCTTCTTTTCCAATCGAAGACGAGACGGCAACGGCTGAAGAGGAAGAGGACGAGGCAGAAGAATAGCATCGTCGAAATCTTCCATGATTTTCTTCTTTTTTTGGTCCAAACCAACACTAGCGCAGCTTTTTCAACAGTTCTTTCTCATTCTTGTGGTGAGTACGGACGTTCCCGCATAAGGGATTTATCGGTTTCTGCTGAACAAGTGCTCTGCGTTGTTTTTCTTGACAAATGAAGGTTTGGAGACGACCATTTGAAGGTGGGTATAGCCTATCATGAAAAATACCGCCAGTATGATATGGGACCAGGTCACCCTTTCAGGGGTGATAGATTCGTCAACGCCATGCGTCTTTTTCAAGAGCAAGGACTCTTTCGTTTACCCAACGTAACGATGCTAAAACCCAAGCCAGTCACGAAACAAGAGCTGCTCAAGGTTCACGAGAAGAACTATGTAGACCTAATCCTACGTTTGGCAAAAGAAAGCAAACCATACGACATGGAAACACCTGTCTCTCCAAAAATCCTTGAGGCTGCGCGGCTGATAATAGGCGGCGCGATAAAGGCTGGAAAGGCAGTTTGTGAAGGAAGAATTGAACGTGCTGTAGCGTTGGGTTGTGGCTATCACCACGCGGGCAGAAACTATGGTGGAGGCTTCTGCTTGTTTAACGACATAGCTGTTCTGGTGGAACAGCTTCGCGAAAAGCGTGGGCTTGAGCGTGTGTTGATTATCGATTACGATGTACACTTCGGAAACGGAACTAGTGACATCTACTATTCAGACTCAAGCGTTCTCTACATTTCGTTACATCAGGATCCGAGAACCATCTATCCAGGCACAGGGTTCGCCCGGCAGATTGGAGAAGGCGAAGGCGAAGGATACAACATCAACGTGCCCTTGCCACCAGGAACGGATGACCAGATCTACCTTCATGCGTTGAAAGAGATTCTTGTTCCTCTTGCAGAGGAGTTTAATCCTGACCTCATAGTGGCTAACGGAGGAAGTGACCCTCATTTTGCTGACATGCTTGGAAGCCTTAGGCTCACAGTAAACGGCTTCTTCAACCTGTCTCGAACTATAGCCAACGTGGCAGAAAATGTTTGCCAAAACAAATTAGTCCTCATGCTTGGCAGCGGATACAACCCTACAGTTCTACCCCAATGTTGGTTCGCTCTCACAGCAGGAGCAGTCGGGTATGAGACCATTAATGTAGAAGACCAGTATACTCCACCAGATGAGTCTGATTTGGTCGGTATGACTGTTGAGGCCACCCTTGCAGGCTTGAAGCGAATCCTGAGGAAACATTGGAAGTGCTTTAGGCGATAACCCTACAGAGAACAAACAGCATGGTGGAGCATGCCCGCCAAATCAAGTTCCGATGCTACCGAAAGAGTCAAAAAGCAAGTCTTGTGTTATACGTTTCGGTTACCTGCAATGTGTCCTGCGAGAAAGAAAACGGTTATCGAAAAGGGCGACTTCATCGTTATCAATTATGTTGGTAGGGTAAAAGAGACCAAAGAGGTTTTTGACACCACGTTCGATGATGTAGCAAAGAACGAAAAACTGTTCAAAGAGGGTGAAATCTATGAACCAAAATTGGTCGTTGTTGGAGAGGGATGGGTGTTGAAAGCACTAGATGAGAGTATACTGACTTTCAAAATGAAGAAAGCTTCCTCTGTTGAGATACCTCCAGAAAAGGCGTTTGGGTCTCGTGATCCAGAAAAAATCAGAATGGTTGCCCTTCGTAGGCTAATCTCCCGTGGGGTCACACCTAAGGTGGGAATGCGCGTTGAAGTTGATGGAAAACTCGCCACCGTTAGGACTATGGGGTCTGGAAGAGTTCAGCTAGACTATAACCCTCCATTAGCAGGCAAAACCCTGGTTTATGATGTTACAATTGAGAAAAAACTTGAGACAAAGCCGGAAAAAATCGGCGCTCTTATCCATAGAAGGATACCTTCCGTGGATTTGAAGACGTTCCACGTGAAAATAGAAAAGAAGGCTGTTGTGATAAACGTGCCAGAGGCGGCCTTCTATCTAGAAGGACTGCAGCTCGCAAAAAGAGGCGTTGTCACAGATATACAAAGGTTTTTCCCAGCAGCTGCAACGGTCAAGTTTGTTGAAACGTTTAAGAAGAAGAAGGCTAGCGCCAAACCGCGTTGAGGGGCGACAGGCTTCTCACCAGCTTGTCCAAGCTTGTCAACGACAACCTCAAATGTTCCTGAGTCAACATTAGCCCTGTCTATTCGATAATGCCCGTGACTTTTGCAAGTTTCTCCGCAGAATCGTAATCCAGTCTCTTTTCTTCCAAGATCGTGTATCGCCCGGGACGAATTGCATGAGCCCGCACTAGAGCTTCAACAATATATTTCGGTTCTATGCTCAGCTCCGCAGCGGTGGTTGGAGCCCCAACTCTTCGTAGCGTCTCTTTGATTCGTTTCCAATTCATTTTGTGAAGATATGCCATCATTATTGTGCCTATGCCAGTCTGTTCTCCATGTAGACTTGGTTTTGACATGATAACGTCGAGGGCGTGACTGAATAAATGCTCAGATCCACTGCAAGGTCTGCTGCTTCCTGCGATGCTCATGGCCACGCCACAGCTTATCAACGCTTCTAGAAGGACCCGAACTCCCTCTTCAGTCTTGTTTTTCATTATGTGTGCGTTTTTGGCGACAAGTTTTGCGCTCATCAGGGCCAAACTTGCGGCGTACTCACCATAATACTCATTTCTAGTATTATTTGCCAATTTCCAGTCGCGAACCGCAGTGAGTTTGGATATCGCGTCTCCACACCCGCTTGCTGTGAAACGATGAGGTGCTTGGCTAATGATGCTGGTATCTGCAATGATCGCCATGGGGGCCTGCGCCATTTCCGAGTAGGGTTTGCCCAACCCCTTGACTGAAGCAAGAGGACCAGCGATTCCATCATGAGAAGCAGTCGTAGGAATGCTTATGAATGGAGTATTCTGACGTGCCGAGCTGAGTTTAGCAACGTCAATGTTAGTGCCGCCACCTACTCCCAGGACAACTTGGGGCTTTAATTCAAATAGCTTTTCTTCAACTAGCTCAACGTTTTTCATGGTTGAAGAGTCTACAGTTGTATAGTCAGTATCCATTCCTACGTCATCCAGCAAATCAATGATCCTTTGACCCAAGATATGACGTGTTCGACGCCCCATCACCATGAAGACAGACTGCGAGAAGCCAAGTTTTTTGCAGATGTCGTACACAAGTTCTATGGTCTCGTTTCCCAGAATCACTTCCCTTGGAAGTTGCATGCGATGTAACTTCATAGTCAAGTGCATTCACTGCTTCCGGTTTCATTCAGATGAGTATCAAAATATTTTAAGTCGGTTGACATACACGCATCAAATGTTCTGCAAAATATATAAGATTACCACTTCGTTCCATTAACCACCTACTGCAAATAGCGTCATTTGGAGACTACTAACAGTGACTGCCGAAAATACGTATGCCCCTGTGGGAAAGCAAGGAGCGAAAATTGTCCTAACAGCTTCAGCTACAGAGATGAGCGACTTTCACAGAAACTCATTCCTTGCCTTTGTTGGAGGATTCTCAAAGGGGCCAGTACCGTTATGGTTTCCAAGAAAGTTGTTGTATCCGCCGGTAGAGCATAATCGCGATGGTACAGCAAAGTATGCGCCGTATGGTCTCAGAAAGGTTGAGGCGGTTCTCCTGGAAAATGGATTTGAAGAATCTGATATCGCTGTTGTTCACCCCTTTAAACTCGCCGCCTTTGTTGGTCCAGATACGAAGGTCGTTGGCATATCAACTATGGATCCTCTGGGGATGGGGTACGTCAGCAAAACATATTCTTCATTGATCGGCGGTGGAGCCCCCATGAACTTGTTGGAGTTTCGAAATCTGATGAAGCATGGGAGCCTTCGGAAACATGAACCAAAGATCATAGTTGGCGGTGCGGGAGCATGGCAACTTGAACATAGGAACATGATGAGGTCTTATGGAATTGATTGTGTGGTGATTGGAGAAGGCGAAGCAACAGTTGCAGAGGTTTTTGCTGGAGCTGCCAAAGGAGAGAATATTCCACAGGTAGTTCGCGTCAAGGCTAGGTTTGCAAATAAGGAGATACCAACGATCAAACATGCATCTGTTCATGGATGTGTAGAGATTTCCAGGGGGTGTGGTCGCAACTGTCAGTTCTGCACACCTGCAATGCAGAAGCGAAGGAACTTTCCTGTTGAAAGAATTATGAAAGAGGTAGAGATTAACGTTGCAGAAGGCGCTGAAATTATCACTCTCAGCACAGAAGACATTTTTCTATATGGTGCCAAAAACAACGGTTTCATTCCTGACAAGGACGCAATTCTAAGACTGGTTGGAAGAATCTCATCTCATCCTGGAGTCAGAGCCATCCAACCCTCACACATGTCATTGGCTCCTGTCTTATGTGACCCTATCATGGTCAGAGAATTGTCAGAAATACTGATCGAATACAATTGTTATGGTTACCGCGGAAAGCCTGTCGTTACTGCGGAGACGGGAATAGAAACTGGAAGTACCCGTTTAATTCGCAGACATATGGCAGGAAAACCGCTTCCATTTGAACCTAGAGAATGGCCCAATCTCGTCTGCCAGGCCTTTGGAATCTTGAATGACAATAATTGGTATCCACTCGCTACACTAATCATCGGTCTGCCAGACGAAACTGAAGACGACGTGAATATGACACTTCAATTGATTGATGACCTCGGCGGATACAGAGCCTTCTTTGTTCCATTGCTCTTCGTCCCGCTGGAAAGCTGTGTCTTGAGCAACCATCTTGGAGCTGAATTGAATTCCCTTTCGAAAGCTCGATGGAGGCTTCTGACAAAATGCTGGGAGTACAACGTTCGTGTCTGGCGATCATCTTTCCTGGAATATCGATTCCAAAACTCCCTGATTCGTTATGCATTTACCAAGTTTTGTCTCCCGGTACTCGGTTTTATCTCAGGTCTCTACTATGGAGCAAAACACGGAGAAATTGTTAAGGATTCAATCTGGAATATGACAGGAGTCACTTGAGATATCCATCCTAATCTGAAAGGTTTGAAAGGACACACCCATGATGGTTCAGAGAGGGGTCTGAATGCATTCGAATTCATAAAATATCAGTAGGGAAATATCGGTTTGCTAAATCGGTATGACCGCTTTCAAGAGAATGAGCATGATATATGACATTGCAGAGATGGCCGCCGCTTTCTCCCATGAAAATTCTCGTGCGAAATGTACTGCGGTCGTGCCAAGTGCAACTATCCATACATGAACGGCGAACGGGAGGTAGTAACGGATGTTGTACGCCAAGGTAGTGCCCCAACTGCTGTCGATAATCTGACTCAACAACATGATTCCAATTTCCTCTTCTCCTGCCACAGGACTCCACGCTCTAAACGGAAAACTAAGTGGTGGAAGCATGCTAATCAAAAGAGTATCAATCACGATGTAGACCATCATAACGGCAAATACGTACCCGACAACATTAAATAACGCGCTCCATGGACCAGTTTCGCCACCAAATATCTTGATTATCAACAATAAGAGACCAGCGAATAAAATCCACCTGATGAGGAAATCAGTGGTCGAGCCCATCAGAGAACCCACCAACCATCCAGTGAAAACATCTGTTATGTAGGAGGAAACATACTTTCCAAAATACAAATCGTCGATTTTGATCGTTATGTTTGCTGCGTTGGACCAAGACAGTCGATATTCCAGTGCCGTTATGTTCTCCCAGTTTGCTTGATTCGTCCAACCTTGGCTCTGCGGGCCGATACTTACATTTACACTACTCCATTTGTCACTTGAATCTGATATTCTGTCCTTCAGGTCAAATTCGAAATAATTGCTTTCGTCGCCTGAAAATAACCGCAGAGTGGCGTCACTTGGTAGTGTAGCCACACTGTGAATCCATTTAATCCGAAAAGAGAATGACGTGTAGCCAGAGTCTCCTGAACAGACAAGTGGCCATAGATCAGTCGGAATCTTCTTTTTCATCCAGATGGACGTGTCGTTGGAAACAAGAGATTTGACACTGCAATTGCCAACTATGCGGTCTGTGTCACATGACAATGTGTTGTTAGGGCTCCACAGCAGGGTTGACTCGGTCCATGAATCCAAGTCAGGGGTCGGATTTTCAAAGAAGGTTTTTGAGGCGCTGATGTATTGTTCCCCGGCTGTGGCAACCACAGTGATCAACAAGATTAGTATGGGTCCCTTTACGTCAGGGTTCTTGACAATTTCTTTGAATGCTTTGAATGGAGAGTACAAGACCCTGAATATTTCATGAACAAACAACCTCTTCCTCTCCTTTTGACTCCTTCATATACTACGTTTGTAGTATAAAGATGTGGTTTTTCAGGTCTGGATTTTTGGTATTTTGGGTATGGCTGTCTCCTCTTGACGTTCTCTCAACCATAATTGCATTCTCTAGCTTCTTCATTCGTGGATAGCTACCTCGTCAATCGTTTCAAGGTTTTGTTGTTTGAGTCCTTGACCCATGTCATGCGCGCCCGAATTGTGCGCGTTGGTGACTCGACTCCCAAATGCACGTGCTTATGCAGTTATCACCGTATCGCCATAATCACCGTCAATTGTCCTCAAATTGAGGACGCTTCAGAGTCCTAACTTGAACTTCCTATAGGTGTCATAATCCACGTATTTTATGTGCTCATTTTCGATCTGATGTTGAACAGTGAATTTTTGTCGGTGTTTCTTCTCCTCTATCTGGCTTGTCGTAATTAGGGAATAGGCGTCGCTTCCAGCCCCAGATCCGTAGCTAACAATCACTATTCGTTCGTTTGGCTTGGCCTTGTCCAGAACGGCAGCTAGCCCTATGGGTGAAGCACCTGAGTATGTGTTACCGAATTTTGAGACTTTGAGGCCTGGCACGTACTGTTCTTCTTTGAACCCTAATTCCTTCGCCACCTTCGTTGGAAAGCCTACATTCGGCTGGTGAGAAACGAAATAGTTCACGTCGCTACGTTGGAGGTTCAATCTTGCCATCAATTTCTTGTAGGCTTTCACCACATGCTTGAAGTAAGCAGGTTTACCCGTGAAACGGCCTCCATGTCTGGGGTATGACTGAAGCTCCCTTCTCCAGAAGTCTGGCGTATCTGACGTGCAAGAGTACCATCCCTCCACCTCGGCTATGACGTCCTGCATGCCAAAGATGAATGCTGAACCACCATATCCGACAAAGAGGTCTAGTTCTCCTCCAACCTCGTCTCTAGGCGCAGCCTGAGAATTGTCGGCTGCTATCACCATGGCGTAAGATGTTCTGGAACCAGGATAGTGTACTAGTGATGTTGCGTCTTTGAACATGCTTGTGGCAGCCTTGCACGCAAACTCTGTGTCAATCGCGTCTACGCCCTGTAAACCATCAGTCTTTTCTTCTTCACCAAGCTTCAGCACTTGGGCTACCTTGGAGGCTATGGGCTTGACCACATAGGGGTTTGACTCTGAACCCACGTACACCTTGCCCACAAGCGAAGAATCTATGCCAGAGTGGATCAAAGCCATTTTTCCAGCCTCAACCGCAGCCGTGATGGAATCTTCATCCATGAAAGGTATCGACCTTTCCATGACCCTTTCTTTGATTCGGAATTTGGAGACGTACACTCCGTATCCGACGATTCCTGGTGTCTCATACTCTTTTCCGGGTTTGGTGATTATATGGCTCTGGTGGGGGTAGTACCCTTCAGCAAGAGTAAATGCTAGAGAGATTGTTGGGACTATCTCGCTAGCCTTCACGCGGTGTCTCCTTCTGAATCTTGGAACAACGTCTTGCCCTTCAAGATCAGGCAATTGGATTTCTTTGTCGCTCAAGACAAGGTCAGTTAACCTGCTTGGGACCCTTACCTTTCCATCATGAAATGAGACGATCCCATAGATGTAGGGTCCTAACTTGGCGAATTTATTTGTAGGTTTGTTAACAAGAGTGCAAACTTCCAATGTTCCCTTTTCATAGAAGAGATCGATGTCTTCCATCTTACCGTAGCTCTTCCTTCCACACTTCCCGCAGTAGTCTTTAGGTCTGAAATATTCTTCACCGCAGATGCTGCATCGACTGCTTCTGAGTCTATCACCTATGTATGAGACTCTTCTTTCCACAGGTTCGCTGCTCATCTTAATCCCTGCTCAAGATGTGAACGTACGCCTTTGTTCCAAATCCTTCAAGTTCTAAGACACACCCAAACTGCGGGGTTTCATCTGCGTTCACCTGCCTATCGCCAGCTTCTCCTTGGAGTTGTTTAACGATTTCGAAGATTTGGGCTCCTCCAGTAGCTCCCAATGGATTTCCATCAGCCTTGAGCCCCCCGTTTGTGTTCACAAAGAGCTTTCTTCCATCAACCTCGTAAAATCCTCTGTAATCTTCGCAACTCTCATAGATGTCAAGCCAAGCTTTTCCCCTTTTTGAGAAACCCAAGTCTTCTAAGGCTATCATTTCCAACAACGTGGATTGATCGTAGAGCTCGGCCAGTTGAATGTCGTCCCTCTTAGTATTTGACGTTTTGACAGCGTCTTCCATCGCCTTCTTGCTCGCGATGAATCCGGTTCTGTGCTCACGTGAAGGAAAAGTGATGTAATCAGTGGCTGAACTGAAGCCCACAACGTGGACTGGTACGTCGCTATGAGCCTTTGCCATCTTGGGACTTGCTAGGATCAGGGCGGTTGCGCCATCTGAAATAGGTGCGAAATCGTACATTCCCAAAGGTCTCTGTGTCCTAGACCTTTCCTTCAACACAGTGTCCACGCCGATTTCTCTGTGATACTGCGCGTGTTCATTGTTCATTGCATGAAAATGATTCTTGACAGAAACCTGAGCCAAAGCAGTATTGAACTTGTCAAGCGATTTTCCGGAGATTCTGTGTTTTCTAACATATGCTCTGAGCATAAGTTCATGATTCGCTTCTGGTGTGCATCCAGCGTAGTAGCTCCACGGATCTTCCAGAAGCATTAGGTCATCTCTGATTTTATCCCAGCGATCGGTCATTTTCTCTACTCCGCCCACCAAGACGAGGTCATATTTTCCCGACTGGATTGTAAAGCAGGCGTTTAGGAGGGCAGAACTGAACGACCTCGTCTTTTCCATATGAACATGTAATTCCAGCAGTTCGGACAGAAAACCTTCTTCAATTCCAATTTTGTTTGTGATCTGAAGGAAGTAATCTGAGAAATAGCATGCATCAAGATTTTTCCGCTCGATGCCAGCGGAATCCAAGGCAGTCAACCCCGCTTCTTCTACCATGTTCTGCGGTGCCTTTTCATAATGCTCACCGAACTTGGTTCTGCCGACACCAATAATAGAGGGGCACCTACGTCCCATAAACTCGTGGTCTCCTTATGCTCAAAATCTTATGCTGTTCTACTCAGTCGTTTAAATCTTTTGCATTTCGGTGAAAGGTCTTAAGGTCTGGTCTGAAGCTGCAATGCCAAGCGTTACATGTTTGTACAAAGACCAGCCTTTCGGAAGAACTGTTGTTCTGGTAGGCAGAATGATTGAAAATCTTAAATAGCTGTACACTTTAGGTTTAGGTGAGCGATATGGCGGAAATCTGTCCAGTATGTGGACTTCCTAGCGACATATGTGTCTGCAGAGAGATCACAAAAGAACAACAACGAATAAGAGTTCGTCTGGAATATCGCAAATGGAGACGCCCTGTAACCATTGTCGACGGCCTAGACGACAAGAACACAGACCTTGGACGACTTGCCCAGAAACTCAAGACTTTTTGTGCTTGTGGGGGAACGGCCAAGAACAGCGAAATCCTTCTGCAAGGTGACCACAGAGAGAAAGTGGCCTCCTACCTCATTCAAGCGGGGTATCTCAAAGAGAACATTGAACTTCAGTGAACAAACGGGCGAGAGCGAGTGAACATATTTAGAAACATACGTGAAGTTCTCGGCGGACTGAAACGGGAAAAACTGGCTCAGAAATTGTGTCCCAAATGTGGTTGTCGCAAACTTCGGATTTCAAGTAGTTTTGATACGTATCCTCGGATGTTCGGAATAACACCTCTGGAATATGTTTGTGCGTACTGTGGCTATAAGGGTCCAATAGCAATGGAGTTGGAAGAGGCTAAGACGAGCTAATCTGGTATTTCGAGTCCTAGCTGTCTCTTGAGGTTCTTGTAGCGGTTTCTAACAGTAACTTCAGTTACACCCGCAGCTTCGGCGATATCCTTCTGGGTCTTCTTCTCGTTATTTCTCAGGCATGCAATATACAGCGAAGCAGCTGCGAGTCCCATGGGGTCTTTGCCTGAAGCAACCCGTCGGGCTTTTGCATCGGATAGGATTTTTATAGCAAGGCCCTGAGTCGGTCCACTAATTCCGGTGCTCTCCGCGATTTTGGAGATATACGTAAGAGGGTCAGCAATAGGCATTTGCATGTCCAGTTCACGAAGCAGAAGCCTGTAACATCGGGCAACATCTTTCTTGTCGACAAGACTAGTCTCCGCTATGTCACGGATAGTTCTTGGGGTTCTGGTGCTTCTGCAAGCAGAGTAAAGAGCAGCAGCGGCTATAGCTGCAATGGACCTTCCGCGCACCAAGCCCCTGTCAAGTGCTTTTCGGTAGACAACTGCTGCTTTTTCTTTGATGGGTCCAGGAATATGGGCTTTGTCGCAAAGGCGGTCAAGCTCTGCCATTGCTTGAGCTAGGTTTCGATCCACAGAGGAGTGGACGCGTGATCGTATCTGCCATTTTCGCAATCGCCACATTTGCAGGCGCGTGGAGAGTGGAAGTTTGCGTCCAAAAGCGTCTCGATCTACGCGGCCTATGGCCGTGGATAAGCCTTTGTCGTGTACAGAGTAGGATGTGGGGATTCCGACACGGCTCCTGGATGCTTTTTCTTCTTGCGTGAAGGCTCGCCACTCTGGACCTTTGTCCATCATTTGCTCACGGAGTACAAGTCCGCAGCTTCCACAAACGGTCTCGCCAGTATCATAATCGTGGATAAGATTTGCATTTCCGCACTCAGGACACTTGTCTTTGGATTGAGGTGTCCTCTTCTCTTTTTTGCCCACGTTCCTTTCCTCGATGGAGTATCGTGGCGACAAACCCTTCATAATTGGTGGCTCTTCATCAATCTAGGGTCAGAAACCGTCCATCTGGCCCGCCGCTATTCTGGAGTAATTGTCTCAATATATAAACTTTTCGATTCACAGACCCAGTTAACTAATCAATAATAAAAATACAGATTCCATACTACTTAAGACCACGTATCAACTTCTGCATGGTTACATCATGAAAAATAAGTTTCACGACAACATTTTAACAGGCTGCCGCACCCAATTAAGCGGTACGGTAACATCAGTCTATTCAACAGGGCAAGATTTGGTGCTGGGATTGAAGAATGATCCTGTTTGGAACTTGAGTAGGGGAAAAACTTGATGATGCTTCCGGAGATGATTCGCAGCACCTTGGAAAAACTTGTCAAGAATCTGAGGTCACAAGAATCAGTGTCAGGGATTGGTCTATTCGGAAGTTGGAGTCGTGGCGATGCCGATTCAAGTAGCGACGTAGATCTACTAATTGCAGATGAACGAAACTTCAACCGCGAATACACAGATCGCGTCGAACCCAACGGGCTGCTCATCGACTTGAATTTCATCCCTAAAAAATGGATCACTGGTGTGGTTCCGTCCGAGATTGATCAAAGACTCTATGAACTTCACATCTTGTACGATCGAGATTGGTCATTTGGGAATGCCAAAGAGTGGATAGCCAAAGCATATCGGAAACCTGAACGTATTGATGTTCGAACCGAAACGTATCTTGTGGACTCTGATATATACATAAGCAGAGCCACATCAGCTTATGCCAGAGGCGACTTTCGAAGTGCTTGTGTGTTCGCTGGCTTGGGAGTAGAATGCCTGTCAAGAATTCTCATAGAACTCAACTTGTTGCCCATCTCCAACAGTCGCTTCATCAGAGCTCTTGAAGAATCAGCGAAAATGCTGAAAATGCCCAGGATTTTTGACGATTACCTCACTGTAACACGCATGTGCGGGGTGAACCATCGTAAGGCTGAGAAAAAAATCAGTTTGCTCAAGGAAACTTGGAATGATATCACAAATTACACGAGAGAACATGCTTTTGCCCTCAACTCTTCACATTCCAAGGTCAAAACTGCGTTGGAATACTATGGAAAGTGCAGCTTCTTAGAAGGTGTGGTTGCTCGGTCATATGCCCTTCTTAAGGAAGGAGCGTATGTTGAAACGGCTCACTACGTACTTCGCATCCTTGCCAGCATGCTTGAGAATTTCGCTTGGCTCACCTCCACCGACAAGGCAACTAGGGCTGGATACGCAAGCATCCTCCGTCCATTGAGAAGCTCAGAAGAGACTGAGAGAATGTATGACAATGTCGACGTAGCCTTCGACGTAAGTTATGTAGATCGCAAAAAGGCACACACAACCATAGAACTGGCCAAGGAAACAACACTCAGTATTCGCCGGCAAAGGAAAAATCTGATAAATAGACTCATTAACTCATCGCCTAGCTCCAAACACCCTCCAGTTGCGCTTGATAAGAGACGATAAGAGACTTATACAAGTAGAAACCACTCTTTTTTTGGATAGCCCGGAAAGAAGAAGCCCGGTGGAGGATGGGAGAATTCCTTTCCGCCGAATGTAGCGGTCAAGCATGGCGGGCTCTGGACCCGCTGACGAGAGTTCGAATCTCTCCCGGGCTACCAAGAACCTTCTTTTCCAAAGAAGCTTCGCCAAGAAAGGATGATTCACCGTCTGTTTGAGCGTTGGAACCTGCCAGTCGTTTTATTGCTTCTTTAAGGGCGTTTTCGCAGAACTGAGAAACGTTCAAGCCTATTTTGTGTGCCTTTGCTAAGACTGCTGCATCTATTGTGAGTGTTGTTCTTCTCTTCTTTCCCATGTCTTTCACTTATGCATATAGATATGCACATGTATGCATATAAGTGTTTTAAGCGCGCAATAGAAGAGAGAAGCGGGAATCCTTGGTTCTATTTTTTCCTTCCTTTAATGAGAATCAGTATGGCAATCAGTAGAAAAGTGAAGCCTGCTATGCCTTTAACATCATTATCAGATAATGGTATACCAGGTTGACCGAAGGTTACCAGAAGGGCATCGACAGCCAAGATAATAGCGAACATTAAGACAAGCAATCCGATTGCGAGACGCTCCGGTGTGGGCCATGTGCCGATCATTACTGGGCCTTGACTCATCTTAACAGCTTCTGATTCGCTAAGAACTTTCATGAATAGCGTTTTTCGCCTTTTTTGCCTTATAGTTTTTTCTCTTCGCGATTTGTGCGCGCGCATAGACTGAGAGCTCTGAAGCAGAGAGAGTAAACGCTATAAGACGTATAACCCCAGAAGGGAAAGCGGTTAAAGAATTGATGAAAGGAAACACCATTATTGGGATTCTCGTTGCGTCACTCATCGTAACAAACTTGGTGTGGTTTGTGGTGGTATTCTACCTTCCAGGTGGATGGCACTTAGTGTATGAAACGGGTGACATCGACCCCTTTGGAAGATACCTGTATACTGATGCTTTTGAGATAAAGAGTAACGATTGGTATGTCGTTTGGCATTGGAATGGCGAACCAGAGCTTGGAGCAAGACTTGATGTGGGGATCTATAATGCGTACAATGACGAATACTTGCAGAGCCAGTATCTTACCACCGAAATTCCAAGACACTACTTGAACATCACAGGTAGGTTCTACCTAGTTCTCCGTTCAAATCAACCAGGGCTTGCGGTGAGAGTCGAAGTTTGGGAACCATAACGCTCGGAGACTTTCATGAAATTAGATTCTACGAGAACGGCAAGAAGGCTCCACTGTTTCTGCTTCTGGTTCTCTCAACCTGCTGTCTAGTGCCTGTTGCTCAGAGTGAATGTTCTGGGGAGATTGACATGACTGATGTTGTTAGTTATGTTGTTGACGGAGATACTTTTGATGTGGCTTCGGGAGATAGAATAAGGTTGGCTGATGTAGACACACCAGAACTTGGCGAAGAGGGATACGGTGAAGCTAAGGATTTCTTGATTTCACTTGTGCTGAGCAAGATTGTATATCTTGATATAGATGACGTTTACGGAACAGACATCTATGACAGATTAGTCTGTGTAGTTTATGTTGAACACAACTTGAGTCATGTAGCGAACGTCAATAAGGCACTGCTTGAAGAAGGTGTTGCTGAAGTTGACGATTACCCTAACGAATTTGATCCAAACGCATGGGAGCTCCACTGTCCTCTTGAAGCAATTCCAGAGTTTCCATCCTTTCTTGTTCTGCCACTGTTCATGATAACAACTCTACTTGCTGCCACTCTCTACCGTAGGAGACAACGCACCCAAAAGTCTCTATTGAAAAGAATGTTGGAGCGTATTTGTGTTGGGTGAACTCTCTTGAGTGGTGGGAAGAAGACAAAGAAGGAGAAGAAGCCCGCACCTGGATCCACGCTAGCGCTGATTGGTGGATACCTATTTTTCCTAAGTCTATTGTATACACCAGTTCTTTGGCTGCCAAGAAGGCCTGGTCCCCCCTTTATTACCGCGGATCAATGGACCGCCTTGATTCTAACATGGGTCGTAGGCCCGATTGTATCTGGTGTTGGCATCATAGTGTGTTCACGATTGCTGAAATCCAAACCAAAACACAACGTTGCTCTTGGAGTGACGATACTTGTATTTTCACTTCTAGGGCCATCATATTTACTACTCGCATCCCCACCCGCCTCAATAGACAGTTTGCCGTTTGTCATTCTTTTTCTTCTATTCCTGTATCCAGGCACTCCTCTGGGAATAGTTGGGGGGCTCTGTGCGATTTTTAGATGGGGAGACAAGTTACAGACGGCAGAGCTTCCAAAGAAAGATTATGAAGAGCCTGCAGAAGACGAAAGTACAGAGCCATCAGAGCAAGAATATCAAAGCATTACTGAGACGGAATACGAGAAGCTCTCTGATGAGGAGAAGCACATGAAAGATGAGTATGAGCAGTTAATGGGAGAAGACTGATAAGGTCTGTGCGGAAAACGGAAAAACGCGAATCCAAAGCCTTCATACTTCGAAAAGAAAGAGGGATGTTAGGCTAACACTTTGAGGTTAGCCCTATCATAGATTCGTTTCAGCCTTTCAAGACCTCTTCCAGTATAGTGTTAGGCTGTGACAGTTCTTGGAGCCTTCCTTGAAATAGGTCCCCAAATCGGTCTGGAACCGTAAGCTCACCTAGCATTGTTGAATGCCATTTCCGCAGGACCTGCGGTCTAATTCTAGCTCCAGCTGCAGTACTCGCTTTGATCCATAACGCTCTAAATTCCTGCTCCTTGAATGCGAAAAGCGTTTCATTGCCATTCCAGATTTTCTCTATGAACTCTGCACATTCATCGTTGTAGAAAGTTACTCCAGCCTTCTTTGTGCGATTATCATGCTTAGCCTTCACACACTGTGATTTGCGGTCTACGTCTTCTTTCGTGAGTGACAGAGCCTCTGAACAGTTGAATCCTGATGTTGCGTACAACAGGTAGAGTGCCTTCTCCTTGTCCGTTTCCAGGGCCTCAAACCCTCTCTGCAACTGTTGCTTACTCGGGAGCTTTTCCTCATAGTTCACTGGAACGTGCGTGTGTCTAAATTTACTTATAAATTCAGGGCACTTCAGATAGCGTTTGATAAAGGCTTTCAAACCATCAACTTGGTTGTTGTAGGTCTTCGGGGCCTTCTAAAGATAGCCCTTCAAGTATTCTCTGATAGCTTGCCTTGACACTACACCTTTGGAGGATTGTAGAAATCTACGAGCAATATTCCTATAATCCCTGCTTTGCCTTTGACCAAGTCTCTCTTCAATGCTACAGTATTGCCAGAAATCATGGATTATCTGGTCTAGGTCACGGACCCCAAAGGCTCTAGACCCGCTGACGAGAGTTCGAATCTCTCCCGGGCCACCAAGAACCTTCTTTTCCAACTGTGCCAGATTATAGAAGGAAAAAACCGGAGGCTTGTACTATTCGATTCCCCATCGTTTGGTAGCCTTCACTAGGATGAAGATTACGAAGGCTACGATGAGAAATGTTATCAACGACCCGATGAAATGTCCAACGCGGAAAGGTCCAGCTACGATGACTTCCCATTCGATGCCGGGCATGACAAGAGTGACTATTGGCATTACGAAGTCGTCAACGAGAGCCTTAACCAAAGCACCGAGGTATATAGCCATAATGAAGGCAACAGCTAAACCCATGACTTTGTATTTTTTGAGGAAGTCCTTGAATTCATTCCAGAGTCCTTTTGGTGGAGATGGAGCAGGTTTTGATTCAACAGCTTCCCTAATCTTCCGTAGTTCCTCCAACATTTCCTTCTCGATAGAATTTGCCATATGTTTTCCTCAAGCTTCTTTGGTTTCATGTTCGCTTTTAAATCCTTTCCAGAGAAGGGCTATCAGCGTTTCCTATAGAACAACAAAAGGAGGAGCGCCTAGCGCGTACACATGAACGTCAACATCAAACGCTTAGATGCATCATACTCCTAGCGTACGCGAACAGGTATTCCTGAGCGTATCCTGCGTGTCGCCCAAAATATCTTTGACCAAATCGGCTGATCTCCCTGTATTCTTGCGGCGTAAGCGATTTCTTGTCTCGGATTCTTTCGATGAATGATCGTTCAAAACAACCCGAGTAACTTTCGAGGATTACACGTTTCAACCAAACGTCCACTGGAAACGCTTCGAGCTTGTCCAAAGAGAAAAGAAGGATGCAGTCTGCAACTTTCTGTCCAACGCCAGGCAGTGATAGAAGCTCGTTTCTAGCGTATTCATAATCTGTCTCCTCCAGGGATTCCAAATCACTTTCTTCGTGGCATATGATTCTGGAGGTTTTGAGAACCCGCTCCGCTCTGAACCCCAGTCTGCATTTTCTTATATGCTCAATATCTGCGTTGGCTAGGTCTCGGGGTTTGGGAAATGTATGGAACCTGTAGCGGTCAAACGCTATTTCTGTACCAAACCGTTTGGACAGGTTGAGAATCATTCCTTTGATTGCTGGGATGTTCTTGAATGTTGCGCAGATGTAGGAGATTAGGCATTCCCATGGTTGTTGTCGGATGATTCTTAATCCGGCGAAGCGTTGAATCGCCTTTCCAATATGTTCATCTCTGTTTATTTGTGACTGTATGTGAGGCAGGTCGTCGCTCAACCTGAAGTAGTTCTTCAAAAAATCCGCATCCATTCCCCCAGGAAAAGTGTGAAACTGCAGCTCGCCATTATTCTGTCTAATCTTGACAACGTTTTCATCAACGACACCATACCACCAGCCGCCTAGTCTTCTCCATCGAAACACTTGGCCGCACGTCAATGTTTGTTCTAGATTGAATGGTGTGGTCAACTGGTCTAGTTGAATCTTCAAGCTAGCATCAAGGCTTTGATGAAGCACACGAAAATAAGTGTTCTCATTACTCAAGCTCTGCCTTCAGAACATTCTCTTCTTTGTCAAAGAAAGCGAGTCTGGATTCCACAGTTTCCTCTAGTCTGGATGTTCTCAGGTTTACTGATGGAAATATATGACTGGGGTTCCAATAGAGCAAGTCAACTGTGTGAGCTTGGTTTGGAGGGTGTGGCTTGCAAGCGGAAACTGTCAATATCGTGGGTCTCAGCGGTTTTCCAAGGGTGGAAAAGGGAGATGATCTTGCGAAGATGATTGTTGACACAGCGAAGAAAAACAACGTGTCTATCGCCCGTGGGGACGTTGTGGTTGTTGCTCAGAAGGTGGTGTCGAAGGCTGAGGGACGGGTGGTAACGCTGAAGGCAGTGAAACCTTGCGGAAGGGCAGAAGAAATAGCGAAAGTCACTTTGAAAGACCCCAGACTCGTTGAGTTGGTGCTGAATGAGTCAAAAAGGATTGTGAAAGCATCTCCGGAGGTCCTAGTCGTAGAGGACGAAAAAGGATTAGTCTCCATAAATGCGGGAATAGATAAATCCAATGTGTCAGGTGAATACCACTATGCGCTCTTGCCTAGGGACTCGGATGAATCTGCGAGGAGAATACGGTCCGGAATAGAGAAGTCAACTGGGGAGACAGTAATGGTCATTGTATGCGATACGTATAGCCGTCCGTTTAGGAGAGGGCAAACTGAGTTTGCCATAGGGGTTGCTGGAATCAACGTGTTCAAGGACTACCGGGGGCAGAAAGACTTGTTCGATTATGAATTGAAGGTGAAGAACGTGGCTATAGTGGATGAAGTTGCTTGTGCTGCAGAGTTGGTTATGGGACAAGGAAAAGAAGGCGTACCTGTGGTCATTGTCAAGAACTTGACTCGGGTTGAACGAAGTGAAGCCTCTTCGATAGAGGATTTGTGTATTTCAAGAGAAGAAGACTTGTTCAACGGAGCTCTGTAGACCGATTAAAGACTCATTTGCAGGAAGGGGTTGCTGCTTTTTTCCCTGCCTATGGTGGATGTAGGGCCATGCCCAGAATACACTTTTACATGTTCAGGTAGTTTTGCCAGTCTTTTGATCGAGTGCATGATTTCTTTGTAGGATGCATTTGGAAGATCGTATCTGCCTATGGACCCCGCAAACAATGTGTCTCCGGTGAAAGCAACATCGTGGCCTGAGAGGGTTATGCTGCCTTTGCTATGTCCAGGCGTGTGTAGAACCCTCAGCGAGGTTTTTCCTGTATGTATGACGTCTCCTTCGTGGAGCGT
>CP070754.1:873946-908246 GCA_020348865.1 Candidatus Bathyarchaeota archaeon | reverse complement strand
GCGAAGACACAACCAGAATTGGGTACGGAGGCGTAACATATCACCAAGCAGTAGATATCTCGCCCCAGAGACGAGTGGACTTGGCTCTACGTTTACTTTCAGAAGGCGCCAGAAAATCGACTTTTGGCAATCCCCGTCCTCTTGAAGAATGGCTTGCAGAGGAACTGATATTGGCAGCAAAAAACGATTCAAAGAGTAGCGGTGTGGGAAAACGTCATGAGATGGAAAGAGTAGCGATGTCATCTCGTTAGTGCGAAGACTCCATGGTTCTATTTTATGTGCAGTTCTATAATGTCACCGTCTTCCAGGGGAAAGCTCAAGCCCACTTTCTGTGGACTGAAAGAAAAACGTCTTTTCGCTCTAGGCGTCTTTTTTGCGCCTTCACCTTTTTGAGGAGGATTAGCCCACACCTTCGCATAACTGAACTGTCGGTAAAAGTCGCTATGAATCTGTTTTGCCAAATCTTGAACCGTAGCTCCTTTCTTCAGGATGAACGGTTTTGAAGAGGGCTTTTTCTTGTTTGGCTCCTTCGTGTAGACACGGATTATGTTCAACACTCTGAACAGCTCTACTCCTAAATCTTCCAAGCCAGTCCGGTTCTTACAGGAAATCTGGATACTTTTCATCCGATTGCTAGTGCGACTAAACAATTCCTTCGTCTCTGCAATTGCATTGGGAGCGTCTGCCTTGTTGGCAACGACTATTGCAGGACGATACACGGTACTTTCGAAGATGGCATCTTCCACATCATTTAATGTGGCTTTTCCGTAGATCTTCACTATTCCGTCTGAGATTCGATAGCTTCTCAGCAGTTGTTCTACATCCCTCACAGTACAGTTGACTAGTCGTCCTAGCACAAGGATTTTCAGACCTACGTTCATGTGTCTTCTTGCGATGTCTACTCGTGCGCGAGGTTTCTGAGTTAGAATCTTCGCTTTTTCCAGTTCACCCAGGATCAGAGACAGTTGTCTGCAAGGTCTTCGTGATAGATCTACCATCAATATCAATCCGTCAGCGTTACGAGCCAATGCTAACGTTTGTGGACCCCACGCTTCTCCATCGGCTGAACCTTTCATCAACGGAGGGGCTTCGACCATCTGAAACTGCAGATTTTCATATTGAAACATGCCTGGCACAGGTTCAAGTGTCGTAAATGGATAGCCTGAAACCACAACCTTTGCGTTGGTTATCGAAGCTAACAAGCTGCTTCGACCTACGTTCGTTGGACCCAGAATCGCAATCTGTGCTGCGCCTTCTTTCTCTATGAAGAATCTTGGTCCGCCCTTCCCGATTTTTCTCTGCTTTCTCTCTTCGATTTCTCTTCGCAGAGAGGCGATTTGGCGTTTTGCTTGAGCACGAAGGCGAGCCGTGCCTTTGTGTTTCGGAACTAAACTCAAAAACTCTTTGAGCGTGCGAAGCTTTTCCTGAGGCGTTTTCGCTGATGCAACTTCACTCCATTTGTGCTTTGCCTCTGCAGGAAGATTCGCTGGCATGCCAGAGTCGCACCCACGCCCATAAATCAGCACAGTGACACTAATATTTCTTTAAATGCCTCATCCAAACAAAAAATGGGAAACCATATGCAGATACATTAGATGAAGACTGGTCTCTACAATAATGCTTCAAGATGAAGGATGCGGTGTAGAGCCGACAGATAACAAGAAACCATTGAAAAAATGTTCCAATTCAAAAACTTTATCTAATCGAAGAGACAGTCTCTATTAGCAATTTCACTACAACCAAAGGAAAATGAGCAGAAACAAAATGTGGAGAAAACAGAAATGAGCAAAACTGAGAAACCCCACTTGAACCTCATAGTCACTGGGCATGTGGACCATGGAAAATCTACTACGGTAGGACACCTCTTCAGCCTCACCGGAACTGTTGACGAGCGAACAGCCAAAGTATACGAAGATGAAGCAAAAAAGCTGGGCAAAGAAACCTTCAAATTCGCTTGGGTTCTCGACAAACTCAAAGAAGAAAGAGAACGTGGACTAACTATTGACCTTGCCTTCCTAAAGTTCGAAACCCCAAAATACTTCTTCACTGTCATCGACGCACCTGGACACAGAGACTTCGTGAAAAACATGGTCACAGGAGCCAGCCAAGCAGATGCAGCGTTCCTCTTCGTCTCTGCGAAACGAGGAGAATTCGAGGCGGGAATCGGCTCAGGTGGACAAACCAAAGAACACGCTTTTCTAGCTTTCACGCTTGGTGTAAACCAGCTAGTTGTAGCTATCAATAAAATGGATGACCAAACAGTGAATTGGAGCCAGGAGAGATACGAGGAGATTAAAAATGAAATCTCCAGAATGCTTAAGATAGTCGGATTCAACGTTGAAAAGATTCCGTTTGTACCAACGTCTGGATGGACAGGCGACAACCTATTCAAACGCAGCGAGAAAATGTCATGGTACAAGGGTCCAACCCTCTTCGAGGCTCTTGACAACTTCGAAGTGCCCCCCAAGCCAGGTACTAAACCACTCCGCCTTCCCGTGCAAGACGTTTACACAATTACTGGAGTTGGAACAGTCCCTGTCGGAAGAGTTGAGACCGGCGAGTTGAAAGTAGGAGACACCCTTGTGTTCATGCCATCGGGTTCCAAAGGAGAAGTCAAATCCATCGAAACACATCATGTTCAAATGAAGACGGCTGGACCTGGCGACAACATAGGATTCAATGTCCGAGGTGTATCACACCAAGACATTCGAAGAGGGGACGTAGGTGGGCATATCAACAACCCACCAACTGTTGCAAAAGAGTTTATTGGACAAATAATAGTCATCTACCACCCAACAGCAATTGCAGCTGGATATTCTCCAGTGTTGCACGCCCACACCAGCCAAGTCGCATGTCGATTCACAGAGTTAATCAAGAAATTGGACCCACGTACTGGACAGACTGTCGAAGAGAAACCAGCTTTCTTGAAGACTGGAGACGGCGCAGTCGTTCGATTTGAACCGCTTCACCCCATATCAATTGAAGCCTACACTGATTTCCCTGAGCTTGGGCGATTTGCGATACGTGACATGGGAACCACCGTTGCAGCTGGGGTAATCAAGGAAATCACGGAGAAAGTCACGGAGAAAGCCCCGAAGAAAGCATAACTGAACATTTCCAACTCTGGAATACCCTTTCTCTTTCCTGTTTTCGCTTTCCATTGAAACTGGGTCATATCTGAAAAACCTCATACAAACTCCGATCAAAAAACAGAAGCAGTCCTTGCACAATGCACAATAGGCCTAAAGTGATTGCTGTAAGCTTGAATGATAAAACCGATCCGATGAATGACAGCAAATCTTCAACGAACTTGAAGAGGAGATACACAACGAGACCTGGGAGAAGGAAGACCACAACGTAAATCCATCTTGATTGTATGCCGAAAAAAGTCTCTGGCAATCTATGAAACATGTAAACATATCCGACACATAGGCAACCCGCCGTCAACCCAATCAACGAGGCCCAGCGAACATCTTTGATAGGTTTCAGAAATAGTGCAATCCCAGTAACGATCAAGAGGAGCTGTGTGATTGAATCAGATCCTATTGTTGGCTGAATCCACCATACAATCACTCCCGTTGCCATAAGGAGAATCCCTATGAATAAGCCTAGACTTGACGCGACTTTTGCGAACCAACGCAGAGGCTTTCCCACGATAGGTGAGTGTCCGATTGACCTTTCTAGTAGCCAAGAAGCTGAAGCAAAACCCCCTAGAATCAGGGTAAACGGCACAATGTCTATCAACAGCTCAGGCCATGATGCCACAACATATCACTTCGTGAAGGCTAGATTTCGTTTGTGCCAATAAAAAGTTAGTGCTTCCGGTTGGCAGGTTGGAAATCCGCATGGGTTACACACGTTGTTCAGCGTATGTATGATACGTCTCCGTTTTCCATTTTTACTACGTCAAGCAGGCGAAAATCTAGACTTATTGTTAATTTCCTTTGACCGGTTATGTTTGTTGCTCTTATTGTGAAGAATTTCGTACTCTTTTTCTTGTTGTATGTAGGATCGATCTCCGAGATTTCTTCGATACCATACAATTCTCCGTTTATCATAATTATCAATGGTTTACCTTTCGTGTTCAGCTTAACCATTGTATCATTCTCCACCCAGACTTCAAAAACAACTATTGAAGCCTGTTTAAATGGTGTTATTTCCCGTCCGTACACATTCCCGTTTGCATAATACTGCGTCCATCTTCAACATGACAATATTCAACTGTGTGGCTGTTCTCCAAGTGTACACTTTCCTTAAATGGAAAAAATCTTCATCTGTAGGTGCCCTGAAAAAGAAAGAGCGCCCTGGCCGGGATTTGAACCCGGGTCGGACGGGCGACAGCCGTCTATACTAGACCGAGCTATACTACCAGGGCTGCGTGGACAAGACGCTGAGTTTCATAAAGAAAAGAGGCTTCTACTTAAATTTTTATCAAATGCACTTTCGGATTATCACCGAGGAACTCCTTTCCTGAAAGACTTCTATTTCGACTTGACTACATGTGTATATCCCGTTGCCTCTGGAATCACCGCCCAAACGATAGCTCCATCTTCCACATTTCCAATTGCAACGAAGCTGTGACGGAACAAAACACACCCATTGATCCAGAGTGGAATGCAACCACACGTGCATGTAGAGTAACATAATGAAATGGCGGGCCCGGCGGGAATTGAACCCACGACCACCGGGTTAAAAGCCCGGTGCTGTAGATGTTTCTGAACTCTATCCTTGCTGAGCTACGGGCCCTCTTTTATCTTCACCATTGGAGATTGAATTAAGGGTTTCTGTCACCTACAGCAATGGACAGTCAAACAGGACTCGAATGTACATGATTCTGGAAGCAAATATGGATGTTGTCCGTTTCTAGAAACATTAATCACGAGTCGTTTGAAGCCACTGCAGGGATCATGACGGCTGGTGCTACGTGGGCTGTTTGTGGCTGCACAATGATGTTAGTGGGTCTCTTTGTTTTAGTGGCGTCCAAGTGTCTTGGTGCAAGTCCCTTGCTTATGGCAGCTGGAAGTCTACTTACAATATTCAGCGTGATTTCCTCGTTCTTCAATACACTTGGCTGGGTTTCCTACGGAATATGCGTCTCTTTGAGAGGTGCAATAATAGTCGGGATTGGAGTGATTTTCTCTGCGTTATACATCAAGTTCAGAGAAATGGCCAAGTAATCGTGCTCTCTAGCAACCGATTTCTCTGAGCTAAGAGTCTATTCAAGAAAACGGCAGAAGCATTAAGCTACATATACGTCTTGGTTTCTGTAGCTACCTTTCAATCACGTAGTGAATTTCTCTCCTTCTGTGGCAATACGCTCCAAGGCCGCGTTGAGATTGATGAATCCATCATTTGTCTTGGCAGAAACAGGTACTAGAAGAAACCTCAAACCCAGCCTGTAGATTGCATGCATCATGTCGCGGCTAAGCAGGCGCCTTGTTCCACTTAGCTCTTCTTCGATTGCCGATTCCAAAGCCTCAGGATTAGCAGACCAGTCTACGATGCGATCTACGTCTTCAGGCGGAAGAAGATCGCACTTTGACAGCACGTACGTTTGGGGAACAAAAAAGCGATTGTACACGGCTGCGGATAGAAACATGTTCGAAACATAGTTGAGTGGACTGGCCGAAAACACCGAATCAAAAAGGTATAGTATCGCCTTTGGTTCTTTGCTTATTTCATTCACGATGTAGGGTCCGCTGGCTCTGAAGGCGAAGAGCTCCATTTGACCCGGAGTGTCCACGAGAGCCATATCAGGCTTGAGGGCTTCGATTTCTCGTCCAAGTCTTTCTGCTTCTTCTGCAATCAAATCTGCCGCCATTAGGAGTGCGCCGTTGGGTCCAAGTTTGTACTCTTCCATCAGTTTCTGAACACTTACGTAGTCGCGAACGTCGATGTCTGGCGCGTATGGCAAGGTGTAAGCTCCAGGATCCATGTTCACGGTTGCCACGTTTTGTTTCTGAATTCTCAGCCAGTCAATGAAGGCGGCTGTAAGGAAGGATTTTCCTGAACCTGCGGTGCCAATGATGAAAATTATAAGCATTTGGAACACCTGCGTGTGTGCAAAGCAGTCCTAGTAAATTCGTTGCGTTCATTTATCTATCTTGGGGTTTGTTTCGCCACATTCAGATTCCATCATGTTGTAGGTGTCTTGCCCCTATGCCAGATACCACCTATTTGATAACTGAACTACAGTTTGTCAGTCTGCAAACTGACTTGAGGAATATACCGTTGTTATTCGGTAACGTAAACTGTATTGAGGGCTTACTTCTTAGGCGTAGTTTTCACAAGAAAGACCATTCCCTTCTTCGTCTTTGCTTGGGCACGTGAACTGAATTTGGTCGGAGGGGGACTCATTTGACTATGATATCTGGCACATTTTATTGCCTCTGTTCCTCCGTCTTGTGAAATCCAAACGACACGGGCGGTTCCACCGCATTGTGGGCACCTGACGTGGTCACCTATTGTAGTCATTTTTTGCTTTCACGCCTTCTCCAGAGAAGTATAGATTCTAAAATAAATGCCTTCTCTTTCTTGGCATGGATGCGTGGTCATAGTCAACATTGCTGAGGAGAAATCCGTTGCATCTACTCTACTCAAGTGAACCCTTTGCTGCTTGCAGCTTGTAGTGTGGACCAATGGTCAGGAGCACTCTCTTCATCGTGTATGAAGTCTATGTAGTAGACGTCGTTGTAGCAAAACCAGATGTCCACACTGGGGTATGAAGTGGTCCAGTAATAGTCGTAGGGCATACCTCTTCTTTCCATCACTCTCTGTGAATCATCGTCGTAGTACGGGCCAGATGTGGCTTCCAACGCCAGCCATCTTTCATTCTCATACACTTCCACCCAAGCGTGTCCTCCTTCGTCGCCGTCGAAGTTCACTGATCCCAAGACAACTCTCACGTCCTCTGCTTCAACACCTTCCGCTCTCAAGAGAGACACTAGAGAGTTTGCTTGCTCCTCACAATCGCTTGCTGCTCTAGGTTTCGCTGGATTCGTGTCGTAGTTAGGAGTGTCCACGAGAAAAACTTCCGGCATCAACCACTCTTCTTCCACACCATTCAGTGTATCATCAGAAACCCACACCCAACGCACGGCGACCCTATACGCTTCTACCTTTCCATTCACCTCATCTGACAAAAGCATTACCACCGGAATAGATGGAGTAATATAATCCTGATAAGCCAACTCATGCGTGGCATTTGGATGCCATATTTGTGGTTGTAGCAGTCTCTCTAATTGCATGCCTGGTCCAGGCGCGAAGTCGGGGGTAACTTCAAGTATCATGTACAGGAATACGAATGCCCCCAACACTATGGCTGGTATCATGAATATTACGAAAATTACTAACTCCAACGATACGTTGTGGCGGGCATCTTCCATAATCTGCTCTTTCCTATCATTTATCATTTCATCTAGTGTCAATGAGCAATTCTTAAGGATTCAGAAAGCACGATATTTATCGATAATCTGTAGAAGAGAAGCTCGAATCGTGAGCAAGAAAGAAGACTGCAAGAAACGAATTTACGGGTGGAATGTCTCCGGCAGCATCAAATCTCTGTCCTGACAGGCTTGATTTTGCCGCCCTTCTTCACAACTGTGTCTGACAGTTGGACAAAGGCTTTGCTGAGATGTTTTCTGGCTGCACTGGGGTTTTCGGAGGTTGTTGAGAGGTGAAATTCTATCTTGGAGATTCCCTCCTCACCTTTGGGATGAGATTTTATGTAGACGTAGGGGTTATCCTGCATCACCCGGTCGATGATTGGAGCCATTTCCGACTCCATAACACCAGTCACGTTTATGCTTGCCTCAAAAAACGTCATGTTGCCTGCAGCTTGTTTGAGAACGGAGGCAACAGGCCCCTCGAATATAGCAATCATTTCAGACGGAACCCCGGGAAGCGCCACTACAGTTGTGGTGTCATGTTTTAGAATCACCCCTGGAGCAGTTCCCACAGGATTGAACAAGGGCTCAGCCAGTTCGGGAAGCTTCGCCATTTTGACCCGAGGCGGAGTCAACTCCGCTTTCTCTACTAGTCCTTCTCTCACGTGCATCTGGTATTTTTCCTCCACACTTTTCAAGGCTTCATCGACAACTTTCAATTTGCACCGCAACGCCTTTGCAACGCCCTCTAATGTTTTGTCGTCAAACGTTGGTCCAAGTCCACCTACGGTGAATAAGAAACGAGGTTTCCGATGCATGGCCTCTTCCACAGAAGATGCGATTTCACCCACGTCGTCTCTAACCACTGTGATTCTCGTTACTTCGCCTCCTAGACTCGTTATTCGCTTCGCCAACCAATGAGCGTTTGTGTTTAGAGTCTTTCCAATCAGAAGTTCCGTTCCAACACACAAGATTTCTGTTGAACAGACCATGTCAACTTTCTCCAACGACCTGAAACGTCAATTTGATATATAAATAGAGGTTACACGACGATACCTACTGGATATCGAATAGTGCATCATCCTGCCGTGAAAAAGAGCCTATTGCCTAGCCAAATGACTCCCATTATGCATTGTGATCTTCTACTTTTTTTTGCCGAGCCACCACTTCAGGTAGTCTCTGCGCTCTTTCCGTCGTTGCTCCTCTTCAGATTCGGAGCTTGGTCGCAGCTTTTGACGTGCCTCCGTGAGTTCTTGAGACGTAAGAGAGAGCCCGCAGCTTTTGCATGCATAATGTTTTGTCGCTGAAATGTACTTCAGCTCACCACCACATTCAGGACAGTAACCCATACATTCTTCGCCTTCTCAAGTTTTCCTTCTCAACATAGAGCATACTACCATGAGAAATAGGTTTTGGTTTCATTTCTGATGCACAGTGTATGCTTGCACATTTGCAGCTACAACGCCTTGTTGTTGTTCAGGAAAAGAGAATGAAAATTATGTTGTAACCTCAGAAGATTATGTTATGAAGTTGGTCAATCCGGTTTCTTTAGCAAGTTTGATGGCTTGTTCTCTCTCGTGTTTGGTGAGTCTTCTTCGCAGCTCTTGGATTTCGCGTGCTCTCCATTCGGGTCGATATTGAAACATGATGTTTGTTCTGATTTGTTTTCCGAGGTTTTGAACGATCCAGCTCAGAATAGGTTTTGTGCAACAGTCAAGATGTTCAGGCAGGACTAGGATACGGATAAGAAGTTCACCGTATTTCATACCGGTTACGTGATTTCTGGTGCACGCTTCCCAATAGTTAGGTGCGTCTGAAATCTTTCTGGCACATCTGTTCGACCCGTATTTGAAGTCAAGAAGGTAAACATCGGTGAACCCAGCGAGTAGTTTCGCGGTTTCTTTGCTGTAGTAGGAGTTGGAGTTCCAAACCACGGGAACATTCACGTTGACATGTCGAAACGTTTCAAGCCACATGTGAAGCCAAGGCGTTGGGTCGCCTCCAACCAGATTGACGTTTCTGCATCCACTACTACGCAAGTGTTTTACGGCTTCAGCCAATTGTTTTGGTGAAAAGGTTTCCCCCTTCTCATGCCATTGAGATATGGACCAGTTTTGGCAGTGGCGACACTGTAGGGTGCAGCCGAGAGTGAAGATTGTTCCGGATGGGACGAGTTCTGGTTCTTCACCGGTGTGCGGGAACATAGTGGATACTGTTATTTTGGTTCCACACTTGCAGTATCCAAGCTCTCCTCCGAGTCTGTTGACCTCGCATCTGCGAGTGCAGAAGTGACAGCTTTCTAGAATGCGTTTTGAGATTTCGATTTTCAGGTCAAGGTATGATTTTTCCGGAGTTTCTAGCTCTTCCAGCCGGTTTCGGCGCGAATCGATTTGCTGTTGTAGGCTACAGAATTCTTTGGTGAGTTGGGTGTGAAGTTTCCATAGTTTTGCAGATGAATCGTGAATACGAAAATCTGCACTCAGTCTTTTGGCAATCATGAACTTGGCTGGTTTGTCGTCTTGCATCACATCGAAGTATCTGGTTAGGCTTGCTCGAGCCTTTTTGTCCTTTAGGACAGCTGCTGCGTCGGGTCTTCCGAGTACCCACATTGCGTTTGGTCCTTTGAGTAAACAATCAGAGGTTCAGGTATAAAGTGCGTGGATGTTCTTTGCGGGACGGAAATCCAGTTGTCAAATGACGTATGGGTATGATACGCCACCTGGATGGAACTGTCCTTGTATGGCTATTTTTTGTCCGCATGCTGGACAGCACATGTCTTCAGTTAGATGCCATTCTACGATTTCAAAACTGAACCGTTTGATTAGCAGCTTTTCACAACTTGGACAATGGGTATTCTCGTATCGGTGTCCTGGAACATTCCCCATATACACATAGTTGAGGCCAACCTCACGTGATACATCACAGGCATGTTCAAGCGTCTCCAAAGGAGTTGACGGAATCTCAGTTGCTTGATAGTTAGGATTGAACCTGAGCAGATGAAACACGGTGTCTTTTCCAAGGTTGTCTCTTATCCATGTTGCTAATTCACGGATTGTCTCCATCGATTCTCCGATCTTTGGAACCACTAGGTTGGTTACCTCAATATGTATGTTGCATTTCTTCATTTCTTTGAGGGACTCATAAATAGGCTCTACGGATGGAACGCCTGCAAACTTCTTGTAGAATTCTAGGTCTCCAGCGCCCTTGAAATCCACCGTTGCAGCGTCCAGAACTGGAGCTATTGACCGAATCGCTTCGCTGGCCATGTAACCGTTGGTCACAATCGTGTTGAAGAGCCCTTCTTTGCTAGCCAACGTTGCCGTGTCATAAGCATACTCGAAGAAGATTGTTGGTTCAGTATAGGTGTAGCTTATCCCTTGGCAGCCGTTATCCTTTGCGGCTTTCACAACCTCTTTCGGAGGGAAGTCGTATCCCTGAATTCTCTTTTCCTGGCTGATTGCCCAGTTGTCGCAGAATCGACAGCGGAAGTTGCAGCCGACCGTGGCTATAGACATGACCTGCGAGCCTGGGTTGAAGTGAGAAAGCGGTTTCTTTGTGATTGGATCAACACAAGCGGAGCATGCTTTCGCGTACACAAGCGATTGAAGCTCACCTTTCTCGTTTCTTCTAACCAGACAGAATCCTGCAGCGCCTTCAGGTATTATGCAGCGTCTTCCACAAAGGTTGCATCGCACGTTGTCTTCTGGCAACTCTTCATAGAGCATGGCTTTTTTCGCCATTTTGCTTCCTTTCGCCCCCTGCCCAGTTCATGAATGATGTTTGGGTTGGACTGTTTGACCGACGCTTCACGTAAACTGGTTTAGTGTTTCTTGGTGCCAATGCGAACGTCATAACAGTTGTTTTTTTATTGTATCAAATGTGAATCGAACTATCCTAGTCAATACGTAAAGGGGGATGATTACATCTGGTGAATTCATCAGCATAGAATAATGTAGTGGCGCTCTTAAATCTTTTAATGCTCTATGCGTGCATCTGAAACATTGCGCGTCACGCGACGTAGTATCGTACAACTTTCTGCATCCTTTTCGGTAGATCATATTTTGCGGCGAGTTCTTTTATGTGCTCGATCATTTTCGATTGAACGCTTGCTATGTCTGTCATTGTAACAAGACCGACAAGCTTCTTGTCTTTTATAACTGTCAGTTTCTTGATTTGCTTTTCAAACATTAGTTTGACTGCGTCTTCCAGATCTGTTTCCGGGTCAACAACTGTCAAGGGTTTGGACATAACGTCTCCTACAAGCGTTTTTTCTGCGTTCAGAGCTTTGGCCACGACTCTTCTCAACACGTCACGTTCAGTTAATATTCCTGCGAAGTGTCCCTTCTCCAGCACAACCAAACAGCCTATCCCTTGATTGTTCATTCGTTCAACCGCCTGCTTGATGTTTACGCCCACGTCTACAGTTACCACATCAGTAATCATTACGTCCTTGACCTTCCACATGGCACGACCATCCTCAACTATCCAATATGTGTGACTCTTAAAAGCCTTCAGAATCATCCCTTGCGTGTACAATTCTAGAACTTTGTGCTCTTAGCTTCATCCACCAGCTTGGAACCTTTGCATCCTTGTTCATGTCCCAGTAGTCAAAAGGTTTCACATCCAAGACTGGTGTGCCGTCGAAGGCGTCCAAGCCACGAACAGTTATCTTGTTGCCCTTCACATTCAAGAGCTCAACTAGTGTTAATCCCAGAGGGTTTGGACGATGAGGAGTCCTAGTCGCGAAAACCCCTAGAAGTGGCATGTCACTCCTGCCTCTAGGATGAACTTTCTTCGTTTCCCTCTTTTCCTCAGGAAGTTTGTGCATCCAGAATATCACAAATATGTGGGAAAAGTCTTCGATCCCATCCAAAGCCTCTTCCAAACCTGGATGAAGGACAATCTGCGAAGTGACACGTTTTTCCCTAATTCCTTTCCCAGTTGCCCCAGTCTTGACGAATCCTACAGGTTTCAGCTCTATCGTTTCCGCAGTTGACACAGAATCACCATCCTTTGTCAGTGTAGTGTGCAATTGCACCTAGTATCTCTTTCTTGTTCTCATGGGGGATGGATACTGCAATATGAGTGGGGTCAAATCTCAATCCCCACACACAACGAAAAAATAGCTTTATATTATGATAGCATGGCTCTTTTACTATGTCTAACTCTGTGAAGTTGCTGGCTACAATATCTAGATCTGAATTCTTACTGCCAAATCTGGGTTCACTAATAATGGGGCTTGCATGGGGCGCTAGTCCGCCATTAGGTTTGATTAATGGAGTAGTCTTGGTGGTCCTATCTTTTTCTATAATAAACCTCAGTTCTGCGATAGGCGCACAGGCGAACACACTTTCTGATTATGAACTAGACCTGAAAGATGAACGCAAAAAGGAATTAGTTCAAGCCTTAGACTCCTTTGGGCATAGAAGAGTCAAGACAATTATGATCCTTGAATTCTGTTTGACCCTTGTCCTAGTTTCAATATTTGCGCTCATATCACAGAATTGGATACTGCTTCCTTTGTGGATCGTTGGCATTTCCCTTGGAGTTGCGTATTGTGCTCCTCCTTTAAGGTTAAAATCTAGATCTTGGGTTGCCCCAGTCTCCTTGGTTCTCGTTCTCGCAATATTTCCTGTATTGTATGCTTTTTTCACCTTCACCTTTGAAATCAACATGTTTTTTCTTATTTCTCTTGGTGGTCTGGCTCTAACTGTGTATGGGGTTATTAGTCCCACTGAACTTCGGGATTATTTCGGAGACAAAGCGATGCAAATCAAGACATTGACAGTACGTTTGGGGCTGTCCAGAGCTGCTTTGTTAGGAACCATCCTTTTGAGTGTTGGTGCAGTATTGACTGGAACAGCACTATTTTTGGAGTGGTTTCTTAACCAACAGTTGTGGTTTACTATCTTTATTCCGGCAATACCAATGGTGGTAGTGCTTGTTCTGGCAAAGTTTAGGAGACTGTTCTCTCTCTCAAAGAGATATGAGACTTTGGATGATGAAGACTGCAGTGTTTTGGAGGAGAAGATCGTGAGTTTGTCGTCAGATAATCCAAAGTGGATAATGCTGGTTACTCAAGCCTATAGTCTATTGTCGATTATACTTTTGGTGAGCAAATTCATCTTCTGATTCTTGGTGTTTGTGGAGTTAGATTTTAATCCAACCAACCAGAATGGTCTGAGCGGTCAAAGGCTCTTGAGTAGCTCAAGAGGTCATGAGAGAAACAAACTGTTGGCGATCTGATTGTCAAAAGCTGACCATCTTTTGCTGAACAATATCTTGGAATCAACGCAGTCGGGTCAAATCATACGTGCATGATTGATTATTTAAGAGACCCGTGCCCCAAAGACTCTTAAGTAGTTCGCGCAAGTTGCGTTTGGAGAAGGGAGAGGCATCGTGGATAAGAGTGGGGAAGCAGCAAAAAAGCAAAAGGTTTTGAAGCTGACATACCTGCTTTTCGCTTCACCACTTGTCTTAGCATATATCATTTGGCGATGGTTCCCGACTTTCGCCGGGTATATTGTTGTTCATGGTTTTGGGTACATCCCTTCTGTTCAAGTTGCTCACTGGTTGTGGCATGGAACACTCCTCGCCTTCTTCACGTTGTATGTCATTTTTGCCATAGGACTAGAGGGCGTTCTAGTAGTAGCTGCTTGGATTTGGAGACGGCGAAGGAAACCTAGCAGGTTGACTGACTTCCCCACTGTTTCGTTTGTTGTTCCAGCCTACGACGAGGAGAAGCTGATTTCACGATGTATCACAAGCCTTTTCAAGACTGCGGTAGATTATCTTGGGTCTTGCGAAATCATCGTGGTCGATGATGGAAGCAACGATAATACCTATGAAGCCGCGTGGGAAGCCATGCGGGAAAATCAAAGCTTATGGCCCAGCGTCCATGGAAAGGTTGTTCGGCACAGTACAAACCTGGGAAAGGTTGAGGCTATTCGAACGGCTGTCAGTAAAGCTTCGGGAGAGCTCGTAGCTACGGTGGACTCTGACACGTGGTGGGATCCTGTCGCTCTTACCAAGTTGATCAGACATATGAATGAAGAGGGAAAAGGCGCCATCAGCGGTTATATACACCCTACAGATGGAGAGAATGAGCATCATCTCTATACAATACTCCAACAGCTAGAATACAGTCTAGGACTCGGCATCTTCCGCAATGCTCATGCTCTGGGAAATGCAGTTCCAGTGGTTCCTGGACCAATGGGCTTGTATAGGGCTCATATCCTAAGAGATGTATTGGACGAGAAAGCAGTAAAATCTGTGACGGAAGATCTTGAAATTACCTTGGAGCTGCAGAAGAGAGGGGTGTCAGTGGGTTATGCTGATAGAGCTAGAAGCGCAACTGTGGCGCCTACTTCCTTCAAAGCCTTCTGGAACCAGCGATTAAGATGGTTTACAGGCTGGATTCACAATTTGGTGGCTGTCCACAAGGATCTTCTTCTTCAGAGAAGCTGGTTGAGCCTAGTTTTGTGGTGCTCACTAGTTTTAGCCTATTGCTGCGGCATAATCGAACTTGCAGCATTACTTAGTCTACCACTCTTTCTGTGGTTTGCACCGGACAGAGTATTCTTTCTCATAAACGTGCTGATTTACATTCTTTTTGCAATGTTCGTTGGGACAATTTATCAAGGAATAGCCCTAAAATTCTCCTATGGAGAATACAATCACAGGTATCTTTTGCCATACGCTCCTCTATTCTATGTTTTAAATTTCGTCAATATCTGCGCGAGAGTTAGGTGCCTAATCACATATATTCAGGGAGATAGGGGTTGTTGGCATCGCCAGTTTTTGAACGTACATACACGTAAGGAAGGGGAGCTAGAGAAAGGCAGGAAGGAAGGAGTTAAAATATGATTCCTTCCATGCATGCGTGAGGTGCTGAGAGTGGTGGAGCAGGATCAACTATGGACACAAGCATATCTCAAATTGAAGGGACAATGGAAGCTCGAACCAAACTGGAAACTCATCGAGTATCTTCACCTGATTCCACAGGGTCCTGTGCTGGATCTAGGAGCAGGTAATGGGCGAAATGCTCTCTTCTTTGCTAAATTGGGTCATGATGTCGACTACGTGGACGTCTCGAAGACCTATTCAAGACGGATGAAAGACCGAGCTAAAGATGAGAAACTTGAGCTGACTGCCCATAATACGGATATTCGTGAGTTCGATATTCCAGAGAAACATTATGTACTGATCATCGCCTCAAAGATCCTCCAGCTTTTTCCCAAAGCGGATATTGAGGACATCACTCGGAAGATGAATGCAGGTCTAGCCAGAAAAGGCCTGATCTATGTGTACACCTTCTCAGTTGAGAACTTCAAGCATAGCAAGAGGCTGCATGAGTTAGAACTGGTTGAGGAGAACACATACTATCATAAGAAACATCGTCAACATTTTCACTACTTCAAGAGTGATGAACTCCTCTCGTTCTTTCCAAAGCTAAGGATGATCTTCTATAATGAGGATAAAGTACACAACTTGAAGAAGCGAGATTCTCGTTATCTTTTCGTTCTGGAGTATCTGGGACAGCGTGTTCACTAGTGTGTCTGGGTGGGGTTAAATTCATATCCCACTCATCTAGTAGAAATAGCCAACGAAGGGGTTCAGATTGAAAAGAACATCTCAGATTTCCGGATTCTACAAATTGACCCCAGAAGAGAGAGTGCAGACTGTGAAAGGCTTTGCCGATTTGACGAATAAAGAAGTTAAAATCCTTCAATCATCTGGAGCCTTGAAAATGGACTTGGCTGACCGAATGATCGAGAATGTGATTGGAGCCTTTCCCCTCCCACTGGGAATCGCGGTGAATTTCCTAGTTAACGGACGGGACTATCTCATTCCCATGGCAATTGAGGAGCCCTCAGTGGTAGCTGCAGCAAGTTATGCTGCGAAGATGGTCCGGTTGAAGGGAGGGTTTTTCGCTAGCAGCACCGAACCGATCATGATTGGCCAAATACAAACAGTGGATGTCGATGATCCTTACGAAGCTAAGAGGACTATCTTGGTGGCAAAAGAGAAAATCCTTCAGAAGGCGAACAAACAGGATCCTCTACTAGTCTCGCTTGGAGGAGGCGCTAAAGACCTAGACGTAAAGGTAATACAAGCTAGAAGTGGCCCAATGGTCATCACGGAGCTTCACGTAGACTGCAGAGACGCCATGGGAGCAAACGCTGTCAACACCATGGCTGAGGCTGTAGCACCGCTCATTGAAAGGATAACTCATGGTCGAGTGTATCTAAGAATCTTGTCTAACCTAGCCACAAAACGGTTGGCAAAAGCATGGACTGTTGTTCCTAAGGAAGAGTTGGGTGGAGAAGAAGTCGTAGAAGGCATAATAGAAGCCTACAACTTCGCAGCTGCTGACCCGTATCGCGCTGCAACCCACAACAAAGGCATACTCAATGGCATTATTGGCGTCGTAATCGCCACATGCAATGATCACCGTGCTGTAGAGGCCGGAGCTCATGCCTACGCAGCAAGAACAGGTCAATACAGCCCGCTTTCAGCTTGGGAGAAGAACAAAGACGGAGATCTTGTTGGGTCAATTGAGTTACCAATTGCCGTTGGAACAGTTGGGGGCGCTACCAGAGTGCATCCCGTGGCGAAAATAGCGTTGAAGATTTTAGGAGTTAAAACCGCAAATGAGCTAGCTGAAGTCTTGGCCGCTGTAGGGTTGGCTCAGAACCTTGGGGCATTAAGGGCACTCGCCCACGAAGGCATTCAAAGAGGACACATGGCACTGCACGCTCGAAACGTAGCAATCATGGCTGGAGCACCCGAGGAATTGGTTGAACGAATCGTTCAGAGAATGGTTGAAGAACGTAAGGTGAGGTTAGACCGAGCTAAAGAAATCATTGAAGAATATAGGAAGAAGAGAAAGCTAACCTAGTTCAGTCTCCTCTTTTCTCATTCTGTTGAGCTGCCGTAGTTTTCCACGGAAGACTCTCCATTGCTAGGCCCAGTTTAGATGTTGAGAAGCGGATGAGCAGAAAGGTGAGTGTTGTGGCAATCGCCCAGGTTACACCTTCGATTCCGTAACGAAGTTCCAGACCAAGTCTTTGGTAGTCAAAACTGAAGCTGAGTGTGGAGGATTGTATATCCTGAAAAGCATGCAGAAAAATTGGCCCAGCCAGTACACCACTCCGATAGTAAAGATAGCCCATTAGAGATCCAGATATAAAGACCCCTAACAGATGGAACAGTATCGTCCAAACATCATATCGCCAGATTAGTATATCTATTGGAATATGCGCTAAAGCGAAGAGCAACGAAGGAAAGGTTATCGAGAATCTCGGACCAAAGTGTTCGTGTAAACGTGTCTGAAAGTATCCTCGACTTTCTATTTCCTCTGAGGGACCAACGACCAAGATGAAAGTCAAAGGCATTAGGAAGATTGATGCCAGGCCTAGGTTGTCAGGATTTGCATCAAATGCTATCGGGCCTGCCCCTAAAGGAACAAAGAGAACATATGAAAGGCAAAGATACAAGAAACTCTTGAACAAAGAGAGAAAAATCCCGAAGAACGCGTTTCTAACGAGTTTCTGCCTTGACAGCCCTATCGACCATATTCTCCTTCTTTCTAAGAACCGAACGATGAGAAATATTGGTAATAATGTTAGTAATGGCTGAAAAGCAATTTGTGTCGCGAAGAATATTTCCCAGCTAATCTCGCCATTATGAATAATCAGGTCTACAGACCACAGCCGATAGAGAGCCCATATTCCGGTTAAGATTAGGAAGACCCCAATGACCTTCAGAAAGGCTCTCAGCTTCTCATCCATATGATTTCGCCTCATAGAAATGATAGGTTTCTATGATTTATGGTCAGATTAGAAGTTATCCTCTTAAATCTGCTTGTAACGTTGGTGAGCTGACCGTGCATGTGGGCAGTGTGAACGATAGTTATAATTCTGGGTACAATGCTATTTTCTTCACGGGAATAAACATTGATGGTAATTCCTGGTCCAGCATCCTTGAAGCTAGGACGCAGAATCGCAGACTTGTTGGAGGTCAAGACAGTTCCAGTAGAGTTCAAACGTTTTCCCGACGGAGAATCTTACATACGCTTTGATGGAGACGTAGAGAATGAGGATGTGGTTATCGTTCAGACAACGAGCCCCCCTCAAGATGAACGTTTGATTCAGCTTTTTATCATGGCGGATAATGCAAAGGATCAAAAAGCGAAGAGCATCACTCTGGTTGTTCCGTATCTTGCATATGGAAGACAGGACAAACGGTTCAGATCAGGTGAAGCTTTCAGCTTCAAGACGTTGGTGGCGCTTCTTGACGCGTGTGGCGTAAACAGAATAATCACTGTAAACTCTCACAATCCAAGAATACTGAAGACCTCTAGAATCCACATTGATGATCTATCAGCCATCCACCTGCTAGCCAAGTACTTCAAGAAGAAAGGCTTCGACGGAGCGTTCTCTCTATCGCTCGGCAAGAAAGCGTTGAACATAGCGATGCAAGCGAACGAGGTGTTGAAGGGTGGATACGGGTGTATCTCAACTCACAGAAATCGAATAACTGGAAAAGTTGCACTTGAGAGAGAGAATTTGTCAGTAGCGAATCGCAACGTAATAATATTTGATGACATCATCAGCAGCGGTGGGACAATGATTAAAGCAGTTGAACTGACCAAGGCTGAAGGTGCTGAAAAAGTGTTTGCAGCGTGTGTACATCCGCTTCTAGTCGGAAACTCGAAAGAGGGAATCTTGAAAAGTGGCGCTGACGAAATCGTAGGTACGGACTGCGTTCCTAGCTCTGTTGGTGTCGTTTCGGTTGCCCCATTGATCGCCGAAGCACTTGCTGGAAGAGGAGTCTAAGCGTGGCTAGGCTTTTCTTCCTGCTTTCAGGCGAACATCCAACTCTACCTCAGGCAGAGCTCCAATCTATTTTGGAAACGGAAGACCACGAATACAGAGTTTTGGGGAAACTGCCTCAAGTTCTTTGTGTGAAGACAAGTTTGGACAGTGTGAAATCAGTTACGTCAAAATCTGCCATGACTCGAGTCTGTGGCTTGGAACTGTTGAATTGTCAAGCCACCGTTGCCACAATCAAGAAAGAGATGAGTTCCGCATCTTTCGACAATGTAATTGAACGAGATGAAACTTTCGTTGTTCGCGTGAGAAGAGTCAAGGGTAGCGGTTCACCCGCTCTAAGATTGGAACTGGAACGAAAACTTGGTGAGTTGATTCTAGACAAAGTCCAAGGTGCAAAAGTCAGCTTGAGGGCGCCTCAAAAGGTCTTTTTCGGGATATTGACAGGTCCCCGGTTTGTTTTCGGCTTGAAGCTGGCTGATGTTCTGCCAACTCCATTTGTTGCGCGTGGCCCCAGAAAGCGACCCTTCTTTCATCCGTCAGCTATGCCTGCGAAGCTTGCGAGGTGTATGGTGAACTTGGCACAGCCGAAAGCAGGAGAGCTGGTGCTCGATCCTTTCTGTGGCACGGGTACAGTGCTTGTTGAAGCAGGGTTGATGGATTGCCGTGTGATCGGACTTGATGTACAACCGCGCATGGTGATAGGGAGTTTCCGGAACCTTCTCTACTACGGTGTGGAACCAGAGGGGATGGCATGTGCAGATGCCAAGCATCTTCCAATAGCCAAGATTGACTGTATTGTTACAGATCCTCCCTACGGTAAATTGGCAACAACACGTGGACAGAAAACTCGGCAGATTGTTGAGGATATGCTATCAGCGGTTGACGAGACACTTCCGAAGGGGAGGCGAATCTGTATGGCCTCTCCGAAATCAATAGAGATAAGTGAAGTCGGCCAGCAGTTAGGTTTTAAGCGTGTGGAGTCTCATCTTATTTACGTGCACAGAAGCTTGACAAGAGAGGTAGTCGTGTTCGAGAGGACTTGAAGTGAGTTTACGTGGCATCTTCTTGGGAACAGCGGGAAGCATCCCAACGTCTCAGAGAAACTTGCCAGCTGTTGTTGTGCAACGAGAAGGCGAACTCTTTCTGTTTGATTGTGGTGAGGGTATTCAAAGGCAGATGATCAATGCCAGGGTGAGTTTTCACCGGAAAATGAAGGTTTTCATCACACACATGCATGGAGACCACTTGCTTGGTTTGCCCGGGCTTCTTCAAACGATGTCTTTGTTGGATAGGGAAAAGAAACTGGAAATCTATGGCCCTTCAGGAATCAAAGCATTTGTGAAAGCAATTGAACGAACCGTTCAGTTTGTGCTCACTTTTCCCTTAGATATTTGTGAGGTTGAGGGCTCTGGTGTGATTTGTGCGGAAGAAGAATACAATGTAGAGGCAATTTGGGTGGAACATGTGATTCCAAACCTAGCCTACGCGCTGGTGGAAAAGCCTCGACCTGGGAGGTTTCATCCAGAGAAAGCCAAAGCTTCAGGGGTTCCGGAGGGTCCGTTATGGTCAAAACTTCAGCGCGGTTCAGCCGTCGAACTTCCAAATGGACGAATTGTCAAGCCTGAAGAAGTCCTAGGTCGTCCACGTCCAGGAAGGAAAATCGTCTATACCGGTGACACTAAGTTTCTGGAGACTATCGCAAGGTTCGCTGAAGGTGCGAACCTGTTGATTCATGAAGCCACATTTGATGATGAATTGCGTGAGAGAGCTGAGGAGGACGGACACTCAACGCCTAGTCAAGCAGCGAATACTGCAAAGAGAGCCAAAGCTAAGTGGTTGATTCTAACTCATATCAGCGCTCGATATAAGACTGCTGATCTCTTGCTTGAACAAGCGAAGAAAACATTTCCTCAAGTGAATGTGGCGGAAGATTTGATGAGATTTGACATTCCTTTTCCAGATGCATAAGCGCGTGCTCTTTTCCGTTTAGGCTTGAGCGTCCTCGGAGCTAGCCATTCAATCAGTTTCTGCGGGTTGTCACAGCGAATCTGAACCTTGATGGGGCCTAGCGGTGATTCTCCAACAGGTTTTGAGAACGAAATGTGGCTCACATATGCAACTTGCTTGTTAAGATAGAAGGTTAGGGATTTCTCAGTCAGCTTTTCAAGAAAAACACGACGTGCAGCAGCGCGGATTCTCTCTCTGCGGAGCATTTCACGAAGCTCTGCAAGGACACCGATTCCCTGAGCCTTTGCAACGAGCAGACCGCCCCGTCTTTCAGGCACGACATCAAACTTCATGTCCCCAAAGATATTTTCCACTGCTCTCTTCACTTTTTCTAAGTCTTCAGTCGGATTGACCTTAGTTTCAACTAGGACGTCTATTTCATCCACTTCGCTAATACACTCCCCAAGACTCTACGCATTTCTCTTTTCAGCTGCTTCCTTGTTCCTTCATTTGGTAGCATGTAATCGGCCATTGCTATAGCGTCGCCTAGACCAACATTGAGCTCCCGTGAATCGCGTTCCACGAAAGCTTCCCAGCTCTTTGGGTCGTCGCTTCGCTTCCTCCTGAAGAGGCGTTGAAACCTCGTTCTGGGCGACGTGTGAATTGCAATGAGGAAGAATTTCCAGAAGTGTTTCCTAAACTCGTTGACCTCATGCAAGCTTCGAATTCCATCAACAAAAACGACCTTTTCTTCCGCAAGCTCGATTTTTGGAATGCATCGTTTGGCTACCACAGCTTCACCTTTGTCCTTCCGTAGCTCGAGCATGAGTTGACCAAGGATTTCTTGGGTGGGCTTCAATTTCCTTCGCTCAGCCTCTTCACGTATCGCGTCTCCCATGATTATCACTGAATAACCCATTTCTCTGACGATTTCTTTGACTGCAGCTTTTCCAGAGCCTGGCATCCCAGCTACGCCTACAACAGCTTTTCTCTTCATTGCCCCATCATACCCGCATGTTGTAGATGTATCTATGTGCTCGACTTAAAACCTTTAAACGAGACATAACAATAGATTTCGGAGTGTCGGTGGAATGATTCCACATGTCAGAGAGAATTCGAAGTTTTATCGCTTTCGACATTGATAGCGAGCCTGTGCTTAGAAAGCTTTCAGAGGCTCAAGGCCACCTCGCTAATACGGGCGCAAATCTGAAGCTTGTTCAACCACGGAATGTGCACATCACAATGCGATTCCTTGGAAACATTTCCTTCAACATGGTTGACGCAATCCATAACGAAATGAACAAGGTTTCATTTACTCCTTTTGACGTTGAAATCCTAGGCCTTGGCGCGTTTCCAAGTCTGAAATACGCAAGAGTTGTTTGGGCTGGGATTCGAAAAGGTGCAGAAGCGCTTTCAAACATCTCCAGTAAACTTGAACCAAGCCTCCAGAAACTAGGCTTTAAACCAGACAGGAAAGGATTCAGTCCGCATCTCACAATCGCGCGTGTAAGAACAGGACGCAACAAAGCTGAACTTGCGCGATGTATTGAAGAGCTTGCGGAATTCAGATTTGGGATTCTTGGAGCTAATTGCTTGAAGCTGAAAAAGAGCGTCTTAACCCCAAAAGGACCTATCTACTCGACCTTAAGAGAAACCTCTCATTGAGACATGAAAGACAGGTTCATCTGGTGACGTATTTGGGCTCAACCTTTGAAGAAGTTTGTGCAGATGTGCTGAGAAAGGTCACTCCAAGCGATAGAGAGAGAAGGAATACTCTCAAGTTAGCCGACAGGCTGACAAATAATGTGATGGTTGTAGCTAAAGAAGCTGGATTAGATGTTAAGGTGAGGGTTGAGGGGTCAGTAGCAAAAGATACTTGGCTAAGCAAGGAGCCCGACGTAGATATTTTCATGCGTGTGCCAACTACCATGCCACGCGAATCTTTCGGGACCACCTGCTTGGAAATCGCTAGAAAAGCCACGGAAGGTTTCAAACAGATCGAAAGATTCGCTGAACATCCCTATCTTGAATCTGTCGTAGACGGTGTACGAGTGAATATAGTTCCATGCTATCAAGTGGAGCGAGGTGAGTGGATCAGCGCTACCGATAGAACTCCATTTCATACGGATTATGTGAAGCCTCTCCTCGATGAGACAACTCGTGGAGAGGTTAGGCTCCTGAAGAAATTTATGAAGGGCATCGGTGTCTATGGGGCGGAAATAAGGGTTGGCGGGTTCAGCGGATACCTCTGTGAGCTTCTCACCCTCAACTACGGATCGTTCATGAAAATCTTGAAGGCAGTAGCAGACTGGAAGGAAAAAAGAATCATTGATTATGAAAAACATTATGATGGAAGAGAAAGAGAGTTGGAAAAGATCTTTGGAGAGCCACTTGTACTGGTAGATCCCGTTGACAAGGGAAGAAATGTTGCGGCAGCAGTGAGAAGGGAAAGATTGGATGAATTTGTGATTGCATCAAGAGCTTTTCTTCAACGCCCAGATTCCTGGTTCTTTACCCCAGATTATATCGCCCCTTTGAAAGTCAAAGACCTAGTCAGCACCTTGAAAACTCGGGGATCAACCATTGTCTTTGTGAAACTCGGAGGAGTGAAAACGGTTTCGGACATTCTGTGGGGGCAACTGTACAAATCCCAACGGGCGCTGCGCAAAATGCTCCGACAAAACGATTTTGACGTTATTCGAGACGTCACATGGGGGGATGAGGAAGACCTAAACATGTTTATCTTCGAGGTTGAACAACGCTTTCTTCCACTTGTAAAGAAGCATTTTGGTCCTCCAATCCGGAAAAGGATAGAATGCAAAAGATTCCTCGAGAAACATGTTGGAGCATCGCACACAATCTCTGGACCGTACGTTGAGGGAAGTCGCTGGGTTGCAGAAATAAAACGGGAATACACAGATGTGGCAGAACTGCTAAACGAGAAACTGAGAGACGGTGGAAGGCATGTTGGCGTAGCCCATCTGATTTCTCAAGCCATACCAAACAGTCTCGAAGTCATGGTTAATGAAAAAGTTGCAGGACTGTATTCATCCAACCCCAAATTCGCGAAGTTTCTGACAGAATATCTAGAAGGAAAACCCAGATGGCTCGTACACGAGTGAAAATCTCTCGGGCACGCGCGCCTCAACTGAAAAGCCTTATAAAGAATCAAAGCGAAGTCATAGAATGCTTCTCCATTTGAAGACACTTGATTGAATAGAAGGCGTTTGGAATGACGAAAAACAACGATAAAGTGTGGAAGAATTTCTTGAAGAGACATTGGAAAGCGACATTGCTAATGATAAGCGCAGGCATAGTAGCTACGATTGCAGGGGTTTTTACCTTTTTATGGGTGGTTGCCGATGCACAAACAACGGGGCTCGTTCCAATGATGCTTGGTGAGTGGACTGTAGGCTATGTTGTCACTTTCATACTAAATGTGATTCTATGGGAACTTATCTTTGTTGGAAGCTGGGTAATACCACTAGTAATTGTAGTATATGTTGTATGGTACAGAAAACTCCTTGACGACGAACGCATGCGTGCATCCAAAGCTAGTGAGGGCAGTGGCGGATTTGGACTATTCAACTTGATAACTTGGCTGATTGTAGTGTGGTTTGATGGGAAATGGGATTTGCCATTTCAAAGCTGGAGCTTCGATGATTGGGTTTATTCTTGGCTAACAGCAATTCTCTGGGATCTACTCATTGTCGCGATTCCCGCAGGCATCTTTGTTATCTGGTGGATAAGCAGTGGGAGTAAGCAAGAGACTTAATTCCTTCCCTTTTTTGTCTTGACTAGCGAATATTTCGATCAATATATTCTACCTTAGATTCATCCTTCAGGATTTGCAGGCGCGCACGCATCCCATTAGTTTCTGAAACACTGATTGTCATATGTACATGCATACACTAGGGTTTAGTGATGTGTGGAGCATTTTCAACATTGGTTCACTTTCACCCAAGTCTCTAAATCTCCTGAGTATTTTTCTGCCAAATGCTTATGAGTCGTAGATTCATTCGTTCATATCCCTTGTGCGTCGCAACTGCATTATCCGAAAAATCCAATGGATTGCTAGCTCTTGGTCTCCCAGAGATAGATGATTGCTTTCCAGGTTTCCAAAGAGGAAAACTAGCGGTTTTGTTTGGGCATTCAACCTGTAAGACGCTCTCGTTCCTTCTGAGTGTTCGTTGTCAACTGCCTATTAAAAAGGAAGGGCTAAATTGTAGAGCGGTTTACGTTGATTGCGGAAACACTTTTGATCCATACAGTGTTTCAGCGATAGCGCAGAAATATAGTTTGGAGCCAAAACGTGCGCTTGAGAACATCTCAGTTTCTAGGGCATTCACGGCGTATCAGCTGACTCCGTTGATTTTTGAGAAGTTGGAGGAGGCTTTGAAAAGGTACAGATCCAAACTTGTGATCATCTCGGATGTAACTAGATTGTTCCAAGATCGAGATGTGCCCGAAGATCAGAGCAGAGAAACCTTCATTAAAATGGCGCATCATCTTTCCGAACTTGCTTTGACAAGACGAGCAATCATTGTTGCCACATGTCTTCATCAGAGCCATTCGAGCAGAAGCCTATTCTTGAAATCAGTTTTATTCGGAAGAGCAAGCACTGTTATAAGGTTGAGGGCGTCTCGGGGAGCTCTGAAGTTTATTCTGGAGTATCATCCGAGCCTAACGCCGTTTGCTGTAGACTTCTATTCTAACGCGGTTACGATGGACAGGTTTCTGGAGGATTGATGAATGGGAAAAACTGTTCCTTCATATCGTCAAGCGTTGGAGAATGAGATTGAGAAGTGGAAGGGCTTCAAGAAAGGGATGAGAAAGAAGGATACTGAAGCTTTTAATCGTATGATGAATGCTTGCAGAATGCTTGCGTCAGCGGGAAGTATGGCTACGAGGCCGATTTTGCTTGAAGCTATGTTCATGTCGATTCTGCTTCATCACGAAAAGATGTTAGCGGAGATTAAAGAGAGAATTGAGCAGTTGGAAAGGCAACTTGAGTAGCCTTAAACTGTTGAAGGGTTGGCTACTCGACGTATATCCTTCCAATCTTGGCGAAATGACAGTGTGGATTATAGCTGAGAATGGAGAACGCGTGAAATTAGTGGATAAGTTTCAGCCAAAGATTTACGTTTCAGGTCGGATTAGCGATTTGTCTAAGTTAACCACTCAACTTGCAGTGAGCAAGTCTTTGGCCAAGTGGCGGTATGTGAGAAAGTATGCTGATTTCATGGAAAACAAGAAGACAAAGGTTTTGGAGGTTACCATCACAGATTGTCGTAGGATATCTCACTTCGTCCGAAAGTTGCTGAAATCCAGTGGATGTAAGAAGTTAAGGTTTCATAACGTGGATATCCCATATGCGCAGGCATACTTCTATGATAGAGACGTTTTTCCGCTTGCTTCTGTAGGAGTCACGATTCAAGGAGATAGACTTGCCTACTGGCTGTTGGAATCGGTTGAAAGCGTGAATTATGCACTTCCTCCTCTACGCTTGATGGCGATGCAGATAGAAATAGCCAAAAAAAAGGCCATCCCTAACTTCAATGATCCAATCGGGGTCATCACCCTTAGAAGTAATAGAGAAAGCATTGTCATTGATGATGCAAAGGAAGATGAAAAGATCCTCAGAACTGTTGAAGCCATCAGAGAGAAGGACCCGGACATCATTTTTACTCGTGGAGGAGACTCGTTCCTTTTTCCGTATCTGGCTCACAGGGCGTTGCTAAACGAAATATTGAACGGGCTTATTTTGGGACGAGAGCGCATTCCCCTTAAGGCCGAGAAGAAATGTGGTACTACGTTCTTCTCGTATGGAAGAGCTTATTTTAAGGCACCCATGCGCAGGTTGCGTGGACGAATTCATATTGACGAAAAGAACACGTTCATTTATTCAGCTTGTGGACTGGATGGGTTGATCGAGGTTTCAAGAACTTGCAGGTTTCCTTTACACAGAGCCTCGAGGGCGTCAATTGGAACAATAATGTCTTCTTTGCAGCTCTATCAGGCGACGAAGGATGACATCCTAATCCCTTGGAAGAAACAGGAGCCTGAAACTTTCAAGTCAGCTTGGGAGTTACTGGTAGCGGATAGAGGAGGGTTCATATTTGAGCCTCGGCTGGGTATCCACGATGGAGTTGCAGAAGTTGATTTTTCATCGATGTATCCAACATTGATGGCGAAGCAGAATATTTCCGCTGAAACGGTCCTTTGCAAATGTTGTCCGGATTCAAAGTTGAGGGTGCCTGAGCTTGGGTACAATGTCTGTGAGAAGCGTGAGGGCATAGTTCCGCGAACCTTAAAGATGATTCTGAGGAAGCGAGCCGCCTATAAGCGTCTCAGGAATGAGGCTGAAGACGCGAAAAAAAGACAAATCTACAATCATAGGCAGAATGCTTTGAAGTGGATTTTGGTGACTTGTTTTGGTTATCTTGGTTATAAGAATGCTCGTTTCGGCAAAGTTGACGCGCATATTGCGGTTTGCGCTTTTGCTAGAGAGGCTCTACTGGAAGCTGTGCGTATAGCTGAGGAGAGAGGTTTCGAAATCGTTCATGGTATTGTTGATTCCTTGTGGCTGAAGAAGGAAAACACATTGCCAAAAGAACACGTAGACCTTTGTAGAGTGGTCTCCAAGAAAATTGGTGTGCAGTTGAATGTTGAAGGTAGATATCGCTGGATTGTTTTCTTGCCCTCTAGAACATACGTTGATGTCCCTGTTCTCAACCGTTACTATGGAGTGTTTGATTCTGGGGAAATCAAGGTGAGGGGTATTGAAGCCGTAAGGAGAGATACGCCGCCTTTCATTCGGGAGGCTCAGATGGATATGATAAGAGTTCTTGCGAAGGCTCAGGACTCAAAGGGCTTTTTGAACAGGATCCCTGAATCGCTAGAAATTTTGAGAGGCTACTTAGAGAACCTGAAGGATATCAACGTTGATTTTCAGGATTTGATTATTTCAAAGCGGCTTTCCATGAATCCGGATAACTATGTTCATGACGTTTTTCAAGCTATAGCTGCAAGACAATTGATGAAGGAGGGCATAGAGATTTCTGGAGGGCAAACTGTCCGATATTTGATAACAGATGCTGGAAATAGAAGACCAAGTAAGCGTGTAAAAGCTGCAGAACTAATCAACGATGAGAACCTGTTTGATGTCGAAAAGTATATGGACATGCTGATCCTAGCAGGAGCGAGTATTATCAGTCAATTCAAATACACTGAAGAAGCGATAAAAAATCAGCTAGTTTATGGCGAGAAGCAGATGGTGTTAAGCACCATTCCGACAATAACATAAAAGACAGGAAGTGAGGTTCAACACCTTCGCCCCCGTGATGCCCCAGAACCAGTTCTTCTCCTTCCAACAGCGAAAATATCATCTACAACCGCCCCTATTCCGTAGATGATAAGACTCTGAATATTCATATGAAAGATAACACTATACGTGTACTATAATCGTGAAGCATCTTGTCAGATAAAGGCTCAAAGACAATTGGCAAGTCAATTGAGGAAAATAGAGAATACCACACGCGATATCTTAGGGCTATCAACAGTCCTTTGAGAAGAAAAATTCTTAGGGCTCTGCAGAAAGGCTGCGAAACCATAGAAGAACTCAAATCGAGCACTGGTTTGGACATTGACACACTGAAATGGCATCTCAGCGTGTTGGAGTATGGCTTCTGCGTAGAGAAGGAAGTCAAAAAAGAAAAGACAAGCTACAAACTCACCCAAGAAGGCAAAGTTGTTGACTACCTGTAGCAAACCATAAGCTTGCAAGCAATATCGCATGCAGACGCACTACTCCAAAACTTTCATGAGAGACAAAAATATGTACACTGACTGGATAGTTAGCTATCGGCACATGGACGGAACGCAATGAAATTCCCGGAAAGAGTCTACACTATTCAAGAGGTGAAGAAGGCTATGGAGCTCATAGAGAAAGGCTACAAGCATGATTTGGAAGTGAACGGAAGCCCAGACTTCAAGAGCAAAACAGAAGAAGCTTTGAAGTTGATAAAAACAGCCGAATTCTATGATTTCCTACGAACATACGTCAGGCAAATCCGCGAAATCTCTGGGTTAAGCCAGCTTCGCGAAGCAGAAGTCACCATATGGGCAAACAGTTACGTGGTTGCCGACCCAATCGAAGCTGCAGGTTTCATCATACAGAAGGCACAACAGATGAAAGATTTCTTGGAAGGCAGATTATACTATGAAATGGGAGAAACTAAGGCTGTCGAGAAGCGCATGGAATTCCTAAGGACATTGAGAGACAGAAGCGTAAACCAAGCTGTGAAGAAGAAGTGTGAAGAGAACTTGAAAAGATGGAGTGAGCCTACGTTCCCATAACATGTTCGCTCACACAATAGTTGATGGAGAATAAGGAGTTTCGCAGAGAAATCGGGATTAGTCTTCAGCATTCGCTTGAGATATCATGCTTTTCATAGGCGTGTGCTGGAAAAATCCTCTGAAGCATGCACGCTTGAAGCGCGCTTCGAAAGGGTTGGCAAGACAGCGATGGCTTAGCCCATTTCAGAACGCGGAAGTAGCATGAAAAAAGATGCGAATTTAGTCAAAATGTACCTAGGTTTCCCGGATTTCGCAGTCGAGTGGAGATATCCCCCGCAACTCCCCCTTTTTTGCGTGAAACTATTCTGGTATTGTTGCTCCATAATTGATGCAGATTAGCATCAGGTCTCGCACATCAACGACTCCATCACTCATCAAATCCAATCTCGCGTCGTAAGCGCTTTCGTCTATCCTTGCTCCATAACTTCTTCCCAACATGGAAAGGTCAGTAACGTCCACCACGAAATCTTCGTTTGCATCTCCAGCAAGCCTGGTCCTCACAACCTCAGAGCCTTCAAACAACCTTCCATCAGTGAGATTTCCAGAAACGGCTAGGACTACAGTATCCAGCCTTGCTTCAAGAATATTGTAGAGGTAGGATGTCAATTCAGTTCTGTTGAACTTGACCATCAAATCAGGGATGCCATCACTATCATAGTCTCCGATTTGTGTGGGAGCATCAGGATCAACCGAAAACGTCTCATTTAGTTTAATTGAGGAAACATCAACGTCACTCACATTGTAGCCTTCTGGAAGCTCAATGTAGGCGGTAATCCATCGTCCTTGACTTCTCAAACTCAAAGTGTCAGGGTCTACGTCGATTGCAGCTGATACTATGGTTGGTTGTCTATAAACTGCTACGTTATCTATGCCTCTTTGCCCCCAAGTCGCCCAGTACAAGAAGAAATTCTCTACTGGAAAGGGGATAACTGTGCTGATATCGTACTCGAAGACAAATGAATCGTTCACATAGAATTCGGCAAGGGTCCCTGTAAGCGACATACTTGCTTTGTGCCAGATGTTGGGCTGAGTTGTAAAGGTTCCAAGAACACTAGAGTTAGCGATATAGTTGACGCCATCATTCCAGTGATAATAAATGCTGTAATGAGTTCCATTGATCCACATTCCAAAGCAAAATGTTCCAGGAGTTCCTTCGAGGGTATTTGCAATGTATAACATAAGCTGCCCAAGTGAATGTCTTGTCAGAAATTCAATCTTTACGTCGCTTGGGAATTTTTGCATCGTGATTATGTCGTAGTTTGAACCAGTATGAGGCACACTTCTCAAGAATTTGTTGCCACCCTCCTCTGTCACCCACCATCCTCCCCATCGGGCATAGAATCTGTGAGATGGAAAACTACCTACAGAATAACTTTCAAAGTCTTCCTCAAACAAAACCTATGTAGCTTCCACAGCACGTAGCGTATTAAATACCATGCCCACTACGCTTATCAGAAACAGTGTTAACATTATTCCAGAAACGGTTTTCCTATTCATTTCTTCTCCCTTCTTCACATCGTATGAGAGATTTAGACATTTAAGATTTCAGAAACAATATTCAATAACGCTATCATGCGTGTGCTTTTAAGCCGAACACTCCTATTGCTAATATTGAGCTTCTTCGTGGAGTCTTTTCTGGGGATCCTTGCAGCATTTGGTTTGAGAAGCTGGTGGGAATGGCGTAGAGACAATCAGAACCGAAAGAAACTCAGAGCAACCGTGAAGAATGAGTTGCAGAAATGTGCAAGTCTGTTGAAAGGAAAAGGGATGCTTCTGCCAACAATGATGTGGGATTCAACGATAACTTCTGGAGATGTGAAACTTCTCTCATATGGCGAGAGAACAAAATTGTCATCCATCCATTTCGAAATAGAGAACCATAACTATGAAGCAAAAAGGGTAAGGGATAGTGCAATCACAGCCCAGACAGGGTCTCGTGACGTAATATTGGACGGTCAGAAAGCTTCCATATGGCTCTGGCAGAGATTATCGAAACGTTTCTATAACAATGAGAAGACTCTAAGACAGAAGATTTCTGAATTGCTAGAGGAACCTTGGTGGAGTGAATAGCTTTCCGGGGATTTCCGGTTAGGAGTCCTGCGCGCGCGTTATGCATGCACTAACTCGATTTCTTCTCTTTGCACCGTTTCTCCAAAATCCAAGCGTTGCCCAAGACAGTTGCTAATCTCATATTGTGATGGGGTCGCGGGGATTTGAACCCCGGATCTCGCACACCCCAAGCGCGAATCTTAGACCATGCTGGACCACGACCCCACAGAGGTAGACATCAACCGAGTGCGTCACTTTTCTTCTTGAGCCTTTACCTGCGTCGCCGTATTCGCCAGTCACGTAGTCAATGTCAGCTTCGAATCGCTCTGCTGCTTCATCACTGTTTCTGGCAACCCAGCAGATGAACTTTTCCTCTTGCGACTGGCTACACGCAGGCGAGATTCGAAACAGCCGCACTAATAAGCAAAACGAGTGAGACCGAAGGTGTCTGCTTCTCTTATCTTCGGAGAATGCAGCTACACAACGATGTGGGAGTATGCTTTCCTGCGCGTGGAAAGAAGCACGGTTGCTTATTTCTTAGGAGTGAACAAGCCTATTGTGTTGCCATCTAGGTCGGTGAAGATTCCAAACCAGCCTACGTTTGGAATCTCTGTTCTTTCCTTCACCTTTTTGGCGCCTAGGTTAACAGCTTTTTCAAGCATTCCGTTGATGTCGTCAGCTTGGATGTATATTATTATGTTGCCAGGTGTGATTTTGTCCTTCCTGTCGAAGCCTCCACCAGTTAATACTCCTTCACCTGTGTTGAACAGTGCATAGTCAGGTCCCCAACCATAATCCATATCCCAACCGAATAGCTGCTTGTAGAATTCTCCAGATCTTTTTACATCCGTCGTGGGAATCTCCAAGTGACAGATGGTGTGACCCATGTGGTTATCTCCTTTCATTACGGCTTAAATTGTCTCTCAAAGTGAGATTGACACTATTAAGAGTTCCTCATACAGTACATAATCTGTAACCCTAGTTGAACAAACAACGGTCAAGTCTATGTTAGCTGATGTGAGACAGGAGTCTTGATGAGAATGATCTGTGAAACTTTCGTTTCACCTTCTCTATCGGCTCTCCCAGCACACTTATCTTTTCCAAGTCACATGTTCCCAATCCTTTCTTCTCTGCAAGAACCAAGTGTTTGACATCAATCGGCGATATGCCCATCACCGAAGCACCAACAGCGTCAACCGCTACAGGATCAGTTCCCGCTATGACCAAATTCATCTCAACAGGCTTTCCACTGGTCTCATGCCCTTCCCCTGCAATTATCCCATCGACAACCGAGATGCCTGGTCTTACAACCGAAGCAAGGTCAGCAATCTTCTTGCTGAGGGATCCTCTATGCATAGCCCCTTTAGAAGCCAGAACACCCATCACATTCTTCAGACCCAACGTGACGGTTGCTATTCTATGAAGCTTAAGCTTTGGAACACTTATCACGATGCTTTCCAGGCTCGTCTCCGCAACTCTAACTTTCTTAAGCGACAAGGGATCAGGCGGGGTAACCTCAACAAAATTGTCTTTGTTGAGATCGACAAGTCTCACGTCCCACCGTTCAGCAACCGTGTCAACACCCGCAACTTTGAAAGCTTCAAAAGTGTCGCCCCAACCGCTTCCTTCACCAATAATAATATCTTCTGTTTTGCGCTGGTTCAGAAACTTGACGACTCCTTCAATGACTCTGCTGTCTGTGGTAATTCCAGTTGAAGGGTGCTTTGAGTTTATGTAGTTAGGCTTGATCAAAACGGGCTTTGACGTGGAGAGAACGTGATCCACGTCTGACTTTATCATCTCAAGAGCTTCAACCGTCACTTCAACCGGGCTTGATCCTTTCACGATGCTAACTCTGCTCATCTAAGAACACTTGCCGTGTGCCGTGTAGAACAGTGCTGAGCGATTTGAACTTTTCTTTTCATAATCAAGCGTACAAGATAGGATTTGCAGAAGGAACCGCTAACGGGGTGCACGCACGCAAAGATTGTTCGATGCGAGATGCCACACTCGACTATTTCTCGATTACCGGCACATAAATGTCCATGACGAGCTTCTCAGGGGTTTTCCACGGTTTTCCTTTCGGTGGGCTCTCTAAAAGATTGAGATGATGTTCCAATCCCGTGATTCCATATTCAAAATGGCTTTTGCTGTGACGGGATTTCAGTCCCCTGCAGTTTGGATGGAAGTCATACTTTTCGCTCTCCTGTATCCACTTGATGAGTTTTCCCCAGGTTTTCCCAATGTCAACAGGGCTCTCGACTCTGCAGGTCAGTACTGCGTATGAACCACCATCAACTGTTTTGACATCTATGTTCTCTTCTGTCTTGAAATCATCTTCAACAGTTATCCAATACTCGTATCCATATCGTTTGTTTGGTTCAGGTATGCCTTCTTCACTAATTGGTGGGTCTGGATTGTTGAAACCGAATACCTGGTGCTCTCTAGGATTGCTCAGCAAACCCTTAGATTTTGCCCAAGCCATCATTTTTGTGCTGGCTTTCTCTTCGGGATCACCCAAGAATTCTCCCATCGAGTGAAAAGACACGACCTTCATAGGAGGCAAACTGACTATTTTCACGAAATCCGACACATTAGCCACCTACATTACATGTAGTCGGTTCTTGATTTAAGGACAACTCACAACAGATAGTCACAAGTTGTTACCAAACCAATGGTTCCCTCGTGTGTTCAATGTGCGTGCAATACATCCTTTTCCAACCT
>CP070754.1:861934-873846 GCA_020348865.1 Candidatus Bathyarchaeota archaeon | reverse complement strand
CACCTAATGGCGATGAGATTGGCGGTGGTTGGCCTACACCTAATGGCGATGAGATTGGCGGTGGTTGGCCTACACCATAACACAACCTTAATAAAAGCACTTGAACACTTTGAAGCGTCGGACTTCGTGAAGCGAGAGGCCTAAAAATGCGGAGACAACTTGATTCTCTCGACATCAAAATCTTAGAATCGCTGGGAATCTACGGTCCAAGAAACATATCGAAGCTCGCCAAGAGAATAAGAGTGCCAATACCAACGGTACGGGACCGAGTGAAAGCTCTAAAATCCCGTTTTTCTCTACTTCTACAAGTGAATGTTTACCACACTCTTATCGGTCTCAAGAAAGCTTTCGTCTTTGCCAAAGCAGCCCCAGGACGTGGGCGATTGCTCTGGGAATCCATGAAAGCAAACGGATATTGGCTGTACCTAATTGCACGCTACGACACACCCGAAAGCTTCTATGGAATCTATGGTATTCCGGTAGATCACACAGAGGAATTCAAGAATTTTGTTGAGCAAATCAAGCAACTTGGCGTAGCCCAGAGCATCAATCTGCACTGGTCCACCTGCATACACACATCAAACCTCACCGACAATTGGTATGATCAAGAATCAGAACGGTGGGTTTTCAACTGGGACAGATGGATCAAGGAGATTCCAAGTCAAGGAACCTCGCTTCCCTATACTCTTGTGGAAACAGAAAGCTACCCACAGAAAGCAGATAGAATCGATGTAATCATCCTGAAAGAGCTGCAAAAAAACGCAGAATGTGAACTGTCCAACATAGCAAAGCTGTTAGGCGTATCCTCACAGACAGTACAATACCACTTCAAAAACCATGTAATTGAGAAAGGTCTTATCGAAGGTTACACGGTTTTCCTGCCACATTTTGAATCCACATCCGATACCTACTGTTTTAGATTTGACTTTCATGATAAAGATGCCATGGCTAGATTTGCCCTTTCACTTAAAGGCAAGCCTTTCATGCGTAGCATAGGTAAGATCTTCGGAAAAAACGCTTTATTTGTCCATATATACCTCCCCAGAGAACAATTCAGAGGGTTCACAGACAACCTATCAAAACTAGTCAGAGACAACCACTTGAAAAGCTACGATTACACAATCGAGGACACTTCAAGAAAACTCGCTCAGACGATTCCATACGAATTCTTCGAAAGCAAGTCATGGACATATGACCACAGAAAACACGTGCACAAGCTTAGTGAATTGATAAAGCGCAGTCTGGGTTGACAGCGCAAACATCGACAAAAGGAAAAAACTTTCGACAAAGGCAACCTTTCCTCCAATGGTTAGATGCTTGCACACGGTTTTTACGCACGTATTTTTCTATTGGTGATTTGATTGAGAACTTGCCAGAAGCCTGCCGAGGGTCAAGGGAAGAAAGCCCCACGCGCGTGCAACATAGCTTCGCGACGCGAAGCAATGGAGAAGACAAAGAGTGGTCATGCAAGCGTGCCCCTGACAAAAAGATAGCGAATTAGTAGTAAGCGCATACACCATTATTTTATTTATCGTAAGGATCACTGAGATTGCTGATAATGCGCTCGATCTCATTTCGGAAGAAGTCTGCGATTGCCCTGCAGGCAGCATGGTCTACCGGCCCACCCTCCTTTTTCTCAAGGTTATAGGGACTACCTATTATGAAGATATTTTCATCATTTTTTTCGTTGGCGGGCCTAGTATAGTTCATGCTTCCTGCTACAACAATATCATTATCAACGACCATAAGTTTATGATGCAACTTGCCAAATTTACTGCTCTTGCGTGGTAGAAAAAGTTCAATTCCTTGGTTATGTAGCCACTTCGTTGGGGCCCAATGTCGTAATCCTTGCACAGGATCGATTACACCGCGAATAGAATGCCCAGATTCACGAATTGCTAGCATGGCATCATCAATACCTGATGAACCAGAGAAAGTGAAGATTGCGAAATGTAGCCGATTCTGACATTTGAGAACTTGTTTGACTATTTCCAACTCCGGAGCGTGATCAGGGGCAAAGAGTATCTGCACCGGCACCCCCTCGATATTTATTGTAGAGGGCTTTGACTCATGTATGCTATTTGCACTTCCGAAGATGCCATGCCGAATCTCTCTAAACTCCTCTTGATATTCCCAAGCAATCCTGGGTTCCTTGAACACTACGATATGGTTAAGGTTCTTATGTGTACCCGTCTGCGTAAAGTTGGTCGAACCAGTTAGAATCGCCGAAGAAGGCAGGATCATGTTTCTTGTACGCCTGTCACGAATGATGAACTTCTGATGGAAAATATGATTGTGATTGTAGTCGGCCTTGATATCGACGCCGTTCCGAAGAAGAGCCATATGAATATCGCGGTTAGTTTTTATGTCCTCTGGTTTACGATATTCATCCCACTGAGCCCTTTGCCGAGCTTCTTCTGGGGTTTCAGATTGTACAGGTGCAGCCCGCTTCTCAGGCGGCTTCGAATCGTATATGTAATCATGCTCGATGAAGACCCTTGTCCTTACCCCACGCCATCGTGCGTCAATGATTGCTTGAGCTATCTTCTCTGAGTCAATTTCCTGTATAGCAAAATCAAGGGTCTTCTGTGCTCCCTTTATGAAATCAACTATCACCCTTTCTAGGTTGTTGGGAGCACCTAACTCTTTTGGACCAGCAAAGGCTTGAATCTTTCCATTGGCGAAATCTACCATCAGTGCTTCCTCCTGTTGACGGTTTGTTAGAACATGCGTGTGCGCATATGCTTCTGGGCGCACTGAACTTATAAAATTTGTTGTTTTCACGGAAATTCTTAGCGTTTTCCATAAAAAAACAGAAAACTTTTATAGTGATTGCAACAGTAGCAAGAAAGAAGGGGAGAAGATGAGACAATTCAAATTCCTAAGTCCAACAGGGCTTCCGGATTCATTTGATGTCAAGATTCAAAGCGAAGAGCCAATCGTTAAGATAGAGGAGTCAAGAGGGCGCATCTCTATATCATACACATTCCCAGGATTCTACCTTTCGGATAACCCTCGTGAAGTAGAAGGAAAAAAGATACCCTTCAAGCAAATCAACATTGCAAAGGTGGGTTTCCTAGCGCATTCTGGTAGACCTTTGCTGCCTTCATTTGGGCGGTATGTGCAAATTCCCTTCAACTGTGATTTCAAGTTCACCGTAAAGAAGGGTGACTCCGTACAGTTTGATGGGGTTCTAGTTTTGCCTGGACAAGAGATGTTAACAGACAGCTCAAAAGGAGAGCATGTTTTTGAATATGACAAGAAGTTTTATCACAAAGACAAGTTCTATCCAAGCGACCTCGTAGAGCTTACTGGTCCGTTCGAAATAGATGGTTATACCACCCTATTGATTCACGTAAGGCCACTTCAGTACAATCCAGCCAAGAAGAAACTAATCGGCTTCGGTAACATTAGCGTAACCATAGATGTAACACCAAGAAAAGGTAAACCAGATGAAAACCCCTTTGTCGACCCGGAACTCAATAGAGAAGCATATGGAAATCTCTTCATCAACCCAAGAAGGCGGGTGGAGGAGCGGGTGGAGACTGAACCTGGCAAGAGAGTCGTCCTTACACCTCTTGGGATATTACGAGGACCAGAGTTTCTGATTGTCTACCACAATACGTTCAAGAACGCAGCAGAAAAGCTGGCAAAATGGAAGAATATGCGGGGTCTACGTACAGAGACAGTCTCCATTGGAGTTCTAGGTAACACTGTTAGTAGCATAAAAACTTACATTCGCAAGAAAAGAGGATCTTTCTTCTCCCGTTTGCGTTATGTCCTGCTGTTTGGCGATGTGGACATGATTGAGCCTGAGACAATACCGGGTGGTCCATGGGGCTCTAATGTCACGGATTACTATTACTCAACCAAGACTGACCCGACTGGATCTACTGACTGTGTGCTACCTTGGCTTGCGATAGGTCGCATTCCTGTTCGGACTGAAAAGGAAGGCATGACAGTTGTGAACCAGATCATCGCCTATGAAAAGAATCCGCCATGCGACCCTGAATACTACTCTAGGATGTGCTTTGCCGCCTACTTCCAGGGCATTGGCACTGCTACAAGAGCATACATGAAGGCTATGGAGGAAATTCGAGAGCACATTACAACGCTTGGGTTTGATGTGGAAAGAGTATATGTTTCTCAGACCGCAGATGTACAGTACTATGTTGATGGTACTCCCGTTCCACAAGAGGTAAAAGACGAAATAGTCGATGGTGGTGCCGCGACTGGTAAGCTGATCTCAACAACCGCAGAAGGACAGCTAATCACGGGACACAGAAATCACGGCGATGCAAGCGGGTGGATCCATCCTTCATTCAACAAGAACCATCTGGAATCTATTACGAGTGAATATCCAACGGTGTTTTACAGCATTAATTGCCTAACCGGGAAATATGATCTAACAGCACCAACTGAATCCTTTGCAGAGAAGATATTAGGAATGGAGGGTGGAGCACCTTCACTAATAGCAGCCACCAGAGTTTCGCACACATGGCTTAATAATGATCTGATGAAGGGGTTGTTTGACGCTATGTGGGCTGGTGTTTTGCCTACTTTCCCGGGGTCAACGGCTAGCTACCCTGTAAAGCACAACCGATTGGGTGACATTCTGAACTACGGGAAGGCTTATCTGCCGGTCAAAATGAGTGGAAGCACTCAATAGATCAAAGACCACTTTGAAATATATCACGTCATTGGCGATCCAACGATAGAACTATGGAAGGCACATCCTATCACACTCTGCATAAGAGCTAGGATAATTAGGAGACACCTCTTTATCGAACTGTCTTCGTGTCCAAAGGGGAGCGTTATTACCATCTGGTACAAAGACAAGATGCTAAAAAGGATAGAGCCTTCTTCCACACACACAAAGATTCCCATAAGAGGTATTCAGATGTCCCGGCTGCCGTTACCGCCCAAGCGGGAGCAGATTTCCGTCTGCTTTTGGGCTCCAGGGCATCGCTTCCGCCAGATAAAAGTGAAAATCTGATATTCATTTATTACACCACGGCTAACACCTCAGATGTGCACACTAAATAGGCCCTGCACAAATCACATATGAAATCTAGCGTCTATTCATGAATTAAACGCTATGAATTCGACAAGAATTTCTGCAGCTAGGTCACACGAAAGTGAAGGTAATGGCATCTGAAAAAAAAGATGGTAATGGCAATGTCAACTTTCTGAAAGAATGGGAAACTTCACGTGGAGTCCTTGATAGATTTGACGGATACCTAGATGTGTTGAGAAAATATAGTTTTGGATTAATTACAACCCTTCTTGCTGCTGAAGCTTTCTTATTACCTTATTCTGAAAACGTTGATGGGTCAGGAGGGGTGACTTCAGCTAATTGGCCAGACAACATCAAAACCACCAAAACAATGTACTTTTTTCTCTGCGCGCATACTAGCAAGTGACTGTGACCCCAAGAGATGCATATGAAAACTACCTTGGCCCCGGCTATGCTACCTCAATCCTATTCACTCCAACCAAAGGTGAGTTTGTGGATGATATCGAGGATAATCTCGATGGGACGTATACTGTAACGTTACGTACACCAAGTCATGAAAAGGAAGAGGATATTACTGTTGGAGTTAGCATCAGGGATACAGTTACCGCATTCAACCTTGCAGAGAAATCGGATATTATAATCCCGCCGGACAACTGGCTAATATGGGCTGCATTGATCATAGTGCTTGTCCTCGTCATCGTTCTCTCATGGATCTCATAAAGTCCTTGAGATTGCGAATCTTCAACTCAAACAGCTGTCCTCACATGGCACGAGAAAGGGATAGCTGAATACGATAAAGTAATTGCGCGCACCTGCTTCCCCTTTTCCATCCCACACGCACGCTTGTGGTTTTGCTGATTGTTTCTCAGCGTATAGCGATTGCAGTTAAACCATACGTCCGAAGCGTTTTTAATGCACGTATCGGCGCAGTGTTTCCGAAAAGCTCCTTTGGAGGAGTTTTCGTGGGTTCACAGCCCCAGGTAGCATATACTCTGATGATCCTCATAACCTTGGAGTGAAGTGCAAATGAAGGGATCTTCCTTCGGACCCTGACTGGGGATTTTTTGATTGCCCCTGTCAAAACGTCACTTATGTCATGAGTATGAGGAACTCTGCTTCTTCACACTAGCAACAACGCTGCACGCATGCGTTGTTTTGGTAGATAAACATACAACATGGGTGCATAAGCTTGTCTTAACCTCGAAAGAAAGAGAGAGTCTGCAGGGTTCTTGGCACCACACGTGACATCTCCAAGACTAGGAGTCTGACTTCAACCATTTGGCGAATTTCCTAAGGGCTTGAGCACGATGCGAATATTCGTTCTTTTTATCTATTGTCATTTCCGCGAATGTTTCGTCGGGACAATCTGAAGGCAGGAATATAGGGTCGAAGCCAAAGCCTTGGTCTCCTCGTTCTTCTTGAGATATCTCTCCCTTTACTCCACCTTGGAAGGACTTCGGGGACTCTTTGGAATTGCAGAAAGCTACTACTGAGCGGAAACAGGCATTTCTTTTCTCCACTTCTTTCATAAGCTTGAGAATCCCTCTGGTTCCTATTGTTCGGTAAACGTGTGAAGAGTAGGGTCCCGGAAAACCGTTCAAAGCATCCACAAACAGACCAGCGTCCTCTACGAAAATTGGCAGCCTACATCTTTCTACCGCTTCCATAACACTGGTTTTGGCAATGTTTTCTATGTTGTCATCTTGAATCTCCAATGCTTTCACTCTAAGGAGTGCGACGGCAACATTGTATTCAGCCAGCACATGGCGTGCTTCATTGAATTTGTGGGTGTTGCCAGTCGCGAAAAAGACTACCCTGTGTTTCCGAAGGGAGGTCATGGGCATCACAACTCTCTGAAGACTTCGGAGGCAAAGCCACATACCTCCTCAAAGAGGATCCCCGCCATGTCAAGGCTTGACACATGGAAGTCTACTACGCAGACCCTCTTTATCATGCATCTGCCTCCTTTCTTTCAGATATGTAGCGTCCTCATTTCTCTATTTCCATGACCCTCTTTATCACGTTTTTCGCTGCTTCAGTTCCTCTTGCTTCGGCATATCCTTTCATAACCATGCCAAAGCTTGTTTTTGCATGCTTGTAGTGAGCGCTTTGGAAGGCTCTCTTCATGAGGTGCAGGTCAACTCCCATGGCTTCTAGTTCGGGTGAGTGTTCGCTCAAGCCGAAGTCCACGAAGACAACTCTACCGTCCGGTGTTAGAATCATATTTGACGTCGTGAGGTCTCCATGGATGATTCCGCAGTTGTGGAGGCGTCCGATCAGCTTTCCGATGAGACAACACAAGCGACATCTCTCTTCAGATGAGAAATCGTCCAGAACTTGCTTTATCTGTTTTCCGTTGATGAACTCCATTACAATTGTTGCTTCTGCGAGGTCAACCATGAGAATCGTCGGGGTTGGAACTCCTGCCTTCTTTGCTCTTTGAATAATCTGTGGTTCATGAATGGTGCGGTATGACCGAATTTCCTCATCCAATTCATAGACACGATACTTCTTTGGCAATCGGCGTTTCAATATCACTTTTCGGTTGTGCCATTTTTCCAGGTACAGGCTGGCTTCTGCGCCTTTTTTTATGAGCATGTCTTAGCCTCCATGCCAGGGCACGCAAACGTCATCCAGCCGCCACTTCAGCTTCACAAAACTCTTCTCGATGGGAACGGTCATATCGTGTTGATACGCAAGGATTCCGGTCCATGCAATCATGGCACCATTGTCCAATGCATACTCTTTGGGAACCACACAGAATCGCGCGTTGTGTTCATCAGCGATTTGGTTGAGCATCGACTGTAACCGTTCGTTTGCAGCAACCCCTCCAGTCAACAGAACTTCCGTCTTTTCTGTATGAGCTAACGCCCTCTCTGTAACTTCGGTGAGCATGGAAAACACTGTTTCCTGCAGACTGAAACACAAGTCTTCAAGACGATGCTCCTCTTCCTGAAATAGCTGGATAGCAGCGGTGAGGAGTCCGCTGAAAGATAAGTCCATGCCTTTCACAGTATATGGGAGAGAAACATAGTTTTGACCTTCACCAGCCATTTTCTCAACTACTGCGCCCAAAGGCATCCGTTCTTCTGGATGCAGACCCACTTCCCGAGCGAAAACGTCAAGGCAGTTTCCTACAGCTATGTCAAGAGTTTCACCGAAAACACGGTATCTTCCAGCCTCAAAGGCAGAGACAATAGTATTCCCACCTGAAACGTACAGAGTAACTGGATCCCCTGCTCCAGCGACGAGTCTACCAATTTCAATATGTGCAACACAATGATTCACACCTACCAATGGAACTTGGAGATAAGCAGCAAGGGCACGAGCTGCCGTCGCGCCTGTTCGTAGGCAAGGACCCATACCTGGTCCCTGGGAAAAAGCGACAGCCTGAATTCTCCGAGGTTCGATTTTCGCCTTTTGAAGAGCGTCCTCCACAGTCTTGCCTGCAACCTCAGCGTGGTGTCTAGCTGCTTCTCGCGGGTGAATACCCCCTTTTTCAGGCACGTGTGCACTGATGACGTTGGCTAAGACCTCACCGTCAAAAGAGAGAATCCCAACGCTAAAATCATCAGCTGTGGACTCTATTCCAAGGCAATATGACGCAGCCGAATGATGTACTGGCAAGTTTTCAACTCCTTTTCTGTCAAAGGTCAAGATGGATGTATCATGCTTCCCGTCAACGCTCTACGTCTTAAACATTTCAGGTTCAGTTGTATAGATGCTTTTCCCATTTTTGAGATTAACACGCATATTTTTATGTTGCGCGCGCACATATTTTACTGATAGAGTTCAAGGAACCGACGGACATGTCAAGGCGCAACAATCTCGTGCACCAAGCTCTACAGTTAATTGTTAACACAGGAGACCATGGTGTGCTCCAGTCTGAACTCTGGAGAAAACTGAAAGCTTGCAGCAGAGAAGGTTCTCGAATAGCACTGAAACTGGAAAACAAGGGATTTATTCGACGTGAACGTGAGCTTTTCAGTGGACGATGGACGTATCGGCTTTATCCCAAGAGGCGCCCGACATCTGTAAACTCCATTATTGATTGCCCCTGCTTGATGTGCCCCGAAACTTCTCGATGCGGAGCTTGGAGCGCAGTTAGACCCAGCATATGCGAAAGACTGACCGAATGGATTCTCAATATAGCACAAATGGAGATGCCCCCTTCGGGTGACGGCTGATTTTGCCGAAGGCGTGGGTTAGGGAGCGAAAGAAAGAACACTACTACCGGAAAGCAAAACAAGAGAAATATCGTTCACGCGCAATCTACAAACTCCTTCAAGCTGCAAAGAAATATCGGTTCATCAAACCTGGTGATGTGGTAGTGGATTTGGGTGCAGCTCCAGGTGGTTGGCTACAAGCATGCAGAAAAATCGTGGGTAGCAAAGGCTTCATTCTTGGAGTTGACCTTAAGCAAATCCAACCCCTTGATTCACCTAACGTTCGCACCATTATTGATGATGTAACCGCCCCTAACGTGGCCCAACATGTTAGAGAGTTCTTGCCGCGCCCAGCTGATGTCGTAGTTTCTGATGTTTCACCGAATGTTTCTGGAGTCTGGGAGCTTGATCACGCCAGACAAATCGATCTGGCTCGTTACTCCCTGCAAATTGCCATTTCCATTCTCAAGCCTAAAGGAAACTTCTTTGTTAAGGTCTTTCAAGGCGAGGCGCTTGACAATTTTGTCAAGGAAGCAAGACAGCATTTCACATCTGTCAAAATGATCAAACCAAAAGCTAGTAGAGCAAGAAGTGCAGAACGGTACGTTCTCGGGATAGGCCTTGGTTGAGCTATGTCAAGAGACTTGCTCCTTGAGGGCTGTTTGTCTAAAAAGGACCTGAAAATAAAAGCGTTTCAAGTGCCAACGTGACGATGATATACACTGCAAGTAGCCCTATTGTGATTAACAGATTCCTTGCCCATTTTGGGCTCCACGCTATCCCGAATGGGATTCCAATGGAGAACCCAATAACGTGTGATGCATAGGCAATGTTTCCACCTACTCCATAAAAAACCGCCATTACATTGTAGGTGAAGTATACCATTGCCACGAGCCCAACAGGCAACATGAATAACAGGGAGAATCTTAGAGGTTTGGCAAGCATTACCACTGCAGTTAGAGTGAAAATAGCCGCGGAAGCTCCTATCATAGGAACGTTCCAGTCATACAAGAAAAGGCTCAGGAGAAATGAAAGACCCCCTCCTAAAAAGAACATAGCTATTGTTTTCTTCGCTCCTATCACATCCTCAAGCGTGTTTCCAAACACATAAAGGAAAAGCATGTTACCGAATAAGTGGGCAAGGTCGCCGTGGATAAACAATGCAGTTGCAGGAGTCCAGATTCTTCCTTGGAAGAAGTTGTCCCCACTGAACATGAGATGACGTTCCACGCTTTCAGGGGTATCAATAGCCCAAACCGAAACTGTGGCGAAAACACATAGAAATATCAGCAGATAATTCTTTTTCATTGTCGTTGCCATCATAGAGCGTCGATGTCTAACGCATTTCATAATTTGATAGTAATAAGAGTTAACTTTACGAAAAACCGATAATAATTTTTATATGAGAGGTATGCAGCCATCTTCATTATATGGTGTTTGAAGTGGCTGAAATAGATTCTATGAAGTTTTGGATGCAGCAACTTAGTAACCTCGGTACTTACACTGTTACGGTGTTTAAGCATTATTTTTTGATCTTCTGCAAATGGGTTGGAAAAAGCCCTTACGAGCTTATTGAGATGAAGAAGAAGGCTTTAGAGCATAATGGTGACCGACGTGAGAACATGGTTTTGGAGGGTAAGGTTAAGGAGTTTATGAAATATTTGGAGGAAGAGGCTGTTTGGATGGACCAAAAGAAGATCCCTCAGAAGCATGTTGGTTATGGCGTAGGCACAAGGCAGATCGTGTATGCCGGGATTCTAAGTTTCTTTGCGTTGAATGAGTATCCGTTAAACATGAAACGAGGTGACAGACCCAATGGCGATAAGATTGGTTCCAGGATACCGGAAAAAGCTGAGCTTGTTAAGTTGGTGAACGCTGCTAAAAGCCGGAGACACCGCGCAGACATATTGTTTTTGAAGGATTCAGGGTTAAGACTGTCTGATGTTGTTCGGTTGCGTTGGTCAGACTTGGAAGATTTTGGTGAAGGCTTCTACGGTTTTAGGTTGATTACTAGGAAGAAAAGAGTTAAAGCGGTGTCTTTCGTTGGGCCGGAGACAACTCAAGCCTTGGAACAGTTACCACGCAAGAAAGACCGCATTTTCCCGATTGCTCCAAAGTATTTGAGTACTGCAATATCGACTCTCATCAGTGAAGCTAGTTTAGATGCTGGATTTACAGCTCATGGTTTGCGAAAATATTTCAACACTGAGCTTGAAGCTGCACGAGTACCTAAAGAATACCGGTATGCTATGATGGGCAAACGTGTTAGCGTGTATGATGAGAACCGTCAGCGTAGACTATTGAAAGTGTACCGGGAAAACTATGATAGTCTACGAGTTTTTGGCGTAGTTGAGCAAGATGAGCTCATCAAACGCCAAGGTGAAGAGATTAAGGATTTGAAACGTCAACTTGACAAGGTCAACCAGGTTGAGATGCAACTGGCACAGCTGGTCAGTCAACAGAAGGCGTGGGTGTTTGTTCCAAAGGAACATGCTGAAGAAGCGTTTACAGACATCATGGGTGGCAAGGATAAGGCTCAGAAGGCTCTTGCGAAATTAGCGGAAATGAGGAAGAAACAGAAAAGCTAGGCATGCATGCTCGGAGGCTTGGATATTTTGATTAGTCGATTCATATTCCATAGGTATATCCCCAATTTCTGGACACAATTAATATGTCTCTTATCTCTACGTGGTCGTTGCAGTCCAAGTCTGCTTCCAGATCATAGCGTG
>CP070754.1:808611-861834 GCA_020348865.1 Candidatus Bathyarchaeota archaeon | reverse complement strand
GTAAGGTCCATCAGTGTAACCTTCCAGTACTACTTCGTCGATTTCGACAGGGGGTTCTTCGGGTCCTGTCCGCCACGGGGAACCTCCACCACTGGGATTCAGTTGATCCCTTACGTTGAAGTCAATGTGGTCATAGCGAAATGCCTCGGGGGTTGAAGTCACGGCGAAACCGTCATCCTGAAGACCTCTGAGAGTCACAGGGTCTGTAACGTCAAACCAAATGTCAGCCTGGCCAGCATACAACATTGCCTCTTGTGCAGAAGATGACTCTATGAATAGGCCGTAAAGAGTGTCTAGGCGTGGACCATACGTCTCAGGACTTGACAGGGCTATGGGTACTAAGATGAACATCGATGCAATCAACGTTAGTAGATAAAGCGTAACCGCTGCTCTATTCTTCAATCCTAACATTTTTCTTTTCTCCTTTCGATTTATGGAATAAGCATTCTATGCAACACGTATTAATGTGTTATGAAAGCAAGTTCTATTGACATAAAGAGAGCTTGTTCTCGTCAGAAATGTGTCAATTGATAAATCTGCTTATTCGACCATCAAAAGGTGGCGCAGATGGAACGCGTGGATTTACGAAGATGTAGAAAATGCATGTATTAAACAAGTCCACCACAGATGCTTCTAATGGAAAGTGTCCATGCGTAAACATACATACCACCACAAGCTCCCTGCTGTTCGTTCCATCTTGAACCCGCCTTCTGTTCGCCAAGACAATGACTTATCAAACAAAGACTTACCATGCCCAGTGCATGCATTTCTGGGCGTTGTTACACGCGCATTTTACCGCAAATTATTGATGACTGACTTTACGGTATCATGCATTACCTTCATTCTGTTACCAAAGAGCCCTTTGGTAATTGCCTCAACCTGGTTGATGAAAGCTTCCAGTATATGTACTGCTCCGTTTATGTTATTCTTATTGAGAAGATCGATGGCTGCCTCCAATTTCGGCGTTAAACTATCCTCGATTCCTCGTAGCAAGTCCCATGATTCGATGGTCGTTATTAGGTGTTGTAGGACTTCTTCTGGAGTAGGGAATACAAGGATGACATTCGTGATATAACCGACAATGTTGCCCAACTCATCTTTGAGAGGCTTGTCTACGGATAAAGGGGTAGTGTAACTTGTTCCCAGTGGCGGAACCCCAAGGATCACTGCACTCAAGTGGTGCGGGTCGTCATTGTGAAGAGTGCTTAACGGATACGGTAATGTCGTCTCAATTTCAATGAAGACATCAAAAAAACTGTCAGCTGGAAAGTCTTCGCCGACAACTTGTTGCTGTATTGCTCCACTGGATGCTTTGGAAGGGCTTTCGGCGATCGTGACTGGCCCCAACAAATCACCTGTTCCCACCAAGTTCATGTACATAATCTCTGTGTCAATCTTCAAGCGATCATCGCCAACTATCACTTCCAACTTCAAAGCGTCGATGATGTTGCCTGGACCGCCAGCTCCGGCTGGATCATAGAAGTACGCTAGAACTTCCATGCCGTTGAGTCCATCCTCAGTCTTTGCGACAGGATACAGGTCTGATACGGTCGCATCGCCCACCCATCTTGGAGTCACCCAGTTTGGAGCTCCAGTTGCATACAACGATCCAAGCCAAGTGAAGTCGTTGGCGTAAATGTCGAAGTCACAGCCCTCATCGTATGGTCCATCAGTATAGCCAAAGAGTGTTACGCTCTTAATGTACTCACCAGGTTCTAGAACCACGTCTTCAAAGGTGAACCAAGCCATTACCGCACCGTCGAAGGTCCCTTCAATGTAATTTCCGTCTCCTGTAGCATTCAGATACGGATCTGTACCAACATGCGACCACTCATCGTATACTGGCGCAAAACTGTCTACATATGCGTGCCGTTGCCCATCGTCAGGATCATAGGGATCTGACCTGTTAACTTCAGTTGGACCTGTGAGCGTTACTGTTTCGCTACCCACTCCGATAATATCCAGACTTATTATGGCCGTTGTTGGATCTATGTACAGTTTGGTGTTTGTCACTGGGCTTGTCCCGATATTCACCATGATTGTGTTCAGCAGCATTGCCATCAAGAACAGCCACAACGTGCTTTTTCCTTTCATTTTATGCACATTCCTTTCATTCTTCTTTCAATTCATCCTTTGTGCAACGCATTGCTTTGCGTTAGACACCTATCAATGCTGGCTGTATTAATAATTTCTGAAACAGTCTTCTAGGAGTGCATTGCATGCATAAACATGACAGTCACCACAGACCCTCTGTTGTCTGCGTTAACTCAATACCAGCTACGTCAGTCGTGAACTCTCGACCTTCATGCACCGCTTTCACATGAATCCTAATCTTATGCGGAAATGCAAGTGTCGAACGTTTGCCACCGCTAAACGTGATTTTAGGGATAACATTTTTCTGCTGGGTCATGTCGATGGTGATGATTTGATAATGCCGTCTATAGGGCCGTAGCTTGAACCGCTTACGCCACTCAATCATAGCGGTTGTCAATATGTCCAAACGTTCAAACAGGGATTTGCCTTCTAGCTTCAGGTTCATTTCTTTGATTCTGTCTTGTTCCATCCGATTGAAGTAGGCTCGACTCATCCTGACATAGTAGGGCTTGATCTTGTTTATGTCACGTATGACGGTTCGGACGCTTATTCCCAGCATGTCAGCTATTTCAGTTTCCCGGTATTTCCCGGAAAGCAGCCAGCAGAGTTTGCGCCGTAACCGTTCCTTCTTGTACTGGCGAACTGACTTGTAATACTTCCTAACACGTCTATAAGCTGCCTTACGATGTCTCTTCAGCTTCCTGCCATGCCTTTTTGTGTCTTTTTCTGTATCGAACGCACCGTTTTCTGAGACTCGAAAACTCCGGAAATAGCCTATTTTCCGCAAAGCGTCAACTAAACCTAATATCTCCACCTGTTGACCCGGTTGTCTGAATGGAAAATGTGTAATTTTGTGACAAAATTCATCATAAGCAACCATGTTGTTTCCTGGGGTGGCTACAGTTTTTCTGGTGCTTTTTGTCGTCTGCGTGGGATTTGACACCACTAATAGTGGTAAATACCTTCACTTAAGCTTTGCATACCTATGAAAAGAGTGTTAGCAGGTAGTCTCGAAGAGCGTTGAGGATGGTTCCCGCCAGCAACGTAGCGAACACGACCACTCCCTTTGTACTTATCGGCCACGTGCCTGTGGATTCCAAATGCTCAGTTTTCAGTAGAAGCAGGTGATAATCCCAGAGTGCACCAATATACAAGAAGCTGTCTTTGTTGACTGTTTCTAGGAGATTCTTCTTCTCGATAATCCTCTTTCTAAGTTTTTTCCCCTCTCTTTCTTTCAGCTTTTTCATGGCTATATGAGCTCCGTAGATTGCGAAGAACAGGATGCCCAACTGCCCTAAGACGAAGCAGAAAACCCCCAGTATTATGACTATGTCGTACTGTATGTAGAGTCCACGAAGGAAGAAAATATTCGGCAATATTACCCCGGGGACAAGGAGCTGCATCAGAGTCACTTTCAGAACAGCCTTCTCAAGATTTTTGAAGAATTCGCCAAAGCTCTTGCTGAAGATTGCTGTGTCGTCAGCCACAAGAATTGATGATGAACGGCCTATTTGAAAAATCGCAAGAATCGCGGGTGCTGATATGGCAACTGTAATTGATTGCACGAAAAAATTCAGACCTGTACCAAAGACATCAAATATCGATTGCATCATCGTTGAAGGGTATCCAATCCAGCAGATGGCAAGAAGGCTCCAGAATGCCCCCCACATAAGTGAGAATTTGACATCAAACACAAGTTTGTGAAAGAGCAGGGCTGATGTTACGTGACTTGTCTCTTTTCCTTGGAGCATGACTCTTTCTTTCGCTTTGTGTTGCCGATAGAACGCTTTGACAAGCTTTGAGAAGTCTTCTGTCACCAGCTTCCAAAAGGCAAATCCCAAGAAAAGGGAAATGTTGGCAGTAGTTAGTGCATAAAAAATAGCCATCTGGTCAGTTAACAGCAAGTTAACAGCTGAGAACTTGTAGTTTGCAACGGAGAATAGCATTGAGATTACTGCACAAAAGATATAGTATCCATTGCGTCCAACCAGTCGTTCAACAATTCGAACAAAGTAGAAGGTCTGCGTTTCCTCTAGTTTCGCCTTGAATTCTTGCTCAACCTTCCCCAGTTCATGCTTCCGCCGATGGTAGACCGCCAGAAGATTCGCACAAGTAAATAGAATTAAGATTACGATGGAATCCCAGGCAGTTGATATGAGTCGAACAATGAGAATCAAAAGCAGAATCAGCAGTGCCAAGAAGATATAGAGTCTTAGTTTGCCAGCTCGGCTTGCCATTAGATTTCTCTCATAACTGTCTTTGTTTGTTCAGTTCAAAAGTGTTTGTAGCGTATGTGCACGCCAAAAACATGTGCATCGGCTATGACTTGGAGTGGAGTAGAAAAATGATACCTCCAGCCGCTGCGAATAGGATCATGATGAAGAACACATAATCTAGCGTTTGCCAAAATCTCGAATCTACGAAAGCTCTGGCTTCCTGAAATCCACTGATTGCTAGTTCGTAGTTTCTGTTATCATAGTCATCGTTTGCATCCTCCACCAAGTTCTTCAACCGTGGGTTGATGTGCCACGTAAATGGACCAATCACATCAATTGTGTAATCTAAATCGCGCTGGTTGTGGGCATCGTGCCACTGAGTGATCAAACCTGTGAGATTACTGAATATTGATGACATATTGTATCCACAAGTCATAGTCATGTATTCTATGAATACCGTAAGCCGTTGACTCTCAGGTAGACTATTCATTTCTGTCTTGTTGAAAAGGGTGTTAAGTTTGTTGAGTGCAGAGTATCCCCAATGATGGACAACATAGTCGCCAATAAAGGAGGATGTACCGTAACATGCGCTTGTTATGGTTGAATTGTCGTATATGGTGTCATTCCACTTCCATATCCATATGTGGTCTAGCAGATTTCGTTGTACGCCGTACCTGTAAGCATCATCAAATCCTCCTTCCTCAAGGAGATCAGTGGTTTTGTTTAGACTCGTTCTCCTGAGAGCTTCATAGGAGCAGTCTTCAGCAATTGCTTCAGAAAAGAAAGATGGTAAGTCCTCAAGTAATGGTGTAAAAGCGTGGCTTAGCTCATGGAGGGTTCGTCTTTAAATATTCTACGTATGCTCATTCGTAATATATCAGGCCTTCGTCTTCAAGTCTAAGATGGAGTTTGTTGACTGCTTCGTAAACGTCTTCTTCGTGTTTGGCGCCTGTACATACGAGTTTTCCGCTAGCGAAAAGAAGAATCACGACTTTGGGCTCTGCCATTCGGTAGATGAGCCCAGGGAATTGTTCAGGCTCATACATAGTTTTTCCCAATGCGTACGTCGCTTTTTCAAGATCGATGTTTCCTCCTAGACCCGCCGATGCAACGATGTTCTGTATCTTCAGTTTCGGCTTGCTGATGATTATTATTCCGCTCTTCTTCAGTTCTTTCACGACTTTCATCACAGCTCTTCTTGCCTCTTTTTCTGACTTGGCGCCTGTGCACACCATCTTTCCTGAATTGAAAATCAGAGTAGCTGTTTTCGGTTTCTTCAGACGAAACACAAGTCCTGGGAACTGTTCTGGGCGATATTCAACTCCAGGATGGCCTTTGACCACAGCGTTCAGGTCAACCCTTTGATCCAAAGTTGCGGATGCAACCACGTTTTCGATGTTAATTGAGGCTTGAACCTTCGGCACCTGAGCACCCCTTTATAAGAACATCAGACTTCTTGCAGGAGTTGTTTATAAAGGCTTGGTTCTGAACGCCAGCTTTCTCATCAACCACAGACTACTCTCACCGGAGCGATGTGCATGAGTGAACATGAGCAGTCCAAACATCAAGTAAGTGCACATCAAAGCCTTTGAGTCAGGTTTCCATCACTTCGAAGAAATTCAGATCTCTTTGTCTGGTTCAGGGGCGTCGAGTCGGTCCTTCTTCCAAGGCAAGGGAAGATAGTCGTAAAACAGGAAAACAAGTAGCAACGTGACAATTAGCATCATTCCGACAGGAGTCCATAAAAACTCTCGCAGAAACAATGGAATATAACCTATAGTCGATACCTGGCCAAAAACTCTGCCGATCACATATTCTTCTGCAAGGTCATAATCAGTGCTCCAGTCGCCATCCCAGTTGTCTGCACCACTGTTAGCGTCTCCCTTAGTTTGAAAGTACCACGTTCCACCCCTACGTTCACTACCTATAGCTCTGTGCACGATAAGCTCACTGCGGACCCTGGGGCTGTGAAAGACAATTATGTCACCGGGTGGGTCATCCACATCCCGACCGACTACAACGTCACCACCGTCTGCTATCCCCTGAACCATGATAAGATCGCCTTTGTACAAGGCAGGTTCCATACTTCCTGACGCAACCGCCAGCATTGGGTACTCAGTTTTCAAAGCCGTTGTCAGACCAATCCAGAAAGCAAAAACACCAATGATTACTACTGCAAGTAGAATAGCGGTCTTCACATATTCTTTCTTTAATATCTCTCGTAATTCCAATTGCTTCACCGATTATTTGCTACGTAGCCTAAGGGTATCCTTGGAAAGTGTCTTGTTGGTTGTTGAACGCTAAAAAGTTATTGTTTGGCTAGATAAAAAGGAGGGGGTTATTAGCTGATCTTGGCAACAACAGCACGAGTGCTTTAGATCTTTTGTTTGCCCAAGACAGTCCTGAAGGTTTTCTTGCATTTGGGGCAGTCGAAGAGACCAATGGTTAGCTCGATTCTCTTTCCCATTTTGTCTGGGCGGCCGGCCATCTTCCAAGACTTTCTTTTATTGGCAACATCTGCTCCACAATTTGGACATTTTGCCATATGCTTTCCTCCATCATGAACGTTCATCATGTTTGGAATGATATTGAATAAAAAACTTTCCATGGTTTTTTGACATTATCCATGTACTATTTCGGCTTTTTGAAGACTTTCAGGCCCTTAAGCTCTGTAACATACTGAAATCCAGCTTCTAGTAGGCGACGGCATCCTTCAACACTCTTTGTAACTCTGGTGATGAAATGCCTCGACAAAATTTATCTCACGCTCTTTGAGGATGAGCTACCAGATTTGATAAAGAGCACAGAATTTGTGAGACAGTTTGTTAAGCAAACAGAGGGCACATCTGGCCAACCAAGTATTCTTACACCAAAGATTCTCAAGCGGTCTCCTAAACGAAAGATCAAAGAGCTTGAGATGCAAGTTGATCCTATTCCTCTTCATCTAGTTGAAATGATTGAGCAAGCCAAAGTAAAATTGGGATCTTCCAAGTAGTCCCTTCTAATAGGCTTCAACTAGTCTTTATACAATGCACGTATATGTTTTGGTGTAAGAGTTCAAAAACTCGGAATACTTCTTAATCTGAACCTCGGAGAGAAAAAAAGGGGATTTGTGAGGGATATCGCCCACTTACTAAATGATGTGTTGTTTGGCGGGGTTTCAGCTAATCAGATGAAATCTTTATCCTTTTCTGCAAACTAGGGTCTATGTATGTGGCCCTATTGAAGCATCTCTTAGCCTCCTCATGCCTGCCCTTTCCTTCCAGAGCCATTCCCTTGTAGAACCATGCGATAGCAGATATGGGGTTGATTTCCAGTGCGGTGTCGATGCACTTCATAGCCTCCTCAAACTTATCCAGCTTTAGCAGAAAAGCTCCCATTGTTGCCCCTGCAAAGGCGTATCTCGGGTTTATCTTCAGTGCTCTCTTACAGCATTCTATAGCCTTTCCAGGTTTGCCCAACTGTTCCAGAGCCACCCCCTTGTTGAGCCATGCTTTGGCGTATCTCGGGTTGATTTCCAGTGCGGTGTCGATGCACTTCATAGCCTCTTTAGGTTTGCCCATATCTAGCAGATGAGAACCTTTGTTGATCCATGCTTTGGCAAGTCCTGGGTCTATCGATAAGGCTTTGTCGTAACATTCCAGCGCATCATCCAATCTTCGATAGACCGTGAGGAAAAGACTCCCCTTCCTAGCCCAGAGCCGAACAATATCTTCCTGATCTACCTCAACTGTTCCTGCAATCTCTAGTGCTTTCTCAATGTGTTTCATAATCTTCTTACACTCTGAGGTTTTCAATCCACTTGGGGATTTCCAGAGCTCATCTGCTTTTTTCATATGTTCGTCAAAGACATCTCTAGGCTCTCTCTTTCTACCGAAAATAGGAGGCAAGCAACAACACACCCTGACGAAAAACCTAGATTCTATTCTTAAATTTTTTCGGGTTCGATATTTCATGTGATAAGAAAATTATGGAAATCTTGACCTTATTCGAATCCATGTTAGGATACTTGCAAAAAATGGGGAATTGCGGGGGATATCTCTACAGTAGGAACGTTAGAACAGACGCTGCCGCTTCAGTAGTATCAGATTCACCATAAATGAGCTAACAGTCGCATGAGTTCAACAGATTCTGAACGCAGATTACCCAAATCTTAAGTGTGCTTCATTCATTAGTGAAAGAAATGGGTGCTTCACTTTATGAAAATGAATGGAGTGGGACATAGCTTGGTTGGGAGACCAAGACTTGTCAAGTTGCTCGTGCTCTTCTATGGGTCACACGCACTTTTTTTCGTTCTTACATTCATTTCTCTGTGGATGCTCATGCAAGGAGGTTCTGGTCAACCAGGATATACACCTGGAGGATTTGTCATCCTGATTCTCCTTATGTTTATCATTTCGTTGGCTGGTGCTTTGGTCAATATGTCCGTTGCTTATGGCATTCTGCTGGCTAAGGGGTGGGCTCGGATACTGGGAATTGTCATCTCGGTGCTGGGTCTTCCTTTACTTGTCCAGGGAGGCGTATCACTCGTTGCGATGATTGTTGCAGGGTTTGGGCACCGCCTTATGGATGTGGCTGACATCGTTCTGAGTATTGTAGTGATTTATTCTTTGACAAGACCAGAGGTGAAAGCTTACTTTGGAAAGAAGCGGATTTCAGAGAGAAAAGAGAAGCTTTCAAAGGAAGAGCATCAGGAACCCACTGAAGAAGAATATGAGAAGCTGAGCGAAGAAGAGAAGCACTTGAAAGATGAGTATGAGCAACTCATGGAAGAAGATTGATTTGGCTTGTATCTTTCGTTCAGAATGCGGGCGGGTTAAGATAACACTTTGAGGTTAGCCTTGTCGTAGATTCGTTTGATTTTCTCAATCTCTTTGCTTGTCTGTATGTGATTTTGAGGAAAAGAAGAAAAAAGGGGGAATTGCGGGGGATATCTCCACTCGACTGCGAAATCCCGGAAATCTAGGGTTTCTAGAAGAAACCAGCATCTGCTTTCGTGTAGGCTTGATATTAAACACAAAAAGGAGATTTGGGGAGGTCATTGTTCTTTGTTAGTTTACTAAGGAATTTTCAAAGGTTTGTTGTGTCCTTCAATGATGAATGTGAACGTTTCGATTTCAAGTTCTTCTGGCGCTACAAACTTTAGGTCTATATATTGGCTTGTGCCGTTGTTCCAGTCTTCCCCTAACATGACCGCTCTCACGTCGTCGCTCACAAGCAGTTCCTGCTTAACAGTTCCATCTTCTGAATGAATGGCCGAAACCAACGGCAGTTTGACTTCAGTTCCGTTCGTCAACATGGCGAATAGTCGCACCTGGTCCAGGTGACTGTAGGTCTGGGGATGCTCTGTCAGCCGCAGCAAGTATCTGTTTTCCACAGGTCCAGGTGTATGGATTAGAGTATGGCTTGTGATTTCATCTATGTCATCAGGGTTGTGTATGTCGAGTAATCCCTCTTCAACGTATCCTGTTCCGTTGTAAACTGAGAGCACAGGACATCCACCTCCGCCACCAGCTGAAACGTAGAAAGAATATAATCCAACTCCACCGTAGCTCCATACTCTGATTCGGACTCTCCAATCACCTGAAGAGTCTGTGTCGAACTGGATGTATTCAGATGCAGATCCGGTGTTGGCTGAAGACGCCTTCAGAGTACCCGCAGGATCGTAAAGGTAGAGGTCGTAGTCATAAGGGCTCGGTGGTGTCATTCCTATATATAATCGCCGCCCCGAATCTACGTTGAACCTATAGTAATCGTCTGGGTCATTGTCTTTGTCTGCACCTCCCCCATGGTGACCTAGACTTATCGGAGTTGCATCATTGAAGGTATCACCCGCATCGCCAGATATTCCTGCATCTCCAGGGAGATCTAATACTTGAAAGTCATAGTCCCAAGCTACAGGATAGCCCGTATATAAGACTGCACCGAGTTGAGACCACGCTATATCGCTTCCATAGTCTATTCTCTGGCATATAACATAGAATGATTCCATTCCGATGGGGGAAATTATTAGGGGGCCAGTGGCGCAGGATTGCTCCCCCTGTATGGGAACGAACGGATTCGTCCACCATGGACCATCTACGTGATGTACTACACTAGGAGCATCCGACTCGACTATGTCGAATTCCTTACCTATTGCAAAGGGAATCACACCTGTCCAAAGGATAGACCAGCCTACAATGCCATAATTAACATCCACTCGCATGTACTGCTGACCATTTTCCTGGTAGAAATCACCTCCAGCGCTACCTGTAAGAATTGTAGGTTCTTCCGCAGCACAAACGGCCCACACAAAGTCTGGAGTGGCCGATACAGGCATAACAAGGGTGGTGCTAGGCAAGACGCCGAGTATAAGCAATAGGATCACAGCTTTTACTACTTTAGTTCCTATCATTTCATCATCATCTCCATTCTCCCTCTATTATCACATCATTCAATACTGGAACTTGTAGTTAAGATTTGAGAAAGAAAGTTCTATAACATGCATACATTCGCTATGAAGCGAACAACAGCATAGAAAAAGAGGGGAATTGCGGGGGACGTCACCACTGCACATGGAAAAAAAACTTTCTATGGTCTTTTCGTAGTGTGCTCGTTAGTCCACTATCAAAATTGTTGGGGGGTGGGTGAACGCAACCGCTTTTCCCCATCCTACCCCGTTCCGTATCCAAGCTATGCGTACGTAGACGCCTGAAACTTGATGAAGGTGATGGAGTCTTTCCATCTTCTGCAATGATGAAGGATCCCAGTCAACCTCATAGAAGGCTCCTGCTTCCCCAATGCAAGCGTCTCCTCCCGCATCATAGAAACTCAATGAAGCTGAACAGCTTCTTGTGTCTATCGAGTTAGTCAGATTTGTCAAGTAGTAAACGTCTACGGTTCCACTTGCCGTAAGGGTCTGTCGGACATCACCATTCAAGTAAGTTATGCTAGTCCAATGAACTGTGACCGTGTACTCCAAACACATGTCATCGCCATAATATGCGTTGGCACCGAAGTCTGGTGGGTAGTATTTCATATACGAAGCAGTGAAAGCGCCACTTCCAACCGTTGGTCGGGCAGAAACGGGCATCACGCTTACAATGTTGATAAGAAACATTGCCATGAATATTCCTAGAACTGCCTGCAGTCTCATTCCGTTCACTGTTCCATATGAAACTAAGTGTGCTCTGAGTATTTTTCGTTTCTGGAACAATCCTCTAGATATCTTCACATTTATGCATCCTACGGAAAAAAGAGGGATCGTTTCCAAAACAGAATGTTCAGCAACAATGTGATGGTACATTTCGGCAAATGTATCCCGTAGACGCCGTACACGCAAGTAGACGCCAGTTTATTCCAACATTTCTATGATCTCATCAGCAGTCAGAACCTTTGCAAACCCCTTCCTCAACATCTTCAATTCAGGTTCCTGCATATCCGGAACGTCGGATGACGTTACGTCGCTTCCGAACACGACTTTGAAGCTTCTTTCGTAGGCTTGCCGAGCTGTAGTCCCGCAGCAATAGTTTGTTATCGTTCCACAGATTATGACGGTATCTTTTCCAAGATTTTTGAGAATGGTCTCTAACGGAGTATCATAGAAAGCGCCATAGGAGGGTTTGTGGATTACTATTTCATCATCCCTTGGTGCAAGTTCATGCCAAACATGGCCTTCCACAAAAAACCTCGACCTGTCCACTTCCAGATCTGAGTAGCGCCCAGGCATCAAAGGACCGGTTTTTGGGCGGTCAAGACATTTGTGTGTCTTTGAATATACGGTGAAGATGACGGGTATCCCCTTTTTTCTACAATGTTCTATGAGTCTCTTGATGTGTGGGACTTGTCTAGTTGCTTCTGGAACCCAATCCGGTGTCCAGTTTGGTTTAACAAACTCATCTTGCATATCAATGACGAGTAGAGCACATTTCTCTGGGGCAACGTCAAAGCTAGCGGTTCCCTCTTCGTAAGCTCTTCTGGCCAGATCAAGCACTTGTCCTTCTGTATATCCACTCTCTTTCATACGTTCTGACCTCATTATCATTGAATTACACAACGTTCCTTTTCGCATATATGTGAGTATTACCACTTGTCATGATGCGTTTTTTCCTGTAGCGAGACCGTTTTCTGCCTCACCAAATGACCTTCGGGGTATCCTATGGGGATTATGGCTGCAACCTCGTAATCCTCTGGAAGACGCAATGCTTTTTTGAGGGAAATAGTCTCGTAGGGTATTTTGGTCACACCATACAAGCCCTCTGCTGCCATTGCTAGCAGAATATTCTCGATACAAGCCCACACAGAAGCAAAGCAATTCAGGTCAAAAAGTGTCCTACACTCCTTAAGGGTTTTTTTCAATCGAAAACAGACTACAAGCAGTTCAGGTGCATTCATCAGCATTCTTCTCTGGATTGGCAAAGCCTTAAGATACATATCTTTCACTGATTCATTCGGTGCATCCTTAGCCCATTCGTTCACCATCTCATCTGTAAAATCACGACTGCTTGGCTCTAACTTAAACACTTCTTTCCGTCTATCAATGTCTTTGATGAGAATGAATTCCCATTCTCTCAGATGATTGTGGGAAGGGGCTTTTAGCCCTGCTTCTAAGACTCTCCGAAGTTTCCCTTTTTCCACAGGTCTTGTCTGAAACTCCCTGACACTTCGTCGCTTATTGACAGCTTCATAGAACTCCATATAGTAATTCACCGTCCATGTTTTTCATCTAATTTCGGAGTGATTGCTTAAGACTTTTGTAACAATGCATATAAAAAAAGAGGGGAAATGAGGGGGACATCTCCACAATCCATGGAAAAAGAACTACAGTCTTTTTGTAGTGCGCGTGCGAGGTACCTAAATGCTTTAGATTTCCAAAATGCTTTTACACGCTTTCGTTCTATCCTTCTGTGCTTCCAGGCTGCTGGCCTTCTTGAACGAAAATCTGAACAACCCTTTCAAGAACCTACTCAAACCTATTCGCCGATTGATAGAACAGAGAGGATTCAAGGCTCCAACAGAGCCTCAGAAGAAGACTATGCCGAAGATTTTGGAAGGAAAAAATGTTCTTCTTATATCGCCGACAGCCACAGGAAAAACCGAAGCAGCTGTTCTACCGGTCCTCAACATGCTTATCAAGAAAGCTGAGAGACCACGCGGAATCAACATTCTGTACATTACACCACTGAAAGCATTAAACCGAGACCTGCTCGAACGACTCGAATGGTGGTGCAACAACCTAGACATTAGACTAGCCGTCAGACATGGTGATACTGACACGAAAGAGCGCACAAAACAAGCTCGCAGCCCGCCAGACATGCTAATCACCACACCAGAAACGCTACAAGCAATTCTGCCGGGTAGATTGATGCGCCAACACCTCAGCAACGTCGGATGGGTAATCGTAGACGAAGTTCATGAGATGGCGGACAGCAAACGAGGAAGCCAACTGTCCCTAGCTCTTGAGAGGCTTCGATGGGTCACAGGAAGGGAATTCCAGATGATCGGCCTGTCTGCCACAATCGGTAGCCCAAAGAGGGTGGCTCAATTCCTTGTAGGTAATGAACGCGATGTTGAAATTGTAAGGGTTTCCGTTACCCGACTCACAAAGCTGAAAATACTCTTCCCAAAACCTGAATCCAGAGACTATGAACTCGCTTCAACGCTCTTCACTCACCCAGAGGTTGCTGCCCGTCTTCGCATAATCCGCAAGTTCCTTGAGAGCCACAAATCCGTTCTTCTTTTCACCAACACCCGTGCTGTCTCGGAGGTGCTGGCAAGTAGATTTAAAGTTTGGGACATAAAATTCCCCGTATCTATTCATCATGGGTCTTTGGCCAAGCCTTCACGAATTGCAGCCGAACGGGGGCTGAAAAGCGGAGAGCTGCGAGGACTCGTCGCCACCTCGTCTTTGGAGTTGGGAATCGATATCGGTCGCATTGATATGGTCATTCAGTACATGAGCCCTCGACAGGTTACTCGGTTGATACAGCGAGTGGGCAGAAGCGGACACCGAATAGGGCGGACTGCCAGAGGAATCATCATCACCATGGATTCTGATGATACGCTGGAGGCCATGACTATCGCTCGTATGGCTAGCGAGGAGGACCTGGAACCTGTAGACGTTCCACATAAACCCTATGACGCTTTAGCGCACCAGATTATCGGATTGTTAATGAAAAAGAGGCGTTGGAACTTCTATGAAATCCATGATTTGTTTAGGAACGCCTACCCTTATGCCGACTTGACGGTGGAAGACATTCAGAAAGTCTTGGCGTACATGCACCAGCGTTTTCCAAGGTTTGCTTGGGTTTCGTTTGAGGATAAAGTGGCAATTAAGCCTCGCCGGACGAAGGCTATGTATGAGTATTACTTTGAGAACCTGTCCATGATTCCAGCAGAAAAGAAGTACCTAGTGGTAGAGGAAACCTCGGACGGAGCTGTAGGGGTCCTTGATGAAGCTTTTGTGGCGGAATACGGCAGACCCAGCGTGAAATTTATCATCCGTGGGACCCCATGGAAAATCTTGAATGTGACAGGTGACCACATATACGTGAAAGCTGTCGACGACCCGACCGGAGCTATTCCAAGCTGGGTCGGAGAAGAGATTCCTGTTCCCTTTATGGTAGCACAAGAGGTTGGGCGAATAAGAGGACAAGTAGAAAAACAGGTAAAAGTTGGAGCGCAGCCTGAAGAGATCGCTATTCGATTTACAGAGGAATATCCAGCCGACCGAAATACAATTTTGAGAGCTTTGGCGGAGACAGTTGAGCATGTGCAGAAAGGTTTCCTAGTTCCTTCTGACAGGCGAATTTTGGTTGAGGACTGGGAGGATTTCGTGATCGCCCACTGCCATTTCGGTTCTTTGGCGAATCGTGCTTTGGCTCAGCTGGTTGGACACTTTTTGTCTGAGGAGTTTGGAGCTGGTGTAGCTGTTCAACACGATCCGTATCGTATTCTTGTCCAAACTGGGGGACAGGCGACTTCGGAACGCATTGTGGCTTTGCTTGGGGAGTTGAGTCAGCTAGAGGAGTTGGCTGTTCGGGATCTTCTAGCGAAGGCTGCTGTTCGGACTGGCATTTTCAAGCGTCGTATGGTCCATGTTGCCCGTCGTTTTGGGGCCTTGATGAAGTGGGTTGATTTCAGTCGTGTGAGTCTTTCGAAGTTGATGAAAAGTTTTGAAGGAACTGCAATTTATGATGAGGCTTTGAAAGAGGTTTTCACGAAGGACTTGGATTTAGAGCATTTACTTCGTATTCTGAGCGAAGTTCGAAGCGGCGAAGTTACCGTAGCCAAGTTGGAAACTGAGGGAGAGGCGAGTCCTGTTGCTCGAGTTGGTATAGAGAAGATGAGCATGAAGACCGATCTGATCCGGCCGGAGCGTATGAAACGGATTCTGATAGAGTCAACGAGAGCCAGATTGCTGAATGAAGTTCGAACTCTTGTGTGCTGCAGCTGTTGGGACTACGTGGAGATGTTGCGTGTGATTGATTTGCCTGAGCATCCGGTTTGTCCGAGATGTGGCTCTGGCAGGTTGGGTGTGTTGCGTGGGGAGGAGGAGCAAGCTTTGTTCTTGATTGATAAGAAAGATGAGAGGCTGACGAAAGAGGAAGAGAAAATCCGGGGGCGAGCTGTCAAAACAGCGAACTTGGTGGATAGGTTTGGTCTCCCGGCAATTGCAGCTTTTTGCGGGCGTAGATTGCGGGTTGGTGATGTGAAGGAAGTTTTGAAGGTGGAGAAGACACTTTCAAACAGGTTCTTCGAGTTGGTGATAGAAGCAGAGCGAAACGCATTGAAAAGAAGATTCTGGTAGCAATTGACCAATCAACGACATTTGTATCAAAGCGTATAAACACAGACCACTCAGTTTGACTAGTTTCCAAGAGGGTTCTTGGGGTTTTGCTGGAGACCTGCATGCATACATAACATCACAAACTGACCTGGAGAAGAAAAGAAACTGAGAGAGATTTCATTCTGTAATGAACTACGCTAACTCATTGAAACTTCTCAACAAGCTTAACTACATCAGGAAAATCTATCCCTAGCTCCATCACTTTGCGCAGGGTCGGAACACCGTTTGAATTCCAGCCTCTTCTCGCGTAGACTGCATCCTTGAGCTTCTCATATTCACCTTCACGGAATTTTCTCAACAAGGTCAGCTTCTCCTTTGTCGGCCTGCCTGTTGGGTCATACCCAACCTTGTCTTCGAGCTGCTGGTCATAACGTTTCATCCGACTCTCATATTCCTCCTCGGTCACAGGTCCGACTGCACGGTAAGGTATATCATCGTGCTCACGCGTACCGAATCCCATCCTCAAATTGAAGATGCGCTGGAAATTGTATACTTTTTCACTCATCAGAATGAGATCATCCGCTGAAGTTTTTCGGCCGGTAACTGCATGGAAAAACTTCGTGTAGTTCTCGACATGACCGATGATTTTTGCGGGTTCTGGCGTATTCCTATTGTCTTCAGGTATGATATCGTTCCAAGGAAGTTTGCACAAACCATTCAAACCAAACCAAGTTCGAAACATCGGGAACCAGTGCAAGGCTTCTGCCTTCTGCTCGAAAGTTGGAATCAAATTCTGTACCATATCCAAGAATATCAGCCATGATTCATCATGTTGTGGCCCCTTTGACGCAAGTCCGTATCCACCCTGCTGTGCTAAGGACTCTTTGGTAACATACTCAGAAAATTCCAGTCCCTTAGCTTCCATTCCAATATCCCGCAAAACTTCAGGCTTGACGCTGTGTTTCTCTGCAAACAGTTTCTTCATCCTGCGGACGCCCTGACCAACAATCGCTCCAAATCCCACTCCCTCAGCCATTTGATGAACAAGCTTCACCGCAGCTTCTTTGTTTCCAAAATTCAATTCGAGACCACCAGTGATCGTCTTGTCTATCAATCCCATCTCATAACATTCCATAGCGAAAGCTGTCGCTGTTCCAACTGAAATCGTGTCTAAGCCATAGGTGTCACAATAGAAGTTCATCTCGATCACATGGTCTGCATCAAAGATTCCGCAGTTGCTGCCGACGCCAGCTATGGTTTCATATTCTGGTCCGTCCACGTTGACTCGCTTACCTTTGAATGGACCTGTTTTGAGTTTGAAATCCTTGACTACATGTGAACACGCCACTGTACATCCTATCCAGCATCCATCAAAGCCTGGATCAAATCTTTTCCGGTATACTTCTGCGCTGAGACTAGATGTTCTGGGATGACGTCCAAACTTGAAGTTATGTGTAGGGAGAAGGTCGAATTTGTCCATAATGTCAACTAAGTGGGTTGTTCCCAAAACTGACATTTCGTTCTGTTTGGGGTCAAGTGTCCTGATTTCTCTGTTATATGCAGGACCAACCTGTTTGAGAGTGTCAGGATCCGCGGGGTGATTACTATCTGGTTTGAGACCAGAGAATTTGATCACAATTGATTTTATTTTCTTGTCTCGGAAGACTGTGCCGATTCCGCCTCTTCCGGCTTGTTTGTATCTGACGATTTTGCGTTGGGAATCAAACCATGAAAAGTTGAGGCTTCCAAATCGCGTATGCTCTGCGCCTGGACCTGAGGAAACAGTCGTAACACTGCGCTTATTTGCACCACCATACTTTTCTGTCAAAATCTCACCGAGTATGTGGGTTTCGGATGGAGATTTTTTGGCGTCCACAATCTGGACGCTTCCTTTATCTCCATCAATGAATATCGTTATTTCAGACTTCGCTTTTCCTTGAATCTCCAGTGCATCCCATCCGGAGAATTTAAGGTAGGATCCGAAATATCCGCCAGCATTCGAGTCTATTATGGAATCTGTGAGAGGGGATATTGAGACGGCGATGCTTTTTCCGCTTCCTGGGAATTGGGTTGTGCCACCTAGAGGACCACAGGCAATGCATATCTCGTTTTCTGGATCGTTCCATTTGACGAGCTGATTCTTGGGCAGAGCGTTCCACAATAACCATAGATTGAAGCCTCGCCCACCAATGAAGGTTTCTTTCATTTTTCTGGTGACTGTCTTACTTGTGATTCTATTGTCTGTGAGGTTTATGTAGAGTGTTCGGTTGTTGTATCCTTTCTCAACTGTTCCCAGATTGTATTTGTATTCGGCAATCGGCATTTTCATCACCTTCTGGAATGTTGTCTACCTTGGTCTAGGTTACTTGGTATCCCGTTAAAATGCTTGCTGTGTCTTTTCAACTGTAGATGAAGATTCAGGTGGGCATGTGCGCCTTTCGTTTTTTGAGAGAATACCATATTAGCCATGTAATAACGAAAGTAGGGAGTATGTCTGCACCTGGGATCAACTCAAACACAGAAACTATTCCAATCAAGCGAAACATAACAAGGCAAGCGATAATTCCAACTATGTCGAGAAAATCACCTACTCCGGAGAGAAGCAGAATCGTAACTATATATTCACTGATGTCTAATGCTATGCAGACTATGAGAAAAAGCAACTCATCCTCTGTGAAAATAATGTATCTGGGAAAGGATTTGAACGGCTTCAACCTCGCATCCCGTTTGTTCCTGACGCGCCTCATCAAGGTTCTCCTGAAATTATCTATACGAAGTGTAAAATACATCCATGTATTAGTTGTTTTCTAACCAAACTTGAAAGGAGGTGATTGCGTGGAAGAGGAGGAGCCTAGATTTGGAATTGGAAAGAGAAGTTGGCTGTTGAGAGGAGGGGTGATATTGTTGATTGTGTTGATAATTCTCGCGATTGTAGTCCCGCTGACAGTCTTTAGGACTGTCGGTGTTGGTTATGGGGCCGTCCTTGTTGACCCCCTCGGTGGAACCGTTTCAGAGCCGATTGTTGGCCCTGCTTGGTTCTTTAAGGCGCCGTGGGTATCTGACATTCACATCTACTATGCATTGGACAGTGTTGGCATGTGGACAGAAGGTCTAGTGCAAGGTGACTACCCAGCAATTACGCCCATAAGCAAAGACGGATTGAGGATAGAAGTAGATCTGCTGGTAAGATGGAGTCTGGACTACACAAAGCTGAAAGAGCTATATCAAACATTTCCTAACTTAGATTGGAAGGCCCAGTCTGTTTCATCAGTTGTCAGAGAAATTACGAGGGACGTCGTTGGGCAATACACAGCGATTCAAATAATCGAGAATAGATCCACAATAACTAGCGATTTGAGCACTGAAATCACCGCTTCACTGTATGCTGAAAAATCATTGGTGGATTCACTCAAAAGCGTTGAGGTTGATTTAAGAGATATAGCCCCGCCGACCGACTTTCTGCTTGCCATTGAAAGCAAATTGGCGGCACAACAAGCGAAACTGCAGGCAGAATTTGAAAGGGAAACAATCCTCATTCTAGCCAACGCGTCTGCGACTGAGAACATTATTAAGGCTGAGGGTGAAGCCTCGTCTCGGTTAATCATTGCCAATGGAACTGCTGAATCGATTCGAATAATAGGTGAGAACACTGATATGAATGCGACAGAACTGACTAAACTCTACTTGACTTTGGAGGCTTTGAAGGAGATTTCAAGTAAAACCCAGAATTTTGTGGTCATTCTGGGCCAAGATGACCTAACATATCTCGTACCTATGGGACAAGAAACCCCTTAGGACAAAAACATGCCAATCCATAATAGCTCGTGCATAGGCGAAGATGTCAGTAGTCACCTGGATTCAGAACAACTACCAGGTTATTGACAGACATGTTAGGGTACCATCTCCCTTGCGGAACTCTGATACATCCAATTCTTTGATGGAGAATCCTTCTTTTTCTATGTTCTGAATATCTTTCTACTCTTGATCTCACTGTAAGGAGTGCCTTCTTTTATGTGTAATCTTATGCTGTTTTCCCGGCAAAAATCTATTACCTTCCTTGCTGTATCCTTGTAGAATAATTCATTATTTTCGAAATTCTCCACACGAAAGAGATAAGTGGAACACCGAGTCTCTTTGTAACAGCCGTATTCGGTTTGTGCATTGTTTGAACGCATGGGATGCTGAAATCTATAGAGCGATGTCACATCGCATTAAGAGAAGAATCATTGAGTGTTTGGCAGATGGAGATTTATCATATACAGAGCTTTTCAATGCGGTCACCGATGGCGACCATGACAAATTCGGTCATCATTTGAGGGATCTGAAGGGCTTTGTTGAACTTGAACCGTCAACAAAGAAATATTGTCTAACACACACAGGAAGATTGTTGGATGCAAGTATTCAGAATTTTCGCTTCGTAACCTCTGTAGGAAGAAGACTCACGGATTGCATCCAACATCTTGGACTTGGAGACCATGCTGTCGGCTTCTACAAGACGGAAGATTTCAAACACAAAATGCTGTTCCCTTTCATAGAAGCGGGGCTGCAAAAGAACGATGCCGTCTTCTATCTAGCATCAGAACATAGGTTGAGCTCAGAGGACCAAGCAATCCTGAGATATGGAATAGACCTTGACCGATTCCGCGCAGGAGCACTTACAATTATGTCTGCTCGCGAATGGTATCTAAAAAAAGGGAAAGCCCGAGCTAAAACTATCGTTGCCAACTGGCTGAGACTACTTAAAGAAAAGAAAAAGACTGGATTTACGGGATTGCGTGCTGTTGGCGAAATGGGAGTGTTCTTTGACTACGGAAAGAGCAAAGAGGCTCTTAGATACGAAGCAGAACTTGGCAGAAGATCTACTTATGACATGTGTGGACTTTGTCTCTACGACAAGAATAAGCTTGACCTGCAACAGTCCATTCAACTTCTCGACTATCACGGTCACTCAATCTCCAAAGGTGTAGTTGGAAAAACGGCGAATTGAGGGTCTCAGCCTGCATATATGTGCCCACATCGAGTTAGCCAAGAATATGAGAACTATTCATTGATTCAAGAAGTAATTATAGCTTTGGGCGGGAAACGTTATGGGACCTGAACAGCGGAAGAAGAAAAAGAAGAAGCGACTCAGAATACAGAAGAGGTTGACAGGCGACGACGAATGGTTCGACTAGAGCGCGCGTAAGGGGTCATGAACGCTTTTCGGAAAACTGCTTGACTAGGTAGGCTATGTTTCTGGCGGGTTGCCCCAGTGAAAGCTTGCAGTGGGTGAAGTCGTTGTTGGCGAGCCTGAATATGCCGTAGTCTGAGTGTATTGTGCAGTTGATGAAGCTACATTTATCATAAGTCGAAAAATCCAGATTCACGGTCGTATTCTTAAAGGTTTTTCCAATCACAATTTCCAATTGTTTCACCTCCATTGCCCGCTTGTGACGGAAAACCTTTATTGTAATTTTTTGACGTGAACTTGTGGATTCGATGTTCACAAATGGAGATATTCATGGTTTAAACTTAAATTAAGGTAACCATTTGAGATACATTAGAAGTCTAATGGGACCTGCTAGTAGAGTGTGAACGTTTTGAGAAAGGATTTAGATAACATTCTTGCTGAGAAAGGAGCAGAAGCGTTGCTCCTCTATGCAGAAAGTTACAGGGACGCCAACATGTATTATTTGACCAAGTTTCTGGCTCCAGACCGCTTCATACTCCTCAAAAGAGTCGATTCAGAACCAATGATAGTCATCAATTCAATGGAGTATCCGCGTGCACAAAAGGAATCAATCGTCAGAGACGTACGTTCCTACATGGACTACAACTACTTGGAAGTGGTGAAGTCCGGAAAAGACCTCAAACTCGGAGGCATGAAATTCATAGCCTCAGTCGCAGAAAAGGAGCTTGGCAAAGGAACAGCTATCTATGTACCTCCCAACTTCCCAACATTTGCTGCGGATGTGCTGAGGAAGGAAGGTCTGACCATCGAACCCATGTTCGACGTAATCGAAAAAGCCAGAGAAACCAAAGATTCGAGCGAGGTAGAGGTGATTAAGACGGTGCAGATGATTACTGAGAAAGCCGTGTCCGAAGCAATAGACACAATAGCAGAAACCGATGTGGACGCAAACCAAACGTTAATCTCCAAGGTCGACGGGAGAAAGCAACCTCTAACAGTTAGAAAAGTGAAGTCACTCATCGGACATAAGTTTCTTGACCAAGGAATCGTCAATGAAGAAGAAGCCATACTAGCATGTGGTCCACCTGGGGCAGACCCACACTACACGGGTAACCCAGACGACAAACTCAAAGCGAATACACCCATCATTATGGATGTCTTCCCGAGAAGTGAAAGGAGACGCTACTGGTCAGATATGACCCGGACGATTGTGAAGGGAAGAGCCTCAGACGAAGTGAAGAAAATGTTCAATGCGGTTTACGAAGCAAAAAACGCTTCGATGGACGCTCTTCACGCAGGGGTCCTCGGCAACGATGTAAACGATGTATGCTGTGACGTGTTAGAGAAAGCAGGCTTCAAGACGATAAGAGGTGGAAAACGAGTGAAAAAAGGCTTTATCCACGGCTTGGGACACGGAGTGGGGCTACAGATACATGAAGGACCAAGCCTCAGCGAACTTTACAAATTTCCACTAGAAGAAAACAACATAGTCACGATTGAACCTGGATTGTACGATCCCGCAGTAGGTGGAGTCAGAATAGAAGACATTGTAGAAGTCACGAAGAGTGGATGCAACAACCTAACAACTATGGAAACTTGTTTGGAGATTTAGGAAAATTAATATCTATCCATTCTTCCTAATTACTCTCTCCAAACATCATATCATGAGTAATAGGTGAAATAGGATGAGCTACGCAGGAAAAACACTTCACATAGACTTGACAAGTGGAAAGACTGAAACTAAGCCTCTGAACATTGAGCTAGCAAAGAATTTCATAGGAGGCATAGGACTTGGAATGCGCCTACTCTTTGATAATTCCAAGCCTGGCACTGATCCTTTCAGTCCCAAGAACCCTTTGATTCTCGCTACTGGACCTCTTAGCGGCACTATGGCGCCTTCCGCAGGAAACAGTTACGCAGTCGTTTCGAAGTCACCTTCAACCGGAGGAGTAGCTGAATCAAAAGCTCATGGCTTCTTTGGAGCCGAGTTGAAAAGAGCTGGCTATGATGCCGTCATTATCTCAGGTAAATCTGAGAAGCTGATCTATCTGTGGATCGACGACGATTCAGTCCAGCTTATGGACGCTGAAACTCTGAAGGGAAAGTCTCCCCATGAGACTGAAGAAGCAATCAAAGAAGAGCTTGGTGACTACTACATCCGCGTGGCGTCGATTGGTGAAGCTGGAGAAAAACTTGTCCGAGTCGCTTGCATCTTAAACGACGAGTTTAGAGCAATAGGAAGAACTGGTATGGGCGCCGTGATGGGGTCGAAGAACCTCAAGGCTATTGCTGTTCGAGGAACAAAAGATGTAAACGTGGCGAACCTTGAGGAGTTCAAAGAATTCATAAAAATGATACACGAACGCATGAAAGGCCCAAAAACAAGGAAATACAGAACCTTAGGAACTCCAGAGAACGTTCTTGTTATGAACGCCTTAGCGGCTTTACCTACGAGGAATTTCACTCAGGCAACCTTTGAAGGCGCAGAGAAAGTTAGCGGAGAATACTTGAATGAGCGTTACATCAAGAAAATCCTTGGATGCGCAACATGTGGCATGCGATGCGACCACATTGCATTCATTCCTGAGGGCCCATACAAGGGGACAACTACGAGGGTGGAATTTGAGTGTTTGTGGGCACTCGGACCCAACTGTGGTGTCGATCATTTAGATGCGGTTATCGAGGCAATCAACCAATGCAACTACTACGGTATGGATGGCATCTCCACAGGTGTTATTGTGAGCTTTGCTATGGACTGCTTCGAGAACGGTATCCTGACGAAGAAAGATACAGAAGGCTTGGACCTACGCTTTGGCAATCATAAAGCCTTGGTGGAGATGGTCAAGAGAATCGGTTCTCGAAAGGATGGGTTGGGGAATGTACTCGGAGAGGGAACTATGAGAGCTGCGGAAGAAATCGGCAAAGGCGCAGTGAAATTTGCCAATCATATAAAGGGATTGGAGCTTCCAGGTTATGACCTTAGAGGGCTAAAAACCGCTGCTTTGGGATTCGCTGTTTCCTTCCGTGGGGCATGCCACCTCAGATCTGGAGCTTACTCACCTGACATAAAAGGAAGCGTTGACCGTTACAAGCTTGAGAAGGGAAGAGGAGCAATAGTCATGGATCTGGAAGATCAATACAACGTTATCGACTCGCTCATATTGTGCAAATTTTCAAGAGGCGTATACTACGATGGGCTTGAAGACATGGCAAGATATTACAGCTTAGCTACGGGGATCAAGATGACGGCCGAACAGTTGAGATTGGCCGGCGAAAGAATAAACAACCTAGCAAGGCTTTTCAACATCAGAGAGGGCAAAGGAACGAGAGAATATGACACTTTGCCACCGAAAATAATGTCTGTGCCAATACCAGACAAGGGGGCTGCAAAGGGAAGCTGCGTCAACCAGAGAGAGTTTGACGTGGGTCTTGATGACTACTACGAGGTTCGTGGATGGACTAAGAACGGCATTCCTACAGTGAAGAAACTTAATGAACTAGGTTTGAACGACTTCGCTCACATTGTAAAAGGAAAAACTGAGAAGCCAAAGAAGGAAGCGAAGCGAAAGAGGTGAATGAAAATGCCTACAACCCAGTCGAAGAAATTCGTCTCTGCAGACCCAAACAAATGCGTCGGCTGCGCTGTTTGTGAATACACATGCTCAATGACGAAAGAAAAAACCTACAATCCAACAAAGTCTAGGATACGCGCTGTGCGTCTGAACCCGTTCGCCAACCTTGCGGTTACTTGCAGACTTTGTGAAGACCCCCCATGCGTAGCTGCATGTCCAAGAGACGCTTTGACACAATCTGAAGAAACCGGCACAATCATGGTGGATGAAGATGCCTGCAACGGATGTGGCTGGTGCATTGAAGCATGCGACTACGGAGCCATCATGTTGCACCCAGAGACAAAAGTGGTTTACATATGTGATCTCTGTCAGGACGAAGGCAAACCCCAGTGTATTGAATGGTGCCCTGAAGAAGCATTGGACCTTGTGACTTCTGACCTTCTTGCGCAAAAGGCGAGAAGAACCGCAGTGAAAAAACTGTTCCAAGAAACCATAAAAACTGTATAAGATTAGGAGAGACCAAACTACCAGCTCTCTTTTCGCGCTGCTTGCATGGCACTATGATCATTCTTTGTAGGCGAATAGCGCCTAGATCATAGGCCTATCACATTGAGAGCCATAAGAAGAGCCACAGTTGTTATTGTATCAGCCAACGAACTTTCAATGGGAATCACAAAATTATCTGGATCCCATCCTTTTCGGTACGTGAGTACGCCTACAGCATAAGCGATAATAACCATCAATGAGACAGCCAAGATATTCGTGAAAAAGAGGAGCAGAATGAACCTCAGAAAACTCAACAGAGACATACTCTGCGTAACACTTGAGATTGTTGAGTAAAGCCCAAACAGTACAAGAGACGCCGCCCAAGCACCACCGATTTCACTTGAATGTTGTCTAATTGATCTGAAGGATGGCTTGAGCGTTCCCAAAACCAGCTTTGTTGTGGCAGTTGAACCGACAATGGATCCCACGCTACCAACAGTATCGATCAATGCAGGGTAGATGATGTACATCTCGGAACTACTGCCAATGACTTCAGAAATCCTAGTGAGAAAGGAGCCTGTGACATTTACGATGAAGGCAACTAGAGCTAGGGTAAGAAAAGATTCTTTTATTGTCCTTGCAAATTCCTCTTTTCTGATGTCCTTAGACAAAACGTACAGCACGAGACATAGGAAAATGAGGTTGATGAATCCAAGCAAATAGTGTCCTGTGTGGCTCAGCGAAAAGAAGGTTTTTAGTGCTATGATGTAGCATACGGTGACAATAATATCAGCCACCGTTGATATGACTGGATACACGGTGATATCTGGGTCCAATCCTCTTTTGAAGGACAAGACCGAAACAACCACAGTTATCGGAGAGATGAAAACAAGTGACAACACCATGGTTGCGGTGATTACGCCCAGAATGGCAACGGTATCTATTGGATTGATTCCCCAAAACAGTATTCCAAATAGCGAAGAAACTGTTCCAAGCAAGATGCTGCTTTCAAATGTCAGTACGATGGTTGCTCGCCACAGCGAGTAGAAATTTCTGGTGTTTCCGGTGAACCCAACCCTCACGGTTCCCAAGTGTAGACCTGTGCTAAGGCGACCACTGAATAGACCGCCTATGACCCCTCTCATGCTTAGGATACCTGGGTACGCAGCGAGTGTCCATGAAGCTAGGGAGAATACTTCAAAATACAAGGCAAGAAAGGTTCCAGCTAGAATAGCGCCTAGATTAAAGACCAACGAAAAGAGGGATTGTCTAAATGTCTGAGCGAATCTGTCTAGACCAATTCTCAGGAGGCTTCGGAAAACGCCTTGCTGGGCTTTCCGAGAAGATGAGGTATGCTTCTCTTTGATTTGAAAAAACGTCTCGTTGGTAGTCTTGCGAACCATCATCACACTCATCCTCTCCCATCTTACGTCGCCTCCACTCTCTGGACAACGCATTGTCGGCATAGATGGCAATTGCAGACAGGGTTCTGCTGCCTTCCGCAACCAATCCTGAATCAGGCTGGCCAAGTTCTGACACTATTTCTTTAGCTCCCTACGTTCCCAAAGAGTGTTAAGATTCCATAAACCTACGTTCTTAAAGGTTTATTCGTCGACCTTCACATTCAGGCACTGCCAAACCGTAGACTCCCACTGCAGCCGATAACTGGAAGATCTGTTTGCCATCAATACGACAAGCGAACTAACTCGTTCTATCAAGGAAGAGATTTCGACAGGAGATTAGCCAAATATCCTTCTGTTTCTTTCAGTTCCGTGGTTAATCCTTCTCCAAAACTAGTATCTTTTGGCTGTATCACGAGGAGTGTGATTTTAGCGCCTGTTGTTTTCTTGAGGTATTCACAGAATATTTGGAGAGGTAGTGCATGAGTAGATATAGCAGTCTGGTCTGCCATTCCGAGTACGTCTACAAGTTCCAAGGATCCAGGGTTCCGGTTCAAAAATCCTGCATCAATAAGGAGCACATGTGTAGGTTTGAACTTGGTTATCGACCCGATGAAGCTCTCAGGAACCGTTTCACACTCTATCAAGTAGACACGTTGCGAAACTCTTCCACGTAGGTCTTCTACAACTGAACCACCAATATAATCGTCTTTTCTTAGTGGATTTCCGATGCCTACAACCACAACCTTCCGAGCACAGGTAAGCCAGTTCTTCAACGTGCCCTCGATTCTATTGTTGTCTGCTTTCCACTGATTTTTCATTTGTCAGTTCTCTTTGCGCAATATAAGAACTCAGGGACGCGAGACTGTCACTGACTGGAAACATTCACGATTTCAGTTGCATCTACTCTAAGATCTTTCAGAGCTAGTTTGTCTGGGGTGATGCCCATAGCTAGGCCTAGCAACTGTGGGTAGTGAAGGACGGGTATCCCGAATTTTTCGTTGAAAGCTCTTTCTATTCTGGGTTGATTGAGATCGTACATTATGTGACAGTACGGGCAAACAGTAATCATCGCCTGTGCCCCAACAGCTTTGACATGATCAAGTTTGTCTCTAGTCAACTGAAGAGGAATCTTCTCATCCACACCAAGTATCGGTGCACCACAACACTCCGGTTCATCCATGTATTCCAAGCATTCTGCGCCGGTCACCTCAATCAGCTTCTTAAGAATCGTGGGGTTTTCTGGATCTTCAAGACCAATGTACTTTCTAGGACGATTGACGTGGCATCCGCTATGCTGGACCACGCGAAGTTGACTAAGCGGCTTCTGAACAGTCTCCTTTATCTTTTCTAAGCCAACATCCTCAGCTAGAACGTGAATAAGATGCTTAACAGTCACAGTTCCCTTGAACTCCATCCCTATTTCCTTCAAATACCCGTTTACCTTCTCCTTGACTTCCTTGTCTTCCTTGAGCTCTTTGTTTACATGATTTAGAATCCCGAAACACCCATTGCATAAAGCCACGATGTTCAGATTTCGTTGTTCCGCCAGACAGAGATTTCGTGCTGCCAAGGTGAGCATCGTATCGTGGCTTACCGGATCTGTTGGGAATCCACAGCAATTGAAATCGGGCATCTCGACTAGTTCTACACCCAGTTTCCTGAGAACTTTTCTAGTGGAAATCTCGTAGCTAGGGAGTCTGTACGGAATAGCACATCCCAGAAATAACAGGTATTTTGGTTTGTCCATTCTATGTCTTCACCTTTTCAAGCGTCTTTGAAAATCCTGTGGCGTTGAAGAGTTTAGCGACGCTTTTTAGGTTGGTTTTTGGCAGGGCAGGTAGTCCTTTCTCCTTTCTCTTTCTAAGTCGCATATCTGAAATCACGTATGCATATCCCGTTTTTAGGATATTGGAGACCTGTTCCTTATAGCCTGCGGGCATATGTCCGCGTTTTACAGTTAGGTTTCTAAGAGCTCGTACGATGCTGGCGATTCCTACGCCTTGTGGGCAATGGTCTATGCATGTGAAGCAGGTGGAACAAAGCCAGATGACGTCGTTTGAGAGAAGTCTGTCTTTTAGGCCCAGTTGAGTCATCCGGATGAGTCTTCTGGGTCTGTAGAAATCGTCAAACCGTGATATTGGACAGTCAGCTGTACACGTACCGCACTGGAAGCATAACATAACCTCCTCTGCGCCGGGAAGCTTGCTGATCTCATACTTGAATTTAGGGTCCATCTCGGATGCTTTGAGCACTGTCCTCTGTCTCGCCTTTTCATCTTGCGTTTTTTCCGCTTTAGCCATTGGTCTCGCCCCCAGCCCTTGACGAGCTTGATTCGAGTTTCGTAATCTCCTTCACCAAGTCCTTAATAATGATTGCGAATCTGTTGCCTCTGAATAGAGACTGGCTCCGGTCTTGGCAGTTCAGGTTCAATAACACAAAACGTAGATGCTCCGCAACAATCGATTTTGATATGAGTGCACATGTAGAACCTGTGAAGTCACAAATGCCTCTTTCCCCAAAGGAGACACATGCAAAGTCATCTAGTGAGTGGAAAAGACTAAATAACTCAGACCTAAATCACATCTACTTCTGAACAATGATTGAGAACTATTTCAGTGCGTACTCCTCGGAAGATGACAATAAGTGGGAAATGCTGGGAAGATGCCAAGGATCAAGATTTGGAAGGTTGACATTTCTGCAGGAGACGCCCAACACACAACTGATTTGGTGGCTGAGGAGAAACCCCTTCACGTTTTTCTCAACAACACTCATTTCGTAACTATTCTTTGTTCACCTTCTCTGTTGGAGGAACTCGCTGTCGGGCACATACTTTCAGAGGGGATCATAAAAAAACGCAACGAGATTCACAACATACGTCTCGAAGAAGACAAGCATTTGTGTCGTATCCAGTTCAAACCAAGTATAAACCTGAAAAAGAAAATTGAGCTCGCAAAACCATTCTCTCGCCTGATAACTTCCTCTTGCGGTTCATCGGTTTACTGGCCTTTTCCAAGACTTATCGATAGACTCAAGCTGCCAAGAGTTGGCTCATGTTTAACTGTAGATGCTTCGCTCATTTCAGATTGCGTCAAGAATCTAAATGCAGTTGCTGAAACTTATAGAAGAACTGGTGGCGTTCATGTTGCAGCCCTATATGAGGATAATGGTGATTTGGTGGCTCTTGCAGAAGACGTTGGGCGACACAACGCTGTGGATAAGGTGATTGGTATGCGAGCTTCAGAGAATGCTGATTTCGGCGATCTTTTCCTTGCCCTGAGTGGGCGCTTGACTGGTGATATCGTTCTGAAGGCGGCGAGGATAGGATTGCCTATGATAGCTTCTCACGCCACTGCCATAAAATCCGGAATCGAGGTCGCTGAACACTGCAAAATAACGTTGATAGGATTCGTGCGAGGGAGACGCATGAACATCTATACGTGTCCAGAAAGAGTTACCTATTGAGGCTAAGGTGTCACCTCGTGAAAAGATCCGCGATAGTTCTTGCAGGCGGGCATTCTAATCGATTCGGACAGGATAAGGGGTTACTCGAATTGTCTGGTCAGCCTCTCGTAGATCATGTTCTTGACGGGGTATCAACCGTTGTCGATGAGGTTCTGCTTATAGTGAGTTCAGAGAGCCAAGAAAAAGCCTACGCACATTTGAAGCCCAGGGCAAGAGTAGTTGTTGACAAATACAAGGTTCAAAGTCCTCTGGTTGGTGCATTGACAGGGTTTGAAAATGTTCATGGCGAACATTCTTTGTTACTTCCATGTGACACCCCGTTCATTTCAACCAGAATTGCTACGCTTCTGCTGGAATTGTGTGTCGGCAAGGATGCGGTCATTCCTCGGTGGCCAAACACCTACACTGAGCCCCTTCAAGCTGCCTACTGCACGGAATCAGCTCTGAACGCGACACACAAAGCATTACAGGACAAGAGAATGAGCGTTCATTCAGTGATCAGCTATCTGGAGAAAGTGCGTTACATATCTACTTCAGCACTCAAACAGATGGATCCGCAGCTAACGACTTTCTTCAACGTCAATTCACCCGAGGATTTGAGAAAAGCGGAAGGTATGCTTCGACATGCTCGCAACAGTGTGAATTCACAGAAAGGAGACATGCCAACTCCTGCCAGGGATAATTGATGCCATTTGAAGAGGAAGACGGGATTGTCCAATCGTATGCCTAAGACGAAGAGAATAGCGATTACAACAATCTTCGGCACCATAATATTCATCCTCAAAATGGGCTTGCCTACTCCAATAGACAAGATGTTTGTCATCGTTGAAGCTCTTTTTCTTGCGTTAGGCTCGCTTCTTTTGGGAAGGATGGGTGCCACATACGTAGCGACTGTAGGTGGCCTTCTCATGACAGTATGGAGGGTTGCTTTTGCTCCGTTCAGCCTGATCTTCGCCGTCGTGTATGGAGTATTCGTAGACGGGTTCTTTCACGTGTTACATGTCAGAGCGCCTCATGGAGACGTTAAGACCGGTAGACTGGTTGCATCTTTGACCTTGAGTACAGCAGCGATTGGCCTACTGTCAACTTACATAGCTGTCTTGTTAGAATTGATGCCGTTGATGACGATTATGCCTTTTCTGTATCAAGTCATAATCGTGGTTGGGATTGTTAATGGGGCCGCAGCTGGCTATCTCGCATCCTTCCTGTGGAAGAGGTTTCTAGTTCAGTATGCCCAGGTCTGAAGCGTGTGCCTACAAATGAGCGAAACCAGGATGAAAATATTCTCTTGTGCTGTTGTGTGCGCTGTACATGTGAAAAAGATTTATTACATCTTACGACATAATATTGTGTGTAGTCGAGATTGTGGAAGGTTGATGAGTTGGGGACTAAGTTTCAGGGGAAACTCTTGAAAACGCTGGTCTATCGTCTCACCGCTTCCAGCCTCGCACAACTGTTGTCCTGGATATTCTTTCACAGAGTTGAGATAAACGCTACCATCTTGGCTGTGGACTTGATTCAGATGGCGTACTACTTCTTCTTCGAATCTGTGTGGAGTATGAACGGACGTCAAGTTGAAGCAGTGAAGAAACGAATTCATTTTACTTATGACTGGATGCGCGTATGCAGAGCTTTGCTCAAGCAAAGGGGATACTCTGATAGAGTTGTCAAAGAGATTTGGAAATGGTATGGGTTCTCTTGATGCCTTTCTAAAACGTTCACTTAGTTGCTGAACAGAATCCTTGCTATTTTGAACCTTAGTTCTTTTTCACGTCGCTTGAGTATGGCTTCAAAGGTGTTGTCCACGATTATTCTGCCACCAACTGTTTTGATCACGGCACCGCCAATAGCTTCGATTTTCTGCTTCGAGGGTCTAAGGTGCGTCTTCACTCCAGTTTTCTCAGTGATTGCCTCACTTAACATGTCGATTTTCAATGGTCGGGTTGAGTCGTTTTTGTTCAACATGACTTCCAACCTTCCGCCACCTAAAATCTCTCCAGCATCAACTATCATTCTCTCAAGTATCGAGCCGTATTTCTCTGATTTTTGCAGATCCCCGAGTTTGCGTTTCACTTCATCTAGGACGTCGGTTACTAAGTGTTCCTTTTCGGATAGGACAAGCCAACTTGCTTTTTTCTTGGTATCAGTAGCTATTCTTCCTCTAACAATCTCGGCCTCGCTTTCAGCTCTTTTCAGAAGGGAGTATGTGTCTTCCTTTGCTTTTTGGTGACCTGATTGCCTTCGATCTTCCAGTAGCATTTCAGCGGACCTTTTGGCTTTATCTATAATGGATTTCGCTTCTTTTCTTGCGTCTTTGAGAATTCGGTCAGTAAATCTTTGGACTGTTGATTCCATGTGTCCACCAGCTTAAGACAGAATCTCGTTTAGAACGGTGTTGACTGCTTCGCCGAATTTCTTCGCTGCTTCTTTTCGAGTCTCTCTCGCCTGTTTTTCGGCTTGGGGAAGGAAAATCTTAGCCTCACGCTCAGCGTCTGCCTCCGCTCGTTTCCGCAATTCCATGGATTTGCGCTTCGCCTCGGCGACGGTTTGTTCATAGGTCTTTCTATAAGCGTCCTCTGCTTTTTCTTTCGCTTCATTCATAATCTTCTCTGCCTTCACCTGTGCTTCTCGTACTATTTTGTTGGCTTCTTGCTCCTTATCCATAACCGTTTTGAAGGCCTCAAGCAAGGCTGCCACCAGAGCATGTTTAATTTTGAACGAAGAGCTTTAAGAGTTTCCCCTCGTTTGGACGGTCATTGAGCTGATCAAAGACGCTTGAGTTTGCGCGAAACCTTTATACTACGCCTGTGCACACTGTGAACCTCGCCCTTGAAGGGGGGTTCTCATGCCAGAGATACGAAAGCTCAAAGCCATTATCCTTGAAACTGACGTTGACGCTGTCGTAGAGTCTCTTGGCGAGAAGGGTTTGGTTCAGTTTATTCATATGCCAGAAAAGCTGGAAATCAGCAAAGGAGTTGAAGTCTCCCGCGTAGTTCAAACGGAAGCTCTGGCAAGATGCTCAGACCTTCTTTCAAAAATTGAGCTTTCGTTTGAACACCTTGGCCTAACAGTTGAGGGGCCTCCTTCAGAGAAGATACCGATAACAGAGGAACCAGTGTGCGACGTTCTCGCTGAAGTTGAGCAGAAACTAGCAGAACTGCCTGTCGAAACTCTTTCTAAATGCCTAGCTTGTGCTTCAAGAATCGACCAATTGATTGAAGCCTTTGGAGTGAAGTCAAAAGAAGTAGAAGTTGAACAGGTTAGACTGGAGAAACCGATAGCAGAGGTTCTCGCTGAAGTTGAGCAGAAACTAGCAGAACTGCCTGCTGAAACCCTTTCCAAGTGCTTAACTCTTGCTTCAAGAATCGACCAATTGATTGAAGCCTTTGGAGTGAAGTCAAAAGAAGTAGAAGTTGAACAGGTTAGACTGGAGAAACCGATAGCAGAGGTTCTTGCTGAAGTTGAATACAGGCTGTCTGAGATTGAAAAGGCGACCGAGACTACGGGCATAACAGATGAATTTGCACTGATGCAAAAGATGAAGAATCTCATCATCCAGGACAAAATTGACTTGGGCAGAAAGATCTTTGGGCTTAGGAATTCTGTCACTGAAAGTGAAAGACTTTTCATGGAAAGACTCTCAACGCTGAAGAACCTTGTTGGGGCAGTAGGTGAATCAATCGGGATAGAGACCGAACTCGAGGAGATACGCAAAACACTTCTGACTCTGCGAAAAACTGTTGAGAAGGAGAAGAGCATAGCAAAGGAAGAAGAAAAATTCGTCAAAAGCGCCAAAACTATCTATTTTGAGGCTTGGGTGCCTGAATTCAACGTTGAAGAAGCCACGGAAAGGATAAAAAAAGCCACCGATGGACAAAGCATAATAGCAGACGAGTCGCCTGCTCAGGATGATAAACTACCATTAATATTCAGACCAGTCCCGAACTATATTGCAGCTTTTGAGAAGCTAGTTTACGCGTTTGGATATCCATCCTATGGAGATATCAATCCTATTCGTCTTCTCGCAATAACGTTTCCTGTGCTTTTCGGAATAATGTTTGCAGATGTTGGACAAGGCGCGATTTTCGTAATAATTGGAATTCTCTTGACTCTGGCTCGTAGAAGGGTCAAATTAGAGGAAGCAGGGGACATAATTCAATACCTTCTTATCAGCGGTGAGATGTTTGTGTTCTTAGGGATTTCCGCCATATTCTTTGGTTTCCTCTTTGGGGAGTTTTTCGGTCCATCAGGTGTCATTCACCCGATATCTCTTGGTAGAATCGGACCCTTTTACTTTGGTGGATTTGAGCCCACAGAGGAGCCTATGAGAATCCTAAGGTTCGCCATACTTGTTGGAGCAATCCATACAAGTCTAGGGCTAGTTCTGAGGCTTCTGAACGAAATAAGACACAAACACCATAAACTTGCTCCAATACCAATCTGCTGGTTGTGGCTGCTTTGGGGCAGCATGTCTATGTGGGTGTACTGGGGCGGCATATCAAACATTTCCAAGTGGTTCGCTGAGGGCAATATTATGCTTGCGGGACTCGTCATACTGCCACTAGTGCTCATACTTGGATTTACTGCGATGGCTGAAGGTTTTATGGAAGGCGTTGGGTTTACCGTTGAGGTTTTCGCTGAGACTCTGAGCCACTCCATGTCCTACGGTCGACTAATGGCCCTAGGCCTCATTCACAGCGCGATGAACTACATGTTCCTGGTGCTAGGCGGAGTGGACCATGGTCACTTCCCGCTTGAGAGCATCCCTATAGTAGTCACGGGAACAATCCTCGTAATGATTATTGAAGGGTTGGTTGTGTTTGTGCACACTCTCCGTCTCCATTGGGTTGAATGGTTCTCAAAATTCCACTCAGGAGAGGGAATTCCTTTTAAACCGTTTAGAAGTACTCAGTAGGTCAGGGAGGAAATTGAAGTGGATCCCGGTCTCATTAGCCTAATGGGTATAGCGTTGGCGATTGGTGGACCCCTCATCTCAGCTGCCTTTGCAATCATAGTCTGCGGAACTGCCCTAGCCGGAGTTGGAACAGAGAAACCCGAGCTACTCAGTAGGCTAATCATTACTGTCGTATTAGGTGAAGCACTGGCAATCTATGGCCTGCTTATTGCCTTCATGTTGTTGTCCAAGCTACCTGACATCACAGCGATTGAAGCTGCATACAAAGCTCTCATTTCAGGGGTAATCATAGCTGTCGCAGCGGTTTCTGCTGCAGCTGGAATCGGTTATTGTGGATCTTCGCTAATCGGTGCAACGGCAGAAAGAGCTGAAACGTTTTCATCGAATGTCATAGGCGTTGTTCTCTCTGAAGCCTTGGCAATATACGGTTTGTTGATAGCATTTATGATTATTGGCCAAATATAGCACACGCAATTCATGATATCGGAAACAAGCCTGATGAAAGAAAAGGCGGAATACGGTTTATATTATGAGAAGTTCATGAAGATGAAGCTTGAACGGTCAATGGTGGAAACCGCTGAATACCGACCTTTTTGCAGGCGATATCCACATCTCGCTGAAACAATCAGACTAGAAAGGAAAATAGAAAGACTAGAGAAAAAACTGAAATCCGAGAAAAGGAGTTCGTTGAGGCTTCAGATAAAAAGAGAAACAAACGTTACTAAAGCGAAGCTAAGAAAAGAACGCATCCTAAAACGAATTCATGGCGAGAGCAAACAAGAGGCGATATTCCGCAGGCGCGCTGGCATCAACACTCTGAAGAGTCGCATCACGCGCACATTGCAGGAATTTTCCGCGCACGCCCGTAGAGTGATTCACATCGATTTTCCTCCATCTCTCCATGACCTGAGGTCATTGGAAAAAGCAGAAACCGGTTTGGCCTTGAGAGAATGGATTCAAGGTCGCCACAGGAAACGTCGCAAACAAAAAACTCTTAGCCTATAACTTAATGAAAGATGAAAACACATTCTCAAGCGGTCACTCACCCAGGAAGAATCAGCAACTTCCTTATTTTCTCCGGAGCGATTCCCGCTTCTACTCCTCTTGTAACCGCCGTCAAATTCTTGACTTCGAACCATTTCAGGTTCAAGAAAGCCAATATCAATCCAATATTGTAGTAGGGAGTATATCTCTTCACCATCTTCAGACTGGTCTTAAGCAAACCTCTGTCAAGAATTGTCTCCAGTCGTGACAGTACTGGGGACGCTGCATATCCCTTCTGGAGGTCCGTCAGTATATACCCATAATCTCTAGCCGAGGCAAGTCTGGCTGCTGCCATCAAATATTCAATAGAAGATTTTATGTCAGCTGCCCTTAAAGCGTCCTCCCATTCTTTTTCACCAAATACTTCAGATACAACCATAAGGCAACGTCTTGTCTGATCCTCGCCAATCCCCATTGCTTTGCATCTTAGGATGACTTTGACATTTATGGAATCTATCTCAATCCCGAGAACCATTCTCGCAATCTTTCCGTCCAAGCCTCTGAGCTTTCTAGCAGCCCTCCAAATCTTGCCGTACACATATTTATCCAGGGCAATTTCGAGTATAAGGAAGACCCCTGTCTTCTCATACTCTCTCAGCGCTTCTTCAAGCGCTGGTCTATATTCGAAGTCTGAAAGAGACTCAACTACATCGCGAATATTTTTGCAGTCATGTAAAATCTGTTGGCACCTAATCTCATCTAGTCTTTCTGTGGGCGTGATGAATTTCAAGGCCTCACCAACATCTAGTTCAGCGTTTTTTGCTCTGAGTATGGCTTTTACATTGTTCGCTTCAAACTTCATGAGAACCGCAGAGAGTAGGAGGGCAATATCTTTTGGTGAATCTCTCATGATTCCCCTATAAGTTCTGATGAGATTCTTCAGGAAAGCCTTTTCCAGGGAAACAGAATTGCGCTGTTCAACAGGAATCTCCGAAATCTCAGTCTGATACGGTGTACGTTTCAACACCGGGAGAATATCCTGGAGGCTTCGTCCAGCTAGGTCAGCCATATCCTCTTGCTTGATAAGCCTAAGCTTACGAACTATGACCTTAGACGTTAGGCTCTTATATTTCCATGCGCTCACTCAAAACCACCGTGACATTCACTTACTGATCGCTCAATTCGATCTCAAAGCCCGCTCCTTTCTTTTTCTTTGCAGAACTCTTACTCTGATGGCGTCTTGCCGTTCCGTTTCTTCAAGAATCAGCTCAATATACCGTATTGAGGCGTCTAGTTGTGGCAGAATCTTGTATTGAATCCTGTTTATTTGCCGCTTCTTAACCGAAATGACGTCAAGAATCTCTCGCATAGATGCCTCTATTTCAGCAAGTTTTACAGCGTGAGTGAGCGCAACCTCAGTCTTCAGAGCCGACTCATCTAGCTTTGCTGGGGTATCTATTAGGCTGAAACGAGGTCGCAAGTTGCTAGCTGATCCATCAGTAAGCTGAAAAGTTGGGAGTGAGATCCCAAGAATCCCACTTCTTTCATCTATGTCGACATCAAAGTCGATTGATTGAGAGACCAGTGAGATTTCTTCGATTTTTGAGCCTGCGATCATCTCAGCCTCGACGAATAAGCCATAGGCTTCATTGCAGACTTCATGAATTTGGCCTCGCAAGGAGGGTATTTCTTTCAAGAACTCGAAAAGCGTCACTGTCAGTGCATCCAAATCTTTCTTCAGGATATCAACTATCCCTTCAGCCATCTTCTTACGACGTCTAAGCCTTAGAAGTTCTAGGCGCGTTGGATGTATGCCTGTAAGCTCAACTGACAAGGCTATTATCAGCATCCTTACGCGTATGTTTAGGAGAGTACTTCTTTATGATATCTGGATCAATCCTGGAAAACTCGGATTCAGGAAGCACCGACAAAAACTCCCATCCCAGATCAAGGGTCTTCTCTATGTCGCGATTTTCGCTTGTCCCTTGACCTATGAAATCTCTCTCAAATCTGTCTGCGAATTGCAAGTAGAGTTTGTCAACCTTGGTTAATGCTGCTTCACCAGAGACCAGTGCCGTCTCTCGGAGAACCTTTCCTTCAGCGTAGGCATAGTAAAGCTGGTCGGACAGCTGTTTGTGGTCTTCCCTTGTTTTGCCAGGGCCAATTCCTTTGTCCATTAGCCGAGAGAGGGATGGCAAAGGGTCTATGGGCGGATATAGGCCGGTTTTGTGTACCTTCCTGTCCAGAATAATCTGACCCTCTGTGATATAGCCTGTCAAATCCGGAATTGGATGGGTAATATCATCATCCGGCATTGTCAAGATTGGCATTTGTGTTATGGATCCACTCTTCCCTCGAATTCTACCGGCCCTTTCATATATGCTTGCCAAGTCAGTGTACATGTATCCTGGATAGCCCCGTCTACCAGGGATTTCCATGCGGGCAGCAGAGATTTCACGCAGTGCTTCACAATAATTTGTCATATCAATCAAGATTGCGAGGACATGCATACCCTGCTCAAATGCGAAGTACTCCGCAGCAGTGAGTGCAAGCCGGGGGGTTATTATTCTCTCGATGGCGGGATCCTCAGCCAGATTGATAAATATCGCTACTCGGCTGAGCACACCCATACTCATGAAGTCCTCTCTGAAGAATCTAGCTTCATCAGCAGTTATGCCCATCGCCGCGAATACTATTGTGAAAGCTTCTTCCTGTCCTCTCACTTTTGCCTGTCTGACTATTTGAGATGCAATGAGCTTGTGCGGAAGGCCTGATCCTGAGAAGAGAGGAAGCTTCTGCCCTCGCACTAACGGGTTCATACAATCGATGACCGAGATTCCAGTCTGAATGAAGTCAATTGGATGCTCCCTTGAATATGGATTGATAGGGGCTCCATGAATATCCCAGTAATCCTCGGGAATTAATTCCGGTCCGCCATCGGCGACTTTGCCACCTCCGGTGAACACTCTCCCCAGCATATCCATCGAAACTGGCAACTTGATGGTCTCACCGGTGAAGCGGACAGCGGATGCCTTGACATCAAGGTCAGAGGTCCCCTGGAAAACTTGAACAGTGGTAATCCCCTCGCTCACGTCAATGACCTGCCCCGTCCTTTCTTCACCGTCTGCAGTAAGTACCTCAAGGAGTTCTCCGTACCCGACACCGCTCACCTCTTCTACAAAAAGCAAGGGTCCGGAAATCTCTCTAATTGTGAAGAACTTCCGACCGGTTCTAGTTACTTCGCTCATACTGATTCGCCTTCCGGTGTTTCCTCTGCAAGCTGGCCGAACTGTTCACTCATCTTCTTCGTGATTGCTAGGTTTGTTTCATCGAATTCTTCAGGGCGCACAATCTTCATTCGCGCAAGCTCCCCCTTCACTCCAAGTGAAAGCACCTGAGTCAAGGGCACGCCTCGGGCCACCGCTTGCTTTGTTCTCTCATAAAACTCTAGTATCAAACGGAGCATTTGATAGGTTTTCTTAATCGGACAATACATGTCAACGGGATGAAAAGCGTTCTGCAGCAAGAAATACTCTTTCAACATCTTTGCGACTTCAAAGACGCAGCGTTGTTTATCTCCTAAGATCTCTGCTCCGACCAACGAGACTACTTCTTTCAGCTCTTCCTCCTCCTTCAACAGGGACATTGCCTCTTCGCGAAGTTTCGGCCAGTCTGGACCAACGTTCTCATACCAACTTTCAAACGAACGCATATACTCTGAATAGCTCATGAACCAGTTGATAGCGGGAAAGTGGCGACGGTGCGCTAGAGAGAAGTCAAGCGCCCAGAAAACCCTTGTTAACCTGAGTGTGTGTCCTGTAACTGGCTCTGAGAAGTCACCGCCAGGAGGCGAGACGGCCCCTATTGCCGTGATTGATCCACACTTCTCGTCGCTACCGCATGTCGTGACGCGCCCCGCTCTCGCATAGAATTCAGCTAGCCTTGACGCAAGATATGCGGGGTAACCTTCCTCACCAGGCATCTCCTCTAGCCGACCGGAAATCTCGCGAAGGGCCTCGGCCCATCTCGAAGTAGAATCAGCCATCACCGCAACATCATAACCCATGTCTCTATAGTACTCAGCTAGCGTTATGGCAGTGTAGATGCTTGACTCTCGAGCAGCGATTGGCATGTCCGAAGTATTTGCTACTATGACAGTTCTGTTCATTAGTAGCTTTCCGGAACGGTAGTCCTTCAGTTTCGGGAATTTCTCAATGACGTCAGCCATCTCGTTTCCACGTTCGCCACAACCTACAAGTATAACTATATCTGCATCAGCCCATTGTGCAAGTGACTGTAACATAACAGTCTTTCCAGCTCCGAAGCCCCCAGGTATCGTAGCCGTTCCACCCTTGGCCGTGGGGAAGAAAGCATCGATTATTCGCTGACCAGTTAGCAACGGGACGTCTGTGGGTAACATTGTTTTGTAGGGTCGAGGTTGTCGTACAGGCCAACTATGCATCAAATGCAGTTTCTCCGAGCCTTCTGTCGTCTTGACCTGGGCTATCGGATGGGTCACCTCGTATTTGCCCTCAGGAACTATGCTCTCAACAAATCCCTCTTTGATCCATGGTGGAACAAGAATCCAGTGTTTGACTAGTGGAGTCTCCTGCACCATTCCGATTGCGTCTCCACTGAGGATTTTCGTTTTCTCTTTCACCATGGGTTGAAAAGACCACTTCTTCTTGTGATCCAGAGCTGGAGGAGCCACTCCTCTACGGATTCGTGGTCCAATCAAGTCCTGGATAACAGAGAGGGGACGCTGAATTCCATCATATATTTGCCCGACGAGCCCAGGACCAAGTTCCACGGATAAGGGCTTGCCAGTTCCCACAACTTTCTCACCAGGTTTTATCCCAATTGTCTCCTCGTAGGCTTGTATTGCTGCTTTTTCTCCATCAAGGCGTACTATTTCGCCTATCACACCAGCTTCGCCTACCCGCACCAACTCGTACATCCGAGAACCAGCCATTCCTTTGGCGAGGAGGAATGGACCCGCGACCCGCGAGATCGTTCCAACACTTGACAAATCAAATCACCGTTTATTTTCGCTCAAACCTTGTCAAAGCTTGACCTCTATCCCGGCTTTGCGTCTGATGAGCTCGACTATGAGATCTGTTTTCATCGCAATCGAGCCTCGAGCTCCTGGAATGGGGACAACTAGTGGGTACTTGCGCTCGGCGACTTTCTCAATTACATCGGGGATTTGGTCAACTATGCTTTCTTCAACAAGAATGATCGCCAAGCCAGGTTTCTCCGAAAGCCTTCGTATGTGATTCTCGGCCTCTTCAGCGTTCTTCACATGGTAAACATCCTTCAGACCTGCTAGCTTGAAGCTTGTTGCAGTTTTCCTGTCCGCTATGAGGGCGATTCCTGGCATAGAATCAATCATCCTTGAAAGTTTGCAGGTCTGTGCAAATAACTAACCCATCGTTATCTCTTAAAAATCTCATGCATGTTGAAACTATTGGCAAGGTTTGATCCTCTCACAGGTAGTCATTAAAACTACCCTGACATTTCACGAGATTTTTCAATCCGCCTTGAGATTATTATGCTTATCTCTGTTAGTATTACGAGAGGTATGAACACGAAGCCCTCAGTTATGAGACCAGGTTCTGGGTCCAGAAGTGCGATTATGATAAGGAGTACTCCATACAAGTATTTTCGATTCTTGGTTATGTGTCTGGTCTTCAGAATTCCAGCCTTCACGAGCAGGACAATGTACGTTGGAAACGTAAACACCAAACCGCACAGTAGTAGACTGAATCCAACTATTGAGAAGAAAGCGGCAAAATCGTATGTTGGTGGGAGGTCTAGCAGGCTCGAAAACGAAAAGAGCATTCGCATGGTCGCTGGAATTACAAACAAATATCCTATGACAAAACCGAGAATAAACAGCCCTGCAAACGATGCCACAAATTGTAGAGCAGCCTTTCTTTCGTCTTTGCGCAACGCTGGATTGATGAATTTGTAGAGTTCATAGGAAATCACTGGCAGGCTAATTGTGACTCCTAGGATAATCGACACAAAGATGTAAACCTCCAATGGTGCAGTGAAGCTCAATGGTAATAGCATTGCTCCGTCTGGGAGAAATTTCTCTTGCAGATTCTTGATTGTAAAAGACGCGATTGTAGTGTAAAATGGGTTTTCGACGGAAAAATCCGCGCCGATAGGAACTACCATCACGACAATTGATGAGATTATGACCGAGTAAAGTATCATGCGAACTCGATTGAGCAGTTCTGCCAGGTGACCCCAAAAAGTCAGCTCTGCTTTCTTCTTTTCATTCATCAAATCATCCGCTATCATAAGCAAGAATGACGCAGAGCAGTTTCCTATTTTTTCGTTTCGACGAGTTGCTCGTTCATTTCTCTGAGGATCTGTGCTGTGTCTTTGTCTTCAGTCTTGATTCCCATCTTCTTCGCAGCTTCAATGATAGCATCTCTTTCCGTGCTCTCTTTCACAGGCTGATCTGAAGATGCTTGCTTGAACTCTCTTATGCTTTCGCCAAAGCCTTTGGCCAAGCCCTTGAGTCTTGATCCTCCAAACAGAAGCAAAAGTATAACCATAATTATGACCAATTCAGGCCAGCCCAAACCAAACATCATTGCACCTCTGGTTTCTAGTTAGAAGTTTCCTCCTTATTTATCATTTTCGTCAAGATCTCTCTTGTCAACTGCTCATCTGTCTTTTCTTCAGCGTTCACATTCAGTTTTTCTGCAGCTTTTAAGAGAAGCTTGTTTTTATCCCCTTTCTTGGTCTCCTCTTTCTTGGTTGTGGTCTGTGAGTTCACTGCTTCAATTACTCCAGAGCTTGCTTTGTTGAATTCGTGCCATGCTTTTCCGAGTTCTCTTGCGATTTTTGGGAGCTTCGATGGGCCAAAAACTAGCAGGAGTATTGCAAGAATGAGAATCAATTCTTGCACTCCAATCATAGAAATCCCTTAGAACGTTGGATGCTCTTTTTCATATTTAAGTTTGGTGTCAGAATCCCCCCAGGAGAAACGCAGCTAGGGTTGAACACATTCCAATGCCTCCATAGATGTAGACCTTCTCATAGTGTCCTCTCGAAATCTTGACTCCAAGAACCATGCAGCTTACACAAGTGACGGTAATGGGTGGTATGTAAAGCCAGGTGACAAACTCTAGCATTTTAGGTACCCAAACGATGCAGCCAGACAAGAAGAATATAGTACTTGCTAGGTATTTCGACCAATCTGGTGGAGGCTTTAATCCTTGAATTATGTCTCCTCGCGAGTGAATGAAATCCTTTGTAATGGAGCCTCCAACATGAGGAAGTGCTACTATTAATCCGAAAAGCGCAGTCTTCAGATCAGGAAAAGCGCCGAAAGGAAACAATGTCCAGATTAGAAAAGCAGAGAGTGAGGCTCTCAATAGAGAGTTGATGTTAAGGACACTAATTGCGACTGCAACAATTGTTGATGTAAGGAAGATGACGAACTGATAAAAGAAGAGCATGGAGGCCGACAAGATTCCCAAGAGCATCAGGATGGCGCTAATTGTGTAGGCTTGTCGAGTTGTAATCAGCCCTCTTGGAACCGGTCGTCGTGGGTGCGCTACCCGGTCGCTCTCATAATCATGGGCATCATCAAGAAAGAAAATGGAGATTGATAGGAAAAGAGATGAAATGATGGCATACAGAGAAGTTGTGGTTAAACCATGACTTGCAATGCTGACGATTGCGACTATTCCCACAATTTGAGCTGTATGCCTAGGCCTAACTAAACTGACAAAGGCTTCCGCTCTCTCCAAAACAGCTTAGGCTCCGTTCTTTCATTCGATTTGCTGCGCAACAACCTCAGCAAAATCATTAACTTTCACGTTAGACTTCTTGGAGCGGGCAGTTTGGCTGAGGGTCATGTAGCATGAAGGGCATGCTGTCATCAAGCCTGCTGCATTAATCTCCTCTGCTTGCCCAATCCTCTTTCCTGCTATCCCAAGAGACTTGTCTAGGTCCACTGCTTTGTACAGTCCTCCTCCGCCACAGCAGACTACATTGAATTTGTTTCCAGGAAGCTCAACAAACCCGCTTGTCACGCTATTGAATATCCGCCTGGGTTCTTCTATCACTCCGGCCAGTCTTGAAAGCTCACATGGATCATGATATGTCATTCTTTCTGCCAATTTATCCTTGAGTTTGATTCTGCCTGATTGAATGTAACTGTCGATGAGTTCGATTCCGTGGACCATACGAACCTTCTTGCCCAAAGCCTTGGAGTATTCCTGCCGAAACATGCGTAAGCAGCCAGGGCAACTAAATACTATTTTCCTTGCTCCAATCGACTCTATTGCACTTATGTTGATCTCCATCAATTCCTCTAAATCTTTGGTGCCACCTGAAAACTTCAGTGGTACACCACAGCAAACTTCGTTTTCCAGAGTTGTCCAGTTTTCTCCGGCAGCATTCATAATGGTGGCCATGGCTTTTGCTGCAGGCTTCAGTTGTCCTCTATAAGACATCAGGCAACCAACAAAGTAAACAGTGTCAGCTTTCTCTTTTACGGGGACGTCCAACCCTTTCGTCCAATCTTTGCGCCTCGCGTGTGGCCTGTTGAAAATGTTGTTTTCCGCCTTCACTGCATTTATCATTTCCACATGTGAATCCAGCCCGAAGCCAGTTTCAAACGCACTTTCCCTAGCGGTCTCCCAGAGGGAAACCAGATCATAATTGTAGGGGCAGACGGACCAGCAACGACCACATAAGGTGCATTCGTATAGCCCTTTCACAATCTTCTTAATCCCTTGCTCACTGATACCTCCAGAAAATGGAAGCCCCAGTTTCCTTCCGACCAATCCCCGCATCTTCTTTATCTTGAACCCTGGCGCAGTGTATTCATCCGCAGTTTCTTCATAAACTGGACAAACATCCACACATTCTCCACATCTTGCACATGCATACATCCACAGGGATTCTGATCTTCCGAAATTTCCCAAGAATTTCTCTGCCTTCATGCATTTCACCTCATTCATGACCTTTCCATTTTAGATTTCTTCTTAAGATGCGAAATCAGATACACACTTGCGATTCCGTGAAGTATGCCGCCGGGGAATACTGTTGAGAACACTATCCAAACATAGGTCACTGCAGTGTGTATCGCTGGAGTGAATTCCGCAATTGGAGATAGAGCATGGAAAAGTCCTGGAATGACGTCAATCCAAGGTTTGTTTGCTGAAGCCGTCGTCATTCCGGTAATGATCAGTATGATGTAGAACAGGAAATCTACATAATTCGTAGCCGTCAACACTGTTCGCATCTTTTTCGAATAGATCACCTGGACAATGTATACTATGAAGACCAATATGAAGAGCGCACCTAGATAACCATGTGCAATCGTCCGAATTGACCAAAGCCAACCACCTAACCAAGGACCAAGCAGGTCTATCATCAAACCTGTTATCAAGAGTATGGCCATCAGAAGGTGGAAGAAGGGATCTAACCGCGCCAACCCTTTCAAAACCGTTCTGTAGTTCACGTCAGGTGGATACTTCTTTTCCGAAATTTCTTTCTGTCCTGTCAAAGGTTCATTCCTCCTTTTCCTTCATTCTTCTCCTTCGCCACGATACTAAGTATGCTAGGCCGCCCAGAGCTGCAGGTACGAGCAACCATTTAGAATACTTGATCACAGGCACAGTTGCAGGTAATGCTTCACCAACCTCAGGAAGCCCAAAAACGGATGGTTCCGCGTCTAGAACATAAATGAAGGATGTTCCGCCCAAGGGCTTATTGTCGATGTCCCCATAAACATAGCCGTTCAATTCTTCCTTTCTTTTCATAGCTTTCTGGATGATGGAGTCTCGCGTGCCGAAGAGAAGGGCATCTGTCGGGCAACTTTGGACACATGCAGGTTCTTTGTGAGGGACTCGATCGTAGCACATGTGACACTTATCGACTTTTCCTGTATCTGGGTCAAATTTAGGAATGCCAAATGGACACGCACTCACGCAGAATTTGCATCCAATACATCGATTAATGTTGACTACGACTGGGCCTTCTTCATGCTTAGTGATGGCACTGACCGGGCATGCTTCTGCACATGCAGGCTCATGGCAGTGCATACATCTCCAGTTGAAGAAACGCCATTTCGTGCTCCCAGTGGTTTCATCATGTTCAAGTTTGAACTGGATGTGCGTATACGTATCAAAAGAGAGCTTTGGCGGATTGGTCCATTCATTACTGAATGTTGTCTCTTCACCTGGACGGTTGTTCCACCGTTTGCACGTCACTTGGCATGCTCTACAACCAATGCATTTTGCTGGATCAACTAATACCGCATACTCCATGCCTTCAACCTTCCAAAGTCATGAATTCACTATTTACAATATTGGATGAATATAAAACTAACTGCTGTATGTTGGACATCTGTTCTAACCCCATGGTGGCTCCTCTATATTCTGGGTTTTGCAGAAGAAGTTGTGCTCCTTTGTTTCAGCATCATTCACCTTGAGAGTAGCATTGTTGTCTGCATATCCTTGGATGGAAGTGAGTATTTTGTATGTCCCTGCAGGCAGATTCGTGAATTCATAGTAACCGTCTTTGTCGATGGATCCATACTTGTTGGATATGGGCAACACAATTATGATTGAGCCACCTTTACCTACAGTTTTCTTGGATTTGGCGTCATAAACATAACCATGAATTCCAGCGGTTCCCTTAGCCTTGGATAGATGAAAATCGAGGTTTATCTCTTCTCCCTCATGGAGGGAGATGGTTTTGCTTTCCGGTTTGAAGCCTTGCAGATTTGCTGTAACGTCCAAGTCTCCTGGAACTAAAGCATCAAGTACAAAATAGCCGTCAGCAAGTGTTCTTGTTTCCGTCTCACCACAAGCAACTTTGGCACCTTTCAGCCTCGATCCATCTGAGACGTATATGTAACCAGAGATTCTTGACATGGCTTTGGGCGGACTTGTCAACTTCTCAGTGGTCACCAATATGCAACCTCTCATCGTTGAAGCAAAACAGTATGTATCTTACATTAGATGCGTGCTTTCCAAATCCATTTCCTGCTAGGCTTTCTCCACTTTTACTAAGCAGGCTTTGGTTTCCGGAATGTTTGCGCTTACATCCACCGCATCTATAGTGACTTCGTTTGCACTTGGTCCCGTGCTGATGCCCTTGAAACCCCAGTGCCACGGCATAGCAACTTCGTGAACTGTTTTGCCGTTGACCGTGATTGGTTGCATTCGGTCGGTGACCATGGCTTTGACTTTGATGCCGTCAGGTTTTCTTGCTGACTTCACAAGTACATCGTCGCCGGCACTCACGCCTATGTCTTGGGCAAGTTCGGGGCTCATCTCAACGAACATAGATGGATGAGTTTCAACAAGCCAAGGCAAGTTCCTTGTCATCGCTCCCGCTTGCATATGCTCAGCCAGTCGGAATGTTGTAAGGACGTGGGGGTAATCATCAGGGGTGCCTATAAGATCCTCGTCAGGGCTTCCCACTTTGAACCTACTATCCCACATGGATGGGTACTTTGATGCTAGTGCTGAGTCAGGACTCTCCAAAGGTTCATTATGGAGTGGCATTCCATGTTTCAACGGGTTTGTGTCTGCCTTGCCAGGCTTCTGTAGTGGCTTTGAGAATATCGCAGCTTTGTCGTAGCCCAACCACTTGTCTGGGCTTATGGCGAACCAAGTGAAGAAGTAGTCTACACCCTTCTTGCTTTCATCTTTCTGATAGAGAATCCTTTGATTGACCATCCAACTGACAGCCCAATTCTTGTAGTAACCGTACTCTGCATCTTCTAGGTCAACAGGGTTGGGATCGCGTCTCTTTGCAAGAATTCCGTCAAGGTCGGGCCTTAAATCTAGGTCATAGATGTTCTTGTAAATCACGTTTGCAGCACTTTGGGGCAACGTAACGCCACCAACTTGAATGCTCTTGGCACCTGCTTCCTTGTACACGCCTTCAGCGCTGTCTCCAAACCTAGAGGGCCAAGCTGCTTCCGGGTCGTTCTGTATCTCCTCAGTGCCTATAGTTTTCTTCACATCTACGCCTGTGTTGTCGTCCTCATACTTCTCGGAGGGAAGTTTTATTCCTGCGGATTTTAGAGTGGCACGTATCTTTTGGTATAGCTCCGTCAGGTAGGTTAGCTCTGGTTTGCATTCACCAGGCGGGTCCACCGCTTTCCAACGCCATTGAATCCATCTTCCGGTGTTTGTGATGCTACCATCTCTTTCGACTTGTGTTGTTCCAGGCAGCAATATGTCAGCGTAGTGTGCTGTCTCTGTCTCAAAGAGCTCATCGACAACGAGAAAGAGGTGTTCACTCGATAGGGCATCCCTAACGAGATTGGCATTCGCTACCGAAACAGCCGGGTTCTCCCCATTGCAGATCATAACCTTGATCGTGCCATCCTTGACAGCTCTAAACAACTGCACAATTGGATTTCCAAGACCGACTGGCAAATCACAGACGACTGGTTCGTTGTCTGGGTCGTTGCCCGGCCACGTGCCTACATACAAGCCCCAGTGGTATTCGAGAGCGTTCCAAGTTGGGAAATGCCTAAGGTCATATTGTTCGGTACTTTTGTCTGGGGGTGTGTAGGTGGCTCCTCCTGAATATCCACCACGGGTTTCTGCATCTGAGTTCTTCCATTTCTGATACCGTCTAATCTCATCTACAGTTTTGGGAGGCGCTCTGTAGCCCATAATCAGGTGAGACAGTAGATTCATGTCTGTTGAACCTTGTACATTGCTTATGCCTCGCAATGCATTGACTCCGCCTCCGGGTTTTCCCATGTTTCCAAGTATCAGCTGAAGTATTGCTTGGGCTCTGATGGTTTGAGTAGCGTTGGTGTGTTGTGTAGTTCCCATTGAATAGTAGATGTTGCCAGGTTTAATGGAAGAGAAAGTTTCAGCTATCTGTTCAAAATCAGCTTCCTTGATACCTGAGATTTTTTCTACCTCTTCCGGATCGTAATCATCAACGAGTGCCTTCAGCTTGCTGAATACTGAATCTGGATTAGTCTTCCAGTCCATTAAAGGCCCTGTGCCATCAATAGTGTAAGGGGCGTTGGTTCGCTCCTCAAGGAATTTCTCGTCAATTCGCTCTGGGTGCTCGTAAAGCACGTATCGAATTAGACCCAGAAATATGGCGGCCTCTCCGCCTGATCTGTATCTAGCATAGATGTGTGCTTGAGAACCAGTTCTGTTGAATCTAGGGTCTAGGACGATTACTTTTGCACCGTCTTCAATGGCGGCCCTTACCCATTTGAACTCCATAGTGTGGGATTCAGCAGGATTGCTCACGATAAGAAAACACTTGCTGTTCTTAGCGTCGACAATGTGGTTTGTCATAGCGCCGAATCCGAAGGTGCTAGCAAGAGCTGCCACAGTCGAAGCATGGCATTTTCTAGCTTGATGTTCAACATTGTTTGATCCAAGAAGAGAGATCAGTTTTCTACCTAGGTAGCATTCTTCGTTGTTCCAGTATGAAGACCCAAGCCAAGAAATAGGGTTGTCCTTTCCGTTGTAGTAGTAATCGTCACCGTGCTTGTAAGGATAATCCTCCAGGGCGTCCTTGACTTTCTCACCAATCAACTGATAGGCCTCATCCCATGTTATCTGTTCCCATCCTGGATCCTCGTCTTTCCCTTTGTTGGGATTCGTTCTTTTCATTGGATAAAGAACACGACGATCACTTGAGACCAGCTGAAAAGTGGCTGCTGCCTTGCTACATAAGGCTCCTCGATTTATCGGGTGAATTGGGTCTCCTTCAATTTCAACAAGTTCGCCACCCAGCGTTGTCACAATTAGACCGCATCCCCCAGCGCAATAAGGACATATGCTGGGGGTTCTCTGCCCGACCCTATATTTGTCCCATTTTTCACTTGTTGCTTCGACAGCTGACGCCTTCACGCCACTCAGTTTTATGAGATCCCCAAGCGCGAATGACGCGACTGACGCCGCTCCAACTGCCTTCACAAACTCTCTTCTATCCAAAAATCATACACTTCCTAGGTACATTGAATTAGACCCTATGCTTCAGAAAGTATTATAAAGATTACGGAAGAGAGCCCAAATAAACATAAATTCTTGTTGTGCTTTAACTTTGACACCATAAAATATGTAGTTCAAGAGGGCGTTAGGGTTGGGGAATCCTCCAGTACAAGAGCAGTTGAAAATGGTGTCCTTGCTGATCCAGCAACGCAAAGACTTGCAGAATCCCTTGGGATTATACAAGGAAATCCTGCAGATCCAACTGGAAATCGACAACACTCCAACAAAAGGAACAAACATAAAATGCGATGACCAAAACGTTGTTGACGATCTCCAGCGAAAATCTTTGGATGCAAAGAAACCAATCATTCACTTTCTCGATCCACACATGTTCAACCTCGACGTTTCGTCTAAGGTGTCCAAGAAAGTTGTGCGTGTCCTCATTGAGCAAAATGTCAATAAAAAGGGTTTGGAGAAGCTCTTGAGTTATCTGGAAAGCGGAAGGCTTGATATACTCAAGCTTGTTGAGGCAGCTTTGAGGGAAGATATAGTCTCCATTGGAAAAGTTGCAGAAGAATCAGGCGTTCAGCCTGCACTCCTTCTTTTCACTGTTGGCGCGTTGATTCAGCCTTGTCTAGAAAGGATTGCGGGAAAAAGTGACCCCTCTCTCCTTGACAAATGGTGGCAGGCTACATGTCCTGTCTGTGGTAGAATTCCTGCAGTAGCTAGACTCAAACACAACAAGCGTTACTTGGTGTGCACGTTTTGCGGCGCTGAGTATCTTTCTGACCATTTCTCCTGTGTTCATTGTGGAAATAAGGATCCATACACTCTCAAATATTTGGCTGTTGAGGCTCAGCCTGCCTTTCAAATCGACTTCTGCACCAAGTGCAAGCGCTACATAAAAGTGATTAATGAAGCAAAACTGAAAGACCCCATCCCAAAAGGGCTCGAAGACATATTGACGCTGAATCTTGACTTCTCCGCCAAAGAAGCAGATCTCATTAGAGAAACAGACCATTCAGCCTAGCACGAGAGCATCAAGTTTTTATCTGGTAACGCCCTCGCTGAATGCAGAATGGTGAGATTGCTTGAAACAAGAAGCAAAAGTGTATTTTTGTTCCAGTCAGCAGGGTCGGGATGCTGTTTTCGCCGCCCTAGCAGCGAAGGTGGACAAACTCGTTGACCTGCTGGACTTCTCGACAATCGAGAAGAGGGACAAGGTCGCTGTGAAGATGCATTTGGGCTTCCAAGATGGCTACCAGACAGTACCTGTGTTCTTCGTCCGACGTATTGTCAGGGCAATCAAAAGAGCTGGAGGATGGCCATTTGTCACAGACAACCCCACGGCGGTCTATAACGCAGTTGATCGAGGCTACACCCAAGAAACATGTGGTTGCCCCATCATTCCTGTTTCAGGAGTCAAAGATGGATACACTCGACCAGTCACCGTGAACTACAAGGGCATTGACAAACTTCAGATGTGTGGTGCACTCCTTGACGCAGATGTTCTCATCAGTCTGGCTCACTCAAAAGGACATGCTTGCCCTGGGTACGGAGGCGCCATCAAAAATCTTGCTCTGGGCGGATACTCAGCTAAATCACGTTGGGAAAAAATCCACGGTGTGGAGCAGAAAATCCCGTACTGGGACTCCGAGAAATGCTCACCCGAGCACGCTCAGGCCCTGGTTGAAGCCTGCCCCTGCCAAGCATTAAGATATGACGCTGAGAAGCACAAGTTGACGCTGCTAATGTATGCGTGCATGAACCAAAACTGCATGCAGTGTCTTGAAACTGACAAGGACGTCGGCTGCCTACAAATAATGCCAGAGTTCTTCGCTTCTTTTCAAGAACTAATGGCGATCTCCACAAAAAAGGTTTTGGAGACTTTTGACGAAGACAAAAGGTTTTTCCTGAACTTCGCCCTACAGGTTACCCCTCACTGCGATTGCATGGGGATGGCTCAGCCATGCGTCATTCCGGAGATTGGGGTTTTGGGCAGCCGCGACATCGTCGCCGTCGAATCAGCAACCCTAGATCTTATTGGAAGAGTAGGACTCATAGAACAGAGCATTCCGCCATATTTCAAGCACGTCAACCTTGACCCCAATGTTAGTCTTCACCCTTTTGAACGCTTATGGGGTGCAATGAAGAACCCGTACATTGTCATAAGATACTCCGAACAGCTTGGCTTGGGAACAAGCCAGTACGAACTAATTGAGATATTATCTCCAGAGGAGACTGGAAGAATGGAACCTCCAAAACAAGTCTATGAGCGTCAACCTTCCTTTTACTGAAGCAGATGCAGGCATAATTGTTACATTTGCTTCAGTACAACGTCGTCGTATTCTTGTTCCAACTTTTGCTTATGCTTCAGTTCTTCTTGGGCAAGCTTGGTGAACGTCTTTCTAATCTGTTTGCCTTTGTGTTTCTCAGCTATCTGCAAGTAAAAGTTGTAGGCTGCTTTCTCCTTCTTTCCCGCGTAGACAAGCAGTTGCTGATAGTCCGCGTCAGGCGACAGAGGGACATCTTCTAAAGTGTCAACGATTCTAAGGTCCTGAATTTCGGTCTCGAAATCTCCTAATTCTTCCACTTTTTCCTGTTGCTCCAGAACCTCAAGAATCTTGCTTTTGTGCTTTTCCTCTTCAACAACAAACTCCTTGAGAAGCTCTACGGAGCTGCGGTTCGAAGCCTTGTCTTGCGCAGCCGTGTAAAGCATGATGGATTCTTCCTCTCGCCTCAACGCAAGCCTTAGAGCTCTCTCTAACGTCCACTCTGACAAAGCACTTTTCCCCAAGTGGATAACCGTGGCGGAATCATATAAAGCTGATGAAAAGGAATTGGGATCTCAATTTCATGCACAAGCCGATAGGCATACGCATGGAGAGCGAGGAACTGATCTTTGGTGTACACTCACAATTCGAAAAGAAAGGTTTTTCCTGTCCAACCTAGGCTATTTTTCTGACGTCCTTGTTCTCTTGTTGCCGGTCATCAAGTGACCACTGAAGCTCATCGCCCAGAGCAAAAGGGGATAGGCGATCATGCGTTCCATTCCACCCATCCCCAGTCCCAGATCGATACCGGAACCGAGTAGAACCAGTGCTACAAGTGACATGATCCCTAGAATGGTAGAGAGGTAAGAGAGCGGTGGTTTCTCCAATCTGTAGGACGCGATGGCGGATATCCCAGCGAA
>CP070754.1:792448-808511 GCA_020348865.1 Candidatus Bathyarchaeota archaeon | reverse complement strand
GTTGTCGAGAGCAGGAAATGGGATTTGCCATCAAGTTCATCTTGAGCGGTTTGGAAAACCAAGAAAAACATTGTTGGGATCTGATAGCCATACGCCAACTGCAGGTGGATTAGGGATGATTGGCATTGGAGCTGGAGGATTGGATGTTGCAGTGGCTATGGGAGGTGAACCCTTCTACCTTACATGCCCAAAAGTGATCCGAATAAACCTGAAGGGAAAACTAGATCCATGGGTTTCCGCAAAAGATGTAGTCCTGAACGTTCTGAGGGTTTTCGGTACCAAGGGCAACGTTGGTTGCGTGTTTGAATATGACGGCGTGGGCGCAGAGACGCTTTCGGTTCCAGAGAGAGCAACCATCACAAACATGAGTGCAGAATGCGGGGTCACTACTTCCATTTTTCCATCTGACGAAATCACAGAACAATTCCTGAAAGCTCAGGGCAGGGAAAGAGGGTGGACCAGAATCAAAGCCGATGAAAATGCTGAATATGACAGAGTAATTGACGTTGATTTGAGCGAGATAGTTCCACTTGTAGCTTTTCCGCATAGCCCTGGGAACGTCAAGAGCGTAGAAGAGTTGGAGGGGAAGAAAGTGAATCAAGTATGCATTGGGAGTTGTACGAATTCTTCTTACAAGGATCTTATGACTGTTGCAGAAATACTAAAAGGAAAAGGAGCCCATCCATCTGTTAGCCTTGTCATCTCCGCCGGTTCAAAACAAGTGCTTGAGAACCTCGCCAGGGAAGGAGCCTTAGCAAACCTGCTATCTGCAGGAGCACGAATCACAGAACCCATCTGTGGCTTCTGCATTGGAAACAGCCAATCACCCCAAACAAACGCAGTATCAATCCGTACATCCAATAGAAACTTCCTAGGTCGATCTGGCACAAAAAGCGCAGAACTATATCTGACAAGTCCTGAAACAGCTGCTGCAACAGCTATTACGGGGAAAATTACTGACCCAAGAAACCTTGGAATTGAATATCCTCGAGTGAAGAGCCCCAAGAAATTCTATACAGATGACAGTATGATAACTCCTCCCTCAGACACACCAGAACAGGTTCAGATATACCGAGGCCCAAACATTGGAGAGCCACCATCTAACCCTCCGATGCCAGCCCACATCTCTGGAATTGTCACAATCAAGGTAGGAGACAAAATCACCACCGACCATATCATTCCGGCTGGAAGCAGAATGAAATATCGGTCTAACGTGCCCAAATACTCTGAGTTCGTATTCGAGATAGTGGATGATACCTTCCACAAAAGAGCTGTAGAATATAGAGACAAAGGAAAACATAACATCATTGTGGGCGGACTGAGCTACGGTCAAGGTTCTTCAAGGGAGCATGCAGCTCTATGCCCAATGTTCTTAGGAGTAAAAGCAGTAATCGCAAAATCATTCGAGAGAATACACTCGGCGAACTTGATCAATTTCGGGATTATTCCTTTAACCTTCAAATCGGAGTCTGACTATAACCAAATAGACTCTGGAGACGAAATCGAGATTCCAAATATCAGAGTCCTAATATCAAAGAATGAACCATTGATTGCAAAGAATCTTGCAAAGAGAAAGGATTTCGAGGTCAACTATAATCTGTCAGGAAGACAGCGCAACATTCTCCTTGCAGGTGGAATGCTATCCTATATAAAAAACAAATAGAATGGTCAAGCAGAATTGAGAAGAGGTGGAAAAATGGCCCAGAGAGGAATACGTGAGTATCACGGAAAGAAAATGATTGCTAAATACTGGTCCGAATATTTCGGCGGTCTCAAAAAATACGCGGGAAAAATAGCGCTGATTGACGCGAAAACGACAATAGATACGCTTGTTCAGCGAAATCCTTGGCTGAAAACAGAGAAGCTAGCCGTGAAGCCAGATCAACTATTTGGAAAAAGAGGCAAACACAACCTCATTCTTCTCAATGCTACATTTGAGCAGGCGAGGAAGTGGATAAAGGAGCGAATGAACAAAGAAGTCACAATAGGTAAAACAACAGGCAAGCTATCTCATTTCCTAGTCGAACCCTTTGTCCCCCACGAAAGGAATAAAGAATACTTCGTTGCAATAACCTCTAATAGACAAGGGGACGTAATCCATCTCTCGGCTCATGGTGGGGTAGACATTGAGGAAGTCTGGGACACCGTTGCCACAATAGAGGTTCCCATTCTCTCTAGTATTGACGACATAGAGATAAAGCGAAAACTGCCCAAAGACATTCCTAATGAAGAAAAGGATACGATAACCGCGTTCGTCAAAGGTTTGTTCAAACTCTACCGTGACCTTGGTTATGCCTATCTTGAGATAAACCCTCTCATATCAACCAAGGAAGGTCTTGTACCAGTTGATATGGTCGCACGCCTTGATGACACAACTCAATTCGCATATGGGAAGAAATGGGGTCCCCTAGAATTCCCAGCACCCTTTGGAAGAAGCCTCACTACTGAAGAGAAATTCGTCAAAAATATCGATGAAAAAAGTGGCGCATCTCTAAAACTAACCATACTGAATCAGAAAGGAAGAGTCTGGACGATAGTAGCCGGTGGAGGCGCAAGCGTTGTCTACACAGACACGATTTTCGACTTGGGCTTCAAAGATCAGCTGGCCAACTACGGAGAATACAGTGGCAATCCATCCACAGACGAAACGTATCAGTATGCCAAGACGATTATTGATTTAATGACAAGAGAAAAAGACCCAAAAGGAAAAATCCTGATTATTGGTGGTGGCATCGCGAATTTCACTGATGTTGCCAAGACTTTCACAGGAATAATAAAAGCCCTGAATGAATACCGGCAGAAGCTCATTGATAACAAAGTCAGGATTTACGTTCGCAGAGGTGGGCCAAACTATCAAGAAGGACTGAAAAACATGAAAGACCTTGGCAAAACCCTTGGAGTTCCTATTGAGGTATTCGGACCTGAAGCACACATGACATCCATAGTTCCAATGGGACTCAAAGAAAGAGCGAATAAGTGATAAAAATGAAGAAATATGAACTATTTGACAGAAACACACAAGCCCTCATCTTTGGATATCAGCAAAGAGCAATTCAAAGGATGCTCGACTTCGACTATGCTTGCAAAAGGGAGACTCCCAGCATCGCTGCAATCGTTAATCCAACAAGGAGTGGATATCATAAATGCTTCTGGGGATCAGAAGAAATCATCTTACCAATGTATACAACCATCAAAGAAGCATCTAAGAATCATCCCCAAGCTGACGTGATGATAAATTTCGCATCATTCAGATCAGCCTATCCTAGAACAAAGGAAGCCTTTGAAATCGACACTATAAGGACAGTCGCCATAATTGCAGAAGGGATTCCGGAAAGATACACAAAAAAGCTCATTGCGATTGCTAAACAGAAAGGAAAGTGGATAATCGGCCCCGCAACAGTTGGCGGGATTAAAGGAGGCGCATTCAAGATAGGAAATACTGGCGGTATGATTGATAATATCATAGCATCTCGCTTGCACAGACCAGGAAGCGTTGCGTTTGTGTCGAAATCAGGGGGACTACTGAATGAGCTAAACAACATAATCTCCCGAAACAGCGATGGTGTTTATGAAGGCATAGCGATTGGCGGCGATCTCTATCCCGGGAGCACTTTCAAAGACCATATAATGAGATATGAAAAGGACGCAAACGTTGCCATGATCGTTCTCCTCGGCGAAGTTGGAGGTAAGGATGAATATGACATTGTTAGTGCGCTGAAAGCGGGAGAAATCACAAAACCTCTGGTGGCATGGTGCATAGGGACCTGCTCCGGAATGTTTTCAACTGATGTACAGTTCGGTCACGCTGGGGCTAGAGCAAGAACAGATTTAGAAACGGCTGACGCAAAAAACAGAGCTTTGAAAGAAGCAGGCGCCGTTGTTCCAGATTCCTTCGATGATCTTGGTGATAAAATAAACAAGGCTTTCTGGAAGCTAGTGAAAGATGGCAGAGCTAAGCCAAAGCCGGATAGAGAGCCTCGAGTAGTACCTATGGATCTGAACAAAGCTTTGGCTGAGGGCAAAATAAGGGCGCCAACTCATTTCATTAGTACAATAACTGATGAAAGAGGAGACCAGCCTCTATATGCTGGTATACCACTAACTGAGATCATTGACAGAGACTATGGAATTGGCGGGGTCATTGGTCTTCTTTGGTTCAAGAAGAAATTCCCAGATTGGGCTAGAGGGTTCATTGAGCTGGTTCTGCAGATAGTGGCTGACCATGGTCCAGCAGTGTCAGGTGCCCACAACGCCATCATATCTGCAAGAGCAGGGAAGGACCTCATATCCTCCTTGGTAAGCGGTCTTCTGACAATCGGCCCACGATTTGGAGGCGCCATTGACGGAGCAGCCTACTGGTTCAGGAAATTTCATGATGATGGAAAGGAGCCAGATGAGATGGTTAGTGAAATGAAAGCGATGAACACCTTGATTCCTGGAATCGGACATCGAGTCAAATCGGTGATAAATCCAGACAAAAGAGTAGAGATGCTCAAGAAGTATGCAAAAGGGAATTTTCCGAAAACGGAGTATCTAGATTATGCTCTGAGGATTGAGAAAATAACCACTGCAAAGCGAGACAATCTCATTTTGAATGTAGATGGGTGCGTAGGGATTTTGTTCCTTGACCTACTCAACAGCTTAGAGTTCTCTGAGAACGAGATTAGCGACATAATCGGAACCGGAGCACTGAATGGTCTATTTGTACTCGGTCGTAGCATCGGGTTCATGGGTCATATTCTTGATCAAAAGCGGCTTGAAGCGGGTCTATACCGGCACCCGTGGAACGATATACTTTATGTATCACCCAAGAAAGAAGAATTAGAAGAAGAAGCTAAGAAATGGGGGAAATAAGAGATGGCGAAAGCAATCCAAGAAGCAAAGGAAAAATTCGGAAAGCTAATAGAAGAACAGCTTGAAAGAGTCGAACGCATGAAAAAGGCAGAGGACTGGATAGACTACGCCGAGATAAAACCAATAGTAATAGGGATCATTGGTGGAGATGGAATTGGCCCATACATTGCCAAGGAAGCAAAACGCGTTTTGCAGTTTCTACTGAAAAAAGAGCTTGAAAACGGGAAAGTTAGATTTGAGGCAGTCGAAGGATTAACCATTGAGAACCGTGCCAAGGCCATGAAGGCAATACCCGATGATATTCTGGAGGAGGTCAGAAAGTGTCACGTCATACTCAAGGGTCCATTATACACCCCCAAGAAGGGGGACAAATGGCCGAATATCGAGAGCGCAAATGTAGCAATGCGTCGAGAACTCGATTTGTTTGCAAACGTAAGACCAGTAAAAGTTCCAAAAGAAGGGATAGACTGGATATTCTTCAGGGAAAATACAGAGGGCGCATACATACTTGGTAGAAAGGGTCTAAATGTCACTGAAGATCTTGCTTTTGACTTCAAGGTTATAACAAGTCAAGGCTCAGAGAGAATAATCCGAATGGCCTTTGACTATGCTAAGAAAAACAAGATTAACAAGGTAACGGTCGTGACAAAGGCAAACGTAGTAAAAACAACTGATGGAAAATTCCTTAGCATGGCAGAACAAGTGGCTAGGAACTATCCTGAAGTGGAGTGGGATGACTGGTTTGTCGATATCATGACTGCTAAGCTTGTGGATCCAAAAAGGAGGACACAGTTCAGGGTAGTCGTACTGCCGAACCTCTATGGAGACATTGTAACCGATGAAGCCGCTGAATTCCAAGGAGGTGTTGGCACAGCTGGAAGCGCGAATATCGGCAAAAGATATGCAATGTTTGAAGCGATACATGGTACAGCTCCAAGGATGGTTGAGGAAGGGAGAGCGAAGTATGCTGACCCTTCTAGCATCATGAGAGCCACTGCTATGCTCTTAAACCACATTGGTTTTGCCAACAAAGCTAGGAAACTTGAGATGGCTCTCAACATCTGTGGTCAGCATGAGAAGAAACTTGACATAACAGGAAGATCCGACGGTGCCACTGGAGCAGAATTTGCGGATTACATAATGAAAACAATCCAAGATCCAAATCTAGAACGCAAGTGGCAGAGCTATCAATAGCAAATATCTTGACTGTTTAGGCTCCAATCTGGCTTTCTAAAGGCAGTATCAATGTAGACAAAGACAACTAGGTTACATCAAGTGTATCCATATGTATCTATCATGGCCTTAATGATCGAAGCCGATTCAACAAAGTGTCTCTGGGCTTCAGGGCTCAACTCAAGCTCCAGAATCCTTTCAACACCATTCTTTCCAAGAACAACGGGTACACCAATGGAAATATCTGAAAGACCATATTCCCCTTGAAGAAAAGTTGAAACGCTCATTACCCTGTTCCTACCCCTCAAAACAGCGTCAACCGCGACAGCTATTTCAACAGCCGGCGCATATGTTGTGGCTCCTTTGAGTTTTATGACTTCAGAACCAGAGGTCTTGGTAAGGTTGACTATCTTCTCAATCTGCTCTGCTTCGAGCAAATCCTTTATCGGTATTCCAGAAACAGTAGCGTAGTCTACGAGCGGAACCATTGAATCTCCATGTTCTCCCATAACCAAAGCACGAACATCCTCTCTGGAAACATTCAGCTCAGCTGCTATGTAAGATCTGAAGCGTATGGTGTCAAGTATGTTTCCCATTCCAAAAACCCTGTTCCTCTCAAACCCTGATTCTTTGTAGGCTACATAAGTCATTGCGTCAACCGGATTAGTCACAATCATGAGCTTACATTCAGGAGCGTATTTCACAACTTGTTTCACAATGGATTCTACTATCTTGCGATTCGTGCGGGCGAGGTCTGGACGAGTCATTCCAAGTTTTCTCCCTGCACCAGCAACGATAACCGTGACCTCTGAACCTTCCATCTCACTGAAATCGTTAGTTCCCCTGACTTTGCCATCGAACTCTATTGCGGGTGCCGCCTGCATCATATCCAATGCTTCGCCTTCAGCTAACTCTCCCGCAACGTCTATGAGAACAATGTCGCTGATTCTGAATCTTAGAATGTTGAATGCTGCAGCGCTTCCTACTTTCCCTGCCCCTACGATTGAAATCATAATCTACCAAGACTTGTTTTGTCTAAAATAACTTGCTACACACATACCTCCGTCGTTCTACTTCGCACGTTTGCATTCGAATTCAGCCTAACGTTTCGTATCGACAAGGCCTAACATCTCTCCATTCACTCTCTTCCAGACGAACAAATATAATAAAGAGGCGAAACGACTTTTTCAGGGTCAATGAGGGAATATCTTTGAACTCTCAACTTAGAAAAATCGTCGACAAGATTCAAGACAAATCACTCCGAGAGAAAGTGACTCAACTCATCGAGAATCCTGCAATTGAGATAGAGGGAAGAGTGTATTGTGGTTTACCTCTGGACAAGTCGCCAGCTGGTTTGTCCCATCATCACAGTTATCAGGGGGGCTTTGTAGAACACGTGACAGCTTCGACTGAAATCGCATTATCGCTGTGTAGTGTTATAGAGAGAGTTTATCATGGCAATGTAGACAGAGACCTAGTAGTTGCAGGAATGGTTCTACATGACATCTTCAAACCCTTAACTTATGAACAAGAGAGAAACGGAACCTATGCAACAACGCCTTTGGCTGAACGATTAGACCATTTGACACTTGCGGTTTCGGAACTAGTTCGAAAGGACTTCCCTCTCAACCTGATTCATATTGTCTGTGCACATCATGGAGGTAGCGCAGGGCCAGTTTGGCCTAGGACAATTGAGGCATTGGTTTGCCACCTAGCAGATGTCACGGATTCTAGGCTAAATGGTGAGGTGCTCAGAGCAGCAAGATATCTTTCAAAAGTTGCCACTGGCGAAGAATTGCACATCAGCACATCGAAGGAAGCCTTCGAAGTGGTCCGTTCGAAAGCAGTCGAAGGGTGGGATGGAGTGAGAAGGACTGTGGAAAAGATAACTGATGGAAGATCTAGCTGATTCTTCATCCCAGCGGAATTATCTTCACATTGAGTGTTCCGGTGTTTAATGTGGCTATGGTCGATTTTCCAGTAACGTACCCACAAACTTCACCTGGGTTCACAACAAGTGATTTTCCCTTTCTGTGGATTCTTGCCTCATGTGTGTGTCCATGCACAATCACATCATGACTCTCCGCGTCGATTAGCGAATGGAGGAGCTCTGCATCTCCGCCATGCAATATCGCAATCCTTAGACTATCTGTTCTAACTTCAGCGAAGCTCTCACGCATCTCAAAGCCAGCTTCCTTAAACTTCTTTCTCAATAATTCGTGGTCACCATCATTATTACCAAGAATTCCAATCAGGTCAGCTTCTAAGGATTTGAAGTGAGGAATCACAAAACCAGCAATGTAATCGCCAGCATGAAAAACCAACTCAACCTTTTCATCATTTAGTCGTTTCACAGCTTTGTCAACCAGAGGCAAATGGTCGTGTGTGTCCGCCATTATTCCAACAATCATTGTTTTCACCATCACGTTGCCTCCTTATCGACTTTTCGACTATAATCTGTTTTGGGCAGGTGGAAGTGCCACGTGACTCCAATTCGTTGTCGTCCTCGTGAATGGAGAAAAGAGTTGGTGCACACGCGTGGTGCACGTACGCGAAACTGCTGGTGTTCTAGGAAAGCATACCTAGAAATTGCCCCCAAGGCTTGCATACCCGTCGCTCTTTCTTGCGTCCCCTGCCCATCGTGTCTTCACGCACACCCACCCAGAATATATCTATACTAGAACAAACATCGAGTACTGCAAAAGAAGGGCTGAATCGTGGAGGACGTTAGAATAGTTCTGTACGGAGTCGGAGCTATGGGAACCCGCATAGCCAAACTGCTACTAAAAAAGAAAGGAATAGAAATCGTGGGAGTCATCGACATCGATGAAGAGAAGGTCGGAAAGGACTTAGGAGAGGCTTTGGCCACTAACAAGCACTTAGGAATCAAAGTATCCGATAACCCTGAGAATGTGCTTTCAATAGCTAATGCGGATGTGGTAATTCACTCAACAACTTCATTTCTCAAACAAACATATCCACAGATAGCAACAGCCATAAAACATGGGGCAAACGTCGTTTCAACATGCGAAGAACTCTCATACCCATACGCCACGGAGCCTGAATTAGCCAGAGAACTTGACAAACTGGCAAGAGAACATAGTGTATCCATCTTGGGTACAGGCATAAACCCCGGCTTCCTCATGGACACCCTTGTCATCACTCTGACTAGCCTGTGTCAGGAAATCGAGCAAATCAAAGCAGCTAGAGTGATGAACGCTGCCACACGGAGGGCTTCGTTCCAGAAGAAAATAGGAGCAGGGCTAACCGTCAACGAGTTCAGAGAAGGGATGAAAAAGAAAACAATCACGGGCCATGTTGGGCTCACACAATCAATATCTATGATAGCCGACGCTTTGAAATGGAGACTTCGCAAGATCGAGGCGGACCCTGCTAAGCCAGTGATAGCCAAAACATATGCAGAGAGTGAGATAGCAAAAGTGGAACCTGGGCAAGTAGCCGGCATAAGACAATGCGCAAGAGGCATAAAGGGAAAGAGAGAAGTGATTTCACTCGATTTCCAAGCATACATCGGCGTGAAAGAAGAGTACGATGCTATCACTATCAGAGGAGTGCCTAACATTCACGAGAGAATAACACCGTGCACGCACGGCGACTTGGGAACTGTAGCGATAATAGTGAACTATATTGCCAAGATAATGAATGCGAGGCCGGGCTTGGCGACCATGATAGATTTGCCAGTTCCATCAGCCACGATTGAAGACATGAGAAACTATTTCTAATGACGTTTTCCAGGTCCATTGACTGCACAATCTTTCCTTCCAAGACTCGTCTAAGGTTCATGAGCACTCTTCACCAAGGCAATGTGGGAGCTACGAAAAGGTTGCTGTAATACAGGGCTAGTGTAGACATGGGGGATTCAGAGATCTGGTTGCACTAGACCAAAAACTGGCAAGCCATTGAATTTCAAGGGCTCCTCAACCCTAGAAAAGCCTTCAGCTGCATGCACAGTTTTGACTTTACTCTCTTCAGCTTATTTCGTCTTCTTCAATTTGAACTCCCATTCGCACCAAACGCTTGTGGGGTGTTCGCTTGGTGGGCAGATCCTGCATTTCACTTCTAAGAGTGGGTTCATCTCTTCGGCGAAGCTCCTCAGATAGTTGAATCTGACTTTCCTGCAGGGAAACTCCCCAAGTCCCTTGCGCATTCTCGTCAGCTGGGTTCTGCATTCGGTCACTCTATAAACGCATTTTGTCGCTGTTACTTCGACTTCTTTGTCCCTCTGGTCCAATGCCCAACTAGTGTTCCTCAATGCATATATCAGAGAGGAAATGTCGTTTCCCTTTATCTTCAGCACTTTCTTAAGCGCCTTGGCCTCCAGTTTTCCCATCAATTGCCAGCAATTCGCATCTATCTCCATAGCCGCGTCGGTGTTGAATTTTTCCTCGATTCCAAGGAAGTATAGGCCATCTACTCTCCACAGATTTCTGATATGCAAGAAGAACAAGTCAAACAACCTGTCTTTCGGCATTCTTTCCAACATTTCGCGGTCCTTGTCCACAATCCCGCTCATTTCAGACACCTAATCAACATCCACAGACAATGACGATTTAGCTCTCTATGAAAGACAATATAAAAACATTGTAGTGCACCAATTAGAATTCACACGGTAGACTCTCGCGAGACAAAGAAGATGATCAGCGCAACGTTCTTTCCGGTAATATGTCGAATCTGGAAACATCTCTCTTATAGAAGAAAACTATAGAAGAAGATTTGGAAACTTGAGGGTTTTGAACTGCCAGCTAGGAAAGGAATCGGCGTGTGGATATTCGGATTCTTGACCTTTCTAGCAGTATTGCATACCTTTGATGCTGTTCTTTCTTTCACACTTGGAAGCACGAATTCACTGCTGAACCTCAACCCTTTCTACGGATTGATCTACAACATGTTTGGAGAAATAGACTGTGCATCATACTTCTGGGTATCCATAATCTTCGCGTTCATTCTTTTCGGTATGAGTTGCGCTATTGCGTTTCACGATCCAATTGCTACTTTCATCAATAAAGTGGTCTCAGACGCCAAAACAGTCGAGAATCCAGCTGATGTTCGCTTGGAATCAGGTTTAAACATCTTTGAAATGGTCAACGATTCAGTGACATCCAATAACATACTTCTCAACAAAGTCAAAGATAGCACGGAAAGCGTTAGAAACAGCATAAACAACGTGAGAACCGAACTGAGCATGTTAGGAGCAAGACTTCGAAAACTGGAGACAGACTTGATCCCGCACAGGAAGTGTCCCTCATGTGGGAAAAACATCTCGCAGGGCTTCAAGGTATGCCCCTACTGCGGAGAAAAACTGCTATTCTGCGTGCAAATATCCACGGTACCCAAATAAGACAAGTGGAAATATTTGCTACCTGAGGAAACCTAACTCGTTTCTCTCCAAGACCTAAGAATCGCTGAATCATTTATTAAATGTAGACACTATATAATTAGCGTGGTTGAAAATGCCAATTTCAGGAAGTTTCTATCTCTGGGGCGAGAAGGCGAGGAATGTATCGGCTGAAGCCGCCGTGTACGAGCTTTGCGATGAGAATTATCAACCAATATTCGTGGGGGACAGTTCGAATCTTAAGGAGACATTCACAGAGTATCTGAAGACTCACTTCTCCAGCGAACCGTGCAAAGCTGGAACGAAATATTATAAGAGGGAGTTCACCCCTAGTCCTAAAGAAAGAAAGAAGGAAATTTTAGAGGCATATGTGAACAAATATGGTAAGGTTCCAAAGTGCAACATTACATTGGGGGAGCACTCAATGGTAAAGGAAAAGGAAGTTGGTGTTGAGAACGGCTTTTTCTTCTATGAAGATTTGGACAAGCCATTGCATCAAGTTGCGGTGAGTGTGAAAGACTTCTTGAAAAAGATTAGAGATGTCCCCGTGACTTCACTAGAGTTTCACCAGAATAGAGGGGATTTTGCAAAGTGGATTCGAAACGTTTTCGGGGCTGTTTCGCTCGCTGACACGATTGAACCTGTCAAGGAGACTGGCGAAGCTCTCAGGGAACGTATAATCGAGATAGTAAGCCAACCAAAAGCTGCTGTCCTAGCTACCTGTCCGCGATGTGAAACTCGGACACGACCGACAAAGATCTGGAATATGACTGGTCGACCGAGCAAAATGGGGGAGAGCCTGAAGCTGACATTAGGTTACTATCGATGCTCCGAATGTGACAAATCGTTCCGAAAAGTGATTGCCAAAGAGAAAGTAAGGAGTTAACAAGGACAAGCAGTACGCTCACAATCAGAACTTGCCACTCTTGTGATCCAACGTAAGAACTGAGAATTCTTCCTCCACTTAGTCGCTGTTTAGAGATCGTTGAGGAGGCAATCTGTGATCTGTGGGCACGCTAGGCATTCCTTCGGTGTTGGATTGTCTTTGGACGTTTGCTTCAGTTCTGATAGATGTCCGTAGTGAAAGGGGCATCCCATTGGAGGTGCTTCTTTTCCGTTTCCGTGGCGTTCAATGGAAAACAAACTTCTGTCTTCGACTAGTACGTCAATTCGGGTCTTGCAGTGAGGGCAAGCGTAGTATGTATTTCGAGGTAGCTTTGTGGTATCAGTCAGCATTATGAGTTTGCCAAATTTCTTTCCACAGTTGTTGTAGGGGCAGACTAGGCTCCTTGGATTGGACACAGTTTTTGTTCTCCATCAAGCGTTACTAATATATATTAAGTATTAAGATTTAATAAGTATTCCTGTTGTTTTGTTCAACGCAAAAACAGTTTGACTGTTCAACACAGAAACGGAGATGGCTTGATGAACCAGTGCTTCAACCATACGAGACTTGAGGCTTGGGTTAGGTGGGAATGCAGATTGACGGTTCGGGCTTCTGCCTAAGGATTTCGTCTTGGGAATATGTCATTTTAGGAAATAAATGGTATATTAAGCCTTCAGATAAAGTAGTGATGTGGCTCACAGTTATGAGGACAGAAGTCAAGGAACTCAACAAATTGCTTTGTCAAAGCTGCAATGAAAAGAACTATGAAAGATGCAAATCTTGCAGAGTTTACAATCTGATTAACTCTTTGGCTGCCTAAGTGCTGAAAGAGAAAGGGAGAGCGAGATTCGAGCTGTAGAGAGGTTTTCACCCCCTCCTTCCTCTCTCAGCGATGACATCAACATAACACCAAGCAGGGGCTCTCGGTAGTCTCTTGCAGTGTATATATGAAGCTGTTTCGAATTTTCTCCCATTAACTCATCCTCATTGAAAGCTTCAGATAGAATGTTGACCCTAATTTGTGTATGTTGACCTTCTGTTGTTCTAGCTGTTGAATGAATACACATAATTTTTAAGCTCATTCTTGGGAGATTAATGTCTCAAGGAGAACTGATTGTTATGTTGAAGAATAACCCTAGTTTTCCGATAGAATCTTTTCTTTCGGCCCGTGCTCTCCTATCTCCGCAGTTGGCTGGGGACAGAGTGTATTTCGTGAGCGATCTCAGTGGGTGTATGAGTATCTACTCAATGAAGAGAAGTGGAAGTTTGCCCGTTCCATTGCTGCCTTCTGGGTTGGCGTTGCAGAACCCGCACTTGATGGAAGGATACAACTACTATGTCCTACCAGAGCTTCAAAAGGTTCTTGTGATGATTGATGAAAATGGAAATGAAAACTATCAGCCATGCTTTATCTCGGCAAAAGGTGGTATTCCAGAGCCTGTATTCGGGGACAGATACAAAAACGAAAAAATCGCCTGCCTACACTGCGACGCGGAAAACAACGTGGCATACTTCAATCGAGACGACAGGAAAACTCCTAACATGGAATGTCTCAAAGTCGACTTGAAAACCATTGAAATCACCTCTCTGGGAAAAAGCATCTACGGCAACTATTTCTTCGGTGCAAACGCCGACAACACCAAGATAATTCTAGCGGATGGGTACACCGCTGCAGACATCGTGCTTTACAGTTGGCAGCTCGGGTGGTCGGAACGGAAGCTCCTGCATGGGATTCCGTTGCAAGAGCGGAAAGGGAAGAAGGTGGAGCATTCTGGAATTGGAACATGTGGCTTTGTGGAAAACGATGATGGATTACTGTTTAGATCCAATTTCTTCAAAGATGAAGGCAGCCTAACGTACATGCCGATCTCAACACCCAAAGAGGTTATTGAAGTAAACATCAAAGGGATTCGTCACACGGGAGTTGGCGAACTCGTCGACATAACACAAGTAAAAAACAATCGTTTCTTGGTCGAGTACAACATCGATGGGTGTTCTTGGGTTTACGAGGGTGACTTGCACTTGAAGAGTGGTAGCCCGACCTTCAGAGTAACAAGGACGCTAGTCGGGCTCTCACCGCTTTCCGACGGTGTTGTTCTAGGAACCCATTTCGAGCTGGAAGAGAAAGATAATCCATCCACCGCAGATTATGTTCTCGCATTCACGAAAGCAAACAGTCCGTCCCAACTATATCTGTTGCCTCATGCAGACAAGGGTCTAATCAAGATTTCCGAGGAGCGAGTTCTGGGAATTGACCAGAGGCTACTATCTGAAGGACAAGATGCAAGCTATACGAGTTTCGACGGAACCAGAATCTCAGCAAGACTTTACATGCCTTCAGAGAAACTTGGATTTAAAGATCCGAGACCTCTCATACACTATGTGCATGGTGGTCCACAAAGCCAAGAGAGACCTGATTTCACATGGTTCTCCATGCCATTAATCCAATTCTTGACTCTCAATGGATTCGCTGTCTTTGTACCAAACGTAAGGGGAAGCCGTGGCTACGGATTGAAATATATGAAAGCTGTCGAGCACGACTGGGGCGGCAAGGATATGCAAGACCAGGTTGAAGGGCTGAAAATGCTCGAGAAGAATCCACGTATAGATTCGTCAAGACGAGCAGTGATTGGGCGTTCTTATGGAGGTTACATGACCCTGATGCTTGCTTCAAATCATCCAGACCTGTGGAAGGCCTCTTGTGAGATGTTCGGTCCGTACAACCTGCTCACGTTTATTGATCGCCTTCCAGAAACTTGGAAAACATATTTCAGACTCGTATTGGGCGATCCGAAGAAGGATGAAGATTTCCTGAAAGAACGCTCACCCATAACCTATCTAAACAGCTTTCGGGCCCCTATGCTCATAGTTCAGGGAAAGAATGACCCTAGAGTGGTTCTACAAGAGTCAAAGGACTTGGTGAATGACCTGCGAGCAAACAACGTGGATGTCGAGTTTCTAGTTTTTGAGGACGAAGGACATGACGTGCTCAAATTCAATAACAAAACACTCTGCTACAATAAGATCGTTGACTTCTTCAAAAAACACTTGGGAACAACCTGACGTATACGTGAATTTTTGTTCAACCAAAACTGTAATATCTGGTGACTAGTTAATCTCGTTAATCTCTCATCAAAGATCGGAGGTCAGAGTCTTGTCGCTTGAAAAAATCGCGTCAAAATTCGAAAACTTAACGGTTCAGCTTTCTGAGCAACACTACAATCAATGGGCTGGGTTGCCGTATGACCGAGATATGATGAGAAAGCTTTCGAAACAGGTTACAGGAGTCAGCTTGGAGTTCCTCGAGAATTTTACGAAACCACGCAGCATGTACTTGTATTCGATAGCGAATATTTCGCATTCTGAGAAACTGGAGACGGAGCTTAATCTCCACGATCGACGCATGGAGAAGATATCTACCGAGAAATATCGAATCGCAGGTCATAAGGTGAATTGGGGGAGTTGGCGTCAATTCACCTCTGCTACGAATGATTATGTGAAGCGGAAGGAGGTGTTCGACGAGTTTGTGGCGAAGGCTCCGGAAATAGCGCCTCTTGTCGAGAAGCGGATGAGCATTTCAAAGGATGTGTATCGACGGTACGGTCTCACTCCTCTAGACAGCTATCTGGAGTTAGAAGGCATAGGATACGATGAATTGCGAGATTTGCTCATCAGGTTAGGCGATGGAGCGAAGGATGCTTTTCTGACCGCGGCTGAGCATTTCGTAAGCGAGGTTTTAGGCAAGGAGAAGATGGAATATTATGATGATTTTTACACTTGGAGAGGTCGCGTTT
>CP070754.1:763329-792348 GCA_020348865.1 Candidatus Bathyarchaeota archaeon | reverse complement strand
AGTCGGTCATAACTACTCCCGAAAAGTCCAAAAGACCGTGGATTCCCTTTTGAACAGCCATGTTTTCGAAGTGCCTTTTTATTATGTAGGCGTTTGTTATCAGTGACGTACACTTGAATGTTTCTTGTTTTGTTTTTGGCGAAATTGGTTGAATAGTGGGATTTATGACGGGGAATAGTAGAGGGGTTTCGATTATGCCGCTCTTAGTTTCAAGCTTCCCTATCCGCCCAAGCAAGTCCCTGTCACGTATCTCAAAGGATATGGGAGGTCACCACCAAGACACATTTTATATTTTGAGAATCCCTCTTTAACTGTGCTGGTTCAGGAGAGTCAGAGATGGTCTGCATTGTGCACACGTATGCGAAGCCTGTTTTGAACACCCCAGTACTTGTCGAAGGATTACCCGGCATAGGGTTTGTGGCAAACATATCTGCATTACATCTTATCCAAGAGTTAAGAGCAGAACTCTTTGCGGAAATCTCTTCCTCTTCCTTTCAGGACTTCACAGTAACCGCGAAGGACGGCGAGATGCGTTCTCCTATCAATAAGCTCTATTACCACAAAGGGAGAGGAAAAGAGCGCGATATCATAATTCTCTACGGTAATACACAAGCTTTGACCACGGTTGGACAATATGAATTGTGTGGATGTGTTTTGGATATGGCTGAGGAGTTGAGGTGCCGGTGTGTTATGACTCTTGGTGGTCTGAAGCGGGAAAAGAAGGTTACCCTCCCGAAGCTGTATTGTGCTGCATCTGATTCTGAAAGTCTGCATGAAGCGTTTGATCTGGGGGCGAAAGCAATAAGAGGGCATATCTTTGGTGTAGCAGGGCTTCTTGTTGGGTTGGGTGGGCTCAAAGGCATCAAAGGCTTATGCCTCCTTGCGGAAACTCCCGGCTTCTATCCTGATGCAACGGCTGCCCGTGAAATTTTGAAGGCGGTTTGCAGAATACTTCATTTGAAGGTGGACCTGACCAAGTTGGATTTGGCTGTGGAAACAACAATGAAAATCCTGGAGTCTTTTGGTTTGGCTACCCGTCCGACAGAAAAAAGAACCGGGGAAGAATCTCGGTTCCGTTGGCTTATCTAGGCTTTTGTTTCGCTGAGAAAAAGGTCATATACCTTTTGAACTCTTTCAGCCGCTGGGCCTCTTCCTTCTGTTATGCCTTTTTCAGTAACCTTGATTTTATCCATGACCCATATGAAACCCTTGTCTTCATAAAGTCTAATCATGGTTGGAAACACTTTTTCAAGTCGGTCGGCCAATGCTTTCAGATCAAACGGCTTCTCGACGGCTGAAATCTGGGCCACCACGTTACCATTTAGAACGATTCTGTGTAGAACTTTTCCCTTCTTGTCTTTAGCATCTGCTAAACAGAGAGTCAGTGTGTCTTGTTTTATGCCTGCTAGAGTTCCAGTGTAGTCCTTTCCGTCGATTGTCATAACTGTGACTGTCTTTTCAAGTAATGCCGCTATTTCTCCCAAAAGCTTTCTTTGAGCCACTGACAATCTTTTTCCCTGGTACAGTTTGTGATAGTTCCTAATAGACTTGTTGATTTCGGTTTCTTGAACAATTCACTCGGCATGTTTGAAGAGTCGTTTTGCGCAAATCACACTCTCTAATCAAATTTTCTCCAGTTTTCCAGGAAGCTTGCCGGGTTTGTTGGTCAAATCTGTCACGTAGGTAGCCTGTCTTGCTTCTTAGAATCTGTAACAAAAGGCTGCAATTATCTCTCATGCTTCTCAACTTCTTGTTTCAAAAGAAGAAAAGCATTTGATTGAACGTCTCGATGCACAACAAGATTTGGTCCGATCCAGCTGTCCTGGTCAACCTTTAAGCCCGGCATGAATAACGTGTTGATTCCTGTCTTTACGCCGTCTCCCAAGAAAACTCCTAATTTTGTCCTTTCACTATCAACAATTTCGTCTTTGACCGTCATCTTTACCGTCTTGCCATCCAAGCGATAATTTGCCACTATGGATCCAGCTCCTAGGTTGCAGTTCTTGCCTATGATGCTATCACCAACGTAAGAGAGATGCCCGATTCGTGTATCATCCATAACTACGCTGTTTTTGATTTCACAGGCATTCCCTATTCTCACATTTTTGCCAATGCTGGTATGCGGGCGTATAAAGCAGTTCGGTCCAACGTCGCTATATTCATCAATGAAAACGGGACCCTGTATGTATGCTCCTGAACGAACTCGCGCTCTCTTGGCCACGTTCACAAGGCCGATAAGATGGGATCCATCTTCGATTTGACCGTTGTTCATGGGCTCCATTTGTTTGAGGGCTCGCTTGTTTGCCTCAAGCAAATCCCAGGGTCTTCCAACGTCTAGCCATTCTTCACTAGGAACTTGGACTGCAAGCACCGACTGTTTCTCCTGAATAAGAAGACGGAGTGAGTCAGTTATTTCTCGTTCACCGCGCGGTGACGAGCGCGTTTTTCCTATCTTTTTGAAGATTCCGGGGGAAAGGGCATAGATGCCAGCGTTTGCCAAATCGGTTGGGGCCTTGGCTGGGCTTGGTTTCTCAATAATGTCCACCACCTGGGGCCCGTCAAGTTTTACTATGCCATATTGCTCAGGGTGCTCTAGTGTGGCGACCGCCATGGTTGCAGCGGGGTTCTCTCTCTTATGAGAATGGATGATCTGCTTGATGATTTCAGGTGTGACAAGGAGATCGCCGTATATCAGCAAGAAATCCTCTTTTGCGTAGTCCTCTGCTAGACCAGCTGCATCTGCAGTGCCTCGCACTCCGGATTGCAGTATGCAGTCGAGTTTCATTCCAAATCTCGTTCCGACACCTAGAAACTGCTGAATCTGATCAGCCATATAGTAGATGACGACCAACGCTTCATCGACACCAGCAGCTTTCACGGAACAAAGCAGGTGTTCTAGTAGAGGTTTCCCGCCAACCGGGATGAGGTGTTTAGGTCGAGTGGAAGTAAGCGGATGAAGTCGAATTCCTTCGCCTGCAGCTAGAATGACTGCTTTCATTACGTTGTCTCCCTAATTGTCCTCCTAGTTAGCTTAACGCATTTCTGCATAATTCCTTCTGCTTCTTTTACGGATTCTGCTTCTGCAGTGAGTCGGATTAATGGTTCTGTGCCCGATGGTCTCACTAAAATCCGTCCATTTTTCAAAGCTAAGCAGACCCCATCAATAGTTAGTTTCTCTTGAATTTCTTGGAAAAGAGAAGGTAGGATTTCCTCAATTCTCTCCATAACTGTGGACTTGATTTCGTTGGAGCATCTTAGGTTTCCCCTTACCACGTGGTATTGAGGGACTTCAGAGACGAATGAAGACAAAGTCTTGCCCTCTTCCTCTAACGTTCTAAGCAGAAGAACAGAGGATAGGACGCCATCTGGGCAAAAATGGTGTTGAGGATGAATCCAAGCACCACATGGTTCCCCACCAAAGATCGCTTTGTGTTGTTTTATGGCAGCCGCAACGTTCACGTCTCCAACCTTTGTCCTAGCAACTTTTCCGTCATGTAACTCGACCATCTTCTCAAAACACATGGAAGCTTCTATTGTGGTGACCACCACTCCACCCTTGTGTTTTTTTGTCAAGTGAGAAGCATACGCGGCCAGATTCTGGTCAAGAGGCACCACTGTTCCGTTTCCATCGACAGCTACCATTCTGTCTCCATCTCCATCATAGGCGATTCCGAGGTCAGCGTTCAACTGTTTTACTACTCCACACAGTGGTTGCAGGGATTTGGCTTCAGGTGCTGGACTTCTGCCAGGAAAGAAGCCGTCGGGTTGAGCGTTTATGGTCGTCACTTTGCATCCTATCATACGAAAAAGGGTTGGTGCAATTTGACAGGTGGCTCCGCAACCTGGGTCAAGTATAATTCGCCACTGTTTTTCGAGGTTCACGGTTTTGCGAACAGCTTCTGTGTAGCGATGGGATTCGTCTAGGGATGTTGCCTTTCCAACGTTTCGCCAAAGTGTTCTTTTTAGGCTCTTACTGGCTATGAGGTTTTCAATCTGATTTTGTTCTTTCTCGTCGTACGCCATACTGTCCGCGTTAAAAAGCTTGATTCCGTTGTATTCAGGTGGGTTGTGGGAAGCCGTAATCATGACTCCTGCGTTCGCTTTTATTTCTTTGGTGACGAAGGCTAGTACTGGAGTGGGAGTCAGTCCCATCCTATAAACGGTTGACCCTCCCGCTATGAGTCCTGAGATGAGAGAGTGTTCCAAGAGGGGAGAAGAGATGCGAGTGTCTCGCCCTACCAAGATTCTTCCAGAGTTCGTGTATGTTGCCAACGCCTGACCGACGTTCACAGCCAACGCAGGGGTGAAATCTGTATTCACAACACCACGAATTCCTGAGGTGCCAAAGAGCTTCTGTTCCACTGTTCTCGCCAGAACTCTCAAAGTCAAGTCTAATCATTTATATTTTTTCGGTGGGTTGTTTTTTCTTGAACAATTATTGACCGAACATTGAGCTCTCCACCTATTACTGCGTAGTCAGCACCGCTACAATGTTCCAATTTTCTTCACTGTCACCTAATACCTACGGCTTCGTATGCATTCATATGTACATACTTGTTCCCTATCAAGAAACAAACATTTCATCTCTACGAGCTCCTAGTGATTCCATATCGCGTCGGTTGATCTCATATTCAGGTATTCTTGGTAACTGCTGTGGAGCAGAACTCTGAAAGCTTGGGCCATGTTGGATGCTCTGCAGTAGGGCTTGAAATGTAGTGTGCAGCAACTGCGTTCGCCAGAGTTAGCCTCTGAGAATCTGGAAGACCAATGGCATCACCGAAAATGTTACCTGCGTTCCATGCGTCCCCAGCCCCAGTGACCCTTAAGACCGGAACCTCAAATGTGGGGACGATGACCTCGTTCTGGTTTGTGAATGACCCTGCAAAATCGGTTGTGTGAAGGTCGATCCGTGCTGAGAGTTTTGTCGCTAGGATTCTTGCACTCTCCTTCGCCATTTCTCCTGGTTTTTCGGCTGTTCTATTGCTGTTTGCTTCCTTGCTCAGTTGTGATGCATAGCAGAAAGCCTCGTTCTCGTTGACGCTAAATATGTCGACGACATCGCTGGATAGAACTCTTTTCACAAGTTCCGGGATATTCTCTTTCTTTGAACTTGGATCAGAGGTGTCATAGTATGTTTTTCCTTTTCCCTCCTTTTTGGCAATGTTAAAAGCATTCTCAGCCAGCTTGGTGCCCCAACGTCGAGTCGCCGCCCAATTGAATACGCAAACATAGTCGGCCTCACGTAGTAGCTGGATATCTCTGGACGTGAAATCTGCTGGGCCAAATTCTGTCAAGGATCCAGGGTCGCTCATCATCACGTTGACTCTTTCGCCTTGATGAATAAGCTCGAGGGCGGTGGTAAGCGCTACCCCACTACATGTTTTGACGTGGGAGAGGTCAACTTTGAGAGGCTTCAGGTAAAATTCCAATAGCTGAAGTCCAAGTGAACTTGTTTCGATGATGGGATGAACCTTTGCGCCTAAGGCAGCCAGTGCGGCGGCTGTATTCGCAGCGTTTCCGCCCCTTGATATTGTTTGCTTGATTCCGTGAAGACCTCCCCCTTTATGTTTTGCGACCTTGATGATGGCTCTACAAAGGCGTTTAACGTCTCCTTCATAGGTTACCAGGCAATCCAAGAAGAAGTCCGGTAGCACGACCACACTGAGATCTCGAGGAGGCTTATGCCGTCCCAAGGAACTAAGTAAATCCTCTGTGCATTTTGAAGACGAAGTCGCTCTCAAGACCGAGTCACCGGCCAGTAATAGAGAGTTCAACGAATAAAAGATAACTCCCAAAATGCTGGATCTCGGTACTTTGCATATTGAAGCTTTAGCCTGGCTATTATCTTGATAATTCTTTTATGTTTCTCAAGTAGTCTTGTTGTTAGGTGCTATCAGCGTGTATGAAAAGAAGCTGGAAGAAGTTCGGCAACGAAAGGAAAAATGGGAAAGCAATGTTGTGCCCAAGAGCATTGAAAAGCTTCCGGAAAAGGATGTTTTCTTCACAAGCTCCAATATTCCAGTAAAACGAGTCTATACACCTCTTGATATTGCAGGTTTTGATTATTTGCGGGACTTGGGTTTCCCAGGTGAATACCCGCTGACTCGTGGCGTTTTTCCAACTATGTATCGAGCGAAATTTTGGACCATGAGGCAGTATGCTGGCTTCGGTACAGCGGAGCAAACTAACCAACGCTTCCAATATCTGCTAGAACAGGGCCAGAAGGGCCTAAGTGTGGCCTTTGACTTGCCCACCCAAGTCGGCTATGATTGTGATCACCCGATGGCGCATGGTGAAGTTGGTAGGGCGGGAGTGAGCGTGAGCACTTTCCAGGAGATGGAAATCGTTTTCGACAATATTCCACTGGACGAGATCACAACTTCCATGACTATTAACGCGCCCGCAACTGTTTTGCTAGCTATGTACATTGCAGTTGGACAAAAACAAGGTCTGGAACAGTTTCAGCTTGGCGGGACAGTTCAGAATGACGTTTTGAAGGAATACGTTGCAAGGAACCTGTATATCTTTCCCCCAAAACCCTCGATTAGAATGGTAACTGACATATTCGAGTATTGTTCTCGGCACATGCCTAGATGGAACACTATTAGCATAAGCGGATACCATATCCGTGAGGCTGGTGCTGACGCTGTCCAAGAAGTCGCATTTACATTTGCGAACGCAATTGCTTATGTGCAGGCAGCCATTGACCGAGGCTTGGATTTGAATAGTTTTGCGAGGAGGTTATCCTTCTTCTTTGCAGCTCATAATAACTTCTTCGAGGAAACTGCAAAATTCAGGGCTGCGAGAAGATTGTGGGCAAAAATCATGCGGGAACGCTTTGGAGCTAAAGACCCCGCCTCGTGGAGGCTCCGCTTCCACACGCAGACTTCAGGTGTTTCGCTGACAGCTCAACAACCTCACAACAACATTACTAGAGTGGCTCTTCAAGCATTGGCAGCTGTCTTGGGGGGAACCCAATCGTTACACACGAACTCTTTTGATGAAGCTCATGCCTTGCCGAGTGAGCAGGCGGCGATTTTTGCTCTAAGAACTCAGCAGATAATTGCTTATGAAAGCGGAGCAGCTGACACTATCGATCCTCTTGCAGGCTCATACCACGTGGAGTACCTAACAAATCAGATTGAGGAGAAGGCAACAGAATACATTGAGCAAATCGACAATATGGGAGGCGCTGTTGCAGCCATCGAAAAAGGTTTCATGCAACGTGAAATTGTGGAGAAAGCCTACCGGTTCCAAAAGGAGGTTGAAACCAAAAGACGGACTATTGTAGGCGTGAACCAATTTTTGACCGAAGAAAAGGTTCCAATAAAGATTCTGCGAATAGACCCAGAAATCGAGAAAAAACTTGCAGAACGCCTAAAGCAAACAAAACGACAAAGAGACCATGTCAAAGTGGATGAAACCCTAGACAAGTTGCGCAAGGCCGCTGAACATGAAGACGTGAACCTAATGCCTTTCATGCTTCAAGCCGTAAAACAATATGCTACCCTAGGTGAGATTTGCAGCACTTTGCGTGAGATTTTTGGTGAGCATAAGCCGCCTGCCCTCTTTTAGACAATCACCACGAGGGGTTCACCCTCATGTACTGAAGAACCCTCAAGAACGTACACCTTCTGAACAGTTCCAGCCTTGGCCGTCGTGATTTCATTCTCCATTTTCATAGCCTCCAGGATGCATACAATCTGGCCTGCCTTTACATGATCTCCATTTTTGACCATTACTGAGCTGATTTTTCCAGTCATAGGTGCGGTCACGACCCCTTCCACTTCCTGCTTGGGCACCACAGTTCTCTTCGGGGGAGTTGAATAGGTCTGTTCAGGAATCGTCCATGCGGGTTTTCCCTTGGGAGGCCTGACTTCAGCTTCGAATGTTGCCTCATTAACCTTGATGGAGATGGGTTTTTCTCGGTTGATTTTGGGCAATTCTATCTTGTACGCCTTGCAATCTACTCTTATGGGAGTTTCCTTCTCTGAGTTGAACCTGTCAACAGGTAACTTGATACTGAACGATTTATCGCCTATTCTAGCAGCAAAGCAATTTTCCACAGTTCTCGTAATCTCAACTCTTAAGGGTTTGCCGTCGATGAAGACTTCGTAGACGGGCATTCTTATCCACCACGTTCAGCTTGGCCTTGTCTACCAGCTAGAACCCAAGGAGAGAGTGTTTCCTTTGCTCTAACTGGTATTAGAGCCCTCACTCCGCGCAAACTCCCCAAGTAGGTGGCGATCGCGACCGATATTGCGGCAACTTCTTCAAGTTCCCTGATCTTCTCTGGCGTGGTCCCGGATTTTGTAGCTTTCCCTTTGACCTTCTTCTTAAGAAACTCCAGGGCTGTTTTGGGAAACAGGGCGTAGGTCACCTCATCCTCCTCGCTCTTAATGTATGGTTTTACCTCATCAGGTATCTTGTCAAGGATAGGCTCTAGGAGGTCGGCTGGTCGGCATGTTATGGGTTTTTCATCGCCAATAATCTTCTTTCTCACTTCTTCATTGATGGGAATTGGTGGTTTTCCGTACAAGCCTCTCGCGTAGTCCTTTACCTCCTTCGATACAACGCTGTAACGTTCGCCAGAAAGAACGTTAGATACAGCCTGTATGCCGACAAGTTGGCTTGTGGGGGTCACTAGGGGAGGATATCCCAGCTCTTTTCTGACTTTTGGGACCTCCTCTTGTACTTCTTTCAACCTGTCAAGTGCGTTTTGTTCCCTTAACTGTTCAAGAAGGTTAGAGAACATTCCACCGGGAATTTGATGAACTATGACGGATGGGTCAACGCGTTCAGACTTGGGGTTAATCAGTTTCAATGGTTCAAAATACTTTTCTCTCAGCTCGCGAAAGTACTCGGCAATCTCGTTGAGAAGATCCTTGTCGAACTCTGGGTCGTAGGGCGTTCCCTTCAAAGTAGCTACAATAGGCTCAACTGGTGGCTGGGATGTTCCCCAAGCTAATGGTGAGAATGCTGTGTCGATTATATCGACTCCAGCGAAACATGCACGGAGATAGGTCATTAAGGCCATTCCGCTTGTGCTGTGACAGTGTAAGTGTATTGGAAGTCTGACCTCTTTCTTGAGGGCGGTCACGAGTTCGTGGGCAACTTGTGGAGATAACATCCCAGCCATGTCCTTGATGCAGATGGAATCGCAATCCAGTTCAGCAAGCTTTCTAGCGGTCTCTATGTAATGTGTGATTGTGTGGATTGGGCTTATTGTGTAACAGATGCTTCCTTGGGCATGGGTGCCAACTTCTTTAACGGTTTTTATGGCTACTTCCATGTTTCTAACGTCGTTCAGGGCGTCAAAAATCCGGAATATGTCGATTCCATTTTCGGCTGCCTTCTCAACGAACTTCATGACAACATCGTCAGGGTAGTTTCTGTAACCAACCACGTTTTGTCCTCGTAACAACATCTGAAGAGGTGTTTTTTTTATGTGGAGCTTTAGTTGGCGGATTCGCTCCCACGGATCCTCAGTCAGATATCGTATGCAAACGTCAAAAGTGGCTCCTCCCCAAACTTCAAAGGAGAAGAAGCCCACGTTATCCATTTTCTCAGCGATTGGGATCATGGATTCAGTGCGCATTCTGGTTGCCATTAATGATTGATGTGCATCACGAAATGTGGTGTCTGTAATCAGAACTGCCCGTTTTTTGCTGAAAAGTCGATTTTTCACCCTTTTCTGCAGGTCTTCAGGCTTGTTTCGAGAATCCACACTATCACCATGATGGAATGGAAAAATACCACAAAGGGATTTATAAAGAATCGCCAAAACATTCGAAAATGCGTGCGGGATAGAGTCAAAGCCATTTTCATAGTGGTATGTTTGCGTGTTTCTTGGGTGGTCTTGCCTCTCGCTTGGTGGTCAACATCTCAAGTGCGCTGATTAGCCTCGGTCTGGTTTCTGCCGGCTCGATTACTTCGTCAATATAACCTTTCTGTGCTGCCACGTAAGGGTTGGCGAACTTTCGGCGGTATTCACCAACGAGTTCAGTCCTTTTTTTCTTCGAGTCTGTGGCTTCAGCTATTTCTTTCCTGAAAATTATGTTAATGGCTCCTTGGGGGCCCATCACAGCTATCTCGGCGGTTGGCCATGCGTAGTTGATATCGCCACCTGAATGCTTGCTTCCCATGACGTCGTAGGCTCCACCGTATGCTTTTCGGACGATTAGCGTGATTTTTGGCACAGTTGCTTCACAGTAAGCGTACAAGAGCTTGGAGCCGTGTCGGATTATTCCGCCATGTTCTTGGTCAATTCCGGGCAGGAAGCCTGGCACATCAACGAAAGTTATGATAGGTATGTTGAATGCATCACAGAACCTCACGAATCTTCCGCCTTTCACTGATGAGTTGATATCTAGGGCTCCTGCGTAGAATGAGGGTTGGTTACCTACAATCCCTACGGTTCTGCCGTTCAAGCGGGAGAATCCGACCACAATGTTTTTTGCCCAGAGTGGTTGGACCTCAAAGAATTCGCCGTTGTCAGCGACGTGATAGATGATCTGCTTGATGTCGTATGGTTTGTCTGGGTCATTTGGGATGATACCGGCTAGACTTTCGTCGGTTCTGTTTGGGTCATCTCCTGTCTCCAGGAGAGGTGGGTCTTCTAGGTAATTGGATGGTAAGTAGCTTAGCAGCTGCTTGATAATTTGGATGCAGTGTTCTTCATTCTTTGCGATGAAGTGTGTGACACCACTGGTTTGACTGTGGACTAGGGCTCCGCCGAGTTCTTCAAACGAGACTTCTTGGCCCACCACTGTCTTGACCACTTGCGGTCCCGTGATGAACATGTGACTTGTCTTGTCCACCATGACTATGAAGTCTGTGAGAACTGGTGAATAGACTGCTCCTCCGGCGCACGGTCCCATGATGGCTGATATTTGCGGTATTACGCCTGAGGCTTTCACGTTTCGTAGGAATATGTCTCCGTATCCGGCGAGGCTTGCTACGCCTTCTTGGATTCTAGCTCCGCCTGAGTCATTTAAGCCGATAACGGGTGCTCCCGCTTTCAAGGCTAGGTCCATGAGTTTGCATACCTTTTTTGCAAACATCTCGCCGAGGGAGCCACCAAAAACTGTGAAATCTTGGGAAAACACGTAGACTAGTCTTCCGTCGATTGTGCCGTAGCCAGTTACGACGCCGTCTCCAGGGATTTTTCGTTCTGCTACGCCTACTTCCGTGCATTGGTGGATTACAAACTGGTCGAGTTCCATGAAGCTTTCGGGGTCCAGTAAGAGTTCAATTCGTTCTCTAGCTGTGAGTTTACCTTTTTTGTGTTGTGCCTCGGTTCTTCTTTTCCCGCCGCCCAGCTTGGCTTTTTCTCGCAGCGCCCTTAACTGCTTGGTTTTCTCCTCAACAGTTGGTTCTTTTTCAGTGCTCATTCAGTTTCCCCGCATTTTGGAGTATATTGTTTCACAGGTATTTAGAGCATATGGAAGAACCATTTGTGTTGCCTTCTACTGTACCTGCAAAGAAATATCCCCAACGAAAACGTGTCTCATTCTTCCATCTTCAAGTTTGAGAATCAACACACCATCATTGTTAACGTCTAACGCCAAGCCACTAAGTTTCCCTGCTGGACCTGTGATTTCCACTTGGTGACCAAGAAAGCTAGCATAGCTCTTCCATTCTTTTAGGATTGAATCGAATCCTTCCTTCGTGAAATGGTCATAGAGGTTCTCGAGCTCTTCGAGCAAACTCTTGAAAAGCTCTTCTAATCGAACCTTTCGGCCAAGTTCATTCTCAAGGGAGGTCGCGGTTCTTTTCAGAGGCTCTTGAAAAGTCTTTTCTACGTCAAAGTTCGTGTTGACTCCGACGCCTACGACGACGAAGTTTACGGTTTCACCTGTCGTGTTCATCTCGGTGAGTATGCCGCAGATTTTCCGTCCTTTTACCAGCACATCATTGGGCCACTTCGTTTCCACCCTCAAATCGAACATATCGTGCAAAACCTTGGCTACAGCTAGCCCAGCGACGAAAGTGAGTTTGAGGGCTTCTGACGGATGAAGCTCGAGTCTAAGGATCAAGGAAAACCATAATCCACCAATTGGGGAAACCCATTTCCTGTCGAGTCTTCCTCGTCCATTGGTCTGAGTTTCCGCAATCACAACGGTTCCTTCGCGTGTTCCGCAGCGGGCTAGTTCCTTGGCCCAATCGTTGGTCGAGCCAGTTTTATGGTAAAAAAGGATCTTTCTGCCAAAACGTTTGGTGCGCAAGCCATCTTGAAGCTGGTTCAGTCTTATCTTTGCTGACATCAGGGCTGTCACTATGGTTTCTCACAAAGCTCGAGAAGAACGTTTCTTGTACTCTTCGGATGGATGAACGCTATTTTTGCTCCTCCGACGCCGATTCTTGGTTTTTCGTCCACCAATTTCAAACCCTTCTCCCTAAGTTCTTCAAGAGCAGTCTTAATGTTTCTGACTTTCAATGCGATGTGGTGGACACCTTCTCCACGCCTATTAAGGGATTTGGCGATTGGGCTTTCGCTTTCAGTTGGCTCTAAAAGCTCTATTCTGGGTTCTCCACCAGTTGAGAAAGAGGCTACTCTAACTCTCTGCTCTTCCACTACGTGAACGCCTTCAAGTTTCAAGCTGAAAACGTCGCGATAGAGACTGATTGCCTCGTCTAAATTGCTAACAGCAATTCCTAAATGGTCTATCCCAACAATCAATCTGACTTCAACTCCGCCACGAACGCTAAATGGCTTGTCCAAAATGCTATAAAAAATGTTCTCTGGAAGAGCCTGAATGCAACGTTCCGAAAGCCTAGAAAGGGCTCCTCCAAGAATCTACTGAAGCTACGTGATGACCGCTAAAACATCTCCTTTATTCACGACAGCTCCCTTGGACACCCTAATCTCCTTTACTACTCCTGCTTTCGGCGCGGCGATTTCGTTCTCCATTTTCATGGCTTCCAGGACGCAGATGCACTCTCCTTTTCCAACTTTCTGACCAACATCTGCCTTCAACAGCTCGATTCTTCCTGCAATTGGAGCTGTCACTGCATCCTTTTCAGCTGTCAAATTCAAGGCTGGTCTTCTCGTAATGGCAGCGGTTTGATCTAACATTGGAGCAATCACTTTTGGGGTTTTGGGCTGACGCTGAACCTCAAAGATTCTTTCGCCTATTTTCACGTGAAGTATGTTTCCTTGAATTCTCTTTATTTTCGCTCGGAAGAACCTTTTACTGATTTCCACTGCAATTGCTTTGCCTCGACTTTCTTTCCTGATTTTTACTTTGACTGTTTTCTCATTAACAGCAAATAGAAAAGCGTCTTTTCTCCTCTCTAAAACCTTGACCCGATGTGTCTTCTTATTCACCAGAACATCATGAGTTGTCAACGGTACTTCCTCAGCTTTCTTGCTCTGCCGGCAAGTTTCCATAATGAAACAGTTTTGGTCTCTCTCCTTGGAATGACTGCTCGGGCACCTTTTCTCTCTTTGTGGTCAGCCAAAACAGCAACGATTGCAGCCACTTCCTCTTCTTCTAAAGCCTGTTCTGGGAGAAGTTTCCCAATTCTTTCCTCAATAAAGTTGACATGGATATCCCCTTTGAGGAAATTTTCATCTTTCATGATCTTCTTGTGGAAGGGGATGGTGGTCATCACTCCATCAATCACGAATTCGTCTAAAGCATTCTTCATCCTTTGTATAGATTCCTCACGATTAGATCCCCAAACTGCTAACTTCACAATCAAGGGATCGTAAAAGACTGAGATGGGGTAACCTGAGTATAGATGGGTGTCGATTCTCACTCCTGGACCATGTGGAGTGTGAAACTTCGTAACGGTTCCGGGACATGGCATAAAATCGTTGTAGGGGTCTTCAGCATTGATTCTGCAGTTTATTCCTTGTCCTCTCATAATGACGGCTCTCTGGACATGTTCAAGTTTCTGACCAGCCGCGATTCTGATTTGTGTTTTTACGATGTCGATGCCAGTAACCATCTCAGTGATCGAATGTTCAACTTGAAGTCTGGTGTTCATCTCCAGAAATTGATAGTTTCGATTCTTGTCAACTAGGAACTCGACGGTCCCAGCGTTAACGTAATTCGCAGCTTTCGCCATCCTTATGGCAGCCTTCCCCATTTCTCCCCTTAGTTTCTCATTCATGGATGGCGATGGAGTTTCTTCTACAAGCTTTTGATATCTTCTCTGTAGTGAACATTCCCGTTCCCCAAGATGAATTATGTTTCTGCTCTTGTCAGCTAATATCTGGAATTCTATATGCCTCGCTCTCAGAAGGAATTTTTCCACGTAGATTTCTCGGCTACCAAAGGAGGATTCAGCCTCTATGGCTGCAAGTTCCAGAGCTCGGCGCATTTCATCTTTATCCCTGACTATTCGTATGCCCTTGCCCCCGCCTCCATAGACGGCTTTGACAAGAACCGGGTACCCAACGTTCTCAGCTATGTCGTAAGCCTCCTCAGTACTCCGGGCTGGTTTCATGTTCCCTGGGATTACTGGCACTTCAGCTTTGACAGCGGTTCTGCGAGCCTCCACCTTGTTGCCCATCTTCTGCAAGACTTTGCTCGGAGGCCCGATGAACTCTATGTCATTTTCCTCACAAGCCCTAGCAAAGGCGGGTATCTGAGAGAGGAAGCCGTAGCCAGGATGTATGGCTTCGCATCGTGATTTCTTAGCAACCTCTATAATTTTTTCGATGTTCAGGTAGCTTCGAGTGGGCTCTGCAGATCCGATTTGGTACCGTTCGTCCGCATACTGGATGTGCAAAGATTCGTTGTCTGCCTCGGAGTAAACCGTAGCCGTATTGACTCCCAGCTCTCTGCACGCTCGAATCACTCGTATAGCAATCTCTCCGCGATTGGCAACCAAGACTTTCCTGAACATGTTTCTGCCCTTCTTGGCACGAATAGGATATATTTGGCCGGTGAAGCATTTAGCCTTGTGCTTACATGAATGAACCGAGATGGGCGTTCTCACAATTGAAATCGCTTGAAAAACCTCAAATATTAGGCTAAGAATCTTTGCACTTCCCTTCGAATTCCAGTCAGTAGGTGCGCTAGATGGAAACGTTAACTCATGATGTGGTTATCGTTGGAGCTGGCATAGCTGGCCTGAGAGCCGCTATTGCTGCTGCTGAGGCTAGCCGCAGAATCGACGTGGCTGTAATCTCGAAGCTTTATCCGGTACGCTCCCACTCTGTCTGTGCTCAGGGAGGAACAGCCGCTGTTCTGAGAGATGAAGACTCGTACGACCTGCACGCTTGGGACACAGTCAAAGGATCGGATTTCCTTGCAGATCAAGACATTGTGGAGTTTTTTGTCAAGCAAACTCCTAAGAGCATCATCACGCTGGAGCATTGGGGTTGCCCTTGGAGTAGAACTGACGACGGGAAAATAAATCAACGCCCTTTTGGCGGCCACAGCTTCCCAAGAGCGTGCTTCGCAGCCGACATGACAGGCTTCCATGAAATGCACACGTTGTACGGAAAGGCCACAGCATACAATAACATAACATTCTACGATGAATGGTTCGTCACGTCCCTAATCCTTGAAGATAATGTTGCCATAGGTTTGACTGCCCTAGAATTGAAGGCAGGTGAAATGTACGCGTTCCGCGCAAAATCCATCATAATGGCGACCGGTGGCTACGCACGAATATACGAGTTCACAACATTTTCACACACGTCAACAGGCGATGGAATGGCAATAGCCTACCAAGCTGGCGTGCCTTTGAAAGACATGGAATTCGTCCAATTCCATCCAACAGGTCTTATTCCGTCGGGGATACTGATAACAGGGGGTGCCCGCGGTGAAGGAGGACACCTAATCAACGCTAAGGGTGAACGTTTCATGAAAGACTACGCACCCGAAAAGATGGAGTTAGCTCCACGTGACATAATTTCCAGAGCAGAGACAACAGAAATCCAAGAAGGACGTGGTATAGAAGGTCCATATGGTTCTTACATAGCTTTAGACCTTAGACATCTGGGCGATGAGAAGATAAACGAAAGACTGCCTCTCATACGTGATGTTGCCATAAAACTCGGCGGAGTAGACCCTGTCAAGGAACTCGTACCTATTAGACCAGCAGCTCACTACTCGATGGGAGGGGTTCACGCTAACATAAAGACGGAAACACCAGTGCAAGGTCTTTACGCCGCTGGTGAATGCTCCTGTCTGAATGTACATGGAGCAAATAGGCTAGGCACCAACTCCACCTCTGATTGTCTGGTTTTCGGAGCAGTTGCTGGTGAAGAAGCTGCCAAACATGCTTTTTCTAGCAGTCTCCGAAAGCTTCCACAGGAAAGGATCTTAGCAGAAGAAGGAAGGGTTTTTGATGGAATCTTGGGCAGAGAAGGTGACGAGAGGGTTCCCGCTATTAGAGATGCAATGAGGTGCATTATGAGTGAGAACGCGTGGATATTCAGGAAAGGTGATGAACTCAACAAAGCCGTGAAAGAAATACGGACGCTCAAGGAGAGATTTAAGAATATACGGGTTGAAGACAAGAGTAGATCATTTAACACTGGGCTTGTGGCAGCTCTACAACTTGACTTCACTTTGGACCTAGCTGAAGTCACGATAGCTGGCGCACTTGCTAGAACAGAGTCCAGGGGCGCCCATTCTAGGCTCGACCATCCGAAGCGCGACGATGAAAACTGGTTGAAACATACTCTAGCTTATTACACGAGAGAGGGACCCAGGCTTGAGTATACTCCAGTTGCGATAACCCGTTGGTCTCCTGCTACAAGGGTCTATTAGGAGGTTTTCGTGTGAACTCCCAGACAGAGACAACTGTAGAATTTAGGACGCACCGTTTTGATCCCCAACAGAAGAAGCCTTACGTTTCAGTATATACGGTGCCAGTTCGCAAGGGAATGACCATACTCGATGCCCTAGTGTACGTTAAAGACAATCTTGATGAAACACTCAGCTTTAGGCATTCGTGCAGAATGGGACAATGCGGAAGCTGTGGAGTAATGGTCAATGGAACACCAATGTTAGCCTGTTACACGCAGGTGCTCCACCTCGAATCTGACGTGTTAGTTGTAGAGCCTCTTTCCAATATGCCCATCATAAAAGATCTTATTGTTGACGTCCAACCATTCTTTGAAACATACAATAAAATCAAATCATTTCTGGTAAAAGCTGGAGATGAATCCAAGACGCCTAACGAATTTGTGCAAATGCCCGCAGACCTCAAGAAGTATTGGGATTTGACGCTGTGCACAAAATGTTCCATATGCTACTCGATCTGTCCAGCTGCAATAGATGAGGTATTTCCCGGTCCTTCAACTCTAGCCGCAAATTACAGGTTTATCTCCGATTCAAGGGATGAAGGTTCAGATGAACGAGTGAAGGCCATGACTGGCAACATATGGCCATGCACCTCCTGCAATTCCTGCACATTGTCCTGTCCCAAAGAGGTTGATTCATCATCTTCCATAGTAGATGAACGGAGCCTAATAATAGAAACTGGCTCTATCCCCAAATCAGTCATGGATGTTCTTACAAGTGCTTTCAAATATCATAATCCAATAGCCATGCGCCCAAACAAAAGAATGGAGTGGGCTAAAGATTTAGGAGTTAGAACGTTTCCAACAGTGGCACAGGCTGACATCTTGTACTTTGTATGTTGCCTGACAGCCTATGACCTGAGAAATCAAGAAATCGCTAGATCCATGGCTTCGTTATTCAATAGACTAGGAGCTGACTTCGCAACTCTAGGTAAAGAAGAATGGTGTTGTGGAGACCACATACTAAGACTAGGGGAAAAGGGATTGTTCGAGACTCTAGCTGAACACAACATATCCATGTTTGAGAAGTCTGATGTAGAGAGAATCGTGACTCTGTCGCCACACTGCTACAACACCTTTCGGAATGATAAGCCATACAGCGATGTTGGGCCTCAGGTTCAGCACTACACACAATTCGTCGCCGAAGCTATCGAGCAGAGCAAACTCAAGCTTCACAACGCTGTTAGGAAGAGAGTAACCTACCATGACCCATGCTTCCTGGGCAAGCGTAATGAGATATATGACGCACCTAGGCAGATTCTGGAATCAATAAACGGTTTGGAGCTTGTTGAGATGAAGAGAGCAAGAGAGAATAGCTTTTGTTGCGGTGGAGGCGCTGGGAGAATTTGGACAGAGGATGCAACTCCTGAAAAGAGGTCTTGTGTAAATCGGGTTAGGGAAGCCTTGGAACTGGAGGTTGAGGTGATGGCTACAGCATGTCCGTTTTGCGTGACAACTCTGGAGGACGCCACGAAAGTATTGGATGTGGAAGATAGGATTATCGTGATGGACATTCTGGAACTCCTTGAAGAATCGATGTAGCGCTCTCGCAAATCGTACGTGCACGTCTTATATGCAGATGCAAGCTATGAATTCCTGAGGGGTTAAGAGTTTTGAGATTGCACGAGTACGAAGCAAAAGAAATCCTGTCTAGATATGAAATACGTATTCCTGAAGGAGGGTTGGCAACCTCCCTGTCTCGTGTTCGAGAGATAGCCACGGAACTCCATCCGCCCCTAATGGTCAAGGCGCAGGTGTTGGTGTCGGGGCGGGGAAAAGCGGGAGGCATACTTTTCGCCAATTCTCCGTCCGAGGCTGAGACGGTGGCGAAAAGATTGTTGGGCGCAGAGATCAAAGCAAGCAAAGTTCGGTTTCTATTGGTTGAAGAAAAGCTTTCTGTCAAGCGTGAATTGTATTTCGGGGTCACTGTCGACCGTTCGAACCAGTGTTATGTGGCGATGGCCTCTTCAACAGGCGGGATGGAAATTGAAGAAGTTGCGGTTGCGATGCCGGAAAAGATCATCAGATTCTTAATCCACCCTTTAGACGGTTTCCATTCACATGATGCCGTTGAAATAGCCAGAAAGCTGGGTTATTCTAACGGTCCACGGTTGAAACTTGCGGCGATTCTAGGGAAACTCTATCAAGTAGCAATGGACTATGACGGAGAATTAGTCGAGATGAACCCACTTGTGGAAACTGTAAGCGGGGATTTTGTGGCGGCGGATGCCCGTCTCATCGTCGACAACAACGCGCTTTACCGTCACCCTGAACTCGAGAAGCGACTTCGAGAACAGAGAACGGAAGCGTCAGTTTTAGAGATGAAAGCCCGACAGAAAGGATTAGCCTATGTGAAACTTGAAGGAAACGTTGGTGTCATAGGAAACGGCGCAGGTCTAGTGATGGCAACCTTGGACACCATTCAATTACATGGCGGGAAGCCCGCGAACTTCCTTGATGTGGGAGGTGGCGCATCAATGGCAAAGGTAGCCGCAGCGCTTGACATAGTCTTTTCTGATCCAGAAGTGAGCACTATTTTTGTCAACATTCTGGGCGGGATCACTCGTTGTGACGAGGTTGCCAAGGGCATATTGATGAAGAGAAAACGTAGCGGGTTTGTTAAGCCTATTGTGATTCGATTGGTGGGCACAAACGAAGAAGAGGGAAGAAGGGTTCTTAGAGAAGCGGGTGTTCCTGTGATGGATAGTATGGAAGACGCTGCCGAAAAGGCGGTGGAGCTAGCGATTCGGCGGGGTTGACTGCAGTGGGCGTCATCGTAGGGAAAAACACCAGAGCTATCGTTCAAGGGATCACGGGAACACAGGGCAGTTTTCATACGCGACTTATGCTCAATTACGGGACTGAAATAAAGGCAGGGGTCACTCCTGGAAGAGGAGGGCAGCAAGTCTGCGGTGTCCCAGTTTACGACACGGTGGAAGAAGCAGCAAAAGTACAAGATGTGGATGCTTCCATAATCTTTGTGCCCGCTCGCTTCGCCGCAAATGCAGCTTTTGAGTCAATTGAAAATGGACTGAAGACTGTAGTAGTCGTTACAGAGCATATTCCAGTGAAAGAATCCATACAGATTATTGCACGAGCAAAACGACGTGGCACTACTGTAGTCGGTCCCAACACTCCAGGAATTATTGTGCCAGGAGAATGCAAGCTTGGAATCATGCCTGGACACATTTTTCAACAAGGGGTTGTGGGCGTTGCTTCAAGAAGCGGGACTTTGACGTATGAAATCGCTGCAGGGCTCACATCTGCAGGGTTGGGACAGTCTACCTGCATTGGGTTAGGAGGCGACCCTATTGTAGCTTTAGGTTTTGTTGACACTCTTAAGATGTTCAGAGATGATAAACAAACGAAGGCAGTGGTTCTGATTGGTGAGATTGGAGGAAATCTCGAGGAACTGGCTGCAGATTTTGTCTCAACTGAGGGATATGAGAAACCCGTGGTATCGTTCATAGCGGGTAGAACCGCGCCATCCGGGAAACGAATGGGGCATGCAGGGGCTATAATAATGGGAAAGGCTGGAACCGCAAAGGGCAAAATTGAAGCATTCAAGCAAGCAGGTGTAGATGTAGCGGAAAAACCTGGTGATGTAGCCAAGATTCTGATCGAGCGGCTAAGAAAATAGACCTGTACTTGGTGTTAGGAAGCTTGGTTTGGTAGCATAAATGTATGCATCTAATGTACACGTTTCTACGCGTGAAATGCATGCGTGTCCCCTTTTTGATAATGTCGAAAAACATAGAAGACTGCGGTTATGGCGACGCCAGCGCTTAGTGTAAGGGCAATCACATAAAGTGGTTGCGGTACAACTACAGTTTGGACTGCTTCAGCGACGATTGGTGCTGTTGCCATTAGAACCGCGGCTAATCCAGAAGCCCCAGCTACAATGAGACCAGTTATGGCATTACACCACATGTTGACATCAGTCACATCGTCTTCGTCTCCTCCACTGGACGAAAGTCCAAGTACACCTATTTTCGTCAAAGTTGCGTACCTGAGATAAAGGTACCCTCCAACAATAACTGCTGTGATGGCTGAAAGCTCGTAATAGCCAGTTGATTGGGTGGTATCAAGTAACTGAACCGAACCTCCTATCCGTGACAACGCTAGAATAGCAGGCAGAATTAGTACAACAAGGAATTCCAGGAATCCCTTACCGCGAGAATTTGGGACAGCTAAAACCGTGGTGACTCCCATCGACACAGCCAGAAAGGGGACTATCAACGGAAACAGCTCTATGGCCGTTTGACCGATAGGAGAAAGGGCTACTGCTGAAAGCGCGAAAGCGAGGGCAAGACCGACCCATTTTTTGTAGCGGGAGAAGCAGATGTAGCCAAGAGGAACGGCAATGGCGTATGCCAAGTAACGGTAAAAGCATAGTCCATTTATTTGATACGTAGTCTCAGTGTGTTGGAAGGCATAGGCGGCAGCGACACTTGTCAGGACAATAACTGTGAATTGTAGAAGCATTAACATTTGGCTTCTTAGCGTCAAGAATGTTCACCTTAACCATGTAGTTCTTGACAGTGCAGTCTCTACGTTTCCTTCTTCTGGGTTCCAGTCCAATACGGTTACTCCCAAGTCTCGCAGCTGATTGGAGAAGTCCTTGCTGGCTACGTCAAGCATCTTGGCTGCGAATATCTCCCAGCTGTTGACTTTCGGAAGAATATCGTAAGGCAGAATGTTGATTGTCAAGATGTTAGGTTTTCTTTTCCTTCTTTTGTAGGCTAAGATTTTTTTCATTCCATTGAGAAGGTCACCTGAATTGCTTGATGTTATGTGAGTGATGACTATTACACCTGGGGATTGCATCATCACGAACTTTCGATTTCTCTCTACGGCTTTTGAGAAGCCCTCGTCCCAAGAAACCTGTAATCCGGCTTTTCTGGGCGTTAATTCAAGAAGACTATTCGCGATTTTCATGAACTGTTTTTTTCCCACATCAAAATGAAACGTTTCTCCTCGATGATTATAGATGTATAGGCCTAGGATGTAGCCTTTGCTTAGGAAATAGTAGGCGATGCTGTATGCGGTCTTCATACTGTATTCTAAGACGTTTTCAACTGAAGTGCCAATCCTTAGGGCAGGATTTGCATCTAGAAACAGCCAGATTGCTAGCTTTCCTTCTCGTTCATATTCATTGACCATTGGATACAGTTTTCCCCAGCCTGCAGCTCTAGCTGAAGCTTTCCAGTTGATGATTCTGAAAGGGTCGCCAGAGAAGTAGTCACGAATCTGCTTAAAGTCGGTGCTGAGTGGCCCGATCTTGGCGATTGCTTCACCTGGACGTACTCTCTGGGTTGTGCGCATAGGTAATTTCATTCTTCGTATTCTTGGTAGTCTAGGGATGACCTTCAGTTGCGCAGTCTCCTTGATTGATGCTTTGGTTGGATACAATCCAAGGACGTGTTTTGTTTCCCAGCCCGTTCCAAGCCGGTAGTTGCCGCATTTGGTGCATTTGATTCTGTAGGAAAAATCGAATGCCTTCTCTTTGAATCTTTTGGAGACTATTTGATAGTTGTTGCCTTCAATGAGTTGAAAAGGCTCAGGGACTTCATCATAGATGACAGTAGCACCCAGGCCGCTTGCTATTTTGCCGGTTATTCTCACCTTTACAGTTTCGCCAAGCCTTACGGAGCTTGGAAGATCAGTCTTCTTGATTTGCACTTCCGGATTTGTGGAGAAGACTCCTAAGAGATATACAAAAAGTGGAATGAATGAAGCACAGATTAAAATCGAGTTGGCAAGGAGGAAACCAGAGAAGAAGATTATGGTGAACCCTTTTAAGAGGAAACCGGCTTCTTTCGCGACAAAAGTCAAGAAAGTCACCTTGGACTGTAATCTTTTGGTACACTTACTGTGTCAAGGATTTCCTTCACTATTTTCTGTTCGTCTACCTGTTTCATTACGTCTTCTACCTTCAGTATCAGTCGGTGGGCAAGAACATCAACAGCAAGAGCTTTGATGTCGTCAGGCGTCACGAAATCTCTTCCTCTTATGAATGCCAAGGCTCTGGAAGCTTTAAGTAGTGAGAGACTTCCCCTAGGACTTGATCCTACTTCTACTCGTGGGTGTTCCCTTGTCCCTCTAACGATTTCTGCAATGTATTTGATGACAACTTCGTCTATGTAAATATCATTTTCCACGGTTCTCTGCAAGGAACTAAAATCCTTCGCAGATATGACTGGCTCCAGATCTCTTGTTGGGTCATCTTTCTTCCATTTTATTCGCCTTTTGACGATGAGCTCTTCTTCATCTAAGGTCCTTGGATATCCAGTGGAGAGCTTCATCATGAAGCGATCTATTTGGGCTTCCGGCAGAGGATATGTGCCTTCATATTCTATAGGATTCTGGGTTGCCAATACGAAGAACGGTTCCTCGCACCGATAGGTTTCTCCCTCAATCGTGACTTGTCTTTCTTCCATAACTTCCAAAACAGCAGACTGCGTCTTGGGTGGCGACCTATTGATCTCGTCCACCAGCAAGATATTGGTGAAGACTGGGCCTTTGAACAACTCGAAAGACCCATTTTTCGGTTTCCAAATCTTGGTCCCAAGGATATCTGCTGGCAGGAGATCTGGAGTGCATTGGACTCGCGAGAAATCGCAGTCAATTGAAAAGGCTAGCGTTTTAGCCAACAAAGTCTTGCCGAGTCCTGGGTTATCCTCAAACAAGACATGTCCGTTGGACATTGCTGCGGCGAGGATTTTCTCGACTAGCATCTCATCTCCAACGTACAGACCTAGTATCTGGGCTACTATTGCATCACAATTCTCTCTTGCTTTCTTCGAATTCATTCTGATTCCAACCTATAGACTTCTTAAGGAAAGTATTCAGGAAATTCTCTCTTGCTTTCTCGTTTCTCACAGCATGTTTTCTCTTTGTCTGAGGCCTAGTCCAAAAATGGATTCTGTGCCTAGGTGCATTTTCTTGATAATGCATTAGTGGGCGTAGTATCTTAAGAACATCTTCATCTGGCTCTCCTCGCCTCTGCAGGTGCAGCGCCAAATGAACTAGCAACGGTTCTTTCGCTCCACGGCTAACAAACTCTTTCATAGCAGAGGTTATGCGCATTAAGTCACGTCCTGTTTCTCGCTCTACCTCTTGTACGTGTCTCTTCCAACCTGAGGTTTCAGATGTCACATAAAACTCCTTCCCAAAAGGTCTTGTCATAGTGTACATCACATAGACCACTAATGCAATGGCGACCCATTCCACATATGGAAGGAAGCGCATACCAACAGTCAAAGGTGGCCTGACAAGACCCAAATAAGCTGTAAGGAGAAAGCCAATGAAGAAATTTCTTGCTGGACCTTCGGAAATCTGTCTTGATAGGTGGAAAGTTGTTGAATCTCCTACATCTGATAAGGGTTCCAGAAGAGAACAAGAGCTGAGTACAATCAACCCACCTGCAACAGGTAGAGACGCATATGCAATCAGCTGCAGAATCTGAGGCAGTTCTTGTACGCCATGGTCAAGCATATATTTGAGAATGCCAAGGAGAAGAATTGAAAGTGTCAAGGTTACAAGCTTGCCTTTTCTACTCAACATCAACATTCAACTCCTTTAAAGACAGATACATAATTTCGTAGTCTTTTCTGGTTGTCAAATGGTTGCTATATTCAGCTTTCTCAAAGCAGATTGTAACTTTGCGAAGAGGTTCCGGATCGAAATCACCAGTTCCAAGAATGAGGCGCTCTATTTCTCGCACCGTCATTTCGTTTCCTGCACTGATATTATGATTGGCTAACGTTTCCACAAACGCATTATAAAGCCTGATAACTTCTTCTTCGTAATCAACAATACGAAGTCTGATTTCTGCTTTCAAAGGTCGACGCCCTGTTGTTCTAGGCAGAATTGCCTGTATCTTGTGTCTCCCCTTTTTGATGAACGAATGGGAAAATTCAGCTTGTCCTTGTTGAGAGAGTCTAATGGAAGCAACGTTTTCTTCGTCAATCAGAACTTCAACATCCCTCTTCTGTATTTCTGCTGAAACACTTTCATCGAGTGCAATCTCTACGTGCAGTTTGTCCCTGACGCCCCACACTTTGGGAAACCCCGCTCCTATGCTAGGAAGGCTTATTCCGAGTGGCTGCAGCTCCTGTGACCCAGATTCAGTTTCTTCCTCGACCACCATCTTTTCTTCTGCAACATCCGCATCACTAGTTTGGAGAAGTGCAGATGGCCTCCGAGCAAAGTGTTTGGTGTATGCGAAGCCCATAGCAATCAAGATTGGGGAAACTAAAGGTATGAAGAACTGCAAGATGTTCGTTAGGTCAAGAGCAACGTCTTTCTCGATTGCGACGGGTAGGTAGAACTCTGAACCTTCGAATCTTGTGGTTAGTACTAGGTCTTCCGGCCAAAACTTGATAGTGTCCAAAAGAAACGTCAAGCTTCCATTTCCATAGGTTTTCCACGATAGACCGTAGTTATCCACCACAATTTCTGCTCCTTCAATAGGCAAATCGTGATCATCAGAAAGGGATGCTGAATACAAAAGAAACATCCCCCCTGCAATGTTAGAAACTCTTGCAGTTAGCTTGGTCTCTGATTTTACTGCAATCTCATGGACTGCAGATATGTTGCTTTTTTCGAGAGCCACCTCGAGCCTGTGTATTCCCAGTTCTTCTTCGGGATCCACAGGAAAAAACCAGGAATATGAACCGCTGTCCTTCGTTTCAACGGTCGCCAGTAGTTGATCATCAAAGACTACAGTTATGTTTTCTCCCCAGACTCCTAGACCCTGAAACTGAACTGCACCGACAATGCTGAAGACTTCGCCTCTGACGGCAGTGTCTTCACCGAAAACCTGAATTGTGGGGACCCCGCGTTCCAGTTCTACGACGGATGTTGCGTTGCTTCCTAGGACATATTCGTTTCCGGAGAACATTATTTTCACTTCATGCTCTCCAGGATTCTCAAATGTGGTCTTTAATCTAAAGGTGCCATTCTTTAATGTTGAGTCCTGCAACACCCAAGTCTCTGATGGTGGAGTCAGCAGAGTTATCTTGAACGAAATGGGTACGCCTGCAAAGCCTGTTCCATTATCCCATAACAGCCGTCCATGAATTGCTCCATACCCTATCAGAAACCTTTCCTCGGGACCCAGCTTTATTCTTGTTGTTGCACGCACTCTCGTGGTGGATGAATTGCTAGACGGAGCGTATTGGGTTGTTCCCAAAGAAATGGCTATCAACTTGTAGTCTCCGATTTCCATGGAATGAGGAACCACGCTTTCAATCTGGAAATTCCCTTGTTTGGAGTATCCTTTGCCAACGACTACGCCTTCAGTTTCCCTGCTCTCAGTTAGGAAGACAAAAACAGTCATGTTATCGATTTGTTCGTTGCTGGCTGTAAGAACTGTTCCGTTCACCCAGAAGGTGTTCCCCCGAATGACAGTTTCATCCAAAATTCCAAGTTCTGTGTTTGTGGAGGTTTGTAGAATGTTCTCAGCTTGTACAATAGCTAAAATCGAAAACGCAATCGCTGGGGAATCTGTAGAAGCTACTGTTAGGGTTACAACATCTTTTTGGCCAAGACTTGCATTCTCTGGCACAGCAACCTCCAGTAAAGTATCAGCAGTTTGATTGGTTCCAATATTCATTTTCTTTGGAGCAGCAGTAACGTTCCATCTTTGTTTGCTCTCCACAGATAGCTTGAAGGTGTCCTCAGATGTATGTCTGTTCGTAATCGACAGCTGATAGAGGAGTCGGCTTCCTGGAGAACCCACTTTCTTGAAGGGGAACACGTCTACGCGAGGGACTTCTTTAGGTGGTGGTGTCGCATCAAACTGAATCCAACCATAGGGTGGAAGATAGACCTCTGTTACAGCATGTCCTCCAGTCGAGAAGTATAGAAGCTTGTCTCCTTCCATTCTTCCAGGCTTATATCCAAAGCTTATTCTCGCTGGTATATTCTGGATTCGTAGAATTACTGCAAGCACAGTCGCAGCGTCTATGCATATACCTTTTCCTTGTTGTAAGCAAAAAAGGACATTAGAACCTTGTGGGATCTGCATAAGATCGTCTGCTCGTGCACGTGCGTCAACATCGTAAACAAGATTTGTTCTCAGATACTGAATGTCGGCAAGGATTTGGTCAAGGATGCTGTAGGAACTGTCCTCTAGATCTTCGGCAAGTTCCCAAACTTCGGCTGGAATATCTGGCAATTGCAGATAGGTGTTCAGGAATTCCTCTGGGGTGTTGTCAAGCAAGATTAGTTCATCGTCTACTTCAACGTCACGCCACGAAACATTATAGACCAGCTGCATCTCCATCGCTGGCCCGTTTGTCACAGCCGTATAGACATCTCCAATCGTGTCTACATAGAGCTCTGCACCTTCAATCTGCGTCAGGGAAAGGTTTTCCAAGGTCGAATAGGGCGAAGGTATTGGCAGTACAGTTTCTTGTTGCGTTGCGTTAATCTCTACGGTGAAGACTTTGCTTGCGTTGACGTTTTGAGTCTGATTGAACTCTGCTATGACCTTTTCATTTGTTGTCTCAATCCAGTTAAATCCCGTGTAATAATCAGCAGTCGAAACTCTAGCATATAGTTGAGGTTCGATTGGCGAAACCTTGAATAGGAGAATGGCAGGGTCTTTGGTTGTGCCGCCTCCTGTTCCATTATTATCAGGCGTTGGAGAATCTGGACGTTCAGGATATCCAGTTAGGACGTTGGAAAGCACAGAAAGAAGAAAAAGCGAAACAAGTAGAACCAGAAGAATCGGTGTCAATGATGCCTTTCGCATTTTGCCCCAAACCTACAATCTTTCATTATTGAGAGGCGTTTCCGTCTTGCCGTCAAGAAATCTCCTTAGAGCTGGCAACAGAAACACAGCTGAAATCCTGTAGACACTCACAGAAAACATACTATTGTACAAGCTCCACGCAACTATTTCTGTGGCTTTCATTAGCAAAACGAAATCGTTAACATAGTGAAAAGAGATATTTGCAATTGAGAACAGGACGGTTAGTATAGATAAGCCGACGATGTATCTCTCTGCGATTCCTTCTCTTCTCATTCTGAAGAATATTAGACACAAAGCAACTGGCAAGAGAAGCATCCAAATATGGAAGAGCATGATTACTTTTAGTCCGCCATCCGCTATTGTTCCGGTCACAGAAACTGAAAAATTCAGGTTGAAGGCTAGACCTGTGACCAGCAAGGCCCATTGAAACACAGCTAGAAAGTGTGGAAACATCTTGTTTTCGACGGCTTTGCGAAGCTGCATGCTACAAACCGAACTCCAATCCCTTGCAGTCAGCCAATTCACTTACTGCAAGCACTCTATGAAAACCACAGTGAAGAAACCATTTAAAACTATCTCACTGGTCAAAGCATGGTTTGGTAGGCCTTCGTGTGGGAGCGCTTGTGATGAATGCTTGCTGTGAAATCCTTGAAATTATGGAATCCTCATGGAACCGGTCTGGACGCAGGAAGGTGAAGGTGCTTCGATTGCTCCCATGTGTGCATACTGGATGAAATGTGAGTTTTGGATACGTTTTCACTGGTGTTCTAGTTGGATATCCTTGTTTTGAGTCTTCTAGAGACCGGGGGCGAATATCTGCAAGAAGCCTGAAGCAAGCGCTGTTGAAATCACGGAGACAATTGCGTAGAAAAGTACTCCAAAAAGGGCAGCGGCAGACGAACCCAGCCATCCCATTTTGGTATAGTATTTAACTAATGGAAGCCAAACAACAGAAACGAGAACATGACCTATATCCAACCAGGGAATCGAGTCTGCCTGAATCAGCGGAAGAGAGAGGAGGAATATTGTTCCCGTACCCGTACCAAGTAACGCTATGATAAACCCATGCTTATTCAAAGAACTCCTGATTGAAATGATGCTGGAGAAATAGAAAGTCAGAATGAATAGGCTTGAAGCAAATGAGGCAATGGCAATGATAACAGCAGATGACAATAAGTTCTGCACGCGCACATCACCTGTTCTACACATAGGGGGGGCTGAATTTAAGCGCAACTCACAAAGTGTAGTCACTAATTGTTACTACGCGTACAGTTCTTTCATTTCTTTTAGAATGAACTTCACGGTTGACTCGGTCTTGCCTGTGATCGGCAAATGGAAACCATGTGACATGATCTGAAGAATTTCTTGCGGCTAAATTCTTATTACTATCAAATTATGAAATGCGTTAGACATCGACGCTCTATGATGGCAACGACAATGAAAAAGAATTATCTGCTGATATTTCTATGTGTTTTCGCCACAGTTT
>CP070754.1:730724-763229 GCA_020348865.1 Candidatus Bathyarchaeota archaeon | reverse complement strand
TTCTATGTGATATGCGTACAAGAACTCCACGATCAATTAACATGATGTTTCCAGACAAATCCTTAATACGATGCTCATGAACAATAGTCCAAACAACAAAGACTCGGAAACACTCACACATCCACAAGCAGAAGCCTAGGAGACCGATGGAAATGTATGCAATAGTCAAGAAGAGACGACAACCAAAAGCTGAAATCACAACCGTAAACACCCCAAAAATCAGCAATAAACAAGTCCTCGTCCAGACTAAAATGGCCGCTATATGCGGAACGGACGTACATATATGGGATTGGAACGAATGGGCACAAAACCGCATGAAAAAAATCCCACTTACAATAGGTCACGAATTCACAGGGGAAGTAGTCAAAGTTGGAGAAGACGTAACCAACGTGCAAGCGGGGGACATTGTCTCAGCGGAAACCCACATTGTGGACGGTACTTGCTATCAATGCAGAACCGACCGCATGCATATCTGCCAAAACCTAGAGATTCTAGGCGTAGATACAGATGGAGTTTTCGCTGAATACGTCGTACTGCCTGAGAGAAACGCATGGAAGAGTCCTCCAGATTTAGATCCAGCTATCTCCTCTATTCAAGAACCGTTAGGAAACGCTGTTCAGACAGTCCTGCCGAAAGACCGCATTGAAGACATCGCAGGAAAGAATGTGGCGGTTTTGGGCTGTGGTCCAATAGGATTAATGGCCATAGCAGTCCTTGACACGTTAGGAGCTGAGAAGATTTTTGCAACTGGTGGTGGTCGAAACAAGGTGCGCATGGAGTTGGCAAAGAAGTCAGGAGCAGATATGGTTCTCAACGCCAGAGAAGAGGGCGAAAACATCGTGAAGATTATACGGGATTCGACTGATGGTAATGGGGTAGATGTTGCGTTGGAGATGTCTGGTGCTCCATCAGCTGTGAGGCAGGCTTTTGAGATACTCACTCCTGGCGGAAGAGTTTCTCTCTTTGGTTTGTTTGACAGACCCTTGGAATTCGATGTGAACAATGCTGTAGTTTTTAAGGCGGCAACCATTTACGGCATCTCTGGGCGAAGGATGTTTCAAACATGGTACCAAGTGAGGGGGTTGCTCTCTGACTCCAGGTTTAGGAAAAAGATTGCTTCAATCGTTACGCATCGTATTCCAATTAAGGATATAGCTGAAGGTATGGAAGCAATTCATTCCAAACGAGCTGGAAAAGTTGTTCTCGAGCCTAAGTGGGAATAGATAAATGTTAAGAGAATATTTATCAGATTAGAAAGAGAGGTTTGAACTGTTCATTGAAAGGTGATTCACATGTCAACAAGGCGACATCCAACAAGATATTTGGGCGAGGAGTATGAGCGCTTAGTCCGTGAAAGCCTAAACTGGGAACTCAAAGAACTCCAGACCCCCAGCGAACCTGCCTGCACTGTCGACGGCAGAGAGGTCATCATGCTCTGCGCTAATAACTACCTCAACCTGTCTACTCATCCAAAAGTCGTCAAAGCAATGCTCGAGACAACTGGAAAGTACGGGGCAGGAGCTGGAAGTGACCGATCGATCGCTGGCAACATGACAGCCCATGAGGAGCTGGATAGTCATCTTGCAAAATTTAAACGGGCACCAGCGTCGCTGACTTATCAAACGGGCTTCATGGCAAATGAGGGACTCATCCCTCAACTTGGTGGCAGAGGTGACCTTTTCGTATCAGATGAGTTGAACCACGGCTCCATCATCGACGGTGTAAGACTGACCCACGCGGATCGCGCTATCTTCAAACACAAGGATGTTGAAGACTTGGTGCGAGTTATGGATGAAGCAGAAAAACACACCCCGCCCTACAAGCACATTTGGATATTCACTGACGGCGTCTTCAGCATGGATGGCGACCTCGCTCCGTTGCCAGAAATCGCGAAAATCGCTGAGGAACACGGTGCAGGCGTGTATGTAGACGATGCACACGGAGAAGGCGTACTTGGAGAAGGCGGTCGTGGCATCGTCAATCATTTCCACCTTAACCACACACAGGTGCACGTCGAGATGGGGACTTTCTCAAAAGCCTTTGGAGTTGTCGGCGGACATATTACTGGCTGTGAAGACCTACGAAACTTCGCTTACAACAAGTCAAGAACATGGTTACTTAGCGGAGGCGTACCGCCAGGAGTAGCCACCGCCTGCAGTGCAGCAATCAGCGTTCTCGAATCAGAGCCACAACACGTCAAGAAGGTTTGGGAAAATCGTAACTACTTCATAAAGGCTATGCAAGACCTAGGCTTTGATACTGGGAACAGCGAAACACCAATCGTGCCCGTGATGTGCGGCGACAGCAAGAAGGCAAAAAATCTCGCAGATTTCATTTGGAAGAAGGGTTTCTTTGCACTACCGATTGTATATCCAATGGTGGCCCGTGACAAAGCAAGAATCCGGGCTCAGTTATGTACCAAGCACACAAAAGAGCAATTGAGCAAAGCCGTTGCAGTGTTCGAGGAAGGGGGCAAAAAGCTCGGCTTGATTTAGTCTTTCAACGAGCTAAACCTTACCAAACTCCATTCCTTTTTCGAAGGCTTTCTTGTTCACTTCAAACAGTTTCCTTTTTTCTTCTCCCAAAAGACCCCTCAATCCTTCAAGGATCTTTTCTTTAGACACTGTCTTTGTGTGCCCAACGTATGCTCCTAACATCACCATGTTGGCAACCCTTTTGTCACCAATCTCAGAGGCAATCTCGTTTGCCGGCACTCCAATTACACTGATGTTTTTTCTTTTGGCTTTGTGGGTAATCAAGGAACTGTTCATCACTAGGACGCCTCCTTCTTTTAATCGAGGTTCAAAAGCATCTAACGATGGGTTGTTCATCACGATTAAAGAATGAGGAGATGTGATTACGGGCGATCCAATTGCTTCGTCTGAAATAACCACCGTGCAGTTGGCTGTCCCTCCTCGCATTTCAGGACCATAGGAAGGAATCCATGTCACGTCTCTTCCTTCTTTCATTGCACTATGAATCAGCAGTTTTCCTATGAACATAATTCCTTGTCCCCCAAAACCAGCCAGTATGATGTCTTCATAAAAAGGTGCTTTCATTCTCTTCTCAGCCCTCCCTTTTAGGAGACTTGAATTCGCCAAGCGGATAATAGGGCATCATCTTTTCCTCCACCCACTTTATCGCGTCGCGAGGAGACATTCTCCAAGGCGTTGGGCATTGAGATAAGACTTCAACTAAGGAAAAGCCCAAATCTTTCATCTGGGTTTTAAACGCCTTCTTTATTGCTTTCTTTGCCCGCATAACGTTTTTTGGATCATTTACCGCTACTCGTTCGACATAAGCTGCTCCATCAATAGTTGCAAGAATCTCCGATACTCTCAACGGGTAGCCTGTATCTTTTGAAGTTCGACCAAAGGGTGAAGTAGTCGTCTTCTGACCAATAAGAGTTGTTGGGGCCATTTGTCCACCAGTCATTCCGTAGATAGCATTGTTGATAAAAATCGTAGTGATCTTCTCTCCACGAGCAGCCGCGTGAATAATTTCGGCTGTCCCGATGGAGGCTAGGTCTCCGTCTCCTTGATAGGTGAAAACAACAAGCTCAGGATGCACTCGCTTACATCCGGTTGCAATCGCTGGCGCTCTGCCATGAGCTGCCTCATACATATCACAGTTAAGATAATTGTATAGAAGAACGGAGCAGCCCACAGGTGCCACTCCAACTGTTCTTTCCAAAATTCCTAGCTCATCAATTGTTTCAGCTATTAATCGATGAACTATTCCGTGGCCACACCCAGGGCAGTAGTGAGTTGATACCGGGTACATGGATTTGGGGCGTTCAAAGACTTTCTTCATTTAAAGTCACCGACTCTCCTTTACGATTTTCTCTACGTCAGCTACGATTTCATCGTAGTTTGGAACCATACCTCCGACTCTACCATAGAAATGAACCTCCGCTTTCCCACAAACTCCGAGCTTAACGTCTTCAATCATCTGTCCCAAGTTCATCTCAACCACGAGCAGGTTATCCACTTTCTCAGCTACTCTCTCAAGAGTTTGATATGGAAAAGGGAAAAGTGTGATTGGTCTCACCAACCCTGCTTTGATATCTTTTTCACGTAGAATTTTGATAGCTGTCTTCGCTATTCTTGCAGCCATCCCGAATGCCACGATGATGATTTGTGCGTCTTCCGTTAGATACGCCTCGACGCGCCTTTCGTTTTTGATCATCTTCTGATATTTACGATGAAGCCCCAAGTTATGTTGTTCCAGAACATCTGGTTTGAGATAGAGGCTTTTCACCACGTTTTGAGCTCGTCCTTTTGCGCCTGTAATGGTCCAATCCCTAGCTGGACGATCTGTAGATGACATATGCTTAAACTCTACTGGCTCTATCATCTGACCCAAGAACCCATCCCCCAAGATCATCACTGGATTGCGGTATTTGTCCGCCAAATCAAAGGCTTCCATCATTAGGTCAGCGGCTTCTTGAACCGTAGACGGCGCAAGCACAAGTACATGGTAATCTCCATGTCCTCCACCCTTGGTTGCTTGGAAATAATCTGACTGAGACGGCTGAATGCCCCCTAATCCCGGGCCACCTCGCATCACGTTAACAATCACGCATGGAAGTTCAGCCGCTGAGATATAGGAGATACCTTCTTGCATCAGACTAATTCCCGGACTCGAAGACGAGGTCATCACCCTTGCACCAGCTCCCGCTGCCCCAAAGACCATGTAGATTGATGCTATTTCACTTTCCGCTTGAAGGAAGCATCCTCCAACTTCAGGAAACCGCTTCGACAGGTATTCAGGAATCTCGCTTTGCGGGGTTATTGGATAGCCAAAAAAATGTCTACATCCTGCTTGAACCGCAGCTTCGGCTATAGCTTCGTTTCCCGTCATTAGTGTTTTCTTGCCCATTTTCATTCCTCTACGTTCTACCGATGAACTTCTATTGCAACGTCAGGACAGATAATAGCACACAAAGTACACCCCGTGCACTTACCCTTCAAATCAACGAATTTTGCGGGATAGTAGCCTTTAGAGCTTATACGATCCGCGATTTGGATAAGATGGAAGGGGCAAACATTCACACAGAGGGTGCACCCTTTACATAGCTCCTCATTGATCGCGATCATTCCCTTCCGTCGGCCCCCTTCTCGTTGTGATGTTTTCAAGGCAATCACGCAATAATCACCATTCCACGCCTCACTCATGAATTAACTTGCCACTATGTTTTCTTTGGTTTTAGAAGTGAAGATACGAACTCGGCAATATTAGTGTTAGCCTCGAGTTTTTATGGTGAGCTAAAGAAGTGAAAGCAAGCCTATTAGAAGAAGGGCAGTTGCCGAAAAGAGAACCGCTGACAGTCTCTTAGCTCGTTTCATCGCTTCATCGACAACTACACATAAAGCTTCTATAGACTTCTCTCCAATGACCTTGACGTTTGGAACGATGCATATGCGCTTCGACACCTCTGCAGGTTTTAGACCAACTAGCGCTTCCTCCGCAGCTTCCTTGACATAACTGATTAGCTTCGAATGATCCATCACCTCGCCAACAGGGTGGTATCCACGCACGGTTGTCGCAACACCAGTCACGATATGCGTGTCGGTGGTGAAAACTTCTCCATCAACGACACCAATTTCCTGAAGCATTGTAAGAATTTTCTCTCGGAGCCCAGATATCATGTTGTTTCCGTCAATGGTCACATATGCTGTTCTTTGATCGCCCACCTTTACCAGAATCACGCTTATTCCTCCAAGTCCCATACCTTCCTCAACACTAAACTCTCTAGGAATAACTTTCGCAGCTCCCACTTCAAACGAAGAACGTTTACTTAGTGAAGCTTCTTCAAGACTTATTGCTGCAGCTTTTTGGAGAGCCCGTATTGCCTGACCGGGTTTGAATGGACCATCTATGCTGTTGTGGGCATCAACGACTATTGTAGAAGGCAGTCGTTGGTTCTTGGCTTCGCTAACAATAAGTGAGGCCAACTCGTTGGGCAAATCCTCCATGGTTTTGGGTGCAACTGTTAATGTAATGAACGCACAGTCTCCGAATATTTGGCAACTTGCAGTCGCCCCTTCTTTTCGAATTTGAATGAATGGAGTAATCCTGGAATCAGAATGAGAAAAATCCACACAAGAAAGAACGTGCTCTACGACTTTCTGACTTTGAAGTTGAGAAGAGAGGTCGAAATCATGGCCAAGCAATCCATGAGGTACGGAAGCCACACACTGTAGTTTGTCTTCTAACGCGCTTTGAATCATATATGGGAGAAGGCTACTACCAACATTCCTGAAAGGCCCAGGATGACACCCGGGAACAGCAATTATAGCCTTAACTCTTTCACCAGTTCGGAATCCCAAAAGAGAAAGCTTTACGTCCATTTCATCGCCAAGTCTCTCAAAAAGACTTTCAAGAGGCGCGTTCATGGATTCTGTCCAATCTGCCAGAAACGCTTTGAAGAGGGAGAGAGAAGGAACCCCCACGATTCTTCTGCCAACACGATCCAGGCATAGAGTGAAAAGAAGAATCGTCAACACAATGGTTGGAATGGAAAGCGAGAAAAAAACCAGAAGCAAAGCTAAATCGTATTCTATCACCGAGTGCATGAAAAGAACAGGGCTAATACACAATGTGGGCTGCAGCAGAGAAGAAAGAATAACCCCCCCACGGTTAGCAAACGAAGCTGCGGAAAAGACTAGCAAACGAAGAGTCAACGCCGCACAGAACCCCAAAAGGAAAAACTTAATCCAAAAACTGGAATTCCCAGAGAAAAGGCTGACAACATCGCCAAGAAAGACAAGCCCGAACCAAAAAAGGCTGGAAAACAAAGAGAGGAATAAACAACGCCTTAGACTGAAAACGTGATCCTCTTTCATACAGCTATGAGCTACTATGAAATCAGATAAAATAACGATGAGAAAGAAGCTTGCCCCGAAAGCTAGACCTAGTATGATGCCAAAGTAAGAAAAGGATAATGGTGGAATTGAAAGAGCTCCGCCTAATACACATAATATGCATAGAAGCAGAATCCCTTTTCTTTGAGATGGAAGTGTAAACAATGACGAATAGCGCCTAGTCGCTTTGCTTAAGTATTGATCTAAAGATTTGGTAGAAGTCATCTTGAGCATCGTCTAATAGCGTTTCCATAAAGTGTTAAAATGAATGTTCATAAAGATTGGGGTTGCGTGTGACGATTCGAAGGATGCAAATATCTGACTTTGCACAACGTTTTTTCAATCAATGGAAAAGTTTTTCATAACTTTTATATAAACTCGAGTTGAATAATTAATTAGAAAGGCTCCCAAGCTGGTTCGTGGATGTTAAGGTATAAGTATACTTTAACGAAGGCAGGAGAAAGCAGATGCGTCAAGGGTGAGTTTTATCTACAGGATACTTTGGCGTACAAAGGTTACACTGAAAGAATTTTTCGTTCATTGCACGGATCAGAAAAGGCTTTGACTGTTAGAGAAATTAGCCAAAGGACGGGAATTAGGACACGTTCTGTAAACGGAGTAATCACTTTCAACATATATGCTGGATATATAAAACGGATATTCTTGTGAATAGAAAGTCTTCATCACTTGCAACGAATCCTTGACGGTTGACAATTGAGAGAAGGATAGAGTTTTATTTCGAGAGTCTACAACTTCATGGTGGTTCAGATGCCTGAGACTGGGTTACCCCTCACCGTATTCCACATGCTTGAACGGAACGTAGGTAGAAGAATAGTGGCGATTTTGGATACTTCATATGGTTTCGAGGGAACACTGGTTGCAGTTACCCGACAACCAGCCGGTATTTGGCTTTCAGATGCTGACGCGGTAATACTCAGGTCCACGATAGCGCAGCCAATACCCCAAGTTGCGAGCAAGGAGAAAAGAAGCGAGATATATGTCAACCTCACCTCTGTACAACGTATCGAAGTCTTGCATAAAGAATGAGTAGTCTGAGCGTTGCCTTATTCTGGACTAAGGATGTTGTGATGCTATGGAGGAAGACCTGGAAGAACCCCTAATTTCAGCAATATGCAGAATACTATCAATACTACTGCCAGAATTATGACCATCTCGGGTTTTACTTTCACGCCACGAGTCTCTTCTTCAAAGAATCGAAGCAAACCCGCACTTTGCATCGGCATGGGGCTTTTCTTCTCGCGCTTTTTCTTTCGCTTACTGCTCATTGAGGTTGACCTTCTACTTCGGATCTCCCGACTATTAGCTGGTTGACTGCGGTCCAATTAAAGTTTTGTCCATTCCAAAGTTTTATTTCGACTTAAGTTGATATGATGCTGAGGTAGGGTTATGACATCTGCCCGTGGATATTATGACCAAGCGTTTCGGCTTCTTCAGCAGCATCATGGATGGTTTAGAGAGGCGCTTCCGCTAATTGCAAGTGAGAATGTGCCGAGCCCAGCCGTACGTGAAGCGTTGGCGACTGATTTCGGAAATCGATACGCGGAAGGATGGCCTGAAGAGCGTGTATACGCTGGATGTGTGTACATTGATCAAGTAGAGCTTCTCTGTATTGAGTTGATGAAGAAACTGTTCAAAGCAGAGTTTGTTGATGTCCGTCCCATATCAGGTGTTGTCTCAAACTTGGTGCTATATACAGCATTCACGAATCCTGGTGATGTCATGATGGCGTTATCCATTCCTTGTGGAGGGCACATCAGTATGGGGAAGAAGAAGTTGGGGGGAACTGCTGGTGCTGTTCATGATTTGGTAGTTGAATATCTCGCTTTGGATCATAAGGATTTGAATATTGATGTCGATAAGACGAAGAGAAGGGTTGAGAGGCTTGTACAGAAGGGAAGACCCCCCAAGTTGGCGCTGTTTGGCGGTAGTGTTTTCCCGTTCCCCCATCCTGTACGGGAGTTGGCCGATACATTCTATGAGGCTGGAGCCACAGTGGCATATGACGCGGCGCATGTAGCCGGCTTGATTGCTGGAGGTTGTTTTCAGGATCCTCTAAGGGAGGGCGCAGAGGTTGTGACGTTGAGCACTCATAAGACATTGTTTGGCCCCCAGCATGGTGGCGTTTTGTCTCAGGATCGACATTCAGATAGGATTAAACAGGCCGCTTTTCCTGGGCTTCTGAGCAATCATCATCTTCATGCTCTGGCTGGTGTTGCTGTCGCTTGTGCTGAGTTGCTAGAATTTGGAGAGGCGTATGTTAGGCAGGTTGTTAGGAATTCAAAGGCTTTGGGGCAAGCTCTGTTTGAGCGTGGCTTTGATGTTTTGGCTGAGCATAAAGGGTTCACCGAGTCACATGTGGTCTTAGTTGATATTACGAAGTATGGTGATGGTGGTTCCATTGAGGGTGAGCTGGAAAAGGCTAATGTGATTTTAAATCGGAATTTGTTGCCTTGGGACATTAAAGCTGGTCGTCATTTTATGCACCCAGGGGGTATTCGCTTGGGTACGTCTGAGGTTACAAGGCTAGGCATGCAGGAAAATGAAATGGCGGAAATTGCCGAGTTCATGATGCGGGTTGTCATTGATAAAGAAGATGTGGAAAAAGTAAAGAAGGATGTTGCTGAGTTTCGAAGAGACTTCCAGACGGTTCATTTTTGCTTCGAAAATGCAACTGAGGCGTATAAATATGTCAAGATTAGATAACGCACGTATGGTCGTACGCATGAATTGGGTCCGAAACACTATCATCACTGATGCATCCCGACCTGTTTGAAGATACACTATTCGAAAGTGACACATGCGCTCACGAAGAGGCAAACAAGCCTTTTGAAACTCAAAGAGACAAGGAAGAAATGCGGAGGGATTACAGGGAAATGCATGTGGGTGAGTTTCAGGATATGATGTGGGGGATCTATTTCAGCAGGGACTCAAAACGTGGAGTCGGGGGAACATTTGAGCGGCTTGTGGAGGAAATAGGGGAATTGGGAGAAGCCTTGAAAGGAGAAGATAGAAAAGCATTGGAAGAAGAGTTTGCAGATGTTCTTGCTTGGCTGGCATCATTGGCAAATATTGCCAACATAGATCTGCAGAAGGCGGCATTGACAAAGTATGGCGACGGATGCCCGAAATGCCGGCAAACACCCTGCAAATGCTCTTTTAGATCCCAGTAGCGTTTGCCAGTCTTTGTTGCCCAACACCAGTTAACTCCCAAATATATAATCGCTTACCTTTGTGCACCACTATATTCTCAGCCTCAAAGAGATGAAGATGATGCAGAATAGAAGAGTAACCGAGCTTGCTCTTCTTCAAAATGGCTTTAGTGTCAGATGAACCTTTCTCCAAAAGGAAAAGAATCTCTGTCCTAGCGACCAGTCCAGGTCTAACATTCTTCTTTAGAGACAGAAACGCTTTGGGGTGATAGTTGCTTTTCATCATGAATACTCAAAACATAATTCCCTATTCACGTAGAAAAGGTTTCCACTGGTGCGTCAAGCTACAAAGTTGGAGAGGCTCACCTGCCTAGGCTTGTTGCCTTCGAACAAGGAGCGAATCTCTTCTTCCACAAGCGCAAGTCGTTGAGTATAGTAATCCGGCAACCTGTATTTCTTTACGAGTTGGCGTGCGGCTTCCAAGTACTTTTCGATTCCACCACGATGAACAGTTAAGACCAAATCGCCTCCGCACGTGGGGCACTTTCCTCGAAGAGGGAGCCTTCTCAAACGTTTGCTGCACTTCTTACACCGAAAGCTTTGAGTGGTAAATGCTCGCAGATTACCCATGATGTCTCGCATGAAATGTGTGGTCAGAACTTTCCTCGCAACGGTCTCGGCGTCCACTGCATTAATTTTCTCTGCTAACGTGAGTTGGCGACTTAACTTGTCAAGCATTTGCCCCAACCTTTTGTAAACGCTTTCACAATTGCCCATGCTAATGTTTGAGACAGGAATCGTGTAGTTGAAGCCTTGAAATTGTGCTTCACTGTTTAGTCGATACTCAATTAGATCCACGAGTTCACCAATCTTACGAGGCATGACTCTCTGTTGAGCCTTCTCGTAAAAAGCCAGTGGGTATGTTGCAGCAACATCTACTTCGTGCGCTTGGCGTTGCACTTCCAGAGGGTTCACTACAGGAATGATGAATAGCGGAGCATCCATTATCCCACCTATTTGAGCTGGCAAATATGCCTTAGAGAAGTTCAGAATGGTATCTAAAGCCAGCATCAAAGCATCCTCATCACCATCACAATCCCGCCGTTTCGCTGAATGCCAAAGAACATGGGCGTAACAGACGTTGTGACCTGTGAAACCAATTACTCTGCCGAGAATGCCCACCGAGGTGTGGGGCGCTAAGCCTATAATCAAATGTCCCACCAAGTCATCAATCCTCTCAACGCTGTAAAATGGAGGAAGCCCGTACGCCTTCTCAAGTAAATCGTCCAAAAAATTGGCCACACGAACGAAGTATTCAGCGCTTTTCAGCGGAATGATTACATCTTGAGCCTTGAGCTCACATATCTGGTCTGGATCGCTTAGCGTATTTCCGTGACAATCATGAAGATAGCCTAGTTGTTGAAGCTTTTCAAAAGGCACACCAATTTCTTTTGGTTTGAAATGTGTTAATGGCGCATTTGTGGCATCGAATCGGATTGTTCCATCTTTGAAAACGGAAAGATTATATCTTGATCGCAGAATTCCCTTTTCAAGTGTCTCAACCGTCTTTGTCTCATTCATTAGCCCTTTTACGCCTTTCACAAGCTCTGGGATTGGGAGATTGAGTCTTTCACTTGCATCATTCATCATTTTCCTTAGGTCAATTGATTGTTTGCTGTAGCTCCTTGTTGGAATCTTGCAGATCGGGCAAAGGCCCTCTCCTATAGTCTTGCCACATTGAAGGCAGGATTGGTCTAGGATTGTTTCCCCTCCACATTCGGGGCATTTTGTCGTATGGGTTTCTGTTCGACAGTCAGAGCATCGTCGCTTCACAAGCTCAACTTCAATCTTAACTTTGTTTGAAGCTTTCACAATATTCCGACGATGACCACCGACAAGTCCAACCGGGAAAAGTACATGTACCATGGGCTTCATCTCTCGCCTCCTCGCCTTTTCCGGACGCCCCATTCTCGCACCCACATACGTTGGAGCTTTTTCTCCGACGTGAATACCACAAAGTGTTCCGATGTTGTCAAGAACAGTTTTCGAAGCAGTTATTCTTGTCTTGGAATTGTTTAGTCCTAGACAGAATGCGATGATGCAAGCCTCATCACCTACCAACTCAATGTTGCTCTCCACAATTTTGTGAGGAATGCAAGCCTTTTCGAGCAACTGTTTTACCGATTTATTCATCCTCCCGGATATTTTACGAATGGTTTCATCCTCAACCTCTCTTTGAGAGTTTAAGAACCACTTCCGTAACACTCGGAGTTCGTCAGGGGATAGATTTGACCAGTAGAATGTAAATGATGGGTGAAGAGGACCCCCAACGAGTGAGGCTAGCGATAGTGCTTCTTTGGCAGTTGGCTTGTCTCTAAAAGGAGCGGTAAGGAATCCTTCAAGACGTTTCACAGTAATCTTCGTCGCTGCAGCAACCGCTCCCATATTTCCGTTGAATCTCTGCTTAATAGCCCCGTGGAGTTCCTGACACCACCATTCTTCTGTCAGCCCTGATGGAAAGAGAGGTTTGTTTGTGTAGAGAAAATCGCCAAACCCGATGAGGATATCGCCCAAGAATAGGACTTTATCAATTACGTCCTTTATCTGTTCGAAGTTTTCAAGCGAAACGCGAACAACAGATCCATCTCTTAATCGCACAATTGGAGGCTCTATCGTATCCACTGGAAGAACAACTCCAGCTTTTCCTGGACATTCAATGCGAAGCTGGGTGCCTGCTGCAAGAAAGCCTTGAAGAACCATCATGGTAGCAGGATGAACCCCAACTGCAGCTAGACCTGTGTTTCTAGACCTTCCATAGCGGAGCCTGAAGCCTCCACGCCTAGAAGGAAATGAAAAGACTGGGCGCCCTGCAATGATGTCCTCCATAAAACCAGCATTTCTCTTCTGTTCAATTTCCCGAATACCCTTCAACCAGCCCCAGCCTTCAATTCCCAGTTTTTCCACAATTGTCCATACTTTTGCCGAACGCCCCACGACTCCGTCGTTTACAACGCGGAGTGCACCACCCCGTACCCGGTTCGTCTCGATTCGGGGAAGGTCACGGTGGGCGGCAACTTCAACTGGGTTGGATTCCAATCCAGTGACTTCCACGGGTAGGTGTTGAAGAGCCCTTCTCAATTCTTCATCTGACACGTGATATTGAAATCGACCTACTGATCGCTCAAATACTCTCATTTCTTCAACAAAGCGTTCAATCTCGTCTTCTGTCGGTTTGTAGCGATCTAGCCCAAGCAAGCGGCGAACAAAATCTCCGACCAACAGACTCAAAGCTTGCTCTGTACCGCCTGCAGAGCGTATGGGACCGGCGTAATAGATTGCCAGATATTTCGTTCGGTCAGAGTTCAGCTTGACAGCTACTTGCGCCACACCTTGCAGAGGCGCAGCCGTAATGCCTTCAGTCAGTATGGCAAGGGCGGTTCTTATCGCTTGGTCAGCGCCCCCCTGCACATCCATGTGCCCGAACTTTCCATATACAATCTCTTCAGCTATCTTAAACGCAAGCTCTTCCCGTGGTAACTTTCCGCTCAAGTTACGTATACTTTCAGCAACGCCTTCGGGACCAACCATACCCTCCACGAGTTCGGCTAGATCCTTAGCTATTCTAGGCTCTGGGTGAAGGAAGGGATCAAACCCCTTTTCTCTTGCGTTTCTCGCAGTTTCATATATGCTCTCGAGTTTTTTCGCCAATGAAAATACATATTGCTCGTACTCCTCGCTCATCGCAATGCTCAGAATGATTTTTCCCTTCATAGAATCTGGTTAGGCGCATATTCAACTTTTCTAACACAAACAAACAAAAGAGAACACCACAAAACCATTCACGCAAACTCACAAAGGAGGATCAATCATCTATGTTTAAGCTGTTTCATAGCTCTTCGATACCATTTCACATGTTTTACCAGTTCTTTTACTTTGCCCCGAGTTTCACCTCCTTCCACAACATTCCCAGTGACTATGACATCAGCCCCTGCATCGACCTTCTCTTTGACCTGTGCACCCTTCTTTATGCCACCGCCGACTATCAAAGGAATACTGACAAGCTTTCTTACTGTCCTCACCATTTCGTTAGGCACTGGTTGTTTGGCTCCGGATCCGGCCTCTAAATACACGAATCGCATACCAAGATACTGCGCAGCCAGTGCGTGTGCGGCAGCAAGTTCCGGTTTATCGTATGGAATCGGACTCGCTCGCCCTATTATGCCGACTGTGGCACCTTGCCCAACGATTATGTAACCAAGTGGGATGGCTTCTATGCCAAACTTCCTTATGAGTGGAGCTGCCAAGACCTGTGCACCCACAATGAAATATGGGTCCAAGGAGTTGAGGAGCGACATAAACCATATCGCGTCAGCGTATTTGCTGATGCCTGTCACATTGTTGGGGAAAAGAATCACAGGGATGCTAACCGCGTTCTTTATTGCTCTTATAGTGTCATCCAGATGAGGAGTGGAAACAAAAGTGGAGCCTCCGACCATTATGGCTGCAGTCTGACCGGACTCAGCTTCACGGGCTATGTGGGACGCAGATTCTAGAGATAGTTTTTCGGGGTCAATGAGAGTCATGTGGATAGCTCCGTCTCTCCGGACTTTCTTCAGTAGATACTTTTCCACTCGTCCGACCATTTGCAATCCCGTTACGTGCCGACCATCTGAGAATAGACTCTGTCGGTGAAATGACAATAGACGTCGATTTCTTTAAAGGCAGATTTGATAGGCAACTCATCGGTCAAACCGCAACTTCCACAGCGCACTGTGGCGTGGCCTTGCTTTTGAAGTATCTCGATTCGGATAGCTTCTTTTCCGCATTTAGGACATAAGAAGACCTGAGGTAATCTTTTCTTAGGAATGCGAACTACTTTTCTTCGTCTTCTACCCATGTTAAATCCTCAAGGTGAATGTGGCAGTTAGGGTTAAAGATTTACCCCGCCTCCAGTATATTGTTATCGCTTAAGTATTTCCCTTAGCGTAAATGAGGAAATGGAAGAGTAAGTTTGAGTTATAGAGAGAGTGTGATGGGAGCGGAATCTAGGGAGCCTAAACAATGAGACTAACCATAGACCTCATGAAAATTGACCCGCAATCCGTTGAGACCAGAATCAAGCGGTTCATCAAGGATTACACAGAGAAATGTGGTACAAGTGGCATAGTTCTTGGGGTGTCCGGGGGCATTGATAGCTGCACAACAGCCGCCCTCGCCACTCTGTCCTTGGGGGGAGATAGAGTTTTGGGCATTGCACTACCTGACGAAGAAACGCATAACGCCACTGATGTTCACCATGCAAAACTGGTCGCTGAAAAATTCGGCTTCAAACTAGATCTCGTCGACATTTCACCAGTTCTAAAAGCTTGCTTCAAGTCTCTTCCGCTCTATGACGTTACGGATAAGCTTAGTCGCGGAAACGTAAAGGCGAGAATCAGAATGGTCTACCTCTACTATTATGCCAACAGAATTGGGAGGTTGGTATGTGGCAGTTCAGACAAGTCTGAAACAATGATGGGGTACTTCACGAAATGGGGAGACGCCGCCGCGGACATCTCACCGCTTATGGACGTTTATAAGACGCAGGTAAGACAACTGGCCTCGCATATAGGAATCCCAAAAGAAATAATCACGAAACCTTCAACCCCTGGGTTGTGGGTCGGTCAACTGGCGGAGGAAGAGTTGGGTGTCAAGTACGAAAGACTAGACCTGATATTATGCGGTTTGGAACATTTCATGCCAACAGAGGAAATCGCCAGACAGTTGAAGTTACCCTTGAGACTGGTTGACGGTATCAAAAGGCGATGGCTGGCCACCGAACACAAGCGACGGATACCCTTGACGACCAAGCTGGGATATAGGACTGTTGGAGCAGATTTTAGACTTCCTTACACAGAACACTAAGCTTTTTCTCGATGAACGCACTACATGTGACTATGGGGAAGAATGAATGATTAGGCAGATTAATGTAGCTCTTGCACAAATGATCCCTAAAACCGGAGACAAAACGCACAACATAGAGAGAATGAAGAAGAATATTGAAGAGGCAAAGAAGAGGGGCACAAACATCATCATTTTCCCGGAACTATCATTGACTGGGTACATAGTTCGAGACCTTGCCTATGAACTAGCCGAACCTATTCCAGGACGATCAGTCAAGCTTTTGGAGAAGATTGCAAAGAAAGAAAGCATATACATGGTTTTCGGAATGTTGGAGCAGAGCGAAAAGGCACATACAGTCCTTCATAATACAGCGGTTCTGTTGGGTCCTAAGGGATTTATCGGTAAATACCGGAAAATGCACTTGCCCACGCACAGCGTCTTCGAAGAAAAACGCTATTTCAGACTGGGCTATCAGACGCCAGTCTTTGAAACCAATATTGGGAAACTGGGGTTAATGGTCTGTTATGATGTATTTTTCCCTGAAATATCTCGTTTGCTTAGGCTGAAAGGTGCGGAACTCATAATCTGCATATCAGCCTCTCCGGCTAGACGAAGAAGATTCTTCGAAGTGCTAACCACGGCAAGAGCTATTGAGAACACTGTCTTTCTGGCCTATGTCAATCTTGTCGGTGTGGAGAACGGTTTACAGTTTTGGGGCGGAAGCAGACTCATAGCTCCAAACGGAAGCATAATTGAACAGGCCAAATATGATGATGAAGATCTGGTAACAGGTAATATCAATTATGTAGACTCGGTACGAACGGAAACCTTCGTCCCAACCCTTCGCGACCTAAGACCGGAACTCTTCAACTCCCTAAGGGAACAAGTAGAAAACCTGTGAGGTGACCTCCTATGACCGGTATATGTGTAATACAAGACGAAGACTTGAATCCTGTGTTGATAGGAGTGCCTGAAGTACACTAATGCACACGCTTGCATAAGACTGGGAGATATAGGCATCACAGTCTTTTGAAGTAGCCATAGCAGACAATTCACGAGCGGCTTGTACATACATCGTGCTACCTGAAGACCTTGTGGAAAACAAGGAAACTGAGGAAGTCGAGCCCTTCCAGAAAGAGCGGAGCTTGTTATCCAAACCCTTTCACAGCTTCCTTTACTCGGTCTAACGCTTCCTCGATTTCACTATAGGCAGCAGCGTATGAAAATCGAAGGTAGCCTTCGCCGCACTCGCCGAATACAGATCCTGGCACAGTCACAACCTTTGCTTTGTTGAGGAGGTAGTCAGCGAATTTCGTGGATGATGACTCAAATCCTTGGATGCTGGCGAATATGTAAAACGCTCCTTGAGGAAGACCACACCTGAATCCCTCAATTTCATTGAGTCGAGTATGAAGAAATCGACGTCGTCTGTCGAACTCTTGAACCATATCTCCTACAAATTTCTGTGGGCCTTCCAGAGCTGAAATCGCAGCGTGTTGTGCTGGTCCGCTTACGCATGCAGTTGTGAATTGATGAGTTAGCATCATAGGTGCGATTAACTCTTTGGGACCCAACGCGTAGCCAACGCGAAGACCAGTCATTGCATACGTCTTTGAGAAGGAATTCACAACAATCGTACGCTCACGCATACCTGGAAAAGTGGCTAGACAATGATGTTTGACACCGTCGTATGTCACTTTTTCATAAACCTCATCGGAAATCACGACCAAATCACAATCCACAGCAAGCTTCGCCAACCCGGCTAGGACATCATGGGAGAGGACGGATCCTGTTGGATTGCTAGGAGAATTGATGATTATCACACGTGATTTCTCTGTGATCAAGGGCATCACAGTTTCCGCGTCAAGCGCGAAATCATTCTCCTCAGATATAGGCATGGAAACAGGGACACCTTCCGCCATCAAAGTACAGGGGCTGTAGCAAATGAAACCAGGATCAGGAATTAACACTTCATCGTGAGGGTCTATCAACGTCAACATAGCCAAGAAAATTGCTTCCGTCCCCCCAATCGTGACTACAACCTCAGACTCTGGATCATATGACAAGCCGTAGTCACGTTTCGCCTTTCTGGTTAGAGCTTCACGGAGTTCTCGAATACCTGCTGTGGGCGTATAGTGAGTCCTGCCTTCATCCAAGGCCCGTTTGGCCGCGCCTATTACATGCGGAGGGGGCATAGAATCCGGCTCACCTATCCCGAGACTGATTACGCCGGGAAGGCTTTGCGCAAGTGAGAAAAGGCGACGAATATCAGATGGTTTGACCTCCCTTAATCGTGCCGAAATTCTTGAGCGCTTCACTATCGACCCTCATCATCTTGACTATTGTCTGTGCATAAAATCTTTACGTTTGCCAACGTCTTGATGGATTATACGCCGAATCCTTTGACCCCTGCAACTCGGCAAGAATCAAAAGCCTTTTCTACACGGTATACGAAACTGTATCCGTTGCCCAGGACCTGTTGGTGAACTGATTGCGCCCACAAGAAAAGACCCAAAAATGGATAAAACGGTCCCTAGAAGACCCAATCGCCAAAATACTCTCACAAAACAGCTGTCTAACGAAAATACAGATCGAAACTCTCCTAATTGATGCCCTGACAGAGAACATAGCTGAAAAACCATTAAAATACGAGGAGAAAGCCAAATTGCGAATATCAGCAGTGAGTCGTGGCGCTTTCAACAGAACTTTGGGGCAAGCTAGAAGAAATGTCATTCGAGCAATTTACACAATCATTCTTCTCGGCTATGTAGGGATCTCCGATGGCACACTTCTGGACCCCTATATTGAGATAGCAAACAGACTCCAAACATATATGAATACTTATAGGGAAGCCTTGGGAGAACAGATGACGACAACAGAATATCTAGCGGCTATAGCTACGCTCCGTAATGACCTCGAAAACGATTTGAAGCAACTATCTAAACCAAGGAAAATGTCAGGGAAACCGTGATATCACACATCACAGTAGTGGTGATTCACTTCAACGAACACATAGATTCTTCACATTAAGAGGCCAAACACCCACCACAGCCTCAATTCAGTTGGTTCCAAGTTGTCTGCTTCAACCGCCGTCCAACAAAGAACCAACGAATAGTCCCACAGGCAGTAGGTCAAGCAAGACTGAGCGCCTGTAGAACCATAAGTGGCAAGTTCAAAACCCCGCGTCTGTCATTTGAGAAAGTGTGATGTTAGTGATGTCACACGTGTGAGGCCCGTGTTTTTCGCCCCTTTCCACCACAATCCTTAAGTTTGTTCATGCTTGTGTGATATGTGTGATGTGGGTCCAAATCACAAGTGTCACGTCTAAATCACATTCTTCTTGGTTTGTATTGCAGATTGCACGTTCTTTCAGCCTCGTGTGTTCCAGCTTCTTGGAGAGCCACCAGAATGTATGACTTGTTTCTGGCAATGACAATACTCCTCCTGTTCGCGACTGGAGTCGCTTCTATACTGTATTACGACCGAATAAAGAGAGCGTATAGGAAGTATGAAGAGGCAAAGGAGATTGTAGATGATGTTATAATAAGTTTCAGTAAACAGTTGCAGACACAAGAGAGAAGACTCGCCGTTGTTACTCGCAGAATTGAGGTAGCTGCTTCTCAGAGCGAGAGAACTGAAAGAAGAATGAAGGTGTGTGAGGGACAACTGACAAAATTCACTACCAAAATGCAGCCCATTTCGGAAATCGAACAAAGAACTAAAGCATATGTTAAAAACATAAACAAGAGAATGAGTGTGATATCCACGAACCAAGAGACGATTACGCAGAAGATTGAACGGATTGAAAAGGTTGGATCCAGATTCACAGTGCCACCTGAAGTAGAAACAGAGGCAGCAATCTCAATAAAGAGGGAACATGCGTTGGCGCCCCTGACGCAAACGGAGTTGAACGTGCTCGAGATAATTGCGGTGGAGGGTGGAAAGACCGCCCCGGAAATCAAGGAAAGAGTGAAACTCACAAGGGAGCACACGGCACGCCTAATGAAGAAACTCTATGTGGAAGGATATCTGGAACGCGACGTACGAAAAATCCCGTATGTTTATAACATCAAGAAAGAGATGAAGAGACTCTTAAGAAACGAATCCAGAACCTAAATGACTTTTTTTCTCCAAGTTAACTTATGCATGTATGACCTAGAATCACGAGTATCTAATGTCCTTCGGAACTGATTGTTATTGGTCGTTTTTTACTAACCTCAGTGCACCCTGGGACATCCTGGTAACCCATCTGTAACTCCTGCGGTTCGACATCCTTCTGTTGGTAAGGAACCCACGTTCAGTCATTCGCGACAAATATGTGGAGACCGTACTCAAACTGATTGGTTTCTTTAGCTCTTGCTCGTATGCTATTTGAACGTCATGGGAAGAGAACCAAACAATCGGAAAGCTCTTTTCAACAATCAAGCGAACTTCATCGAATTTGGACACGACCAAAGGAGAGTCACCAACTCCAGGGTTAAGCCCGGGCATCCCACCGAGCAATTCAACAACGTCCAACAGGCGGAGGGCCTTGTCGCGAGTAACACGACCCTGAAACGTAATTGTGTAACGGTTTCCGCTTTCGTCGAAGACCTCTACTCGCATTTTCCTCGCAGGCATTCTTGAGCACCAAGCAAGATTGTTACAGTTTAACAGGTCACAAGTTATAGAAGTTGTGGTGAATATGAAAGAGTAAAGGGGGAATATTTAGCCATAGAAACAGAAATAAAACGAGGATTGCTCTTTTTATCGTTCACAAAATTCACAGAAGCGATGAATTGTAAGATAGTCTCGAAAAGCGTAGCAACCTCCTTCTTCCAGTGGAAGCATAGGGGGCAGTTGTTTACACGATACAGGACATAAAAAGGTGAATTTTCACAAAATGAGGGGTTGGCTGAGTCATTAGGAGAGTATTATTCACATTGGTTCACAGTGAGTGGGATATTTGATACAGAGCCGGGCAAAACAACCCACCGCTCGTAAACATCATTTGTGTTAATGGGTATATTGTAATCATCGTATTCCGAGCTTCTAGCCGCGGGCCTAATTGATTCGCACCAACCCCCTCGTTTCCATTGGACTAAAAGAAAGGATTTGAGGAGGGTTATTTGTTGTCTCCTAAAATTTCTACAGATAAACTTCAAAGTATTTTACAATAAATGTTAAATCCAAAAATCATGATAAACTCGCGGAAGCTATTCCTTTTTACAAAAGGAACATAACTCCACCAATACCGAAGCTATTCCATCGGAAATGCAGGGGTCTGGGCGTGAATACCCAAACAATATAATGTGTGTGTTGAAGTGTTTGTTATGGGTAGGAATGATGTATTAGATGAAGTCTTCGAACATTTCCTGAAAGGTGGCAGTCTTTTTCAAGATAGGAATGTATTGCGTAATGATTATGTCCCTGATATATTGCCACATCGTGGGGAACAAATCCGTTATGTAGGTGAAATATATGCCCCAACTTTGGGTGGTTCCCATGGGTCTAACATCTTGGTATATGGAAAAACAGGCACAGGAAAAACTGCGGTCATAAAGTATGTGTTGAACCGACTAACTCATAGGGCTTGCGAAGTTGGAGCACCCATAAAAGCCTGTTACGTGAACTGCCGATTAGTGAATACGGAATACCGAGTTCTTTCAAATCTATGTGCTGCCCTTAACGTGAAAGTTCCATTTACTGGGTTAGCGGTAGGAGAAGTTTTTGAGCGGTTCAGATCTTGCTTGGATTCACATAAAATCCTTTTTATTATAATTCTCGACGAAATTGATGCCCTCGTAGAAACGCGAGGGGACACTCTACTTTATAAATTGACTAGGATAAACGAAAACCTTCAGCATAGTAGGGCATCAATTATTGGGATTTCCAACGATCTCAGATTCAAGGAGCTTCTTGATCCCAGAGTCCTGAGTTCTCTAGGTGAGGAGGAAATCGTATTTAGACCGTATAATGCAACAGAGCTTCGAGACATCCTCCTAAACCGTGCCCAACTAGCATTTCGTGATGGCGTGTTGTTTGATGGCGCTCTTAGTTTGTGTGCTGCGTTGGCTGCTGCGGAACATGGAGACGCACGGCGAGCTTTGGACCTTCTACGAGTTGCTGGCGAGTTGGGTGAGAGGGAGGGCTCTGGAATCATTATGGAAGGTCACATACGACTGGCGGAAAAAAGGATTGAGCATGACCGGATTTCGGAAGCTTTGGAGAACCTCCCACTCCACTCAAAACTCGTTTTATGCAGCGTCTACTTATTGAGGAAGGCGGGTGTTAGCTCTGCTATTACTGGTGACGTTTTCGAAGTTTACGGCGAGCTTTCCGGTCAGATGGGGCTTGCACCGCTAACTCAGAGACGAGTGAGTAGCTTGATTAATGAATTGGATGTTATAGGATTGCTGAATACACGAGTTGTGAGCATGGGACGATATGGTCGTACAAAGAAAGTTCGGTTGAGTATAGCACACGGTCTCATTAGAGGGTCATTCAAAGGGGATGACAGGCTTGAACGGTTGATTAACTATACACCTGGCTGCTTATCGGTGATTCTGAGCAAACGTTGATACGAAGCCTTCAGTGACTAGGTGATAGTGGGTTAACTGGAAGCTATATGAGTCTGTGTGGAAGATGCTGTGAAATCGATAGGTGTAACCTGCAATGTTTGGAGATTGACAATTGGGGCAATTCCTGGGTTAGGAACAATCCCCATTTTCCTTTGGAATTCAGTTTGTCTTTGCCAAGCCCCAGAGTTGACGATGAGAGTTCCTCGATAATTGTCGACTTTTATCACATGCATATGTCCAGAATGGAAAATGTCAGGGGGTCTCTCTATAATCATGAAGTCCCTCTTTTCTGGTGCCATATACGTCTTCTTTCCGTAAGTGGGTGCCAAATGTCTACTTTGTAGGAGAAGCTTCATGGCTATTCCCGGGGTTTGAAAGCTAACATTTGGAATGGACGCAATAACATCTTCAAGGCTTCGCCCGTGGTACAAGAGTAGTTCAACCTCATGAAGCCGCACACTACTTGGGTTTCCTAGGGAATGAACTTGTCTACCCTCATAGAGCGCCTCTACATAATCTCTAGGCATGGCGGGTTGAGGCAATGCCTTCCGTGACACGTCGTGATTTCCAGGGATTATTATCAATTCGATGTAATCCGGAATTTGCTCAAAGAATTTCGAGACCATTCGATACTGTTCATATATGTCAGTTATCGCCAAGTCTTCTATCTGCCTCGGATAGATCCCTATTCCTTCTACAAGGTCCCCAGCAATCACCACATACTTAACATGACTTGCTATATCCTTCAAATCTTCATTCCCGAACTTCCCATTCAACCAAAGCACGAATCGACTGAACTCCTCTCGCATGAACGCCTTGCTTCCGATATGCAGATCTGATATGAGCGCTGCATAAACTGGTACTGAGGCTTTATGGGCTTGCCTTTGGGGGATATCTGGCCAAATAATGTCTTCTGCGATAAACATACTGTTTCTTCCTCTAATAGCGCATATACAAACAGTCTGATCCAACAACAACATACGTGCCTTCTTTATCACGGCTTCATTTGTTTTTTGAGAGGCAAGTACAGTGGCGTTGGTCTCCAAATCCTCAACAGTCAGAAACACTCTTTGTTTGCGTTCACGCTTCTCAGTAATCATGCAAATAATCTTAACCTTTGTGTTAGCTGAAGATTTGAGTGCTTCCGTTATGGACGTTGCGTCTCTAACATCAATTCTTCTTCTCAGAAGTTTTTGTGTTCTTTTGAAGCGATCTTGAAAACACTTCAGATACTCTTCAATGGATCCAGTTTCACATATTTCATCTGTGGGATCCTGAATCACTTCAATTTCCGCTTTAGCATCTTCTGCGTACGCATGGAACGCCTTCCTAGCTCGGGGAATTGGCGATGGAGATTCAAGCGAGCCAAGCTTCTCTTCTTTTCCTTCTTTAAATGTTCTCTCCAAAATCTCCTCTAGAAAACTCCGCTGTATGAACAGAGTTTTCTGGGGGAGAGCTTCAATTCTTTTGATTACTTCTTCCATCAATCTGACGGGATCTTCCGTTTGGGAAAGTGTGCTTAGAAAGTCGAAGGCTTGTTTATCAAGTTGATACCCTGCATCTATTGTGAAGGAAATCGCTCTTTGAAGTTTACTACTCATACCTACAACATTCCCTAATCACTCTATGCTCAGACAGCAATACCGCCTTCTTTATTCTCTCCTACCAATTCTGCTTCCTTCTAGGTAAAGGTGTCTGATCAATGATACTGCAAAAACATCAATCTCAAATGGCGTCAATCCGCATGTTTCCAGACCTCCTCCCATTCATACCTGCAAAGGTCTATGAATCCTTTGTCAATCCTTTACAGGCGTTCCTGAAGCCTTGGAAGTGGGCGCCAGATAGACCTCAACTACTCTAAACCCTTCTATTTGGATTGCCCCAGCCGTCTCCTAGTTTGCAGGTTCTACAAATCGGTCTACGAGAATGCGTTGAGATTGGAGACATCACGTAATGACTTGTGGGCTGCCACCTCCTACATGACCTATTCATTCCGAACTAGAAATCAGTTACGGGCAACAGCTTGGTGTTACGCGTGCTTCAGCATAGGTCTTGTCCCTTTGGAAAGCAAAAAACCAAATCCAAAGAACCTTGGTAAATCTACCATCTGGTTCCTATAAGCTACAGCATTTGAAAGCGTGGATACATCAGTGATTACAAAGATAGGAACAGCTTTGTGTATGTACGGACTTGTAGGGACTTAATTGTGTCAGTGGGCTGAAAACGAACGTGGAATCCTTTATCTCCTGATAATAGACTGTTGTTTAGATAAGTTGACACCGGCTTTGAGGGTTTGATATGGATTTGAGAAAAGTCCAAAGGACAAGTGGTGGCACCTTCTTTGTATGCGTGCCTAAGGAATGGGCGGAGAGAAGCGGGCTTCAACGTAGTTCCGTTGTTGCGATTTCTGAAATGGCTGATGGAAGGCTTTGTATCAATCCAAAATATTATGTAGCGCAAATTCCACGGGTGGCTATAATTCGGCCTTCTCCGTTCCTTGATCGTGAGATTGTTGGGAAGTACCTGTTGGGTTGTGACGTTATTCGTGTTGAGGGAAAGGCAAGGATAAATTCTGTTAATCGTGATTGCGTTAAGCAGGTGTCAAGTCGTTTGGTTGGTTTGGAAATAGTTGAAGAAGACTATTCCAAAATCGTCATGCGGTGTCTCTTGGAACCCTCCACCTTTCCGCCTAGGAAGATCCTTCGTCGTGAATATTCTATTGCGTCTGGTATGCATCGCGATGCCGTGACTGCTTTGGTTGAGGGGGATGAGCATTTGGCTGAGAATGTGATTGCGAGGGATAACGAGGTTAATCGACTATATTTTCTTCTGGTACGTTGTCTGCGGACGGTTGTTCAGGATCCAAGTTTGAGCGAGAAGTTAGAGGTTCTTCCCATCGACTGTTTGGATTATCGTTTGACGGCGAGCTTAGTCGAGTCAATCGGTGACTATTCCGTCCAGATTGCCGGGAAAGCGACTAGGCTAAAGGGTACAAAGCTTCCAGAGAACTTGTTACAACTTGTCCTGCATTTTCATAGGCAAGTCTATAACTCGCACGAAGATGCTTTGAAGGCCTTATTTTCTCGTGATGTTGAGTTAGCTCAGTCTGTAGGAGACAAACAAGATAAAATCTCTTCTATGTTTGGAGAAGTTGAGAGTACTGCTGGCGGTTTGCCTGTTGATGTTGCGGCTCGCGCTCTTGCCGTGGCATCTTTGATAGGTAGGATTTACGACAACGGCGTTGATATCGCTGATTTGGTGATGCCCAAATCTGTTTGAGACTTGAGCTCATGTTACATTTTCTGTTTGCGAATAGCTTGGGTGCAAAACTTGGGCAAACGGGGTACCGGGAACAAAATGCTTTTAGATGCATAGCCGCTTTGATGGTCTAGGGAAGACTTGCCGGGGCGTTGATCATCCGTTGCCAAGCGTTCTATGTCTCAATACGGGGTGGCAGAGTGGTAATGCGCTGGACACCTTTTTCCCTATCAATAGCGCCCAAGGAAAAGGGGCAGAGTCGAGATCCAGTGGCTCTTTGAGCCTCAAGGGTTCAAATCCCTTCCCCGGCGCCAAACTCCTTGACTTGAATTCAGATTTTACACGTGGAGCACAAATAACCAGTCTGATCTGAACGTGGATTCGCAGAAAAGGCATTTTGAGCCACATCTCTTCTATCTTCTCACTCTCTTTCTCTTCAAGGGTCTCCTCTTGAGACTAGTGCCACAAACTTCACAACATTTGTGTTTGTAATCCGAAGGATATTTTCGATGACAAGCTGGGCAATACTTAATCCAATACAACCGAAACCTTATGCCAAAGGTTATGAGGGAAGCGAATTCCACTCCGACCAAATGAGCTACATTCTGAATAGAATAATCATCCGTGACAATCAGCGGATCATAACCTTCATCCTTTAGTTCAGAAGCCAGAGCCAAAACCTGCTGGTCCGCGTTGGAAAGGAGTAAATCTCCAACCTTCTTTGAAGCTTCCTCAATCTCTTTCAGGAAAGATATACTTGGGGTCCTAACCTTCAAGCTTCCCTCTTCAACCGCTGCGTTGAACCGTACGCAGGGCATAGAATCCGCAAAGAGTTCTTTTTCCACCATAGGAGCCGAGTATTGTTGATCATCAATTGAGAGAGGGTCAAAACCAGCAATGAACGCTGAAGTGTCCAAGACAAGAACTTTCCTCTTGACCGCGGTCAGAACCCTTCCCCTCTTGAGAAAAGAAGCCTACCCTTCAAACGGTTATAGAAACTGCCTTTAAACCGAACGAAAGAAGATTCATACTCTGACTTTTTGACGGTTATATGAGGACTTTCCGGTTCTATACTCATTTGGTAATCACCGTCTATCACCACGACCCCCCTTTTGGGCTTGAGGAGTTCAATCCTTATGGTGGACTCCGCTGAAAAGACTACAGGATGAAACTTGGTGAGCGGACAGATAGGGGTCAAAACGAAAGCGCTAACCTCAGGGTCTAACACTGGGCCACCTCCAGACAGTGAATATCCTGTTGACCCAACCTGAGACGCAATCACAACACCATCAGCTCGGCATTCCGCTATCGACTCGTCGTCCCTTGATATTCTGACGTGCAAAAGCTTGGCTGGCATGTGAGACGTGAAGAAAATCTCATTCAAAGCGTCAGGCAGTCGAGTGCCTGCTACAGAAGACGCGAGCTTCATATAATGCTCAAGCGTAAATCTTCCTTCCAGACATTTGTCCAAGGCATCTAATCCTTCCTCAGGATTGACCTCTGCTAGGAAGCCTCTTACACCCATATTAATAGCCAGAATGGGAGGCTCAGGCTTAGGAATCTGAAGGCATGTCCTAAGGATAGTGCCGTCGCCACCTACTATCGCAATCAGATCAGCTTTCATTTTTTTCAGTGGGACAGTGTTTTCAGTTCTGTTGATATGTCTTGCTAATTCAGGTTCAAGAAATATGTCTAATCCTCTAGCTTCCAGGTGAGCTACCAGTTTGGTCGCAAGTCCCAACGCAGTTTTACGGTCAATGCGTGCAACTAGCCCCACTGCGTTAAACATTTGTTTATCCTCCAACGTTATAGATGGCATTTACTGCCTGAACCCGATATAAGAGAATGCTGAAAGCTAGGTATTTAAAGGATAATCCAGTGTTACTGCAGCGATACCTTAATGTATGAAACCGCGTTGTAAGGAGTGCTGTGTGATGAGGGACAGGGAAATGAGCAAGCCAATGGAGTTAGGAGCCTTAAGAATTGGCAGTTATATAATGATTGACGGAGAGCCATGTCGCATTGTCAGCCTGACAAAGTCAAAACCAGGAAAGCACGGCTCCGCAAAGGCGAGAATAGTGGCCATAGGCGCATTTGACGCAGCTAAAAGAACCCTAGTCAAGCCAGTTAGCGCACAAGTTGAAGTGCCTATGATTGAAAAGAAAGGAGGGCAAATAGTCGCAATGTTGCCCTCAGCTGTCCAGGTGATGGACCTCGAAACATACGAAATATTCGAAGCCCCATTGCCTGAAGAGGAAAAGCTGAAGTCAAGACTTATCTCAGGCATTGAAGTTGAATTCTGGCGCATCCTGGGAAGGACAAAAATAACGCGGACGAAAGGGTAATCTGCCCTAGACACATTTTCGTGGTTTGCTTATACCTGATTCTTCTCTGCGCTCATATTTTATTCAGACGAACACTCCACCCGGTTGCTGCAATCTTCCAAATAGCAAATAGAGCCTGCTCATATTTTGCTCAGTTGCTCCGCATGCGAGGAGTGTATCTGGTGTTTCGACTTCTTTCTTTGCCCTAGAAATCTTTCTTGGTTTGCTTGTCACATTCCTTGGAGAAGCAGGGTTTAACCGTCCTCTCTTCCTTCGAAGGCGTCGAACCCTCCACCCCGTTCTTAGCTCCTTTCTTAAATTTCTTAGAAACGTTGCTCAACTCCTTAACGAATTTCTTGGAGTTCTTCTTACAGTCTCTTACTGTAGACCCTTCTGCAACACCAGGCATCCTGTTCTTTTCTTAGATTTCTTAACGTAGGATAACATGAAACTATGTCAGCGTGGGAGCATTGAAAACAACACCAAAACAGAGGCCCCCCTCTAGTTTCTCAAGGGGTTTAGCCATCCTTACATAAGAAACCATAAGCAAAACCATACAGTTGCTTCCACATTTTGTTCATAGATTTACTCTAGAACTCCATTGAGCGGACAGTTTCGAGCCTTCACGGAATAGACCATTCGAGCGCAATTATGGAGGTTATCATCTCGTGCTTGTCTCATTTCTAAACAATAACTCACTTAATAAATAGGTATGAGAAAAGAGAATGAATACGACCTGAGAAAATGGAGAGCAACGGATAACGATGGTACTCCAGACATTGGGAAAAGGTCTTTACAGTGCAATAAGGAAGGTCTTCCGAGCCGCGGTCATAGATGAAGCCACTGTAAAGGAGTTGGTCCGCGACATTCAACGGGCGTTGCTCCAAGCGGATGTTAATGTAAAACTCGTTCTTGAAATCTCAAAGCAAATGGAAGACAGAGCTCTTGGAGAAAAACTTCCACTAGGGGTCTCCAGAAGAGAACACGTAATAAAGGTAGTCTACGAAGAGCTCACGCGCTTTTTGGGTGAGAATCCCGCTTCCCTAAACATAAAGACTGGAAAAAGAAACACGCTCATGCTTGTGGGAATACAAGGCTCAGGCAAAACTACGGCTGCAGCAAAACTTGCTAGGTACTTTCAGAAAAGAGGATTGAAAGTGGCGCTTGTCTGCACAGACACCTATAGACCTGGCGCGTTTGCACAACTGGAACAATTAGCAAAACGCATCAATGTTCCCATCTACGGAAACCCAAAAGCAGAAGAACCCGTTGCTGTTGCGAGAGATGGGCTAGAACAATTTGTCGACTACGATATAACCCTCATTGACACAGCGGGACGACACAAAGACGAGACAGGCCTAATCAAAGAAATGAAAGAAATGGAGAAAGCAGTCAGCCCCACCGAGGTAATCTTGGTGATAGACGGAACCATAGGTCAACAAGCGGCAACACAAGCAAAGGCGTTCCATGAAGCCACTCCAATCGGCTCAATATTCGTCGCAAAACTAGACGGTTCCGGGAGGGGAGGCGGTGCACTCTCAGCCGTCGCAGCCATAGGCGCCCCCATAAAATTCATTGGAACTGGCGAAAAAATCAACAATATTGAACCTTTTGTTCCATCACGATTCGTAGGCAGATTGCTAGGCATGGGCGACCTCGAAACACTCGTTGAAAAGGTGCGTCAAGCAGAGGTGAAGGTCCCTGAAAAGAAGATGCAGGCTTTTCTGAGCGGTAGATTCACCCTCACGGACATGTATGAACAATTCGAATCCATGAAAAGAATGGGACCATTTCGACATCTCCTGAAGATGATCCCTGGCTTTTCTTACAACATACCTGAAGATCAGATGGAAATCGCTGAGAACCGCCTAAAGAAGTGGAAGGTAATAATTGAATCAATGACACCGGCTGAGCGGGAGAAACCGAAAATCCTGAACGCCTCCAGAATACGACGCGTAGCTCGGGGATCAGGCACTAACGAGAAAGAAGTAAAGGAACTTGTTAAACAACATACAATGATGAAAAAAATGATGAAAACCTTAAGGAGGAAGAAGGTTCCATTTTTCGGAAAAAAGCTTCGCATGAAGCAGTAGACAACATCGCCAGAAAGGTATAGTGTGCTCAAGTGGAAGAGAGGTGGTTCCCATGCAAATCCTTGAAATGGCACAAAGAACGCTTGAGAGATATGCCCTATGCAATAACTGCTTGGGAAGGCAATTCGCTCTCGTTGGCTATGGAGTAGACAACGGACAACGTGGTGAAGCCATCAAGCTAACATTAACCATGAAAGCCCATCAGTTGTCTCTCCTAGGGGAAAGGGCGGGCGTTTCACTCCTCAGAAAAATAGCAGAAAATGGGGCTTTCGATATGGCTAGCGAAATATTAAGAAAGCTGAGAAAGAGAGTTGGGAAAAGGCGGGTATGCCATCTCTGCGAGGGACGATTTGAACTAACACAGGAACTAGTGGATCATTCAGTGGAAGAACTGCAGAATTACGAATATAACACATTTCTAGTCGGCATAGAACTGCCAACCAGAATCGAGGAAAGAGAAGACGAATTCAAGGCTGAATTCGAGGTGAAACACGGAGAAAATATGCGGAACGAATTCAGTCGCACTATTGGAAAGAAACTTTCAGAAATGACACGGAAAACAACGGAATATGCAAGACCGGAGGTTGTAGTCCTTATTAATCCGTTCACGAAACAAGTCGTGCTCCAAGTAAATCCATTATATATTATGGGTAAATACAAAAAACTAATTCGGGGAATACCGCAGTCCAAATGGCATTGCCGAGAATGTAGAGGAAGAGGATGCCCACAATGCAATTGGACCGGGAAGATGTACCCCGAATCGGTGGAAGAAATCATTGCGGGGCCAACATTACGAAGAACTTATGGAGAAGGCACTGCATTTCATGCGGCTGGACGAGAGGATATTGATGCTCGCATGCTAGGGCGTGGAAGACCTTTCGTTATAGAAGTCAAAAAACCCAGAAAGCGGTTCATGAACTTGCGAAGTCTTGCGCGAACGATTAATAAACAAGCGGGGGGCAAGGTGAAAGTTCTCGGTTTAAGAGTCACTAATAGAGACATGGTTCGAAAGCTGAAAAAGGCAGAAACAGCAGAAAAGATCTACAAAGCGATTGTTGGGTTCAATAGAAACATTGGTGACGAAGAGCTAGGAGCCCTAGAGAAGGTCTTTTCCAATACAGTTATTCGTCAACAAACTCCTCTACGTGTCTTGCACAGAAGAGCAGATCGAATCCGAGAAAGGTACATATATAAGACGAAAATAGAAAGGTTAAGGCCCAACTGTGTGGAAATGAGAATCCACTGTCAAGGAGGACTTTACATTAAAGAATTAATAACAGGCGATGAAGGTCGCACCAACCCCAATGTGACCAAGGTTATCGCCGCGAAGGCAGCACCTCTGGAACTGGATGTTCTAAACGTGATTGCGGGAGAACCTTAATGCCAGGAAAGTCAAAGGGATATCGTGCAAAGACACGTTCTCTTCTGAGGAGAAAACCTAGAGAACGGGGAAAAACGGGCCTTAGCAAAATCCTCTATGAATATCGCCCTGGGGAGAAAATAGTGGTCAAGATTGATCCAAGTGTTCACAAAGGCATGCCACACCGAAGATACCATGGAAGAGTCGGTGTCATAGCCGACAAAAAAGGTAGAGCCTATGTCGTAAACGTCACGCAGGGAAAAGCGGTAAAAGAGATAATTGTCCGTCCAGAACATCTAGAACCTCATGCAGGGGGATGAAAATGCGTGGAAAAACAACAAAAAAACATGTAGTCACAATTCCAGAGGTAAAGAAAATACTGGAATCAATAGGAGAAGAGCAGCTTGACCGGCTCCAGCGGAGATCGCTGGATTACGCAGCAAAATTCTCTAAGGTCGATCCGAGAATTGCAGGAGAGATAGCAAAGAAACTTATCGAGCGTTTTGGAATGGAAGAAGAGGAGGCGGTTCAAATAGTCAACTGCATGCCCAAAAGCATAGAGGAGATTCGAGTCTTTCTGGCTGGTGGACATAAGATTGTGGAAACCTCCAAGCTGGAAGCAATACTTGCTTTCCTAAACAAGTACCAGAAAAAGGAGTAAATGCTTTACAGCTATGTGAAGCCGAGCCAACAATCAAACCGAAAGTGATCCACACCTGCGGGCTTCATGTGAGCCCGAGCAGTTTCTACGGAAAAGTGAGTGTTCCCAAGAAACTGTATCGAAAAGCAAGAAAACTAATAAACGTGAACTCATAAAAGATGTTTTACAGCAAGAGAAGGATATAATGTTGGAAGATACCCCCCGCAAAACAACCACTCGCAAGTGGGAATCGAGAAAAGATTTTTCAAAGAATAGCTGACATAAGGCGTGAGACTCAAATGCGGGGCAACGAGTTCTCAGGATATAGAAAAGAGCGGGCAGAGAGGACAT
>CP070754.1:725951-730624 GCA_020348865.1 Candidatus Bathyarchaeota archaeon | reverse complement strand
GAACAAAGGACATACTCTATACGCAGAGGAAAATGGGACATCGAAACCTCAAGAATACACTTGTTTATACGCATCTCGTGAACTTCAAATCAGACGAATATACCGTTAGGTTGGCGGAGACAATCCACGAAGCCTGTAAATTGCTGGAAGCAGGCTTCGAATACGTTTGCGACATGAACGACATTAAAGTCTTCAGAAAACGCAAGTGATATTTCGCGCGAAATTGTTCGGGAATGGCGGAAGATTTAAGCACTGAGGAACCAACTCTGGTTTATGCCACCTCTTAAAACTCACTGTGCAATAAGCAGGAAAAGAACAGGCGATGATTTTGCAGAACTACACAAGTGGATAGATGAACCAACCAGCAGACTTGGATATGACCATCGAGAAAGAAGACATCATTTCACTGAAGACGAGAAAAGCAGGATAAAAAGATATTGGGATGCTAAAAAGGAAGGACTGGGCGAGAAAGCTATCATTGAGTGGCTTTTTCATATAGCACTTGACAACTTAACTACCGCATTCAAGATGTCAAGCAAAAGTTTTAGCTACGGACCCAAAACATACAATCTAATGCAATTTGGTTTGAGCAAATCAGGTTTTATCCACTGCAATTTTGACAGAGTAGACGAACATCAACTTGATTTCATATTTGAAGATGAACTTGAAGAAGACTACTATTAGTTTGACCGAACCTAGTGAGCAAACATAAAGACAGTTTTTCGTTTTGGACACTTCTGGCAGATTCCGCCATTCTGCATAGGCGCTGAGAGGATCGAACGGCGCCGGCGTCAACGGGCGAGCCGAGAGTTCTTCAGAGTTCTCAAGAAATTTCTGCGTATTAGGTTGACAGTACGCTGGAGGTTTGGCATAATGAGCAGACAATATACATCCGCAATTCCTTTCTGCGCACGCTGCATCTATCTTTGTCTGTAGTGAATCTTCCCACTATCGTCCTCTTCACTTCTTGTCTTGCTTATTGGTGCGTAGATCTTACCCAGAAATTCCCCTTCGGTTTGAAGTGATATGTTGAATCTGTTGTCTGTCTTATCGAACTGAAGCATCGCATCGAAACCAACATCACCGATCAACAGCGATCTGGACTCAGAAACAAGTCCTGACATTATGTTGATTAGATTGTTGAAGAAATGAACATCATCCGGCTTTATTTCTGGATACTTTGAATTTGATTTGCCCACAATGGATTCTATGCTTCCTTCGAGTACGTCTAGAAGGCCAAGAACCAAACACAAAGAGGAAAATGACACATGAATCTCGGCAATACCTTCAAGGTCCTTGAAATAGGAAACCTTGTCCTCTTGCTGATAGATTTCATATATTAGGCGCGATATTCTGGAGGCCTGCAAGGCGATGTAAGGAAATTTCCTTACCATCATATGCAAAAATGCCTGATGACCAATATATTCTGCAAATTCACGAAGAGTAGACAACAATTCACCTCTCTTTCCATCAGGGCACATTCTAACAAGCATTGAGACAAATGACTCAGCAAGTTCTCTTGTCTCCATTGTAGGGAAAGGCGACATATCCTTTCTGATTGCTTCAAGTATTTCTCGTGCATCGGATAGCTCAAAATTTGCGGCCGAAAATCCGCCTAGGTACTTCTTTTGAATTATCTCGCACTCATCTTCGTGTTTCTTCTCAAGTTTTGCCGGAGCCCTCAGATAACAAAGATAGCCGAACAGCAAGCATATCGGGGATTTGGTCTTAGAGATTTCTGCCAGCCATTTTCCAGTAAGCATGTATTCATTCAACAGTGTGCCAAACATTTGAAGTTCGAAATCCAACAAGTCAGCGTCGTTCTGCTGCGCGCGCGCTTCAGATTTCAGGTCAATTCGTCTGACAAAGTTGAGAAAAAGGACCCATTCATTTGGAGGGTCAAATTTGCGAACCATTCTAGAGAAATTGCTGAGTTGTGACATCTCTAGACCGAACTCCGAGATGATTATAGATTTCAACGTCGCAAAGTCTGGGTCCGCCGAGATTTTTGCGAGCAACTTGATGACGCCAACATCATAGAGATGACTTTCTCCTGTCCCATATCTATCTTGGATCTTCTTTCCGCTGACTGTTCCGAGGTGGAGAACTAGGACATCGCTCCCTTTCAGTCTCTCGATGTATTCGTCTAGATATCGATCAAGCCCGTCCGTATCCCCGAGTATGGTTATTCGTGTGGCGCCTAACTCCTGAGCGTCTGACGTGGACTTCTTCACAAGAAGCTTGAACGTCAATCCTAATGCATTACTATATGATCCTATCTCTTTGTGATGACAGACAAATGGTTCTACGTAGAGACATTCGTACAGGCCGTCATCTCGTTTATAACGACCAACTAGCTTTTCCTCGTTAGGCTTTATCTGACAAAACTCAACATTCTTTGTCTGTAAATTCTTATAAAAGCTGAACGCGGTTTCGTTCAGAAGAAGACGGCATACTGGTGATCTTTCACGCTCATGCACCAATGTTAGAAACTCAGTCAGACCCGCTAAGTGATCCATGTGATAGTGAGTGACTATAATCGCTCCAATATCCGAAACCTCAACCCCATAAGGCTTCAGCGTGTTCAGGAATTTGAAACCTGGATCTATAACAATTGCAGATGGCTTCGTCTCATCACCGACACCTTGCCGTTCCATATGAGGCATTAGGAACGCGTAGCAACCACCTTCAGTATCAAAATAACTAGGATACCACGAGTTCCATTTCCTTGCGATTATAAAGCGTGGCTGGGTTGACCCTTTCAATGTTTGTGGTTCTATCCAGAGACTCCCACTGTATTTGCCTTGCACCATATTCTTCAAGAACTTCTCACGCAGTCTTGCAGTGTGTCTGATGGCTTTGAGGGTGTCGTAATTGCTCTCACCAAGCAATACTTTGAGCTCGGATTCATCAGACAACAACTAGGCCTCCGCGATTTGCTTGTAGGCTTTCATGATTTTTTCAGAAACTTCGCCTATTGATTTGAGTGAGGTCTTGAGTTCATTCAGAGCATAGGAGACTGCTGCCCTAAAAGCCTGTTCATCTTGGGCAAGCTCTCTAATTTTCAGAATTGTGTCTCTATCATAGAATGACCTGCTAGGTCTGAATTGAGTTGCCTTTGCCATGAATCGCTCGAATTCCCAGATCCGCTCAGTGAGCTTTTTGTAGAGTGGCAAAATACTCGTTTTGTCCACAGCACTCAACGACATCTCTACAGCTTGACCACGCACAATTTCCATTTTTCTTATATACTCTTTGAAGAGCCTTCTTGTCTGATCTATGTTAGATAGGGTCTTTTCAGTCGGAGGGTTTGTCCGACAGAAGTAGAACCTAAACAAGAAATAGTAGAGATCCCTCAAGATCGTATGTACGAAGGGCTTGTCATCTCTGGTTAGTTTGAGTTCAACACTTCGGAATACTGGCTTTATTCTAGGAGAAGACGAAACGAGGACATACGCTTGTCTATCCTTGAAGGTAAGATTGTTCGCCTTCTTGACCCAGAGTGCGCCCTCCGCATCATGACTATTTGGTATGTATTTCTCATATTCTCGTCTACGTTTCACCATTTGGCGAAATATCTCAGCAAATTCCTTCGAATTTCGGTCAATCTCAATGGACCGACAAGGACCCTCTATGTGCTCCAAGAAATAGATCTTCCCCTCTTTGACCAGTTCAATATAGCGTTCAACTGCGGTCGTTAGGCTTATTCTTGTATTGTCCTCCACGAGAATGTCCAACGCGTACTTTCGAAACAGATCAACATTAATGCCAGAAAGAGCTGTAGCTTTTTTCAGATTCGAAACGAACTTCGATAGTTTTTTGTGGCGAGTGGTCAAGTACGTGGCTTTGAGCAAAGCCTCCATATCAGATGTGATTGTCTCCAAACGATTCAGAAACTCTTCGGCGTACACGGGCAAAAGCAGCATCTTCTCATCTGAGACATTAAACAGATAGTTCAGCACTAGTTGCCCGATGTAGAATTTCTCTCGGTCGTCTCTGTCTCTATCTGCATATGGGTGTAGATATCTATGCAGTTCTGAGTAGTCGACTACGAGAGAGAAAGCCCACCCATCACGTTCTGCTGACAGGTCAGCTTCGAGCGCATCCAGCGACATGTCCAAGTCCCAAGCCATTTGCGCTGCCTTCTCTAGATCCCTTACCAGTTCTCGCGCCACACGAATACCATTTGGAGACAGCATTTTCTTTCTCCAGTAGAGCCAATTTTTGATTCCTTCTTTGATTCTCACTCAAAGTATAAAATTCCTTCGCCCTCTTGCATGGGCATCGGTTACTTCAGTCCAATCATCGTCAATCTCAATTGTGCGAAGATGCGCGCGAAAAAGTGACACGGGACACATGAAAAGGGGGGGTTGCGGGAGAAGTCGGGTGATATCTCCACGGGTCGTCGGTTCAAGTCCGACCGGCGGCGCCACAGCTAAACCCGCGACTCTACTTGCGTTTCCTGAAGAATTTGAGGCCATTTTGATCGGTGACGTATTCAAAGCCTGCTTCTATTAGTTCTTTGATTTCCTCGGGTTTTCTCGCTACTTTGAATATGTAATCGCCGTCTTGAAAGTTGACAAGTTGGGTGTATTTCAGCGTGTATTTGATGTTCTTGTGGCTATATGGCGCGATAGAAACCATTCGCTGGGTGCAAATTCCGCGCGCGGAGG
>CP070754.1:711317-725851 GCA_020348865.1 Candidatus Bathyarchaeota archaeon | reverse complement strand
GGATTGACTGCTCTTATGTTTTTTTGGATAGTCTCAATGTTCAATGGATCGGCCGTGTCTACCTTGTTTATGACTACGACATCGGCCATCCTTAGGTTTGACTCTCCAGGGTGATATGCTAGTTCGTGACCAGTTCTGTGTGGATCCACAACCACAATAAGCAACTCAGATTCGTAGAAGGACATATCATTATTGCCGCCATCCCATATTATAATGTCTGCCTCCTTTTCAGCCTCTCTCAAAATCCTTTCATAGTCAACACCAGCGTAGACTACGACTTCGTTGTTGATGTGCGGCTCATATTCTTCTCGCTCCTCAATTGTGCACTCGTACTTGTCAAGATCTTCATAGGATGCAAATCTTTCGCAGATTTGCTTGCGCAAATCACCATAAGGCATTGGATGTCGCACAACAACCACTCTTAATCCCATTTTTCTCAGAATCTCTGACACTCTCCTTGATGTCTGGCTTTTTCCAGACCCTGTTCTGACTGCACATACTGAAACCACAGGGACCTTTGCCTTAAGCATAGTAGACGACGGGCCCATCAATCTGAAATCAGCGCCGTTGGCCAACGCTATCGAAGATTTGTGCATGACGTATTCATAGGCAACATCGCTGTAAGCGAAAATCACTTGATTCACATCGAATTTCTTTACGAGTTCTGGCAGTTGCTCCTCAGGATAGATGGGTATGCCTTTTGGGTAGTTTAGACCAGCCACTTCAACTGGGTACACTCGTCTCTCGATGCCCGGTATCTGGGTGGCTGTGAACGCGACAACCTCGTATTTGTCGTTGTTTCTGAAGTAAACGTTGAAGTTGTGAAAATCCCTCCCAGCTGCCCCCATTATGATGACTTTCGTTTTTCTCATGGCTATAACTCTCTGCAAAGAGCAGATTCGACATAACCTCTTGTTTCATATAAACGTGGTGATATCTCCTTTATGCATGTTGAGTTTCCGGTAAATCTTATATTCCAATATTACCACAGACTCCTCCCTAAAGGTGAAAGATGATGGATTTTGGCTTTACAGAGGAGCAAGAGCTGTTCAGAAAGGCCGTGAGAGAATGGTGCAGAAAGAATTTACCTCTTGAAAAGATTAGAGAATGGGACTCCAAACAGGAGGTTCCACATGATATTATCAAGCAAATGGCTGACCTTGGCCTGCTTATTATGACTGCACCAGAGGAACATGGCGGCGTAGGAGCAGACTGGGTAACTGCTTGTATCGCAGCTGAAGAACTGGCCTATGCAGACATCAGCATAGCGATACCTGTGCTATGGCTTGTTGAATCATCTTGGGGCTTTGTCGTTGACAAATATTGCACTGAAAAGGTTAGAGAAGAGGTAATACGAAAGGCCATTCGAGGCGATGCTTTCATTGGAATCGCCTCAACTGAGGCAGGCGGTGGTTCCGATGTTGCTGCATTCAAGTCAACAGCGAAAAAAGAAGGAAATGAATGGGTTCTTGAAGGAGAGAAAACTTACATCAGTGGAACAGAAGAGGCCCTCAAATTCGGAGGTGGGTTCTTCACCGTTGCCAGAACTGCATCTGCACCTCCAGGTGCTCCGCATAGAGGCATGACAGGATTTTACCTTCCATTGAAAGCTCCGGGAGTTGAGGTGTCGAAGCGATTCGATGACATGGGTAGAATGGCGATATCAACTGGAGGCTTCCTGATGAAGAACGTTCGACTCCCAGACAGCAACGTCCTCGGTGAAGTGGATAAGGGATTCTATCTTACTATGGAAGGTTTTGATGCCGCGAGGATCCTCATTGGGGCTGCATGTGTGGGTGCTGCTCAGCGTGCGCTTGAAATCGGAATGGACTACATCAAAGAACGAAGAGCGTTTGGGCGTCCAATAGGCAAATTTGAAGGGGTACAATTCGAGCTTGCCGATGATTATGCTGAACTCGAAATGATACGTTGGCTTGTCTACAAGACAGCTTGGATGATGGATGAAAGATACAAGAAAAAGCGCTTTTCGCCTACTGAAGTTGCCAAATGGATCTCCATGTGCAAGTTGAAAGCGCCACACTTTGCATTCAAAGCATTTAAAGATTCAATGTTGTGGCATGGAGCTTACGGATACACTAAGGAATGTCCACTCGAAATGGGTTTGAGGGGGATTATGTCCTACTGCATCGGGGCTGAAGGATCTACAAATATTCAGAGAATTGTCATTGCAAGAGAACTACTCGGAAAGGAATTCATCCCCTATAAATAGGGTCTGTCTCGACTCTGTGTATCAGTCTCAACTGATGTCTACTAACCGCCTTTCAGCAGTCTCCTCAAAACACTGGACAGCGCAGGAACAATCTCATACAAATCTCCAACAACTATGTAATCCGCAACCTCAAGAATTGGCGCTTCAGCATCCTTGTTTATGGCAACGATTACCTGAGAATCTCTAATCCCAGCAACATGCTGGATCACGCCTGATATGCCGCAGGCCACATATAGCATAGGTCTGACCTTATGCCCTGAAAGCCCAATCCATTCTGTGAACCATTTCCGATCCTCGGCAAGCGGTCTGGAGTTTCCAATCTGGCCCCCCAATATTTCTGCCAAGTCTTCGAGGATTCTAAAATCCTCCTTCTTCTCCACTCCGCGTCCACCTGCAACAATCACCTTTGCTTCTTCTACTTTGACTTTCGCCGCTTCGATTTCTCTTGTTTCAACAACCTCTGTTCCCGATTTCTCAGGTTTGATGTCTACTTCTACAACTTGTCCTTTTCTTCCCCTAGACTCAAGCTTCTGAAAGACTCTTGGAGGGACAGTTGCGATTTGTGGCTTGACGCGACAGATTTCTTTGGCTAAGGCATTACCACCGTACACCATTCGACTCATGACCAGCCTGCCATCTTCGATGCTTAATTCAGTGCAGTCTGGGACGCATCCAGTTTCCAGCCTCGTCGCAAGCCTTGGAGCCATTGCTCTTCCCCTTCTTGTTGAGCCTATCAACAGAATCTCAGGTTTGTGTTGTTGTACCAGTTGGGCGAGCGCACTTGTGTACGGTTCGATGTAGAAGCGTTCGAGTGCTGGGTCAGCAACCATGTAGACTTTGTCTGCTCCGTGTTCTATGAGCCTACCTGCTTGATCCTTAACGTTGCGTCCCATAAGCACAGCGGTCAATTCCACCCTCAACTTCTTTGCTAACTCGCTTCCTTTTCCAAGTAGCTCAAGCATCAAATCTCTGCTCTCAGAGAAGACCCAAACGCCTTGGAATTCGCTCAACGCCTTCACCTTCCCCCAACACCCTCGTTTATGAGAGCCTTTGCTAATTTCTCCGCAACGCCTTTGACGGTATCTGCTTCCAATACGATTCTTTTCCGGTCCATTTTTGGCGCTAGAACATTCATGATTTGAATCGCTGAGCCATCAATTCCAACCCGTGTCTTGGCGACTTTAAGGTCTTCTGCGCTCCAAGTGATGATTTCTTTCTTCGACGCCTTCATAATTGCCATTAGAGAGGGAATTCTAGGTTCATTGATTTCCTTGGTTACTGTTGCCAACACTGGCGTCTTCGTTTTGATTGTCTCGTAACAGTTTTCTAATGTTCGTTCGGCGACCACTGTGTCTCCGTTCAGACTCAACGCTCTTACATATGTGATTTGTGGAAGCTGTAATCTCTCGGCTAGACGAGGTCCAACCTGACCTGAATAGCTATCGATTGATGCCTCGCCGCATAGGATGAGGTCATAGCTTCCCAGTTTCTTGATTCCCTCAGCGAGGATGTATGAGATTGCCAGTGTGTCTGAATGTTCAAAAGAGGGATCGCTTAGAAGATAAGCCCTATCTGTACCCATTGCCAGGGCTTCTTTAAGAACCATCTTGGCTTTTTCCGACCCAACTGTAACAGTGATCACTTCTCCGCCGAGCTTCTCCTTCAGTTTTACGGCCTCCTCCAATGCATTCTTATCAAAATCGCTGATTTTTCGCGGCGCGTTTGCGGTTAGAACACGTTGCGTGGTCGAATCTACCTTCAACTCTGCTACATCCAAAGCTTGCTTTAAGCACACAATTATTGTAGGCATCCAAGAGCCCTCCTCTTTGCTATGACATTGTTTCTTGACAGTTCATCATTGATTGCTCGCGAAACTTATAAACTCTATCAACTGCACGGGCCACTCTTAGGATTGCTGCAAAGGGTACATGCTTCCCCAAAGGAAAATGGTATTCCTTCTTGTGAAGCATGCATGCATGTCGCAGATGTTTCTGGAAACCGTGCTTTCTTCTTTGAATATTGAATTTTTCGTAAGATTTATATCCTAATCCGTTTTCTACTGTCCCGCTATAATAGGAGGATTGTTTGAGATTGTCTTCACAACCTGCTGGAACTCCGGTTCTAATATTGAGAGAAGGTGCATCTCAATCTCGAGGGAGAGAAGCTCAACGTGCCAATATGATGGCAGCCCGAATTGTGGCTGAAGCGGTGAAAAGTGCCCTTGGACCGAAAGGCATGGACAAGATGCTTGTAGACAGCATGGGCGACGTTACCATCACAAGCGACGGTCGCACAGTTCTTGACGAAATGGACATTCAACACCCCGCTGCGAAAATGATGGTGGAAGTTGCCAAGACACAGGACGATGAAGTTGGAGACGGAACAACAACATCTGTAATCACAACTGGGGAGTTGTTGGCAAAAGCCGAAGACCTCATTGAGAAGAGAGTCCATCCGACAGTCATCATAAATGGATACAGAAAAGCGGCCGAAAAGGCGCTTGAGGCCCTTGACAAAATCGCCATCTCGGTGAAGCCAGATGACAAGGACCCTTTGAAGAGAGTTGCAATGACAGCTATGGCCAGCAAACTTGTGGCTGAGAACAGAGAATACCTTGCAGAAATTGCTTCTTCAGCGATTCTTCAAGTCGCTGAAAAAGTCAAGGACGGATACAAAGTGGACATTGACGACGTTAAAGTCGAGAAAAAAGCTGGCGAATCGTTGACTGACACGAAGCTAATCAGCGGAGTGGTAGTTGACAAGGAAGTTGTTCACTCAGGTATGCCGAAACGCGTGGAAAACGCTAGAATTGTTCTATTAGACACTGCACTTGAAATCGAAAAGACTGAGTTTGACGCGAAAATCAACATCGAAAGCCCAGAACAGATGGATGCTTTCTTGAAAGAAGAAGAGAACATGCTAAGGCAAATGGTCGAAAAGATAGCAACCAAGGGCGCTGACGTAGTCATCTGTCAGAAAGGCATAGACGATTTGGTTCAGCATTTCCTTTCTGGAAAGAACATCTTCGCATTGCGTCGAGTTAAAAAGTCGGACATGGAAAAACTCGCCAAGGCTACTGGAGGAAAAATCGTCACAAACTTGAATGACTTGACCAAAGCAGACCTGGGTCAGGCTAAACGTGTAGAAGAGAGAAAGATCGGTGATGATAAAATGACCTTTATTGAGGGATGTAAAAACCCGCGATCAGTTACAATCCTCATTCGAGGCGGAACCGAGAGAATCGTTGAGGAAGCTGAACGGTCACTGCACGACGCACTGTGTGTTGTCCGTGACGTCATTGAAGAACCAAAAATTGTGGCTGGAGGTGGGTCACCGGAAATGGAAGTTGCGAAGATTATCAAAGACTATGCAGAAATGCTTCCAGGAAGAGAGCAACTCGCAGCAATGCGCTTTGCTGAAGCCCTTGAAGCAATACCAACTACCTTGGCCGAGAACGCAGGACTCGACCCAATCGATATCATATCCGAGCTCCGGACTCGACACGAGAAGGGCGAAGTCTGGGCAGGAGTTGAAGTTCACGAGGGAAAGGTCAGAAACATGAAACAAGTGAATGTCTTTGAACCGCTTGCAGTCAAAAAACAAATCATCAAATCAGCGAGTGAAGCTGCATGCATGATTCTGAAGATTGACGATATCATCGCAGCTGGCAAGATGAAAACTCCGCCAACGCCACCAGGTGGACCTGGTATGGGCGCTGGTGGAATGCCTCCTGGCATGGGGGCGTACTAACGAAGCTAACCGACAAAGAGAAGAAAGTTTTGATAGGCCCCCCCAAGCTTACACGATTTGAGAAGGCTCGTATAGTAGGGGCTAGGGCTCTTCAAATCGCTATGGGTGCACCAGTACTCGTCAAACCTTCGGAGAACGTATCAAGGCCTGTCGACATTGCACTTCAGGAACTTGAGGGCAAGAATCTTCCTATTACCATTCGACGAACGCTACCAGATGGAACCTACCAAGACATTCCTCTGAAGTGGCTCCAAGAAGAAGATTGAAGACTCTTGCTTCTCTTGACTCAATCACATTTGTGATTCCCAATCTGAGTGCACACCGAGTTCTCAGAACCTGTCGAGCTTTCCTACTACTTGCTTTGCACTTTTCAAGGTCTTCTCGATTTGTTTCCAATGGGCACCGTGCCAGTAAACTTTTTCACATTGGGGGCACATCCAAAATTCCTTGTAGTGCATAGAGGTCTTTTCTGGTATCTTGTTGACAGCTTCGGCCTTTGAAATAGGTTTGATTTGAGTGTTACATTTGGGGCAACGTGAAATCGTGACATCAACTTCGAGGCTGAGATTGAATCGTTTTGCCACATTGGCTAGCTTTTCAGTTTCTGTTGATCCATCGACGAGAAAGGCGCTTAGTCCAAGAGTCGTAGCCTTTTGATAAAGGGTAAGGTCGCGGGTAAGAAGGGTGCGATGTTGCTCTTCTGCAATCTTGATTAGTTCTTTATCGTCAAGAGATTCGGAGTATTCAACGTTTTGGCCGAGCATTCGGAGCCATCTGGTGAGCTTTCCAAGCATGCCATCTGCCATGAACTTTAATGTTTTCACCGGCGTACGTGTACAAGCACTTGCAGATCATCTCTCACCTGTAAATTTCGCTTTTCTTCTCTTGAATTTTTTCTTGCATTTTATTGAGCAGAAATAGTAGTTTTCTCCTCCGAATTTCATCTTGAATTTAGCGGTTCTTTCATCCAACACCATTCCGCAAACAGGATCTCTTGGCATTTCATTACCTATCGAGTTATTCCATGTGCACATAGATAAGCGTACCGAATGCTCCTTAACGTTGGGGGGACAAATACGGTGTCTAAACTTCTCTACGGAACGATTTGTCCAGTTCCAGGTTCCGTGACGATTTCGCCATCGTCCATAACCAGCTGTCCGTTAACAAAGGTTTTTGTCGGCATTCCCTTGACTTCCCATCCATCAAACGGGGAATATTTGGCTTTCGAAAGAAATCTCGACGCATCGATCTTATGTTCTCGATTCATATCAACCACCACAAGATCACCGAAATACCCCTCATCCAAACTCCCTCGGTCCTTCAGGCAAAGGATCTCCGCTGGCTTTTCCGAAGTCATTCTCACAAGATCAGGCAAAGCCAAACGCCCTTCATTTACTTTTGTGAGCAACAGTGGAAGCGTTGTTTCAAGTCCAGGTATTCCTGGTGCCACGTTCCAGATTGACTCGGCTTCCTTTTCTTCAATGGTGTGGGGTCCGTGATCTGAAGCTATGACGTCTATTGATTTGCGCGTAATTGCGTTCCAGAGAGCTTCAACGTTCATCCCAGTTCTCAGTGGAGGGTTGACAAGCGCCAAATTCCGGCACCACCTCAAGTGATCCTGTGTCAAGAGCATGTGATGTGGAGTGACTTCGCAAGAGACGGAAACGCCCATTTTCCTGGCTGCCAGAAAGACACCTAACCCTGCGGCTGAACTGACATGGCAAAAATGAGCACGAACTCTGGATTCCTTCACGAGCTGAACGATGCGTCGCATCGCCTTGATTTCAGCCTCTGGCGAGTGGACTTCAAGGTGAGCGTTCAGGTCGTTGCGTCCAGCTTTCTTTATTTCTTTCTTTGTGTTTTCGAGTGTTTCTCGGTCTTCAGCGTGTACTGTAACAGGAGCATTAGTTCCCTTAACTCTTTTGAATGCTTTCAGCAACATGTCATCGTCTTCAATATCTAACCCTCCTATCCTATGCGACAGAAAGAGTTTGAACCCCACAGCTCCTTCATCAACGATTGAAGGTAGTTCTGGCAATTTCCTTGGAAATGCTGAGTAAAAAGCAGCGTTTACGATTATCCGTTTTTCCGCTATCTTCATACGTTCTCTCAATGATTTGGGACTCATTGTAACCGGTTTGTTGTTGGGCATATCCACAGTCAAAGTGACACCGCCGGCTGCTGCGGCTGATGTGCCGGTGAAGAAATCCTCCTTATACGCAAGTTGCTGGTCTCGGAGATGCACGTGCATGTCTATCAATCCAGGAAGCACCGTACACCCCTGCAAATCCAGCTTAGCTGAAGCTTGAGGGAGGTTCGTTTCCTTGGCAATTCTAGAGATTCTCTGATTGTCTATAGCCAGACCAGCCTCAACAACCCCCTCACGAGTATAGATCTTAGCATTGCTAAGAACAAGGTCAACTGGCAAATGCCTGTCCTCAAGTCTGTGAAACGTTCATGGCAACAAGAGCTAATAAGTCTATTCAAACAACAGGTTTGAACGAGTCTCAATCGGTTTTCTTGCCGACGAGTTTCCCATCCTCTACTGTGGTAGTGCGCTAGTGCTCTTCTCTTGTATGCACGCGTTGCGAGGAATAGCTCGAGTCGCTATGGTAAGTTCATCAACATAGAGGGCGGTTGTTTTGGGTTCATTAAACTATGAACACGCAAACATTCGGTCTCTCAGAATTTCTCCTCAAGTTCGGCTTTGCATTCCTCGCAGATGAAACTGCCTTCAACCTCTTCAAGGGCATTTGACCAGCGTTCGCATTGGTTGCAATACCCAGCCATGTCCGGGCCAGGATATTCTGAAGCCTCTTCCAATGCAGCTTCTCCTTGTATGCGGGCTTGCTCTTGTATGATTGCTAATAGTTCAGGTGTGACTGCTAGAATATCTCTGCTCGTGATTACTCCTACAAGACTGCCTTTGTACATGACACCCAATCTTCGGATGTCTAGGCGGCTCATTCTTCGGGCGGTTTCACTTAGAGTCTCATCAGGGTTCACGGTGATGAGCGGAGCTGTCATCACTTGCTTAGCAGTCAGTTTGCTTGGTGAACTATTTTTCGCCAGAACTCGTGTGATGAGGTCTCTTTCGGTTATGATGCCTAGTGGTTTCCCCTGCTTGTCAGTTACAATGACGCCGCCCACTTTGTACTTTTCCATGAGTTGGGCTGTCTTTTGGGCTGATGCTTTCTCATTGATTGTGATGGTGGGACTACTCATAACATCTTTGACTAGCATTTTTGCTCTGATGCCAATCTCAGTCATGCGCAGCGACCCTCGATATGAGATTGGTTAATGGGTTATTAAAACTTCCTTGTATTTCTGCTGCTATTCTCTATCTTAAAGCAATCTGAGTTGCCACAGTAGATCTTTGTGGCCTCTTCTTCTTTGCATGCCCAGATAGCTGTTCCAGGGTTGATTCTTCCTTTCAGTTTCACTTGATGACTAAAATTTCGAGGGTTTTGTAGTTCCTCTCCCTAACGGTATGAATCTCTGCACTTCCTCAAGAGGAATTAGGAGGATACGCTTTCCAGCTGCTTCAGGAAGCCTTTTTGCCAGAAGCAGCCGAATATGTTTTGCGAGTTCGCCGCTTTTTTGATTCCCAGGTACTATTTCAACGTAGACGGTTGTGTGTTGAGAGATAGCTTTTGGAGGACCTCCAATTACGATGGGGTGCTCGTTTTTCATCTGAATTCCAATGGCGACCTGCAAAGGGACATTTCGAACATAGTTTTTTGGCTTACGGATGGCAAATGCCCCTCTTTTTGCTGGTGGTGAACCCTTAGTCACTTGTTGAGGAGAGACCCAGTAGACGTTGACTACGTCCAGCATTGCTCTCCAAGCTCTGGAATATGAGGCTGCAAACTGAGCTGATTCGCTTATTGTCTGTTCTGGTGGTTGCTTCCCTTCGGTTTTGACTAGGACGAAGGGTGCACCAACTATATCTGCATGGAAAACAACATCATGAGGTTCCATATGTCTTTTTATAAGAAGTTCATTGGTCGTTGCGTCTCTTCCTCCGAGCACGAAGAAACCATCAGAAGAATGAAACCAACGGAATTTTTCGAACCAATCCCGCTTTCGTCTTTTAGTTGGAAGTTTTGGGGCTTTCTTCGCTAGCTCAACCTGTTGTCGTGGCAATCGGGAGATTCTGGTTTTGGTTTCTCCTAGTGCTTTCTTGACTCCGTCAAGTTTCTTTCTTGTTTTTTTAGCTTTCTTGTAGTAGTCTGCCGCGTTAACTTGAATGGAACGTCGAATGTTGAGCGGAAATATCAAGTCATCCACCGAAACGTTGAGGGTTAAGCGTTCAGGTTGAAGCGAGTGGAAGTGAATGGCAGGGACACGTCCCGCCTTTTTTTCGCTTTTGATATCTGAGATTATTTGCGTCCAGGATTCTCCTTCCCTTTTCTTACTCGCGATTTCTTGGAGGAGGGATTGCAGCTCGCTAAAATGTGTGTAAATCACGTCACCAATCTCTTGGTACTGTTCAATTTTCTCCGCGGAATCTTTTAGTGCGTTCTGTTGCTTTATGAGGATTCTCTGTTGCTTCGCTAGCTTTTGCTCAGTTTCCTTGGAAACGTCAGCTGCGCTTTCTTCTGTGGCTATCCTTGTGTAGTATTCATCGAAGGCCTCGTTGACGGTGTTATATGGTTCTTGTCTCAAGTGAGCAAACTTCTTCAGAAATATTGGGATTGCATCGATCCACACGCCCCGTTCATCAATCACAATTTGGGGTTCTACCTTTCCAGTTTCAATTGAGGAGAGGATCTGGTGGATTTCGTCGAGAATCCTATCCATCTCTTGTTTCGTTAGGGATTCACAAGCAGTGTCATTACTGACACCGGCGCGGAGAAGAATTTCCTCGGCGTAGAGCCCACCGATGCTCAGGAATTTCGTGAGTCCCTTCACTATTTCTAGTTGTCCCAAGGCTTTCACTTTGAAGTCTGAGATGGTTAGTTCGTGGGGATTTCTACCGCGGGGTGGAGGATGTTGAAAGGATTCTCCACGTAGGATCTTCCTGTCTCGCATTCTTCGATATCTCAGGGCATGCAATATCTTGTTGTTTGGGTCCACTAGGATAAGGTTTCCTCGGCTAAACATTTCAGCTATCAATTGGAAGTCGCCCTTTCCAGTGTTCATCTGGATTGTTATAATCCGTTCAAATTCATGCTGTAGAATTCTTGTGACTGTGGAGTTTCTGAGGTGCTTTCTCAGGGCCATGCAGAAGGCGGTGGGTCTTTTTGGTTTCTCGATGGCATAAGATGTCAGGTGAAGTCTTTTTCCCGCCTCAATAAGCAGATGAATAGATGGTTGGTTTGGCTGACGAAGCTTTAAAAGCAGAGTAGTGGGATTAATTTGGTAAATGTTATCGATTCGAGCACACGCAATAGTGCGGTTGAGTTCGGGGGTAAGCGCGGCAATGTCAAAACTGGTCATCTCTTCCTTCAGTGTGGTTCCCTCTAGGAATGTGAGAAAGTGAAGCCTTTAAGCGTTGTTTACTCAATCAGAATATGCTTGGGTGTTGTTGCTGCTGCATTGTGTATTCTTCTGAGACTTGACACACTATGGTATAACATATTACTTGGCATCTCTTTCTACATTCTTACCTATTATTTTCTTAAGCATTTTTTCGGTCCCAAAGTGGAAGACCCATCCAAGATAACGACAATGGGAGTAGGTGCCTACTTTCTTACGTTTGCTCTCGCATTTGGCCTATTTTTTACTCTTATGATTCCCACCGCTGTTCTTTCACACACCCCTGAGTTTCCTATAGTAGGTCAAACAGTAACCTTTGATGCGACTGGAAGCTATAATCTATTTGGCGGTATCGAGAGTTTTACTTGGGATTTTAATGACACCGGTAAAACGACAACGACCGACCTGATCGTGACGCATGTATATACGACTCCCGCCAACTATACCGTAACCTTAACTGTCGAAAACAACCAAGGACATACGAGTACGTCGCAAAAAGTCGTCACTGTTACTACCAGCACTGAAACCTAAAAACAAGAACATGCATTGTTATGTGAGTTTCGTCTGTACAATTCTTTTGGGTTTGGCGCTCGTCTCGGATTCAATCTGTTTGGGCTTGGTCTCAACCTTTTTTTCCGGCGTGATTTTTACTTGCTGCTCGGGTTTCGCACTTTTTATGGGTTTAACCTTTGTGTAGTCCTCGCGTTTTATCAATACAAGCATGTAACTGGCCCAAGCTGAGAAGAAGCCACGGTCATAATCGGCATGAAGTTTGCTTCTAGTGCGTTTCAGAAACTCGTGTCTATAGTTTTTCAATTCGTCTGCGTTGTCGAAATCGTTGTTGGAAAGAAAAGCATATCGGTCGTTATTCGACTTTTTTGCCAAGAATATGCCTTGAAGGGCTTGAAAATATCCTCTATTCCATTCAGTTTCCTGTACTCTTTGTTTCGACTTTTCGAGCATTCGTTCTGCTTCTGCAAACCTTCTCTTTGTTACAAGCTGAAAGAATTGTTTCACGGAGGCTGATGGAATGGGCATCTCATTTTCGTCTCGGTTTGTCCTCTTCAGCTACATCTTCTACTCCGTTCTTAGTTATCTTGAATACTCTCTCCCCTTCTGGCAGGTAGGGGCTTGAAACAAGGCGGGCAATCCTTACAGGCCCACGTGCGGACTTGCGAAGATATAGGCGCGTGTGACTCGTGTGTGCAACGATGTGGCCGCCAATGGGGTGTGTGGCGTCCCCAAAGAAGACGTCAGGTTTAGCCATAACCTGATTTGTCACAACTGCGGCAGCGTTGAAAGCGCGAGCTAGACGTATCAGTTTGTGCATGTGTTTGTTGAGCTTCTGTTGTCTCTCTGCCAGCATTCCTCGTCCAAGGTATTCACTTCGAAAGTGGGAGGTTAGTGAATCTACAATGATTAGGTGGATTGCGCTTTCTTTTATTATTTTGTCTGCGTTGTCTAGAAGGAACATTTGGTGATCTGATGTGTATGCCTCTGCGAAGATGATATTTTTCGCCACCTCTTCTGGGTCCAAGCCCAAATGCTGTGACATCTGGACTATACGTTCAGTCCTGAAGGTATTTTCTGTGTCAATGTAGAGGACTCCGCTGCCTAGTCCTCCTTGTTCTTGGGGTAACTGCACATTCACGCACAGCTGGTGGCACATTTGACTTTTGCCGCTTCCATATGCTCCGTAGAATTCTGTGATTGTTTGAGTTTCAAGACCTCCGCCAAGAAGCTCATCCATTGCCTTGCTTCCAGTTGTTAGTCGTGCAACGTTTTGTCGCATTTTCAACAGTTCGTCTGCTCGTATGAAAGAGATAGCGAGAGACGATCTTGCTGCACGGATGACCTCCAGAGCCTTCTTTTCGCTGACTCCCACGGATTGTAGCTCCCGCGCTGCTGCTGTACCCAAGGATTCCACTGTATGAAACCCTAATTCTCGCAATTTCTGTGCTGTTGCTGGTCCGATGCCTGGTAAGTCTTCAAGGCATTCATACTTCGTCTTTTCTTGAGGTTCTTCGGTCATTTTGACTCCTCAGGTGAAGTCTGAGGGAGGTTGAAGGATAACCTGTTTAGATTAGATGAAGGAACAGATAAAAGATTCTGTGATGAGTGAAGGAACGGGGTCAGCATCCTTAGTATTGCTTCTCCTCTCAGGATTTCTGCGTTCCCGAATCGATATCTTCTCGTCAAAAAGTCTTTGTTCAAAAAAAACGTCGGACAACGGAGAGAGATTTGTGAAAGTAATGAAAGTCCACGGGCCCACACCATGTTTTCAAAAGCCGATCCAAACCAATCATGCGCACGATGAGTCTTTCGTGCTTGGAGTTAACCCTTTACTTTTGGAAGCAATCATCAAGTAGCCGGGGACGGGTAGGAAAGAATCGTGTTCTCCTCCAGGGCTACTTCAGAACAGTGCTGAGAATCACCAATAGATTTATGGATTTAGGAGACGTCTTAGCTTGTGGTACCAAGCGAGGTCTCATACACAAATTCTGATGGTCTCAAATCAAGCCTTAAATACGCGGAGAAAGAATAACATGATACAAAATTATGCAAACAGGGGAAATGGTGCATGCCAACATATATTCTTCTATCTAAGCTTACAGACGAAGGATGGAAAACAGTTAGAGAGAAGCCTGAAAGGATTAAGGAAGTCAACAAGGAGCTTGAGGCAATGGGCGTCAAGGTCATTCATCAATATGCAACGCTTGGACAGTATGATTTCGTGAATATAGTCAAAGCGTCAGACAACGAAACGATAGCACGCGTCTCATTGGAGATGGGCTCCCGTGGAACAATACAGATTATGAGCGTGCCAGCAATCCCTATAGATGAGTTCATTTCAGCCATAAGGAAAAAGTAGAGATCAACCATTTTCTTCCTTTTTTCTTTCCTGCCAAAACTGTAGATCAGCCTTGAAAACTCAAGTAGCCATGTCTTCAGCATGATGCAAGAAAGTGACAACTATCAAGAGGTGGGGTCTGTTCGTCATGAGATCCTCATCCATCATTGTCGGTCTGGGACGGCTACATCATCCCCCACTAAAAATGCGCCGTCCCCCCCT
>CP070754.1:705141-711217 GCA_020348865.1 Candidatus Bathyarchaeota archaeon | reverse complement strand
CGAAAGTGTTGAATAAACTTGCCAAATATGCCCTGGAAACGATTAGCAGTATCGAATTTCCTGATTTGATTTCATCTGAAAGCCTTCAGACGGTGTGTGATGATTCAAAAAGGGCCTTTGCACTGGTTGGAAGGGAAAGAGCGAAATGGTTTCCGCGGGTCGCCCCGTATTTTATCGTAGATCGGAGGAGATTTGATATTGCTTTTGGGAAAGCTTCAAAGTCACTTGAGAAACTATGTTCCTTTTCAGCGCATGAATACACGAAAGCCAGGACTGTGGAAGAGTCTTTCTCCATGGTTGATAGGCTTTCACAGTCCCTGAAGAAGTTGGATGAAGTTGAAGCGCAAAAGAAAGAAGTGAAATCAAGAAGGGGTATTCTTGAGAAGACCGTAGACGAGAATCAACAGAAAATCGTACAGATTCAACGAAGGAGCGATATGGCCGAGCTTGCTCAAACGAACAAGAAGATTGAGGAACTAGAAGATGAGCTGAAGCTTAGTCTTCGTCGCCTTCAGAAACCGTTTCTCAAGTTCCAAACCTTAGTTCTTGGACCGGGCTATCCCTTGCCGTCAGATGAAGCAAAAAAGCTTGACGAATACTTGGATAAACCGTTTGAGGCTTTCACAACTGAGGATGATGGATACCCAGTACTCAAAACGTTGTTGCATAGTATGAATGTTGCAATGACAAAAGGAAAACTGAAGCTGAAAAGCACCCGCCTGAAAAAAGCTCTGACACAGATAGACAGCATACTTCGTAAGGATACGTTGCTTTCCCTGCAGAAAAGCTGTAAAGATGCGTTCCACGACAAACAACGACTCTCAACCTCCAATGCAATGACAACGTCTCGAAAAGAGTCCGCTCAACTCCGGAAAGAGCAAAGGGACCTGCAGAAGAAGATGAAATTGATTGACTCAAGATTCACCGCGGTGAATGGTGAGCACAAAGGAATACTGAGAAAAATCCAGAACCAAAAGAAAGAGCTGGAAGGTGCAGTTCTCGAAATAACAGGTGACGATGTTCACATCACGCTGTGAATCTTCTGGTTTTCCACGTTCACCGTGCACCTTGCAATGAATCATCGAAATCCAGAAATAAACCAAGAAGCCCAGTCATCATCAATGCTTGCTATCACATGTGGTGATTGCCATAGCAGTTAGCGCTGGGAAGCCTTCCGATCTGGTTAGCATGGCCAAAAGAGCGTCAGCCAACAATTTTCTCAAACTGGTTAATGGAATCACAAACATATTGGCAGAAGAGAATGGGCAGATAGGAAACATGCAAATCACCGGTAGGCTTGTTTCAATACAGCCGACAGGTGATGCAATCATTGTTGGAGACGTCCACGGAGACATGATGAGCCTCAAGACAATTCTGGAAAACAGCAAATTCATGGAAAAAGCCAGCAAGAACGAAGAAATCACAATGATTTTCCTTGGAGATTATGGGGACCGAGGACTCCATTCGCCTGAAGTCTACTACATCATCCTGAAACTGAAAGAAGTGTTTCCAAAGCGGATTATACTAATGAAGGGAAATCACGAAGGACCAAATGACCTTCTAGCCCACCCTCACGATCTGCTAGACCATCTACAGAGGAAATTCGGGGACGCTTCATCACATACGTATTCAGCGCTGCGTAAACTCTTCGACTATCTATACAATGCAGTGCTTATCGATAAAAGATATGTTCTCCTTCATGGTGGTGTACCAAGCCAAGCGTCTACAACAGAGGATTTGGCCTTCGCCCACGAAAAACACCCACACGAGACCCACTTAGAAGAAATTCTTTGGAGTGACCCTCGAGAAGGCATAAGAGGAACCCGTCCCTCGCCGAGAGGAGCTGGAAGGCTTTTTGGCGAGGATATCACAGAGAGGCTTCTTAGAGTGTCGAAAACCAAGGTGTTGATTCGGGGGCACGAACCGAGTAAAGGCGGGTTCAGCACAAATCACAGTGAAAAAATCCTAACGCTATTTTCAAGGAAAGGCCCGCCCTACCACAACAAATCTGGGGCCTACTTGCACCTTGACCTGTCCGAGGAAGCAGAAAACGCCTTGCAACTCATACATCACATCCATAAGTTTTAGCTTTCTGCAAACTGAAAAGGCAGTTGGTAACGCTAACTTTTATTCCTCAAATCGGGTAAAAGGCTGAAGATGAGGGACAATACTTGAAGATGGGAATATTCACAAAAAACGAGAACGCGTGGAGCACAATTCAACTCCGGAATGCATTGGAAAAGCAAAACATTACGTCGGTATGCTTGAGCTTTCCCAAAATCGTTGCTCGTATCAAACACAAACCTGAAGCATCCATAGACGAGGTGGATATCATTAAGACTCTAAGCGCATTAATAGTACGTCCTATCGGACATGGGTCCCTTGAAGAGATCATCTTTAGGATGGACTTTCTGCACCACCTTAAACGGTTAGGCATGTTGATTGTGAACCCTCCATTGTCCATTGAACGTTCAGTAGACAAATACCATACGCTTGCTCTCTTGGAGGAACACGGGTTGCCTGTTCCAGGCACAGCAATAACAGAGAATCCCCATGAAGCTTTGAAATGCTTCAAAGAACTAGGAGAAGACGTTGTTGTGAAGCCTCTGTTTGGATCAAGAGGAGTGGGAGCCACGAGAGTGTCAGATCCGGAAATCGCCACTAGGGTTTTCAAAGCAATAGCCTTCTGCCACAGCGTCATATACCTCCAAAAGTTCATTCCACACGGGAACACTGATATTCGGGCGTTAGTCTTAGACGATCACGTTGTAGCGTCCATGAGGCGAGTGGCAGACAACTGGAAAACAAATGTAAGCTTGGGGGCAAAGCCAGTAGCTCTAAAATTGGACAAAGAAACGGAGAATCTCGCAGTAGAAGCAGCGAAAGTAATCGGCTGCGGAATAGCTGGTGTCGACATTTTGGAGGGACCCAAAGGGCTTCTGATCGCTGAATTGAACAGTCAGCCGGGATGGAGAGGGTTACAGTCAGTTACAGCGATCAACATTGCAGACGAAATAATCCAGTATGTTCTTTCAGCATTAAAGGTCTAAGAAACGGTGCAACAGTGCTACTGTTTTTTCTTTGCGAAGTTTTCCGCCTCCGTCAGAAGCTTCGCCAAGTCACTTTCCGTATGTGTGGTGCCTAACGCGCCTGTACGCGTTGGAAGGAAAAAGACCCCGTTTGCGACCAAATGCAGATGGTATTCCAACAGTTTTCCTCGGTCTGCTCGAAAAACACCACAGACGTCCCTTACCTTTTCGCGCGTGAAGTGTGTATGGAAAAGAGAACTCTCACCGGTGACTTGAACGTCAACATCTTGTTTCTCGAATATGTCAGAGAGATCTTGTCTAAGCTTTTTCCCACGTTTGTTAAGCTCGTTCAGCAACCTCCCATCTTCCAGCAGTTTCAGCGTTGCCAAACCTGCAGTCATAGTAATAGGATTTGCGCAGAACGTGCCTCCGTGAAAAGAGAATTTCGGGCGTTCATAAAGCATAGGATTCATGTAACCCATGATTTCTCTGGGACCTGCAAGCGCGCCAACTGGGAACCCCCCTCCCACGATTTTTCCCATCACGGTTATGTCTGATGGAACTCCGTAGTATTGCTGGGCCCCGCCAGGGGCAAGCCTGAACCCGGTTATGACCTCGTCGAAAATTAGAAGTGTTCCGTTTTCGGTGCACGTTTCTCTCAGCTCTCTCAGAAATGCCCTTTCAGCTGGAATGCAACCGCCGCCTCCTTGCACTGGCTCAACAACTATCGCAGCAAACTTCTCACTTTTCATCGTTTTGCTGATTTCCTCAATATTGTTGAATGGGAAGACACTTGTGTCTTTCAGGGCTCCGGCTGTCAATCCACCAGATTCAGGTGTGGCCAGTGGGGGCTTGACCGCTACGTCGAGTGCGTCGTAGCCTCCGTGCCATCCACCCTCGAACTTTGCGATTTTGTCTCTGCCAGTGTACGTTCGTGCAAGTCTAATGGCATACATGTTTGCTTCGGTTCCGGAATTGGTGAAACGAACCATTTCTACGCTTGGGATCATCTTCGCTATTTGTTCGGCGACGGAGATTTCGAGTTCATGGGCGGTTCCATAGTGCGTTCCATTTGCGATTTGCCTCTTGACTTTTTCCATGATTCCGGGTGGGCTGTGCCCTAGAATGAGGGCGGTGTGACCGAGCCAAAAATCGATGTACTCATTTCCATCCACATCAACCAGCTTGCTACCTTTTGCTTTCACTGTGTAGAAAGGATATGGCTCCATATAGCGGATGAAATATGAAACTCCGCTGGGAAGAATCCTTTCAGCTTTTTCATACAATTGTCGGGACCTAGACGTCTTAGACACATAACGATCCAGCGTAGCTGTACCCTCCATCTAGACAAAACTCTATGTCTCCTTGATTATAAAGCCTAACAACTAAGGCTGAAGTCTAGTCTCTCGCTGCATTTCTCTGCACCACATTCTTGCTGGAGCACTAGACAACGACAGCTGACATGCACAAAGTACACCCGCGCACGCGACAGTCCATTGGTTAGCTGGAAAACGGCAATAGGCAAATGCTATCGAGATCTTGCCGAATTGGGTCTGTCCGTGCACCTTTCGCAGAGAGCCTTAAAAAAGGAGATAGCGCGTACGCCTTCAGCGAATGCTCATGACAACTCTAACGGCGTCCCAATAGTGGAAGAACTGAGTAACGTACGCGTCTGTGAACCATTTTTCGCGTAGGGTTTTTCTCATGCTCCCACCTGTCGCATAACATGTTCTGTTCGTGTGTGTGCTACCAATTAGTATTATGTATTAAGATTTAATAAGCATTTCTCTCACGGAACTCACTCTCATCAAGAGCTCTGAGTATCTGTAGGTTGATCTGTACGATCGACGTGTATGTAGGTGTTCGTGCGTCCAAAAAGAAAGATACACGAACAAAAAGCCTTAAATCCACAAACAAACACCAAGACATCTTCACCAAAATAGAAGAGGTAACACACCTTGACTGCGTCCAAGAAACTAACGGTTGAAGAAATGCTAGCAAAGGCAAAGAAACCAGCAAAACTCGCACTAGCATACCATCCATTCTATCAAGGAAAAATCCAGATCATGCCGAAATGTCAAATTCGAACACCAGCGGATTTTGCGATCTGGTATACACCAGGCGTGGCAGCATCATGCAGAAAAATCAAGGATGAACCTGAACAGGTATTCACTCAAACAAACCGATGGAACTACGTAGCCGTAGTGAGCGATGGTACACGTGTACTTGGGCTTGGCGACATCGGGCCACAAGCTGGATTGCCGGTCATGGAAGGAAAAGCACTTCTGTTCAAATATCTCGGTGGGGTTGATGCGTTCCCAATCTGCTTGGGCACAAAAAACCCAGAAGAGATCATAACTGCATGCAAATGGCTGGAACCCACATTTGGAGGAATAAACCTCGAAGACATAAGCAAACCAAAATGCTTCCACGTATTGGAGGAGACCAGAAAACGACTGAACATACCAGTCTGGCATGACGACCAGCAAGGCACAGCTACAGTGACTCTAGCTGGTGTAATAAACGCACTGAAAATCGTGGGAAAGAGAATGAGCCAGGCAAAGATGGCTGTGATCGGGGTCGGGTCGGCCAACACGCGTACTGCCATAGTCCTTATGAGAGCGGGAACCAAGCCGGGAAATATCATAATGGTCGACAGCAAAGGTATCCTCCACTCAAACAGGAAAGACGTAGAAGCGCAGAAGCAAGAAAACCCGTGGAAATGGGACTTCTGCACAAAAACGAACGCTGAAGGAAAGACTGGAGCCATACCCGACGCATTGGAGAGCGCTGATATATGCATAGCAGCATCCATACCTAGTCCAGACACAATCAGAAAAGAGTGGGTGGCCAAAATGGCGACAGACCCCATAGTGTTCGCGTGTGCGAACCCAATCCCTGAAATTTGGCCGTGGGAAGCAAAGGAAGCAGGAGCCAGAATCGTAGCCACAGGTCGCTCAGACTTCGAGAACCAGATAAACAATTCTCTTGGCTTCCCAGCGATTTTCCGAGGGGTCCTGGACGTGAAGGCGAAGACCATCACCGAT
>CP070754.1:694986-705041 GCA_020348865.1 Candidatus Bathyarchaeota archaeon | reverse complement strand
CCCCTCTTTTGGAGGATTGAAGCGCATGTTGCTCACCACAAATAGTAACTGGACAGTCTGCCAGTTAGACTGGCCGATGAATTGGTTTATGTGTTCTGGCTGCAGACAACCAAACATGCACTGCATATATTTCACTCAAAGAGAGAGATTTGCCCAGAAACAGAATGTGTCATTACAAAGCATGCATGGTATAATGCATGTCTGCATGAACGCATGTGCAAGAGCAAATCTTATATCTGTTCAAAAGTGACGGATAGAAAGTGTTCATGGAGGTGCATGTGTGAAGCTGCAAAGAGGAAAACGTAATATCTTCATTCTAATTGATATAGAACTTGATGCAAATGAAGATGAACTCATGGAAAGCCTATTGGAATTCGAAGAAGTCAAAGAAGCTCACATCATAAGTGGACAATATGATATTCTTGCTGTAGCAGAGATTGACCTGCATGGAAAAACGATATTCTCAACAGTTCAGGAGCTGTCTCGAGATCTTGTTGGGAAGGTTAGAAGGATTAGCGGCATTAGGGACACTAATACGATTGTGCCATATGCAACTGTCACGCGGTGACTTGCGTGCATAGTGAGCCGAAAACTTCATTCGATGTATCATCTATCTAAATGCGGTGATCAAGTTGGGTATGGGAAAGGGCTCCAAGAAGAAACCAATGACCAAGAAGGAAAGAGCGGAGAAAAGGAAAAGACATAAGGAGAAGCGCTCCAAGAACTAGCGACGCGGCACTCCGTGCGTTGATGCATCATTAGACTAGTGTGGCGTGTATATATCGAATTTCGTAATATGTCGAGTTTCGATATATATCACGTGTAGAAGTAATCGATATATTAAGTCATACGATACGATATGTGTACTGGTGGAACACATGAACAGTTCAACAAAACTACAAAAAAAGGCAAACTCGATGAAACATGAATTCGCAACCAATCCGTGCGTACACAGAACATTTCTGCACCCGGTGTCGTGGAAGCCTGAGGGGCAGCGCGACGCTAGGGCACGAGTTACCCAAAGAGAAGCACCGTGGATTTGCAACCGAGAGTTCAACAAGCTTGTTCTTGAGGCAGTAGATGAGGGGCTATCTTCTTTAGGAGATTCGCCAAAGCAGATGATTTATCTTGTCTTGGAGAAGACTTTCAAAGTCAAGAGATCGGAGATTCCTGAGAAGGTTGAGGAGTTTGCTTATGCTCTTGAACAAATCTTCGGTCAAGGGGCCAAGATTGTTGAGATTCAAATAATGAGGCGACTCCACGACAAGGTTGGACCGTCCTTCACATACTCCCCTGAAAAGGGAGACCTACTGTTCACTGAATACGTAGAAGCAGCTAGATTGTTAAGATGACTCCAGCTAATCTTCGTGCATACGGACTTTCCACAATTCTTCTTCAACAGGACTGGAAAGATCAAGCTTGCTTCCATCATAACGTGAGATGTACAATCCCTTTTCCTTTTCAAGGGCGTCCCCAATGATTGATGCTTGAACGCCTTTCTTTTGAAGCACGTTCACGATTTCTTCTGCTTTCCTTGGATGGCAGAAAATCTAAAGCGTTCCCGAACTAATGGTTCTTAGCGGATCAATGTTCAAAGCCTTGCAGATCGCTCCAGTTTCTTTGTGAATGGGGATTCTTTCCTCATGAACTTTGATTCCTACGTTGGACGCCCAAGCGACTTCCTGTAGCGCTCCTGCAATGCCGCCTTCTGTAGCGTCATGCATCGCGTGAACTCCTCCCACTTCCATGGCTGTTAGGGCGTCTTCCAGAACGCTTGTCATGTTGATGAAACTTTTAGCCCTTTGAATCGTGCTCTTGCCGACTTTGCGACTTAGAAGCTCGTCCATTTCAGTCGATAGGATTGCAGTCCCTTCGATTGCAGCCCCCTTCGTTGCAATGATCCTGTCACCAACCTCTGCACCACTCGTCTTTACGAACCCTTTCTTTTCCGCTTCTCCAATTGCCGTTGTAACAATCACAGGTCTGCTGACGCTGGATGTCACCTCGGTGTGCCCACCTACTATTGCTACACCAAGCTCCTTTGCAACCTTATGCATCTGTTTCGTCACTATTTCCAGCTGATCTAAATCGAAGTTTTCGGGCAAAAGCATGACAACAAGAATCCATTGAGGACGGACTCCTCTAGCTGCAATGTCATTGGTGCAAACATTAATGGCGAGCTTTCCGACGTTTTCAATGACCCCAGTTATCGGGTCTGAATGGACAACAATGACTTTGTCTTGGAAGTCGATCACAGCTGCATCCTCGCCTACTTTGGGACCGACGATAACATGAGGGTCAGTCGCTCCTAGACAACTGAATACAAGCTGTCTGAGTCTATTTGGTTCAAGCTTTCCGATTGAAAGCGATCGATGAGTCATGTCTATTCTCCAACGTTGATGTCTAACATTGCTTTTCGTAGCTTAAAAGATTGAACGATTGCGAAATGGGTTCAAGTTTTGGTTGATGGTAAAGAACGCCGCAGTGCCCTGACTATCGGAATCGCCAGAACAAGACCAATTACCATTTGTCCGATATTCACAGGAATCTCAACTATAGCTAAAACTCCAAGAAAGAACTGCTGATAGAGGAAATATCCAATCACCATCAACGAGCCTCCGAGAAGAATTGAGAAGACATGCCACCCGAGCTCCGGTTCAAAGACGAATCCAACCAACGACACCAGCAGTATGACTAGAACTCCTAAAGAATACCAAAATTCTTTCGGGACGAAAAGAATCAGAGTTGGGGTCTCCGGAGGTGGAAATCCAATATACAACTCTACCGACCCACTGTAGTAGAGGGATCCTATGGCGGCCAGCAAAACACCTGCGATCAGGCTGAAGGTGATGGTGAAAATCTTCCACTGAAGTTTGGATCCAAATCTCATTCTCTTTTGGGTGAGCGCTCCCACAACAGCGCCTTCGCACGCTTTTATCACCAGAGTTGCTAGTGCATAGTGGGGATACCCCAGAAAAAGATCGGCAAGCATGGAGCCGAAACCTCCGGCGAAGGCACCGATAATGGGGCCAAAGAGCACCGCTGTTGTGTAAACCATGGTTTCGCCAATGTTGAAGAAACCTCTTGTTTGGGGGACATAGATTGAGAATATTGTGGTTGAGACAAACACGAGAGAAGTGAAGACTGCGGTTATGGCTATTCGGATTGGTGATATAGATGCTCGGTTCTTCATCCAACCACACAGCTGTAATTACAGACGTAACCACAAGCGTATTTATGATTTTCATGTGCATCTGTGTTGGTACGGTTTTCCTGTGTTTGCAAGGCCACTTTGTTTTTCCCCTAGATCAGAAGTTGGATGGAGTCTGCTAGAAAATGAGATATTATGGCTCCCAATATGGCTAGCAGAGCGTATTTCAATCCTTCTTTGTAGGGGTTTTCATAGCTCATTCTGCCAGCATAGCTTCCCAGAATAAACGCCATTAACGTTCCAACTGCGAACGTGACTATTGTGGCGCTGGTCATATGGAGAAACGTAAACGGTGATAGGAGAATTAGGACGGCGACGATTGTTGATGCGAATGCGAAGAGGCTGTTTGTGAATACTTCCTTTTTGGAGTGTATTCTTGTTGTTGCTCCATGTTCTTTCGTTTCATGGATCTGCAATGCTCGCTCTGCTGATTGGGACATAAAGAATCCGATGGAATTTCCGAATGCATTAGCAAAGCCACCTATTATTCCCGTAATTATCACAAGGCGAGTGTTTGAAGTGACTTCCGCAACACCTATTATTAGACCTAAACACATAATCAACCCATCTGCAAGTCCAAAAGCGACTCCTTCCAGACGATAGCTTTCCTCTGGTAGCTTGTTAGTCATCTTCAAACACTTGTTTTCCAGTGCACCTCAACGACTTATATGTTGTGTTGACGATTCCTGCCTGCAGGGCTGTTACGTTTGTGTTTGTGACGATTTCTCAATCGTGGCACCAACATTGGGACTTTTTTTCTGTAATTCTCATATTCATTGCCAAATTCTCTGATTAGTTCTCGTTCCTCTTTCCTCGAGATGAGATAAACGAGTGCAACTACTAAGGGAGTGAAGAGCAAGGAATACCATGCAGAAAACAAGAAGGAAATCCCTGCGTGCGCCAATAATCCACCGAAATATTGTGGATGCCGCACAATAGAGAAGCTTCCTGTGGTAACGACCGTTTCCGCCGAGTGCGTTTCTGCCACTTTCAACGTCGTCTCCTTTACACCATTGATTGCGAGCCAAGGACCTACAATAAGAAGGGGTGAGGAAATAACCAGATGAATCAAATGGATGGAAAAATCCGACCCCAAGACGAAGAATGATAGATTCCAGAGAACTGGAACTGCAAATCTGGGCTGAGGTGAGACCCAGATTCCAATCCAGAAGATGAAGAATCCCCATCCTGAAATGAGGCCACAAATATTACCGATCTTAGATCCTTTCTCCTTCCCATATCTTCTCTGAAGTCTCAGGCGCTCAACCGACAAGAAATGAACTGGCACAATTGCGATCATGCCAAGAATTGAAATGAGAAACCAAATATGCATCCTACCACCTTGAGTTTCCAAGCTTATCTACGTATGGATTGGTTTCACCAGATGATAACATCAACGTGATATTGAATCGTGCGCAAATCGATCGGCTAGGAAGACTTTTTCTTCCTATGGTAGTCAATAACGGCAACGCATATCACTAACGGTATGTACATTGCATAGAAGAATATGGCGCCAAGAGGCGGATACATGGTTTGAAGCACCAAGACAGAGATGATAAACACAAATGGACAAATGATTATCAGAAACACCAAGGCTTCAACGTCAAGTATGGAAAGAACGTAGAGACGAAATAAGTTCTTAACCGTTTTCCATTTCATTCTCTCCACCTCTTTGATTTGAAATATCGCTTGTTTCGGGTCCAGACATGCGGACCATCGCTGGTTCCATAATCGGTTACTTAGTGTCGATGCATGATTTAATAACTCTTTGCATACATGCATAATTCGGTGTTCATGCTTATTCTAGGAAATTTCCAATCATTTCGCAAAGAACGCGCCGAGAAAATGATGGTTCCATGTTCAGAGAGTGACTTGTATGAATGACTAAGTGACGCGTTTGAAGCTTGTTCCATAGTTCTAAGGTCTCGATCTAGTCTTGTAGACGGAGAGGGCGGAAGCAATGAAAACGCTAAACCCCTCATTTCCGACCAAGGCAGCCATTAAGAAACTCATTAGGATAATCTCTCCCCAAGCCTTAGGGAGAATGAACCCAAGCATGAATAAGCCGCCTCCCAGTCCCAAGAAATAAGGCATAATACTCAAGAAAAAGAAAATAGTGAACAAACACTCCGGAACATAGGAAGAAATCACTAATGGCAATGTAATGATTGACGGATGTGACCTCTGTTTTACCCTAAAGAGCTTGTGAAGAGCCCCCGTGGTCAACCCGGTCAATGACTTTCCCAGAGGCAATCCTATCAAGCCAAGCCATGATAGAGTTCCCAATGGACCAAAATATACCCCAGAAAAGACACCACCGAAAAGCCCAACGAGGAATCCTATGGCAGGACCACCGTAAATGGCTGCAATGAACGTTGCTATATGAGAGAGATCCAGAGCTACTCCAGGATATATTGGACCCAGATAGATTGAGATTCCAGCTAGGACATTTCCTAGGGCACTCATTGTTGCGATGAAGACTATCTTTTTTGAATTGAAACGTTGCATGTTTCCATCTCAAACAAGTATCGACAACCGTTAGGCCCTAGCTATTTAAGAGTAACTACCCATGAGTGCGTAGGCTTCGATCAACTAAGTTCGTGCATGTGTGCACATTGAGAAAGAGGTTCTTGAACGTATCATTTCCTCAGTCGAGGAATGAAGTAGACTATGACTGCTATTATCATGGTGGTGATGGAAATCAGCCATATCAATCCTGATCTGAAGAAGTTGTTTAGAAGGAGTAAGACTACAACGGAGACCATCAGAATAGCGGCAACTGTTCTAATCTGCAGCCTGCAACCCTCTGAGTGCATGCACGTTTTCTTATCCATAAGTAGACACTGAGTTAAAACAGCTTGCACACCTGCAGCAGCATCAAAGCATTTTTATGGAGATTTGCAACAAGGAGAGTTTGTGGAGGTTTTGCAGAAATGAAGTGCGAGATTCGTTTGTCCATGACTTCCATGATGCTATGCGCTTGGCGGTCTTTCTCGTTTGACTAACGTAGATAGGCGTTTGCATGCTTGCAAAATACCTGAGCTTAATTATGGGATAGGAGAGTAGTTTTTGAAAGAAGTGAGGAAGCCTTGGGGAAAAGAGTTGTGGATAGCACAAGAAGAAGAATATGGTGGAAAGATCCTCATCCTCAAGGGAAATCACCATACATCCCAACACTTCCACAAGGATAAGAAAGAGACGATTTACTGTTTCAGAGGAGAGGTGGACATAGTCTTGAATGACAGAGTAGTCACCCTGAAAGAAGGAGAAGATGTAACCCTTGTCCCAAGAACGGTCCATAGGATATTAAGCAAAGTGAACTCGGTCCTCTTCGAAGTGTCAACTCCGCAACTAGCCGACGTAGTGAGATTGGAAGAAGAACAAGAACGTCAAACAAGATGAAGGGTTTACTTCCAGTTATGTTTGAATGATAACGCGCATGGTGTACACCTTGGTCAAACAACTTTCCGCTCGAGTTAGTTCTACTCAGACCTCACCCATAAGAAAACTGATAGATATGGTAAACAGGACACCTAACGTAATCGGACTGCACGCGGGGGACCCTGATTTTGACACTCCTGTGTGCGTTATAGAGGCTGCGAAGAAAGCCCTCGACGAAGGATACACGCATTACACGCACACGGCGGGTCTACCTGAGCTGAGAGAAGCCTTGGCGGAAAAGCTGCTAAAAGAAAACAACATTGCAGCTGACTCAGAAACCGAGATAACAGTCACTGTAGGTGGTTTTGCAGCTTTGTATTCAGCATTCCAGACTGTGATAAACCCCGGCGACGAAGTTATAATTGCTGAACCGTCTTGGCCCTCCTACAAAGGTTTCACAAAACTGTCTGGGGGCATCGTCGTTCCTCTACAACTTGAGCCTCCAGATTACCCTCTAGACGTACACTCGTTGACTGAAAAAATCACTGAACGCACAAAGATGGTGGTGATTAACAATCCAAACAACCCGACTGGAGCAGTGTACGGCCCAGAGCAACTCAGAGAGTTGGCTTCCCTTGCTGAGAAACACGGCTTTCTAGTGCTAGCCGATGAAGTGTACGAAAAGATAATCTTTGACAACACACCCTATTGTAGCGTCGCCAGTCTTTCCGACATGAAAGAAAAGACGATCACTGTAAACTCATTCTCAAAAACCTACGCCATGACGGGGTGGCGTGTTGGTTACGTCGTCGCCAACAAGCAAATAACCTCTGGTATCCGTCGCATTCATTCCTACGTCGCTTCATGCGTGAGCCCCGCTTTTCAGAAAGCAGCATTAGCTGCTATAAAAGCATGCGATGATTCCGTGCAACAAATGGTCAGAGAATACGAGGAGCGTCGGAACATAGTCGTAGAAGCACTCAACGATATACCACTTTTCCAATGCATAAAACCCAAGGGAACAATCTATCTGTTCCCGGATGTTCAAGCATTTGGCCTACCTTCTGCCGGTGTTGCAGAACAGATACTAGAGAAGGCAAAGGTGGCCACGATACCTGGCAGCGCTTTTGGATCAAGCGGCGAAGGGCATTTGCGAATGGCTATAGCGACCTCAAAAGAAAATCTGTTGGAAGCTGTAAAGAGGATTGCAGGCTTCGTGAAAACATTGTAGAACCACCTAAACGAATGACGCACGCGCATATGAACAACGGTTCTGTGTTCTCCCGGAAAAAGGCATGAATATTCGCAGCTTCCTCTTACAGGAGTGGGGTCGGGTCTATTCTACAACCCTACCGATTGTCTGAAAACCTCCAAATTGATCTGCCCCGCTTTGAAAGTGTTGCCTGTTGTGGCATTGTTGATTATTAAGACTGCTGGAGCAAACAAGTCGGGATCGATTCGACGAAAGTCGTAGTCAACTCCTTTGAAGATTTCAAAGAACGGTTTTCCATAGTTTTTTGAGGTTGAGGATGACGCTTTACTCACCAGTTTATTCAACTTTTCATCGTCATAGTGAACTGTGTAATAAGCCACGCCTGCGTATAAAATCGCGTCATTCGTTCTTCCCATGGCCTTGGCAAATTTGGGGTGTACTGGTGCAATTGGTGCATATCCCCACGCGTGCATTATCGATTTTGGGTCTAGTCCCAGTCTGGTTAGTTTGTGTATTCCAGTTTCTACGATTCTTCCGGAAATCTGTGTAGATCCAGTTACGGTTGTTGTCGGGGTCAGAATCAAGAACAAATTGTCAGGAGTGACGTTACATTGGCTGTAAATGTGAGTTATTACGCTCTCGGGTGGTTCCTTGTTTGTTTCTAATACAAGTGTTGTCACATCAGCTTTATCTTTGTAGTCTATTTTTGCGTAGATTTCTTTAGGCTTCAAGGCTAACGCACGGGCAGGACCGGAACCTATAGCACCAAAATCCTCCAGGTTAATCTGCCATCCGCCGAATTGAGATCCCAGAGTTGCCACAGCTGGGTGGTCTGTATATACAGATACAGAAGGGACCTCAATGTCGCCGTATCGTTTGTGGAATATCTCTGCGCTGCCGAACCCTCCAAGACATATCTCCGTTATAATCTGACCTGCAAGAAATCCACCTTTCGATTTGATTCCTGCATCGATCAGAGTGGTCCCTTGTTCTGTCTTTTTCACGTCGACACAGTACATTTCAGCATTGTTGCAAAGTTTCTTCACAAGCGGCAACGCGCTTCGATTTACGCTCAGTTCAGGAGTAGACATGTTCTTCACTCTAGGTATTTCTCATACAGCTTCAAATGCGGGTTCTGAAGCTGCGAAACAAACAGCTTTCCGCTACCTCTTTCGGCCAAATCGCCAATAAACCTGTAAAACGGTCCCTCAACAACCTCTCCCTCTACCTTGACCTTGGGCCTAACACTATCAACAGTAAAAGAAGGAAGAATTGATGGTATGTGACCACAGATGACGACTTTTCCGCCTTTCATCTGAGCCCCAGCCCGTCCTTTCGAGTTTTGCTGAACAAATATCGTTCCATCTTTCATGTGGATACCGGCAAACTGTCCAACGTTCCCGTGGATTCTGATTAGACCTTTTCTCATGAAACAGCCGACTTCGTTTCCAACATTCCCTTGTATGACGATCTTTCCTCCATTCATTCCACGCGTGCTTCCCCGGTATGCTGCTCCAACGTAGTCGCCTGCATCTCCCCTGATTTGAATAATTCCGTTTTCCATCATACATCCTGCCCAGGAACCTGCACTGCCTGCAACAGTTATTGTGCCACCCTCCATCTCTTCGCCAAGATGCATACCTGCGTAGCCGTCAATGATTATTCTGCCGGTAGACATTCTGGCGCCGATTCTTCGGATCTTTCTAGCATCTCCTTGAATTCTTATGACCGTATCTTCTGATGAGCTCTTTGTACTGTGTTCTATTTTGAACAGTTGGCCGAGATTTCTCTCTCGATTTCCTTCCCAAGTCTGCAGTCTGGCAATTTTCCTGATTGGTTTCTCGGCGAAAGTGTCAGGTGTGATGCATTGACCGTCTACTGGTGCTTTGAGTGGATGTTTCAGTTTTAATGTAATCATGAGTCTTAGACCTCAGTCTTGACCGAGATAGGGACCGAATTTGCCAAGTAACTTTCCTGGATGGAGTAGTTTTCGTATTCTATCGTCCAGTATTCTCGGAATCTCCGTTTCATGTCATCTGCAACTGCAGTTGGCGATGAGAGTTGTGGGTTGACCCTGAATGTTTTTCCTTGGACTGGCTTCGTGATTTTTGCATCTTTTGCCACAATCTCACCGTTTTTGATTGTGTATGCGGTATTTCCGAAAGCTCTGCGAACAGCTTTTGGTTCTTTTGAAGGATCCACTAGCTCAGGGTTCATGTTGTATATGGCTATGTCCGCGTCCGCTCCGAT
>CP070754.1:689327-694886 GCA_020348865.1 Candidatus Bathyarchaeota archaeon | reverse complement strand
GAAAAATCTCCAGCGGCTCTCTGCCGAAAAGTAGCAGAGACCCATAATGGAGGAACCATAACGATATGGGGAGACGGCAAACAAACACGGTCATACTGCTACATCGATGATGCCGTGAGAGGAACAATAAAGCTTATGGGATCAGATTATGACAAGCCAGTAAACGTTGGATCCGACCGACTTGTCACGATTGACCAACTAGCCGATATGATCATCGAAATTTCCGGCAAGAACATAGCAAGAGAGTATGATCTCAATGCGCCGCAGGGTGTCAGGGGGAGAAACGCTGATCTCACCCTTGTTAGAGACAAAGTAGGCTGGGAGCCCAAAGTAAGCCTGGAAGAGGGATTGGAAAAAACCTACAAATGGATAGAAATGAAAGTAAACGAAGACCGAAAAGCTCTGACCGCTAGGTAGCAAACCAGTGCTACTGCACATGATTTCAATCGGCAAGACAACGTGAGAGAGAACGGTTCAGATGCCAATGGGTTTGGGTGTGAACGGATTTGAGAGTAGCTCACATTTCCACTACAGGCACTTTTCTGTCAAAATACTACAATTCCAATGAATGCGCGCGCGGATTGAGCTCGCGGTTCCATCTTATATTGAGAAGTTCGATTGGTCTCATGCGATTTCGGAAATCGAAAAAATATATGAAACACTCTGTAGGGCATGAAAGCGCAAAACTGAACCTTTGCACGTATAGGCCATATGATAATTGTGGCGATCATTGTTGTCTTCGAAAGAATAAAAACGTGTGAAGTTGGTAGGATGCGGTCTCTCATATTACACGGGATTCTTTCTATGTACAGGAAATCATGGGAAGAATTGCGATGTTTCAGAGATCTCAAGAAAAGCCAGTGGTATTCTCTTGAAGAAATCGAACGAATCCAACTTAAGAAGCTCAAGGGTCTAGTTAAGCATGCCTATGAGAATGTTCAGTTCTATCACCGAAGATTCAGGGAGCTAGGGCTGAAACCAACTGACGTCGGAAACCTTGAAGATCTTAAGAAATTGCCTATTGTGAAAAAAGAAAATCTAAGACATGGCTTTCCCGATACTCTAGCACGAAACTACAACACAAGAACACTAGAGAAGGGAACCACGAGTGGTTCAACTGGGAAACCATTTGAGTGGTATCTGGACAAAAAAGGATTCCAGCACAACTCTGCTTCATACTATCGATTTGCTTCTTGGTATGGAGTCAATCTTGGCGACAAAATAGTTTCAGTGACTACTGCCAGTCCTTGGGGTGCGCGCATGCATCAGTCTGCACGTGTACGCTGGGGTTACATGTTGAGAAGAGTGTTAAGGTTGACAGCCTACCAGATCACCGAGCAAACTTTGCATGATTTCTCAATCATATTGAAACAGTTCAAACCCAAAACTCTACGTGGCTTCACATCACCAATTTTCCTTATCTCAGAGTTCTTGAAAAAAGAAGGCATCAGCGACATAAATCCTTCTGCTGTGATCACAACGGGTGAAACTCTCTTCGATTTTCAAAGACGATTGATCGAGTCAGTTTTTGATTGTAACCTCTTCAACTTCTATGGAAGCTCGGAAATCGAGTCAATAGCTCAAGAGTGCGAGGAGCATTGTGGCTTGCACTTGAACGCTGAAGAACGCATCGTCGAATTTGTAAGAAACGGAGAAAATGTATCGTCCGGAGAGGAGGGAGAAATAGTGATTACCGATCTCAATAACTATGCGATGCCTTTTATCCGATACAATACCGAAGATGTAGGCATTCCCAAGAGTGACCAATGTGGGTGCGGTCGCGGTCTACCTCTCATTATGGATGTCAAAGGCAGAGTTTGTGATCTTATAGTAGCCAAAAACGGAGCACTCATCTCGGGTGAGTTCTTTGCATTGCCGGCACCTTATTTTCTAAAGAACCACAAATGGATACAGCAATATCAAATAATTCAACCCTCAAGAGAAAAACTCTTAGTGAATATAGTCAAATCAGCTGAACCAAGAAAACAAGACTTGGAGTACCTAGTAAATCGGATTCACAAGCATGTAGGGGATGTAAATGTGGAAATACGGTTTCTTGAGTCAATTCCAACAGCAAGCAAGCATCGTTTCACAATATCCCATGTGACCCCAGAGTTGTTCAGATGAAATTAGTGCAAGAGACTTGTACGAGAGTCATCCGCGTGCATGTCGTCATAGCGCGCGCAAGGTTGCTGCGGACAACAATCGCAAGTGTCGTGAGTGCGAAGGTGACAGCACGGCGGTTAGGTATGAATACTTGTGGAAATAGCTCACTTCTCTACAGTGATTAAAGGGTTCGGATGTGTATGTCCTTAAGAGTTGCCCATATTTCCACTACAGGCACCTTTCTACCTGAGTATTATAGTTCTAATGAATACCTTTTGTGTCGTGGACTGGCAAAGCTTGGGCATGAGGTTATCCTTTTTACGGCAGATAGACCGCCTAAGTGGCAGACTCTGAGAAAGCGAAAAACCGCGAAGAGGATCGAACAACATGATGGTTTTACTGTTTGCAGGCTTCAGGCTGGTCCTGAAGTGGGTATTGTGCCTCTAATTCCGAGTCTTTTTCCAACTCTTATGAAAATGAGTTTCGACATTATTCACGCGCATGATTTTTACGCTGCTTCTACGTTCTATGGTGCTATTGTGTCACAAGCCAAACGAATCCCTTTTGTTCTCACTCAGCATAACGATGAGTTGCCCCCAAAGGTTGTAAATGCTCTGCTGTATTCGGCGAATGGCCACACTGTGGGGCGGTACATTTTTTCCTGCTCGCGAAAGATAATTGCTCTCAATTCTGCTATCAGGGCTCATCTTGTTGCGATGGGCGCAGATGAAGACAAGATAGAAATAATTCCTAATGCGGTCGATACTTGCTTTTTCTCACCAAAGCGTGAAAGCTTCCTTGAGAGCAGTTGGGGGATTTCCAGTCCGGTAGTTCTGTTTGTGGGGCGGCTTGTTGAGGATAAAGGCATTAAATACTTGATGCAAGCTTTCGCTGAAGTTGTTGAGGCGATTCCTTCCGCTAAATTGGTAATTGTTGGGAAAGGCCCTCAAGAGACCGAGTTGAGAAGACTTCAAGAAAAATTTGGATTGAACAATGTCTTTTTTCTGGGAACAGTAGAATCAAGACTTATGCCTAACGTTTATGCTGGTTCTGATGTTCTTGTTTTGCCTTCAGTTCATGAACCTTTTGGAAATGTGGTGATAGAGGCTATGTCTTCTGGGATACCTGTAGTCGGAAGTTACGTTGGCGGAATGAAGGACACGATTGTTCACGGAGTGAGTGGTTATCACGTTCAGCCTAGAAACAGCAAGCAATTGTCTCGCTACATGATCAGATTGCTTGAGGATGCATCTTTGGGTAAGAAGCTTGGGGAAAATGCGAGAAAGAACGTGCTTGAAAGATACACTGTAGGACTCTTGCTGCAGAGAGTCGAAAAGATCTATCAACAGTGCATTGTTACGTGACCCTTACTTCTCGTAGGTTAGTGTTCCGAACTGGATGATCAATGTGTTTAGACGCGCTACAACGGGCTTTCTGGAAGCTGAATCTCAACAAAGCGAGGGGCAGAATTTGACAAGAATGCGTGTATTAGTGTTTAGCGACCCCAGGGTCTCGTCTGTCGTCGAGGTGTTGTCACCGTTTGCAAGCGTCAAGAAAGTCGACTGGAAATATAAGGAAATTCCTGAAAATGCCAGATACATTTTCCTGAAAATACCCTACAGAGCGCTAGAAGGCTCTTACTGGGTTGCCAGAATGCTTAGAGAAATATATCTTTCTCAAGCCGATGTCGTTCTGGCTCAGTATGCTTACTTCTCAGCGTTGATTGGAGCGATTGCCGCTGGGCTATCTGGGAAGGCATTTGTCGTAAGAGCGGTCGGTAGCGACTTAAGAGTTCATTCGCAATCGTTTATGGGCAGAATTGCGGTTCTCTTGGCTTTGAGAATCGCCTCTGGAGTAATCTGTGTAAGCAGGGATTTGGAAAAAAGGGCACAAGCGCTTGGGGCGGAAAGCACTGTAGTCATCCCTTCTCCGCTTGTGGTGCCTCGCTACAATGCGACAAATATTCACAAGAAACGCAGGGAAATAGTCTCGGTTGCTCGGCTCGTGCCTGTCAAAGGTTTGTCTTACTTGATAAGGGCAATAGCTGATCTGAAGGATGTGTCGCTGGTTATCATTGGTGACGGTCCACAGCGGGAAAGATTAGAATTGTTGTCACAGCATCTTGAGTTACGCGATCGTGTTTTTTTCAATGGATGGGTTAGTGACCGTTCAGAGATCTGGAATCATCTTAACCAAGCCACAGTTTTCGTATTGCCCTCGCTGAGCGAGGGACGTCCACGTGTTCTTGTCGAAGCGATGGCATGTGGATTGCCACTTGTCGCTACTGAGGTCGGAGGAGTTTCCGAGATAGTTGCGGATGGAGTGAATGGTCTTCTTGTTCCTCCTCGAGATGCGAAGGCACTGGCAAAGGCTATAAAAGTCATTCTTGACGACGTTGATTTTCAGAAGAGGGCTTCCACTGAAAACGTGAAAGCAGCAGCAGAATATTCTCCTTCAATCATAGGGTCGAGAATACGCGATTATTTGGACAGAATTCTGCACGGTGCGGGCTAGTTGTTTTTCACGATGTGTCATGTAAGCTGGAGATTCATTGAAATATGATTGCTCATAAGACCGCACTTTCATTATTTTGCATACTAGTCGGTCATTCGATTTTTGGCGCCTATGCTTTTAGTCTACGGTTTGGTTTCAGTTTTCCTACAGAAGCTTATTGGCTGAGTTTTGTGTTTGTTTCAATACCTCTGCTTTTTCAAGTGGTTTTCTGGAGAAGTAACCCGAAGCTTCGTGTTCTCTGTCTGTTGTCTTTCTCGTTGATGATTAATCTGCAGTATGTTGTGGTTGACAGTTCTTCGCTTCTTTCTTCGGAAGACGCTGTGGCCGACTATAGATTAGCGGGCAAGATCATCGCTGATTCTAAATGGACACCGTTTGGCTCTGTTGAATGGGGTTTTGGGTCTGAGTATAGGTTCTACCCAGTAACCGATTTCCTCTACGCAACCATGTCGTTGCTTACTGGAATACCCCTGTTGATCGTTGTGAAGTATTTGTTTGTTATCAAGGCTATACTCACGCCCCCGATAGCCCAGAAATTCTTCCAGAGTTTCTTTAACCAACGAGTAGCGTACTTGGCCACTGCCCTTTTCATGGCATCACCAGGAGCAATACTCTTTCCTCATAAAGAGAGTTTCGCTGTGATCTTCTTCTTGGTGGGAATGTATGCGGCTACGAGGACTGGAAAAAACAGGCGATTTCTGCTGGTTGGTCTCATCTCTGTGATGACTTTGATTATGACCCACCATTTCACCACGTATATTTTCCTATTTCTGTTGACTTCGCTGTTTCTTGCGAGCAGTTATTATAGAAGTCAGAAAGCCATTCGAGTGTCGAGCCAATTTTTGTTGTTATGTTTGGTCGTATTTACCTCATGGGTGGCCTTCATTGCTTGGACAGTTTTTGCTATGCATCAAAGGTTTGTTTCTGACGTGTTCTTGG
>CP070754.1:685373-689227 GCA_020348865.1 Candidatus Bathyarchaeota archaeon | reverse complement strand
TTTGAGACTTACTCAGCATTTGGATTCTTTAAGGCTTATTCCAGCTCTCCGAAGAAAAGATGAAAAGATTGTGCTACGGACTATTCCAAAACCCTCTGTAAAACCCAGCAATAACATCATGAACATCGCTTTGCTTTTGGCAACTCTCGGAACAGTATTTCTTTCGGGGTACCTACAATCTCCAGACATTGTGGGAGCTTTGATGTTCACAGGGGCGATCATGGCTATACTTGGTTCTCATGAGATGGGGCACAAGCTCATTGCCGACAGACATGCTGTGGAGGCTACCTACCCCTATTTCATTCCGGGTCTTCCTCCTATCGGCACTTTTGGAGCGGTGATTCAGCAGAAGTCTCTTCCTCCGAACAGGGATGCTTTATTTGATCTTGGATTCGCAGGACCAATATCTGGCTTCATAGTATCGGTAGTAGTCGCTTTCATCGGAGTGCAGATGTCCACATTGACCTATGAGCTTCCTGGAGGCGCAACGACAATCGCTGTTCCTCTTCTGTTTGAGTTTATTGTAGCTTTGTTTCCACCAAGTGGAACCGGTAATTGGATACTTTTACATCCAGTTGCTTTTGCCGGTTGGGTTGGCATGGTCATTACAATGCTCAATTTGGTGCCTGTTGGCATGTTTGATGGCGGTCATGTCGCTCGGGGTTTGCTAGGAGAGAGAATACACCGAATCCTTTCCTATCTTGGAATCGTGCTGTTGTTTCTCATATGGTATCCAATGGCTTTAGTGGCCATCTTTTTCACTTTCCAAAGGCATCCTGGTCCTTTGGATGATGTTTCACAACCTACACCTCTCAGAAGAATAGCCGCTCTCGGACTAGTTGCTGTCTTTATTCTCTCTGTGGTTCCGATATACTCACTTCTGGGATAGCCGACCCTTTAAATCATTGAACTCACTAAGGGCTTTCCCAATCCAGCGTTTACAGATCTTCAGACATTGTGGAGAAAAAAAGAGGGATATATCATATTTGTTCTGCAGGAACCGCAATCAATGTTTCCATTGTGTATTGTGTTGTGAAGCCAGTTTGCATGATAAACTTCATGGCTGCGGTTTCACTTGGAGCTTCAAAGATGATGATTCCATCGTAGCGTCCGAATGTGAAATAGACTTCACGCAATGTGATGCCTTTGGTGGCCTTGAGCTGTTTGAGATGTTTTATGGCTTCTTCGCCTTTTCCTTTTGGTCTGAGCAGTGTTACGAACAACATGATGAAACTCTTCAGTAGGTGTATGCTGTTTATTAACTTAAGTCTAAGCGTCCTCAACTAGCTGAGAATGTTCTCTAGGATATGGCGACAAAGACTTTCTGGTTGTCTAAGGAGTGTTCATGCCAGTCAGCTTTGGCTTCCATTTTCTTCTCATGCAAATGCACTTTCCTAGTTCGAACCAACTCTGCCATTTCAGCTAAGTACGGTTTGATCAGTTTCATGTTTTCCTCGTCAAGCCCAGCCAGATGCACAGCTTCCAGTATGTCGGTTGGCGTGAACCCTAGTTCTCTACGCAATGATTGGACTCGACGGGCTAGATCGCGCATCAGACCTTCACCGAGCAACGAATTGTCTCGACGAGTGTAGAGCAGCATCTGTAGGTTTCCTTCGGAAGCACAAGTCCATTTTTTCTCGTCGAGAGTTGCCATTTTTTCAGCATATTCAACTTGTTTCACATTTGCAAGTTCCAGAAAGACGTCTTCTAAGCTTTTGAGAGCGTCTTGAATTTGCTTTGGTGCTACTATAACAGCCTTTTGCAGAGGCCATCTGCGCTTTAGCTTGGCTGATTGTCGAGCGGAATATACCAGAGTCAGGTATCGTTGTAGCGTGTCGAATACTTGTTCGAGTTCGGTGTCTCGAAGTGTTTTATCTGGTCGAGGCCAGTTTTCGAAGTTAACGGACTCGGACAATGTGTTGTCAAGTTCTCTGTAGACTCTTTTATACATGAATTCGCTGAGGAAAGGAGTTACTGGATTGAAAAGTAGCATTAGTACTTTCAGAGTTTGCCAAAGCGTTGCATAAACTGTGAGACGCCGTTGTGAAGTTTGTGGATCGTCACTCCACAAGTCTCGGCGAACTATTGGAACGTATTGGCGGCTGACAACATCCACCACGAACTCCTCAAGTTCAGCGACTGCGAGGTTAAATTCGCATTTCTCTAGCTTTCTGGTGTAGCTCTTCACCGTTTTTTGGAGTTTAGATAGAAGCCATCTGTCAGCCGGTCTTACAGTGCCGTTTTCTTCTGCCCATTGCATTGTGTGCACTTTTGGGTTGAATTTGTCGTATTCGGCGTTTTGCAGAAAGACGCGATGCAGATGATATGCGGTACTCAACACTTGGTATGGACGCTTGCTCAATTCCTGCATGTCGAAGTTTATGGTGTCAACAGGAGAACATTTCCAAAGCGCGTAGAATCTGAAGACATCGGCAGATTGCTCTTCTAGAACTGGGTTAGCTTCTAACATGTTGCCCAGACTTTTGCTCATTTTTCTGCCCTTTGCATCTTGAGCTAACCCTTGATAGAGAAAGGCCTTGTATGGTGCTTCAGCTTTGCCAGTGAGTATGACATGTTCAAGTAACAGCGTATTTGCCCAGCCGCGGGTTTGATCTATGCCCTCCGTTAGAAAGTCAACAGGTACATATTTCCTGAAATCTCCATTACTGAAGCGTGCGTAAGGACATGCGCCACTATTGTGCCATGTGTCGAGTACAAAGGGTTCTCGTTTCATTTCGCCGCCGCATTTGTCACATTTCAATGTAACTCGATCTACCCATGGCTTGTGCAGCTCGAAGTTTTGGCCTGGGGGCTTTATCGCCTTTTTCAATAATTCCTTCTTACTTGCCACCAACATCTTGTGTCCGCAGTTTTTGCACACCCAGATAGGTAGAGGTGCACCCCAGACTCGTTCTCTAGAAACACACCATGGTTTTCCCTCTTTCAAGAAGGAGAGAAAGCGGTTCTTTGGACTTTCGAAGAAGTGTTCAACCTTCTCGGCTGCTTCTACAACTTTCTCGTTGATGCGATTGGTCCAGAGGAAGTACTCTCTTCTCGCTAGCCATATTAGTTTGTGATGAGAACGCCAACATGTCGGATATTCGTGGCGGACCGTTTCCACCGATACGACTAGTCCTTTCTTGCGCAGTATCTCAACAACTTTTGAGTCAGCATCTCGGGCAAACAAACCAGCGAATTCTCCAGCCTCCTTCGTGAATAAACACTCATCATCAAATGGAACGTATATAGGCACCTTGCGTTTCTGAGCAGCTAAGAAGTCGTCTTCACCATTTCCTGGCGACAAGTGCACCACGCCTGTAGCTGTGCTTACGTCTACAAAGTCTTCACACACAACTGTGTGAACATATTGTTGCTGGTCGAGTTCTTGCTGGCGTGGTACTGAATCCTTGAATGGATATTCATATTTGACGCCCTCAAGTTCTTTGCCCATAACAGTCTTAACCACTTGATAGTCTTCTATTTGGAGTTCTTGCATGACTGGTGCGACACGTTGTTTCACGAGTATCCATGTTTCGTCGCCAACCTTGACCTTAGCATATTCTGCTTCGGGATGAACTGCTAGCATCATGTCGGTGACGATTGTGAAAGGCATTGTCGTCCAAACTAGGAAATATTCGTTTTCAGTGTTGCTCACTTTCAACTTGAAGTGTAGTGATGGGTCTTCTACTTCTTCGTAGCCTAAGCCGACTTCTGCGTTGCTGAGGGATGTTTGACAGTGGTGACAATAAGCAACTACGTAGTAGCCTTCGCCGAGTAGGCCTTGGTCCCATGCCCGTTTCATGTATTTCCATTCTCTCTCTATGTACTCGTCAAGATAGGTCCAGTAAGCCTTA
>CP070754.1:677389-685273 GCA_020348865.1 Candidatus Bathyarchaeota archaeon | reverse complement strand
TTTGTGGAAGAAATGTGACCTGATTGTTCCTCAAAATGACCCTGTTGAAGATATTCAGAAAAAACTTGATTTTCAGCCAGGACTATTCTTTATCGCTTTGCTAAAGAATAGAGTAATTGGTTCGGTTATGACTGGCTATGACGGCCACAGGGGTTGGTTATACTATCTAGCCGTCCTACCAGAGCATCAGAAAAGAGGCTATGGCAGACAACTAGTCGAGAAAGCCATCAATGAATTACGGAAACTGGGGTGTTCAAAAGTTAATCTGCAGGTTCGAACAATTAATGCCTCCGTTGTTGATTTCTATAAACATCTTGGGTTCAAGATAGAGGAGAGAGTAAGTCTAGGTATGCGTCTAAGAGACTAGCTAGCTACAGGGATTCGCCCGCGTAAAACTAGAAGAGCAGAGGTTTATACCATGCAGTCTAACGCTAAACTGTTCTTTCCTCACTGACACATTTCCTGACTGCAAGAACTGGGAAGCTATCAGTGTTCCACGCGGAACATACATGCATCTATCATTTTTGCTCTCTATCAATTGACAGTTTCCTTGGAATGGATTATTGTCTCTTCTCTGTCATCTGCGTCAAGACATCTCTGAACCTGCAGGGATCACAGAAACCATCTTTGTCGGTTGCCGGTCTCTTACCACATTTGCTGCAGTGCATCTGAAGTTCTTCTTCTATTGAGCTCTTCTCTCTTTGTGACTTCAACAAACGCACAATTCTCGACACTGGCAGCCCCGTTATCTATATGCGCTGATAGATATTTCACGATTGTGAAGGAAAGCTCCATACTCACGATTCATGCACATATGCCTTCTAGCACAAAAGAGCATACGTACTGATGTATCTGAGAAACAACTAGTGAATCACTGGACTAGTTTGACATGCGTGATAGCTATTCCTATTTTCGAAATGCAACTTTGACTATGCTGTACAATACTATTAGCAGTCCAACAGCTATTGCTTCTGTCCCCAGAACCATTAACCCTGCAATTGAATAGCTTTCGTAGAGGCTGATTAGGTAGGCGAACAATAGAATGGCGACCCCTGTTAGTACGTCGCCCAGAGCTCGTCTTCCAGATTTCTCTACCCAAACTCTGACGCCGGCAACGAAAAAGTCGGAAACCCCAATCAAACCAAAGAACACTATGGCACTGGCAATAAGCCCCTGAGGCGGCCTCACTAGCTCTTGTGCTGTTGTCATCTGTTCAATCCAGAATCCAAATTCAGAGGTTAAGAGCGGGTTCAATACGAAGACTATGCCAACAACTAGAACGAAGATTCCGAAGCCCACAAAGCCTAGATAGTCCTTACGTCTGCCTGCACCGAAACAATCCTCTCTTTCACTAGTTGTCATAACATTATCACGGTCTGTAACGTTTCGAGTTTGTGGTTCTTAAGATTTGCGCATTCACGTGCTGTCATGTTTCAGGCTGCTCGTGTGCATGCATGTTACATCAAGGCAAAACGCAGGCTCTGTTAGGGCATTTCCCTTCAAAGGTCCATCTGTCTGTCGCGAATTTTCCTCCACAGAGTTTCTTGGCCAATTCTTGCTCGTGGTTTGTCAGTTTCCCATCAGTGAACCGTGTTTCAAACGTTTCTTGAAAACCCTGAACCAAAGCTTGACATGCCTCTTCTGGCGGCACGCTTGTTCCAAGTTCTTCTCTCACAGATGTCAACCGTTTCTCAGCTATAGGTATCACTTCCATGCATGTTTCCGCCCAGGGAACCCTCAGGAACGTGAACATCTTCTCAAGATCCGTGTCTAGCAGAAACGTTCCGTGTTGAAGTAGCGTCCTCTTCCTGCGGGATTGAGCGCTTCCAGAGATTTTTCTTCTGTTTATGGTAACATTTGGGCATTTCTTTGGGTCTCCAGGGTTAAAGTCAGCTGTGATTCCCAGCGTTTTTGCTGCTTCAATCAACCCCTTGCATATTATGCTGTATGTGGAAGCTACATCCTTGAACCCTAGGTCGCTCTCTCTTACGACCACACTATAAGTTATCTCCCCGACATGATCGTGGTACACGGATCCTCCTCCCGTGATTCTCCTTACAATGTCCACTCCATGCTTCTTGCAGTTCTCCACATGGATCTCGTTGAAAACCTCTTGGAAACGTCCAATGGATACTGCTGAAGGCTTCCACCCATAGAACCGCACGGTGTTGGGCACCATATTCGCTATTCTGGCTGATAAGATGGCTTCGTCAACAGCCATGTTCATGAATGCATCGTCGACTTCCAGCTTGAGAAACCTCCATTCATCCATGCACAAACCCCAATTTCCATTCCGGTTCTTACCGAAGAAGAGTTCGGCTTAGGCTTTTTTGCGTGAAAGCATCTTTTCTAGCATTGGTCGCAGTTTCTCGTTTTCAGCCTTAATCTTTCCTTTTCCCAGTGACTTCATATTTTCTACCATCTCTTTGATAAGACCAGCAAACTTCACTCCTTCAGCTGCAGATACATATTCAACTATGAATCTTTCAGGACTGAGCCCAAGTTTCTCAAGCATCTTCCCCAATGCTTCCATCCTCTTTTTCATCGCCACATTTCCTGAAATATAATGGCAGTCGTAGGGTAGATGGCAGGCGCCAACTAACACCATACCAGCGCCTAGCTTCAATGCCTCCATTACGAAATCTCTGTCCACCCGCCCGGAACACATCACCCGCACAGCACGCAAGTTGGGTGGATACTCAAAACGGCTTGTACCCGCCAAGTCAGCACCAGCGTAGCTACACCAGTTGCACAGAAAACCAAGTATCTTCTCCTCAGGGTTCTTCTCCAACGCTGTGCGAATTTGGGCAAGAATCTGTGCATCCGTGAAGTGCATTTGCGTGATTGCGTCAGTTGGGCATTCACCAACGCACGTACCACAGCCATGGCACATGGCCGCGGTGACCTCAGCTGGTTGGCCTTCTGGAGCTTTTATCGCGCCATACGGGCATACTCTTGCGCAGACACCACACTTCACCCTAGTGTTGCGGCACTTGTCAGGGTCCACCATGGCAATTATCGGTTCTATCTTCCAAGTGGGCTGGGATAGTATTGTTGCAGCTCGTGCAGCTGCTCCGCTTCCCTGGGAGACAGAATACGGGATATCTTTCAGCCCTTGACAAGCGCCCGCCAAGAAGACTCCGTCCACCGCGGTGTCGATTGGCTTGAGTTTCGGATGGCTCTCCATGAAGAATCCATCAGCACCTCGCGTGACGCTCAGAATCCTCGCCATTTCATCAGTTCCCTTTGCAGGGGTGGCTGCTGTGGCCAGAACCACAAGCTCTGCGTCTAGCTCGATCAGCTCACCTAACGCCATGTCCTCCGCACGTACCATCAAGTTCTTTGTCTTCGAATCCTCAAGAATATGTACAGCTCTCCCTCGAACGAAGTTGACCCCTAATTCGCGAGCTCTTCGATAAAACTCCTCATAACCTTTGAAGTGGGTTCGCATATCGATGTAGAGAATGTGAACCTCCACGTCGTCTTTGTATTTCTCTTTGAGCTGAACAGCGTGTTTCAGTGAGTACATGCAGCAAAAGCCTGAACAGTACTCATACCTCTCTATGTCCCTTGAACCCACACATTGGATGAATACCACGGTCTTTGGCTTCTTTCCATCAGAGGCCCGTACAACATTTCCGCCGGTGGGCCCAGCCGCCAAAATCAACCTTTCCAGTTCCAACGCCGTGATAACGTTATCATACTTGCCATAACCGAATAGACTATCATCATATGGCATGTAACTGTCAAACCCGGTTGCAGCCACAATTGTTCCTACTTCAATCTCGATTTCCTCAGGTTTCTGATCGAAATTTATGGCTTGTCGCGCGCCACAAATATCTACACACTTGTAACATTCAATACAGTAATCCATGTTTATCGTGTAGACAAGCGGAACTGCTTGATCAAATGGAACGGAAATCGTCCTTCTTGTACCCATATTCATGTCCCATTCATTTGGGATTTCTATTGGACAAACGTCTCGGCATTCGCCGCATCCTGTACAGCTATCAGCAATGACGTATCGTGGATTCTTCCGGATCTTCACCTTGAAGTTCCCTACAAAACCCTGCACACTGAGAACATCGGCGAAAGAGATTATTTCGATGTTGGGGTGACGGGAGACGTCGACCATCTTTGGTCCTTCGATGCAAATCGAACAGTCCAAAGTCGGGAAAGTCTTGTCAAGCTGAGCCATGTGTCCTCCAATGCTTTCGCTTCTTTCAACCATGTAGACTTTGAATCCCATGTCTGCAAGGTCTAACGCAGTGCTTATTCCTGCGATTCCTCCACCTATGATGAGGGCTTTGTTGGTAACAGGGACCTCCATTGTTTTGAGAGGCTTGAACAACTTCACTTTGGCAACTGCCATCCTTACAATGTCTTTAGCCTTTTCTGTGGCTTCTTTTGGCGTACTTGGATGGCACCACGAAGAGAATTCCCTTATGTTCGCCATCTCGAAGAGATACGGGTTCAACCCTGCTTCGGCGACGGTTCTACGGAAGGTTGGTTCATGCATCCGTGGAGAACAAGCTGCGACAACGACCCTGTTCAACTCGTTTTCTTTTATCGCTTTTCTAATCTCCTCTTGCCCAGGATCTGCACACGTGTAACGATTGCGTATGGCAACGACGACGTTCGGCAACGTCTTAGCGTACTCAGTGAGTTCCTCTACGTCGATTACTCCTGCAATATTGAGACCGCAGTGACAGACAAAGACTCCTACTCGCGGTTCTTCCGACATATCATGAATCCCTCTTGCCAAATCTCTTCTCAACTGATTCTCTAACCTTGGTTGAACCTTTTTTCTGCAACTCCTTCGTTAACTCCTTGGTTGACGTCAGTTTTTCAAGAGCCTTATTCCACGCACCTGAACGAACAGACGTATGTCGTATACTTGCTCTCTCAAGTTCAAGGGTTCCTTCCTCAGGGCAAACGATTCTGCAGACACCGCAGAAAACCCAGTGCAACACGTAAACACGTACTTTTCCATCTTCTGAAAGATAGAGAGCACCTGTAATCGGGCAGACGTCGAGACAATCTTGGCACCCGTCCGGGCACTTGCTCTGATTTATCATAATTGTCCCATTGAAGATTCTCTTAACACGGACGGCATCTGAGGGGCATTTAATTTCTCAAACTCTACAACATGGACAAAACTCTTTTTTCACATCCACAATAACCTTGAGCTTTTTTTTGTCTCGTATTGATTTCACATCTTTGACTTTCTTACCGTCTGGAGTCTGTACACTAACTTTGATGAGTTTGAGAGGGCAAACCTCCTCGCAGTCTACGCACTCCACGTCACATTTTGTTGTGTCGACATTGATCTCACGAATGAGTTCAGGGAAGCTTTCAGTCTTGACCACAGGGACAACGTGTTCATCATTAATCCTCACCTTCAATGCTCCATAAGGGCAGAGGACACCGCATATCCCACAGAAGTGGCACTTCTGTTCATCAACTTCTATGATAGGATGTTTCAGTTTCTCCCCAGCCACCTTCGGTTGCTTCTTTATCTCAAAAACCTCTTTCGGGCAAACAACCGCGCAGATCTCACAGCCCGTGCACCGATTCTTGTCAAGAGTCAGAGAGTAGGTTTTCGTATGCAAAATTCTTTTGACCACGATTTCGTCTTCTGTCTCGGTTTTCTTCAGTTTCATAGGCATCTTGTTTCATCCACGTAGATGGCGTACTGCTTTCCTTTGAAGAGTATTTAGGCGATGCAAACTGTTATTTAAACATTAACTGACTCTTCAAGCTGCACTCTGTTCGCATCACCCAGCGTCACTAACAAGACTCTTAAGACTGCCCGTTCTCAATGTTGCGGGGAGAGCTTGATCATGAAACAAATCACCATGACTCATGGTGCTGGCGGAACAGTGATGAACAGTCTAAACAAGAATTACGTGTTGAAACATCTTGGTGGAAGCAGTGCTGAGGTTCCGTTGGAAGCGCTAGATGATGCGGCGGTGATTGGCGACATAGTCTTGAAGTCCGATTCTCACGCTGTGAAGCCTATCTTCTTTCCGGGTGGAGATATTGGAAGATTGGCGGTCGCCGGTACCGTCAATGACATTGCGGTCTTGGGTGCGGAACCAACTGGGCTTTCATGTGGCTTCATTCTGGAAGAGGGTCTTCTAATGGATGAGCTTGAAAGGATTTTGGTGAGCATGAGCAAAGCTTGCAGGGAAGCAGACGTTTACATCGTTACTGGTGACACAAAGGTTGTTGAGAAGGGTGCTCTAGGAGGATGTGTCATCAACACTTCAGGGATAGGTATTCGAAACGAAGCATTGGAAAAAAACATCGCAGAAGTGAAGAAACGCCGAGTCTTTGACGCCCAATGGATTCTGGACTCCAACCTGAGGGAAGGGGACAAGATCATCGTTTCCGGCACCATGGGAGACCATGGACTAGCAGTGTTGTCATCACAAGAAGGGTACGACTTTGGAAGTCACATCACATCTGACGTAGCACCGCTCAACAAGCTTATCATGCACCTTCTTCACATTGGAGGAATCGTAGCAATGAAAGACCCTACTCGTGGTGGGTTATCCAACACGCTGAATGAGCTCAGTGAAAAATCGAAGGTGGGAATCTTAGCACACGAAGAGAAAATCCCCATGCGAGGAGACGTAAAGGCTGCTTGCGAAATGCTAGGTTTAGATCCGCTTGAAGTTGGAAACGAGGGCAAAGTGGTTGTAGGCGTAATTCCCCAAAAAGCGGAAGAAATTTTGGCAGCCCTGAAGGAGACAGAGGAAGGCAAAAAAGCACAAATCGTAGGTGAGACAACAAAAGAATTCTCTCAAGTTGTTCTCAAAACAACAGTAGGTGGAAAAAGAATCCTTGCACCACCAATTGGGGATCCTATACCTCGAATATGCTAGTTATGGAGGCCTGCACGCATGCTACCGAAAAGCTTTGCAGGTGAATAGCATTAAAAGGGTGATATACTACTAGTGAATCTCCCTGAAGTTGAAAGACTGAGAGAACATTCATTTGAAATAGGTCCAATAAGGCCCCCATCCGAAGGCGGCACTTGCTCCCTCCTCATAAGGGCGACTCGCAACTGTCCATGGAACCTGTGCAGGTTTTGCGCTGGAACTCCATACAATCGAGAAAAGTTTCAGCCTAGAAAAGTAGAAGAAATAAAAAGAGAAATAAATTCAGTGAAAGCGATCAGCGAATTGATCGAGGCCGTTGCAAGAAAACTTGGAGGTATGAGTTGGGCTTCTAAACTTGTTCATCCATATTTTATGTATGACAAGAGTCTCTCGGAACTCAATCGGAGAGAGCTTGAGAATTTTCGGAGCATTACAAATGTTTTCAACTGGCTTCGATCGGGCGCAAAAAACGCGTTTCTACAAGATGCAGACAGTCTAGTCATGCGTACTCCCGATCTGCTCGAAGTGATAATCCATCTGAAACAGACTTTCCCGAGTCTGCAAAAGGTGACATCTTACGCTAGAGCTAGAACGCTTGCCCGGAAAACGAAAACTCTGGAAGAACTCAAGAAGCTGCGCAAAGCTGGGCTATCAAGACTTCACGTTGGCTTGGAAACCGGTGACGACGAGCTACTGAAGTACGTTAGGAAAGGCGTCACAAGCGTTGAACACATCCTAGCTGGTAAGAAGGCTAAGAGAGCAGGCTTCGAACTCTCTGAATACTGGATGCCCGGCTTAGGAGGAAAGATAATGTCAGAACAACATGCAAGAAACACAGCTAGGGTTTTGAACAAGATAAACCCAGACTTTGTAAGATCAAGAAGATTCGTTCCACGAAAGGGAACGCCACTCTATGAAGAATGGAAGGAAGGCAGCCTGCAACTGCTTTCACCTCACGAAACACTGAGAGAGATTCTAATGATGGTGGAAAACCTAG
>CP070754.1:667626-677289 GCA_020348865.1 Candidatus Bathyarchaeota archaeon | reverse complement strand
CTCGGGAGAGCCGCCTTCATGTTTTGCGCTAATATTCTTAACATGATCGGCGATTTCCAACAGTTCGTTCAACCGGTCGTACGGTTGTCTAACAATGCTTTTGCAGGTTTCAGTGATGTGGTGTTCAATGCGAACGATATCGTCAAAATCAAAGGCGTTTCGTACATAAGCTGATAACTCAATGGTCTCGTTATTGACGGAATTCGAAAGGTTGAAGCCGACGAGAGGGCTTGTGCCATCATCGCGACTTAGGAGTTTTGCAGTCATTAAAGTCCAGAAGCAGGCGTAAGGATTGTCATTGCCAAGAAATACTGAAATTTTGAATTCTATGTCAACTCCGAGTTTATAGAGCAAGTAGCCGAGCATTACACTTCCCAGATTTACATTCAATACTTGCCGAATGCCGTATTCAGTGTAGTAATGAAGGAATTCGTCGACCCACTTCAAAGCGTACTCATTAGGCACTCCCACACCTCCGAAGTAGCCTGTAATAGTTTCTGGACCGCCTAAATGAACGTTGATAGGCATTCCGTCGGGTCCTGGCAAAGTCCCTTTTGTGTCTAATGTTTCCACGTAAGAGGCCCCTATTATTTGCATCGCCGCTGCGAACGCGAGAATCTCATCGTCTTCAACTTGCTCTTTCATGAAACGGACACGAATGAAACGACTGGGCATGAGCCCTTGATGTGCAATAGCATTCTTTGCTTCCTCTATAATCCAAGGGAAGAAGTTGCAGGCACTAATCTCCAAGGTGACGGCAAACGATTCATCAAACGTCATTGAATCGACCTTGTCTCCCAGAACCTTCCTGCGGTATTCTCGGATACTTATGAAGGCGCCCTTATCCCGCTGTTGAATCAGCCACTCAAGGTCCTTCACAAAAGGCGAATTCTTCGCCCTAAGTCGACCCATGAGATTCTCGAGCTTGCGAGATTCTCGAGCCCTGCGGTTGATCTCTTCAACCCCACCATACTTCTCGATGACCTTCAACAAGCCATCTACAAGAGGGTTACCTTCCTTCAGGAGAAAATTGTTGATCTCTTCCAAGTTTCGATTTTTAACTCTCAATCTTTGTCTAAGATCACTCAAATGATAATCCTCCAAACTTCGAAGTCTGAAGTTGGTTTAGTGCACGCTAATATAAAAATTCCTGATTCAAACGTTGTATGCCTGCTGACGAAGGTTCATGGCAAGAATGATTTGATTTGGCATGTTGAATAGATAGGTCTAAATATCGAAAACACCACTTTTCTCAAATCTACGGCGCAAATGACGCGAAGATATGGAAGCGAATGAAATGAACATAATTATTTGCGTGAAGCATGTCCCAGAAACGGCTGAGGCGGAAATTGCCATACACAGCAGTGGAAAGAAAATAAAGACAGAAGACCTAGTTTTCGACATTAACGAATGGGATAACTACGCCCTTGAAGAAGCAGTCCAGTTAAAGGAGAAGCATGAGGGCTCAGTTACTGCGATAACGGTAGGCTCAGAAGCAGCAGACAGTACGTTAAGGAAATGTCTCGCTAGGGGAGCAGACAAGGCAATAAGGTTGACGGACAAGGCCTTCGAGGGTTCAGACAGCTATGTAATCGCTAGGATCCTGCACAAGGTCATCCAAGATTTGCCGTTCGAGTTGATTCTGACTGGAGCCCAAGCAGGCGACGACGGCTATGCTCAAGTTGGTGTTGTACTAGCGGAGTTGCTTGGAATCCCCCATGCAACCATGGTGAAGAAAGTCGAGCCCTTGAAAGGATTCGTGAAAGTCAATCGGGAGCTAGAGGGCGGATTGGAGGAGATTATGGAAGTGAAACTACCGGCATTGCTGGCCACCCAAACGGGGATCAACGAACCCAGATACATATCGATAATGGGTATCAGGAAAGCGATGAAAAAAGAGATACAGGTTCTCAGTTTGAAGGATGTTGGTTTGACAGAAGAAGAAGTCGGGGAATCCGGATCATGGATAACCGTGGAAAAGATGTTCATACCTCCAGTTGAAAAGAAGGCTGAAATCCTAACGGGAGGAGTTGATGAAATCACAACGAAGGTTGTTGAAACTCTGAGGGGGAAGGGGTTGATCTAGATGAAAGAGGTTTTTGTCCTAGCTGAACATAGGCAAGGTGAACTCAGAGACGTCACGTTTGAAATGTTGGCCAAGGGCATGGAGCTTAGTCAAAAGACAGATACGGATTTGACCGTGGTTCTCTTAGGTCACAACGTCGAAAAATTCGCGAAAAAACTCACAGATCACGCAAAGAGAGTTCTGGTCATCGACGACGCAAGGCTAGAGAATTTCAACGCAGAAACATATCAGAAGGTTTTGACCCATCTAATCTCTGAACGCAAACCTACACTAACTCTGGTCGGCCACACCGCCTTTGGCGTTGACCTAGCCCCAAGCCTTGCAACCGAGCTGGATTTGCCGCTAGCCACAAACTGCATCGACATTAGTTTCGAAGGAGAAAAACTAGTTGTGGTTCGCCAAGTGTACGGTGGCAAGGTGAACGTCAAGGCATCACTTCGCAAGTCTGAGAGCTACATTGTGACGCTTCGTCCAGCAACTTTCGAAGCCAAAGGAACCAAGCCACAAGGTGGCGAGGTGATCAAAATAGCACCCCCATTCTCAGATGACATAACCTATAAACGGTTTATTGAATACTTCCAACCTCCTGCAGGAGACGTGGACATAACTGCAGCAGATATCATCGTTGCTGTAGGCCGCGGAATCAAGGACGTGGATAATATGTCGATAGTTGAAAAACTGGCAGAGGCATTTGGAGGAGTCCTCGCTTGTTCACGTCCCATCGTGGATAAAGGCTGGCTTCCGAACGATCGGCAGGTTGGGACTTCTGGAAAAACCGTGAAGCCGAAGCTGTACATTGCCATCGGTATTAGCGGCCAATTCCAACACATATCTGGCATGAAAAACTCTGACCTGATCATTGCAATAAACAAAGATCCCAAGGCACCGATTTTCCGTTCGGCGGATTACGGTGTTGTGGAAGACTTATTCGAAGTCGTACCCACACTGTCAGATAGATTACTAGAGGGGAAGCGTTGAGTATTCAAGATAGAAGGACATTCGCGCATTCAAAGAATGAGGTGAAATGATGAATTTCGAATTGACTGATGAGCAGACAACCATTAAGAAAGCTGCTAGAGAGTTTTGTGAAAAAGAGTTCACACCCGAGCTAGCGTTGGAGTTCGATGAGAAGGAGGAATTCCCAATGGAGCTCTACAGGAAAGCCGCAAAGCTTGGGTTCACCAGTATGAGATTCCCAGAGGAGTACGGCGGTCAAGGATATGGTGTGCTTGAGGATTGCCTGGTCACCGAAGAAATGTGCCGAGTCGACCCTGGATTAGGCGTTGCAGTCACCCTTGGAACACTCATGTTCCCAGATGGACTGCTGAAACATGGAACTGAAGAGCAAAGACGAAGATATATCCCGCCTTTGTGTACAGGCGAAAAAATATGTGCAGCAGCTTTCAGCGAGCCAGAACATGGAAGCGATATCACACGCATGGATACAATCGCCAAAAAAGGTGGAAACAAATGGGTGATCAACGGCAGTAAAGAGTTCATTACAAATGCTCCTTTCGCCGATTTCTTCTGCGTACTCTGCCAAACAGACCTCAAGGTGACCCCTTCACACAGGGGGGAAAGTCTGTTTGCAATAGATAGAGGTACTCCTGGACTTGATGTCACCAAACTGAATGGTAAAATGGGAATCAAACCATGTGTGACGGGGTCTCTTTCCCTTAGCGATGTCAAGATTCCGGAAACAAATCTCATCGGCGAATTAAACAAGGGTTTCTACTACGCGCTTGAGCTCTTTGACGGGACCAGAATCGCTGTCGCCGCTGAAGCTGTTGGCATGGCCCAGGGAGCACTTGAACGCGCCCTCAACTACGCCAAGGAAAGGAAGCAGTTTGGATCGCCCATCATACAATTTCAGGGAGTATCGTTCAAGTTAGCTGAAATGGCGATGAAAATTGAAACTGCAAGGTTGATCACTTACAAGGCTGCATGGTTATACGATCAAGGAAAGATGGACCCAATGATTACTGCCATGGCAAAGGCGTATGCAAGTAGAGTTGCAATGGACGTCACAGATGAGGCTATCCAAATACACGGAGGATACGGTTATCTGGCGGACTATCATGTTGAACGATTTCATCGTTGCGCGAAGATAACCGAAATCTACGAGGGAACAACAGAAATTCAGAAGCTAACAATCATAAGATCCCTTCTGAAACGAGGATTCTCCTAATCAGGTATCAAACCTGTGTGTACAATTGTGTGAATTAATGCCTGCGAGTGCCAAGACGACTTTCAGGCAACATTTCATATGAGACAGAGAAAAGGTTAGGGATGTATTTCATCTTAGGTTTAGCAGGAAAAGAGAATTAGAGAGTTATGACGAACAGTAGGCGTTCAACCAATTCCTTGTACCGGTTTCGAATGGTCACTTCAGTCACTTGGGCGATTTCAGCTATTTCCCGTTGAGTCTTCCGTTCTCCAGTCAGCACAGAGGCAATATAACTGGCGGCTGCAGCTATGCCAGTGGGTCCCCTGCCAGAAGTCAATTTGAGTTGTTGTGCAGTAGTAATGATTTTGTGAGCAATCTCTTCGACTTTTCCCTGCATAATGAGTTGACTGGAGAATTTAGTGACATACTGGCTAGGTTTTACAGGCGGAATGAAATAATCAAGCTCCTTGACTAAGAACCTGTAACTGCGTCCCACTTCTTTCTTGGCAATGTTAGATGCTTGAGCAATTTCCTCAAGCGTTCGAGCGAGTTTGCACTGCCTGCAAGCCACGTAGATAGCAGCAGCAGTTACACCTTGAATGGATCTCCCACGAATAAGATGTTCCTTAACAGCTTTTCGATAGATAACCGAGGCAGTTTCCAAAATGTTTTTTGGCAGATTAAGATTGTTGGCTATCTTCGAGATTTCAGACAAGGCGAAGGCAAGGTTTCTCTCAGTAGCATCAGAAACCCGAATGCGACGTTGCCACTTCCGAAGCCGATAAATCTGAGCCTTCTGCCCAGGAGAAAGCCTCCTTCCATAGACGTCACGGTCATGCCAATCAATCATGGTAGAGAGTCCTTTATCATGAATAGTATATGTAAGAGGAGCACCAACACGAGCTCTTTTAGCGCGTTGTTCATGGTCAAACGCGCGCCACTCTGGTCCTCGATCTGCAATCTTAGAGTCAACAACAAACCCACAGTTCATACACACAATCTCGGCGCATTCGTAGTCCCGCATGAGACGACCGCCCCCACATTCTGGACACTGCTGAATTCTTGCGGACTGGACAGGGAATTCTTCACTCATTTTCTTCGCTTCCTCTTCATTCGTTTAGATTTGAAAGAGGGAACAGCATAGAGGATGCAATTGACGAGACTATGTGGATCCTTCATTCCAGTTCTCACAGATACATATGGAGAGGAGACTGGCCCAAAAATGTCAAGAACTGTTCCTATGGGCTTGAGTTTCTCATCCACAACTTCATCGCTGATTCGCGGGAGATTTTCCACCTTGAGAATCACATTCCGATTGGAGCTTATGTGAAGGACTCGGCCAATTCTCTGCAAATTCGCGTTTTCCCCTCACAAAAAACAATGGACAGAACGAGCCGCGTTATTTAAACCTTTCTTTGCGATTCGTTTTGATATTTTAAATTCTGAACGTTTTCTGGGTTTTTTCTCCTTTTCAAGCCGTTTTTCAGCATCAATAATTCCTCTTCACGTTTCCAGGAAATGCCATGCAACACCACAACGATTAAAAACTTAGGATTTATAACAAGTTGGGTGCTAACATGCGAAAAAGAGACACAATCGTTCTCTGGCCCGTTTACTTTGATTCCACGAAAACCAGGGTAGAAGGACGAAAAGTACCAAAACGCCTCGCCACCCCTTCACCCAAAATAGATGAGGTTAAGAAGGCAATTGAGCAAGCCAATCTTCAACTCGAAGCCATTCCTGCTGCTGCCCGTCCAAGTGCGCCGTGGCGAAGTACGGGCTTCGTTTTCGTAGCCAAAAAAGGACCTAAAACCCAGACTTTGTATAGAGTGGCAAGGGAACTCCAGCGTCTGAATGCAGAGACTTGACTCTTGCTGGATTCTACTGTAGGAAAACCCTTTGGCGTTAAGCCACTTTTTTGGGAACAAGAGTAGCGTTAACCACGCTGTCCTGTCCCGGGCGAGATGTCACACATGCAGTCCCCAAAGAGGTTTTGATTATCGTTCCTTTTGTGATTACGCCTCTACGATCATAATCTACGTTGGCCGGATTCTTTATCACCCGAGCAATCTCAACTTTCTTCGTCTTCCCAGTGGATGGGTTAGAAACGTTTGCGTACTTGGCCCCAAGCAATCGGATTTTCACTTTGCCTCCTCGTTTGCGACCGAAACTCTTTTTGTCTGAACCTAGTGAAGTTTCCGCGGGAAACGAGCCCATTTCACATCTACGCTTTTTCCGATGAGAGGTCTTTCTGCCCCCGGATGCTTTCTTCTTGCGTAGGTTTCCGTGCCATATTGACAAGTTCACATCTCCTTGACAGTTATCGACCCATTGTGAAACCCAGCTATTGTTATTAAGTTTTATCTTTCAACATAATTGGTTGTAGCGAAGATGACAGTTGGTAGAGAACTCTCAGATGGAATCTGAACCAGTCCATTTCGCCATTAATAGGTTAAAAAGCAACGGTTTGCTTCTTATCTCTGGAGTGGACGCTGTTGCCAAGTAAAGTCTCAAAAATCCGCAAAAGAGACGGTAGAACCAGCGATTTTGTCCAAGGAAAAATCACAACTGCAATTTCTAAAGCAATAGTTTCTGTCAAACAGAAGAATGGGAAACTAGCACAAAAGCTCTCAAACGAGGTTGCGAAGGTTGTCAACGAACGTTTTGAGGGCAAAATTCCGAGCGTTGAAGACGTTCAGGATATCGTTGAGGAAGTTCTTATCAGAAACGAGTACGTTGAAGTTGCCAAATCATACATCCTATACCGACAAAGACGTTCAGAGATTCGAGAGTTTAAAAGGTTCTTTGATGTTGTAGATGATCTGAAGCTAGGAGTCAACGCAACAAAGGTTCTGAAGACGAGATATCTACTTAGGGATGAGGAAGGCAACGTCACTGAAACTCCTAGTCAAATGTTTCGTCGAGTAGCAAAAGCAGCAGCCAAGGCAGATTTGCTCTATAATAAGAAAGCGGATGTGAAGAAGACTGAGGAGGAGTTTCTCCAAGTAATGGTTGATCGTGAATTTCTACCGAATTCACCTACATTGATGAACGCTGACACGCGACTTGGACAGCTTTCCGCATGTTTTGTCTTGCCTGTTGAGGATTCAATTGAAGGGATTTTCGATGCGGTTAGGCGTATGGCGATGATTCACAAGTCTGGTGGAGGAACTGGTTTCTCGTTCTCGAGATTAAGACCCGAAGGAGATATTGTAGGGTCCACGAAGGGTATTGCCTCGGGACCTGTGTCTTTCATGCGTGCTTTCGATGTAGCGACAGACGTAATTAAGCAGGGAGGGCGTAGAAGAGGAGCCAACATGGGGATTTTGCATGTTACGCATCCTGACATCCTCGAGTTTGTCTCAGCGAAATCAGTGGAGAGCAGGTTAGCGAACTTCAACATTTCTGTTGCTGTCACTGATGAATTTATGGAGGCCGTTAAGAAAGATGAGAAATATAGTCTGGTGAACCCGCGGACCCGAATGGTTGAGAAGAAGCTGCGTGCTAAGGATGTTTTCGATTTGATCGTCATGGCGGCTTGGAAGTCCGGTGATCCTGGACTTGTGTTCATAGATGAGATTAACCGTCGCAACCCGACGCCAAATCTTGGAGCAATTGAGAGCACTAATCCTTGTGGGGAGCAACCCCTGTTGCCTTTCGAGTCGTGCAACTTGGGTTCTATTAATCTGGCTAGGATGGTTAGAGACGGCGTTGTAGATTTGGTAAAATTGGAGAGGCTTGTCAGGATCGCGATTCATTTTCTAGATAACATAATCGATGTGAACAGGTATCCTATGCCGGAAATTGAGAAGGTAACTAAGGGCAATCGGAAGATTGGGCTTGGTGTTATGGGATTTGCTGACATGCTCATTCAGCTAGGGATTCCGTACGATTCTGACGAAGCCCTAGCTGTTGGTGAGAGGGTTATGAGGTTCATCGATAAGGAAGCCAAGAAGACATCGACTGAGTTGGGTAAGAATCGTGGTTCTTTCCAGAATTTTGAGGAGAGCAGTTGGCAGAAAAAAGGCTTTAGGACGTTGCGTAACGCGGCTCTGACTACAATTGCTCCTACAGGGTCGATTAGCATTATCGCAAGTTGTTCAAGCGGAGTTGAACCGCTATTTGCTATAGCGTTTGTCCGTAACGTGATGAGTGGAACACGATTGTTGGAGGTCCAACCGCTGTTTGAACATTTGCTGAAGAAGAGGGGGCTGTATAGCGAGGAATTGATGCTACGAATCGCGAAAACCGGATCAATCCAGAGCTTGGACGAGTTGCCCGGGGATTTAAAAAGAATTTTCGTCACAGCCTTGGATATCGCTCCCGAATGGCATGTGAAGGTGCAGGCAGCTTTTCAGAAGCATGTGGACAACGCTGTATCAAAGACTGTGAACCTGCCCATTGATGCTTCACCTGATGAGGTAAGAAAGGTGTTTATGTTGGCTTACAAGTTGAAGTGTAAGGGGGTAACTGTTTATAGATATGGGTGTAGGAGAAATCAAGTCTTGTATGTAGGTCCAATGTTGACTAAAGAGATGATTGGGGAGGAACATGTCAGTGCGGATTCCGAGTATGCAGGTGGCTGCCCCCACGGCACATGCACCTTCTAGACGGTAGGACTACAGCTCACACACGTGACGGCCATAGACTAGCTCTGCTACTCTCACAAAATGTGAGCCAAAAGGATGCAAAAGAATTTTCCGCTCCGTAGAAAAACATTGCGGAATTCGGCCTATAGGCCAAAAGCCTGAGATCCGATTCCAGCTAGCTCGAAGAGGAAAATCCGTGCATTCTTTGTCATCTTTCAAAAGTAGCGAGAACACATGAATAATGCTATTATATTTTCTGCATCCTATTGTTCTGGAGAATCATGAAGAAGACGTCGGAGACCGATATGCTCAAACGCGTTTGCAGGGAAGCAAAAGCGAAGAAGAAAGTGACAGATGCGCATCTCACTCAACTCTATGCGGAGTTCGGTTCGCGGTTTGCGAAAGCTCGAGAAGTAATGAACGAAGGAAGAACAAAGAAATACATTTTTAGACCAAGCGGTAGAATCGTTTGGATTGTGGTTGGTAAGCAACAAGATTACCTTATAATGCCCGCTGCCGACTTTTGCCCCTGCGACGATTTCTATTTTCGTGTGATGGACAAGAAGGTCCATCTGTGTTACCATCTTATAGCACAAAAACTAGCGGAAGCGGTGGAAGCTTACGATTTGGTGGAAGAAAATGATTATCTGTACGATTCTTTGATGAAAGAATGGAAAAAGGTTACACCTTAAATAGGCGACTCCCAGAAATAAGAGAGATGGGGAAACTAACGTGGACGCAGGAGCATACTTCGCCATAATCATCAACGTCATGATGGGAATATCCTTCATCGTGCTGTTTTTGGCCTTTCTATACATGGT
>CP070754.1:653056-667526 GCA_020348865.1 Candidatus Bathyarchaeota archaeon | reverse complement strand
TTGACATGACTTATAACATTTATCAATATGTCATTATGTGAAAATGCAGAACTCGTGGCTGCTGCCGTTTGTTTTGACGTATGGTAGCGGGGGGTTGATTTGAACAACCGATTTCTGGGTTTCCCCGTGAAGCCTATGAGCCCAGCGGGTTAACCTGGCTACCCCACCCTTACAGGAGGTCTCATTCAGCTTTTTGTTTGAGCAGGCCTCTCGCTATGGTTCTACCCCGCCATTCAGAAGACTAACACAGGAGTGTCTTAAATATTTCTATACAATCATGCGTCAACATTTCTCTCTGAAAAACTGCACGAAAAACCTATACACGACTCACGGATATTTACTGTGAGGCAAAAGGATGGATAAGCCACAATTCCGATACCTGTCTCATCCAAAGCTGGAAAACCCAGTATTTGTGGAAGGTCTTCCAGGCTTTGGAAATGTAGGAAAAATTGCAGCGGAACTGTTGATCAAGTTCACACATGCTAAACCATTCGCAGAGTTGTACGCTCCGTCCTTTCCTGACTATGTTATCGTAGATAGCCGTGGGATCTGTCGCCCGCCCCGATACGAATTCTATGCAACAGAAACGGAAAAGAAGCATTTTATTATTCTAGTAGGCGACGCACAACCTTCCCTTGAAGACGTAGAAGCACATTATGAACTGTGTGGTGAGGTTTTGAGTTTTGCAGAGAAGCATGGATGTAGATTCGTCGTTACAATGGGTGGAGCCCCCACGCCACGTTCCGCAGAAGAAGTCTATGTGGCCGCCTCATCTCAAAAGCTTGCCGTGGAGACAATGGAAAAGGGCGCCATACTCTACGGAAAAGGAAGAATTGTAGGCGCCACAGGCTTGCTGTTGGGACTCGCCAAAAAGCGGGGACTCGAAGGTTTGTGCTTGTTGGGTGCAACTACAGGTCAGAGAAACGATCGAAGAGCTGCATTTACTGTCTTCAAACTGCTGATGAAATCGTTGGGAATCGACATAAAAAAAGATGCACTAGAGCGGCTTGGGAGAAAGCATTAAGAAGAACAACATGCATTGAAATGTGGGTTGTCACATGACAAAAGCAAAAAAGATCTGGAAGATACCTGAAAGATTCGTCAAAGCAATGTTACTGATTCTCTCTTTCCTACTGATATTTGGAGGACCCACATATTTGATGAACATTCTTCAAAGATCCGGGCTTTCACCCCTTCTTTTCAATCTTGTCGGTCTAGCTGCCTTCACAGCAGGCATAATTCTCTTTTTTCACTTGGCAAAAGGCAAGAATCTCTAGGCTTCTATTTGGGCTTTCAACGATTACGAGAGTAGGAACCTTGCGGATTGTAGGGCAAAACATATAAGATATGCAAAGAGGCATATTAACATAACATGATTCATCAGGAAAGGAGAAGTTTTAGGTGTCTGAAGAACAACCAGTCAAAAGGACAACCATAATCTTGGATAAAGAGGAACGCGAGTACATTGATGCTCTCATCAAGGAAGGAAGAGAGCCAGGTATTAAACCACTTATATCCAAAATGTTGGACGTCTATCGTAGCATGATGATCTATGACTGGAAATTCCCTGGTGAATATTACTGTGGTATCAGTCGGGTTGCTTTTGTAAACGTTGAGTTTATCAACATACTACTTCAGTATGTTCCAGAGGAGAAGTGGCGTGGGATTGGTCAAGAAACGGGGGAAGCTGCTCGCGTATCTTTGGAAGCTACATTAAACATACAGACTAGCAAGAACGAGAATTGGTCTGACGTGTTCAAGCGGTTGCGTGTCCAAGGATTCGGCGACTTCTATCTTCGGGACAAATACATTATCATCAAAACACCATTTGTCAGCAACTCAGAGGTGCTAGCTGGCTTTCTGGAGAGTTTGCTAGGTATCCAATTGAAAGTGAAGACTTCTTCACCTCCTCTAATCTTTGAGATTATCCAAGAACACTAGCTTATGCATGCATAGTTTGTTTCTACCATTTTAGGAGTTTTTCATCTTCAACTCCTGTTCCCACCAGAAACAAGCCTAAGGAAAGCAGGGCAGTGCAGACTATCGGCGGAAGAATCCACCACCATGCCACATGTGTGAAAGCTCCGTAGTTGAAGGCATGGTTGAGCATTCTGCCCCAAGTTAAGGTGGCGGAGTCGCCGAACCCGATGAAGTCGATGGTCCATAACAACAATATCAAGCTTATCGCAGTTAGGCAGAAGTTTGCGGACAAATCTTTCAGGAGGTTGAGTCCTTGTTCTTTTGGGGTTTTCCCCTTGAACTTTTGATCTGAAGGACGAACCAGAAATGCATTTCTAAAGGTCTTTACTGTGAGTGCAGAGATAAACAGAAGAACAAGCCACGAACCTCCAAATAAGTAGAGATTGACTAGGAGGATCGGCAAGATGGGTAAATAGAGCAACGAGTCAGCGACAGGTGTTATGATGTTGTCCATCCAACTCTGAAAATACCCCGCAAGAAACCCGAGTGGAGAACCCAAGATCGTTGCGAGAAAGGCCACTGAAAATGCGAGTATTACTGCAGTTCTGGCTCCGTAGACCAACTGTGCAAGGACATCGCTTCCAGCATTATCTGTTCCCAATAATCCGTGAACAAAACCTAATATGCGGAATTCACCCTCTTCAAGGACCAATTCACACGTTGCGTCTTCTGATGCCGGTGTGAAAGCTATGTCCAGCAATAGACCATATTCGCCTCTTCCAGTAAATATTCTTTCTGCTAGGTTATCATACATTGGGTTGAGGTCTAGCGTGAGAAGTAATTGATTACTTTGTGAGTTTATGAAAACATGGTCGCCTGCCTCAATGTCTGAATCAACCCACCAGAGAGGTTGCACAGAACCATTAAGCCTGACCACGCCCAAATTGATTGAATACGCTACGTCTTCAACATTCTCAGCTACCCATGTAAACTGAATATGGAATGTTTGTGGAGGAACATCATGTGGATAAGAGAAGTCGGACAACAGCCAGACGTGAGCGGTTCCGATTCCACCTTCATAATAGTTTACTATCGCTCGATCTCCAAACTGAACGTCAATCAACCCGGGGTTTTCAATGCTGTTCCAAAAGAACGAATGTTCTATTGTGCGGGGAAGGTCTGCGTTTTCAGGAAGGAACGTGCTCCAATCAGGCGCTGCAAAGCTCTCAGCTAACTCAGTATCTTTGATTGGGTCGTGTAGCGTTATGAGAGGGGCGAACACAGCCAAGATCAGAAAGACAATAACAATCGCCGAACCAATCATCAAGCGCCTCTTTCTCAGAAAAAGTCTGAGACAGTTCTTAACAACGCCTTCTGTCTGAGTCGAGTTGATTTTGGGTTCTACTGTGGCTTCTTTCTTCTCCAAGTCTGAGTGTAAAGATGTCAGGCGTTGTACGAAATCCAGAAGTATAGATACAAATCCAAGACCTACTGCAACGGCTAGTATAATCACAAATGATCCAACCACCGCATTGTGATCACCAGACTGCAGACTGCTTAATAGAAAACGACCTACGCCTGGCAAACTCCAGACATATTCTACCACGATGACTGCGGAAACCATTACTGTGAAGTCAAATGAGGTGCAGGGCAACAGGATTTTCTTCAGCAAGGCACTTTTTGTGAAGGCGGAACCGCTACTCCAAACAACCAGCAAGATTCTGCCCACACCAATCAACGTTAATGTGGTTACAGGCAGGAAAAGATGCCAAAGCACATCCACAGTATAAGCAAGAGGATCTGTTAGGGGAGGAACGCTGAATAGCCCAGCGATCGGAAACAGTCGTATGTCAAGGTTGACGTACGAGAAATAGCACAGTAGCATGAGTGGGATAGCTATGATAGGCACCAACCCAAAAAACAGTCCCCTAAGTGAATGGGCAAAGGTTAGAGGCTTTCGTTCACCTGGCTTGAATAAGATAGAGACGCCGATTCCAACCAATACCGGGAAAACGGTGGAAAGACCAACTAGAAGAAGGGTGTTGAGAAACCGCGAAGCCAACATTTCCGAAACTAGTCTCTTGCTCAAATGAGAATACCCAAAGTTCCCTTGAAGGACGTTCACAAAGAAAGATCCAAAACTGCTCGCTCTAGCAAACTCTATTGCTTTCACTTCGGGTGTGAAATTGGGATCCATGAACCAAACAGGCGAAACGCCAAAAAGCGCGAAATAAAGCCACGCAATCACAACAAAGAACAACAACGTCAGAAGGATGGGTTTGAGAATGACCGGGAAATACCTCTTCAAACCGACTTCTCGCACGTGAGAATCACCAACACGCGCAGGCGTAGGGAGACCTTCTTGGTATCCTTCTTCCCACCATCCAGCAATTTTCTTACCAACCAACCCGTTTAGGAAAGTGGCGATTGCAAGGGTAGTCAATGTTGTTGCTATTCCTGGAAAAACTAATGATGGCACCGTCACAGAGATGCCGTTTACCACTAGCAACACTATGAATAAAACAAATCCATGAGCGATTAGATTCCAGAACGACATTTTCACTTCAAACCATAGAAATGAAGTTATTACGCTGTTCAGAAAGCCTACGATAAGGAAAAGCAGAACTAATCCGATTACAAACCCAATAATAAAACCTATAACAACAAGAAAAGCAAAGACGAAAGCCCAAACAATGCCTAAGATCAGGAACAGTATAGAGAAAGCAATTCCGTGTACGATGTATTTTGCCAAATCCTTCCAGTTCATACCTACACCTGCTTTCGTTCTTGCCGTACTATCTCATTTCGAATTGTATTAATATCTTGAGGAGAAACGTTCCCCATGATGCATTATCTCAACTTGTATCAAAGATTCAAGAAAGAAAGCTCTGTGCTACCTATCTCTCGACGCGTGTATGTGTAGAACTCGGTTCCAGCAGTTTCTTCCATAGCCCTTTAAGTCTTCTGTTTTTTCATTAGATTGGAGAGAGAATGGAGAGGCTTCGTTTTTGAATGGGAGAGAGCGGAAGCGGAGAAGGGTTAATCGGTTGAAGAGGACTTATGAGTGTACATGAGTCTCCAAGTGAATGCATTCGCCTTTTTGCATTGACGTTGTTTATTCGTTAAGAAACCCCCGATGCATGCACTCCCCGATTTTTGGAGTTGGACATGTATTGGACATGAAACAATGTTGAAAAGTACATGGCCCATGTTGAACTGCTTATGCTTGTTTACTCTTCTGTTGACCAGGTTAAAAACCCAGAAAAGAGAGCTATCGTATAACTGCATTCCTGGTTTTCAGGTGATGCTTGGCACACACACTTAAACTAACCAGAGAGAATCAAACGGCAGTTGCATAGTGTCTCAGCGCGGGGTATAGTAGCCAAACGCAGATCACCAAAGCTGGAGCTGCAATTCCTGGCAGGAAATATGGCGAGGGCTGAGAATGTAGGGTATACTGGAAGGTTATTGTTACTTGTGTTGAAGTATCGCTGAGGCATGTCAGCTTGATCAGGTAGTATCCAGTTGTCGAGGCGTCGTGATTGATATATCCAATGTCCAACGGATTCTTTTGACCGTCAATATAGAGTTTGGGTGTTGAGCCCAAGCTAGTGTATAGTGTTTCGTCTTTCCAAGCTGAAGCTGTTTGGTCCCACTTTTGAGCTGTAATCCAAAACTTCGAGAATTTTGTACTATTTACAGGTGAGGTCAGTCTAATGCCAACAGCGCCAACTCTGAGAATGTCTGTTGTTACTTTGAAGGCAAACGTGTTCGGGCTTGTGTCGATTGGTGTGCCGGGTTGCTGGGAGCCTGCTGGAGCTCCAGTTCCTGGAAGATACCTTACCTGGTCTACTTCACCGGGTTCGATTTTTAGTGAGGAACTTGTGGCTCCAATGATGAACTCTGGCGGTTTAGTCAAGACGACGCATATCAGAAGTATGTAAGCAATCATTGCTAGAGCAGCGATGTATGGGAGGCTTCTCTTCCAAAGCGCTCCCTTCTGTCTTGCTGTCAACTGCCTCACTCTTTGAAAGACCTGCGACAGCGATTTGGTCTGAGGACCCTACGTACTTAGCCTATGGGTTCTCGACTTCCATGTTCATTGTGAACACACTTGAACCAGATGCAGAAGAGGTGGCGTTGATCTCTATCCACATTGTGTACGTGAAATTGTACATGGTTGTGAACGAGGGCGACCATGATGTTGGCAGCGTGCTGAAATCAGTCCATTTCTGGGTTACGAGTTGGGTAGTGGAGTTGTAGATGGTGCAATTCAAGTAGTCGATATTGGCTGTATTCGTCAAAGATTCTACTCGAATATAACAGGTGTGAGTACCGGATTCCCAGTCCCATACACCATGTGTTATGTTCTCGTCTATTGTTCTAAGGCTGGGAAAGATGGTTATGCCATAATCAAATGTGTTGTATTTGGTGCCGGTAGACCATTGGAAGAAGGTTACTGCGGGGTTCGCTTCTACTGTTGCAGTAATCGTATATTGAAGTATTGTGTAGGCTGCTGCGTAGGCTACTCCTACAAGCGATAGGAGAATTAGCACTAACGCTATTCGTCTTGCTGTTTTGGATAGACCTAGTTTACGCATGTTAATCATCCACTTTCATTCGACTTGGAGCACGGAAGCATATTCTATACATGACTCTGATATATCTTATGACTTAATAATTAGGATATTTCGTAAATAGTGACACTACAGGGTTTGGGCTCAAACAGCACGTGCAGTGGAATCTGCATCTTGATTCCTAATTCACATCTCTTAAGTAGTTTCGAAATCTGAACGTCTATTCACTACGTGTGCGAGTGGATATAACTGTCCAAGTCTGGACCTAACTCTAGAGATGTCTCCAAATCCATTCTCCTAGCCCTGGCGATTTTTGTCTTGCTTGGTTCAGTCGCTAGTGCAAACGCATCAGCTCAATGTTCTTTGATGATGGAAACTCAAGCAACAATCAGCTCTCCACTTGTCATTCTTCAAAACGGCACAGCCGGCACGAGCACAATCGGTCCAAACAATACAAGCGCGGAAGTTAGCGTTGTAGCGCCCAAAGAGAATAACACTGAAGACTATGTTGACTTGCTTTCTAACGTGGACAATTCTACCGATAAAGGAACACATGGAAACTTTACGGCACAACAATATGGCCCTGATTCAATATTTGATACTTTAACTGAACAAGCCTTTCTGAGCACTGATTCAGGATCAAAATATGCTGTTACCGGAAGCACCTCTGAAATAAGTGGTGCACCAGACCAAACTTATGCAGTAGTTGGCAAAGGCGGCGAGTGTGAGGTTATGGATTATATAGATGGAACAGATGCAATCAAGCAGGTCTATTTCAACATCACCTATTATACCGAAGTCTCGGGAACGATAGCTTGGGCGTATCAACTCGATGGAGGCGGATGGAACACCTTAGAAAATCTACCCGAAGGGGGAAACGCAACGAATCCTCTAACAAGAACGTACAACGCCACAAATTTGCGAGTATCATGGACTTGGGAAGTTCTCAACAATACTCATATTCAGTTTCAGAACAACGACGCAAGTGGTCCTGAAAGCGCTTATGTTGATGCCATGTACGTTACTGTGGTAGCTGAATTCTACGAGATGGATCTAGAGGTTCAGTGGACAAATGCAGACTACGACGAAACGTACGAAAAGCTAGCTGTCTACGTCGGCGAGGGGAACAACACACATTCTCTTGATGCGAATGGTGGATACATGAAAGTCGGTGACGGAACACCAAGTTGGGGGTCCCTGACAGGCACAATCTCGTATTGGATTAAATGGGACATTGTGGCTAACGACCCTTGGGGTCAAACCAACCACATGGAAATGAGAGTCTCAGGTGCAAATCTAGTTCTTGACTGGGGGGCCACAGGTTCACTGACGAGTAGCGCAAGCTTGGTTACTGGCAAATGGTATTTCATAGCTGTTGTGTGGAACGAGAATACGGATGACTTGTACCTCTACATTGGAGACCAAGATAACGCTCCTACACTTGACGCATCTGACACTACTTGGGGGAATGTTGTATCAAGTCTCGGAGTTGATGAGAACCGATTTATGGCGTCATCGGGTTCAACAAATGGACATGGAGAGGAGCTAAGATATTGGAACACAAGCAGATCTCTATCGCAGATACAAGGCGACTACAATACAGAGCTCAACGGTTCAGAAACTAACCTTAGGTCATACTTCAAGCTGAACAACAATTTCGAGGACACAGGACCTGATAATAATGATGGCTCTGGTTCCGGGAGCTACTCATTCTCATCTGATGTACCATTCGACCCAGTACCCGCCGAAAACATCCGAGTAGACGTTTGGAACGGTACAGCATGGCAAAACTTGTGGGTGGACCTTTCGAGTGGATGGAACAACAAGTCAGTTACGGCATATTTGACCACTTCAAACTTCACTATCCGATTTAAAGGCAACGAAACGAGTGACACATTTCAAGACAGCTGGAGTATCGATGCGGCGTTCCTACATACTTGCACGTTCACCGAAACATCCTATGATTATGTCCTCCGAGTTAACAACACGGTTACAGATGCTTGGGAAATCAGACTTAAGAAATACTCTGACTCCGGCGTAAGTCGCCTACAGAACTGCACTATCTACTTCCATAATCTCACTGATGGGACTTCAGCTCAAATTGCCGTCGAGAACGGAATATTCGAGAGCGAAACGGGACCGTGGTATAACCTAGACAGTTTGGAAACCATCTATATTGCTATGACTATAGAAGCAAGAAGCACGGGAATCGCAGACATTTACACTTATCTTGAGATTCGTGCCCAGGGCGCCACTACTTATGTTCAGTACGAAGCGACATTTGCAGTAACGTAGCTCTGGCTTACTTGCAAGCTCCTTCTCAATCTGAATCTATGGTTCATAAAATAGATTAACCATTCTTTGAGAAACGCATATCAAGACTGCAAAATCCGTAGGAGGTGATTTCTTGGGTAAGGTGAACAAACGTACACGCACGCATGTTGAGGATTTTGATTGGGCTAAACTGAAAGATTCCTTGGTACGAGCCGGAGCCAATGAGGAACATGCAACTAAGGTTGCGAAAAAAGTTGGGTCCGCAGCGTGGGATGGAATGACGACCGCTGAGGTTAAGCGACTGGCAGCAACAGAACTTAGGAGAATGGATGAAAAATCCGCAACAGTGTACGAGACATACAGAAAGTAGTCTAACTAGTGGAAAACGCATACATGTTTCATGAGCGTTCGCAGTCGTTACTTTGCCTTGTAGCAGTTTCCGTTCTTAGTGTAGATCAGCGAGTTGTTCATCTCCTTGTGCTTCTTATCTGTCTGCAGTAGTTCTATGATTCTTGTGTAGTTATGAAGAAATCTTAATCCTCTGGAAGTTACTTCGTACATTGTTTTACCATTCAGGTTAGTTGCAGCAACAAGGTCTCTTTTGAGAAGAAAGGGCAAGTATTCATTGACTTGAGCAAAGCTCAGATTCGCCCTGTACATGATCTGGGTTTTGAGGGTTCCATTCATGGCTATACCTAGTATGTCCGCTATTATATGTAGACGATCTCTGCGTTTGCGCGAATTGATTTCCAAGATTTCAAGCAACACAAATCCTCTCTTGGTCAGCGCATGTATATCCTCTATCTATCATTCACCAAGAAGAATAATCCCGAGAAAGCTACGAAACTCAGTAAAAACACAAACAGGAGAAACAGGGATGCGACGATTTCAATGCTCAACTTCTCAAGCAAAGCAATCTCCTCTTCCAGAAGATGCTTCTAGAAGATTAATAAGCAAACTTCCTATCCGAAATATATGTCAGAATTAGAGCGTGACTATAATTCAATTAATGCCAATTATGCGTGCAAGAGTAGCCAAGACTCAGCGTTTTGAAATGTCTACACGCATTGGTGTTCTACCTCGCTGAGCTGAATTCGAAATCACTATTGTCCATTCTTAATGCATAAAAGCATAGCGGGGGTTACTGAATCTATGGAGTTTAGCATTCAGACAAATGGTAAATAAGGGGTTGTCTCAGTGAAGATTGAAGAATTCATGGTTAGAAAAGTCGTGACAGTGAAAGCTCTGGATAAGGTGATTGATGCAGTGGAGCTTATGAACAAACGTGAGATAGGCTGCTTGGTTGTGGTAGATGATGAGAAGGCAGTTGGGATATTGACTGAAAGAGACATGCTGACAAGAGTTCTGGCGAAGTCTAAAGATCCAAAGAAGACCGAGGTAGAGCAGGTGATGTCAGCTCCATTGATTACCGCAAAGCCTCAAGACGAGATCGAAGACACCGCTAGACTCATGTTCAAGAATGAGATCAAAAAACTTCCAGTGGTCGAAGACGGACAGCTTCTAGGCCTAGTGACTTTGACAGACCTTGTACGCTTCCAACCCGAATTGATTGACGCGCTTAAGAAACTCGGCATTCTCATCCCAAGAAGAATGAAAAAAGTCGTTGACTACTACGTGGTCTAAGCTCACACAAAAGCACGTGTTTCCTCATGCTGCCTTCTGTTAGATTCAACAGTTCCGTGAGTGGCCAAGGAGTCGAGCAAGGTTGAACAATAAGAGCAAGTTCGACATGCTTCTTCTGGATTCGATAGATAAAGGGTTCAAAGAGATGTTCGGAGAAGCCGCCACGGAGACTATCTACGACTACTTGAAGAATGAGCATTCATTGAAACGAGAGGAGATTCCACAAAAACTGGAGGCATTCATCGAAGGTATGGAGGCATTTTTCAACTCAAGTGCCGCCAGGACAGTAGAGAAGAATGTTCTGAGAAATTTCTGCTCAACGCTCGGGCTTCAGTATCAGAACGAAGAAGTCCACAGCTTCATAGATCATATAGCAAAACTGCGGAGTGTTGAATCTTACGTTTAGAATGTAGACAGAAGGCCAGCTGGATAGGCTTGTTCTGTCATGAGAAAGAGTTGTGGAGCTACGGCACACTTTCTATTTCTATTTCGTTTCTCTTCTCTTCAATGAACGTCTTCAGTTTTGACTTGCTTGGTCCCGATTGAGCTCCTTCACATTCACATTTCAAAGAACCACACGCCGCGCCATAGAGGGCGGCATCTTCGAAATCCTTTCCTTCGATGAAAGCTGTTACAAAACTACCATCAAAAGCATCGCCGGCGCCTATTGTGTCGACCACCATCACGTTGAACGGCGAGACCCAAAAATCACCCGTAGGCGAGTACACCAGGAGGTTTCTGTAGCCTCCTTTGGCCACGTATGTCTTGTCCGCTCCTATTCTTTCTCTCAGTTTTTTCATGACCCCTGTAATCTCCGCGTCATGGTCTGCACCCAAGAGGCTCTTTGCCTCGCTTTGATTGACAAACAATATGTCAACGTTCTTCAGCACTGGCATCAACTTCTTGTACCCCAGGTCTGATTTCTTTCGTCCAGGGTCAAAGGAGACAGTTTTTCCGAAGTCTTTCGCGATTTCTGACGATTTGAGAAGCGCCTCCATGTTGAGACCCGTCATATGGATGTGTCTAGAAGTCCCGATGTATTCGGGGCGAATTTCTTCAGGTGAAATAGGCTCAGACGCTCCAATCATTTGAACAAACTCTGGCGTGCCCCCCTTGTCTACTGTGATGAGTGAAACTCCGGTCGGGTTGCTAAAATCAACAAGTATATGATCCATATTGATACCATAGTTACGGAAGCTCTGGATGACAGACCATCCGTACTCGTCAAAACCCACCTTTCCTATTAGGCCACACTTCAACCCAAGCTTAGATGCTGTGACCGCTGAGTTTGCTGTTGAGCCCCCGATACCAGATTTCAAACGCCCCATAATAACAGCGAGCTTGTCTGGTGATGGAAAGTCATCCACGTAGCATCGAATATCGTATAACACGTGCCCGATGCAAACGATGTCAAACTTCACTTCACATCAACCCTAAGGAAAACCTCATTCCACAAACATTAATCGCTTGGTGCATACATGCATAAACGTTATGAAATGGAGATTAGTATTCAAAATTCACAGTCGATAAGTGTATTGAACATTGGTTTGCGTGGGTATTCTTGGTCAGAATTGTAGGTTCATAAAGTATTTTTGCATCCCTAACCGACGTACGCATGACTAGAGGTGTTCTTTTGAGGATTGGATTCTTCGTTTGGGAATATCCACCGAAGCTCGTAGGAGGCCTAGGTACATATGCAGATTACATTACTCGCGAGTTCGTTGGGCTAGGCCATGACGTCACAGTTTTTACACTTAATTCTGGAGAATTGAAGACTAGGGAGGTCATGAAAGGAGTTGAGGTTCATCGTCCAAAGAACGTTGACGCAAGTAATGTGTTTCCAATGTTCGTCACTGAGGATTTGAAAAAATGGGGAACAAACATCCGCTTCTTCAACGATATCTTCATTCATAACAATCTTAGCGCGGCAAAATTCATCAACGAATTGATTAAGAAAGAGGGGCATTGCTTTGACGCAGTGTGCGTCCATGACTGGCTAAGCAGCATCTCAGGGATAATCATAAAAAACGAGACGAAAGTGCCTGTAGTTTTCCACGTGCACAGCACTGAATTCGGCCGAAGTGGGGGTCATGGCTCAGGAGTTGTATCTCATCTTGAGTCGGCAGCTGGTAAGGCTGCAGATCGCGTAATTACTGTGAGCCACGCAATGCGAGAAGACTTGACCCGGCACGGTTGGCCTAAATCAAAAATCAGCGTCGTTTGGAATGGAATTGATCCAAAACGATACGACCCTAAGAAATGCAGAAAAGAGGATGTGGAAAAGGTTCGAGAAAAATATGGGGTCAGAAAAGATGAAAGTATGCTTTTCTTCTTAGGCCGACTGACTTGGGTTAAGGGCGTGAGGAACCTTGTTCAGGCTATGCCATCAATATTAAGAGAATATCCAAAGGCAAAATTAGTGATTCTGGGTAAAGGTGAACAACAAAACGATGTTACAGAGACCGCGAGTAGACTCGGAATAAGCGACAAGGTTGTTTCCTGTTTCGAATTCATACCTGAAGAAGAACGGATATTGCATTACGCAGCCTCTGACGTCTGCATTTTTCCGTCCATCTATGAACCCTTCGGCATCGTTAGCTTGGAAGCCATGTCCATGGCTAAGCCGGTCGTGGTCGGAGCCCATGGTGTAGTTGGCTTCCGCGAGCAGGTTCTGCCTTCCGGGCCAGACCAGAATGGAATCCATGTGAATGGTGGCGATTCAGCAGACATCGCTTGGGGTGTGAAACAGGTCTTAAAAGATTCTCAGAGGGCGAAGAAATGGGGCGCAAACGCGCGCAAACACATTCTACAATACTTCACGTGGACAAAAGCAGCTGAGCAAACCCTTGAGATATACAAGGATGTCCAACCCTGACCCCAACTGGGCACCTAACAAAGAATCCCCCATAATCTGTCAGTTCCTTTTGTTCAGGTTCAGAGATATTTCCTCACGTGAGTCTAGGAACACTTCTATTTTCCAGAGATGGGCATAGAACGTAGACGCCAGAATCGTGCATGAAAGCTGTAAATCCTCGGTTTGTTTGACGTTCCACGTTCCGTTCTGTGTTTAGTCCTTTGAAGTCCGCTTAGAAACTAAAGGGGGATGACCGGTCTTTGAATGTTGTTTACATGTTTCAAGGGTGCCTTACCGCTTTTTTGCGCGCGTGCTACGGAACGTCGGGAACGTCGGGGAACGTGCTGGAACGTCGCTTTAATGTTGAAACGTGGGTGGGGAGCGTAGTGGAACGTGGTGGAACGTGGATGGAACGTTGCGTGTGGGTTAATGTTTTACTGGTGAGGAAACATACATTTGTGCATGACTCGTGTGGGATTATCAATTAACGTTTCTTCTCTGTTTTCTTCTCTTTCGCTTCAACGGCTTTCGTCTCTTCCTTCTTCTCTTCTGTTTTCTTCTTTTCTTTCGGTTCCTCCCATTCAACCTCCCTCTTGGAATTCGGATTGTCCAGTGCACTTGAGAAGAGAAGGTCTGGTGGAGGGTACGATGTATCAAGAAGGGTGGCTAGGAGAAATGTATCCATGAAAACACGTTGATAGACTCTGTGCAGGAGTAGGGGTATCTTCGTTTTTGGATCTACTTCTAATAACCTTTCTATTGCTGGGTTTTTGCCTGTAAGAGTCGCCAATCCTTCCACGTTGAATTTTGCTACACTAGGTTTTGTGTTGACCGTCAATACGAAGCCAACAACCAGCCTACCACTCCTTTTTTCCTTCTCCTCTAATTTTGCATTAACGTCAAAATTTAATGTGGAGGATTTTTCGCCGCCGTCCAGTCTCGCACCTCGTAAACCTAGAACATCGACCTCGACTGCAACTTCGGATCCTCTGTTTTCTGCTGAAATGGCCAATCCCCCACTTTAGTCACTGTGCAAGCGCGATGAGATGCACGCTTCTGTAACCCAATGTTCTAATTCTAGGTTCCAGTTTTTTCCCTTTGTATGTAAAAGCCTGCTACACACATGAATCCAAGAAAGGGTGATAAGATGTTTTGTCACCTCTATCTTTTTACAGGTATCCTCCTTCAGATTGCATGCATG
>CP070754.1:647388-652956 GCA_020348865.1 Candidatus Bathyarchaeota archaeon | reverse complement strand
TATCCCTCTTTCTTCTCCTCTTCTACCGCCTCTGCTTTCCCCTCTTTCTCTTCCACAGTTCCCAGTTTTTCAAGTTTTTCTGCTGCCTCTTCTTGTTTCTCTGGTTTCTTGGGCGGGGCGTGTCGAGCAAGGATGTGTTTCGGCTCTACCAGATTGACTTGTTCAGCTGAATCGTAGGCAGTAGCCGTGCCAACAGCGATTCTTGTCCCAGTTTTTGTTATCATTCTTTTGACGTACACCACGTCCATATCCATCTTCAACGTAGCTGCAAGTTCTTTTCTCACTTCGAGGCGGGTGGGAGTGCTCCCTGTCTTTTCATGGTTGACTCTGAAGGTAATCTCCTTTCGTTTGAGCAATGGGTTGTGTTTTTGAGATGTTATTTTGATTTTCATGGTCAATCTTCCGTTGAATCGTTGATTCTGGAGTGTCTCCCTTACTTTAACTTTTCGTACTGCGATTCATATCCTCCACGAATTGGCCCACAAGTTTCTTTTTTTGTTTTGTGACTCTAACTGCTACAATTCCTACGTGTGGCTGTCCGTAAACCACTAGGGATTTTTCGGGTGCACATGATATCGCCACCAAGGCAAGTAGGTCTTCTTCTCCGTCAACCAACACCCTCGTTGTTTGCTGCTGTCTCAGAGCGTTTCTCATGTTGATCCACGCTTCATCCACCAATGTTCCCGGTGGATTTTTCACGTGAAAGGTCTGGTTTACGTTCACCGGAATTGGATTGATCTCTTGTCTCATAATTCTGTTGTCTACAACCAAAACATTTGGAAAAATGCCGTGTTCTATCATGCTGCTGGAAACTGCGTCACCCACAGAAATGATTTTGTGCGGCTTTTCTTTCTTGATGAGCCTTTTCAGTTCTTCAGTTGTCTCACTGACAGAACCTTGGATCAACAACCCCAACGGAGACTTCAGCTTTTTACGCAGAGTAGGTGTGAGAAAACGTATTCAGATCACCTTACACGCAGGGCGTAACGTCCCTTCTCCTTCACTTTCATTGCATTGGCTATGATTGATTTTTCTTGGTCAAAAATTATGGCTAAACCAGTGAAGTCATCACTCATAGTGACGGCCCCGCACTTGGGACACGTGGATCCGCGAGATATTCGGTGGCATTCTCTACACGCCTTCTCAGTCATGGTCAGGGCTCCTGCCTTTTTCAGGCTCTTTTGTTTCCTCAGCTTCAACGTCCTTTATTTTTTCTAGGTCTTTCTTGATCCACCCAATCTTCCCCAGGAAAGGTTGTCTTGCGGTTACGCCAATCTTTCCGGAACCTCGTCCATGTCCAAGCGAGATTGCTGTTACACGAACTCGCACATGATCTCCGGTCACAAGTTTTCTCCTCGTTTCTTTGCCCATGAGCACTCCTTGTTTTTCATCATACGAGATGTAATCATTCATGAGTTGAGACACGTGAAGGAGTGCGTCGATTGGTCCTACCCGGATGAATGCTCCGAAGTCAGCTATTTCAACTACTTCTCCTTCGATTACTTCTTGAATCTTCGGGAAGAACGTGAGAAGCGAGAACTCAGTTTTGTGGTAGGTGGCCCCATCTCCAGGAACAATCTTTCCAGTAGGGGCTACCTTGATGTTTGTCACCGCGACGACATAGCCCAACTCCTCATCAATCATGCCTTGGTATCTCATTTTCAGCTGTTCATAACCTACGGTTTCCAGGGGCTTTCCGAATTCTTCTGGAGGTATGCGAACGGTATCGTCTAAAGTTACTAGCTTGAACATAACTGCTTCTCACCTAAAGCTTCTTAGCATTGGATGTGCAGTAAGGCCTGTGTTTAAAGTATGTTACCCTCCACTTCCAAATGGGACTTTTGCCTCAGATAAATAACGGGCATCCTTATAATCCTTAACCTTTTTCTGAGTTCTTTGTCATTTGTGGCAACTGGGCATTTCCAGTCTTCTGCAACTCGTACAATTACATCATCATGCGTTTCTTCTGGACTCTGTTCAACGTTGATTATGAGGCATCCCTCAGCCAACTCGAGCGCCAACAAGGCTTGTTGACGCATTTTGGGAGAGCCTTTCTCTGCCATTCTTAGAAGCTCTGTCCGTGTTGGAGAAAGAAGAACAGGATCGAACCCTCGGCTTAGGATTCTTGCCAGCTCTTTGAATATGTCTACGCGGAATTGTGACGGTATGAAAAGAAAGCTTGAGTCGAGAATCACTTTAGGTCTCATGCATTACACAGCAAAGTTTTGGTCGGGAGTTCCTCTCCATCTAACCCTTTATTAGTCCATAGCCTATAAGGCGCCATCTCCCTGCGATTTTTCTGCTGATGGCTACTCGGAAGCCTTCTTCAACGCATATAGGACGAGCCAACCGAAGAGTTGAGGTGTCTCCTTTTACGGAGACAGCTTCTCCTGTGGTTATGGCGGTTCCGACATCAAAGAGCAGGCGTTCACCCATGCTTACTTTGTCGATTTTCATTTGCTCTTTTGTCCCTATGGCACGTTCAAAAAGATTAGTGTCTAAGGTTAGCTCCGAGCGGGTTGGCGGAAGCATGTCTGGTTTTCCTATTAGGTTTCCAGTGAGCCCGTCGGCCTTGGTCAAGGATGGGTCCAAGAGGGTGCCGATGCCTACCAAGCCCCCGCACATGGCTTCTTCAACTGTTCTTCCGCCTGCGTGCAGACTGACTATCTGGGTGAAGAGAGGTTGATAGGTTTTTTTTCCTTGTTTTTCAACCCTGATCCCTGGGCGTATTTCTATCTCGTCTCCTGATTTGAAGGTTCCTTGCAGGATGGACCCGCCTATCACTCCTCCTGCTAGCTTCTCTATTGTGGTTCCGGGTTTGTTTATGTCAAAGGAACGCAGAACGTACATTCTTGGAGGTTTGCTTGTGTCTCGCTTAGGTGTAGGAATCCGTTCCTCTGATACTTGGATTACAATGTCAATGTTTAGAGAATGTTGAGCGGAAACTGGAATGATTGGCGAATTCTCTGCTACTGTTCCTTTTACGAACTGAACTATCTCCTGATGGCTCTCTAACGCCCGTTTTTCGTTGACTATATCAATCTTGTTTTGGATTATGACGAGGTTTCTGACCCCAGTTATTTCGATGGCTGCTAAGTGTTCTCTGCTCTGCGGTTGTGGGCAGTGTTCATCGGCTGCTATGACTAGCAAAGCTCCGTCCATAACCGCTGCTCCAGAAAGCATTGTGGCCATGAGCGCTTCGTGACCTGGGGCATCCACAAAGCTGACTGCTCGGACGAACTTGGCGGGGCCACCGCAGGCTTGGCATGTTGGTTTGGTGGAATAAGATTGGGGAGGTTTGCATTTAGAGCATTTGTAGATAGCAACGTCTGCGTAGCCGAGCTTAATTGTAATGCCCCGCCTCAGTTCCTCACTATGTCTAGCTGCCCAAACACCGGTTATTGCTTCAACTAGCGTAGTTTTTCCATGATCGACGTGCCCGATTGTTCCGACGTTACATTCGGGTTGACGAGGGATAGTGGCAGCTTTCCGTTTTTTTTCGCTCATTTCACACGTAGGTTGTGTTGAAGGTTAAAATAGTTTTCTGGAACGTTCTGCGATGTACACATCATTATTGGATAGACCTGTAGTCGGTTGAAGCTTGTGAATTATGGGGACTGGATGTCCGGCAGTCGAGTCTTATCAAACGGATTGTCAAAACCGCCGAGGCTTTTTGGGATAAGGTTGGAAAGGTGTCCGTGGCTCTGTGCTCAACCAGTCTGTTTCCTCGTCTAGACGTGATAATGAGCGCAATAGATCAAAGGTGACCCAACGTGAGACCTCGGGATAGCGTTGATACTCCCACAATCCAAAGCGATTTTGAAGTTTCTTCACGAATCTCACGTTGTCCATAACACGTTTGTCCTCTAGACTTGCGCCAATCCGCCACGATAGATCCAGTATCTGCGCCACGTCATATCGTTTGAAATAGGTGAAGCCGCCTCTAGGCGGTTCAGCTCCAATGATTCGTGCAACTTCAAATCCTAGAGTGTACGCTTGCCGGTGCTCGTGAGCCAGCAACAGGTCCAGCCCTCGTCGTGCTGCTTGTCTTGTCCGTCGCTTTGGGTGTAACGCCAGCGCACTCACTGCTGCCGTGGTGTTGGTTCGACATCCGAATCTTGAATGTGCTAGGCGGCGATATCCAGCGGCAAAAATGTATTTCTTATTATGTCTTCCAGAAGGCCACCCACCCTGTGGCAGCTGTTCTTCAAGGAGCCAATCGTAAGCCCGTTCAGACTTGGGATTGGTGGCATAGCCAGCCCATGCCAATCCAAGCAGTGGCAGTGCAGTCTGAACAGGGATCATATGGTATTTAGTATCAGATAGAACGACCTTGTCTTTGGACGTTCTCGAGCCAGCCCCGTCAAGTAGCTTCCCCTGAGAAACTAGTGGCCACGACCCGTCATCCTGCTGCTGTGCAAAGATAAATTCAGCACCTCGCTTGACTGCAGGATGTTCAGGACCCAATCCAAAGTAACCCAACGCCATGAGAGCCTGCGCCGTCAACCGTATGTTTCCAAGAGTAGCCCCACCGCCTTCTCCTTCTCTCCATGAACCATCTTCATTCTGTAACGCTAGGAACTTCATAATCAATGGGTCTGATTCTTGAAGTGCCTTGAGTTCACGGACTTCACCGTCATCCTCAGGACGGTTCAAAAGATCACATAAGACCAGAAGCCGTAAGCTGGGTGAGTGATCAGTCAGTAGCAATGATACCCACATCATGTTTTCACCCTAAGCACTTTTCGTAGGTACGGAGCGGTAGGGGTGTTCATCTTCGCCACTTCTTCAGGTGGTCCTTTAGCTATAATCCTTCCACCTTTAGGCCCGCCACTCGGTCCTAGTTCAATGAGCCAATCACAGTTTGCTAGTAGGTGAGGATGATGCTCCACAACGACAACAGTGTGTCCTACATCAATCAATTGGTTCAAAGCCTTGACTAACCGAGCCACGTCTTCCATATGGAGACCGACCGTGGGTTCATCTAGGATGTACAGTGTTGGGTTCTTTGTCTTCTTGTAAAGTTCCTTTGCAATCTTTAGTCTTTGGACTTCCCCACCGGATAGAGTGTAAGCGGGTTGATTCCACACTAAATAGCCCAAGCCGACTTTTTGGACAAGATTCAAGGGTTTTGCAATCCGCTCCTCATCTTCGAAAAGCTCATGGACTTCATCCAGAGTCATTGTATTAATCTCTGGCAGAGCTACGCCCCTGAAGTGAATCTCCCAGGCCTCTGGTGGATAACCAGTGCCTTTGCAGGTTTCGCATTCCACGTATTCACTCGGTAGAAAGCCCATATCAATCCGGATTCGACCGCTTCCTCTGCAGACTGAGCATCGTTCGTTTAGTGTCTTTTCATCTAATCCGAGCGCTTGAGCATCATCACAGTCGGCGTAAACCTTTTGTACGGGTTTTGTTAGGCCGAGAAAAGTCGCTGGGCTTCGAATTCCTCTTCTTGATTGGTCCATTATAGAAACGTGTTTTGGTGCATTTTCAATGGAATCATGTTCGCCAGGCTCGATAGGCTCTCGAGCGAACGAAGAAGTATATGATTTCTTCACCAACGCT
>CP070754.1:643107-647288 GCA_020348865.1 Candidatus Bathyarchaeota archaeon | reverse complement strand
GAATGGCACTTGGGACACCGAACCACTTTGTTGACTTTATCGTCGTCCTTATCTTTCCATTTTCTAGCATCGGGATACCACTTAAGACCACAGTTCAGACACTTTATCCAAAGTCTCTTGCCTTCCTTCCATTCTATTGGTAACTTTTTTTTCGCCATTTCGATTTCTCCTACCTTTATTACCATTGTTACCTATGTTACCATATATACCGCGGTTGCAAATAAGCTTTTCTATCCCAAGTAACTGTTTTTAGCTAGCGCGCGCTCCGTTGCGATGCTCAAGCTAAAGCTTTTCGCCCTCTCACTCCGGACACGAAGAACACAGTCCAGACGAACAAGCTCCAGAGTTCCAAGAGTCTCCAAGGTCAGACAGACACGCGCCTGCAAAACAAGCATCTTCGGCTATTAATCTGGAAGGCTGGAAAAGTGGAAGATAGAAAGATGCAGTAAGGCTTAAATCTTGAAGGATGCCACGCATAAGGACAAGCATTCGCCAGAGATGAAATCAATTTGAGCGAGACAGAAGCGAGTAAGAACTGGTTTGCGAGACGAGCAGAGGTAGAAGCGAAGAAAGACACTATTACATTTTCTGAGCGTGTCGGAAACATCGTTGGAGTTGTAATTGGCCTCTTGTTCGTGTGGTATTTCGTTGCTCACCAGACGGGGTCGACAGGCTTTTTTACTTCAAGATTCGGCACTTTGGAGGCACTCTTGTTTTATGGGTCAATAGTGTTCGGGATTGTTTCAGCTGTCTTGAGAGGATTATCTGGTCGCAAGAATGTCGCTCGCCTCTTTGACATATTTGAGGCTATCTTTGCCGCTGTCGCCATTGCCTGGCTCTTCATTGTTTTTCCGTTTGACTTTACTCATCTTGCGGACTTGTTCCCAGATTTCCTAAAATTTCTGTTGCTGTGGATTTCCAATGACGTAGCCAAAGTGTTAATGGTACTGGCGATGATTGTGACTCTGGTTATGTCGATTTATACAGCAACATTCTATGTGCTTGTACGAAAGGAACTCTCCAAGCCAGCTACGAAAACTGCGTAGCGACACCCATTCGCGCGCGCCAACCATCCGAATGGGAACAATGTTTTCCATACCAAACCAGCCAAGTAACACACCATCTATTCCAACTGGAAAGAGATGGGAACATGACAAAAAACAAGAAATTACTAAGGATAGAGACGGATTACGTCCAGTACACCAGCCTGTTCTCGAGTTCCAGTTCGGAAAGACAGACAAAAATATAGGAGACTATTTCAACCATAGTGATCCCTTGTTCAAACCAAGTTGTAGAAGATTATTCCACAAATCATAAGTGTCACATATTCAAGAAAGGAAGGGCACAAAAGGAGAACCTTCCCGCATACTTGGCGGAATTCTTCTTTTGGTGTGCTATGGAAGGGCACACTAAACATACCCGAATTGAAAGGAAAGTGAGAGAGTGAAAACAAAGATAGTTGTTGGAATGGCATTAGTGTTGCTTCTGGTTGGCGTGATACCGATAGTCTCTGCGCCCGAGTCGGGGTATATTGCTGTAACGCAGTTGGGTGTGACATATATGGTTGATCCGATTGAGGCAGCACAATCAGCTGTAGGTTTTTACGACTACTGGAGTGCAAGTGGCCACACACCATTCATGGAAGATGTGGTGAGCAAAGTATACCTGTACAAGGATACCACGACTGGCGAACTAAGCCTCATAATGCATCACAGCATAGATAACAGCGCTTCTGGTAGCATGCGGGTGGACTTCAATCTGGAAGGTGTGCCGCCGGGCGCGTACACAGCCCTAAGTGATGACCCCACACATGCATGGAATGCTACTAGACCGGGTGGACATGAATTCGACCTTGCATTAGAGCCTGAAGGAAACTGGTATCACGGAGCTAACTCTGACGGTGGCGTTATAGGCGGATTGCCAACAGATGAAGCTTGGTGCATAACGGTCAATCCAGATTTCATAACTGGGATAGTCGCTTGGAGGTTCAAGACACCTACAGGAGCTATTGAGCTTGATATGGAACATCCAATCACCATTTGCAATCGCATTCGAGTATATGTCGACATTAAGCCTGGTTCTTGGCCGAATCCACTTAACGTGAATAGCAGGGGTGTGTTGCCCGTTGCTATCTGCGGTACTGAAGACTTTGACGTTACAGCCATCGACCCCGAAACTGTTCAGCTGACCCTAGAAGGACTTGGCATAGGAGTTCCGCCTCTCAGATGGAGCTACGAAGATGTTGCAACTCCCTATGAAGGTGAACCATGTACTGGACATGACCTAGCTGGCGATGGCTATCTCGATTTGACACTGAAGTTCAATTCACCAGAAGTGATAGAGACGCTAGGTCTAGAAGACTTCGCAGATGGATACGTAGTCATCATAATCCTCACGGGCAACCTGAAGGAAGAACATAGCGGTACACCAATCCAAGGCCAAGACTGCGTGTGGATTCTTAAGTAAGGAACGGAAAAGAGCTCCATTCTCATCACCCCATTTTTTCCTTTGCTTTGACTTATGCGCGCAAACAAGCAATGACAATCGAGATCTAGGCGACTAGAGAATAATTTGCATACGCGCCTAAATGTAAGGCTCAGTCCGAAGGTACTTCAAACCAGTATCAACGGCAACTGTCACAATCTTGCTTTCTCTCTTGGCTCTCTTGGCGAACTCAATCGACGCTAACACATTGGCACCAGTGGAGGTTCCAGAGAATATGCCTTCTTCGAGTGTAAGTCTACGTGCCATCTGCTTTGCGTCTTCTTCCTTTACTGCAATGACTTCATCGTAGAGGTCTTTTCTCAACAGTGGCGGTGTTGTACCTATACCTATGCCTTCAATGTGGTGTTCGCCTGCTTTGCCCTTTGATATTGCCGGCGACTCAACTGGCTCTACAACTGCAACCTTGATGTCAGGATCTTTGGCTTTCAGCACCTCAGCAACGCCCATAGCACATCCAGCGGTTCCCACGCTCACAACGAATGCATCAAGTATACCATTAGTTTGAGCTAAGATTTCTTCACCCATCTTATTATGACCTTTCAGTTGATGATTATTGTAGAGCTGGTTAGTCCAGTACGTTTTCGGCCTAGAAGCCAGCTGCTTGGCCTTCTCTATCATTCTTGGAACCAAATCTGGTGTGATCTTATGTTCCTTGCTGGGCACGATGATGACATCAGCTCCGAATGCCTTCATGGTTCTAATCTTCTCTTCAGAAAACGCATCTGAACTCACTATCTTCATTTCATATCCTTTAACAGCACACACAAAAGCCAAAGAAGAACCTGTGCTCCCGCCTGAGTATTCAACAACGGTGTAGCCATGTTTGAGCTTTCCTTCTTTTTCCGCCTCTTCTATCATGGCTAGAGCCATGCGGTCTTTATAGCTGCCTGTAGGATTATAGTACTCCAATTTCACGAAAATCTCAGACTGCAAACCTCTAGTGATTCTATTGAGACGTACCAATGGAGTATTTCCGATTGTATCAAGAACTGAGTACTTTGAATCCATTGAGATACCTCTAGAATCAATTGTCTCCCGTGCAGTATTAAAAGTAGCAATGCAGGCAATAACAATTAATCTCTTGTCGACTAGAGAATAATCTTCACTTTGTGTGCGTGCATGATTTTTCCGTAGAAAGATGTGACCAATTACTTGATCACTACTTTGCAGAACACCTAAGTGCTGTGACCAGCATTTTGTTGTTTTTGGAATGTGAAATGAGACAATGAATGTTCTGGTATGGACTGATATGGAAGGGCCGTCGAGTGTAGATGACCAGGAAATGTTTGCAGATGCAGCCATGTACAAAACCGCTAGGAGTTATGCAACTCAAGATGTTAATGCAGCGATTCAAGGAATCAGAAAAGCAGATGCTCAAGCAAAGATTGACATTTTTGACGGGCACGGTATGGGTGATAACCTACTAGAAGAAGAACTAGAATCTGGCTGCAGTTTACTTGGAGGTGGATGGATGACACGCTTTTATGAGATGATCAAGTCTCGGGAAGTGGCGAAGTATGATGCTGTATTACTGCTGGGTCAACATGCTGCTGAAGGTACTGTTGATGGTTTTATGAGTCACACAAATACAGGTGATACTGCTCTACGTGTAAACGGAAAAGACGCAGGAGAAGCGCCTCAGCTAGCATGGCTATTTGGCTATTTCAACGTGCCTG
>CP070754.1:637994-643007 GCA_020348865.1 Candidatus Bathyarchaeota archaeon | reverse complement strand
GTTTTCGCAACTGCTGCGCCCCGTAGGGCCTGGGCCCTTGTCTCAGTGCCCATCTCCGGGCTCCCGCTCTCACGGCCCGTACCGGTTAAAGGCTTGGTGAGCCGTTGCCTCACCAACAACCTGATCGGCCGCGGCCCCATCCTTGGGCAACATTAGAGAGCATGCCTCTAACATCCTTTCAGTGAAGAACCATTCCAGGCCTCCTCACCCATCCGGAATTAACCCCAGTTTTGGGCCACTCCAGAGCCTTAAGCGTCTATTTGTAGAAGTGGTGTGTATGTTTTGATTAATTTGAATAGCCTTTGCCAGCTGAGAAATCGGCAAGGCAGCGTAGTGAAGCTTTTTGTGTATGGTATATAGTTTCCAGATTTTTTGAAAAGCTGTGTTTTTCATGTCAAGATCTGTGAGTGGTTTCCCGGGGGTGTTCCCGTCCCAAGGGCAGGTTAGCCACGTGTTACTGAGCCGTACGCCGCGCCTCCACCATGGCTAGGAGACGCTCGACTTGCATGTTTTAGTCCCACCCCGATAGCAGTAGGGTCCGGCAGGATCAACCGGAGTTATGTACGATTTGGGGATTTTTCTTAGCCGCGTAATCGGCTGGATTTAGGGATTGCGCCAAAGCCTTTCTTGGACCTAAGTTTCATGGTATTTAGGTCTGCATTTTTTGTGACCGTAACTGGATGTCAACTCACATCATTCTCGGGCGATGGTTCGCCTTCTTGTCTGGGTTGAAGCCGCCTTTTGAGTTACGGCTGTGCAGTTTTTCGCCCTTTGGGGTTTTTCTGCATATATGAGTGGTGTTTTCCAAGCTAATAAACTTTGATGTGTGCTTGCCGGTTCGCTTTTACATGCTTGCAGAGGGGCAGTCTTTATTTCTGGTATGGATTTTTAGGTCGCAAAGCATATTGTCTTGCCTTTTCAACTTGAAGACGGTGGAAAACTTGAGCAAGGTTCTTCTCACTACATGCAAAGAGTTGATTGAGGATGCTAGACTGGGGTGTATTGACATGGTTTTCAAGGATTTGTGTATTGAGATTCTGGCAAAGGCGAAGCTGGTCTTGTCTGACGTGCAGTTTGAGGAGCTGTCTTCATACGTGGCAGAACGATTGAAAGAGAAGTCAATGATTAATCTGAAGCGTCGTGAAAGGATTCACGTGTAACTGGTTTTCTGTTTTGTTCGCTATTTCCAAAATAACCAGTACTTTGCATCACCATACCATGACCGTTCGAAGAGCCAACTGTATTTTGGTCCTAGCTACATGAATGAATTCATGTATGCACTGACAAAATCCGGGAAGCGTAGCTTGTCTCATGCTACAGGCGCAAGACACACAAACAATTGGCACTATTAGTTGTTGCTTGTCAATCTTCCTATGAGGCGAACGTACTCTATGATCGCCTTTTTCCTCTCTTCGTGGTCGTCGCTAGAATCAATGAACCTTCGCAACCGAAACGCACGACGTTTCAAATTTTGAATGTTCAAAAACATCTCCTTCTTTGAAAGCTCTTCTTACCCGCTTTGCATACATCACTTATAAGTATTATGCTGTTCGAATCCGATTCACTAATCAGTTTGGCTTCGCAATCTCGAGGACTGGCTGTATGGTGCTGTTCCTTGAATGTGAACGTGAAATCGCAATTCGAGATCTTTTGTTGGACACGAGATGAAAGGGACCAACATAATGTTTCACGATTTCTTCGAAATCACGAAGATTGTTGAGGAGTTCGACCGTTGTTCGAAGGTTCCACATTAACTTGAGCTGCAGACAACCCATTTTACAGGAGCTTGAATCCTCAGCAAGCCAGATGAAGAGCGGCAACCACTTTCTTGGATTCAACGAGGTTATTGTACGTTCTACAGGCGTCTCGTGTTTCTTGGATTATTGGCTCAACTCCTTCAGATCTGAGGAATTCAACGGTTTCACTCGAGATTTTCATAAGCCCATTGTAGCCAGTTCCTATGACCAGCACTTCTGGTTTCTCCTCGACCAGTACCTCTAGGTCTTTCACCTGCAGCTGGTGGCCTACCTTTCTCCACCAATTGTCTTCTACTCTGCCTGGAAACACGATCACGTCGTTTGTGTAGCGTTTTCCATCTATGATTATGTATCCGAAACCACATTCATCAATCATGCCTTGAATCTCTCACTAGATCTTGGATTGCTTGTGGAAAACCCCAAGTATGGATTTATTGCTTGATAAAGCTATACTATGTGATGCGTACATAATTAGCACTATTGTCTAACACATGGTCGATTGACAAAATGAGTATTTTGGGCCCAGAGTTGGTAGGTGCACTGGAGATGAAGTACGGTCCACTCTGGTGGCCAGAGGACATGTACCCAGAAGGCTTATCTTCAGATCCCTTCAAGCGTATCATAATTACAGTTCTTTCTCAGAACACAAGCGAAGCAAACTGCATCCGAGCGTACAAAGGACTTGCGACTGAGTTCGAGATCACACCAGAAGCGCTAGCTCGAGCAGATCGGGAAGAGTTGAAAGAGGCTATCAGAAGTGGCGGCCTCTACAACGTGAAATCGAAGAGAATAAGGCAACTCTCAAGAGTTGTCTTGGAAGAATTCGACGGTGACTTCAAGCATGTTCTTTCCCTTCCAAAAGAAGAAGCAAAAAAGAAGCTCGTAGAGTTGCCCGGAATCGGAAACAAAACAGCCGATGTGGTTTTGACAGATACCTACTCTTACCGAGAGGTGATTCCTATTGATACTCATTATAACAGATTAGCCAAGCGACTGGGTCTAGTGAGACAAAAGGCGAACTACAAAGAAATCCAAAAGGCAATGATTGATTTCATACCTAAAGACAAACGGGATAGAGTGGCTGGGCTACTTTGGCTCCTTGCCAAACACACCTGTAAACCTCAAAACCCGAGATGCCGTGAATGCCTCATCAGTCAGTTGTGCGCCTATGAAGAAAAGACTGGGTCTGCGCGCAAATAGAACGGCATTTGTACGCAGAGCTATATGCTATAACCGGATACTGGTACATGCATCTATACTCCGCTTTGGAGCCTAGTGTAGTGAATTGGAGGTTGCATAATGAGCATTGAGCTTCCAGAAGCCAAGATTCTTGCAGAACAGATGAATGAAGAGCTTCGGAACAAACGAGTTAAATGTTGTCATCTGGAGGATTACGAGAGACTGCAAAGAATAGGTATGCTGGACAAGGACATGGAATCCTTCGGTCAGCTTGTCCATGGAAAAATCGAATCAGTCACATCCAGAGGCAATGTTATACGTGTGAAGCTCAACAATGGAATGAACTTGGTTCTTGCCCCTGAATATGGAGGCAAGCTTTTCTATCACACGAATAAGAAAACGGTTCCAAAGAAATTCCACTTGAAGGTTGATTTTAATGATGACACTGTGTTAACGGTAGGGCTTGCGAGCATGGGTCTTATCCACGCCTTGAGAGATAATGATTTAAACCGCTCCTATGTTTACAGACGAGATTTCAATTCTGATGTAGCTTCACCTATTGATGAAGAGTTCACCTTTAAGCATTTCTCAGGACTCTTGGCAGACAATAATAGGATGCTTAAATCCGTGCTTGTAGGAAAAGATGCCGTTGTTGTAGGGTTGAGTAATAGCGCTTTCCAAGATATCGTGTATAGAGCCAAGCTTCACCCAAAGAGGAAGGCCTCAGAATTGAACAAAGGTGAGAGCCAAGCCCTTTATGACGCTATCAAACTTGTGCTTGAAGAGAGAATCCGGCTGAAAGGAAAAGACCAATTCTGTGACCTTTATGGGAATCAGGGTGGCTACACACCGACCATGGGACCGAACATGAAACAGCAGAGCTGTCTGATTTGTGGAACTCCTGTAGAGAAATTGAGTATAGGAGGCGGTCAGGTATACTTCTGCCCCAAGTGTCAGGTCTAACGAGTGAAGACATGTATGCACATGTATACGCATTAGTCTCTTTCAAACTGACGTTGTAGCGAAAATAGAAGTGAAATATTATTACTTGCTAGAACTTGGGCTATTGCACCGCCTCAACTTTGACTATTTCAGGTATCTTTTTCTTCAGATACTGCTCCACTCCCATCTTGAGAGTCATCGTTGACATTGGGCATCCAGCACAAGCTCCTTTCAGCTTGACCCTAACAACACCATGGTCTACTCCCAAAAGATCGATGTCCCCTCCATCAGCCTGCAATCTGGGTCTCAGTTCTTCAAGAGCTTTTTTCACTTGAGTTCTAACCGTATCTCCCATTGTATTCACCTTATTGTTTCATCATGAGCCAGTAGCCACAGTTTTTCCTGCGTTGTTGCTAATATGCCTTTCGATGCGTGCCCAATCATGTACGAAGTTTTCTAACATGCATAGTGAGCTATTTGGAGATTATTTTCCTGAGTTCCTTGTATGCACGCTTTGCTTCTTCTACAGAGGCCTTGTCTTCCAGTGTTGTTGTGTCGCCTATAGCCTTGTCTGAAACCAGCGCTTTCAAGACTCTCCTCATGATTTTGCCGCTTCTCGTCTTTGGAAGCTTTGATACGAAGTATATTTCTTCAGGTGTTGCTACAGGACCAACCGTTTTTCTCAAGTGGCCCCTTAGTCTTTTCTTCAAATCCTCGCTTGGACTATGGCCGTGTCTTAGGACAGCAAAAACCACGATTGCTTCGCCCTTGATTTCATGTGGTTTGACGGTGACTGCAGCCTCTGCTACTGCGACATGAGATACTATTGCGCTTTCCAATTCCATAGTGCCCATCCTGTGACCTGCTATCTTCAAGACTTCATCTGCTCTGCCCAAGAGCCAGAAATATCCATCTTTGTCTTTCATGCAATAATCTCCAGCATAGTAAACATTTGGGAATCTGGACCAATATGCTTGCTTGTAACGTGTGGGGTCTTTGTATAGTGTCATGAGCATGCCTGGCCAAGGTTTCTTTATGACGATATAGCCTCTCACACCAGGAGGCACAGGGTTGCCTTTGTCATCTACTACATCCGCGTCTATGCCAGTTAATGGGAATGTGGCTGAGCCAGGTT
>CP070754.1:621235-637894 GCA_020348865.1 Candidatus Bathyarchaeota archaeon | reverse complement strand
TATATTCAGGACCTACACTTGATTGAGCGAATCTGTGGAATATGTTCTCACGCCCATACTACATGCTACACGCAGGCTGTTGAAGAAGCTTTAAAGGTCGACCTTCCACCTAGAGCAAAATACATCAGAACCGTAGTAGCAGAACTTGAGAGAATACATAATCACTACTTCTGGCTTGGGATACTTGCCCATGAAATTGGATTTGACACGCTCTTCATGTACACTTGGAGAGACCGCGAGATTGTCATGAACTTGCTTGAACTCATCTCAGGAAACCGAGTTCAATATGCTATGAACATAATTGGTGGGGTGAGACGCGACATCATGCCGAGCCTCTCTTCTGAAATTATGAAAGGCGTGAAAATCTTAGCGGAAAGAATGACATACTACAAGAAGGTGTGTCTGGATGAAAAGACGATTCTCGCCAGATGTGTGAACGTTGGAGTTCTAAAGGCAAAGGATGCCATTTCGCTCTGCGCCGTCGGTCCCACGCTACGTGCAAGCAACGTCAGACGTGACGTTAGGGCTGACGACCCTTACGCGGCTTATGATGAAATCCCTTTTCATGTGGTAACTTATGATGGATGTGATGTAGCGAGTAGAATCGCGACAAGATGCGACGAGGTTCTTGAGAGCGTGAAGATAATACGGTACGCCTTAGAACATCTGCCAACTGGATCTATAGAAGTGATTGTCTCAAGAGTCGTCCCGTCTGCTGAAACTATCGCTAGAGTAGAAGCTCCGAGAGGCGAAAACATTCATTATTTGAGGTCAAACGGAACGGATAAACCAGCAAGATACAAAGTTAGAGCTCCAACATTGGCGAACCTTCCTGCTTTATGCAGGATGCTGATTGGTGGATACGTCGCTGACATCCCCGTTGTAATAGCTGGTATCGATCCATGTTTCTGTTGCATGGATAGACTCGCTTTTGCTGACACGAATACAGACAAGACTTGGAGCTGGGAAGGTGAACGGTTGAGGAAGTATGGGGTAAAATGGTACAAGAAGAAATAGTCCGCATATTCCAGATACTGTTCTTTCCAGGATTCCTGTTTCTGGTATTGGCCGCGTTTTTTTACGAATGGGTTGACAGGAAGTTCGTGGCTAGGCTTCAAAACAGGCTAGGTCCGCTACACACCGGACCTATGGGTTTGCTTCAACCATTCGCAGATTTTCTCAAGCTTCTTTCCAAGGAAGATATTGTTCCTGGGGCAGCAGACAGACTCTTTTTTTCCGCCGTGCCCATATTCATGCTGTCTCTCCCTTTAACGGCGCTCTTCTGTATTCCCATAATAAGTTCCGTGGCGCTTGTCTCCTTTGAAGGGGATCTCATCTTCGTCATATTTGTGACAACGCTTTTCGTCATCTCTGTTTTCATTGGGGCTTGGTCCTCGACGAATAGGTTCAGTACTGTAGGAGGTATGAGAGCATGTCTGCAAATGCTAGGATACGCGGTTCCGATGACAGTTGCCATGATTGGACCAGCCATAGTCGCCAAGACCTTGAGCATAAGCAGGATTGTGCAATGGCAAACCACTGGATTGTGGTTTGTCCTCACTCAACCACTAGGGTTTGCCATTGTGGCCATATGTTTTTTGGCAGAGCTTCAGAAGATTCCGTTTGACATCCCAAAGGCTGAGACCGAGTTGGTGGCTGGTTGGCTTACCGAGTTTGGTGGCAAGAAACTAGCTTTGTTGAAGCTTGCAGAAGACCTTAACTTTGTTTTGGCGGGTTCAATTATGGCGTCACTGTATTTGGGAGGGGCATCTGGATTCTGGTTTGCCCCACCGTTTGTGTGGTTCATCATAAAGCTGACAGTCTGCACTTTGATACTCTCTAATCTGCGAGCTTTGTTTGCTAGGTTTAGGATTGACCAGTTGATGAGAGGGGTATGGAAATATCTAACCCCTCTCGCTCTGCTTCAGATAATCTTGGTTGAACTGATTCCATGGTGATTTCTGTGAGTATGGAGAAGGAACTCGTTAAGCATCTGGTAAGGAAGGCGGCAACTTTACGTTATCCATTTGATAAATTTCCTCCAGTTGAGGGTCTGCGTGGAAAACACGTTTGGGACCGTGAGAAATGCGTTGGATGTGGGTTATGCGCAAGAGATTGCCCATCTTCCGCCATCGAAATGATAGGTAAAGGGCTCACAGCGGAATTGAAGATTAATCTTGGCAGATGCTTGTTTTGTGGGCAGTGTGAGGATGGCTGTCCAAGGGAAGCTATAAAACTAACTCAAGTGTATGAATTGGCTGAATCCGACCGAAAAAAACTCGTTCTTGAGTTCAAAAGGGAATCTACCTGAAGACTTCATAAAAGTTAAATAACTAGGGCACAGAAGTTGAGGTTGGAGGACCTTTGCTGGTGGAACAGGGCGTAAGACGACTGGTCCTAGACGTTTTGAAGCCCCACGAACCCGATTTGCCTGAACTTGCTACACGTCTAAGCTGTATAGACGGTGTAGACGGGGTCAACATATCTCTTGTGGAGATCGATCAAGACACTGAAAGCGTGAGAATTACAGTAGAAGGTGACCGCATCAATCTTCATAATCTCAAAGACACCATGAAAGATTGTGGCGCTTCAATTCACAGTATTGATGAAGTTTCAGTAGGAAAGAAGCTAATCAAGAAAACACTGACTTAGGGCGGCCAAGTACATTCGTCTAATGCTGAGAAATCCATATTGCCTTGATATCCTCAAATCCAGATTTTATGTCCTAAAGGCGGTATGCTCGGAAAGAGACTAGATGGCACCTAAAAGAGCAACTACCCCTGCGGTTAGCAGTCCTGCAGCAACCATCTGCGCACCATATAACAGGATGTTCTCCCTTGCGATTCTGCCCAGATAAAGGCCTAAAGAGAACAATGTGATTAAGGTGAGAGTGAGAGAGATAACGTAGGCATCCCAGATGATAATTGTTTTCGTCAACGTTAGGATGAATGGAATAAGAGACACAACTGCTGTTAACATCGGTGATATCCCATCTATTATTGCGGCATAGACCGAAACGAAATTTGAAGCGTCACTATGCATAGAGTCGCTGAGGTCGGTGCACATAGAGTCCTCAAGCGTTTTGAGGCGTCTTCTTCTTTCGGCTTTTTCAGCCATGTAGGCTCCGAATAGGCCGGATACCCCCATAGCCAAGCATGCACCGAACCCGGCAGTGACAATTATCTTTGGTTCAGTATTTCTCACAATCCACGAGCCTATGACAATACCTAGCATTGTCATTGATCCGTCGAAACCGTTCATGACGAAATATCTTCTGGCAATACCACCTACATGCGTAATCCGTAGGTATGATCTGATTCTCTGGAAAAAGCTTCTAACTTTCTCTGTCAAAAGTTAACCACGCTGAGAAGGCTATGCTTCTCGTCATCGCCACTCACTATACAATACTGTAGTGCACAGACACGAAATATAAACATTCAGATGTTTCATGATTGTAGGCGTACTAGTCTTAATGGAACGAGGCTTCATGGTGCATGCATGTGCACGTGATTGCGTGCGGGTCATGACTTTTGAACCTATTCAGAAGTGTCTGAGGGTGGTCAATGCCCCTGATGCATCCATCCCTCTTTATGGTGGGATCACTATAGCTTTGAATTGAGGGTTTAGGTGGGCAGGTTTTCCTGACTCTCCCCTTTCAGCTATCTGTATCTTGTCAACTATGATGTCGATTATTAGACTCGTTGTGTTTCCAGCTTCTATCTCAAAGCGAACATGTATGTCTGTGTGTCCAGGTGGCACATTGAGAGAGAAGTTTGTATCATCCATCAATGTGGCGTTGGCTGAAACAATTTGCATTCTGATTTTTGAGTAGTTCCCAGCAGGTAGTTCGCCTATGGCTAGGTCCCTTGTGACATTCTCAAGCTCCAGTAAATCGAAGGATTCTTCTCCGCTTAGGATGGGTATCGATGTCCAAGACCCTGTTTCGTTTTTCACTTCGACGCCATCAATCGTCAGATTCAAGTGTTTAAGATCAGGAACTGGGGCGTCCGTCACTTTTACGGTTAACACCCCAGTGTCAGCCTTCACTGGAGGGAAGAAGTGAAGGCTTATCATTGGAGAAGATACAACAGCTGCGATTATCAAGACTGCAATTAGTACGCCTGTCGCTCCGTAGAAGAATGTCTTTCTAGCGTCGTGCGCCATGTGCCCGCCATTACTGGTGTCTTCCACGTTATTCATCTCCTTCTACTTCAGCCTGTTTCCGCACTCTGGGCACTTGCCTGAGTCAATTCCACAGTCGAGACAATACCATTGGTGGCATTTGAAGCAGTGATAACTCACGCCATTGGTCTTCGACCTGCATTTCTGGCATAGTCTCTTGGAAATCCTAGAATGAAACATCTTTTGAATATGCGAGTTCGTTGAGAACATTTTTCATCTGTTATATTAGTGGTATCGTGTGATATAATACAACGTTTTTGAACACTCTGTTCAACTATTTGAACAGTGTTGTACACGCATTGAACGCATAGGGTTGTTTCGATTAGATTCCAATTCATAGCATTCAACGGATATAGATTCGAGGATTATTTCTCTAGTCGACAAGAGATTAATCGTTATTGAATGCAGGCAACTATTTTTCCTTGACTCTAAAAGCCAACGAAAGAGGCAGAGCAATTCCTATTGAAAAGGCAAACACCAGTGAGATATCCCAGTCAACTGAACCAGATCCATGCGCAACCAGATTCCAGAGATATGTCACAATGACAGAAACCACAAGGACTATAGCAAACACTACTGCAATGTTAAGAAGTAACTCTTTGATTTTCATTTCTTCTATCTCCATACCTTTTGGAATATAATTGGAAGCGATTTTGTGTAAATGCTTTTGTATTCATGCAGTTTATTCTTTAGTCGACAAGATCATATCAAAGCTACCATCTAGCCAACTAGATCTGAATTGTTACTAGTTCAAATGACTCAGGCAGCAGATTTGCGCCTAGAATCTTAAATGAGTTTAACTCAGATGATTGTTATTGCATGCATGCAACCTAGGAAAAACTGACGCTTGTCACTAGATTTAGGTTATGAACCTGAGGAGTAGATCAGGCCAAATCCCCAAAACAACGGTGGCTACGGTTAACGCAACTATTGGAGTAAGCAGTTGCCATGAACTCTCTTTCACGTTTTCCAAGTTTTCAGGAGTTGCACCAAAGAAGACTCTCCATACGAACCACAAGTAGTATCCTGCGGTGATTACGGCGCTGATGATCGCTACTAGTGTGAGCAAAGTTTTTCCGGCGGCGATGCCTCCTCCGAATATCATCCATTCGCTCCAGAATCCGCTGAGCGGTGGAGTTCCAGCTAGGGATAGTGCGCCTATCAAGCATGCGGCAGCTGTTATGGGCATTTTTCCAGCCAATCCACCTAGTTTTCTGATGTCTCTTGTTCCAGTTTGATGTAGAATGACGCCGGCGCACATGAAGAGGAGACCCTTGCAAATGGCGTGGTTCACTATGTGAAATAGCCCACCTGTAGCTCCAAGTTCGGAGCTGACCCCAATGCCGAAGAAGATGTATCCTATCTGGCTAACGCTGGAATAAGATAGGAGCCGTTTTATATCCGTCTGGGCGAGAGCCATCAATCCTCCGTAGATTATCGTGACAATTCCGATGATGGCCAGGTAGTCTGAGGTTTGAAGCGTTATTGAGCTAAATGTGGAGAGAAGAATCCTTATCATGGCGTAAGCGCCGCATTTGATCATAGCTCCTGAAAGCATGGCACTTATTGGCGCGGGGGCTTCGGCATGTGCATCCGGAAGCCACGTGTGGAGGGGAAATATCGCCATTTTAACACTGAATCCAATCAGTAGCAGAGCGAAGATTAGCATTACCATATTTAGTGGTATCATGTCAAACCGTTCAGGAAGCAATACTAGGTCAAAGGTGCCGGTGTACGAGCCTATTGAGAGTATTCCTAGAAGCATGCACACTGCGCCAACATGCGTGAATATGAAATACTTGAATCCAATCGTTAACGCTCTTTTGGCTGCTCCCCAGAAAGCTATGAGAAAATAGGAAGGAATCAGCATTAACTCCCAGAAAAAGTAGAACTGGAGAAGGTTTGAGGAGAATATTACTCCAAGCATGCCAGACGTGAAGATCAGTAGGTTTGCGTAGTAGCCTGCTTGTCCATCTTCGTTTTCCATGTATTTGGTGGAGTAGAAGCAAGAGAAGGCGCTAAGAACAGCAATAATCAAGCCTATCACAAAACTAAGGTCGTCGATTAGAAAGCCGAATCTAACCTCAAATGGTGACGCTATCCAATCATACGTAACGTAAATCGGCTGCCCTCCACCCCAGTAGTATCCCATGAGGTCTGGTAGCATAGAGAAAATCAACAGAACAGATAGAAAAGCTATTATCGTCGCCGGCCATCGAACTCTCTTTCCGGCTCTTCTTCCAAAAAGATAGAGGATAACCCCAGAAACTGCGGGAAGAAACGTTGCCAGCAGCGGTATATGATAGAACATCATCCTCACCTAGGGAATGAACCCTTCAAATATAAATATTAAAAGCATCAGCGAAACGGTTCCAACTGAAACCGCCAGCATATTGTGGGATAAAACTCCTGAATGTGTCTTTCTGAAACGTTGACAAAACGACGTTGTAATATCTGCCACAAAATAGTTGAGTGCGTCGATACCTCCAAGCTCAAATCTCTCATGTGCAACTTCGGATACTTGCTTGAAGAATCCTGCGATGGAGTAGTTCAGTTTGTCGATGCCTCCAACCTCGAGTCTTTCGTGTGTAGCTTTGGATATTCGTTTGAAGAATCCTGCGATGGAGTAGTTCAGTTTGTCGATGCCACCAGTCTCCAATCTCTTGTGCAGCCCTTTTGAAAATGTGATCGTTGGATAAGCGAATATCCTGTAATAACATGCGTTGATGTAACATCTGTTCCAAAGAAACGTGTGAATCTTCTTCAGAGACGAGTGTCGCGCAGTCAACTCAGCTGGGTCAATTCGACGCGCAATATACAACCAGTATGCCGTGAATCCTCCGATTGCTACTGCTATGCACGTCAGAACTGTGCTTGGTGAGATAAAGATGTAAACTAGAACATCTACGATACCAGGGAAAGTCAGTGTCTGTAAGAGTGGTTGAAACAATCTGTTGAAGCCCGGGATTAAGAGCAGCGCCAAGAAATCCCAGAATATGGTAACTCCAAGAGTGGCGACGAGGGAAATTCGCATCAAAGATGGAGTCGATCTAAGGATTCTCCGTTCTGAACTGTGAACCTTTTTTCGGAAAATAAGCCCCATCATCCTAAGACTGAAAAAGGCAGTTATTCCTCCTCCTATTATCAAGAGAGCAAAGATTACGTATCCTGACATCATCAGCAAGGGCTGTCCTTGCGTGGTGGCTTCTCCTGCAAAATCCAAGGCGACCGTTTGAATCCAGTTCGTGCAGACAAAGCCACTTAGTGGTGGTATGCCTGCAATTGCTAAGGCTCCTACTTCCACGCTCCTATGTGCAATTCGACTCTTGAATCCACCCATGGAATGCAGCTTGTCTGAACCAACCGCATAGAAGATGTATGCTGCAGCGAGGAAGAGTAGCGCTGAGACGAAGGCGTCTACGGTCAAAAAGAAGGTGGCAGCTAGATATCCACTGCTAATATCTCCCACTAATCCTGCTAGTAATCCTGCCAAGCCTAAAGCCGCTATCATGTATCCAATCACGCTTGAGATGGCATAGGATAGAACCTTGAATATGTTGGTTTGAACAGTTGCTATGAGACTGCTAATCACAGCTGCTATTGTACCTGCAAACGCCATTACTAGAAAGAAGTTGGTCATGCTTCCATATTCTATGCCTCCAATAAAGATTGGGAGAACTCTTGCCATGATAAAAGGGCCAGCTAAACATTCGGTTAAAGCATTGAAAGATGAAGGAGAGGCAGCTAACGCGTCTGGAAGCCATTCTTGAAAAGGAAACTGGGCTCCTTTCCCTACAGCCCCGGCGAAGAACATGAAAGCAGTTGCAAATAGCAAACCTGACTCTGCTAAGATTCCCATCCAGCTGCCGTTTCCTGCGAGCTCTGCAATGTTGAGAGTGTGAGGGGGCGTAGCGTATATTATCAGAATAGAAGCTAGTAGCAACACGTCTGAAGCACGAAGAAGGATGAAGGTTTTCAAACCTGTATGCGCTTTTTCAGGGTCTCTGAACCAACAGGCTGCGAGACCGGTGCAACATAAACCAACTATTTCCCAACCTATGAACATGAAGAGAAGATTGTTAGCTACCACGATTACGACGTATCCGCCGATGAAGAGCTGTATGAGAAACCAGAACCTGGCTAGACTTGTTTCGTCCTTCATGTAGGCGACAGAGAAGACTGTAACCAGAAGTCCTATAGAAGTAATCACACTGGCCATGAGCACGCTCAACGGATCAATGAGTACGCCAACTTGAACGAGACTGTTAGCGAGCCATGGAATCGTCAAATCAAGGGGGGCTGTTCCAAAATAGATGTCGGGGATCATAGAGAGCGAGAAGAGAGCACTTAATCCAATGGAGAGCACAGCCAGATAGCTGCTGAATCTTCGACGAAATGTGCCAATTAATGGCGTAACCACAGCTCCGAAAATTGGGAAGAGCCAGCAAAGCCAGGGCGCGTAGGGAAGCAACAGGCAATCCTCACACGAAACGTTGAGCTAATGACACTGAATTTGACGGGTCGAATATATATATCAAATGAATGCTTGCTCAACATGTGCATGCGCACAAAAGCGGATTCGGTGGATTGCTGGTTCAGACAGACGTTTTTCTCAGATTGTGTGTGCATGAAAAATTTAAAATCAGTTGACGTTAGTAGTGAATGCGTGTGCGTAAAGAGGTTTGTTGGAGGTGAGTTAATGGGAGAAGATCTCATTTTAGCGACGATGCCTATGATTCCGAAATATGAAGTTGAGGAAGTTCTCGGAGTCATATATGGTTCCAGTACGAGGACGAGGGGATTGGGAGGTAGATTCATCTCAGGCATTCAAGCTGTTACGGGAGGAAAAGGAACAGCCTACGCAAATGAAATCGAAAAAGCGCGGAAAGAAGCTCTAGAGGATTTGAAGAATGAAGCTAGAAAATTGGGAGCCAATGGAGTTCTCTCTATAGACTTTGAAACCGCGGAGGTTCTGGAAGGGTTCATTCTCGTGACTGCTTATGGTACAGCGGTCAAACTGAAGAAATAGAGATTCGATGCGCACGCGTCGTCTCTGTGAGCATAGCCGTTTCAAATTGTAGGACTGGCAAAAAAAAGATATATCAAAGCTAGCTCACTATGCCTACAGGAGCTTCATGGAAGAAAACGAAATACGTTTACATCCCTAGGAAGTTTCCACATCTACACACCATAGTCCACTTGTCGACAACTTTGCTGCAGGATGGATTCAAATGTTGAGGGCGAGTTGATGAGTTCAAAAGATAAGTTGCCGTTAGCAATTGGTCGACTGAAGAAGATTATCATCGACCAGGGCTTTTGCACTTTATGTGGTGCATGTGAGGCTGCGTGTCCAGTTCATGCAATCAAGATAGCTGATGGCAAGCCTGAATGTATCTATGATTGCGCCAACTATCTGGATCATTGCTCAATCTGCTATGATGTTTGCCCTCACACGGAAGCACTCCTAATTGAAACTCCAAATCTAGGGTGCTACCGAAAGGTTCTGCTTGCACAAGCTGTCGATCGCGCCGCGAAAGTAGGATCTGGTGGCCGTGTGGTTACGTCGTTGCTGACTCATGCTCTGGAAAAGGATATTGTTGATAGTGCTGTGTTCTCGGGGGCAAACGCTGCAGGTCCAATAGAACTGAAGCCGCTTGTCAGCTCTGTTCCAGACGATCTGCTTTCAGCAGTTGAAATCCATTTCTTTCCATCCGCAGTAGCCAAAGCCTTCAGCAGTGCTGTACTTGAACACAGAAAACAGAGGATTGCCTTTGTGGGCGTTCCTTGCCATGTTCTCGCTCTGAAGAAACTGGAGGCTTGGCAACACAAACTGGCGGAAAACCTCAAAATCATTATAGGTCTCTTCTGTCTTTGGGCTTTCTCTTCCAGCAAACTTCTTCAGTATCTCTCACGCAACTACAACATACAGCCGTCTGAAATCCAGAGAATATCCCTAGCCGGGGAATACCTCATTCACACGAGGAAAGGTACAACGAGAATCCCACTTCAAAAGATCAAACCGAATGTTTTGAACAGGTGCAGAACCTGCATGGACTTCTCAGCTGAACTCGCAGACATATCAGTTGGTGGAGCCCATCCATTGAAAGACTGGTCCCTAGTCATAATTAGAACCAAAAGAGGCGAGGGCTTCTTTAACGATGCCCTAAAGCACAAGGTGATACGGACTAAGGATATAGATGAAGCACCAGAAGTTTTCGCTCGAATTAGTGAAATGGCCACAAACAAAAAAGATAGTGCTTTGAAAGAAGTGAAAAAGAGAAAACGGCTGAATGAGCCGATTCCACCTGCAACAGAATCATTCGTTGAAGGTCATACAGCATGAAATGCCCATCTCTGCCAATCCGTTGTACGTGCTAACTCTTCAATCTGGAGCGTTCTATTATCTTCGGAACAATCCGCTCAAAACCTATTGCCATCATATGAATTCCTGCAACGTTGGTCGTTTTTCTTATTTCCCGTATCATCTGGCTGAAGATTTCAACGTTTTCCTCGAAAATCGCTTCTTTACCGCCTCTCTCTTTTGCCTTGCGGATTCGATTCTGAATCTCTTCCGGCACTTCTACGCCTGGAACATATTGTACCATCCATTTCATCATTCCCAGAGATTTGAACGGTGCCAGTCCAAGGAGAATCGGCGTTTTAAGATGTGAAGCTGCATCGAGAAAGTTCTTTGCTTGTTCGATACTGTAGACGCATTGGGTCTGGATGAAGTCGACTCCTATCTTCACTTTCCTTTCAATCTTCAGAATTTCCGGTTCTAGCGGATCCGCGTTCGGCGCTGCGGCTATGCCGATGTTGAATTTAGGGGGATTCTCAATTTCATTATTGTTCAAGTCGACTCCTTCATCCATCATTTTTCTCAGCATGTAAACGAAGGTTGCGGAGTCAAGGTCAAAAACTGGCTTGGCTTGAGGAGTGTCGCCTACTGTGGTGTGGTCTCCAGTTAAAGCCAGAATATTCTTTATTCCTAGCGCGCCAGCTGCCAAAACATCGGAGATTAGGGCCAAGCGGTTGCGGTCACGTGTTGTCATTTGATAGACGGCTTCAACACCAGCTTCTTTTTGGATCATGTAGGATGGAACAAGCGCATTCATGTAGCCGAAAGCTGTTGGATTATCTGTGATGTTTGCAGCCACTACATGACCTTTCAGGATTTTCGCTCCTTCAATGACTTCATGAAGATTCGTTGTCTTTACTGGCTCAAGCTCCCCTGTAAAAACGAATTTTCCAGATTTGATTTGCCTCATCAACTCGCTGTAGGCTTCGCCCATCACGCTTTCTCCTCCTTCTCCTCTGGTTCGCCACCTAGTTCTCGTGGGTGCTCTGAAACCCGATAGTCCCGGGGAAGCCTGAATTTTGTGAACAAGTCAAGTTTGTTTCTTTCTTTGAGACGATTGTAGATGAGAATCCATGCACAGTCGTTTTTCCCTTCGCCCACTTCACACTTGCCTTTTGCTTGTCCTCCACACGGTCCGTTAAGCAGGCTTTTAGCACAACGAGTTATTGGGCATATGCCACCTGTTTCGAAGAGTATACAGTCGCCGCATGCTCTGCACATCTCATAAAACTTGCCAGCCTCTGTATCATGCATTCCTATGAATTTTGTGTCGACTGCAGGTATGATAATCTTATCTGGAAACTGTTCAGCGAGGGTTTGAACTCCGACTCCACACGCCAGAGAGATGACAGCTGGGTAATCTTTGACTGATGAACGAAGCGAAGTTGAGGCGATGTCACGGTCACACTGTCGCAGAATCGATGATGCTTCTATCGTGAGCTTTTTTTTGCCCTTCAATCTTCTCTCCATTTCAAGCAGAGACTTCAAGACTTGAGCTTGTTTCTCACCGCCGACTTGAATAATCGAAGTGCACCCATCGCAACCAACGATTAGAAGCCGTTTGAAGTTCTTCGCCATCTCAAAGATCTCTTTGAGTGGCTTTTGTTGAGCTATAATCACCGTCTGGTCGCTCCTCAGAGAGTCATGTGAAAGCGAAATGGTGATATAAGAATTGCCATAAGCACGTCTATACTCACGTAAATGAGAAGCGAAATCAGGAACCGATAATTGCACCTATCCTATCCACAAGTTTCAAACAAAACGATGCACCATGCGTTGCTAGAACCAACCATACATTTTCTCTCTTTTGGCTCGAATTATGCGAAGCCTTTCCCTACCCCTATTCTTTATTCTATAGAAATAGCTGCTCGCTATCTTCCTACGCTCTACAAGCCCTTGCTTGTAACATCTCTGCAGATTCTTTCGCAGAGTATTCAAACGAGGTCTCAAATCAAATCCTTTCTCTAACCTCCACCTAATTCTATAAGGTTTTTTCCAATAACCATCTTCAAGAACCGCTAGAATTTGCAGCTTCTCCGTCTTAGGCTTACCACTCATTTGACGACAACCGATTAATATTGTGCTTGGTTGCCTCTAAAGTGACAGCTAGCTGTCACAACAGCCTAAGACCGGTGAAACCCCTCTAGTTTCTAAAGGGGCTTCTGCGATGCCTAGTACCAGAAGAGAAAGAGACGTTCTAGGACAACGCAAACCAACATCTTCTACAGTTCACATCCTGGCGTATGCATGAGTCCGTGGGAAATCCTGTTCTTCCTTTGCATGCATGTTGTCGTTCGCCGACACAGAGTTGTTGAGTCACGTCTTGCGATTATGCAAAAGGTTTGGTACGCTCGAGTAGATTATCACGCTTATATGATATGCAGGCACAATGTTGATCAAAGCTTGCGATATATTAAATAACGCTATTGGAGCAAGCAGACCCACCACTATGGGTGTTTTCATCTCATAAAACAGCTGCAGCAGGTAGTAGTTTGCTATCGTCATTACACCTACTCGTGAAATGATGGCAGCAATTGATTTTGAAACAACACCTTTTCTTAACAACGCAAAACCGAGTAAAGTCGCCAACTCAGCAATTAACTTCAACGTTCCTCCAGGAACATTTCCTCTGAAGAAAATGATTGAGCATCCAATCAGGCATGTGTATACTGCGCTTAGAGGTCCGTAAAGCATCAAGCTAATCATGATAGGTATCCCTGTGAAGTCCCAAGAGATATTTGGGTAGAGTGGAAATCGAATGTCAAAAGGCGGTCCACGTATGACCTCCAGTAACGCTGCAAGTGCCCCTAAAAGGCTGATTGCTACAATCTCCTTACTCCCTAACTTTCTCACAACGTACACCACTTCAGGCAAATCAACAATACTTGTTCAATCAAGATGCTTTGAGGATCTTTCGCTTCTTCCTTGAGAGTTTATTCAACAGTTTCAAGGCATATTCTTCTTTGTCTACCGTTTTGGCTTTCAGGTATCCAGCCTCTTCAGCGTTTGAGAATAGCTCTTCCCCTTTTTCTGTGCGGATAATGGTGAATGTCCATCCGTCTAAACCTAATCCTCCTGTTGAGATATCTGCCAGTTCAGAGCTGAAGTCGTCACACAATCTGCAGCTTCTTCGACCAAACTGTTTTGCTTCTGCAAGAGGGATTGTGTTCACTTCGGTTCCTGTTTCAACGAGTAATTTTCCCTTGATGTTTATCTTAGAGATATCGTTCAGGTCAAGCCCCAACATGTCACGAATGTAATTTTCTGCGAGTCCTTCATACGTGAAACATTCTGAGCACATCAGTCCAACTAGAAATGTTAGGGGTTTAGCGTGCTTTAGACCGCAAATCTGCATTTTTCTGATTGCACGGATTTGGCACGGTGTACCAACAAAGGCTGTGCCTGCTTCTTTCTTTTTGATCTGTCTTAATGTTAAGATGTTGGGTGAATAGAAGTATCTTGTTCCGGCGCACTCTAATATTTCTTCGTGGGTTGTAGCTAGTTTCGGAGTTGGATACAGAGGTTTCTCTGGGCTGATTTTTGAGACAACTGCGTTGTCAATAAGCTTGTTTTCCAGAGCATATGATAGAAGTGCTGTAACAACGCCTCCATCCTGACATACCTCCATTATTTTGCCGTCCAATGCTTGAGCTATGACGATTCGGCGATAGACTCCAAATTGTTCCTCAGCTTCTCTTTCTCTGCCAAACACAAAATTCTCCAGTTTGGGCCATGACCACTTGAATTTTGGGCAAACTTCTGGGCAGATACCGCAGATTTTACATTCTTTCACCAGATTGGGGCTCTCGTTCACGTACTCTAAACAGTTGAAGGGGCAGACAACCACACATGCCCCACAGCCAATGCATTTTTCGGCGCCAACAACGCTTATTCCTAAGGTTTCTTCGAAACTCACTTTGGCAAACTTCATGGATAATCTCTCGTCGAAAGGATAACTCAAAATCCTATGGTTTAAAAAGTTTCGGTAACAACCTAGCGAGCTTAGGGATTAGCTTGAAAGCACAGCTCACGTCAACTTCCAACATTCCCTACAGACACTAGTCTTTTATAATTCTGAGCAACCATGTTCAAGCTAGGTGTTTCAATATGGAGCAGGTTAAGATTGTTGTTTTCAAATGTGGCAACATTGCCACTTCACCTTTGTTTGAGCTTCTCCTTGACGAGCTTGCTGACCGTCAAGATATCAGGGTTCGAACTTTGACTACTGGTTCAAAGATGGGTGTTGAAGATGTTGAAGAGGTTCTCCCGAAGGTTTTTGAATTAGCCCCCAATCTTCTGATTTCTATTTCTCCCAATCCATCGATACCTGGACCAGTGAAAGTGAGAGAGAAACTCTCCAGTAGCGGTGTACCCAGCGTGGTCATCTCAGATGCTCCGGGAAAGCGCATCAAAACCAAACTTGAGGCGCAGGGTCTAGGCTACATAATCATTACAGGTGATCCACTCATCGGAGCGAGAAGGGAGTTTTTGGATCCGATTGAGATGGCGATTTTCAATTCGAACATTATGAAAGTGCTTGCGATCACCGGCGTCTACAGGATAGTTCACCAGGAAATCGACAAATTGATACATGCAGTCAGAAAGGGAGCAAGCCCAGTCTTGCCCAAACTGGTAATTGATGTCAACGCAATTCGAGACCGCTCTGATTTTCAGAACCCCTACGCAAAAGCCAAAGCATTGGCTGCATATGAGATGACTGAAAAGATTGCCGAGATCAATTTCCAAGCATGCTTCGTAGAGAAAGAGAGCAAGAAATACATTCCCCTTGCCGCCTCAGCACACGAAATAGCTCAGACCGCTGCCAGACTCGCCGAGGAAGCTAGGGAAATCGAGAAGTACAACGATGCATTGGTGAGGAAGCCCCATTCGAAGAAAGGGCAACTAAAAACCAAGACCAAATTAATGCTTCCTCCAACTTCGGATTAAGCGTTCTACCGAGATCCACTCAAGAAACAGCCCTTTCCACTCAACTGATCCAACGAACCCGTAGCGACACTTAATAAGCATAGCAATTTCTTTGCAGAATAGAAGTGGCGTTTCATGGGTGTTGTCCAAATAATCGGGATTGAACGTTTGCCTACTGTGAAAAAAGGGGACAATCTGGCTGAGCTCATCTGTAATGCAGCAAAGAGCCAAGGGATCTCCATCCAAGATGGAGATATACTTGTAATCACGCATGTGGTTGTTTCACGTGCTGAAGGAAGCGTAGTGAATCTTGACAAGGTTGTTCCTTCAAAATTCGCGGAAACCATAGCAAGACGGTATGAAAAGGACCCAGCCTTGGTTGAGGTTGTCCTTCAAGAATCAAGAAGCATCAGGCGCATGGGTGACGGGAAACTCATAACTGAAACCAAACATGGCTTTGTCTGTGCAAATTCTGGCGTTGACCAATCTAACGTACCCGGAGAAAGAATCGTGGCTTTGCTCCCAGAGGATCCTGACCATTCTGCCTCGGAAATCCGAGGGCAAATACGGAAGTTGACTGGCTGTGATGTTGCAGTTATTATCTCCGATACACATGGACGCCCACTGCGAAAAGGCGAAATAAACGTGGCCATCGGGGTTGCAGGAATAGAAGCACTCAGAGACAGACGAGGAGAACGAGACTTGTTCGGGTACGTTTTGACGGTGAAGCAAACAGCAATCGTGGATGAGTTGGCCTCAGCCGCCGAACTAGCAATAGGACAAGCAAATGAAGGGATCCCGGTAGCCATAATCCGAGGATACGATTACCTGAAATCTGAAAATGCAAGAACTACCGACTTGATTAGACCAAGGGAAGAAGATCTGTTTCTCTAGCATCGAACACGAACATGACAGAAATGAAGCCCAATTGTTAACTGGGGTATGTCCTGCGCGCATTTTGAACTCAGTCTATGGCAGCGATAATTATCGTGCACTCCCATTTTCCAAATCTGTGTACGTGTGGTTTTTATTAGTCTAAAGCAATAATTGCTGAATACTATCAGGCTTTAGAAAACGTATGTCGCCATATATATGATGTCTCAGTAGCAGGGTTGTCGAATGATTAGGGAAGTCGGATTTGACACAAAGGAATACTTGGAAGTGCAGATCAAGAAGATACTTGATCGTGTCTC
>CP070754.1:598460-621135 GCA_020348865.1 Candidatus Bathyarchaeota archaeon | reverse complement strand
TGGAGACGGTCTGTAGGCCACAGCGATTATTCTGTGATCAGAAGATATTGGAATACGATCGATTGAAGCGTAACCAGGTGCACCTGGCTCCACCGAAACACAACAGCCACCTAACATTAGTGGGCCAACTGTTCCTAATCCAGTAAGGCATTTCACTTCTGCTACGTGGGCTAATTGACCCAACTGATTACATGTAAGGTTGACATTCAGAATTTTGCTGAGTGCGAAGGCTGTCCCCAACGCGCCTCCAGCACTAGAGCCAAATCCAGTTCCAATCGGAATTTCCACATTATGTTTTACCGTAACATCATATTCGCCTTCAACTTTGTGGCGTAGAGCATCCACTACTGTCTTTGTTGTTTCCGCTTCTGGTGCAGGACTACCGTTTATGAAAACACGGGTACGCCTCTCTTCTGAGTTGACAGCGTTGACTTCTGTTGAAACTCCCTTATCAATAGCGAACCCCCCACCACGTGCGCCCACTCGTTCAAGATTTTTGATAAGCTTTCCATCTTTTGCTCTATCACATATTTCAAAAAAACTGGAGATCCCTGCTGGACAAAAGGCCAGGGCCTTTTTCATCGCTTGGTCGCTGCCTTTTTTCTTGGGGGCTTCAGAGAGGGGTAGGCTCTGTAGCAGGCTTTTAGGATTGGGGGACCAAGCAATAGTAGAAAGGGAATTTCCGTGGTGAAAGTCCATACAAACCACAATAGGCTGAAGTAAAACGGCGCACTGACCAATTCACCCAAATAGAAGAATTGAGTCCAGGCCCAAAGCCCTAAGCCGATGATTGCGCTCCCTACGCCAAGTCCTATGATCGAAGCAACGCCATAACTTCTCCATTCAGGCCACAAATAGACCACAAGGACTATCAAAAGATAGCTCCCGCCAATAGCAACAAGGAACAATAGAATGCTGTCGGTCGTAGAGAGACCCGTGAATCCAAAGGTCTCCAATTGGTAATGAAGAATCGAGAAGACACCTCCGACTATTGTTATGGCGCCGACTGCAAGTACAACCACTAGCTTCTTCAAGTTTATCTCTTTCTTTGCAATGTACCCAAGCAAGTAGAAACCTACGAAATTGGATGTTACGCCAACGGACATGCTTAGGAGAACGTTTCCGTGGACAAACATGTCACTCATGAAAATCCCCAAAGCAGCTCCAATTCCACCTACCCACGGTCCAAAAAGCGCAGCGAAGACCCCAGGAATCACTACCACTGGCCAGAATCGAACAACACCTATAGGAGGTGGAGCAAAAATGCCTAAGTATGTCATGATTCCAACGGCCGCATATAGAGCAGCGTTAACTGCAGTCATTGCAACCTGTAGAGGTGTTATGAATGCGGTTTTTCGTTCTGTCCCACCCAAATTTACCACCAGTTGAAATGAGTTGTCAACGTGGACTCTTTATACTTTAATAAGAATTTTGTATAGACTGTCCAAAGATATTTAGATTTCTGTCCTTTCGTACACACAACTAACAAAACGCAAAGTTTAAGGGTGATGCTGAAGATTTCCACTTGCAGCCTTCTTGAAACATGAGGTTTACGATTTGAGTGCTACGATGACTTTGGAGGAAAAAAAGGCCCAAGTTTTGATGAAGCTTCGCCAATACAAATTATTGAAACGGGAAGAGAAGAAAGACAGCATCGACTTCATTGTGAGAATGCCCGCAAAGAAACAGAAAGCTCTTCTCAGATGCATACCAACTGCAGGAACCGTAGGAGTTGCATATACGAACCAACTAGGCAAAGCGATGAAGGAAGCAGAGATTGAGAACGGAATCATCATAGCAAGCGGACGATACACTCAGGCAGCTAAGAAAAAGGCAGAGACATTAGGAATCGAATTGATTCCAAGAATCTTCCAGGCTTTCAACATTTTCAAACATAAACTCGTACCAATACACGAAATCCTCACACCCGAGGAGAAGGAACAGCTACTAGCGGAATATCGAATACAACCCTATCAACTTCCGCGGATAAGAGCCTCAGATCCTGCAGCCAAAGCAATCGGCGCCAGTCCAGGAGAAATTGTACGAATCATCAGGGAAAGCCCGACTGCTGGAAAATACACGGGATACAGATACGTCGTTGAAGACTAGACTTGTTCTCTTTCTTTTGCAACCATAACCTCTGTCGCTTTAATCACCGCTTCAACATTGTTTCCAGTTTTGATGTCCAGCTCTTCAACAGCTTCTTGAGATATGAGTGCAGTCACAACTGCAGGTGTGTTTATTCTAATCCTGATTTTTGCGGATACTACTCCCTTTTCCACTTCTTTTACTACGCCTTTCAACCTGTTTCTGGCACTTAGCTTCAATCCAACAGCCTCCCAATAATCCTCATCAACCAATATTTCACCCACATGCCCTTCAACCCGCTTGTACTCTTTTAACAGACTTTTTCCCAGCATGGTTAGCTTTGCTCCCCCACCTTTTCTTCCACCTCTATGTGTCTGCACAATCGGTTCGCGCAACGTTTTCTCTATCTTTGTCACATAATTCCACACGTATCGATAAGACATCCCAATCTTCTTTGCAGCCTTGGAAATGGACTTCTCTTCTTGAATAGCTCCTAAAATCTCCGCTCCACCTTTTCCGAGGATAGGTTTTCCTTTGATTTCCAGCCAGACTTTGCACATGGGTTTATGTTTATCTTTGGCGATCATGACCTTGAATTACATTGTGACCACTACCAAATATAAGCAATCACCATCGGATTTCCAGTGATATCCACTTCTTTGTTGTGTAGTCTGTTCGTGGAAAACTGGTGTATCGCTACACGCATTGATTTGGGAAATTGTTCTTTTGGTCGACAAAATCTTAAAAATTGCTGACCCCTATAATCAGGTATCATCATGATGTCAAAGGCTTCTGTAACTGGGAGAGGCGCTGTTCTTCTAGGGAAACATGTTGCTTGTGATGGATTCGACGAGGCTAGGCCTTTGAGAGTAGTCACTCATGTTCATTCTGACCACTTGCTTGGTCTGAGGCAAAGCTTGAGAAGATGTGAAACTGTGGTTATGACCCCTGCTACAAGTGATTTGATCGGTGTAATGCGCAGTCCTTTGTTTCTCATGAGAGGAGCCGTGAAGACTCTTGACTATGAGGAATCTTTTGTATATGATGATGAGTGTTTGACACTACATTTAGCGGATCACATTTTAGGTGCTGCTCAAGCTCTTGTGGAAGATGAAGAAGGGATGAGAATTCTGTATACAGGAGATTTTCGGATTCCTAACACTTCTGTTGTGGAGGCGGACGTTTTGGTCATTGAGGCTACCTATGGCAATTCTTCTCGCGTGAGACCTTTTCAAGAAAGAGTTGAGAGAGGACTCGTTTCTTTGGTTGAGAAAAGCTTGATGAGGGGCCCAGTCTTCGTGTTTGGATACCATGGGAAACTCCAAGAGGTTATAGAGATTTTGCACAAGGCACGAGTTAGGGTGCCCTTCATAATGCCGGAGAAGATTTTTCACATCTGCAAGGTTTGTGAGCGATATGGAATGAGGTTTGGACGTAGACTTCTGCTATCCCGAGATGAGGAAGCTCGGTCCATGTTAAACCGCGGTGAGCCTTGTGTGGGATTCTACCATGTGAATTCCAGAAGGCCCGTGGGAAACGCAAATGGGGTTCGCGTCTTTATCAGTGGTTGGGAGTTCAAGGAGGCTTGCCGCAGAAGGAGTGAGAATGAATTTGCAGTTGCTTTGAGTGACCACAGCGATTTCAATGGACTGCTAAGATATGTTGAGGAAAGCAGGCCTAAGATGGTCATCACAGATAACTATAGGTCTGGAGACGCGGTGGCGTTGGCCAAGGAAATTCGAAAGCGATTCAGTATCCCTGCAAGACCTCTTCCACCGTGAGAGAATAATGAGCGAGCTCTGTCGCAAGCATGATATAGCTTTTCTTTCCACACACAACGACTAGCTCTTACAGGTCGTATGTATGCGCCTTTTCGCGTAGGAAGTGAACCCAGCAAAAACATTCCTAGGTGATTTAGTCAGACTCATCAAACCTCACGTTTCCCAGCTATGAAGTCTTCCACCCACCGTCGTGCTACGTCGTCTGGAACCTGAACAGGCGGATGCTTGAACGCGTATGAGGAGATGCTGATCAACGGACCGCTTCTTCCGCGGTCTAAGGCCAGTTTCACCGCTCTAACAACATCAATAACTACTCCAGCACTGTTAGGTGAATCTTCAACTGCTAGCTTCCCCTTGATTGTCAATGGCAGATCGCCAAACTTGCGACCCTTGACATAAACATAGCAAATCTTTTTGTCGCCGAGGAAAGGGACATAATCCGAGGGACCGATCCTAGTTGGAACCTCATAGGGCACCATACTGGTAACTGCCTCAGTCTTGCTAATCCGCTTCGTCTTCAACCGCTCCTCGACAGTCATATTCTGGAAATCCGTGTTCCCACCTAAATTCAACTGGTAGGTCTCCTCTATCTCCACTCCACGGTCAACGCACAATCTCACCAGATTCCGATGTAGTATGGTAGCACCCAGCTGGCTCTTCACATCATCCCCAGCTGCTGGAAGCCCTTTAGTCTTGAATCGTTCACTCCACCCTGGATCAGAAACAATAAACTCTGGCATACAGTTTACAAATGCACATCCAGCAGTCAAAGCAGCTTGCGCATAGAACCGAGTTGCCTCATGACTACCGACGGGAAGAAAGTTAACCAGCACATCTGCTTTTGCCTCTTGAAGAACCCCCGCTACGTTGACAGGCGTGCAATTCTTTTCATTATACACTCTAAAAGCTTTCTTGGTGTGAGGAGCAACACCATCAAGAATCGGCCCTCTAGAAACTTCAACGCCGAGATTTGGCACACTAGCAAACTTTGCACAAGAACTTGGCTCCACAAAAATCGCCTCCCCCAGATCTTTGCCGATCTTAAGCCTATTCACGTCGAAGGCAGCCACAAACCTTACATCTCGAATGTGGTAGCCGCCAAAATTCACGTGCATCAGCCCAGAAACCTTCGTCTCCTCCGTCACGTCCCGGTAGTATTCCACCCCTTGAACAAGAGCAGAAGCACAATTTCCCACGCCTACAACTGCTACTCGAATTTCTGGCAAGACTGTTCCTCCACGACATCATCAAGTTGACAAACGCTTATTATTGGATTTCTTATTTAAGTTCGCAACAGCTGTAATCGCTCAGAGTTCATGTGTGCATGCATGAGTAAAACGTAAAAGCAAGTTTCATTCATCAATAACGGTTGATTGGAGGTTTACGAATGGAAGGTACAATCATTCAACATGAGCCGTTCAAAGAAGTCGTCATCATGGAGTGCACAAGATTTCCAACGCCAGACGACCTGGCACGTTTTGCTAATATCAGTGTCGGAGGAAGACCTACTGGCATCTACTGGGCAAAGGGAATAGCCTTCGTCTATTATCCTATACCGATAACTAGTAGGACAGCTGCAAAACATCTCATTGAAGAGAAGAGAGTCTACTGGGCCTTCGTGAGCTACTCGCTAATGCCAAAGTACACGCCAACAATCGAAACAAAGGAGAGACTCATTGTGCCGGTCATCGACATGAGCACGAGTTCTCTGTTTCAGAAAGTTGCAAATTGGCTAAAACAACGTGGAGCCAAAACTACTTCTTAGCCAACTCCTGAAAGCTTTTCAGATACTGTTCAAAACAGCCTTTTTTCTTCAAATACAGACCGTATTTGACGAGAGCAGCCATCGCCCGTGCGGCATCCTCAGGCGAAAAGTACGCGGGAATTCCATACTTGTCAAACCTAGACCTAATGAACATCGCCATCTCAGTCTCACCAATGTCGCAAGCCACCATTGGTTTCGCGTAGTCCTTCGACAATTTTGCCACCCTGTCAACGAAATCTTCTAGCAGGCCAGGAGTATGATGTAACCCAAGCACGATGATGCCGTGAATCTCAGAATCTTCCAACAAAATCTTTGCTCCGGCTTCATACATTTCAGAGGTCACTGAACCAGTGAGGTCAAGAGGGTTTAGATTGGTAGCAAACGCGGGAATCTTGCCCTTCTTCTTCAGTTCCTCAAACCTCTTGATGGTCGCATTTGAAAACTTCCCTACATTCAACCCCTTCGACTCACATTCGTCAGCCGCCATTATACCAGGTCCGCCGGCATCAGTGATTATGGCAACGTTCTTTCCTGCTGCTGGTTGCTGAAAGATGAAAGCTTTACCTACGTCGAAGAATTCTTCCATGCTTCCAACTCTTATGATACCGACTTGGGTAAAAATACTGTCGTAGATTCTGTCGGAACCTGCAATGGCCCCAGTATGGGATATCGTTGCTCTCGCCCCTGCTTCAGTCCTCCCCAGCTTGAGGCAGACTATGGGTTTTTTGGTGGTAATCCCCCTTGCGACCTCCATGAAATCTCTCCCGGACTCTATGCTTTCGACGTATAGAAGAATTACTTGGGTTTCTTTGTCATGTAAGAGATAGCGAAGCATCTCAGGTTCAGCCACATCGTATTTGTTTCCAAAACTCACAAACTTGCTTATGCCCACCTGTTTGCCAGCAAGATAGTCTAATGCTGATACTCCGAAAGCCCCACTTTGGGTGACTATGGCGACGCGACCTGACATAGGACGGGGAGTCGTAATCACCTCGTCTCCCGAAGTGAGAATCTTTGTTTCAGGGAGAAAGAGCATATCCACTCCAGTAAGGGGATCGAAAACGCCTAGGCAGTTCGGTCCCAACACTCGCATTCCTGCATCTTTGGCGATTGTTCTCACCTTTTTTTCAAGATCATGTCTGCCGATTTCGCCAAAGCCACCGCTGATAATCACGGCTGCCTTCACGCCCTTGACGGCAGCCTCTTCCATAATCTTCGGAACGATTTCCGCGGGAACCACAACGATCACAAGTTCAACTTCACCGACGATTTTTGTAACGGATGGGTAGCATTTGAACCCGAGAACAACGCGTTCATTCGGATTAACAGGATACAACTCTCCTCTGAAGATACCTCTTCGCTTGTTTTCCGCGAAGTTTCTAAAGATCGTGTGCCCAGCTTTCATAACTTTGCGGGAGGCCCCTACAACTGCAACTGAACGAGGGTTGAAGAAAAAGTCCATCTGTCGTACATCATCCATTCTTTCACTTCCGCCTTTGCCATGAGCAACCGCGTGCAGATATTTCCTTGCCCAAGTATTCAAGGGTTGTCATTTTCTATTTATGGATTGTTACAACAACAATCGGCCTGTGTTTTATCGCGTCGAGCATGTCCCACGTAACTCCAGTTATGGAGACGTCGAACGTCTTTGCCATATCCCAAACAGTTCGCCCCGCTCCGAAGCCTCGCACCCTGTTCGCGATTTCTGCGATTTCCAGAGCTTTTTCTACATGCATTGCTAGCCCTGCAACTGCGATTGGAGTCGCTCTACGTTTGAGTTTAAGTAGTCTTCCCAAGACGTGTGCAAGGAATCCGCCAAATGAGTCAATTCCATTAATGGGTTTCGGGCGAGGGGTGAAATGGAATCCTCTTATCGAATACGTCTTGTCTGTATCTACTATCATCACTGTAACGCTTTTACCTAGTTTGGATTTTATGTAGCTACGGATTTTGTGAGCGGTTTCAGAAGCATTTCTCAATGGAAGGCTGACGTAGGAATACGGTAGATTGCTCCCATCGATTCCCCCTTCTGACCCAAACATCAATGCCTGCAAAAGCCCTGCATGCTCTAAGACCAATTGTTTGTGAGCGCTTCCTTCTTTTAAGGGGTATCCCCTAAGATGTCGAATTGTGGTCTTTCTGAGATGACAGAGCGACCCAAGGAAGTAGCCCCATATGTAGCGCATCCAATATTTCGCCAAGAAACGTGCCTTCCAGCGAGGTTTAACGACGCTTTCATCAACGATATTGCCCATAGCGATGGAAATAGCCTTTTCAGAGATTGCTACAACATTTCTATTCTCTATCCTATTTTCGATAGCGTCGACTAGTTGGCGGAGGTAGTCATCTCCAGGTCTCCAATAGTGTGTAGCCACGGTCACGGCCTTGTATGTCTCAACCACGTTGCATCACGATTTCACGTGTTAGATTTTAGGCGTCCACGCAGAATAAAAGCATGGCATCTGCAATGGGACTGAGGGTGTGAAAACACGCCCACCTGTTTCTCTGCTTTCAATCCTACAGACGCACAGGTTTAGGTAGCTCCCTTTAGTTTCTAAAGGGGGATGAACGATTTTCTCGGAAAAAACGCCAATTGCGTCTTATGGATATCCTATAAGACATGCGTACACCAAGACCAGAACACGAACAGAAGAACCCACAGGTCAATCACGCAGGGAAAACGCGCGCACACCTTTGAATTCAACAGTGTTGAAGCTCACTAAACTTTCTTTTTATCTCTGCAATTTTGCAGGTGGGATCCTTCAAAGCTCCTTCAGGACAGTAGCCGAGTTTAATGCAAGAGGGTCCAGCGTTCTCAAAAATTGCTGGAGCAACTCGCTTAGCCTGCCTTAGCATCTCCATTGCCATCCGCCTTATCTCCCACTGGGATCTTATGCAACATCGCAGGTTGAAGAAGTGGCGAAGCTCCCTTCCATTCATAGTTATCAGAATGTTAGTTTTTGCGGCGTTTGGCAGAATAAACCTTGCGTCCTCTTTGGGAATCTCATATTTTAGCAGTTTTTGATACGTGTCTGAAATTCTCAGTAACGTCGCATCATAGATTCTCGCTGCTTCCTTGTTTTCCAAAACGCTTAGAGGTTTAACGTAGTGTTCTAAAGCGCTGTATCTAACGTAGCGTTGACTCTGTTGTGTGAATGATGCAATTCTATGTCTCACTAGCTGATGAGTCAACGTCCTTGAAACGCCCTCACCACTGAAAGTGAACGAGGCATGTTCAATCACAGAATAGTGACCGGAACTCATCACTCTGCGTATGATTTTTCTTGCCTTCTCCAGATTCAGTTTTTCAAGCATTTTGGACGTTCCCATATCTTTGTAGGAGGTCATCGCAGCAGCAGCGCACAGAAGTTCAGGATTCGGCGTGTATTTGAGAAGGGTCACCTTCAAATCAACTGTCCTCCAAACATTTTCTATTGAAAGGGCATGTGTGATAATCTTTTCTGTTCTCCATTCATGAGCGTGTACACATAATCGACGTTTATGATATATAGGAAGACTAAGCAAATGTATACAAAGTCTCGGTGGGAATCGTGGCTCAACAAGCAAAAAGGGTTGTCCTTCCATTCGCTGTCCCTGCAAGAGATCGCAAGAAAAACTTCACAAAACGGATGGAAATGGCCATCGTCTTATGCCTAGCTGAAATGGACAGGGTGAAAGGTGGAGGGGTCGTTTTCAGAAGGAAGAAGCCAGAGGAGCTAGCTTTCATCGCTGAGACTTGCTATCCAGTCTGGCTGGTTCCTTGGAGAGGAAGAACCTTGCTGTTCGATGCAATCGGCGTCATGAACCATACGTTGCTATATGAAACCCCACCCGACCCAAGAATTTTCGTCAACAGCGCCCAAAGCAGCTCATCAACACGCGAAGCGTATTCAGCGTTTCTCTCCGATAACCTCAACTACTTTCAGAACTTCACGGATACGGAAGAAAACATCATAGAAGGTCTCATCACAAACTCCGATTTCATCCAAGACTTCGTTTCATACCTTTCAGAGGCCAAGCCAATCAAGAAACCTATAATCAATAAAGCCCTTCTAACGGCTGTCATTGATGAGCCTATGCTTTCAACTTCCATCCACGACTTCATCAACCTCCGAGCTAGACTAGGGGAAGATATAAGAAATCTGCTCGAAAGCATGAAGACATTGAGCGGCATCACAAGAATTCACACGAAAACCATTCACAGAAAAATCGGAGAAACTCGAAAGGAACACAATGAGAAAATCAGCCTCCTCAAGCCTTCTATAACATCGAAGGAGCGTCAGATTCAAGAGAAACGCGATCGTAAAATCACAAGAGCTTCTAAGAGATTTGAGCGTCAACTCAATCACCTTTATCACGAACGCGTCAAGCTCGAAAAGACCATGCAAAGCACAATCGCAAAAATCGAACGTTGCGAAGCAGAAATTCGATCCAGCAAGCTTAACAAGGATGCGACAGGCGAACTTCAATGGAAAGAAGACGCGAAAGCCAGCAGAAAAAGACTTTCCTCACTGGAAAGAAAGGTCAAAGAGACAGACAAGAGAATTGAGAACGTCAACTCCGCCAAGAAACAGGACATATTCAAGATTAGGTCGGAGTGTGATGTTTCTTGTGAAGAGGCTACCAAGCCTTTGAAAGACCTTGAAGCCGCACGGGATGCTCAAATCCGAATAAGACAGCAAGAAAGAAAATCGCTAGAAGATTCAAGTTCTACGATAATAGACCAAATCAATAAGCTTGTGCTATTGAAGAGGATTGCGTTGGGTAGACTTGATGAAATAGGGATATCACAGAGACGCAGGAAATATGCGTTAGCATACGTTCCAGTTTATCTGGTGTGCTACAGAAGAAAATCAAAGAAACGATATTTGCTGTATCCCCCATCAATTGCAAGTAGTATGGGAATCGCAACAAAATTCAAGGCAGTCTTACGCTCACGCGCAAAATCACTTCTTCAGCCTCGCTCCAAGCCAATCACCACTTTTCTCAATCAGCTTCTCACGTTGATTGAACAAAATCCTGCGTTCGAAAATGAACTTAGCAATGCAGGAACTAAAGCTGACATTCTACGAACAAGAACATCGCGTGAAAACTTAGAGAAAGGGCTAGAAGAATTGAAGGTTGAAGGATGGATATCAGAAGACGAGATTCAGACATACAACGGTCTTTTGTCCAAGCACTAACCAAGCACCTGGACACATACACCCAACGTCACACACTTTTCCATGTTTGATTACCCTCGCTTTGCGCACAAATCCTGAGGGTTCGCTGTCCCCGGATACTATCTATCGTTCACCCATTTTTCTGCAGATGTCAGAGACGGACAGGAGAACACGTAAGGATGTGAAGATACTGAAGACTTTTATGTATCGAGCAGACGCCGCCCTCCTGATAGTCTCCTTCTTTCCCCCAGCTTCAAGGTACCCTTCAATGAACCTTCTTGCAATGAGCTCTGCAGAGTCTGAAGGAAAAATCGGAAAAACATAGTGACCTGAATAATAGAGAAATTCAGCTACATCCCAAGCTTGGTTTCCGCCTCTTGTCGCCTGTTCAAGATCCACAAAATATGTTCTTCCATCCTCGGCAATAATAATATTCTCTGGTTTGCAGTCTCCGAAGGCTATCCCAAGTTTATGGGCTTCCGCGATTTTTCCACCCACTTCGCCTATTACGGTAACTTCACTTGATACTTTCTCTCGCGATGAGACAATACGTTTAATGGTTTTGACAAGGTTTTCGCCTTCAACGAAATCCTCGAAGAGCAGGCGTTCGCGATGACTAATATGAAGAACCTTTGGTACAGGAAACCCTTGGGTATGCAAGAACTGGTTCATTGCGTATTCCCTTTCCAGTCTAGCTCGCCCGAACACCGCAAAAGCCTTAGTTCCTAGCGTCCACAACGATAGTGGAAACCATTTGAAGCCAAGCCAGTCCTTGAATCTCTTCACAACAACTTTCTGTTCGTCATGGTTTTTGCGATACTTGATCAAGTAAACCCTGTTCAACACTCCGCCCATCTGCTCAATTCTTATGTCTAGGGTCGTTCCGCTTGGAACAGTCTGCCTTACGAAATCCTCGATGGTTGTCTCGTCTGAGAGCGGCACTGGTCCGAGAGGTGTAGGCATGAGCAGAAATCCTTCAGGCTCCTCAAGCTGGAAAATCAGCTGTTCAGCTTCAATCTTTCGATTTGACTTCGCAAACATTTCCTGGTCTTGCAGGAGAGGAGTCATCATTTTAGAGATGACATTGAGAACATGAAGAAACATTGTTCTCTGGAGTGACCTCAGAAAGACAGGGAGCCGAGGTTTCTGATTTCTGTATGTATCGATTAGTTTCTGTGTAATCTTGAAGTATCCATTGGAGAACGTGATTTGCTTCTCTTCTGTCAAGTTGTTGAGGGCTTCAAGATATCCATTCATCATTGATTGCACGTTTTTTCTTCTCAAATCTCTCCTTAGCATATTAAGAAAACTGTAGGTTAGTGGTGGAAACAATCTGGCCCTTCGCATCATGAATTCGTACATAAAGTATTCGGGCTTGATTAGAAGCTCGCGACATAGTTCAGGGGATCCAAAGACGATGTTTTCACAGAGTTCCCACACGATTCTTTCTTTTACTTTGACTTCTTGACGCCGCAAGTACTCCTCGTTGATTAGGGGTTCATAAGGAGCCGTAACCTTTTCAGCAACGAATTCCCCAAGCCATCCATGCTCTGAATCCCTCTCGAAAATTCTTTGGTCCACTGTCAAAACGAACGCATTAACTCCGTCCAGAGGTTTGAGGTGGCATCTTAACCCAGTTCGATAGCCGCTCAACAATAGCAAAATGTGGACATCGCTCGTTTCATCTGCGTAGCCACAGACCCGCGGACCAAAAAAACAAGCAGCAATTATCCTGTGAGAACCTGCGATACGCCTGCAAACATTCAACACATTTTCTTTCAGGCTTTCGCTCGAGAGAGGAGTCAATCTCAACCTTCCCTAGAGAACTGGGCACGAGTTCTTCTCTATCCAACAAGTTGCTAGCAATCACTTTCGAGACGGGTCTGTATATAACTATTTCTTGCTTCAGCTATGCCAACGCGCGCATCGCATCTGCTTTCCAGGAACTCTGAAAGACCAAATGCAAGTTTTATAAGGAACTTGATAGAAAACAGGTGTCCAAGGTAAGAAAGATGATACCGCTACCAGTAGGACAATGGGAATGGCTGATCTTGGGCCCTCTAGTGTGCGCGATTCCATTAGCCTGGTTCATCATAGGAATCCTGATTTGCATCTGGGTATACAGAGATGCAGAATCGCGGGGAATGAGTGGTGTACTGTGGCTCATTGTTGTTCTGATTGCTAGCATCGTCGGACTAATCATTTACCTTGTCGTTAGAAAAGAGAAGAAATCCGAAGCGCCTCCACCTCCTCCTAGCTGAAATACCCAGATTCCGCCTGATGTGTAGCTACGCCTAGGTTATACAATCATTTAAGCGAGTTCATTGAGCAACGTGTGACTAAAGATGGTTCATTTTGAAGGAATAATCATCGATTTTTTTGACCTCGTTGGTAGCTTAGTCTGTCATCAAATACCTGAACGGACCCTTTGGATTGGAGGTCGCTATCTTCCTGTGTGCTCGAGAGATGCTGGAGCGTACCTCGGTTTGTACATAGGCTACTTCTTGCTACCCCTACGCCGGAAAGAAGCATGTGGTCCACCGAATTTGTGGGCCACACTCCTCATGGTTATACCAATGATTGTGGACGCCACAACTCAAGTACTTGGTTTGAGAACGAGCACGAATGAGCTCAGATTGATGACAGGTCTTCTTTTTGGGGTTGCCCTAGCCCCTATGTTGTGTTACTTGGTCTCGTTAGCCCCAACAAGCAAGAAACTTCCGGTTATACGAAACCTCTTTCCAAAGAGTGTTAGACTTGATGACAAAGAGTATTGGCTCAGTTCGAAGTCATTGGGCATCGGATTGCTTGGTGCAGTCGCACTGTTTTTTGTGGTCAATCCTATCGTTGGATCCAATAGTCAAATCTTCTATTGGTTGATGAGTCCACCGATAGTTTTCTCAGCTATCTTGCACATTTTTCTTCTGCCAATCTTTCTGGTGTTTTCATTCTTGATCAATCTGAAATTAATGTTCAACACACACATATCCGATACAAGCTGAAACACTTCCTCGGGCAAATCTTCCTAGCTTTCATCAGTCCTTGCCCGAGTTCTGTGACGCCTTCTTAACGTTCCTAATGCTTTTGCAGCTTTTTCAGGTGTATTGTAAACTGGGATGTTGGTGTCTTGCAGAATCTTGTGGACATATGTGAAGTCTTCTCCGCCTCCAGGAACATCGACCACTGGTTTGCTAGGGTGTTTCTCGGAGATTTCAGCAATCGCTACTGCATCTCTCGGCTTGAAAAAACACGATTTCAACATGTTTATCACTACGATTCCATCAACGTTTGGATCAGACAAGACGATATCCAAAACAAAAGTGAACCTATCAGCTCTAGCATCAGCAATCAAGTCTATTGGGTTGACTACATCCAGCCGGGGATATTGACGCCCTATCCGTCTCTTTGTATCTTCTGCTAGGTTTGCTAGTTTCAATCCGTTTTTCACCACTGCGTCTGCAGCAAGTATAGCAGGTCCACCCACGTTGCTCACAACGGCTATGTTGTCCCCTCCTAGAATAGGTTGTTTGACTAGTGCTATTGCTGCGTTCAACAACTCTTCTTCATTTTCAACGCGGATAATCCCTGCCTTCTTGAATGCTGCGTCGACTATTGTGTCGGACCCGGCTATGGACGTTGTGTGGGATAGAGCCCTTTGTGCTGCTCCTTCCGTTACTCCACCTTTAAGTGTTAGAATGGGTTTGCTTTCCACGACATCTTGAGCTACTTCTATGAAATCTCGCCCATTTTCAATGCCTTCCATATACAAGCATACCGCTTTCGTTTTAGGGTCTTTGTTCAAATATCGGAGAAGATCTACTTCATTTACGTCGATTTTGTCTCCGGTGAAAGCGAACTTGGCGGCGCCAATTTTGTAGAAACATATCCAGTCGAGGAGACAAGCACCTACTCCTCCGCTCTGGGACACGACGGAGATACCTCCCCTTGTTGGCATCATGTTTCTTTCAAAGGTTGTATTCAATCCATTCGTTGTGTTTATGATGCCCATTATCGTGTTTGGACCCAGTATTCGGATATCATACTCGTTTGTCAAATCCTTCAGTTGCTGACGCTGACTGGTCTTATACCCACCAGTTATTGCCACCAGAGCCTTGACTCCAATCTTTGCGCACGCCTCTGACTGTTGTACCGAGACGTTTGGAGGAAGCATAATCACGGCGAGCTCTGGGGTCTCAGGAAGCTCTTCAAGTTTCTTATAGTCTTTTCCCTCTTTGATATCTAGAACGTAGGTCTTTCCTTCAAAGTATTTCTTCATGTTGTGAATGACGCTTATGAAAAGCTGTGGCGACGCCATTCCGATTACCTCTTGAATTTCGCTGGATCCGAGAAGCACGACGCTGGTTGGCTCAAAGAGCGCTGTCACTCCACTCATTTTGTTGAACCTCTGATTCTCACCGGGTGTTTGAGGTATGGAAGATAAAGATTAGTCCATACAATACTGCAATAAAAACTATCATATTGATTGAAGGAAATCTCATTCCCATTTCTAATCCAATTCATGTTAATATATTTGTAGCATAGTCTACCGAGCTAGCAGGTCCAAAGCAGTTCGCTGAGCTTTCTGCATTACCTCTTCTTCATCTAGCGTTTCCATGTTTCTACCTTGCATCAGTATCTTTCCGTCAACTATTACTGTGTCCACATCGCTTCCGTTGGCGGAGTAGACGATGTTTGCATAAGGGTCATGCAAAGGAGTTAGATGAGGCTTTCTGAAATCTATTAGTATGATATCGGCCTTTTTGCCAACCTCTAATGAGCCCACTGTTTCCTCTAATCCAAGCGCTTTTGCTCCTTCTATAGTAGCCATTTCCAGAACCTTTTGAGTCGATAAGACCGTTGGATCAAGGTGCTTTATCTTTTGCAGGAGAGCCGCAAATCTCATTTCTTCAAACATGTCGAGGTTGTTATTGCTGGCTGGTCCATCAGTCCCTATGCCCACAGTTAGCCCCAAGCCTAATAGAGATTTAATACTTGGTATTCCTGATGCTATTTTCATGTTGGCTGTTGGGTTGTATGATATTTTCACGTTGTGTCTGGCCATTATCCGCATATCCTTCTCTGTTAGGTGTACGCAATGTGCGGCGAGAGTGTTTGACTGCAGGAAACCTATGTTCTCCAACAGTTCGATTTCGGTGAAACCATATCTCTTCTTAACTAGCTTCATCATCTGTTTTGATTCTGCCACGTGTATGTGAGTACCTATGCCTAGCTTGAGAGCTTCTTTTTGTGTCTGCGACAGAAGATGAGGAGAACATGTGTAGGTGGCGTGAGGGGCTAATTGAGCGGTTACTCTTCCATCCGCGCATCCATTGTGTTTCTCGGCGAATTCTACGCCTTCTCTCAGCATGCGTTCTCCTTTTTCGCGGTCATCTGCTTCTATGATTCCTGGTGCCAGAACGGCTCTTACTCCTGCTTTCTTGACGGCTTCAGCTATTCTTTCTTCGTGGAAGTACATATCCGCGAATGTTGTTGTGCCATTTTTGATGCTTTCGAGGCAACCAAGGAGTGCTCCCGAATAAATGTCGTCTGGAGTGAGTTTTGCCTCCAGAGGCCATACGGTCTGGGTCAACCAAGTAGCAAGCGGTTGATCTTCTGCGATTCCCCGGAAAAGCGTCATCGGCAGGTGAGTATGACAATTGACCAATCCTGGCGTGGCAAGTTTGCTTCTGCCATCGATTACGAGCTCAGCTTCAATCTTGGGAGCTTTCGCTTCTCTCCCCGCGTAAATGATCTTATCATTTCTCGTTGCAATTAGCCCGGCGTTTATTATTGCATCTTTACCATTGATAGGGAGAATAATGCAGTTGCGGATGAGAATGTCAGCTTCCTGCAAAGGCCTCACCTAGTTGAGGATTCTCACTGTTCAGGTTTTGATGTTTTCTTTTTGATAGTTAAGGTTTCTGTTGTTGACTCCGGATACTGATTCAGTCTTCATAAATGATTTCCCAAACAGAGCTCAATTCGCTTTAGAAATACCATGAGCACTAGACTTGAGGATATCCGTCGTCAGGTTGCAGAGTTGCTTGAAGATGTTGAGGAGTTGCGACGGTTGAAATCTGCTTCTGACGACGTTAAGCGTTTTCGTAGGATAATCGTTAGGTCAAGGCATGACTGAACAAAAATGAACATCTGGTTCGCTGCATGAACACTTCTCTTGCACTGGATTCAAATGACATCCATGCGTGGAGGTTAAGCGAAAAAAACCATGTGGCAGGCAATATGCGACGGTCTGACGCACAGCCTACATCCTACTTTACGGAGAGGCTATCCATCTCTCTGTGTCTTTTTGTATGCCTCAGCGTCCATTGGGTCCCTTGACTGTTGTACCTATATGTTTGCCGAAGATGTCGTTGAGGGACAGTTTGCCCATTCCAATGGATGCTAGTTTGTGGCAGATGACGTTTAGAGAGTCTTCAGTGCAGCCCAACAAGCCTTCGCCTTCGCTGGTTAACGTGTACACTTTTCTTGGTCTTTGATTGGTTAGATCCCACGTGCTTTCAACATAGCCTTTTTCTTCTAAGAGACTCAACAGCGGGTAAATTGTGCTAGGACCGAAGTATACGCCGAAATTTCTGCGAATGCTGGAGATGATTTGGTAGCCATGCATAGGATTCGATTTCAGGAACTGGAGGATAACCAGGTCTAGGAGGCCTCTCATCAGTTTGTTTTGAACTTCTCTCAGTGTTTTCTCCATTCAGTTCGCCACATTCTGTATTCTTGTTGAACAGTTTTCATGTTTTACGTGTATACAATATGTCTTTTTTCGGACATATCAAGTCTTATTATACGCGACATAAGATATAAACGTTTGCACGTATCACAAGCATATCTGAGCATATTGAATCGCACAAGAATCTGGACAATTTAAATAACCAAATCATCCAACCATGAGTACAGAAGGATTTTCGAGGTGAAAAAGTGGTAGCTTCCTTCAAAAAGCAAATTGTACTACGCTTCTCCAGGAATTTTCTCGACATACTCGTTCTCAGGCTTGTACAGGCCGAACCCATGTGGGGCTACAAGATTATCAAGAAGGCAGAAACGCTATTTGGCATCAAACTCAGACACGGAGCCATATACCCTCTTCTCAACTCACTAGAGGGTAGCGGATTTCTTAGGAGCAAACAAGAAATTCAAGGAAGAAGAAAAAGAAGAGTGTATGAAGCCACACCAAAGGGCACACAATTCATCAACACCTATTACGACTTCTTGAATGAGCAACTACAAATGCATGACATCAAGGAGTAGGAGACAATTGCATTCAACCAAAATCAAAACCAACGAGAAGCTAATCGTACAGGCTCAACGATTCCTATCAGAGAGAAGTAGAGAGGCTCTGGATACTGCAAAGCAGGAGATTTTAAAGGAAGAAATGAAATGCAGAGAAATCAATGAAGCTTTCAAGTACTACGCAGAAAATTGGAACGACGTAGTCCACCCTGGGTTGCTTTCACTTGCCTGTGAAGCTGCGGGAGGGGACGTTGATAAGGCAATCCCAATACAAGTCATCATGTTGTTGCTGACGGCAGCAGTTGACCTACATGATGACATAGTCGATGAGTCAAACACAAAGTACGGAAAACCCACAGTTTTCGCTAGATTTGGCAGAGAAATCGCCCTCCTCACAGGCGACGCCCTATTGATGAAGGCCCTCGCCCTACTTCACAAAATGGAAAGAGAACTCAAAGCGGAAAGGATTGATGCTATCTGGAACATAATCAGCAATCGATTTTTTGAGCTAGGAGACGCTGAAGCGCTTGAAGCCTCTCTGAAAGGCAACACAGATGTTTCTGTGAAGGAATATTCACAGATTCTAGAGATGAAAGCTGCAACCTTCGAAGCTCACATGAGAATTGGCGCCATTATAGGAGGTGGAGAACAAGACATTGTTGACTTGCTAGGTGACTATGGCAGATCACTAGGGATTCTGCTCAGTATAAGAGAGGACTTCATTGATGTATTCGAACCAGATGAACTCCGGAACAGGACTAGGAATGAATGCTTACCACTTCCTATCCTTTACGCTTTCAAGAACCCACAGACCAAAAGGATAATACTGAACTACCTTTCAAAACCCACAATCTCTGAAAAGGACGCTGAAAGAATAGTGAAAATAACATTTGAGGAAGAAAGTGTTGAAATGCTTGGAAACAAGGTCAAACGTATGGCTGAAGAAGCCTGCAACAACATCTCCAGTATACCAGATAAATATCTAATCTACGAAATGAGAAAGCTAATCGAGAGTGCGACTGAGGATTTGTAGGGTCTCGGACGAATCTAAATGCCGTAAAGTCGCATTGGCTTCAGTTTCTTCTCTTTCTTCTTCTTTTCCATGACTCATTCCTCAATTGTATTTATGTTCTACAGGTAGCTTATATACGTTTTGTTCAACAGAAAAACAGTTTCCAGATGGGCTTTGGCGAATATTTTATCTCTTCAGCGCACTATAGACGAACTGAGTTGTTGAATAATGGCAAAAAAATCTGTTGTGGGCAGCGTTCTATTACAGAGAGATTTTCTTGCTGTCTTCATCAATGTCGTGAATGCATTTTCGTGGTATTTTCCACTGTACTTGTTTCTCCAGAACACTCTGGGCTTGGATGCAGTGGCGTTTGGAGTTCAATATGTGGCGGTCGTCTGTTCTGCATTAGTAGGGACAGCCTTGGTAAAGAGGTCTGAAAGTCGTGATCCACTACTGACTGTCTGGATGCTACTCGGGATTTTCGCTTCTATATCAATGGTTGGGTTGGAGACCTTTGGTTCTGCGTATGTTTTGCTTGTTTCGTTTCTCTTGGGAATTTCGTTGGGATTGGGTTTTCCCTCTTGTCTCGCATATTTCGGTGATTATAGCACCGAAGAGAATAGAGGATGGTTGGCAGGGATCACATTTTTTGGATCGAGTCTCTGTATTTTCTTCATCGGTCTGCTCCTTAATTTCTCCACTCTAAGCGTTGGTGCATTGATACTTGGTGCATGGAGAGGAATCGGCCTGTTCTTGTTTCTTCTCATCAGATCAAAACAAGACCACCAAGAAAAAGACAGTATGAACGCATACAAAGGAGTCTCCTACAAATCAGTCTTGCTTGATAGAACTTTTCTTTTGTATGTTATTCCGTGGATAATGTTCTGCCTGATAAACTTCGTTGAGAATCCGGTCGTAGACAACTTCTTTGGCGAAAACGTTGCCTCATTCATCCCCATTGCAGAATTCGGTATTGGCAGTCTTGCTGCATTAATAGGCGGCCGGATTTCTGATTCAGTTGGTCGAAAACCGGTAATCATCTTCGGATTCATTACACTTGGCATTGGATATGCTGTGCTAGGGCTTCTTCCCAGTATTATCATCTCTTGGTATTTGTACATAATCTTGGATGGCATCGCATGGGGGATCTTTCTACTGATGTTCTATATGATTATATGGTCGGAACTAGCTCAGAATCAAATTAAGGACAAATACTACTTGATTGGCCTACTGCCGTTTCTCATTTCCAGTTACATGCAAATCCTGTTCACACCCTATGCTGGACTGATGGACATTTCAGCAGCATTCTCCTTGGCCAGTTTTTTCCTGTTCTTAGCTGTATTCCCTGTATTACTAGCTCCTGAGACTTTGCCTGAGAAGAATATTGAGCTCAAGAGGCTCAGAAAGTATCTTGCTAGAGCTGCTGAGATTCGGGAAGAGCATGGAGAAACTGACTCTGCGTAGGGCGAGATTCAATAGTTTTCGACGCCATCAAACTTGAGATTCTATTGGAAGTTGCCCAGAATTCCCAACGTGCATACGATTCTAGATGGCCCACTGGGAGGTCAGAGGGAGTGCAAGACGAAGGTGCGGATGCTGAGCCCGCTTTGCTCAGTTTGTCAGCGCGTAAATGCACGAATTGTGCTTCATGTAAAATCTGTTGTGATGATGAAGCTCACCAGCATTTGGAATATTACCAATAAGGGAATACCCCATTTATTTTTGGGAGCATGAGATAGACGTGGATAAGAACGACTTAATAGAACCCTACGTAAGTCTTATTTGACAAAAGGAGTAAGAACTCAAAGAGAGATGGAGGAAGTTGGGAAAGCAGCAAATCAAACGTCTCACTACTCCGTTGCTGACCTGTGTGCTTGCTTTCACGTTGATCATGGCCCATGCAGGCACTGGGAAATTGATTGGCTCCATCTCTATAGAGGCTTCATCAACAAGCATCACGACTGGCGAGAACACAACCATAAGCGGACTAATCACTCCTGCAAGCGAAGGAGAAACTGTAACTATCTGGTACAGAATCGATGAAGCACCCTGGGGTATTCTCGCAACTGCAATCACAAACGAAACCGCTCAATATTCACATGTTTGGACGCCCACAAGCATGGGAACCTACGAGCTCAAAGCGACGTGGATAGGCGACGAATATGCGGGCGAAAGCTCCGTAATTACTTTGGATGTTAAAGCTTCCCCAGTGGCTTCCTTCATCTACACACCGGATACTCCAACTGTAGACGAAACAGTAACCTTCGACGCTTCTGCCAGCTCTGATCAAGATGGCACAATCGTCAACTATGAATGGGACTTCGACGACGGAACAAATGGAACTGGAGTGACCACTACTCACGCTTACACCACACCTAACACGTACAACGTCACGTTAAGAGTCACAGATAATGACAGCTTGACTGGAACTGAAACCAGGCCAACAACAATCTACGAACATCCTGTAGCTTCTTTCACCTATTCACCGCTTCGCCCGCATGTAAACGAAACAGTAACCTTCGACGCTTCTGCCAGCTCTGATCAAGATGGCACAATCGTCAACTATGAATGGGACTTCGACGACGGAACAAATGGAACCGACAAGGTTGCAGACCACATCTTCATTGACGACGGAATGTATGTGGTTACGCTCAAGGTAACTGACAATCACGGATTATCCAATACAACTTCCAAGGATATCACGGTGCTTTTGATTGCTGTTTTCACAGAATCCGCAGAAACAGTCTACACCTACGAAGTCATCACATTCAACGCATCAGAGAGCCATGACCCCGATGGAAACATTACAAGCTATTCCTGGGACTTCGGAGACGAAACAAACGACACTAGTATGATTGTTGAGCACTCCTACTCAGACGAGGGAACCTACATCGTAACATTGACCGTAATAGACAGCCATGGAGCGCCCCACAACGCAACGGCGACGAAGACTGTGTTAAACCGTTCTCCTATTGCTTCATTCACAGAGTCTGCCGAAACCGTCTACTTTAATGAACCCATCCTGTTTAACGCTTCCCAGAGCGAAGACCTGGACGGTGCAATAGTGAGTTATCTCTGGGACTTCGGGGATGGAACGAATGACACAGGCATTTCAGCTGAGCATGCTTACGTAGACAATGGAAACTACACAGTGACCCTAACAGTCACTGATGACGATGGTGCAATAGGCACGGCTACTGCAAACAAAACCGTGCTAAACAAGTCTCCAGTAGCAATATTCACCGATTCCGTGGAAACCGCTTATACCCATCAACCCATCATATTTAATGCGTCTGATAGCTATGACCCTGACGGCAACATTACAGGCTATCTTTGGGACTTCGGTGACGGAACCACCACAACAGGTGTCACCCCAAGCCACGCCTACGAAAACAACGAAACTTTTGTTGTAATCTTAATTGTAACGGACGACGATGGTGCATCGAATTCAACATCATCCACCAAAACGATTCTTTGGAATGAGCCTCCTGTACCATTGTTCACAGCCTCTGCACAAACCGTCTTTACTGGCGAGGTCATCATGCTCAATGCGTCTGATAGCTATGACCCTGACGGCAACATTACAGGCTATCTTTGGGACTTCGGTGACGGAACC
>CP070754.1:595711-598360 GCA_020348865.1 Candidatus Bathyarchaeota archaeon | reverse complement strand
GTCGCTGAGGTGATGTTCGCCATCAGAAACCTTGCTGTGAGGGAAAGAAACATGCCTGATGGATTTGCAGCTCAAGCAAAGAATCTTGTTGAAACAGGACGTGTTGTAACCCCTACTGGAAGTATGGTCAGAAAAAGGGAGCAAATAGGTTTGTCTAAAGAGCATTCAACAGCGACAGAAGATGTTCAAAAAATCCTGAAAAAGACAGGGTTTAGTAAACTAATTAGCTCTAAGTAGGATGGTGAACGAATGAAATACGGTTTGTACTGGGGATGCCTTATACCTGCAAGAGAACTCAGCTACGAGGTCTCGGTAAACAAGGTTATGCCAGCCTTTGGAGTAGAGTTGGTCAAAATGGAAGACACGAACTGCTGTGCGCCATTTGGCATCCAGTCGCTAGACTATACAAGCTGGTTGGCGCTGGCGGCAAGAAATCTTTGTATAGGAGAAGAGATGGGCATCGATATTATGACCTTATGCAATGACTGTTACGAGTCACTTTTGATGGTAAATACTACATTAAAGGCACATCCAGAGGTTAGGAATCAGGTGAATGAGATACTTGCAGAGGTGGGGAAAGAGTACAAAGGAAAGATAGATGTGAAAAACATGATTGATGTCCTTTACGATGACGTGGGAGTGAAGAAAGTCAAAGATGCTGTTGAGAATCCCTTTACGGGACTAAAGGTTGCGACACAACCTGGATGCCACTTAACGAAGCCCAAGAGGATACATTTTGGGGTAAGAGAATTTGATGCACTGGATGAACTTGTAATGGCGACGGGTGCCGATACGATTAGTTATGAGCGGAGAGAGATGTGTTGCGGGGGCCCCCTAAGAGGTATCAACGACGAACTCGCCAGAGATGTGGCGAGAATAAAGCTTGTTAACATGAAAAATGCAGGTGCAGAATGCATTGTTACGGTTTGTCCCTTCTGTTTTGTAGAGTTTGATTTAGGTCAGCTGGAGATCAGAAGACACTTCAAAGAGGAATATACTATTCCCGTTTTACACTTTGCAGAGCTTCTTAGGATGGCGATGGGAATGAAGTTAGATGACTGGGAAATAAAATCGCATAGGACCCCACTAGCACCTATTCTAAATGGGCGATCATAGGAGGGATAACGTTGGAACAACCAGCTGTATTAGTTGTTGGTGGCGGCATATCAGGCATACAGGCTTCGTTAGATCTGGCTAGCAGAGGTTTCAAAGTCTACGTCGTAGAGAAATCCCCGAGCATTGGCGGAAGGATGGCTCAACTGGACAAAACGTTCCCAACAATGGACTGCTCAATGTGCATCCTCGCACCCAAGATGATTGATTGTTCTCACCATCCAAATGTTCAATTGCTTACGTATTCCGAAGTGAAAGAAGTCAAAGGATCGGCAGGGAACTTCACAGTAAAGATTCTCAGAAAGCCTAGGTACGTGGATGAGACAAAATGCACTGGCTGCGGAACATGTGCAGATAACTGTCCATCAGAGGTTCCGAACGAATTCGATGAGGGACTTGGAATGCGAAAAGCCATATACATGCCCTTCCCACAAGCTGTGCCTCGAGCAATGACAGTTGATAAAGACAATTGTATAGAATGTGGGCTCTGCGAAAAAGTCTGTGAAGCTGAAGCAGTTAGTCTTGGCCAAGAACCAGAGGAAGTTGAGTTGAAAGTTGGCGCAATCATCGTTGCTGTAGGTTTTGATCTGTTTGATCCTTCTCAGATTCCACCATATGGTTATGGGCGCCACAAAGACGTTGTGACTGCTTTGGAGCTAGAGCGTCTGCTTTGTGCTTCTGGTCCAACCGGGGGCCATTTGGTGAGGCCCTCTGACGGAAAAATACCGAAAACAATTGCTTTCATACAGTGTGTGGGTTCGAGAGATAGGCGACTTGGAAACGCCTATTGCTCCAGCATATGTTGCAAGTATTCCGTAAAGGATGCCGTTCTGATCAAGGAACATGTCCCCGATGCTAGAGTCTGCATTTTCTACATAGATCTTCGAGCGTTCGGAAGAGGGTTTCAAGAGTTTGTTAATAGAGCCAAAACAGAACACGGTATAAGGTTTATCCGAAGCAACCCAGGAGAAATAACTTATGATCCGGTAAGCAAGGATCTCAGCATATGGTACGAAGATACGGTGACAAAAAAGATAGATAATTTGAAGTTTGATTTGGTTGTCCTTTGCCCAGCTTTAATACCAAGAAACGATGCTAAGGATTTGGCCAAGGTCCTAGGGACCGAAATTGATCAGTATGGATTTTTCAGGCCATCGAGCAACCTTAGCAATCCAGTGGACACTACTGTTTCAGGAATCTTTGCTTGTGGGTACTGTTTGGGACCAAAAACCGGAGACATTCCAGACTCTATAACGCAAGGAAGCGCAACAGCTTCTAGAGCGGCTGAGGTAATTGTTGGGGGGACGTGATCGCATGAAAGAGGAGCCTAGACTTGGAGTGTTCGTGTGTCACTGCGGAGTCAACATAGGTGGCGTAGTTAAAGTTCCAGAAGTTGTCGAATACGCGAGAACCTTGCCAAAAGTCACACATGCAGAAGACAACATTTACACTTGCTCTGAAGCAGGGTTAGATAGCATCAAAGATGCCGTAAAAGAGTACAATCTCAACAGAGTCATAGTGGCTTCATGCACACCC
>CP070754.1:590775-595611 GCA_020348865.1 Candidatus Bathyarchaeota archaeon | reverse complement strand
CAGGCGTGTCCGTGGCATACACATCAATGGTGAGGTCTTCGTTGTAGACAAACGGCTGCAGCGGATCAACGGCCGCCGCGACTCGCAACGCAAACTTGATGGGCATCGTGCGTCCGGCCTTGTTGTTCTCGGAGGCGGGCAACAACTCCAGCACCGCCCAGTTTCGGATGCTGTACGCGACGGTGGTTGAGCTTGCGTGCCCCAGGTTGTCCTCGGCGTTGACAATGACGATGTAGTAGCCGTCGGGAAGCTGCAGCGTATCAAAGAACAGCGTCCATTTACCCGTGACCGCATCGTAGACGGCTGGGAGGTCTTCGAATCCTACGGGGGTGCCTTCGCCACCGTTGGCTTCACGAATGGAGAGGTTCACGGAGGATGTGCCGCTCGCATCGACAGCTGCGATGATGAAGGTGACGCCGTCTTGTAGCGCCCATCCTGCTGGTGGATTCTCAGCTGTTACTGAAGGACCCGTGTAATCAAGAATGACGGTGACAGTGTTTGATGGTTCAACGTTGCCAGCTAAGTCGGTGCTGTTATAGTCAATTTGATAGGCACTGTCGCTTAGCCCGATGAGATAAAACGGTTCGGTATACGATGCCCAGCCACTATCATACGAGGCATTGTATATTCTGTAGGCTGTAGAAGCAACACCAGAGCCACCAGCATTGTCTTCCGTAATCAGCTCGATAGGAGTGGCTGAAGTCAAGCATGTTGCGTCGCTGACGACATATTTCGGCTGTCCGATGTTCAGCCATGTCTCTGGCGGAGTACCGTCCGTACCAATCACGTATTCGCTAATGGTAAGCTCATCATCTGAGGCAAAAGTGTGCTCAAATACATCGTCGCCGTCAGAATCCACTTGGACAATGACGCCTTCTTCTCCCAGAGAAAGAGCATTCCAATCAACAGTATACTGATGAACCGCGTTTGCTGACGTTGGAATGTCGATGGCAGCGAATAAGACAGATTCATCTTCTTTTGAGAAGACAATATCCACTCCATAAGTCGCTTCTTCCAGTCCCACTACATTGTAACAGTAATCATTGGATGGGAAGAGAATAAAGACGGTTCTAGTTTCGTTGTCATATATAGAGTTTGGAATGTCTTCTTTGATTTCTCCATTCAGCAGTCCCGCAACATTTCCTTCATCGTCATAAACACGTAACTGCGCTGGACTGTAAAGCGTTATTCGCTCGCTATACGCCGTCTGAAATTTCTCACCGAGTAATCTTGCACTCTCCTCGTCAAGTCCTTGAAAATCTCCATAGTCGCCGTCAGCGAGGCCGATGAGTCTATCTCCTACGTAGAAAAGGTATTCTGAAGGCTTATGTGCGAGCGTGAATCCATTGTATCTTTGGACTGTTGACATCCATATTACTTCATCTTTCGTGTAGCCTTCGGGAGCCTGTGTTTCTTCTATTTTAACGTCCTGATGCTTGTCTCGAAGCGCATATAGTCCATCCTTTATGTTAGCCTCTATTCCTTGTACGGTGTTGGTGTAGTAACATCTGTAATCTTCAGAGTCCTCTCTACATTCGTAGCATCTTGTCCCGCTTCCGAGTCCTACGTACTTAAAAGTGGTGATCTGCATTATTCCACGACCGCGGTCCCCCGGAACAGGCTTTACATATTCATTATCAAAGTGTATTGGGCTCTCCAGTATGCTGATAGCGAGAATGAGACTTGGCGGAAAGTTATCGGGCAAGAACTCAGTGCGGAAGTCATTTATTGCCGCCCAAATTAAAGACGCTCTGCTCTTGGTCAAGGTGCAATCGTTTTCAAGAATCTCATTCAATTTCCCTACAGTTTCCTCACCAACGTCACCAGTTGCTCCATCTAAATTTCCATATCTTTCCTGAAAAGCTCTAACAGCTTCTTTAGTTATGTCCAAATATCTACCAGTGACGGGCGTATTCGTAGGAAAGATTCCTTTATGCTTCAAAATGATCTGGAGGCGTAGTATCTCGCTATTCTCTTGGCCATACCTTAGATTTTTTTCGTCAAATCTGAAGGCGGGAGAAATTTCGGAGTCTTCTGCAAATATTACTATCTTTGTTTTCTCTGCATCACCGCCCTCTTCTAGATCGCCTCTTTCTACCCAGCCAACTAGTCCATCTGTGGCATCTTCTACTCTGTAAAACCATCTGATCCCATCTGGTGTCCCTTCTACAGGCTTCCCGTTTTCTATATTGCCTTTCAATACCCATCCTTTGGGAACATGCTTGACGGGGTCATACGCGAGGATTTCAAGTAGTTTGTTCAATTCCACTCTTGTGTCCTCGTCCACCCTACCATTTTGCGTTAGTCCGTACAGTGCTTGGAATCTACTTACTGCGGTTTTAGTCAGCCCTCCGAAGTAATTAGTCTCATGACTTGGGGAACCAGCTTCAGAATCTGCCACCTGAGTACTTGGGTTAGCGTTCAGAACAATTTGAAGATACTGAACATCATCTGTGCTATGACCCTCTTCTAGATCCTTTTCAAAAATAAAGTCAATTGGAATGCTTCTATAGGCATGTACTTGCTGTATGTCACGACACATATACGTGCCAGCTAAACTACTCACTTCTAGCCAAAATCCAGTTGTTGGAGTTGGTGCCCAAGGATCCACAAGCGGATAGTTATCTTGGTTGTTCTCATCAAGAAAGTAGGGTGTACCCCAAATACCCGAATCACCTATCTCAGTAGCATCTGGATACCTTTCTTCATAGTCGCTCCAGTAGTTGCCGCCAGAAGGATAACCATCATCCCAAACACATATTGAATTGTAACTATAGACTTGGTTAGTGTTGTCTATGAAGTTGTTGTGCCAAAACCTGTTGCTTGAAAAAGAATAGAGCCTGATGCCATAATCGTTGTTTGCTATGTTGTTTCCGCTTATGTTGTTGTAGTTGGAATAATAATCAATCCAGATGCAATTGTAGTTGTTTGCCATGTTGTTTCCGCTTATGTTGTTGCTGGAAGAATAAAAAAAGAGTGTGACGCCTTCACGGTTGCTTGTTATGTTGTTTCCGCTGATGCTGTTGCAAGAAGAAGAAACGAGTTCGATGCCTTCACGGTTGCTTGTTATGTTGTTTCCGCTGATGCTGTTGTAGTTCGAAGAAAAATCGAGCCTGATGCCATAGTCGTTGTTTGCTATGTTGTTTCCGCTGATGCTGTTGTAGTTCGAAACAGAAACGAACCAGATGCCTTCATAGTTGTTTGTTATGTTGTTTCCGCTGATGCTGTTATTGAAAGATCCAGAGGAATACCGGCCGAGTTGGATGCCACGCCAGAAGTTTTTGATTTGTGTGTTCTTGACCGTTGCGTTTGTTCTTTCAGACAGGTCTATCCCTTTATCTTTATATGGGTATGCTCCTGTCCCTTGCAGTGTGTATCCATTTCCATCGATTACTATGTTGTCTCTTTCAATCACAATAGAGCCATGAATGTCAGCTGTAAACGTGTAGTAGACGTTTCCAACATTCAAAATCCGCGTAGTCGGAGGATCAACCGACCCGTCTGCCCTGATGTAAAATCTCACTGTCTCGTGCACGAGCATGAAAAATGCTCTGTCATTGTCGGTTAGTCCTTCAGCCAGATCGATGCAGGTGTTCCAGTTGTTTTCGTCCAACAGTTTCTTCTCTGCTCCAGTTGGGTCTTGTATGTAGTAAGCAACGAAGAAGCCGTAATTACCAGCTTCAGTCAGTTCCAAGGTTCCCGCATACTGATATGATTGTTCCGGCTGAAGCGTAACAGTTTGAAAAGTGAAGTCGGGAAACTCTCCATTTGGCAATGTGCCACCATTAAACCTTCCTCCGAGAAGCAACTTGTCAAGGGTAATCGTTGCGTCTCCCTGATTTTGAATGGAAAACGTCGCTGTCAGTACATCTCCAACGCAGTAGGGACCTCCCGGCGAGATTTCCAAGCCAGTAACCAAGACGGGTCTACCACTTGGCCCATAGGTGTGCGGAAGCTCTGTTCCGGTGTGATCTACCAGAATGGAGTCGTAGATTGGAAGGTTGGATGTTCCAGCGTTTTTAGCGTAAAATGTTATGCTGAAGAGTGTTCCGCTACCGCTGACTCCAGGATACGGACCGAAGGTGACACAGCAAAAATCGACGTAGTCATCGTAGATGCTGTATATAGAAAATGTTCCCGATGGTGAGGTTGTTTGGTCTTTTATGAAGGGGCCTTCTTCAGTGCTAACTGGCTCCAAGACGTTTTTGTCGAAGCCCACTTTGACCTCATAACCCCAGAGGTCTTCAACGTTCTGAATGTTCACGGTGATCGTGAAGGATTCGCCTACGTCGGCGCTGATGGACGAGGGATCGACGTATATCAGGGTCGCTGGCACAGTTCCATCCGTTGCCTTCACTGGTTGAATGATAAATGCGGATGGTAACATGCTGGTGAACAGCAACGTCAGAATTATTCCAGAAACGACGTTTCGCGTCATAGCCCCACGATCCCTTCAAGATTGACCATCTATGATGCAATGCCCATTTATGCCTTGTCGAACATTTCTCTAGTTTTACCCTCCACACCAGCCTGCCTAGAACTTCAATTAAAACCATCAATTTTGCACGGTACAAAATGCGAATGCGCGCGCGACTTGAACCCGTTTGGGGATGAGTCCCGCCCGGTCCACTCTTTCTGGTTAAGAAGTTGTCCGGGAAAGCGAATGAGATCTAGACCTTCCGAGTTTGGGCTGAGATCTACCTAGGTGATCCATTAGAAACGCTTATCCGGTACGACACTCCCGACCAAGGCTAAAGCAGGACCCACAAGGAGACCTGCCCACGCGAAGAGACCAATGACTCCTAGAACCACCATGAAAATCCTAACTCGAACGGT
>CP070754.1:586683-590675 GCA_020348865.1 Candidatus Bathyarchaeota archaeon | reverse complement strand
GAGCATTCTACTCATGGCTTCGAATTTTGCCCATGTGAATTGGCGCCAATCGTCTGCAGTAACTGTTACAACCGCTTTGCGGTTGTCATAATAATCGGCAATCTCGACGTATTCTGGTTCTACTTCAGCCCCGCAGGTGGGTGTTATTGTGTCCATAGCGAGAGCTGTGGACAACGTGAGAATGAACAAGCACATCAGGAGGAATGTGGTGTTTTTCAACATCTGTTTCCCTCGTGGAACGCCTATGCGTTGTGGTTATGGAAAGAGTGTTTTGTCATCTGCTCTTTCGAGGAGAGCCTCAATGAATTTTATGTATATGCCGTAGTCCTTTGCTGAGGGTGCGTAGCCAGGTCTCACGCCTGAGAATATCACTGTTCCGTTTCCATATGGTTTGGCGAAGATCACTGCAGCTCCATCATCACGTCTTGTTGCATAGACCACCACGTCAGTTTTGATTCCGGTCAACCCTGTTGGCGATGAATAAGGGCTGCTAGTGTAGAGTGCATAATCGCTGCTGGTGTCAATGTCCGTTGTGACGTTTGTGGCGCTTTCTGTGAATCTTATGCTCCACTTGGCGTCTCTGGGGGCTTCAACGAAATTTGCTGCTCCGATCCAGTCTCCACTGTTTTCTAGGTCCATATAAGCGGGAGACAGACCGTTCACAATTAAGATGGTTCCACTTGCGACCCTTTGCCGCAAGATGTTCATTTCGTTGCTTGTTAATGTCCTCTTGAGCTCTGTCAGCACAATCAGTTTATAGTCTTCAGAAAGATAAGTAGTGAAATCTTCTGCGTCCGTGATCGAATCAACCAAGTAGCTTTCTGATAGGAAAGAAACCCATTCCTGCCCCCAACTTTCGTGCTGAACCACAAGGGCCATTTGGCTGAGCGCGACCTTAGAGATTTCGAATATTTGAACTGATGGCCACCCTTTGTAGGATTTCGCCAGTGTGAAACGATCAAGACGTATGTATGAAGGATTATCATCGAGACCTCCGAGAAACAAAGCGAGTTGAGCATCAGAATATGCGCCGAAAACGTCTGAGACAATGAATGTAATATTCTCATCGCTTGCTCTTCTTGCAATGTCCATGAGGCTCTCACGGGTTAGAAGCACTACTCTGTCTTCTCCATAGGCTCCGTCAAGCATATTGTTGAAACTGTAGATTACTGGAGAACCTTGGTTTGAGAGCCAAATCACGACAGGTTCATATTTCGCTTGCAGAGAGTCAAAATCTCTTTGAGTCTTTACTCGTAAGAGGACATCAGCATAGACAAACTGGACAAGGATTGCCGAAATTAAAGCGCAGAATATGGTGATTCTAAGCATGCGCGTTTTATGTACTCCGTTCCAAGTCAAACCGCTTAGCTTGCGAGTCAGCCTCTCTTCTATCAAGAGGACTCCATAGCTTGCGAAAATTGCAAGGAACGGAACATAGGATGAGATATATCTGAATGAGTTGTCAAGAGGACTCCGCGGATGATAGGGAAGGATTTCGTTGAACTCTAGATTGGCAGTAGTTATGTAATGAGTTGTTATTCCATAAGCCAATCCAATCGCGGAGAAAACAAAGGCTAGCGTGACCAAAACCACATCTCTTGATGATCTCAAAGTGTATACAACGACTATTGCAGAGATTACTAGCAGGAACCCCAAGGCTTCTGGAGAGGCCAAAGCCTCAGAAAGCTTTACTAGACCGAGAAGGCTTCTGGCCACAGGACCAAAACCTTTGTAGAACTCGTATATCAGAACAACCGCTACTGCTGTGGGCAACAGCACAGCTAGGCAGATCTTGATTGCTTTGTAATGATTCCCAACCGAAGAGACCAAGAAATGATTTAGTTTGTTACGCACACGCGCTCTCTTAGACCTCGAGTAGACGTGAGAGACCCTGAACGCGAGTATGTATGGAATACTCAGCGCCATGAATCCAACGTATAAGATCATTGGCACTGATTCAGAGAATGGCAAATACGCCCGCAAGAAGTCTAAACTCTCTGTCCATTGAATGAAAGGCTGCTTGTAAGCAAGCTGGTTCTTCAGAATAAAGGGTACTAGCGTGATGAACGCGCCTAGGAAGAACATGTCCAAGTTTTTGTATTCGAATTTGCTGGCCTTTTTGCCGCTCTTGATTCTTTCAAAGAAGAAGAAAAGGATGAGACCTATCCCGGCAAATATTCCTAATTCGATCGTTGCGGATGATAGGGCGAAGAGAACGCCTCCAATTATTGCATAAAGAATGTTGCCTTTGAACCCTCGCATGGTAAGGTAAATGGAGGTTGTCCAAATGAAAGAAAAGACGATTTCCCTATAGACGAGTCCATGATAAAAGATGAGAAGGGGGTTAATCGACACGATAAATGCACCTAGGAATCCAGCTTTTTTCCCGAACAATTCTGAACCAAGAAGAAAAGTGCTGATCGGCAGGAGACTCCCGGCGAGCAGAGATACAAATTTGGCTGTAATGTATGTTGAGCCAAAGACACCAAAAAAAAGGCTTAGAAGAGCTGTCAAGAAAGGCCCTTTGTACGTGACAGTTGGTGTCAACCAGTTTCCGTTTGAATACTTGACACCTGCGTGGATGTACCACATCGCGTCTTCGCCTCCGTTCTCGATATAAAACTGCAAATGGTAGAGTCGCAGGATAAGACCGAGAGACACTATTGCTACTAAAAGAAGACATTGATAAAGCAAGTATTTAGCTGGTTTGCGTCGTTTCTCCGTCTTCGTCAAGATGAATCCTTCGCATATGATGCAATTGTGGCTCAATATAACATATTCTCGCATCTAGCAACGAATTGCGTTGCCAGTTTGTCCCAGCTGTACTCTCTCTCGACCAATGCGCGACCTGCTCGACCCATTCTTCTTGATAATTTTCTGTCTTCTAGCAACGCGCAAATCTTTTCAGCCAAGTTTCTAGGGCTACCTGGTTTATAGAACAAGCCGGTCTTCCCTGGCTCGACTACCTCTCTTAGAGCTGGCAAGTCAGAGACCACAATTGGTTTTTCACAAGCCCAATATTCAAAGCCTTTGAGTGTGACGCGAATCCGAGCCGAACTGATGTCTGGGAGGATAACGAGACCTACGTCACTGGCGGATATGAAAGAGGGCACGGCCTCAAAGGGGGTCCAGCCTGAAAAGAAGAAGTGTTCTTTCAGTCCTTTTCTTATGATTTTCTCTTTCATGCTAGGGATTGCTGTACCGTTGCCGATCAACCAGAACATGGTGCTTGGATGTTCTTTTGCGACATCAGCTGCTGCGTCAACTATTATTTCAGGATGGTCTTGGGGATCGATTACTCCGTGATGCATTACTATGTTTTCGACTCCTTCTGCGTACTTCTGTCTTAACATTGCAGCTTCTTTAACGCGTGGTTTGAAAACATCCGTTTTGACGCCGTCGTAGACAACATTCACGTTCTCGGATTTTGCTCCTTTCGTAACTATGGCTCTTTTCATGGTTTGGCTTATTGTGATGATCTTGTCTGACTCCTTTATGACTCTGTCTTCGACTTTTTCTCCGATTCTTTGCACCTGAGGGGTCCAAGCATGCTCGTAGGATGACAGATACTGGAAAATGAGATCGGTCATGTCTAACACGGCGAGGCTCTTAGTAGTTTTCTTGCCCAGTAGGGATGCTAGTCCCGCGATGGCGTTGTGGGCGATTATCAAGTCAGGTTTTGACTTCATGATCTCTTGGACGACTTTGAAGATGTTGAACGGATGAAAAAGTAGGTATTTTCTCATTTTGTTTTTGTCGAGTCTGCTTACGTTGTTGAGAGGCAGTATTTTGTTACATTTTAGGGTTTGGAGGGCTTCTGTTGCATCGGTGGCGAAGGAGGCTGCGACTGAGACTTCGTGTCCTCTCTTTATGAGGACGTCGATGATGCTGCTGATTCGTGGGGTTCCACCGCCACTTATGGGCACCAGTTGTTCAAATATGCTTACAAGGACGCGCATTTGCTGATTACCTACCCGTGTCGAGATGCCTTC
>CP070754.1:577848-586583 GCA_020348865.1 Candidatus Bathyarchaeota archaeon | reverse complement strand
CAAAAGCTTTAAGTGATATATGCTTAAGCTTTTAGTCCAAGGTGGAATACTACTGATGCGTGATAAGACTCTAGGCGAGCTTATGTGTACGATAGGTGTGCTTGCCATGATTGGATATTTCTGCTGGCTTTTCCTAACGCCACGAGACCTGCTTTTCTTAGGGCGACCGCTTGGCGATTGGGCGGTAATCGCGCCAGTCGTAATCATTGTCTATGTGTTCCTCTTCATCATTGCGTGGATTGGTTGGACTATGGTTTCCACACCGCCGCCCTTACCCGTTGCTCCAAAGAGCTCTGAAGAGACGAAAGAAATCAAGAAGAAATAGCAACTGGTCATTTGAGGATTGAAGTGCAGTCGATCAGAGTGTCGTCCACACATGCATCCCTTTCTGCGTTTATGTTCGATTTAGTCGAATTCTCCACGGTCACGGTGAATTGGATGATTGAGCAGAAACTGAATTTGGTAACAATTACTTGTGACTATCTTTCTAAACAGGAAAATACAGGTAATCCCCCTCTAGTTTATCGATGGGTCCTAGCGGGTTATTGAGGTTAGTAACACAGAAAAAGTGGTCCTCCAGGTTTGTACGGTGCAAAGCTTTTCAGAATAAGGAGGTAGATGTCTTTCAAATAATATTAGGGAATCCCAGTGGGATAGCGAGGATTTGAACCCCAGACTACTAGAGATATTGCCCGATCTGGGTCCGCATCCCAGATGAGGTGCAGTCATATGAAGAAGACCGAAAGTTCGGGTATCTCTGTTTTGCCGTCTTCGAACTGCTTTCTCGGAATTGAGTTGGACAAGTTGCTCTTAAGTATTGGAAACGCGTGAAGGTCTAGCTGTAGGAGACTTGGATTTGAGACGTGAATATCCTAATCAACCTATTGTCGGCGTCGGGGCACTTATCATAGACGAGGGCAAACTCGTTCTGATAAAAAGGGGAGTGGAACCTAGAAAGGGGAAATGGAGCATCCCAGGCGGAGCGGTGGAACTCGGAGAGAAAGTTCGGGAAGCCGTTGTACGAGAGGCTGAGGAAGAGAGCGGGTTGAAAGTTGAAATTACAACTGACAGACCTTTGGATACCGTTGACAACATCATAGAAGATGAAAACAAACGGCTTCAATACCACTACGTTCTCCTTCAGTTTGTAACTCGTCCCAAAAGCGGAACTCTGAACCCTGGGGGCGACGCTTTAGAGGCGAGATGGGTACTCTTCAATGAAGTAGAAACATATGACCTGACAGACTCCTTCCGTTCTTTCTTCAAAGAACATCGAAGCGAGCTAGTAGAGTTTTAGTTCTCGTCTGTGAAGAACAGCCTTGTTTGTCCCATTGTTTGAACATCCAGAGCTCTCACTTTTACCACTATGGGAAAATCTCCCACAACTTTGCCGAGAACGAGACAATGGTGTGGCAGTAATTCTCTTGCAATCGATTTGACGGTTTCAGCGTCAACCTTGGAGGCTCTTGACACTGCCTCAAGGTCGTGTTCGTTGGTGAAGTTGAAAAGGAATATGTTGTCAGCTTGACGATAGATGTTCTCTCGTATTGTGTTGGGCTGATTGGTCACAAACGTTGTGAAAATCCCGAAATGACGCATTCTTGTAACAATGTCGTTCCAGTAAGTTTCACGGAGGTAGAGATGCGCCTCTTCAGCAAATAGAAAAACTGCCTTCAACTTTGATTGGGTCAGAAGCTCCACGAGCTCACCAAGCATGAACTCCACTACAATCTGTCGATTAATCGAAGAAATGTCTTGTAGGTTTATGATTAGTGCTCCACCACCATGTATGCTGCAAAAAGCTTTCTTGAGACTTGTTTCTTCTTCATGGTTATCAGTGAAAAATCCAGAGTCCAGCAGGCTGTAGTAGCGAGAGCAGAGGGCATCTCGTACATGCAAGTTGCACCGCCTATTTCTAATGACCTCACCTAACTCTCGCATCGTAAGCGTGTCGTGGTCTTTCAGAAATCGCCATATGCGTCGAAACTCCTGGGCAGAGGCGCCTGGCAGGTGAAGCGCGTGGAAGAGAATATTCATCATAACACGTAGTTTCATTTGCTTTAGCGTTATCTTGAAATTGTCTCCTGGAGTAAGAACCCTAACCCTTCTATGATACTCATTCTTTTGGCCATCTGACGAAAAGCCCAGTTTGGCATATTCGCCGTTTAGGTCCAAGACAACAACTGGTGCTCCATAATCAACGAGGCTGAGGGCGAGGAGTTTTGACATGTGAGACTTTCCCGTCTCCTTTTTTCCTGTCACGATGTTAAGCTTGCCATCCAACATTTGAGCGTCAATTGTTACGGAGGATGTTTCTCTTGTTTCGCCGAGATCGATGGGGAGGTCATTCCCAATTCTTGCCTGTGCCAGCAGAGAAGCGGTAGATAGTTTTGTGATACTTGAACTGGCGCGTGATGGGAGCCACCCCGTATTCGTGCTTAGTATTCCGTTTTGGATGGTCCCTCTTATTTTGCAGATGAGCATTCGTGCATCTTGAACGTAGGTTACATGAGGGGCTACTTCTAACAGGTCGAGATTCTCCCCACAGATGTGTTCATCGGTTGTAGAGTTTCTTAGAAGCTCCTCCAGGATGCCAGGGATGGCGGCGAATTGGACGTCAATTATCTGTGTGACGAGGCTTCGGTCGTGATTGGAGTCTTTTATGAGCACGTATTCTCCCTTTTGAATCTCCTCAGCTGGAAAGCTTAGAATCTGAATGGTATTGCCTTCTTTTCTGTAAAGCTGCATTGGCTAGGCCTCTGGTCCTTTTCCGTACGGTCCAAACAGTAGTCGACGTAGATTGAGTCTGGTGACGACTCTTAGTCCGTACGTTTGAGCTATGAACCGTTGTATGCCCAAGACCTCATTGGCTGTAAACGTGGAGTATATGTGGGCTAGACGTAGGGTTTCAGGATAGCCTTGGAAGAGTAAATCATTTCCAAGAAGCTTCTGCACTGCAGCCACTCTTTGTGCGCTTGGAATGTTTTTGTCTATGTCCAGTCGAAATGAACAACTGCCGTTTGTGAGTTTTGCGATGTAGATGTTTCCAAGGAAACAAATGGGTGTGGACTGGTGGAGCGGGTAGCGGTTGATTTGAATCAAGCGTGGTGGCGGAGTCCGTGTGGTCAAGTCTGTAAGTCTGCGATTCCACAGTCTCAGTGTAGTGGATTTTGTGAACGCTAGGACTGTGTTGAGACGATTTCTTGTGATTTCCAAAAGCTGCAATAGTGCCCTCGTTGGGTTGTCTGGGGTTCCAGCTGTTAGCGATCCATCCCACAGAATAATGTTGTCACGTGAACCGGCTGACATGCTCATTTGCAGCCAACGTTCGAGTAGGTTGCCAATCCGATTCTGCATGTTGGGTAGGCTTGGAGCGACTAAGCATTTTGGTGACGTCGGTAGGTAATGTTGTCGGAAAATATCGTACACTTCCTGTTTGTTTTGTTCGGTTATATGAAAGGGGAAGGGTCCAAGGCGAAGGTACTTGTATTGACGTTTCTGTCTCCAGACTACAGCAGCTCTTATGGCTGTGAGTAGACCTGTATCGGTTTCGCCGAGTCTTATGTTGGAGACATCAATGGCTGTGATTGTGGTGGGTTGCGGAAGAGGTTTTAGTGGAATGGAGTGAAAGCTAGGTGAACCGTAATCCAGAAGAGTTGACTTGGCTTGAGCATGATTCTCTGTTTCTGAATTGAAAAGATCTGCTTCAACAGGGCGAAATCGTTCTGACCTCAAGGTCTTCATGGATCGGAGACTCAAATCCATGAAGTTTTGAGGAAGCTGCAAATCTTGGAGCGCTTTGGGAAAATTATATTTTGGTGTTATTGCATACGGTAGTTGTTCAATCAACAAGATTCACCAATAACAATTGATTGAGGTGAAAAGGTATTTAAATGTTGTGCATGTGCATAATGTTCAATACAATAAACAATAAGTGAAGAGAAATGACCGCTGAAGAAAAGCCGCCAATACATGTGAAGATGAAAGTTGGGAATGTTGAATTCGAAATAGAATGCCGAGAAGACCAACTGCAGAGTGCGGTGAAGAAGATCCTCTCAACCGTGGCAGAGCATTCAATGGAAGCCGTAGTGATTTCAGAACGCACTGCTCCGCGTGCTGAGACCTGTAAAGGAGTTATTCATAGGCTTTGGAGTGAGAGTTGGTTTGCTTCCACTCGCAGCTTAGGAGAGGTGCATAGTGAAATGGCACGGAGGGGGTTTCATTATGATCGTACGGCGGTTGCTCACGCATTGATTGATCTCGTCAAGGAAAATGTTTTGACTAGGGATGGTAGACCACGACGGTATAGGTATGCTCAGAAGAGACCACCGACTCACAGCCGAGTAGGGTAGTCTCTGAAAACCTCATGTGCGCACAAGCCGTCATTAATGAACTTTGCAATATACAGAACCCTGTGTATGCCTTCATAACTACCATAACAATTCCCACTGAATCACGATTGCTTGCTTATAGCCGCCCAAATTCTCATGCTCTCAAAGGTCAAGACACGGTTGCCCTAGTTTTTCATCCGGATTTTTGGGAGGTCTTCTTGCAGTTGTTTGATTCCTTTGGTAGTGATTCTGTATTCCCCTTCTTCGGTTTTGTGAACTGTGCCTTCTCGGACTAGTTCTCCTAGTCGTGTGCTTGTGATTTTTGCGGTTTTTCCAAGTTCCGTCTTCAGCGATTCCTTGGAAGTCGAATCTTCCTTCAAAAACCCAAGCTTATGTCCAATATAGTTGGCTAGGAGATGGAGCATCAGAGTTTCGTTATCTGTAAGTTTCTTCCTTGAAACCAACAGACTAGTCCCTTCGGAAGCGACCCCTATGATACCTTTGCAGTCCTCAACCAGTTTTCCAAGATTAACGGTAAGCACAACCTTACGGGCCACGTCAAAGGCCAGAACCAACTCACTGAAGAAACGATTCACGCTGACCCAAACATCGTCTGCGCTACCACTGAACGTCTGTTCTACGTCTTTATACTTTATGTTTACTATGACTGTTCCTTCACTCATTCCTTTACACCCTGCAACTTTGTCAAGACTTTCTCTTCTATCCATCGTTCACCTTGGCTAGTTAACCGAAACTTCGGTCTGCTAGGATTCGGCTTAAACACCATCCCTCGCTTAGTCATTTCATTCAAGCGTGCGGGAACCATAGACTTGATTCCGCCAGAGGCCAACAGCCGTGCAATCTGAGTAGCCGTGTTGGATTTTTCTTCAGAGGTATACAGAGTCAACCCAATCGCCTCATAATGGGTAAGCTTCTGTCGGGTGGTGATAATCGGGCCCTCTGTCGTCAGTTCAATGATTCCCTCTAGCTGCGTCTTTAGGGGAGAAGCTGTCTTAGCAGACACCAGACCACTAACCTCGCCCATAAACTCAGACGACATGGACCCAAGCAAACCTAGAATCTCCTCAGCACTTGTTCCTTCTACAATAATCTCTCCGAAACCAGTTCTAACCTTAACCTGAATCTTTCCCACAATGCTACACCTTTCTCAAAGCGGCAAACGGTCTATACACAAACACATACCGCCAACCCCTTTTTAGAATTTACCACCACGAAAGACAAAAACAAGCGGCTCGTCCAAATGTATACCACAACCTTAGAGATTATGCATCGCAGTTATGGCAAGGTTCTCTCTGAGTTTTTTGAAGATTCCGTTAGAAAGCGAGGAAATACTCAATTGTGTCCACACGGGCAATTCTGTTGCCAAAGCCATGTGCCGTCAAGGCGGATGCTGAGAAGTCTTCCTAGAGAAGAGAACTGATATTTCTCTTGTCTTTCATCAGGTGTGAGATAGATTCTCTTTTAAACGCTTTCTCAACACCTCGTCTACCAACTCAACCTTTACACGTCCTCTGAAGCTTTTCATAATAAAACCCATTAAGACGCCCAATGCATCCATTCGCCTTTCTTCTACAAGCTTCTTATTGTCTTCAATCAATCTGGCAACAACAGTTTCAAGCTCCTCACGCGAAAGCACTACCAGTTCAAGATTTTTGATTGCATCCTCGACCCCAGCATCCTTATGTTCGACCAACCAGGTCAAAACATCAGCAATAGCCTCCTTGGTCAAATGACCAGAACCCACTAGGCCAAATAGACGCTTGAGCTGATTATCCGTAACGTTGTCAACTTCAACTCCATCACGCTTCAAAGCCTTCAGAGTCTCAGTTAGTGTAACAGCCACAACTGTTGCATGAACTGTGGTCTCCTCGACAACGTCTCTAAAAAGATCAACGTATTTCGACTCGAGAATCTGCTTGGCAAGTTTCATGTTAAGCCCATACTCTCTCATCAGTCGACTCATCTTTTCCTCAGCCGATTCAGGAAGGCAAGCGCGCATCTCTTCAATATGCTTGTTCGACAACTGAATCGGAGGAACATCGGTCTCCGGATACATCCTAGCAGCACCTGGTCTCGGTCGCAGATATCGCGAGGTTCCATCCGGGTTGGCTCCACGGGTCTCTTCGGGGATATTCCCTAGAGCCTCTGTCGCCCTCCTGATTACAGCCTTCAAAGCGTCGGTCGCGTTCTCTCTAGCATCTGCGACAAGTACTACGGCATCCTGCGGCTCTGCGTTCATGCACTGCCTGAGTTGGCTGACTTCTTCATCAGTTATTCCATACGCAGGCAACTCATCTGTGTGAAAGAGGCCGCCAACTCTACCCCAGAAGTGGGCAATACTCGCCATTTCTGACCCAAGTCTCATTCCATGCACAAGCTCTCTCCCAAGCAAGCCAGCAAACTTCGGCAGCCTAACCGCTAAGACCCGATTGTCTTGGTTCAAGACTTTCCGGATAACTCGACATTTCGTCTGCTCAAAAACAGAAGAAACGTCAACAATCTCTTCTTCAACATCGTCTTTCGATGCACCACGCTCTTTCAACTCATCTCGTATTTTGAGAAGGCCGAGTTGACGCTGAACCTCGAATTCAACGATTCTGGACACCAATCTGAGTTCCTGAACACCTTTTATCTCGATCAACGCCCCGTCTTGGATGGAAACATTGAGGTCTTGACGAATTGTTCCCAAGCCACGCTTAACCTTTCCCGTAGCCCTCAGAATTCGCCCGATGGCCAGTGCTACTTCTTCAGTCTCTTGAGGAGTGCAAATAACAGGAGCGGTAGCAATCTCGATTAGGGGAATTCCAAGGCGATCGATACGGTAATGAATGATGGAGCCGTTTTCCTCCATCCTTCTGGCGGCGTCTTCCTCTAGGCTTACGTGTTGAATTGGAATATGCTTTCCTTTGAGGTCTAATTCGCCGCTTAAGGCTACAACGCATGTTCTCTGGAATCCTGTGGTGTTTGAGCCGTCTATTACCGCTTTGCGCATCACGTGGATCTCATCTACAGGTTTCGCGTTCATCATTAGAGCAATTGTTAGTGCTATTTCCACCGCTTCTCTGTCAAGGTTATGGGGCGGTTCTTCATCCATCTCTACGAGGCATGACGCTTCTTCGTTGGCTTCATATAGCATTTTCACACCTTTCTGAAATTCAAAGAGGGCGGCGGGGTCGATTTGACCTAGCTCGCTTTGGGTAGGTCTCAACCGTCTCAGAAACACGATTTTTGGGTCTTCTTTGAAAAGCTTGGGTTTGCAGTCGCAGAACAGCTTCGTTTTCGTGTCCAATTGCCGATGAATTTCTAGTCCTACCTTCAATCCCAGTTTCTCGAAACTAGCCGTCATGCTGTTTCCTCTGCTTGTGTTCTTGGTGAGATTTCGTTAGATATGTTTGTAGTGAGAAGTTTTCTTGCTTTCCTAATGTGTTTTGTTTGTCCTAGAGCCCACATGAGCTTCACCAACGCTGTTTCAGGCAGCATATCTTCAAGCTGTACTACTCCAATCGCCAGAAGGTCTCGACCTTGGTTGTATACGTTCATTCCGAGGCGTCCCCAGATACATTGCGAAGTCATGGCAATGATTATGTCGTTTTCGACAGCGTTTCGGATGGCTGGGAAACAATTCTTGCTTACGTGGCCCAACCCTGTTCCTTCCAAGACTACACCCTTGAAACCTTTTTTGACGTACCATTCAATGACACTAGAGTCTAAGCCTGGATGGGATTTGATGAGCGCCACTTTCTCATTGAAACTCGGTTTCAAGACAATTCTTTGTGATGAATCCCGTTTGTGATAATCCTCAATCAACATCTCAAATCGTTCGTTTCTCAACCTAGCAATTGGCGAGGTGTTGATTGACTTGAACGTGTCTCTGCGGCTTGTATGACACTTCCTAACTTTCGTTCCTCGATGGAAAAACACAGTTTCATCTGAGACTGTCTCGTGCATGGCTACGACTACTTCTGCGAATGGTGCGTTGGCAGATGCTCTGACAGCCCCTATTAGGTTGAGGGCTGCGTCTGAGCTTGGACGATCAGCCGATCGTTGGGAACCCACAATTATCACGGGTACAGGCAGGTTGTGCAGTGCGAAGCTCAACGCTGCTGCAGTGTAGCCCATCGTGTCGGTTCCATGTGCGACTACGACTCCTGCTACGCCGTTTTCTATATGCTTGGCTACAGCTTCTGCTATTTTTGTCCAGTGTTTTGGCGTGATGTTTTCGCTGAATAGGCTGAAGAGAATTTCTGCGTTCACTTGGGCGATTTCTGAGAGTTCTGGAACCACGCTGTAGAGATCGTTTGCTGTGAGTGCAGGACGTACTCCACCTGTTCTATAATCCACTCTGCTGGCGATAGTGCCACCTGTGCTCACGATTGCCACTGT
>CP070754.1:573724-577748 GCA_020348865.1 Candidatus Bathyarchaeota archaeon | reverse complement strand
CAGAGCTATAAGGTATTCTATTTCATTCTTTTCCTGAATGAAGAGGATGTTTTATTCTTGATTACTGTCATCGGGTGGATGTTGGGCGCTTTGAAGCTTGTAGGAGTCCTGCATATGGGCTGAACCCACGTGTTTTTTGAGGGTGCACCTGATTACCCTAAACCAGATCGACTCTGGAGGATGATAGCAAAGCTCGGAGTCACAGCCCTAGGAGGCTCTGCTACAGTCTTCAGAATGCTGAAGAAATATGGAAATAAATATGCTGAATCTCATGACTTGAGCAATCTGAGAATGCTTGGAAACACTGGAGAAGCAATAGACCCGGACACTTGGTTCTGGCTTCATAAGACAGTTGGCAGAGAAAAATGTCCAATGATAAATCTTTCAGGGGGAACCGAGATTTTCGGATGCTTCCTATTGCCACTACCAGTCAAGCCTCTTAAACCGTCAACGTTGGGAGGTCCTGGATTGGGTATGGACATAGATGTTTTCAATGACAGGGGAGAGCCAGTTAGAGGCGAGGTAGGCTATCTAGTCTGCAAGAAGCCTGCTCCATCCATGACCAGAGGTTTCTGGAAAGAACCCAAGAGATACATTGAAACCTACTGGTCTAGATGGTCCAACGTTTGGTATCATGGGGACTGGGCTTCCATCGACAAAGATGGCTTCTGGTTCCTTCATGGGAGAGCAGACGACGTAATCAAAGTTGCCGGGAAAAGAATCGGACCAGCGGAGATAGAGTCCATCTTAAACCAGCACCCAGCAGTATACGAATCCGCCTGCATAGGCGTCCCACACGAGCTTAAAGGCGAAGAGGTAATGTGCCTTGCAGTCCTAAAGCCCGGTTATGACTCCAGCCAAGAGTTGAAGGACGCACTTGTGGGAGAAGTCGTCAAGAATATGGGCAAACCTTTCAGACCAAAAGAAGTAAGCATTGTTGGCGACCTACCCAGAACAAGATCTGGCAAGATTATGAGAAGATTGATGAGAGCTGTCCTACTTGGAAAAGAGTTAGGCGACACATCAGCACTGGAAAACCCAAACGCGCTGAAAGAGGTAGCCAAGGTCGCCAAATCCTAGAACCTTGTACGTATGCAGTGACAGAGGTGGAGTAGCCCCGGCTAAACTGGAGATATCTCCCGCAATCCCTATTCTGCCTGTGTGCATGTGCACGCTTTTAAACTGTTTATGCGTAGTGTAGTTGGCGGGATGTACCGTTGAAAAGTCAGACCGTCGGGGTTATCGGGTTAGGTCCTGTTGGCTCCATTCTTGCTGCTCACTTGGCTCGGGGTGGCGCGGATGTGGTTGTGGAAGATATAGCGACAGAACTTTTGGTTAGGGTTAGGAAGGATGGTTTAAGGGTTTCCGGAATCAGGGAGTTAGATGCCCGGTTTGAAAAGGTTGCAGGTTCGTTGGCTGAGTTGGCTGAGTTTGAACCCGATATTATCTTTGTGGCGACGAAGGCTTGTTTTCTGAAAGCTGTTTTAGCTGAGCTCAAACCTGTGTACAAGGATGGAATGAGTGTTGTCAGTTTTCAGAACGGATTAGACAATGAACGGGTCGTTGCTGAGACTTTGGGGATTGACACTGCATATCGTGTAGTGGTCAACTACGCAGGGGAGTTGGTGAGTCCAGGCAGTGCAAAGATGAATTGGTTCCAACCTCCCAACTACGTTGGGGCCTTCAAGAATGGATTGTACACAACTGATGAAACGACGAAGAATATTGCGGGGGTAATGTCGGCTTCTGAGCTAGAGACTGAGCAGGCTCCAGACATTAAGAGGCATGTATGGAAGAAAACCATATTGAATTCTGCTTTGTGTTCCATCTGTGCTTTGACTGGACAGACCATGAAGGGAGCAATGGAGTTTGGGCCTAGTCGCGATGTTGCGGTGAAAGTGCTGGAAGAAGGGTTGAGTGTGGCTGAAGCGGACGGTTATGACTTCGGTGAGAAGGTGCTTGACAAGTTTACTGGTTATCTGGAAAAGGGTGGGGCTCACAAGCCGTCTATGTTGGTGGATGTGGAGAATAGGCTGAGGATTGAAGTTGATTTCTTAAGCGGGGCTATTGTGGGCTATGGAGAGCGGTATGAGGTCAAGACACCCGTGAACAAGGTTATGACCAAGCTGTTGAAAGCTTTGGAGAAAAGCTATCTGAAGAAAGTCTAGTGTTGTGAGTGCTTGCGTGTGAGGTTTTCATGCAGGCCTACAGAATCGTAGTTTCCAGTTGTTAATGGGCAGCTTTTCCTATTTTCATGGTAATACCTCACGTCCTTGGGGTTTCAAGTCCATGTCAACATAAGCTTGGAACAACTGGCTGAACTGCAGGAAAACTTCTTTGTTTGTTAGGTTGTACAAGGTTTCGAGTTGTTGGATATGGAGATCGTGGTATTCTGGCGATGCTACATAACCTAGCAAATCGTAGTATGAACCCTTTCCAGTATCAAACTTGTGTAGGTTTGACACTAGTGTCACTAGTCCTTCTTTGAATAATTCGTCTGCCTTCTCATAAAATTCAGAAGCTTCATATAAACCTAAAAGAGCAAATATGAAGCCGTTTAGAACGTTGCTGGTTTTGCCTTCTGTGTCAGCGTATTCTTCAAACCAAACGTAGCCATTTGGGTCTGTGTACCTGACTCCTCCTTGTCTTGTATCTACTTCAAAAACGTTGATTGCGGTACCAATTAATTCAAAATAAAGCGGGTCACTTGTGAGGTTATGTGCTCTGATTAGGACGCTTATGGCTTCGCCTTGAGCCATTGCAGACACAAACGGAGCTTTCATTCCATAATAATCCCAATCAAACATAATTTCCCAGAAACTAAAGTTGCCTTTGTGTTTGACGGTTTCAACAAGCCAGTTCACTTGTATCAAAAACCTATCTTTGAAAGTTTCGTTCCGTGTATCATAGTATTTGTGGTAAAGGTAGATTGCATATTGTGAAACGGTGACTGGATTGTATTGAAGCCCAACACTTGCATACCTAAGCATGATTACTCCATTTTCATCATATAACCATGTTGGGTCGATTGATTCAAACCGAGAATCCATCGGGTATTTGGGATATAGTGTAGGACATGTATTGGTTGGCTGGAATATCACCAGACCAAAAGCACAGAGCAGAACTGAACTCAACACAACTGCTATTATTGCCTTTGTGTTCATGCGCTATCACCTATTCTCAATCTTGCTTTTTTTCAACAACCAAAATTCCATGAATATCCACAACAACCAGTCAGCACACACAGAAATACGTTTCTAAACTTGTGGTGTATTCCTCAACGAAGTTTCTTACACCAGTCAGCAGGTTTTTCTACACAAAAGTGCTAATTGAACGCGCATGCGTGCACGTCTTTATTCCGACAGTTCAACACCACAATGATAACATCTTTTCTTGACATTCCATCCTAATACTGGCAAGGGCTTTCCACATTCTGTGCATCTAAATCTTTCTTGACATTCTTTCAACCAGTTCCCAACCGCTCCAGCCTTTATTCTTTCCAGGTTCACTCTCAAATCCACATTATCGACTACCCATCTTTTGCTCAACCCTTCATGTTTCTCGCATGCATGTGCTTCGTATTCTGGACATTCAGAACAGTATTCAAAACCTTTAGAGGCCAAGCATTTCACGATTCTGCACTTGCTTCCAGCACAATTGACGGTCAAAGCATGGCAACCTTCGCAACGTATTTTTTCTACTGGCATTTCCCATGCTTCTGATACTTGTTGCAGGTATTCTCCTTCGTCTTTGTAGGCTCTATATAGTACACATGAACCACAGTATATCCCACATCTACCAACCAGAGCATTGTTTGCCATCAAAATCCTCTTCTTAAACCAGAATTGAGAAATCCAGTTTTTATGACTTGTGGAAGAAACTACTCCCCGCTATGAAATCTTGAGTATACCCTTGAAGTGTTTGAGTATTCAATGAATGGTTTGCTGTTGTGTTTGTTGCAGGCTTTCTTCTCTTTTCTGCAGTTCATCATAGAGGTATTCCCACCATTGGTAAACTGGGACAT
>CP070754.1:559371-573624 GCA_020348865.1 Candidatus Bathyarchaeota archaeon | reverse complement strand
TGCATCATCAAGTGCATTTGCGCACAGACAGTGGCGTTTGGAGGGCAAAATCTTGATAGTCTCTCGCAAAATTCGCTGAATAACACGGTTCTTCTTTCCTGCTACTTCGGCTACTTCACTAGTAGTCAGCCGTTGTTGCATCCCTGCTGCCATGTTTGAGACAAAACATACGGTTGCATAGCACAATTCTAACTCACGTGCAAGCACAGCTTCCGGTGCTCCAGTCATTCCGACGATGTCACAGCCTAACTGTCTGAGCATTCTAATCTCTGCAGGAGTTTCGTAGCGGGGACCCTCCGTGCAAGCTAGAACGGCTCGATCGGGTATCTGTTCGCCTTGTTTCTCCGCCATTTTGATTAAGAGCGGACGAATTGTTGGACAGTATAACTGAGATGTGTCCATGTGTGTAACAGGGGCATCATCGTAGAAAGTGAGCTGCCTGAGTTTGGTGAAATCAACCATATCATTTGGAATGACTAAGTCGCCCGGCTCAAAACTACGTTTTATCGCTCCAACCGCGTTTGTCGCGACTACATGTTTGACGCCAATTTTGTGCAGAGCAAAGATGTTGGCTTTGTAGTTCACTCTGTGTGGAGGAACACAATGATGGATGCCGTGGCGAGGTAGAAATGCAACTGGTTTTCCGTTGATTTGACCTATAGATATGGGAGGTGGGATGCCATAGGGGGTTCCAACTCGAACTTGCTTGGCATCCTGTAGTGACGCTTCTAAGCCAGTTCCACCGATTATCGCCACATCAGCCTTCGCTAATTTCTTCAAGTTCTTCTTTTTTCTCCCTGAAAAAGCGAGCGTATTTTCTGTGGAGCAGGAAAGTGGTTAGAACCGCAGCAACGGTTAAAGGTATGCCGATGATAATCGTTGCCACAAATCCTACAGTGTAGATTCCTGCTTGTTCAGGATAGATAAGAATCTGTGATGCTTGTTGGAAGATTGGCCACGACCATGCAACTGCAACCACAATGACGATTGTTCGCCAAAGCTTGGGGTCACGCTCGAAATACCAGCGAATCGTTCTGCCAGCAAGGACGACGCTGACACCAACGACGGTGAGCGCAATAGAACCTGAGATGAACCATCCGACTAGTCTAGGGAGCAACCCAAGCCATTGACCTAGCGCTGGTGGTGGTTGGGGCACGGAATTTGCAGCTTCGACTCCTCCCAGATAAAACCCGACGAGGCTTAGTAGAACCCCCGCAACTGTGGAGTAGTTTGCTATTTGTATTGGAAGAGGTGGTGGAGAATATTCTCGAATGAATCGGTAGAGCTTCAGTAATGCTTTGTCGATTCGGAATCCTTTAATGAGAAGGAATGTGCCACATACAATGAGAAAGGCTATTCCTGAATATTGTATCCATTCAGTTATGTATAGAATACCCAAGATAATCATAAGGGTTCCTGGCAAGCCAAGCAAAATTCGGGAATAGCGTGGGTTCTCCCAAATCATTTTTAAGTATCGAGAGAAAACTGCTGCCGTCTCTTCAATCGATTCGCTATGTGCCACTACGATTCTTCTAACCGAGGTCACTGGCACCCGAGATTGAATCAGCGGTAAAATCGCCTCATCACTGAAACCATCAGTAACGAGGATGACATCGCTTGCTGGAAATCTTTCTAGCACTGTGGTGAGTTCAGATACAAGCTGTCTGTCTGCGCCTACTCCACCTAGTTCAGAACCTGCAATGGTTGCAATCTGATGATTTTCGGATGTTTTGCTCCCTTCCTTTAGGTGATCATAGATTCGGACTGCTTCGAACATGGCATTGGCATCCGGTTCCTCAGGATCTCGCAGAGCGAGGCTGACGGCAGCATTTAGGTTTTCCTTTCTTCCAAGAACTGGCGTCTTTATCTCTCCTTTCACGCCCAGATCGTCATCTCTGTCTACACAAAGGATGAGGATACGTTCCGACTCTTCTTTGGTGGATTCTGGCACCGTCTTCCGCTCGTTCTACTTGTTGGAGGTCACTTCAAATTTGTTATCCACCCTTCTTTAAAGTTCCGCATTATGAGTATATGTCTAGCTTTGTTAGCTATATTGCTCCTTTTTCTGTGAGAGTCTTGAATTCTAGCCACGTCAGCTTTTCGCCGCGTTTCAACTTCTCCAGTGCTCTTCTCTCCAATTCCCCACGCAGCTTGAGTTGTCGTTTGGTTTCTCTCTTCCTCTCTATCTGATTTAGTTCTTGTTTGAAAGATTCGATTTGAAATGAAAGCTCCGTGAGTTTCCTATGAGGGTGCTGTGTTTGTTTCTTGATTTCCAAGGACTTTTGATGCATGTCGTCTGCATCATTTTGAAGGGCGCAAGCTTTCTCCAGTATAGTCAGCCTTTTTTCATGACATGTCTGACTTTGCTTGGCGAGTCTGGCGAGTCTTTCATGGCTAGTTTCGGCCTTGGTTTGGAGTGTCTTTTCTTCGGTCTGTAGATCAGTGAGTTTCTGCCTTAGTTTGTGCATCTCCTTGTGTATTGCCAGTTTGCTTTCAAGTGCTTGAACCTGATCAATCAGAAGTTTTTCTTCTTCTAGTGAGAGAGAACTCGTCTGAATCCTCCAATCGAGGTTTTCGATTTTTCTCTGCAGGCTCTTCATGCTCTGAGAAGGTTTTCTTTTCATGATTTCTTTTATTCTTTCCCACAGTTCCGTGACGTGGGCATGCTTTTCTTTGCGTTCCATCTTAGCTAGTTCACGTTCACTTTTTACCTCCCGAACTTGTATGTTCAATATGTCGCGTCTTTGTTTGAGATCCGTTGCTTCTCTTCTCAACTTCCTCATTTGTTTATGTATAGCATTCCTCTTCTCAACCCATTTTCTTTCTCCAGAGTTGAGTTTGTCGAGTTTTTTCTGAATTTGGTTGAGTTCTTGTTTCAGTTCTGCGATTTTCTGTTTGAGGCGTCCAGTCCTGACCTTCTCTTTCACCTCTGTTGAGGTTTCGCCATGCATCTCTTCATCACCAAGTTGGAAATGCGACTAAACCTTACATGGAGGAATGATTATGCAAGAATCTAAGCATTCATGCGAGAGCTCATTCAAGTATGATTCTTGCATCGACCGTTTTCGCACCTTTTTCGTAGACAATGATGGGGTTCATGTCGAGTTCTTTGATTTCTGGATAATCCATCACCAACCTTGAAGTGCTTAACAGAATTTCCACGATGGCATTGATGTCTACGGCGGGTTGTCCACGATACCCTTTGAGAATCGGATATGCCTTCACTTCTGTGATCATTTCTTGGGCCTCATTTCTACTGATAGGAGCTATTCTGAATGTTACGTCTTTGAGAACCTCGACAAAGACCCCTCCAAGTCCGAACATCAAGGCAGGGCCAAACTGTCGATCTTTTGTTGCCCCAACGATGACTTCTGTCGACTGAGGAGCCATTTCTTGAATGAGAATGCCCACAATGTTGGCGTTTGACTTGTGGTTCTTCACGTTTTCTAGGATCTTCCTATACGCTTCTTCAACTGCTTTGGGAGTGTTGAGGTTGAGGACTACACCTCCTACATCAAACTTGTGAATAACATCTGGAGAAACGATTTTGAGGACTACGGGAAAACCTATTTCTTCAGCATATTCTGTAGCCTCGTCAACGTTCTTTGCTACTTTGAAGTTTGTTACTGGTATTCCATATTCCTTGCATACCGTCTTGGCCTCTGGTTCCAGCAGATAGTCTCTCGCTTCTTCACGAGCCTTCTTGAATATTTGAGCCGTTTTTCTCAACGAGTTCAACAACCTTTCATTGGCGGACATGCACAGGTTTATCTTTCTGCTTTCTCGTGTATTTTAAGCTTGAGCATTTCTCAACTCATACCAAAACTAGGACGCGACAATATTCCGCTCGAGAGTGCAACAAACAAATTTCGGGTTCAAACGATGAATTCCTGTTCGATTCGCTTTAGAATCTCCAATGGATCGGTGAGCTTGTCTGAAGCAATGTTGGTCGGGCGGGCCGGATTTGAACCAGCGACACTCCGGTGTCTGTGCGCTCAGCAGGCTGGATGAACAACTACCCTATGGTAGGCGTCTACAGCGTCTCCGTCAGCTGGCTCTAAACCAGACTAGCTCGGAAGCTCTACCAAACTGAGCTACCGCCCGTTGCCGACCAAGAAAATAGGAGAATCAACAAATATATTAACTTTGATTATGATTTTGTCGACTAGAGAATTCCTAGACGCTTGGGAAAAAATGAGGACCAGAGAGCTCGAAGATTATGATGGATATGTGGAAAAGCATGGGTTGATAGATTTGAACGTAATAGGCTGGATATTCAAAGGACTAGGTTTTCTTCTGCACAGGAAGTTTCTAAACATTGACACAGCCCATGAACTCATAACCGAATCAACAGAGATGACATGGGAAAGAGTCAAACCGATGGCAGAAGACGTTAGGAACCAGCTCGGTCAGAGGAAATCTGGAGAATATGTCCCAGTTTACAAGTGGTGGGAATACCTCTACGATGAACTGCAGAAAAGAGAACAAAGCCTACAGCAAACACAACAATAAGCCATTCACTAATACACAAACATTTCAAGGATACCTGAGGGTTCATAGTTTGGAGTAGTTTCTTCCACAAGTCATGAGTGCAGAAGGAGAAGGGGAAAGAAAGAGACAGTGCTATAACCCTCACGGTCTAGTGGGCAAGAGGGTAGCTTTGAGTATTCAGAGCGGTCTTTTTCTAGTGGACCGGGCGGGATTTGAACCCGCGACTTCCGCCTTTTTCAGGTTGACACGCGAAGGCGGCGTTCATACCAGACTGAACTACCGGCCCTTGCTGGTTTTGTTTTGTCTGTTGATATTTAGGTTTTGAGATGCTTAGGCGCTTTCTTCAGTATTGTTCTGGATGTGACTCTCTCCTGTATGACCCCTTTCGGCGCTTCATCGTTGCCTACAAGGTGTTGTGTTCGTGCTGCTGGTTCATTGGCGTTTCCGTTCTTCAGGTCTGTGGAACTCGACATGTTCACCCCTTGGATCGTTCGCCTATCCACTGTGCAACATCTTCGAACAATCTATCTACTGATGTCTTCAAGATAAGAAATCGGAATAATGTTTCCTACGTTCAAAATGTGGTTTGGGTCAAAAGCGTGCTTGATTCTAGCAATTGATCTCAAGCCATCAACGCCGTACATAAGCTCCAAAAGAGGCTTCCTTTTGCCATTCGCTAAGTAGGTCTTTTTGCCGACTCCATGTTCTGCCGTAATTGTACCTCCCAAGTCAACTGCTTTCTTCCAGAGAAGCGCGCACGCTCTTTCTGCCTGTGCCAAAGTTTCTTTAGAGTCTGGAATGAAATTGAAGTGAAGATGATTGTCTCCGACATGGCCAAAAATCGCATACGAAATTCCTGCGGTCTTTCCCACATTGTGGTAGTAGCTCATCATCTTGTCAAACGCTCCTTCTGGGACTGCGATGTCTGTTGCTACTTTATGGACTCCTTTTGAGCGTACAATCGTGTTGATCAATTCAGGTAGAGCGTGTCTGATGTCTTTTATCTCCTTCAACCAGTCCATTCCAAGAGATGCCATTGTGTTGAGAACGTTACAGCTTTCCAGCAAGTCAACACAATTCTCAAGCAAATGATTGAAAACGTCTTCGTTCGGGATTTCTTGTTCGAAGAATACTGCAGATTTCGATTCAGTTGGGATTTTTGATGGTGGGTACTTGGTTCTCAGCAGCCTTACAGATCCTTCGTCAAAGAATTCTATGGACAACGCGTCGATTCCCACTTCATCGGGCTTTTTGCTTCGAGACAGGTTGCGAAGGCTTTTCTCAAATTTGATGGCGTCAGTTTCACTTGTGAAGTGGGCAAAAACGGGGAGAACGTTCTTCACTTGACTTTCAAGTTTGATTTCGACTTCGCTGATGACTCCTAGTGTTCCTTCTGATCCGATGAAAAGATCTATGAGGTCCATGCCAGGTTTTGTGTAGTACCCAGCTGCATTCTTCTTTAGGTCTGGCATTTTGTAGGCCGGTAACTCCACCGTAATGCGTTCTCCAGACGTCAGAATTATGTCGAACTTGTTTTCTTCGCCTGCGAATACTTTTCCACGTTCAATGTCAAGAACGTCGCCACTGGGCAACACTACTCGTAGGCGTCTGACATAATCTCTTGTACACCCGTAGTGAAATGTTCGTGCTCCCGATGCATTCGTGGCTACGGTCCCTCCTAACAGGGCGGTCATTTCTGTTGTGTCGGGGGGATAAAGGAGGTTCTTTTCGTCAAATATTCTTTTCAAAGCTTCCAAAGGGGTGCCTGGGGGTGCTATTGCATAGTGCTCATTTTTCTCTGCGTCTTCTAGGATGTAAAGAGTGTATTTCACGCCCAAATCCGAATAACTGACCAAGTTCTTCGTCGAACCGCGCTCGAAAACACCCGTCATTCTCTCTGTTGCGAGTACGATTCCGCCTTGAGGAACCCTTGACCCAGTAATACCTGTTCCTGCGCCAGAAACTGTCAAGCGAATCTTATTCTTGCTTGCTTCAGTCAGGATCTTGGCAATGTGTGCTTCAGTTCGAGGAAAGAACACTTTCTCGGCTTTCCCTACGATTAATCGTGCTTCATCTGTGAGATAGTTTTCCACGATCGATGGTTCAGTTGACGTAGCAAGGTCTGTTTCAGGAACATCTTTTATCGGTTTCTCAGCGTGAATTTCATGTCTGAACATCTTGGTTTTACACTAGAACGGAAGTCAAGATTTAACTATATCGTCACTCTTTTCCTTCAATTTTGGTTTTCTTCCGGGGAAGATTTTGCATCATCCTCTTCCGCAGAGGTTGTCAAACGTCAAGCTTATTTCGAGTTGCCTGACCATAATATGCTAAAAGGGCTTCGTTGATGTTGGCGTAGCACTATGAAAAATCACCCGGCTTGTAGAAGAGTTGAGCAATGGAAAATCTATGACAGGATAGCAGGGCATGGGATTTATGCAGATGTTGAGAAGGAGTTTCTTCCTGATGCGCGATATGATTGGACTCTACTTGCTGAGATCGAGTTATTCAGGAGTACGATAAGTGGATACAAGAGAGTTTTGGACATCGGTTGTGGTACTGGGCATCCATCACTTCATATTGCACGAGATGTAGGGTCAATCATTGGAATCGACAAATCGGAAAGGATGATTGAAATAGCAAGAAACAGGCTTAGGCGGAGTGGGATAGATAACATAGTCTTTGAGGTGGGGGATGCAGTGGATCTAAGATTCATCAATGAAAGTTTTGATGCCATCATTCTATGCGGTTCGTTGGCTACCTTGTCCGACAAGAAGAAATCTCTACAGGAGATTAGAAGAGTACTGAAAAAAGATGGCGAAGTTGCTTGTGTAGAGGCCAACTGGCTGTACAAATCAGTGCACGAAAGGTATTTTGAAGGAGAGGGCAGCTTCGTCCTCATAGGAACAGACTCAATAAGGTTCCGTTATGTACGACGTTCAGTATGTCCGAACAAGGAAGTAGAATATCGCTGCATCGTTAATCCAGGTAGTGCTCTCGGGAAAAAACTGTTGTCCAACCCTCATTTTCTCAAACACAAAACGTTGGAAACAGAAATGGGCATTGAAGAGGTGGAGCCTCATTGTGACGAGATTGAATACGACGAACAGGAAAGCTTCGATGTTGAAACTATTAGCAACCTCTTCGCAGAAAATGGATTCAAAGACATTGTCACAGTTGGATATGGCGTAATGTACGACCTGTTGGACAGCGCAGGATTGGTGGATAAAATGGGGTCTTTCATGAGGAAATTGAGCCGAGCAGAGGCAACCTTTTCGAGGTTTCTCGATCCATTGAAAACCGAGATGTTGTTTCTAACATGCAAGCGTGACTCAACTACTACCGGACGAAAAGTCGTGAAACGAAAAGAGCAGGGTTTGAGGAGGATTTCACGAACGTAGCAAAGGTCTTATGTGGGCATACAAATCTGAACAGTCACTGTGAACGTTTGGTTGAGGCAAATGCGCAAACTTGGAGCTTTTCTACGGTTAATTAGACCAGTAAATTGTCTGATGATGGGTTTTGCCGTAGTTGTGGGAGCTTCGCTTGTTACTTATTCGAACTTTTTAATAAATCTGCTTTTGGCTATTGTAACGTCGTTCACGCTCACAGCGGCTTCTATGGCAATAAACGACTATTACGATAGAGAAATCGACGAGATTAACGAGCCACAACGCCCAATTCCAAGTGGTGCAGTAAGCCCTAGAGAAGCATTGCTCCTCGCGTTTGTCCTGAGCATAATTGGTTTCATTGCAGCCTTTGGTACAAATGTGCAATGCTTGGCAACTGCAGTGGTCGCTTGGATTGTGTCTGTAACATATGTTACCAAAGGGAAACGAAGCGGGCTTCCTGGAAATCTCCTAGTCAGCACCTGCGTTGTGATTCCTTTCATCTATGGTGGCTTTGCTGTAGCGAGACCTGAGTTAACCACGATCACTTTTGTGGCTATTGCTTTCCTTTCAAACACTGGTAGAGAGGTGGCAAAAAACATAGTTGACGTTGAAGGAGATAAGTCTCAAGATATAAGGACGATTCCAGTAGTTTATGGAGAGAGAGTTGCAGCGTTTGTTTCTTCTCTTTTCTTCATTCTCGCCATAGCTTTAAGTCCATTACCTTGGTTGCTGGAACTCGTCTCGCCATGGTTTCTTCCACTGGTCATCTTAACTGACGTCGGATTAGCTTGGTCTTCTTTTTCAATTGTTCGAGACCATTCTCGAAATAACGCTAGAAGAGTCAAGAACTCAGTTTTGATATGGTTCCTTACCGGCCTTCTGGGTTTCGTTGCGGGTAGCGTTAGTTGAAAAAGGCTATCTGATTCTGCTTCCCACTTCAACATCTTTTTCAGGTTTTATCAGAATGACGTTGCCTTTGGTGTCTTCAGCGGCGAGTATCATACACTGGGATTCCACGCCCATGAATTTCCTTCTTTGCAGATTCAGAACGAAGGCGTATTTCTTATCCACAAGCTCCTCTGGCTTATAGTACTGCGATAGTCCTGCTACTGACTGTCTTCTTTCAGATCCAAAATCAATGGTCATCTTAATCAGATTTCTCGACCCAGGTATCTCTTCGGCTTCAATGACTTTGCCGATATGCATTTCAAGTTTCAGAAAATCCTCGAAAGAGACTTCCATTCAAATCACTAGCGATCATTTTTTGCTGTTTCTATGGCTTTAAATTTTGCGTATACAGATAAAAGCGTCCAATCGAAGAAAGATATGATAATGAGGTATGTGTAGGCTGGCTAATCTGGACGTGTGTGATGAAGATTGGAGATGCGAACGTTAACAATAGATGATTACGAGGATATTATTGAGCTCTGGATGAAATCAGGTTTGCCTTTCAAGCCTAAAGGTCGAGACAGCAGACGAGCTGTGGCAAGACACATGGAAGCAGACTCCAATCTCTGTCTGGGCGCATTCATAGACGACAAGCTGGTAGGTGTTGTGATTGGCAGCTATGATTATAGGGGAAAAGGTTGGATTAATCGCTTGGCGGTGAATCCAGAATGGCAGAGACAGGGTGTTGGTCAACATTTGATTACTAATACGGAGAAGATTCTGAAGGAAAAGGGCGCAGTGGTAGTTTGTGCGCTGATTGAGGAGAGAAATCAGAAGTCAATCACGATTTTCGAGAAACTGGGATACGTTTCTGAGAAATCGATTCTCTACTTTAGCAAGCGAGAAAGCGAAGATGTATGACAATTATTCGGGGCTAAGACTGTTTTTCCTTACTAGAGTGTCTCGAACAACTGGTAGTTTCTGTGGGTAGTCCAAGAAATAGTGGATCCCCCGACTCTCCTTTCGCATCATCGCAGAGTCAATTATGAGCTCTGCGACCAATGCCATATTTCGTAGCTCGACTAGATCTGCAGTAAGAATGAAATCCCAGTAATATTGATTGATTTCCTGTTGCAGGAGAGAGATGCGTTTTTTTGCACGGGCTAGACGCTTGTCGGACCGTACGATTCCCACATAATTCCACATCAATCGCCGAATCTCGTCCCGATTCTGTGTAATGACTACAGCTTCATCAATGTCCACGGCTTCTCCAGGCTCCCAAGGAGCAAACGGCTGTGAAGAAATCTTTTTCTTGAGCAGCCTTCGGCATCTCTTGGCTGCATGGTGGGCACAAACCAGGGCTTCAAGTAGAGAGTTGCCGGCCAGTCGGTTAGCTCCATGAAGGCCTGTGCACGCGGTTTCGCCGATTGCAAACAGGTTTTTCACATCTGTTTCGCCAGCAATAGTTGCTTGGATACCTCCGCAGCAATAGTGGGCTGCAGGAACCACTGGAATCGGATCTTTCGTAATGTCGATTCCGAGTGATAGGCATTTTTCATAAATCCCCGGAAATCTAGATTGAATGAATTGTGAGTCTTTGAATGATATGTCGAGAAGAACGTATTCATCTCCGCTTTTCTTCAACTCCTGATCAATAGCTCGAGCAACAATGTCTCGCGGAGCTAATTCTTTAATTGAATGGTACTGGCTCATGAACTGTCTTCCGCGCTTATCCTGAAGGATAGCGCCTTCTCCCCTGAGAGCTTCTGAGATGAGAAAGGGCTTTCCGTAAGGACGATATAGACATGTTGGATGAAACTGGGTGAACTCCATGTTCATGATAGTAGCTCCGGATCGATACGCCATAGCGATTCCATCGCCGGTAGCTATGTCTGGGTTGCTTGTGTGAAGATAGACTCTTCCCATTCCGCCTGCTGCAAGTACAGTTGTCTTTGCCACAAAATTCCGAATTGCTGAGTTCTCTCTATCTAAAACGTAGCACCCTTTGCACTGACGATTTTTTACGACAAGGTTGATTGCGATGTGATTCTCAAAAAGCTTGATAGATGGGTGTTTACCAATGGCATTCAACAAAGCGTCTTCGATTTCTTCGCCCGAAAGATCCTTAGCGTGGACGATCCGTCGCTTTGAATGCCCACTCTCCATTCCGAGGTCAAGCTCGCCCGTTGCACTCCTGGAAAAACCGACTCCCCGCTCAATGAGTTCTTGAACACGTGTAGGGCCTTCCCGGACAATTTTCTCGACTACATCTCTCTTACTCAGCCCATTGCCACAAGCTAAGGTGTCTCTGGTGTGGTTCTCGAAAGAATCCGCAGGAGAGAAAGCGACTGCAATTCCGCCTTGTGCGTAGTTTGTGTTCGATTCAGCTTTTTCTTTCTTCGTAACAACTACTACTTGTGCGTAGTCAGCTATCTCCAGTGCAAAGGATAGTCCTGCAATTCCACTGCCGACCACGAGTACTTCTGAGACAACGTCCATCACGCCCATATAGTTCCCACGAGTTCAATCGGATGCTCTAGTAGCATGGTATAAAAGGTTAAGCATATCCTTGATTTTCCAGAATTGAAGCTCCATTGATGAGAATAGTGACTCTGATGGTTTCGTCTTGGTCGAGAACCTGGTGTAGTGCGATAGGGTGCATGTATGCATGATGAAAGCGATAGAGCAGAAGATGAGAAGTTGCTTTCGCCCAAAAATCAGCGTTCAAGTCCGAGATTAAAACAAAAGCCAACACTCTCCTTTATATCTGTTCCTCCAAGCTGGAAGCGCGACGGTTTATTAGTGCGGTCAACCATTTTTGTAAGTGACAACTGATGAGTGAAAAGGAGAAAAAACAAAAAGCAGCGCCGTATCAATCCCCGTGGCCAAGCCGACCAGAGAGGCCATGGGAACGACCGTGGCCCCCTCCAACGCCTATGCCCATAATTCCAACAGAAGATGTCATTAGAGTACTCAAGCAAATACTGGATCGACTGAGTCAGATAGAGAAACGATTGGAAAGAATCGAGACGCTATTTGCTGAAAAATCAGTGTCTCCTGAATAGAGTTGCAAATAGTGTTACATACACTATGTGTTGGCCATCCTAACAGCACCAGAAACTCGTCTCAGATATCCTAGTGCACATTCGCCAGTGAGGAAACCTCCAAGTCCACATTCTGGTCCTGCGTACGGAATTCTCTCCACGCCGAATTGTTTGACCATTTTGACTAAACGTCTTTTCATCAACTTGTTGCTTTCGAGAAAGATTTCTGGGTTAAGTTTTCCGTCTCTAAGCTGCTTCCAGATATTCGCGATTTCTTCGTTAACGACAATTTCACTCGTCTTCTGATGGGAAGTAGCCGTTATGCTCTCGCGAACCAACCGATCAAAGTCTGTGACGCATACACTTGCTTTTAAGAGCTTGTCCGTCGACTCTAAAGCCTCCTTGGTCTTCTTCGTATGGTATAATGGATCATCTACGTGCGATTCAATCATGTCTAGGGGTTTTACATTCCAAAACAGCTCATCCGCCGTGTTGTGAAGGTGTATGCACGTCTGTGTCTTCTTGGATTTTGCTTTGCGAAGAACCGATTCCCAAGCCGTTTGCAGATGTTCTCTTCCGTCGGAGCCCCAATCAATCAATGGGTCGTCAAGCAATCCGAAAGTTGGTTCATCAAGCGTAACCAAGCCTACACTTCCGTGTTTTGTGTTGAAAAGGTTGTTCTCCACTATTCGCGAAATCATCTCTCCCAACCTGCTGATGATACCTGGGTCTCTATGGGTGAACAGTGAAGAAAGAGTGTGTGGGCCTGTCACACAAATCCTGACTTGAAACGGCTTGCCTATTCTTTCGTGGATTTGCTGAGAATTCCTTCTTATCACTGAGACTTCGGGCATGCGACTTTCCTTCGGCGTCAGGGAAAGAATGTCCGTTTCAGCATAGCCATCTTTCGTCTTCTTGGCGCCCTTTATCATCTCTAGAAACATTTTGTTCATGTCCCTAAACTGGGGGTAGTTCGGAACCTCAATGCCCACCCTTAGCTTGTCTAGAAAACATCCGAGTATACTTCTTTCGAAATATTCGGAGGCTTCTTCCGTGGGTGAAGATTCGAAATATCTGGCGCCTTCCAAAAATCTCTCGGCGTCACCAAAGAATGGCATGCTGCCTGCGTCACACGATCTAATCATGGTGGGTCACAAGTTCTGTGCGTCCAGGTTGTTCTGAGGTGCTCCCAACCCTTGGGTTCAACACGAATAGTCTTTTCTTTCATTCTGAGGAGAGAGGTTTTCTCTTTGGTGATTTGTCCAATCCTTATCAGAGGAGTCCCAATTTGCTCAGTGGCTTCTTTTGCTTTCTCCCAACGCTTAGGCTTTATGGCTAATACAAGCTCATATTCTTCTCCTCCATAGAGGCTTAACTCCACTGGGTTGAGACCAGTGACTCCCGCGAATTCCTCTGTCTCATGGGCAACGGGGAGGTTATCGATGACGAATCCTACGTTGCTTGCCCTAGAGATTTCGTGGAGGCTCCATGCCAGTCCGTCGCTCGAGTCGATGGATGCTGTCACGGCTTGGGTTTGGGCAAGGGCTAACCCCTCTTTGAGTAGTGCTTTTGGCATGAGAACCGCGTTAACAAGCTCTTCTTTTATGTCGACAGGGGCTTTCAGGGCTTCGAGTAGAATCTGCAGACCGGAGGGTGATTTGCCAAAGAACCCTGTGACTGCAAGCAGATCATTAGGCTTCGCCCCGTCGCGTTTCATCAAAAGGTGTTTGTCTGCAATTCCAAATGCGGTGCAGCTTATTACCAGGTCAGAAGCTTCGTTTGTGTCTCCACCCAAAACATATGTATTGTATTCACGGGCACCAGCGTTTAGTCCTTCGCCGATCTGGTGAATATCTTTCTCTGTGAAGGTTCTTGGAATACCAATTGATGCAAGTAGAGCATAGGGTTTTACGCCTTTAGCTGCCAAGTCACTTATGTTCATGACTACAGCTTTGCGTGCGGCCTGCCAAAGGTTCATACCTGGTGGAACATCAGTTTTTCCAACTAGCATGTCAGTTTTTATGACGGCGAGTCTTCCGTTTCCGATATTCACTGCTGAGACATCGTCTCCGAAAGGTATCGGCATATTTGGCATTTGGTCTAGGCATCCAAGAATGATTTCGATTATTTTCCGTTCACCAAGCTCTCCAACCAAGCTTAAATCTTGCTCTCCTCAGTTAACGAGTTGTGTCCGAACGTCTTAAAAATATGTCCTTCTCTCAATTCACTGGAAAGCCTCGGTGGCTCAGCTGGTAGAGCGTCAGCCTCGTAAGCATTTCCTACACAAAACTGATGTTAACTTTGATGGATTTAAGGGGTACGTCTACAAGAAGTACGTTCATTGCTATGCTAAGTCGATAATGGCTTACATCCGAAAGTACGGTCATCTGATAGACAACCCTTCAATGCTAGAGACATTCAGCAATTCCAAGAAGAAC
>CP070754.1:556544-559271 GCA_020348865.1 Candidatus Bathyarchaeota archaeon | reverse complement strand
TTCGTTGCAGCAAGAAAATCTTTCTGTTCTGTTGTTGTGATTGTTTTGGCGGGACTAGCCTCCACCAAAGCAAAGTTGTTCTCCTTATCTGCTATCAAATAGTTGTTTCCCATGACATGCGGAATCTTCTGGAGGAAAGAAACCGCTTCATTGGCCGTTCTGCATGTATCTAGAATCCAACGAAGAGCAATTCCGTTGATGATCCCAGGTCGGAGACAGTTCCAACATGTACTCGACTCCCCAACGGCTAAACCTGCTTCATTTATTCCACCTAGTCTTCCAAGGAAAGTCTCAGAGAATGCTAGGCTGGTCAGTTTTTGTGCTGGTCTTGTTACAAAGATAGCTGCAAACTTCAGAATGTCTTGAAACCAATCCATGCTTCGAGCATAAAGAGGAAAACCATTCTTTGTGCATTTGCTGGAAATTGCGAATAGTGTACAACTGGACTTGAGTCCCGCTGCTAGTTCTGAAGAGAGCAGACTATCGAAGTCGAGACCTCCTCCGTCAGCAATTCCTTGAAGTTCTTCCAGCAACTCTGGGCAGTGTTTCTCCACTGATCTCTTGCACTCATGGGCGAAATCAGTTCTACTCTTTGAACATTCACCAGAGTAATAGGAAGGAACTAAGCTCCTGCATTTCTTGCCAATCCTCAATCCGATTTCGTAGTGACTGCCTTGTAGCTCCAGCTTGATCATATCAGTCTCTCAAGGCTAGTCCACGTATGCCCTGAACATTAATTTTATTGTCTTTCCAAAAGATTTAGAAAAACGTTCAAGCTTGTTTTAAGCCTGCAATCCGTGTTAGTCAGCGCGCACATATGCACAAACTGTATTTATGTGGAACGAAACTTTTTTAGGTGACGTGTAGAACACAAATACACTTGAGGAATGAGTCTTGGAAAAGAAGAAGAAAGAGAAGAAACTGAAGCCAATGCGACTATACGGTATCTAGATTCGCACGCGCATCAGCTATGCATGCTTTTTTGGATCAATCCTATCCATTTTGCGAGTCCTCCTATCTAGTGTGTTTGTTGTAAGCGAAACAAATAACTTCAGGAATGCTGAAGAAAACTATACATAGACTACAGGAGTAGATTCAATGTCAGAAGCCATTCAAGCTGTTATTGTGAACTACAGGAAGGGCCCAAGAACTCAGCGTCCCAAAGAATGCATCCTTGAGTTCTTCACCATCAAGTCTCTCGGCGAAGCGGCAAGACTTGTAGGTCGAAAGGTTGCTTGGCCAGTCGGAGAACGCAAAATCAGAGGGAAAATCGTGGGTTTGCATGGAAAAAAAGGTCTGGTCAGAGCACGTTTTCGGAAAGGAGTACCGGGCCAAGCTCTCGGAACCACCGTTGAAATCATCGGATGAACACCTGCACGCGTGAACACCGAAGTAAGTTTTTATAAACTCGCTTAACACATCTACATTTTTATTTAATAAACCCAGAACTCGTTTGCCTGAAGAAACATTAATATTTGTATTTTGGCGGATTTTCGTGAAGGCGCTTCCTTTTCCGATTTTCTTTTAAAGGAATCGTTATAAAACAGCCAACACACGAACCGTTTCTGAAAGAATTCTTGTCAACTAGGAATCAAGTTTTATGTAGCAGTAGCATCTATGCATATAAAAGGCTCATTTCTCTCTAGAACAGACGTGAAAATGTGTCACCGAATCTACGTGTGCTGGCAGCTCGCTCAAGAGGTCTTGAAGTTGCAGAATTGGAACGACCGGTGTGTTTTCCGAAAATTTGAAAGGGGCAGGAAGCAACGATAAGATCATAGGAACCAGTGTTGCTTCCCGCCAGTCAGTTGTTCCAAGTTTCTCATGCAATCCAGGAAACGCCTCCGCCAAGGCTTGAGTTCTCTCTACTTGTGCAGCCGTTGCTTTGGCAATAGCTGACCTTGTCCAGCCCCGATGCCAGTGTTTGCAGTCTGCGCAAACGATGATAGGCTCTCTGCAACCAATGACGTCGACTTCCCACTTTCTTTCAGCCCATTTAAAACGAAATCCTCTCGTGACGTTGAAAAGGTTGTACTCAAAGGTTTTGGCTACAATCTTCTCAAACTCGTTCCACTCAAGAAGGTTACACACGCTTTCGAAATCCGCGCCCAGCCTTGTGGCTTGAATCGCAATCCTCAAGCGTTGGTCCATTGAAGCCTCTATCACCTTACCTCTCAGCTGGATGAGGTTTGCGTCACAGAAGCTTTTCAACATATCGTCAGCAACTTGAAGGGGGACATGGGCACATCTGCTAGCAAGTGTCTTGTCAACTGGACCAGTTCTTGTCAACTGCAGAACGGAGACAAGAAGATCTCTCTCGACAGTCATACTGCCTAAACCACACCAGTGTAAGGTTTCAAGTCTTTGAGTAACTTTACAACGTCTTTGTCACACTGTTCGGGTATTCATCTACGCATGCTGGAATCCAGCAACGTGGGAAAACAAAGGGCCCAAGAAGAACTTTTATGATTTACCTAGGACGTCTTCCTCAGATGGTGGAGCTGGTATGAGCCCATTTTTCATCAGCAAAGCTGTGGAATCCATGGCGTTTCTTATTAAGGAAACAGCCCGATCCCGTAGTTCCTGTCTACTCAACTTCACGCGCGCAACACCCTCCTTAATTGATTCCAACGCGCAAGCAACAGCTTCACGAGGGTACACCTCCCATTCATCCATTCTGGGAACAATATTTCCTTCATGAATACCCCTCTCTTCTGCGAATTTGGC
>CP070754.1:552491-556444 GCA_020348865.1 Candidatus Bathyarchaeota archaeon | reverse complement strand
CGTTCACTTGGGCGATTTCTGAGAGTTCTGGAACCACGCTGTAGAGATCGTTTGCTGTGAGTGCAGGACGTACTCCACCTGTTCTATAATCCACTCTGCTGGCGATAGTGCCACCTGTGCTCACGATTGCCACTGTAGGTAGGTTTGATTTCTGTTTAGGAAGTGGTAGGGGGGTGAAAGATGGCTTGGCTCCTACTCCCGTTTTTTCGATTTGTGTCAAGGTGGAAACGTATACCCCGATGTTATAGCCACTTTTCAGTTTGATTACTATGTGTTTGTCATCGTCGTATTCAGATCGGGGGATGAGAGTGCCCTCATACATTTCTTTGTCCTTTATGATACGAATCATGTCGCCGATTTCAGCACCTGCTTTCTTCAGAGCCTGTAATGCTCTACCTTTGTAACCAGGAAACCTTTTGCTCAAGTTCAAACCCCTCAAGTATTCACGAATTAGATGCGGCTGTTATCCTAATAGTGTGTGTCTATAATTTTAGATATAAAAAATCAATCTTTTTGTGTACTTCTTCAAACCATACGCCCATTGTTGTTTTCATGGCCAAGGACTCGTTGCAGAGAATGTACGAGTAGGTAGAACATTGTTGAGCACTTGACAGCTTTCAATCGATGTCAAAAATCTTCTTGAAAACTTCGCTTTTCACAATCCTGTACGCAGGTCTATACAATCTCCGATACCGTTCCGAGTGGTGATATGGCGGAAAGCTTTCTTTCTTCACTTTCTTGCGAAATTCTTCGAGGCTGGACCTCTTGAAGTTGAGCTTACCGGCTTTAACCGCACTTTCGAATTGATTCCACAGCCTCAAGAAAGCCTTTCTCGTTCCCTTTCTCTCTCTAGCTGATCTTACCATCGCCAGATACAGGTCGTCTGAAGATAGCCCTCGCATCTTGAATTGCCTCAAATTGATCCTTACCATCAAGTTGTCAATCGAGATGCTTTCAATCAAAGGTTCTTTTCGAAATTCCGATGTTTCCAACGCGGACATTTCCTCTTCAAGAATCCGTCTAGCCTTGCTGTGCAAGATATGTTGGACCCCAAAGACGCCTTGATACAGCATCTTGTAGACATCGACCACTTCCAAGCTGGGTCTCAACTCTTGATGTTGCCTTACGAGCTTCTCCAAATCACCCAAGCATTTCACCTACTGTTCGACGATGTGAATGAAAACTGATGTGCCTGACGTTTATTTGAGATTAGTATTTAGACGTCATTAGGCTTTTGCGGATGGAGTAGTCACCTGTTCTGTATGACCTCGAAGAAGATGACCCCAAAGAAGCGGACTCCAAAGCTCTACTTGGAGTACATGAGAGACAAGGTTCAGGAGTACCGACACAGAGAAGTCCTTGCCTACTTGTCAATCAACATGGGAATCATTTTCTTGGTCGGGGGACTATTAATATCAGTTACTCTAGCAGAAAACCTTAGCTGGCTTCTGATTTTCCCATACGAACCAAACAGCTACACAACCAGTTTCATAGGAACCGTTTTATGTGTTTTTGGTTTTGTTCTAATATCCGGCGGATTCATACTAGCATTCCATTACGACAGAGAAAAAACGTGGTTTTCAAAGAAACTGAAAGAATCCAACGTGGTGGTCGAGGAACTACTCCACAAAGGAAAGAAGAAATACTAACAAAGAAAAACTTAGCTTTGCACAAGAAGAACAACCACAAAGCAAATCGCACACACGTAGTACCAATCTTCTAGCACCAACGTGCGTGGACACTATACTTGTGGGGGACGAATCGTCCTTCCGGTTAGCCGCACGAGTTCAGCTCAGGAACCACAACAAATAAAAAACGTGAAACCACACAACTCACTACAACCCAGAAAAGGAGAGCAACTATCCATGCCAAGAGAAATCTTTGACGTAGACAAATTTATAGAAATCTCTAGACGTGCAGAATACTGCGACATAAAAAGACTCAGGACGATAGTGAAACTAAAACTTCGAACTCCAAGAAAACTCTACACACTTAAGGCCAAACCAACACAAGCAGAGGAAATTGTGAAGAAACTGAACTGCGAAATCCGGGAAATCTAGCGTTTCTAGCAGAAATTTCCATATGTTTCATGTGTCCATTCGCCCTTCTGAAGTGGACCAAGCCACTGTTTTCTTTTCTGCCCACTCGTTTCCAACTCAATGTACGAGTTACCTTAAGCGATGTAACGGTCTCCGACTTTTGGCGCTATAGCCTCAAGCCCCGTTTCCTCTCTAATCCATCTTGCAAATCTTTCACAGTTTTCCTCAGCTCCGTGAATCACGTACACCACCGGATTTCCCTCCAACTGTTTCACCGTCTCCTTAAGTTCACCTGCTCCGCAATGAGAAGAAAAATCGAAGTGTTCAACTTTTGCTTTCACTTTGCGTATTTTCCCATCGATTGCACATCTCCCTTTTTCAAGCAATTCGCGACCAGGCGTTCCAGGAATCTGATAACTCACTAGAAAAACTGCATTACGCTGTTTCTTTCCTATTTTCTGTATGTAGAATGCGGCGGGTCCTCCTTTTAGCATGCCCGCCGGAGATATAATCACACCAGGCCTTCTGCTTGCGGCTCTCCGATCTTTCCATCCTGCACTCCAAGTAACAGCGTGCATAGCGTTCATAAACAATTGAGGGTCACGCACATACGTTGTACGGTTCATTATCATTCGATTAACCTTTCGAGCCATACCATCCATAACAACAGAATGCTCGAAATGATACGCAGCGAGTGTACATGCAATCTCTTGAGAACGCCCTACACTAAAGGCAGGAACCAGAACCGTTCCTCCATCCTCCACCACTTCGTTAACACGCTCCACAAACTCTTTCTCCAATGCTATCCTACTAGAATGCTCCTCATCAGCATAAGTACTCTCAATGACCAACGCGTCAAGCTTCCCATAGTCTCTATCTGCCCCATGAAGAAGCCGCGTATCAACCGTATTGTAATCACTCGTGTAGAGGACCCTCTTTTCATTCGCTTCCACCAAGACTTGGGCGCTTCCGGGGATATGGCCTGCATCTAGGAGTCGGAGATGGATATCTCCAATGGTTTGTTCTTGTCGGTAGTCGAGATGAACGCAGTTTCTGATCATAGACTGTAACTCAATGTACTCAAAAGGGAGGTAGTACCCTGTGAGGTGTATAAGATCAGAAATCAATAAACTGGCCAAATCGAAAGACAGCTGTGTTCCATATACGGGTTTCTGTCCTCCAATGTGAAAAATCGGAATTGCACCTGAATGATCAAGGTGGCTATGTGTCAAGATGATAGCGTCCACTTCATTGCTTGGTACATGCATAGGAAAACCCGGTTCACTACCTATCATGACGCCATAATCCAGCAACAATTGAGTCTGCTTTGTCTTAATGGCTACAGCTGCTCGTCCAACTTCCCGTGTGCCTCCTAGGAACCTCAGTTTCAATGAGATTTGATTCACGTCCGTTTGCGTATACTAAAATTGCGTATTCCTTAATGGTTTATGAGGTTTGACTTTCCGGATAATAGCTTTTGTGCACCGAAACAAGTTTTGGAGATGGGGCAGACAAACGCACATGGGTATAAAAAGCGCAGACCAACAGTAGATTCGCTTAAGCAAAGTTTACTACCACAGATGACGGGTGATATCTCCCGCACACTCCAATTTTTTGTGGGCATCATGCGGGCATTGGTCAAGGCTTCTTCCGCAAGTTTTTTAGGCGCTTGAAATATCTGTTGTCTTCATGTCAACTCTGAGGAAACTGGAAATTATTCTATTACTTGTGACCTGCTTGCTCATCTCGATGCCCCTCCTCGTGCCAATCGCTAATGCATCTCCCACCACTTGGGTCGTTGAAACCGTAGATGCATCGCTCGACGTAGGCGGCTATAGCTCTATTGCCATACACCCAGAAGATGGGTTCCCTCGTATCGCATACTATGATTACCACTGGGACGATTTGAAGTAT
>CP070754.1:549260-552391 GCA_020348865.1 Candidatus Bathyarchaeota archaeon | reverse complement strand
GGTTTGGACATAATCTCTGCTTTGGAGAAAACTTCGAAGCGAACTCCCTCTGGACGGTTCCGCGAAATGTTGGAAGGCTTCATCTCAACAGTACATTCCGGCGGGGATCTTGCGGCTTACCTGCGTGAAAAGTCCAGGCAATATATGACGCTGAAGAGGATCAGCCTACAGAAGTTTTCCGACACCTTGTCCATCTTATCGGAGTTCTACGTGGCTTTGCTTGTCACAGGGCCGTTGCTTTTTGTCATTATGCTTGCGGTTATGGCTATGCTTGGTGGAGGCGGTCTAGGTATGCTAGGCCCAGATCTTTTGCTCAGCATACTCACGTATCTTGGAATTCCGCTGGGTTCAATAGTGTTTCTCATAATTTTGGATGCTACTTCACCCAGATGGTAGTGGAAATGCCAAGAATAGAGAAGAGTAAGAAGAAGCTTGCGTCGGTTGTCTCTGTTTCCGTAGCTGTGGTCATAATCTTATCTGCCTACTTCATGTTTTGGGGAACTGCAACATTCGACGAGTTTGTCTTCTTCGCTGTCACGGTTGCCGTTTTCCCTCCAACAGTCCTAAACTACGTGGATTACAAATGGAGAAAAGCCGTAGATGAGCATTTGCCCGATCTCTTCAGAAGCGTAGTTCAGGCCCAAGAGACAGGTTTGACTCTTCCCCAAGCCTTGGAAGGAGCCTCTAAGAGAGACTATGGCCCCCTTACGGCTGAATTGATAAGAATGACTACCCAGATTTCTTGGGGAATGTCTTTTGAAGAGGCTCTTCTTGCTTTGGGAAGGCGTGTCAACACTGTGCTCATGCAGAGAACTGTGCCGATGATAGTTGAGGCAAGCTGTTCCGGAGGACGTGTGGAAAAGGTTTTTGACCCAATGGGTAAGTTCATACAGACAACGCTTCTACTTGACAAGGAACGGCGAAACCAGACGAGATCATACACTGCAATAATATACGTGGCCTTTTTCGTATTCGTATTCACAATCATATTGCTGTTCAAGTCGTTTTTCTCGAGCATAGAGGGTTTGCCGATACTTGGATCAGCGGTGATGGCACCCGAAGAGATGCAGCGAATGTTCTTTCACATGACACTGATTCAAGCCTTTTTCGGGGGACTTGTTGCAGGAAAGATGGGAGAAGGAACTATAAACGCTGGGCTGAAACACAGCCTAATCCTCATGCTTTGTGGATACATAGCCCTAAAACTTCTTCTGTGAGGCGGAGAAAAATGGCGCGAAAGCTTAGGAGATTTTTCCGTGATGAACGGGCTATAACTCCCGTGTTAAGCAACCTTTTGCTCACCGTTGTGGCTGTAGCTGCAATGTCCATTGCCACAACCGCTACATATGTGATTACAACTAATCTGCGGGAAAACATGAGCGAACGCGTTGTTATAGAAGACTTGTGGTTCAGTTCAACTGGAAACATCAGCGTTTATATTCGTAATGTTGGAAAGGTTGCTGTTCATGTTTCGGCTGTCTATGTCAATCGCACTTCTGAAGCTTTCATCCCACCTTTAAGTTTAGAAATTGGTGAGCACGGTTGGCTTAACATTTTGGTTTCAGGCGGTTGGGTTTCCGAAACCCTGTATCACGTAGATGTTGTTACAACCAGAGGGACACATGTTGAAGGCTATTATAAAGCGTCTTAAGCGTGACAAGCATGGAGTGAGCAACGTGATAGTCGTCATGCTAAGCCTAGTTCTAATAGTGGTTATAGTTGCGAACGTGGTGCTCTGGAGCTACCAAATGAACCAATTTGACTGGGAGAGAATGCAGGAAGATTTGAAGATTACTGATATTGCTCGTGTTGCTAATTCTTCTTGGTTTACAGCAGAAGAAGAATATACAGTGAACGAAGGTAGTCTTGTCGGCGGCGACTACACGGACACACAAAGGATCGGGGACTCCTACGAAACGTTCACAGAACGGGTTGTCGCACAAACGCTTTACCTTCATAGAATAGATGTGTCAGGCGTTACTCCGAGTGGTAGACTGATGGACAACACTCAACAGCTCTCCAATCAATCAGAAACACAATATGAAATAAATCGAGCCGCGTCTGTTCACTTTTACACACCAATCCTCTCCGCAGGGTCTGTAGAGAATGGAACATGGATACTTTACATATGGGCATCAACCATAAGCAGCGGTAAGGTATCACGTTTAACCGTTGGAATACACTTGGTATCATCAGACGGATCTACTGAGAAGGCAACCATAGGAACATTAACGGATGTCGTTGTTGATTATGGATATTCTGAAAGACCCGTCATAATATCTGGCAGTGCGGTGAACACGACTTCTGGTGATCGAATCCGAATCACCTTATACGCTCAAACAGGCGCAGCAAATGATCCAAAAGGAGTGAGTTTTTACTACGATGGCTACGGAACCTGTGAAACACTAGGTCACGAAACGCGTCTGCAATCCCCTTCTCCTAGAAACTATGGACTTGATCTGAACGGGGCCTTTTCCATAAATGTGTCTGTCTACCCTCTGGCTCACATTCAGTCTCTTGAAATACAACTGAGGTACAGAGCTAACGACACTCTTGAAGAGTGGTACCTAAAGGCGTACAACTGGACAGACACGACTTACAGTGATTCTGGCTTCAACAACACTTCGGGGCATACACCAACAACAGGCTGGGACACATATACTGTAAATCTCACAGACAAGTGGCGTAGTTACCTGAGTGACGCTGGCACCATGCGTGTGAAAATGCAGGATAACCAAGCAGACGCCAGCCAAACGACTATTGACATTGACTTCCTAGCTGTCAGAGGAGTAATCAACGGGACGAAGTTTACTTTTGAAAATAGGGGGTCTTTGACTTCTCATCTGGTTTCTTTATGGGTAAACAATTCAACAGACCATAGCAGATACGAGACAGACATATTCATAAATTCTGGAGACACAGCCTTATGCATCCGCAACGACATAACCTTGCCAAATGAAAAATACCAAGTTAAGGTCGTCACAGAAAGGGGAAACATAGCTGTGTTTCCAGGGCCCTAGACTGAAAGTCACTCTATCTTGAGCAATTTATCCTTCAGCTCTTTTGTTGCTTCTTTCTGGTTTTTCGCTTCGAGTACCCTGATATTGTATAGTTCCGCCATCTTCTTTCCG
>CP070754.1:544012-549160 GCA_020348865.1 Candidatus Bathyarchaeota archaeon | reverse complement strand
GGTACGTTTTAGGGTTTTATCTTCACGAACGGAAGATAAGACGTGGGAAACGGTGAGAAGAGCGAAAAGGTGGGTAATGGGGGTTGAGGTTGTTCTCTTTTTCATCGTAGGATCGTGTTCTCTGACTAGGATTGCCTCCTTTGTGGCGTACATGCAGCACACGCTTGAGCAGTATGGTAATCCCTTTTGCTGGGTTCTTGAGCCGACACATTGTATAAAGACTATTCTATGTGGATGCTTCTTGTCTGAAGGTCTCAAGAGCTCTCCACGGGTTGGTCCAGAAGCGTTAATGAGCCTCTCAAATTCTAGCGACAAAAGGACGTTTTTGTATCGTTTGTAGCCGTACTCGGTTATTGACGTTGGGTCATGAAGCTCTAAGCCTGTGGCCAATACTATACTTGAAATATCAAGCGTTATTTCCTCAGCTTTCTGATCGAAGTTTATCGCATGTGCCTGACAGAATTTCTCGCATATCTTGCACACTCCCTTCTGGAAGAAGAGGCAATGATCCTTGTCGATTGTGGCTATGCGAGGCACCGCTTGCGGAAAAAGCATGTAGGCAGCTTTTCGCTTCCCCATGCCCATGTCGAATTCGTTGGGAACCTTGACTGGACACTTCTCAATGCAGACACCACAGCCAGTGCATTTGTCGGTTTCAACAAATCTAGGACTTGTCAGAACTTTAGCTTTGAAGTTTCCAACAGAGCCAGCAACTTCCTTAATTTCCGAGCATGTGAACAGTTTGATGTTTGGGTGACGGAAGCACTCGATCATTTTTGGTGCGAGTATGCATATGGAACAGTCCATCGTTGGAAAGGTCTTGTCAAGTTGAGCCATTCGTCCGCCAATGGTAGGGGATTTCTCAACAAGATATACCGTTAGCCCTCGGTCAGCAAGATCCAAAGATGCCTGTATTCCAGCAATGCCTCCCCCAACGACAAGTACAGCTTTTTTCCCCAAAGAAGTTTCCCACATATGTTTGCATACACGTTTCTGAAGGAGAGTCGTGTACACATTTCTATAAAAGAATATCGTGGAAACAGAGCCATGCCACTTGCTCTAATGAATACCGGCTAGTTCGTCAACCTCACTCGACGGGAAACCAATGAACGGTTTTGAGATCTTCTGAGACAGAGGAGCATGACGTACGACAGAACTGTTTCTCGTTGGTAATCATGAAGATGCAATACTTGTCCTTTCACGCGAGTCGCTACATTTTCCTCTGGAAGAGAAGGAGGCTAGATGCGACCTAGAGCTCGCATTGCGTCGACAATTTTCTTGATTGCTGTCACGTAGGCAGCTGTTCTCAGATCCATTAGCGATTGCTGTGGGGCTTTAGATGAGTCCACTTGATACTGCTGCGCGTTTTGATATACAGCTTTGAAGGCTTTGTGAATCGCTTGTTTCAGTTTCTCATCGACTTCCTCATCGCTCCAATAGTATCCCATGCGATTCTGGACCCACTCGAAATAGCTTACTGTGACGCCTCCAGCATTGGCTAGGACGTCTGGAACAACTATAGTTCCTCTTTCATGCAGTATCTTGTCTGCTTCAGGAGTGGTTGGACCATTTGCCTCTTCAATTATGAGTTTTGCTTTAACATTATTGGCATTCTTCTTGGTTATCTGATTTTCTAAGGCGGCAGGAATCAGTATGTCACAGTCTACGGTGATTGGATCTATTGTGGTTATCTCTTTGCTTCCAGGAAAACCTTTCACACTGCGTGTTCGAGTCTTGAATTTCGTAAGCTCTATAGGATGCATACCTTTAGGGTTGTATGCGCCTCCTGTAGAATCACTGACTGCAACGATTTTGCAGCCCATTTCATAAAGATCTCTGGCTATCGGTCTTGCAACGTTTCCATATCCCTGTATTGAAACTCGTGCACCCTTCAACGGTATGTTGAAAGTCTTAGCTGCCTCTAGTGTAGCAAAAAATGCTCCGCGACCTGTTGCAGTTCCCCGTCCTTTTGAACCACCGATACTCAAAGGTTTAGCGGTTATTACTCCAGGAACAATCTTCCCAACGATTTTGCAGTATTCGTCGGTGAACCAGCCCATAATCTGAGCGGTTGTGCCCACATCGGGTGCAGGGATATCTTGGTCCAGTCCGACAAACTTCGCTATTCTAGCTGCAAAGCCTCTTGTCAATCGTTCAAGTTCGCCTTCTGACATCTTCTTTGGATTACATGTGATTCCGCCTTTCCCACCTCCAAAAGGGACCCCAACAACACCGTTTTTCACACTCATCCAGAACGCTAATGACTTGACTTCGTCCAGACATACTCCAGGATGGTAGCGAATGCCCCCTTTCGCTGGACCTCTCGACGTGTTGTGTCGTACACGGTAGCCTGTGAATACCTTTATTCTGCCATCGTCCATTTTCACAGGAATCGAGACGATCAACATTTGTTCGGGGTTACTCAAGACTTCTACGACGTCAGGTTCCAGATTCACTATATTTGCTGCCCTCTTCAGCGGTTTCAACGCCTCTTCAAATAGACTAGTCTGTTCGGACACTTTGCTCACTTTTACGTTTGTAAATTGTGGCATGGATAGAGCAATTCGAGCTATTTAGTGTTACTCTCTTTTCGACCAGAAATACTTACTAGATTGTGCATACGCTTCACACAGGCAAACGAAAAATGAGATTCTGTATCCATCAACGGGTTTGCGTGCTCATCTCTTGTAGTAGTAAGGCTGTTTTGCGTGGCCAAATGCTTCGGTTGCTGCTATGATAGCTTGTCCCACGGCGGTTCCAATCTGCTTGACTGGGCTTGTGGTTACGTCGCCTGCAGCGTAGACTCCACTTATGTTGGTTCTTTGATGACTATCAACAATAATGTAACCATCTCTGTCCACGTCTATGCCTGCTTCCTTGGCGACTTGACTGTTCGGTACTTCACCGATTTGTATAAACACGCCGTCAACATCTGCTTCTCTGGTTTCACCGGTTTTGTTGTTGCGCAAAACAACGCTTTTCACTACTGCATCGCCTCTGATTTCTTTGAGCTCTGTGTTCCATAGAATATTCACTTCTTGTTTATGCATATCCTTCACAAGAGCTTCTTCCGCTCTCAACTGGCTTCTTCGATGAACCAGCTTGACGTCTGAAGTCAGATTAGCAAGGTATATTGAGGAAATGGCACCTGTGTTCCCACCACCAACCACAAGCACTTTTTTCCTCTTGAAGAGTGGTCCGTCGCATAGTGTGCAATAACTGACCCCCCTGCCGCGAAACTCTCTCTCTCCAGGTACCCCGAGCTCCTTATAGTAACAACCAGTAGCAATAATTACTGCAGAAACGGAGTATGCATTCTTGTCAGTTTTCACAGTCCCCTTCCGGCCCTTGAAACTCAGTTCAACCAGGCTTTCTAGCTCTCTGATTTCGGCCCCAGATCTTCTGCAGTGTGCAGCCAATCTATCAGCTAAATCGCGTCCACTGATGCCTTCAGAAAACCCAGGGTAATTTTCAACCAACGGGGTTTCAGCAACTGCGCCTCCCAGAAGCTTCTCCTCAACAACCAATGTTCTAAGCCCGCTTCGAGCTCCGTAAATACCAGCTGTCAAACCTGCAGGACCAGCACCAACGACAACTAGGTCCCAAGACTCCAAAGCAGCCACCTCGGTAATACTCTGAATTTACGTTTATGAATGTTGCTTGAAGAAAACGTAGAGGAGTTCACCCTTCCCGCAGTCACGAGCACTTAGTTGCTGTAGCGAACACCCTCTAGAAACTAAAGGGGGAACACCGTAGATTCACCATTCTCAAAGATGTTCTAGCAAGGACAAACCAACGTTGGGCACTGAAGGATTTGACGAAAATGACGGATGTGACGGAGCTGACGGAGTTGACGACAGTGACGAAGACTGGCAGAAGCATGAGTGCACAGCGCAGTCCTTCCATCAGTCACCAGAAAAGCATTATATAGGTCGGCTTTCAGATTTCTGTCTTCAAGTTGGGTGCACATAGTGAAAGGAGAAGCGAAGACGGGGGGCACTAGGGAACCTAGGATTGGGGTCTTTGTTTGTCATTGTGGAACGAATATTGCTGGTTTCATCGACGTCAATGGAGTTGCTGAGTTTGCGTCTAAACTACCCAACGTCGTTGTTGCCGTTGACGAAAGATATGTTTGCTCAGACCCAGGGCAAACTCTGATACGAGATAGCATAAGAAAACATAACCTTAACAGGGTTATCGTCGCTTCATGTTCACCCCGGATGCATGAGGCCACATTCAGGAAGACTCTCGAAGCTGAAGGCTTGAATCCTTTTCTTCTCGAAATGATAAACATACGTGAACAATGTTCTTGGGTTCACATGCACCATCCGAAAGAAGCAACGGAAAAAGCCAAGATCTTGGTTGCGTCTGCTGTAGCCAAGTCAAGACTACTCGAACCATTGACTCCTTTGAAATTTAAAGTCACGTCTGCAGCTTTGATCATAGGAGGAGGCATTGCCGGGATTCAAGCGTCTTTGGACCTTGCTGATATGGGTTACAAAGTCTACCTTGTTGAAAAGACACCATCCATTGGAGGTCACATGGCTCAGCTTGACAAGACTTTCCCGACGTTAGATTGTTCCGCGTGCATTCTAACGCCTAAGATGGTTGACGTTGCTAGACACCCCAACATAACCCTGCTATCCTACTCCGAAATTCAATCAGTCAATGGATTCATAGGAAACTTCAAAGTCAAGATCAACGAGAAACCGAGATATGTCGACAAGAATCTTTGCACTGGCTGCGGAACCTGTGCTGAAAAATGCCCAGTCAAAACCATACCTAACGAGTTTGACCTCGGACTGGGTAAGAGGAAAGCGGTATACTTGCCTTTCCCTCAAGCTGTTCCAATAACCTATACTATCGACAAGAACAACTGTTTGTACTTCACCAAAGGAGTGTGTAAGGTTTGCGAGAAGGTCTGCCCCTTCAAAGCAATAGATTTCAACCAGCAAACCCGAGAAACCGAGATTGATGTTGGCACAATCATCATCGCGACTGGATTTGACCTTTTTGATGCAGCTCTGAAACCGGAATATGGCTACAAAATGTACAAGAACGTTATATCTAACTTGGAGTTCGAAAGGTTAGTCAATGCCGCGGGTCCCACATGTGGGAAACTTGTTCGCCCGTCCGACGGGAAGGAGC
>CP070754.1:526283-543912 GCA_020348865.1 Candidatus Bathyarchaeota archaeon | reverse complement strand
GCCTGTGAACTCCGGGGATATACACCTGGCTTTTGGAAACAAGAACTACATTTTGAATACTGGCCAGATGGGGTAGAACCCTACAAATTCCTAGGGCAATACTTCATGTTCCCAGAGGAGATGGACCCCATTAATTATATGTATGATTTCGTCGTGGATGCCCTGAGATTTAGGGGCGGTAGTGATTGGAAGGGCGGATCGCGCATTCTGTTGCGTGCTGCCGTAGCAGCTCTGCTTAACGCGATGTATTTCGGAGAGTTCGACGAATCAGAAGGTCATAGCGGTTACTACTACACCCCCTGCGAAGTGATTGGCCTTGTTAACGCTGCGTTGGCCAGCTTGGACCGGGGTGAAATGCTCTCGTTAGCTGGTGAGCTGGACTTCTATAACAACCAAGGTTAGGCTGTTAGACCAGTTCGAATCCGCGCCTTAACTTCCCTTTTTTTATATGTGCTCTGATTGTTCCAGATAGAATGCTGATTCTCGTTTACTGCTAAGAGTAGTTTCTCACGTTCACGGTCATTCATCTAGGTCAACCACTCTATATCGTAGAAACTCGCGAAACTTGCAGAACTCAGGAAGAAACAGAAAAGTTACGCATGCATGCACTAACATTTGCACTTCGGTCCACTTTTCTCTGACCTGCTTCGCCTTGGGCTCGGTGAGTTCAACCGGGTTTTCTGACTTCAAGCACGTCTCGATTCACTAGGTTTGGAGGAATCTTTCCTCCAAAGAATTCAACTAGGTTTTCTGCGACCATCTCCGCCATTCTTGATCTAGTTTCAACGCTGGCACTTGAAATGTGAGGGGCCACCACTACGTTGTCCAACGTCAGCAACGGATTATCCAAGGCTATGGGTTCTTGCTCAAAAACATCCATTGCGGCTCCAGCAATGTTTCCTCCCCTCAACGCTTTGTACAAGGCTTTTTCATCTACCACAAGGCCTCTTGAGTTGTTCACCAGAAACGCCTTTTTCTTCATCAGCTTCAGCCTTCGTTCGTCTATTAGATGGTGGGTTTCCTTCATCAACGGAACATGGATGCTGACGAAATCAGCTTTCCGAAGGAGTGTGTCAAGATCTGTGAATTTCAGCCCCAACTCCTTTTCTAAATCGGGGTTTTGCATGACGTCATAATAGAGAATCTTCATGTTGAACCCCTTGGCTCTTCTCGCCACAGCTGCTCCTATTCTTCCTAGGCCAACTATCCCCAAAGTGGCTCTGTAGATGTCTCTGCCAAGAATCATTGTTGGGTGCCAACCCACCTCCCAGTGTCCAGAGCGTATGTAATTATCCGCTTTCACGACTCTTCTTGCAACAGCCATCAAAAGCGCCCATGCAAAATCCGCAGTGGTTTCGGTTAACACTCCAGGCGTGTTGGTAACGAAGATACCTCTCCTCGTCGCTTCTCTAACGTCTATATTGTCGTACCCAACTGCAAACTGAGCTACTATCTTCAGATTAGGTGCTGCATCGAAGACTTCACTATCTATCTTGTCTGTCAGGAGCGAAGCTAAAGCGTCAACCTTCGCTGCCTTCTCAACGATCACTTGCTTGGATGGAGGAGCAAGATCAGCCCATACTTCTGTTTCGAATCGATCCTCAATTATTTGAAGCCCCCTTTCCGGAATCTGGCGGGTCACAAACACCCGGTGTTTCCGCACACTCATCCCCTCTTTGCAGTCCTCCCGAAGCTCTTGTCCCTATTGATTTATTACACTTACGAACAAAGCGTTAGAGGGAAAGACCTCCTGAATAACATATGGGAGAGGGCAATGACCAAGATTAGAAACAAAGAAGAGCTCATGAACAACGCCAAGTCACCATGTGACAGAAAGGCCAGAAAACTGGCTCTGGACAGCCTTGAAACAGCGTTAGAAGCAGCTGATCCCAGATTTATCATCAGGTCCAAGGTTAAGTTGAAAGAGAACCTTCTTACTGTTTACAAGCATCGGTTTGATTTGAGGAAAACCAAGAACATATTTGTCGTAGGCGGCGGCAAGGCTAGCGGCTTCATGGCTGAAGCCTTAGAAGCAATCCTACAGAACCACATAACTGATGGAATCCTGAATGTCCCTCGTGCTGACGCCCACTATAGAACTCAACGTATCAAACTTCGAGATGCAGGTCACCCGGTTCCAGATGAAGCTGGTGTAGAAGGTGCAAGACGCATGTTGAACCTAGCCGGCCAAGCTGATGAAAACGACCTAATCATCTGCCTGATATCCGGCGGGGGTTCAAGCTTGATGCCCTTGCCCCGCGATGAAATACCACTTCAAGACTTGAGAATAATCACGGAGTTGCTGCTCAGATCAGGAGCTACAATAACTGAAATCAATACAGTGCGCAAGCATATTTCGAACTTCAAAGGTGGATGGTTGGCGAAAGAGGCCTATCCATCCACGGTTGTGAACTTGATTCTTTCCGATGTCGTAGGCGATCCTTTGGACTCCATAGCCTCAGGACCCACCGTTCCTGATTCAACCACATTTCAAGACTCCATCAATGTATTAAGGACATACACACTATTGGAAAAGACCCCACAATCGATAAGAAAAATTCTGCTCGACGGTATGGAAGGACGAGTCTTGGAGACGCCGAAGGCAGGCGACGTTGCATTCAGGAAAGTCCACAACTTCATTGTTGGTAGCAATCGTTCAGCAAGTTTGGCGGCTCACAACAAGCTTCGAAACACAGGGCTCAACACGCTACTCCTCACCTCTTACATGGAGGGCGAAGCAAGACAAGTGGGTCGAATGTTCGCCGCAATAATCCGAGAGATTGTGACATTCGGAAAACCAGTCCAGAAACCAGCTGGCATTGTCTCTGGAGGAGAAACCACAGTGACGGTTGTAGGCAAAGGAACTGGAGGGCGAAACCAAGAAATCGCGTTGGGTGCCGCGTTGAAGATGGATAGGATAGAGAGTGCAGTCATTGCTTCGATGAATACAGATGGGATAGACGGGCCAACTGATGCCGCTGGAGCTTTGATGGATGGAAATACAATGCTTCGTTCTCAAGAGCGGGGGCTAGACGCAGAAGAATTTCTTTTGCACAACGATTCTTACACTTTTTTCTCAAAGTTGGGTGACCTCATCTTTACGGGGTCAACCGGCACCAATGTTGGCGACATCTCCGTAATTGTTGTGATATAGCCATGGAAAGCTCGTTCAAGAACAAATTCTCACAGATTGCTTGTGAGACAGTAAATGTTATGAACTAAGTAGCTATGAAACAGAACTGTGAGAGGTTTATCCTTGAAGAAGTTTGACGTAATCGTGGTTGGCGCTGGAACTGGAGGATGCATAGCCGCAAAGACCGTAGCAGATGCTGGTTTCAAGGTTTGCCTAATAGATCGAAAAAAGAGAGAGGAGGTAGGAGACAAAGTCTGTGGAGATGCCATAGGAAAACATCACTTTGACAACCTTGAACTAGACTATCCAGTAGAGGACGAACTGGAACGAGAGATGGTCGGAATCAAGATCTATTCTCCTGACATGGAAACTGTTTTCAGCGTTGAAGGAGAAGACCTCTACGGTTTCATGGTTAACCGTCATCTTTTCGGACAGAGGCTGCTGAAGATCGCTACTGATGCAGGAGCAGATTTCATGGAATCAACCCAAGCGCTAAGACCCACAATAGAGAACCGTTTTCTCACAGGAGTCTCAGCAAAGAATCTGAAAACTGGGCGAGAAATTAATCTCCATGGTCAAGTTGTAGTGGACGCAAGTGGTCTTTCATCCGTCTTACGCTCAAGACTTCCTCCTGAACTCGAAATTGACACGGCTATAAACAAAGAAGACATAATCGTCTGCTTTAGGGAGATCCGCAGACTAAAGGAACAGATTTCTGATACAAGCTTTTGCGAAATCTATCTCAACCTCCAATTTGCCCCAGGGGGATACTCCTGGGTATTCCCGGAAAGCGAGACGAAAGTTAATGTAGGCTTAGGAGTAGTCACATCACGTAGCTCGCCGAATCCTAAGAAACAGCTCTACAACTGCATTCTAACCAAGAAGCTCTTCAAAGGATCGTCTATCGTGAGAGGCGGTGGCGGTCAAGTGCCAACCCGCAGACCGCTGAACTGCATGACAGGAAATGGCATTGCCATAATCGGAGACGCCGCTTGTCAAGTAAATCCTATTCATGGTGGCGGAATGGGACCATCCATGATGGGAGGAGCAATAGCAGGAAAAACAATCGTCGAGGCTATAAGCAATGACGATGTAAGTCGAAGCGGGCTTTGGCAATACAATGTTGGTTACATGCAATCTTACGGCGCCAAGCAGGCAGGCCTAGATGTTTTCCGACTGTTTCTTCAAGGATTGAGTAACGATGACCTAGACTATGGAATGAAATATCACATGATTACTGAGAAAGATCTTCTTAAAGCAAGTATGGGAGAGGACATCCATCTTAGCGTGACCGAAAAAACCATTCGAGTGTTTAGGGGAGTAAAAAGACTAGGTTTTGTGAAAAGGCTACGTGATACAGCGAGTTTGATAAAGAGAATGCGTAAGCACTATCGAAGCTATCCGTCTTCGCCTGAAGGCTTCGGTAAATGGAAAAACGAAATGAGAAACCTAGTCCGAGAAGCGGTTAAGATGCGAGTTGCATCGTGATTATGCATGTTGCAGTGTTGGTCTCCGGCGGCAAAGACTCCGCGCTGGCACTCCATTACGTGCTGGAACAAGGCTATGATGTGAAATATCTTGTCACGATGCACCCTCAAAGTCAAGACAGTTGGATGTTTCACTCCCTCAACGTTCATCTAGCCAATCTCTTTGCTGAAGCTGCTGGAATTCCATTAGAAAAGGCCGAAACCGCTGGAATCAAAGAAGCCGAGCTCAAAGACCTCAAAGACTTGCTAGGAAAACTTGACATAGAAGGAGTCGTGTCTGGGGCAATCTCATCACAATACCAGAAGAAGCGAATCGACAGAATCAGCCGAGAACTGAACCTAGAATCCATTGCCCCTCTCTGGCATGCAAGTCCGAAGCAGATAATGAAGGAGTTAATTCATCTCAGTTTTGACGTCATTATCGTAGGCACATACGCTTATGGTTTCAATCAAAGCTGGCTTGGGAGAAAAATAGATTCGACAACGCTAGACGACCTCAACGAATTGAGCAAAGAGCATAAAATCTCTTTGGTTGGCGAGGGAGGCGAATATGAAACTCTGGTTCTTGATGCCCCTTTTTTTGGAAAGAGAATCCAACTGATTCAAACTGAGAAAGCATGGGAGGACGATAGCGGACACTTGCTTGTGAAATATGCTAAGCTCACAGAGAAAAACAAAGTAGTTCGGTAGGGCTGAAAAAGTGTAGAAGATACTGAAAAGGTTTATTAATTGTCTTGAGGGTGAGGTTGAACCGTAAACGTGCAGAGGGACGGTACAGAAAATGGCCTATAAACACATCGCAGCAGCTTGGAAACGACCAGGATCCTCCTTTGTAAAGGAGCTGATGTGGCACAGAGCCATTGAATGGCGGAAACAGCCTACAATTCTCAGAATCGAAAAGCCCACCAGAATAGATCGAGCGAGAAAACTTGGATACAAGGCCAAGCAAGGATTTGTCATCGCCCGCGTTCGTATCAGGCGTGGAGGTCTCCGGAAACGGAGACCAACGGGAGGTAGGAGACCCAAACGTATGGGTGTCAAGAAATTCAAGCCTGCGAAGAGCTTGAGGCTCATTAGCGAAGAAAGAGTGGGAAGGAAGTTTCCAAACTTGGAGGTCCTGAACTCTTACTGGGTTTGGGAGGATGGCCGCTCAAAATGGTTCGAAGTGATTCTTGTAGATCCAAACCATCCAGTCGTCAAGTCAGATAAAGACATCAATTGGATTTGTGAAAGCCCTAATCGCGGTCGAGTTTTTCGAGGATTGACCAGCGCTGGAAAGGAGATTAGAGGACTACATCACAGAGGTCGTGGAGCAGAGAAAGCTCGGTCAAGTCGAAGAACAGGGCACAGGTGAAGAGAAGCAAAGAATCGAAAAGACCTGACCCTCTTCGAATTCCAACAAGCGAAGATACATGCATGTGTTGGCCAGATTCCTTGAAACTGAGCCCGATTGGATATTCCTTACGGCATGAAAACTAATGCTGCTATGACACAGCCGTACTTCTCTAATGGCACCTTCAAAGCCTCTAGTCGATAATTTGTCTCACCAATCTTGATTTCTCGTGTCTTTGCCATTTCGTCTATTTTCCACTTGAGGGTTTTCTTCAAGACCGCTCTATCCATGTGTCCTTTGGCCTCCGCCACAAGGCCATATTTCATATTCTTCTCCCATGTCCAAGCGATTCCAGCAGCAATCGTTGTTTCTCCTTTTTCATCCATTCGAGCCACGACTGTGTGCGTGATGGAGCCTGCAGGTATTTTCTTCCATCCTCTTTCTTTGCATGTTGATGGAAGTATGGAACTCACTGGAACCAGGTTACATTGCTCTATTCCAGCCTTCTTCAACGCCCGGTCGAAGGCGTTGAGTTGAGAAATCGAGCTGATTGCTTCACCACTAGTCACAAAAAACTCATTCGGAATCATTTTTCCGCTTTTTCCCCATTTGGCAACGAAGTGCAATCAACGAACTGCATTATTAACTTTGTGATGAACATGTGAAGACGCGCACAAGCAAAGCGCATAAAACGTGACGCGTGCTTTTGAACTGTCGAGCGAGCCACGAAATAGCTTTGTTGATACGCAATTGACAAAGAGTGTGCACTGTCATCCAAGAGCAAATTAGCAAAGCTGAACTCATACAAGTAAAGACCAAAAATTTAAGATAGAAAATTAACAAGGCTAATACGCAGGCGGTCTTGTCTTCAATGTCCGTTGCTTACATTGACATACGCTTCTTCGCTCATGCGACTGAAGACCCAGATAAAGTCGTTGAGGCTGCTCGAAATATTCTTCCAGACGCCTACGTTGACGACATAGCATTTGAGCTAGGCAACCTGCGTGGACATTATGGCAATCTAATCGTTCTCTACAAAACCAGGATAAAGAAGAAGGAAATAATATCAGCTGTTACCAACAATCTTTTTTCACGTCTCGGAGAATCTAGCAAGAAGAGTTTGCACAAAGAAATCAAGTTGCACGTGAAGAAGGGAAGCTTTTACCTCAGATTAGACAAACAAGCTGCCCTTCTTGGCGAACTCAAGCTCTGCACCGCGGATCCTATCTGTCTGCGTCTACGATTCAAAAACGTGAAAAGCAGACACATCGTTGAGACCTACGAAGAACTTGGGATAATAGCATGAGAAAATTCAGCGACCTACACCTTCGACCGTCGCTCGCCGATCCCAATCATACGAAGAAAATGATCAGCAAATCCTCTAAATTAGGGTATCGTCTGATTGGCATACCGGTTCAACCAAGGTTCAAGCGAGACACGATTCAAGAACTTCGACGCATCTGCAGCGACGTCAAAATAGACCTCGCCACAAGACTAGACCTCACACCAGATACTCCCCACGAACTGCTTCTTCACCTGCGCCGTTTCAGGCGAAGGTTCGAACTCGTTTCGGTGAGATGCGAGTCGAAATCTGTTGCAAGGCAAGCAGCAAAAGACCGGAGGGTAGACATTCTATCTTTTTCTGCAACCAATCTCCGCAAACGGTTTTTTGACCGTGCCGAGGCAGAGCTTGCTTCCAAAGCGTTGTCAACGATCGAAGTTGATATGGCAACACTTCTTTTGTTGAAGCGCCCCTCAAAGATTCGTCTTCTTTCACGCCTGCGAAGAGAAATGGCAATCGCAAAGAAACTTGACGTACCAGTCATACTTTCCAGTGGGGCAAAGGATCTACACGCTATGAGAAGCCCCAAAGATTACGCCGCTCTGGCCGCTCTATTCGACATACCTCAAGAGTCTGCGTTGTGTGCCCTCTCCGAAAACCCCGTTGCGATAGTCAAGCGTAACAGAGAAAAGCTGAGCGAGGATTATATAGCTCCGGGCATACGAATTGCTAGCAGGCCAAGGAAGGAACCAATTGTCTCGACGTCCAAGAAGACGCTATCTCCACCTGGCAATTGAGAGCGAGCAACTTGTCACCGAAGAAGACGTAACCAACAGCATTTGGAGTGCCCTTCTTAGGCTTTTTGGGGAATATGGTACCAGCCATGTGAACCTGACCCTCATTGAATACAGCCGGCAGAGAAACTATGCAATTGTGCGTTGCTCACATAAAGCCCTAGGAATGGTGCGAGCTTCTATCACCTCCATAATCGAAATCAACGGAAAGCCCTCTGCAATTCACGTTGTGGCAGTATCTGGAACATTGAAGGCACTTCGCAGGAAAGCTGCAATGTAGAGGTGCATTTCTTGTGTTACCTGAACGTCTCCACTTACTGAAAATGATGCTGCCACTCCAGACCAACAAAACCTAGAGTTTGCTTGTCTTGGATTATGCCATTTTTCTGAGTTTGTGTGCGTAAATGGTTAAATATTGTATTTCCTCTATAGATTCTCTTCACACAGAAAGGTGGAGAAAATGCGTAAAAGACTGTTGATACCTGGACCAACCGAAGTAAGCGCAGAAATTCTCCGTGAACAAGAACGCTTTCTGATTGGACACCGCACTAGAGAGTTCACGGAACTGTATGCTGGGATTATTGAGAAACTGAACAGGTTCTTTCAGCTACCAAACAACTACAAAGCTACGGTTACCACATCTTCTGGAACTTTGTGGTTCGACATAGTTGGTCGAAGCATCGTGAAAGAAAAAGCCCTAGCTTGCACGAACGGAGCCTTCTCAGAAAGGTTTGGAAAGGCCATACAGGCTTGCGGCAGAAAAGTCGGCTTTCTGGAGGTAGAGTGGGGAAAAGCAATCAAACCAGATATGGTCTCGAAGAAGCTTGGTTCAGAGGAGTATGATACCCTGATTCTTTGCCACAATGAAACATCAACTGGAGTGCGAAATCCAATCTATGAAATTGGAAAAATGATGAAAAAAGATTATCCTGACGTAATAGTTGCGATCGATAGCATTTCTGGAATGGTTGGTGACAAAATACTACCTTCAGAAATAGGCTGCGATGTCATCTTCGCTTCAACTCAAAAATGTTTTGCACTACCCCCAGGATTGGCAGTCGGGATTGTGAGTGATAGAGCCTTGGAAAGGGCTAAGAGAGTAACTAGCCAAGGCCTGTACACTAGTCTAGTTCGCATTCTCGATTATTATGAAAGAAAACACCAAACACCGTTCACTCCGAATATCTCGCTTCTCTATGCGCTTGACAAGCGAATGGATTTGTTGCTGGAGGAAACACCTGAAGGCGTGTACAAGAGACACAAAGCCATGGCGGAATACACGCGGAAATGGGCAAAGAAGCATTTTGCATTGCTCCCTGAACCAGGGTACGAATCAGTCACAGTCACATGCATCAAGAACACTTTAGGAAAAAGCGTAAAAGAACTAAACGAGAGATTGGCAGAAAGACACTTCATGATTTCCAACGGCTACGGCAGGCTTGCCGAACAAACCTTCCGCATAGGCCACATGGGCGAATGGGATCTCGAAGGAGTCAAAGAGATACTATGGCATATTGACGAAATCTGGGGGCTTCGAGAGAAGTGACGTTTAGAATCTTAGTATGCGACAAAATCGCTGACGAGGGCGTGAAACTGCTTGAAAAGAAAGGCTACGAAGTCACGAACGCCTGGGATTTGCCAAAAGATGAACTACCCAAAATCGTAGCAAAATATGACGCGCTTATCGTTCGGTCGGCCACCAAGGTCAAAGGCGACTTAATCGCCAACGCAGAAAACCTTAAGGTCATCGGACGAGCGGGCATCGGCTTGGACAACATTGATTTAGAAAAAGCCAAGGAAATGGCTGCAATTGTGGTGAACACTCCAACAGCATCTGCAACTAGTGTCGCAGAGTTGGCAATCGGACACATGCTTGCACTGACTAGAGGCATAGTGAAAGGAACAAATACCCTCCGCGAGGGAAAATGGGCAAAAAAGGAACTCAAGGGCGCAGAAGTTAATGGCAAAACACTTGGGTTGATAGGCTACGGAAACATTGCAAAAATCGTTGAAAAACTAGCTATAGCCCTAGGCATGAAAGTGATTGTGGTGAGAAGCCGAGTCTACGACCGATTCATTTCCCTAGAAGAAATGCTTCCTAAAGCCGACTTCATTTCAGTACACGTTCCACTGAACCCACAAACCAGACATATGCTATCACAAAAAGAATTCAACATTATGAAAGACGGAGTCACAGTAATTGATTGTTCACGCGGCGGAGTAGTTGATCAAGGCGCGCTCTACCAAGCTCTTGTATCTGGCAAAATTAAAGCTGTAGCAGTAGATGTTTTCGAAGAAGAACCACCTGGAAGACACAAAATGCTTTCGCTTGAAAACGTCCAAGCAACACCTCATATTGGCGCTCAAACCAAAGAGGCGCAGCTGAGGGCAGGTGTGCAAATAGCCGAAAGGGTGATTGAGGAGCTGCAGAAGCTCAAGTGAGTCGGGCTGCATGGTCGAAATCAGGCCATTCAAAGCCATCAGATATACTGAAAAGGCAGGCGACTGCAGGGATCTAATCGCCCAACCATACGACAAAATCAATCAAGATCTACAGAAAGAATACTATGAAAAGTCAGAGCGCAACTACTGCCGACTAACCTTGCCTATTGAAGAAAATAGATATGAAATATCCAAACAGCGAATACGTCAGTGGATGAGCGAAGGAATACTAAGAAAGGATGAGACCCCGGCGATCTTTGTCTACAGACAAGAATTCAGACTCTTCGGAAAAACACACACTCGCACAGGTTTCATCGCTGCTCTACGCCTGCACCCCTATGAGGAAAATGAAGTTCTACCCCATGAAACCACACATAAAGGACCAAAGATCGACCGGCTGAACATGTTGCGGTCAACCCAAAAGAATCTCGAAGCGGGATTTCTGCTTTATCCGGATCCAGACAAGATCACTACTGATTTCTTCACAAAAATCGCAAGGACCAATTCACTAATAGACGCCAAGGACTCATCAGGAGTTAGGAACCTTATCTGGAGGTTAACCAATCCGAAAGAGATAGAGCTAGTTCAGAAAGCAGTTGTAGACAAGCAATTTGTGATCGCTGACGGGCATCATAGATACGAAACAGCTATTGCCTACAGGGATGAGAGACGCGGAAAAGAGGAATGGGATGAGAATTCAGCATTCAACTTTCGAATGAGTTATATGGTTCCCATTCAAGATGAAGGACTAATCGTCCTGCCAACACATCGACTTCTGAGAAAGATTAGGCTGACTGACGCCTCTCTACGGAAGCTCAAGGGATTGTTCACAGTCTCAGAAGTTGACGCTAGCGCTGAAAATCTAAGAAGCTTCCTTTCAAGCCATAGGAAGAAACACGCTTTCTGCGTTTACGATGGAAAAAAGGCATATAGCTTGCTTTTAAAGGATGAGAAAACTGCGTTCCGATCCATAGGTGCTGCGCGGTCAGAGGAGTACCGTTCTCTGGACGTAACCATATTGAGAGATGTCATCTTCAAGGTCATAATGAAAACCGGTGAACTGAAAATCAATGAAGACATACTCTATGTAAGATGGATTAAGAATGCTATGGAAAAAGTGGACAAGGAAGAAGCTAAGCTAGCATTCTTGGTCAACCCAATAACCTCGGGAACCGTTCTGAAAATAGCACGAAAAAAAGAAAGAATGCCTGAAAAATCCACGGATTTCTATCCAAAAATGGTTTCCGGCTTTACAATGATGGATCTTTCGCTTGGAGAACACCTCTGAGAGTTATCCGCCCAAGTGCTGCAAACAGTTTATTTGTGTGGGAATCATTCATATCTTGGGGGATGATGTAGCCGTCCCAGACTTTCTCCTTAGTAATTTCTTAGTATCTTGTTCTCTTGTGATGTATGGGTTTCTTGGGTCTATGTAGTCTGTGGTTTTCTTCTGTGTTGTCTGGGTTATTTTCCGTCTTTTTGCTTTCATTTTATTTTGCCTAAGTATATTAAGTCTTACGATATTTATAAACATGCATGCACAGAAATTGAGTATTCCCTATTCCTCTTTTTGTTGATAGTATTTTGCGACAATATAAAGACCAATGGCTATGAGAAGTATCCCTTCAAGCCAGCTTGTAACAAAGACTCCTGCACCTATTGATACCAACTTTCGCCAGTCCATGTTTTGATTCACATAAATGCTAATGACTATCAACACTATCCCAAATACTACAAGAGTTATGCCCAGATACAGGACTCTTGCATATCTTCTCATTTTCATCCTAGCTATTGTCTCAACTGCTAATAAAGATTCGAGAAAGAGATGTCTAGACAACAAATGCGTGCATGTTTTGGGTTTGTTACAAGTGTTTTTCTATTGTGTGGTGCTAACGAGTGCTTGGTTTCCTTTTTCTATTTTTGTTCCCTCAAGAGTTTTCTTCTTTTGCTTTTAGAGTATTTCTTTCTTCCTTTTCGGGTAAATCCATCTCTGAATATCTTTTTCCATTTCATTATTTTTTCTCCATTATCTTCTTAATGCATGTATAGAGAGAATTCAACTACGTCTCGTAGTATATCAGCTCTTGACCTACAAGTCTCTGATGCAGAATGCTAACTGCTTCGTAAACGTCTTCTTCATGCTTAGCTCCTGTACATACAAGTTTTCCGCTTGCAAACAGAAGCATCACAACTTTAGGCTCAACCATTCGGTAGATGAGGCCAGGGAACTGTTCGGGCTCATACATGGTTTTATCCAGTGAATAAGTTGCCTTTTCAAGGTCAATGTCTCCTCCCAAACCTGCTGAGGCAACGATGTTCTGTATCTTCAGACTTGCCTTGCCGATAATGATTATTCCGCTCTCCTTCAGTTCTTTCACGACTTTCATCACAGCCCTTCTTGCCTCTTTTTCCGACTTGGCTCCTGTGCAAACCATTTTCCCTGAACTGAATATTAGAGTAGCTGTCTTCGGCTTCTTCAAACGAAAAACGAGTCCTGGGAACTGTTTTGGACGATATTCAACTCCCGGATGACCTTTCACCACAGAGTTCAAGTCAAATCCTTGGTCCAATGACGCGGATGCAACCACGTTTTCGATGCTGATTGAAGCTATAACCTCTGGCACTTGAGCACCTCTTTGTAAGGATATCCGATATCAGTAAGAGTTATTCATAAAGGCTTGGTTCTAAGCATCAACTTCTTTTCTCAGCGAGGATACGTATGTGAAGCGTACAAATAACCAATAATATTGGTTTGGTCACTGTTCTACACTACAAGAATGCATGCTTCTTTTAGTTCCTTCTTTTTTATGTATACATTTGTTTATTTCGTGTTGCAGGCTGGTTTCAGAAGGCGTATCTTGGTGAGCGCGCGCATTTAGTGTTTGACGTATGTAAAAAAGGAAACTGCGTTTTGGGATGCATAAAAAGAAAAGGGGTATGCAGTTTTAGGGATTTGTTTGCTACTCTTTGCTCTTCCCCTTCTTTCCCTTTTTCTTCTTTCCTTTCTTTCCCATTATCTATCCCTCATCTTCTTACCAGTCCTCGTCCTCTTCTTCCTCTTCTTCCTCTTCTTCCTCTTATTCCTCTTCTTCCAAGGCTCTACACCACCAAAAATCACCTAAGGCTTAGCAAAACGTATTTATGCATTTTGTTCAAAAAAAACAGAGTGGAAAATCCTTTTCCATCGAAAATATGGCTTATTTTGACTCCGTTTTTTTCTTGCCTGTACATTTTAATCTTGAAGGAAGAAGCTCTCTAGGGTACGCGCGCGGAGGGTGTCGTGTGGATCAATTGCGTTTGCCTCTATTGCTATGAGGATTCCTCCGAAGTATTCTATGACAAGTGCCGTTGGGACAACGTGGACGCCCATCATTAACATAAACCTCATTTCCATGTTTCACTTTCACCCCACAACCTCCACACCAATATTCAATTTCGTAGTCTACATGCTGTGGTCTTTTTGCCGTTGGTTTCACCTCAAAAAGAGGGGTTGTAAATCTCTTGATAGGATATTGCTCACTACAATATAATCATTCACTCTACTCAGGTGTTCATCAAATCTGATCATCTGCCCATTGAGCACGCGCATTGAGCGGACATCATTCAGTGTTTTTTCATTGGGCAAAAACCTGTCGCATCCATGTTTTTAGGGTTACTACAGGTGTTTTTCTACTGTTGTGGTGCTAACGAGCGCTTGGTTTCCTTTTTCCTCGTGTTGTTTCTGCCTTTTTGCTTTCATTTTGTTTTGCCTAGGTGTCTTAATTCTTACGATATTATTAAATATAGTGTGTTTTGCATGTATGCATTTATCTAGGAACCTACACTTCCCTACAGAAGGCGTGAAAGCAGAAGATGACCGAGATAGGTGACCGGGTTGAGTGCCCACAATGCGGTGAAACAGCGCGTGTTGTTTGGATTTCGCGAGACGAAAAAACTGTGGCGATAGGGTGCAATGGATATCATAGCCAAATAGGACCCCCCTTCCGCCAAGTTCAGTTCACTTGGCCAGAGTACGACGAAGAAGGGAATGGTGTTCCTTGTGGAAACAAATGCACAAGCGAGGTAGCGACTGGATGAAAATTAGGAGTGATTGGATGCAAAGTAGAAGATGGACAATGCAAGGACGACTCCAAGGCAGGGGCCATTCAACACGTGATACGAAGCATCTCCAGTATCTCATAACAATCTCTCTGAAACGTAGAATTGACCCAGACAAACTCTTTGATAAAATCGTGTATGCTTGGAAGAATGAAAGGTCCAAGTGCAAGCGATTAACCATTCAGTGCCGCGAAAAAATGGAAGATTATGCCATTTTTCTCATAACTGCAAATCATGAAGTAGTTGCACAATTTCCGATGCCAGGACACCTCCTCGAGCAAACAGCTCCGTTGAAGCGGTTTGAAGAAGCAATCGAACGTGAGAAAAATTCTCTGATGAAGAAAAGAAATGTTAAGGCAGTGACGTTTCATAAAATCAGGGATTTGAAGGATGGAATGAAGCGGGTCAGCTTGAAAGCCCGTGTTCTCACGATTTCAAGACCACAACAAGCGCTGACAAGATACAGCGATTATGTTCTGTTTGCTAATGCAACTTTGACAGACGAAACTGGCAATGTAAAACTGGCTCTATGGGACAAACGAGCAAACTCGCTCTCCATCAATGACATAATTGAGATCGAAAACGCACGGGTCACTGCCTATAGAGGTGAAACTCAACTGCAAATCGGGAAACAAGGGAGAATAAGAGTTATCGAGAATGCGTATGTATGAAGGTTAGCTAATTGTGTTGGCCATACGGTATCGCGCGCGCAACATGGATCTGACCCGCTGGTTTTGCATATAAGGCAAAAAAGGAGAACATTCGAAGCCTGTTTGCCTTTGAAAAGGATTTCTTGTCCCCCTTCTCGACATGAAACGCATATAAACCCTTTGCGGTGAATAAGAGATTTGGGAGGTCTGAGCATGCTGTTCGAAGAAGAAGAGGAAGAAGAGGAAGAAGATGAGTGGTAGAAATGGCGAAGAAGAAGGGAAAGGCTAAGAAAAAGGGTAAAGCACAAAGCGCGAGATAACGGAACCAAAGCTCGCGCGTGGGCAAGAGGTGGTGACGATTGAAAGATGAGGAGTTGCGGGAAGTCAAAGTCTTCAAAGCTGTACTCAACAAAAAAACTAAGAAATGGGTTGCTTTGGCAAAGTTCAAGAACAACAAAACAAGGATTGTCGCCGGCGGGTTAGATTCGAGAAAAGAGGCACAAGAATACTTGAAACTTCTTGCCACTCGAGCGCGATCTGTGCGTGTATAGACTGCTTTTTGCGCATTTATTTGGGATATGACCTTCCGCCTAGAGACTCTAAGGAGGTGATATGTTCATGTCAAAGAAGAAAGCCAAGAAGAAAACCAAGAAGAAAGAAAAGGAAGAAGAATGGTAGCATGCACACGCGCCCATATTATGTGCGTTCAATGCGTCTCATTGTTCAGCTCTTCAAGCCGTTCTGATACTATGCTGTGGAACCGATTTCGCAGAGCTTGCCCACGAAGTTTTTGTTTCCTCATCTTTTCTATATTTCCAGCCAACTTTTTATCCTTAAGAATATCCAACACCCATTTCTGAAAGTCACCACGGTTAACATGGAAACTTAGGGATTTCACCTTGACTTTCTTGATGCTCCTCAAAAAGTCTTCATATGAAGCTGCGCTTATGCCGGTATAGTCACCAACATTAATGCAGAAGTAAAATGGTGTAACCTGATCAGGTTTCTTGATACTCGTGGGACAAACCTCCATCCAACTCTCCTTGTATGGGGATATTAGAAATACTTTGTGAAACGTGGATTCAGATTTGCCTGCATGTTTTCAAGGTTATTACAAGTGTGTTTCTACTGTGCGGTGCTAACGAGTGCTTTCTATCTGACTATTTGTTTCTGCCTTTCTTGTTTTTGGCGTTGTCCTCTTTAGGTGCCGCTCGTTTCGGTTGTTTTGCACTACACTTCCTTAGTTTGCATTAGTGCTTTGTTTATTATTGGTTGATTGTTCTTTGTTTAGTTGGTGTTTGTTTGTTTGGTGTCGCTATTTGCAGTTTATTGAAGTGAAGTGATTTTTACACATACCATTCATAGATTTCAGTATTTTATCTCTTTATGTACTCTGAGCGGAGCGAAGAGAAGAAGTCTCTGCTGTTTGTTCTTGCCCAGTTGATGTTGGCTTATGGGTATGGTCTTCTTGTGGAGCCTAAATCTCGGCAAGCAGAGTTTCGGGTGCGTGTTCATGTTTTTTGCTGTCTGAACGTAGTGAAGACTTCTCATAAGAGGGTTCTTTTGATTCTTTTCTTCCAAGAAAAGAATGCTAGTCTTGTTTACAAGATTATGTTGTGGACACGACGTTAATGGTTTTCTTCGTGCAATTGTGCAGGACAGTTCTTAGAGGAGTGTTCTTTGAAGGAACGTCTTTTTTGCTGATGGAATGTTTATGTGTTAGTTTCTCTGTTTTTTCTCTTATTGAGTGTTTGGTGGTGATTGTTTGAGCAAAGAAGAATATGAGGATAAACGGACTAAATTGGCTGTTGAGATTGAACCTACGCCGAGTTGGTTGCGTAGGGGTGAGACTGTTACTATTGTGTATGGTGAGTTTGAGGAAGTTGAGATTGAGCATAAGAATAAGCAGACGGGTGATTCTTATATGACTAAGGAGTGGATGATTGGTATTCTGTTGCGTGATGGTTCTGAGGCTTTTCGTCTTGTTAGTCCGTCTGTCTTTGCTGATATTGTCAAGGCGTTTGAAGCTGAGAGTAAAGATGGTAAGATGCCTAAGACTTTGGTTTATCAACGACCTCTTTGAAGGCGGTGAGTTGTAGGATTTGATTATGTTGCGTTTTTTGAAGGAACGTCTTTGCATGCAGATGCTGAGACTTTGTGTTGAGTTTGCACAGGTTTTGAAGTGTGGTCGTTTGTTTGGTTATGGGAATTTTTGACATGATAATTGCTATAGGAATTGGTATGTTAAATGATTTTTAAATAGTAGTTGTGCAATAATATACGATTGGCGCGTTGCGCCATGCATAGGCAATCTAACAACCGTGTATCGATTTGATTGTTTGTGATTTGAACGGTTAGTTGTGATTTGAACGGTTAGTTGTGATTTGAACGGTTAGTTGTTACCTGTGTG
>CP070754.1:522088-526183 GCA_020348865.1 Candidatus Bathyarchaeota archaeon | reverse complement strand
TCCATGTTTCCACTTTGAGGATGGCTTTGATACGTTTTCCATCTCAGATAAGTCTTAAATACATTTGGAAAGTAATTCCGGTTGAAGTGGTGAACATGGGAGAAAGGGAATACGACTGGTATCCAGATGAAGACCCAAAAAACTGGAGAACCGTCAAATACACTCCTAACTGGTACAACCACACCGCATGCATCGCTATAGACAACCTTGATGAGATGAACTCGTACGTTTTGGGAACACTCAAAGAGATGTGCGCTGGCTACGAGAAAGCTATGGGAGACAACTCTGTCCAGTTCATAATAATAACCGGCGTGGGTGACAAGGCTTTCTGCACCGGTGGAAACGTACACGAATACGCCGAAGTATACAACAGAAAGCCCGGAAAATTCTGGGAATGGGGAGAATACTACGGCAGAGTCTTTGACCTGATAATGCATTGTGGCAAACCTGTAATCGCCCGAGTAAACGGTGCAGTAGCAGGTGGCGGCTGGGAGTTCGTAGCCTGCTGCGACCTCGCGATTGCAGCAGACCATGCAAGATTCATCTCACCAGGCCCTAGAGTGGGCATGACCTCAGTCGGAGGACTCTCTCAATGGCTTCCCCTACACATGAGCATAAAAAAGTCGGCAGAAATGGTTTTCTTAAGCTCACAGATAGATGCGAAAGACGCCCTCAAATACGGCGTAGTAAACGACGTTGTCCCGAAAGATAAGCTGGACGCCAAAGTGAAAGAGTACATCGACAAAATGAAAAACCTGTCTCCATCCAGCCTCTGGTACTTCAAGGTTCAACACAACTGGTGGAGAGAACTAGTCTGGCGCCTAACATGGGAACACGGAAAAGCTTGGTTCACCTCTAACATAGGAGCCATGGAACCCACAGAAGGCTTATGGGCTTTCAAACAGAAGAGAAAGGTCGAAATGGAAAAAATCCGTTCCTTCATCGCCAAAGGCGGAGACCCAAGAATCCCCTATGGACCATACATGCGCAAATGCAACAAGTGCGGAGTAGAATACCTCCCAGAAGAATCCAAATACTGTCTACGATGCGGCGCCAAACTCGAGTAGCCATGACCGCATACACGCACTAACTTGATTTCTTCTTTCCTCTAGGCTTCTTGGCTGTGGCTTTCACCTTCACAGCCTTCTTCTGAGCTGGTTTCTTGGCGGTGACCTTCGCTTTCTCGGTCTTCTTCTGAGTTGGCTTCTTAGATTCTGCAGGTTTCTTGGCTGTAATTTTCTTTTGGACCTTTGTAGGCTTACTTTTCTCTAAACCCGGTATTTTGTAGCTATCTACTGGAGTTCCATCTTTTGGACACACAATTTTGCTGGATCCTCTATCCCATGTGATTTCTGTTCCACCACAAGCTGGGCATTGATATGTCTTCCCCATTTTCCATCACCTAGTTGATAGTATCGAGTTGTACTAAAGATTTAGGTCTCAAAGCCCAATGCATGCACTAAGGGATTTCACATTGTGCATGTATGTTATAGAAGTTTCTTTCTCAAGTCTTTTGTACGAGTTGAAAGAGCCTATTAGGTAAAGAGAATGGAGAAGGGGGTGATAAAGTGATCAGGAAGAAACAAGCTGCTATGATAACAAGCATTGCATTCATCTGTTTCCTAATTGGAACAAGCATGGCTTCAAATGGTGGGAATCCCTTTGACAGCCTTTGGGATGCATTCAACGGTCTTGAATCTAGAATTGAAGCGTTGGAAAATCAGTCATTACCGCTTGGATTCATGGGTGCACCAGCATACGACAGCGGATGGCAGGCAATCACCGCAGATACTTATTTGACACTAACGCACAACCTTGGAACCAAAGAGCTCTTCGTTTATATGCTCGGTAAAGATGTAGTCGGCACCATCGGTACTATGTTCTACGGCTCCGACTTGGAGAATGGGACATGGCGCGGAGCCTACTTCAGAATCAACGCCGAAAACACCATCGATATTCGGAGACTAGCAGACGACGCTGTTTGGCTAGAGGTCCGTGTGTACATCTGGGTAATATCGTAAGCATCCCTCGGAAGAAACTGCCGGGAAAAACACCCCCTCTCTTTTTTCTAGAAACTGAATTCTTGAAATGCACATAAGCGGAGTCCATCAGCCCCGATTTTCGGAGTTCTACCCGTTTCTACACTCTATGATGCTAAGATGTGAATGATCCAGGGTCAACGCTCGACGCATGCATTTATACGAAAGCAGAGTTATGGCAATGCGGGGATTCCATGGCAGGAAAGAGCAGAGTTGGAATTACGCGTGCGGGGAGTGGCTATCAGAAAGTGAGGTGGAAATATGGAAGCAGCAGAGGTTCTTAGCGGTATCTTTCTCATAATGATAGGAATTCTCGCAGCCGCTCCATTTCCGTTGGACGGTTGGTTCTATGAAGAGCTTCCAGAATTTGCTGCGATAGGCTTGGTATTCGGGGTCGTCATCGCCATTTTTGGTGTTTACCTTACCATATCTGGCTTCAAATCCCGAAGAAAATCTCGTAGGACGGACACAATCGGAGCGTTCTGCCTCCTCCTCTCCTTTGTCACTCTGCTCACCGCCTTCATCATGGAAAGCGGAATCTGGGCATGGAGTTTTACAGCTGCTGGTGTGGGCTTCCTAATCGTTGGAGTGAGCGCAACCCTAGTTGGCGAAAGAAGAACCACAAAGAAATAAGCACGGTAGCCCTAGAGCTATTGATTCTCCAAGCGTGCATCGGTACTGGCGCATTTGTCAAAGAATAGCCATGAGAAAAGACATTAATATCCAAATGAACAATCTACTCTGCTTGGAATCAGGATTAGAGGAGCGTCTTGAATCATGTCTGTGTACATCTGGAACATACTATTGTGGTACATTCGGATGTTTGCTTCAGGTTTTCTGTGCATTTTCGTAGGTTTTATCGGAATAGCTGTGCTTGACCGGATAACCGTGGGGATAAAGGAGTTCAAAGTTATACGCAAGAGTGCAGAGGCGACAGCCCTCTTTGTCGGAGGGTTCCTCATATTCATCGGAATCGTTATTCATGGCACTTCTCAAAATCCCATATTCCTGAGCCAAGCCATCCTTGTAGGCGCCTATCTCGACATACGAAGACTCCTAGTAGTGATCGGCAGTGTCTTCGTAAGCCTAATCTTCGGTTGGATCTTCTACCTCATCTTCGCGAAGATCGCGCCTAAAGGCATAGACTTGGACAACATCAGCGAGTCACCAAGGGCGGTTGGCATCTTCATATTCTGTTATGAGGTCTACATAGGGTTAGTGATCCATTCCAGCTTAGCCATGCCTCTTTGAGGACCAGAACTTGAAATCGAGGAAATGCAGGCTAGCAACTGCGTCCATATTTCTCTTGTTCTTTCTCATAGCTGGTGTGCTAGCCCTTCCAAGTGGCGGCACGTATCCTCCGACCTTCACGAAGAAGAGTGGGTTTTGGTATGACAGTTGGAACGCGAACAGGAACTATGGTGACGGCGCTGATGGTTACCTCCTCTGGATGATCTACGAGAGTATGGGGCCGAACCGTGACATTGCTTTCCAAATTGGACAGCAATTCGTTCAAACGCACCCGAATCGGGTAACTAGGGCCGGCGCCATACTAGATTACGTTACAACGCACATGAAGTACGGGCATGACAACGAGTACGTCTTCAAGGAGAACGTAGCTCAGGAAGAGTGGGCTTGGAACCCTGATGAGATGGCAGACAAGGTCGAACGTGCCCGACAGAGCTTTCAGGTTGCGCGTGGGGATTGCGAAGACTTCGGCTTCCTCCTTGGTACCCTATACTTAGCTGCAGGCTACGATGTGACGATCGTCGAGACGCCGGACCACGTTGCCTTGTTGAGATGGCTCCCTGACTATGAAAACGCCAATCTATACTGGAACATACCTAATGATGGAAGAGACAGTGCAGGATGGATCTGGGTAGAAGGGACATCTGATACAGCAAGCGTGGGCTGGACTCCTCCCACATATTTTTCCGATCAGTTTGTCCAAGTGCAATTTCTTGCCCAATACGGTGAGAGCGTGCTGTTTCTGGGCAACCTACGGAACCTTGGAGGCAACGGAGAACTCTGCATTATTGCAACGACTACCTATGGC
>CP070754.1:513042-521988 GCA_020348865.1 Candidatus Bathyarchaeota archaeon | reverse complement strand
TCAGTTCGAAGCCCCAGTAAGCTTTTGGCTTAGTCTTAGTCTCTAATAATACGCGTAGCTCTTCAGGAGTGACAACCTCGTCTGCGTTTCTTGTAACAAGGCCTACCCTTTTCTCGACGTCCAAGTTTTACCGCCTTTTTTCATCTTATTGCTAATCCATCAATGTCGATTAACTTAAAAGTTATTGTCGTGGACGCTGTTTCCCACGTAACCTAACACTCAACCTCACAGCAGAGCCTTTCGCTCCTCTCAGTTGGGCTCTCTCTTGACGTGGGTCAAGGAGCACCTGCGCCCACCGTGTCCCATGCCTGGGTTATCCCTATGTCACGGGTAGATGAAGCATCTGCCTCTGTTGGGTCCGTCTGCATGAGCCTTAGGGGGTACCGGTGGGATTGAGGCTCACATCATCGCCACTAACAAAGATGGACTGGATGAAAAATAAAGCTTCCTAGTTCAAGCGGCACATCCAAAGCAGAATCAAATGAAGACAAAAGCATATCCAGTTTCAACGAGCTTCTTTCAAGTTGATTTCAAAAGCGCTTGCTGGGTTTTCCAGTTCAAAATTGTTGAGAACTTCTGGATGGATTTCTCCTAAGATCCCTATTTTCCGACGTTTAGCATGGATTGCCGCTGATCTTCCTTCTAAGAAACTTGAATGTCGTGCTTCCTTAATCTTCCACCCTGTCAAGCCTAGGTTAACTAGCAACGCTTCTGTGCAGGATTTTATCTCGGTGAAGTTGGCGGAAGGATGGGCGGAAACGGCTGCTACGTGAAGCTTTCTCTCGCTGCGGGTTTCAGCTTTTTCTGTAATCTTGATTACGTCGGAAACCTCGAAGATTCGTTGAGGATAGCTCTCATGTCTGTTGTCGGCTAGGTTCTTCATCAAGCTAGGCAGCAAATCATCTCGAGCTATAGAAAATTCGGCAGAGACAGGGTTGGCAAGCGTAACTTCCTTGCCCGAATCCTTTCTCATCTTCTCGTACTGATTCACTTCGTTTGTAAGAATATAGTTCATCACTTCTATGAATCCCAGTCCAATCATTATTTGTCGAACGTGGTTTGCCGTCTCTTCTGTCTCATGCTGTCTGCCTGTCGTCACAGTTGCAGGCTCTGTTGGTTTCAGATTGAAATACCCATAGCCGATGGCTATCTCTTCAACCAGATCAACTTCATGCAATATGTCAATTCTATAGGGGGGAATTGATACTTCCAAGAGCTCTTTGCCCAATCTTTTTGCGTCTAACCTGCACTTCCGAAGGCTCTGCATGGTCTGGGTCTCCGAAAGTTCGAGCCCCAACAACTTGTTGGCATTGCTGGTTCTCAGTTTCATTTGTTGAGGCTTCAGGTCAGGAGAAACAATCGTGCGATTCGGATACTTGATTTGTACGCTTTCAATAGAGCCTCCCATGTCTGCTAGGGCGGTGACTAGAACGTTCATGCTATCGGTCACAGCGTTGAGGTCAGGGCCGGTTATGTCGATTAGCAAATTCCGCGTTGAGCTGTCAACTCGTGTCAATTCACCGTTAATAATGGGCGGCATGGAGAGAACTCTTCCTTTTTTATCTATGAGCAAAGGATATCTTGGAGCCCAATCCACCAAATGTCGATACGCAGTGCCCTTTTCATGGCTTTTCAATATCTCCTTCAAAGTCATATTCGTCGTTTTCTCTAATGGAACAAACTTCGAGGTGTCCGGGTCACCAGTCGTATATGTGAAAGGAGGTTCAACAGCGTCTAGGTTGTGCACGCCAATTGAGGCTTTTCTTCTGTCTCTGCCTATACCCCAGTGAAGGTCTTCCTGCATTTCCATAAGCTCAGCGATGGAATCCTCATCAACCTCTATGTTTTGTACAACTGCACCCAGTATGTAGGGTCTGACGGCGGATACTGTTGAGTCCACATTTACAGTGATTTTTCCTTTTCGTACGTCATATTTTGGTAATCCTGTTTTCCATTCCAATAGTCCACAAAAGGCTCTTGCCACGCCTGCGTAGCTGGAGAAGTCTAGGCGATTAGGGTTGAATTCAATCTTCACATAATCCGGTCCGGTCTCCTCCAAGCTACAGCCAAGCCAAGGAAGCCACTTAGCCATCTCCTCAACAGTCATCGAGCGGCCAATGAACGAGCAGAATCGGTCTCTGTTCAGCGTTATTGCCGGCATACAGGACTCCTCCTTATCCAGCCAAGATCATTCTTGTACAAGAATCGAATGTCGTCTACACCAAGTTTCAACATGATTAGTCGTTCTAATCCGCCGCCCCAGGCTAGCACAGGATGTTTGATGCCGAAGGGCTTCACGACTTCTGGGCGAAATATGCCCATTCCACAGAGTTCAATCCATGTTTTGAGTTCCGGAACATAAGCTGTAGCTTGCGCCGATGGTTCCGTGTAAGGGAAGTAGCTAGGCCAGAATTCCACTCTCTCCAACCCAAGTTTAAGATAAAACTGTCGCAATGTTCCTATCAAATCGCGCAAGGTCACATTCTTATCCATGACTATTCCTTCAATCTGATAGAACTCCGCGAGGTGACTGTAATCCAGTTTCTCGTTGCGGTATATGCGATCTACTGAAAACACTTTCACCGGTGGTTCTCTATGTTCAGCAAGATGGTGAATAGTAACTGCAGTCGTGTGTGTCCGCAGAATCAGCTTCTTCGCTTCTTTGGGACTCCATTTGTATTGCCAGCCACGTGATCCCGTTGTCCAACCGTTTTCATGCGTTTTTGCTACGGCTTCCACAAATTTTTCTCTCGGCAATCTACCTTCCTTTGGCTGCGTCAGGTAAAAAGTGTCCATCATCTCTCTTGCAGGATGATCTTGAGGTTGAAACAAGGCATCAAAGTTCCAGAAAGCTGTCTGAACAATGGAACCTCTAATCTCGGTGAAGCCCATCTCAAGAAAAGCCTCTCTAACCATCTGGATAATCTCTTGCACAGGGTGAATCTTACCGGGATAGACAACTGGACCCGGTGCGGTTACGTCAAACTTCCTCAGCTTCACCTTTTGCCATTTCTTTGATAGAATTAGGGTCGGGGTCAATTGACTAATCTCTTCAACAGGTTTAATTCCACGTTTGACAATTTCCAACCCGGCATCAGTTAACTCCAGCCTCCTCAAGGTTCTGTCGTCCATTCTTATGAGTTGCCGTTTCTTCAAGACAGTTGCTGCATCTTTCAACTCTCTGCTCAAGCCTTCAATGAGGATTGGACCCTTCTTATACAAAGCGTTCAGAAGCTTTTCGTCAAATCCCATCGGAGGCTCCTTTGATGTTTTCAATACGTTAGCTTTCATGGTTACCCAATTCTTATTGTGTAGCCACCCCAATGCAATGGTTGTGAAGTCTCTTTCTAGTGCTGCCTCTTTGACAGTTTCCTCTACTGTGGCTTCACTCCCCAGCTTGACTAGTGCACGGATCAGACGTCTTTCGGGAAGTCCTTTCTCTGCGTGTTGTGTTCCTTCCTCACTTAATGTGATAGTCGTCCGCTTCTGCTCATGAATCTGCAACAGCTTTTTTTCGGAGAGAGTAAGTGCTGCGCGCATTACAGCTGCGTGTGCCAAACCGCTGGCTTCAACAATCTTGGCAACCGGGTTTCTTCCTCCAAGCTTCTCCAAGATCAGCAAGGTTTTGTGTTCATTCTTTCTGAGTTCACTCATAGCGTGGCTACCATCCAGAACTCGTTGTCGTCTGCTTCACCATGAAAATGAATAGTGTGGTCTAACACAATAAAAAACCCTCTGTGATTTCTTTAATGCCAAGATGCCCTTCACTAGACAAAAATGAGCTTAGAGACCAAATTGTGGAAATTGGCAGGGCATCCCGTCCACCCGCATTACTGCATGATGAAAAGATTATTTATGTTTTACGTATTCGTGTTACGTTAGCTTGTTCGCTACACTTCTCAATATTGTGCGCATACATCACAACAGAGTCAACAATATTTGCATACACGTATTGGAGAATGGTGGTTTAAGAGATTTTCAGAATTTCTCTTGCTTTGTCAACGAATTTCTTGTGTTTTCGTTTGTGTTCCTTTACGAAATCCAAGACGGTTTCGATTGTGCGCTTTTTGTGTTCTCCGCATAAGAGACTACCATTCTTGCACTCATGATACGATTCAACGATTTTTCTATCGTCATCAACGAATTGGTACATGCACAGTTCATATATTGGGCAGATTTCAGGAATGCCTCCAACCTTCCGTTGCTCAGCAACAGTTGGCTTTCCACCGGTGAACGCGTTTGAAATCTTTTTGGAGATTGCCTCCGGTTTCTCGTGTAACGTGAAGTAGCCCATAGGGTTTCGTTTGCTCATCTTTGGTGATCCATCCAAACCTTTCATGATTTTGTGAAGGGTGGAAGAAGGAAGCATGAAATTGTATTTGCGACGAAATTTGTTGGCAAGGTCTCGAGTGAACCGCATGTGGGGGTCTTGATCTATCCCTACCGGCACAACTGTAGGTTTCGGGCCGCCGAAATCTTGAAGCTGTGGCATCAAAATGTCTCCAGCCTGCACCAGCGCTGACAAGTAAAGCCCAATGTGACGCTCACCATAAATGGCCTTCATCGTAGCCAAAGTTGCCCCTCTACCGAAAATAATGGCCAGATCCTTCACTCGCTGTTCTTTATACTGCTGATAAACGTAACCCCGCTTTGGATCAAACCCCAAAGCAAGTAAATCTGCAACATTGCTTGCTGCGTATTTCTCACTCTTTTCAAAAGGGATCTTGTTATCCTCATATGCTTCCACATCTGCTATGCAGTAGAAAGCCATAGCTCCTTGTTGCTGGAAATATATGACCTCACGAGCTGTCATTAGAGTTCCCAGGTGGAACTCTCCAGTTGGTTTAATGCCGCTCATCACAGCGAATGGTTCACGTTTTTTCATGGCATCCAATAGCCGTTCAAGATCTCTGTGTCCAAAAACCACGTTACGTCTCATATACATGCTTGGATTGGGTATTCGACCTAGCAGAGGGTTCAGCGGTTGGATTCCGAACTCTTCGTAGAGACGCTCATAGTCTTCGACCACTGTTGTTCCAAAAGGGTCAAGCACTGTCTTCTTTTTATTCATCACTGACAACTCCTGCAGCTCTCGTATCCTGCCTTACTCCGACAGAATCCAAGAGGTTCTTCATAAGATTTACTGACTGAAACGCGAAAAAGGTGAGTTGCACTTGAGCTGATACCATTCCAAGGCGGTCACCTTGTCAAGTTAATATTGTGGGATACTTAAGGGTTCCCGGAGCATGTATACTTAAGAAACAGTAAGCTCAAATGATTTGGAGACTGTTTGAATCAAACCATAGACGAGACGATTAGCTTGGAAACCAAGAAGGTTGATGTTGCTTTTTCTTCAGCGTATAGATTGCTGCACCCGAAGCAAGTTGTGTTGGTGAGCTGCATAGACAGCACGGGCAAAGCAAACGTGATAACTCTGGCATGGTGTATGCCGGCATCCATTCACCCTCCACTGCTTGTCATAAGCATCGCCCCAAAAAGATATTCTCACAAGCTAATTGAAGAAGCAAAAGAATTCGTGGTCAATATCCCCGCAATGAACCTAGTCAAAGAAACCCTGTTTTGTGGCAGAAGAACCGGAAGAAAACATGACAAGTTCAAGGAAACGCAGCTAACCCCACTACCAGCCAAGATTGTCCAGCCACCCATTATCAAAGAGTGCGTTGCGCACTTGGAATGCAGACTACACCAACAAACAACCACAGGTGATCACACCCTCTTTATCGGCGAAATCCTAGCCGCCTACGCTGATGAGGGAATCTTCGACGGAAAATACAATATTCACAAGACAAAGCCAATCTACCATATGGGAGGAGACGACTTCACAACACTAATCCCAGAGATAACCTCCCCACACATAGAGCTAAACCGGAATGGTAAATAGAATGAAAGAACTTCCTGAAGATGCCCTAAAGAAATATCAAAGGGCTGGCAAAATCGCTCATGATGTCCGAGAATCCATGAAGAAGATTGTACATGAAGGCATGCGTATCATCGACATATGCGAAAAAACGGAATCCATGATCAAAGAGAAGGGAGGAAGGCCTGCGTTCCCATGCAACGTCTCTGTAAACGAGATTGCAGCGCATTACACCTCACCTCCAAAAGACAAGCGAACAATCCCCGAAAGAAGCCTTGTTAAAGTAGACCTCGGCGTTCACATAGATGGATACATCGCAGACACAGCTGTAACCGTATGCCTCAACCCTGAACTAGAGAACCTTGTGAGCACAGCGGAAGCAGCCCTCGAAAAAGCTGTAGAAGCGCTCCGCCCATGGTTGTTCACTTCGCGATTCGGATCCGCGGTTGAGAAAACGATCAAGTCTCGGGGGTTCAAACCTATCTCGAACCTCACAGGACATCTAATTAGTCGGTATTCAGTTCATGCGGGGAAGTCTTTGCCCAATGTTTTTCACATCTCCACTTCAAGAACAAGTTTGGGAGAGATCTACGGTGTTGAACCTTTCGTAACACTTGCTGATGGTGCTGGCAAAATTAGAAGCAGCTCTGATGCCTACATTTATCGGCTCTTGAGACACAAATCCCAGAAAGACGTCTATGCCAAGCAGCTTGCTGATTACATCGAGAAGAATTTCGGTTCTCTTCCTTTCGCAGAGCGATGGCTTAAAGGATGTGTGCCACATGACCGTTTTGACGCCGCATTCTCTCAGCTCCTCTTATCGAAACGCTTTATGGCTTATCCTGTGTTTGTAGAGGCAAATGGAAAACCCGTGGCTCAAGCAGAGCACACAGTTTTGATCGTAAAAGATGGGTGCCTCGTGCTAACCTAAATCCATCTTTTCTTCTTCTTTTCTTTAACCTCGCGAAAGACGGACGCTATCGACATTTTCTCCTTGCATTTCGGGCAGTCATCTGTTTTCTTGAAGATGAAGTCCCCGCGTTCGAAGTCCCTGATATTCTTGAACCCACATTTTTGACACAAGACTGTGGAGGTTATCCGCGGCGGTACAAAGGCTAGTCTCAACGTCCTTCTTCTTGTCTGGAACACCATATATGTCAATAATGCAAGTCCTGAAGCCCCTATCAACGTGAAAAAGTGTCCGTTAGCAGCCTGTCCAGCGTTGTACGCATCATAAGCTTGGAAAAACGCGGCAATTGCCAAAGCAAGGGTTACAAAAATTATCACAAGGAAAAAGAGAGAAAACTTTCTGGTTGAAGGTTCCATATCACTCATCTCTTCCACCTACTGCCCAATTCCAATCGTGTTTCCTATGCCTGCGATTATGAGTGATTCACCCTTTTTCGTTCTTTCCAGAATCACACGCTTAATCCGTTCAATAGCGGCGTCCGCGGCTTCAAATATTTCCTTCCGCATTGGAGAAACGGCGTCTCCAATATCTTCCTTTATAATGATCGCGTTTATTGGAATTTTGTACTTGACTATGGCCTCCTCCACTTTGTACTGTTCGACTCCTGGACCTCCAATGGCAACACCTACACCTTCAGCGACTTCTCCAGGTTTCTCACCCTCAAGCTTCATAGCAGCATCTACAGCGATTATTGTAGCGATTTTTCCCTTATTCTCTTCAATAATATTCTTCATCGCCTCTCCAGGTTTACCCACGGTTCCACCTGGACCCTTTGCTTTTAGAACGTATGCTGTTCGGCCTTCTATAGGCACAGTGGCCATTACGACATCCTTGGCAATCTTTCTTTTTCTATGTCCTAACATCAACTTGGCGGCCACCAATGCACCTGCTCCGTCACCTATGGGTTGACCGTAAGTAAAGGCTTTCAGGGCACTGGCGTAGGCCTCTGCCTCTTTCATTATTAACGGTAAAATCATTTGAATCTGCATGATTATGTAGAGGCTCAAAGTTTTTTTTCCGAGCAGGTAGAAATGTCTAATAACCTTGTAGATTATGTTCAAGGCAAGAGCCGCCTCCAATGTGTTCTCCAGATTGTGCACTTGAGTTTCATCTGCTTCAGGTGCCATGAGCTTCACTTCATCTTTGAACCGTGTATCTCGAACATTTAGTATGTGTTCTAGCTTCCAAACTATGCCGGCAGGATCCATATTCTGAGGCGCGATGGCTATGTACTCCAAGAATTGGTCAACTCTTGGGGTTGGGTCTTCCTTTGGCTTCCCCAGTTCTTTTATTGTGCGTATTGCCGCCTTTCGTCCTTTGTCTCGTGTTAATTTCAGGCGAAGTAGGGAGCTCTGGACTTCTCTCAGCATGACGTACATCTGAATGCGTTGTCCATAAAACATGAAAACCACAAAAAACCCTAACCAAGTTATCTGGATAATCCATCCCAAAATGTTATCTTGCGGAAACAACTGTGAAACTTCTGGAATCATTTCGATGTTTTGCTCCGTGAAGTAGACTTACATGCTTAGTAATAAGTTTTGAGTATCTCCTCTTCATCCATCGAAGAGCTGAGGTGGGGCTGCCAGCTTTCCCGGCTTCACGTGGCCGAAGACCACACTAACACCGGAAACGGAACACGGTTTAACTTCTGAGTTCGGAATGGGATCAGGTGGGTCCCGCGCCCTATGGCCGGCATACCCTAATACCTTTGCCGAACATGAGTTCATTAAGCTTTCGCTCCGACGAAACTGTCCCGTCAACTGGGAAATCTATATAACCTAATCTCACAAAGTCTTGATTTGTGGGGTCGTAGTCTAGCTACGGTTTATCCAAGCGATAGGCCGCTAGAGAGGGATGACGACAGGCTCCAGAACAGGAAGTTCACAGGTTTGCGGACCACCTAGTGTGGAATGAAGAACTTCTGGAGCGGTGAAGAAACCTGTAGGGACAGAGATGAACTGTCTCGGGTAAAGGTCGTCGGTTCAAATCCGGCCGACCCCACCACAGCCCGAACCGGCCCCGCAGCCGCGAAGATATTCAAGACCTTGTGGGCGCTGAAGAAGAGTGGGCTATGACCCAAATACAAGTGAAAACG
>CP070754.1:479407-512942 GCA_020348865.1 Candidatus Bathyarchaeota archaeon | reverse complement strand
GAAGAAAGAGGGGAAAGCAGAGGCGGTAGAAGAGGAGAAGAAAGAGGGGAAAGCAGAGGCGGTAGAAGAGGAGAAGAAAGAGGGGAAAGCAGAGGCGGTAGAAGAGGAGAAGAAAGAGGGATAGCGGAATGGCTGAGAAAGGAAGAAAAGAAACGGAAGGACCAATAGAACCCGAGGGTGAACCGGAAGGAAAATCGGAAGAGAAACCGGAAGAGAAACCGGAAGAGAAACCGGAAGAGAAACCAAAAGAAAAGAAAGTCAAAAAGGTGAAGAAAAAAAGGAAGGGAGTCTTCGCTTATTACAAAATTGGAGAAGCGGGGTTGGAAAGACTCCGTCCCCTTTGCGAAAGATGCGGTCCGGGGTATTTTATGGCAGATCATGGTGACCGTTATACCTGCGGACATTGTGGCTTCACGCAATACAGACGTAGTGAAGCAAGTAAGTGACATACTCTGAATCTTACAACCGTTAAGAAGTCGATCTATTCACTTCTTGGAATCTCACCAACCAAGAATAAGCGTTCTAAGCCAAGCTGTTAAGCTCAAACGCGTATAACAAAAACCTCGAATACCTTTGGTTTCTACTTCAAAGGAACATTCATCGACGACCTAGACGCGCCAATCCCTGGCGTTCCATGTCTCACCATTTTGTTGGTGATTGCGAATTCACCCAAATAATGCCCAATCATATCAGGGTTGATTTCCACTGCCACGAATTCCTTTCCATCATGAATCAGAATAGTAAAACCTACCATTTCTGGAAGAATAATCATGTTACGGACGTGTGTTTTAACAACTTTCTTCTGCTCTTCTGTTGATGTTTCTTCAACACTGCGGATATTTTCGAGGAGAACCCTTTGTTCTCGTGTCAATCCTCGTTGTAGGCTCCGCCGCTGACGTGATGGTAGTAAGCGAATAAACTCGTCCATCGACATGCCCTGTAATCCCTCAATTGTGTGGCCTTGATAGATGAATTCTTTGGGCAACGATCATCTCCTCGCTTCTTTCTGGTTCTCGGGAATTATTAAATATTCCTAACGTTCTGCCCAAAGTCAAAACTACCGTTTTCTTCTTTTTCGTTTGCCAGTACTTCTCGCTGCAATCAAACCTACCTTTTGACCTGGTGGAGCGTTCCTTGATACCGTTGTGACCTTGCGTGCTCCCCTTCTACCACTTCCGTAAGGATGCACTGCAGCTATCATCGCCACGCCACGCGTTCTGGGATACGTGTGACCCTTTGCTCGCATCCAAAGGCGCTTAGCACCTGCCTTCAAGAACGGCTTTTCGAGGCGTCCCGCCCCAGATATAACCCCAACAGTTGCGCGGCACAGGTCATTTACGTAGCGAGTTTTTCCAGATGGAAGTTTCATCATAGTTCCTTCGGGGGTGTGTGCTACTACCGTTGCGTAGGATCCTGACGAACGTGAGATTTTTCCTCCGTCGCTTGGTGAACGCTCAATATTGCATATGATGGTGCCTGCTGGAATGCTCCCCAATGGGAGCACGTTTCCAACATCCACAGAAGCTTTACTCCCAATCTGAATCGGTTGGCCCTCGCAGATGCCCTCAGGAACAACAGTGTAGTAAGTCTCGCCAGTTTCTAGTTTCATTAGGGCCAGTGGAGAGCCCCTTCCTGATTCATGAAGGATTCTGACGATGCGACCATGAATGACGCCTTCTCGCTCCTTCTTGGAAAATGAAGGGTATTTGGCGGGGGCTATTCTTTTGTGAGTGGACGCCCTAAAAGTGGACGAGCCTCTACCGCGTCTTTGAACCCGAATTTTCTTACCCACGTGTCACGTCTCCTACAGAATCCCAAGCTTAATTGCAATATCCACCGCTTTGTAGTCTGGGTGAAGCCTTACAAAGGCTTTTTTCTCGTTTTCCAGTGTGATTGCAGTATTGACGCTCTCAACTTTCACTTCATAGAGTTCCTCTACGGCTCGTTTAATATCCGTCTTTGTGGCTGCTATGCTGACAATGAAGACAAGCTTGTTCTCTGTTTCAAGTAAGCGGCTCGTCACTTCAGTCATAACTGGATATGACACAACTTCATAGGGATCCAAATCTATCTCCCTCCAAACAGCTCATCTATTCTTTCGAAGGCTGAGTTCGTCCAGATGACAAGTCTTCCTGGATGGGTTCCAGGCGCCAAGAGTTCAACGTTTAGATTGTTGATCGTGACCGCGTCTACTCCCGGGATGTTTCTGGTTGCTTCAAGAGAGCCTTCATTTTGATTCACGACCAATAGCGGACCGACCGCCTGTTTCACTCTTCGACCACGTCTCTTCCCTTTACCCGCTCTCACCTTCCTGCTCTCCCTAACGCGATAAACGTCTGGCCACACCCCTAACTGGATGAACGCTTCTTCAATTTCCTTTGTTCTTCTCAAGCGTTCAAGAGCATCTACGACAACCAGTGGAAAATCCGGGATGTCATCTATAACGTGTCCTCGAGAGGACACGATTTCCTTGGATGCTGTGGCTGCAACTGCCGAGCGTAGAGCCAGTCGCATTTCTTTCCGTGGGATTCTCTTCTCAATTTTCTTTTCACTCATTGGAGGGTGAGTAGCTCGCCCCCCAACTGCGAATGGTATGAAAGCTGCTCGTTGACCTCCCTTTATCCTTGAAACCCGGGCTATTCCCAACCCCGTTCCCCGAGACTCTGCGGTAGTTCGTTTTCCTGCGAAAGGGTCCCGGCCCTGTGGCTGAAAGCGGTGGGACTGGATCGCGATAACTGCTCGTTTTATAACATCTGGCCTGGAAGGAGTTTTGAAAACAGGGGAAAGGTTGGTTTTGCCTGTTGCTTTTCCTTTGAGGTCGAAAATCTTAGCTGAACGCTTGCTCATCCATCTCACTCTCGCATTATCCTTGTGGTGATTCAAGGGATATGTGCGTGATTCTTGGTGGGGCTTCTGCTGTTGTTTTCGGGGGACGCGCGGGGTATCGTAATCGTACCAGGCGTTTGACAGGTCCAGGTAAGCTTCCATCCAGAAGCATGTAAGTTCCCCGAACAGGACCATAACGTAGGAATCCACCTTTTGGAGTTATTTCGCTTCCATCTGTGCCGATTTTTAGAATACGTTTGTTGTACTCAGTCCTCTGGTGGTAGCCCATTTGGCCTGCTCTTGGAACGGTGTATAGAACTCTCGTGGGATGCCACGGCCCAATGACTGCGACGCCTCGTTTGGTTTTGCGGGATTTGCGGGGTAGAATTTTGATTCCCCATCGTTTCACAGGACCCTGGAAGCCTTTACCCTTGGTTACCGCCACCGCGTCTACGTATTGTCCTTCTTTGAACACTTCCGTTATAGAGATGGTTTTCCCAAGCAGGTTCTTTGAGTGTTCGAACTGTTCTTCGATAGTGCCTCCATCGATTTTGGTTTCTATGATTTCTGGTTTCTTCTTTGGGACACCAGCTTCTTTGGGTTGTGTAGCTGCCATTAGGCGGAACTCGGAGATTCGTGCCAAGTTTTCTTCCATTTTCTTCAGGGCATGTATAGGGTCTAAGCTTTCCGGTAACGTCACAATACGGTCAAGCTGTCTTGGCGGATTCTTCATCCAAGCTTCGGTGAGTGTGTGCAAACCATATGGGTCTCTTGTGTACGCTCGAATAGCGAACAATATGATTGGCGGCGTGTCCACCACTGTGGCTGGGTGGGATGTCTCTTTTCCAAAGTTTGGTGAGCGTTCATCATCTTCAACTAGAAATACGTGAGTCATCCCCGCCTTGTAGCCCATGAATCCCAGTAGTGCAGGACCTTCCTCCACCTTGGGCCAGTAGCGTATTCTTCCAGTCTCGCTTGTAGCGCGACCCCTAGGCAAATAGGCCAGTGAGCCACGTCTCGGAGCATGTTTCTTTCTATGACCCATTACGCTGATATCCTTCTTTTTGTTATCTTTATCCCTTTGCTTCGTCTTTCTTTCAATAAGAGCATCGAGTTATAAACGTTGCTTTCCCAAACAACACATCCGGAGTTTCCATCAAAGCCGAATTACTCTTTGGAGTACTGCCTGAGGTTCTGTACGTATGCAAACTCAGGGCATAATTCCTGTTTGTCTGTAATCTCAAAGTTTTCACATGTTTGACGCAGAATGGTTTAAATAATCTCGTGTCGTAATATATGCGATATACCTGCGTGATTGTTGATGGCGAATGAGTGAATCTACAAGTTATGTGGTGTGTGGGTGGGGCGTCGGTTTTCGTCCGGTGAACATCAGAGACCTTCTACGTCTTCTTAAAGTGTTTTTGGAAAGCACACTGCAGAAGTCATATAAGGCGTTGAAGACCCTCAAGGCGTAGCTGCTCTGCCCGAGAAAGCAATCTTTGGATAGTTCTGTGCCCTGTTCTGAGAGTACAACTGCTTCGGACGACCGCGGAATCAGAAGGATATTCATCGAAATGCTTTTCTACTGCAATCATCAATTCACGTTATTCTGTGTCCTTGAGGGAAGGGAAATGACTGGGAAAGTCAACGAAGAGAATTGGGAAAACTTGACACTGGACCAGAAGTTGAATGTGTTGAGAAACAAGGTCAATGAGATGGCAAACATAATCCAAAAAATCGTTGAGGATATGTACGTAGACGACGAAGAATGTGATGGAGAAGAGGAAAAACCTGAGAGAGGAAAAGTAAGGACACCAGTTTCCAAAGAACTTCAGGAATTGAAATACATTACCTAGCCCGTTTCTTACCAGAGCTTTCGATATTCTACTGGCAGAATGCCTTTATTTCTTGTCAGACCTCGGAGGCGGGATCTCCCGCTTTTCTCACACTTAGAACTCTCAACCTCTTAGTACAGTTGGAAACTTGTGTCATACCCACTCAGACAGAGCTTCCAAGAAGCCTAGCGATGCGTGTGCACACGCCAGCCACAAATTATCGATCAGTAGCAAGCAGGTTCAAAACACTCAAACATGAAAAGACGGCTTCTACAGTTCTTACAGTTGCGGTGCCCTGATTGGGAACAAAGTTTATGACAAAATCTGCAACGTCACTGAGAATCAGCTTCTCATGCTCCAGAATCTCAAACAATCCCATAGACGGCGAACCAAAACCAACCAAAACCTTACCGGCATCCTCCCAACGCTCTGCCAACTCACCAGCAACTTCCATGAATCGAACTCCGCGACGAGAAGTGGCAATCACCAAATCGAAATCTCCATCTTTCACTAGGTGCCCAAATCCTACACGCAAAATTTTCGCACGATAGCCCCAGTACAGCTCAGGGTCATCCCGACCAACTAGATCGGCCCCCAAATGCCTCCCCAGCTCAGTGATTTTCACGGTAACCCGGCTATTCATGGGAAGCTTCACGTTAGAAACCAACACAGAACGCTCTACACCGACATCAACATACAATCCAGTATCAGTGGAAGAAACAACTACCCCTTCACGATGCTCCCCTATTCTCAAATCTCTAGCCTTATTCGGTACAGAATGATGAGGCGTACGCAACGGAGGGAGAATACCGGCATACCTCAACTCAGGCACGAGCCTAAACAGACGCTTGCGCAAATACTGAGGTGTCTCCATGTAAGACAGAATAGTGGCAATAAACTCTGCATCGTGGCTCTGATCAACCTCAGGCGAATCAGGAAAAATCACAACCTCATCTACGCAAAAAACGGCAGCGGCCCTACCGACTAGCCCAATCTTGAAGGTTTTCTCCCGAAGATGCGGAACATCCGATACTAATGAAGCAGGCACAGCAATAGAAAGCTCACGACCACGCTTCACTAAGGGACACATTACCACCACAACCTATTTCACACATACCAACAAATGCTCTGCAACTACTTATTCGTTCTATGCGCGCCCACATTAGCTACTCCAGACTGAGATATTGCGCACATAAAAATGGGAGTTTTAGAAGGCGCCACCATCCACCTTAGATAACTATTTATCCATAGCCCCACAATCAAGCATCGCAAGTTTATTGGAAACACAAAAGAAAAGGTGAGAAAATGCACGAAAGCAACGTATTAGACAAACCAGAACAGTTGGAAAAAGTCGACAAAAGCAGAATGCTAGATCTATGCGGGAAAACCCCAGAATACTGCCAAGATGCCATAAAAAGAGGGGGAGAAATCGCGATTAGCCACAAGAACCCCCGGAACATCATAGTTGTGGGCATGGGAGGCTCTGCCATAGGCGGCGAGATTCTCCAAGACTGGCTACGTGACCGGCTCTCTATCCCAATTCAGACATGCAGAAGCTTCACTCTACCAGCTTATGCAGATGAGAGCACTCTCGTTTTCGCAGTAAGTTACTCAGGAGCAACTGAAGAGACACTTAGTGCATTTATGGATGCTGTCCACAGAAAGTGCATGACTATAACCATGAGCTCTGGAGGACACCTTCTCTCATTCTCCAAACGACTAGGGGTTCCCCACGTAACAATGCCTAGCGGTCTGCCACCACGCGTCGCAATTCCTTACCTGTTCTTTCCGCTTCCAGTTCTCTTGGAGAAGATGAACATTGTATCGAGCTTGGATAGAGACTGCGAAGAAGTCATACGCGTTCTCGAGAAGGTGGTTGAAGAAAACTCTCCTCATATTCCCACAAAGAAGAATACGTCAAAAATGCTAGCTTTGGAGTTGAAGGGGACTATACCGATGGTTTATGGATTTGGACGATTCAGAGCAGCAGCCCATCGAATGAAAACCCAGTTCAACGAAAACAGCAAGCTCTTGAGCACATATAACATTTTTCCAGAACTTGACCACAATGAGGTTGTCGGGTGGGAAGCCTCTGAGATCCTCACAAAGAGATTCTCTGTAATACTTGTTCGAGATCACAGTGAGTCGCCCGAGATTAGACGCAGGATCGACTTCGCTAAGTTGTTGGCCTTCCACAAGGCTCAAAAAGTCTTGGAGATTTGGGCAAGCGGGAAGCGAAGATTGGCGGAGATATTTTCTGTGATACTTACAGGTGATTTTGCAAGCGTTTATCTGGCGATTCTACAAGGCGTTGACCCGACGCCTGTGAAGACTATTGTTAGGACAAAGGTTGAGCTCGGTAGAAAGTCCAATGTATTGGAGAGATTGGAGGAGCAGATTCAGAGGATGATAGATTGATGGTAAATTTGTGTTTGGGAAGATTGCAACCTCGGATCCGATACGATTTCTTTGGAATCTTGATGGCTCTTGTCCCAACGATTGTTTGCTTCATAAAGCTTTTATACGGTCAAGATTGTGTGTAGTGTTGGTGTTTGTGCTGGAGCCCAGTATGAAACCTTTGAATGTCTTGGCAAAACTGCTTAATTCATATGTCGCTATCATCTTGAAGAGCGGTGCTGAGTATCGCGGAACTGTCGTGCGCTGTGATGGTTACATGAATGTTCTATTAGAAGGTGCAACTGAGAGATTCCGGGATGAGTTGGTTGCGAATTATGGCCGTGTTTTGGTTCGCGGGAACAACGTTCTGTACATTAGAACTGACGCCCCAAAAAAGTGAGTGAATAGCTTTTTTCTGAACGAAAATTCGCAGGATAAAAGTGGAAAAGGACTTCTGATCTGAGAATCCGCTTGCTAGAATTTCTGAACTGTCTCTATTCTTTGGATCCTCAAGGGCACAAGCTGCAACGACAAAATGAAGTGGTAGGAGTGCCTACAACGACCTTTTGCCTTGTTGTTTCCTTAAAGCGTCGACCGTGGCACTTCCCAGCGCTAGGGTGATTATCAGCGACCAGATGGCTATAGCGCGGATAATTGTAATGGGGATTGTGAGCAAGAACCAAAATAGAAGCCAGACTCCCATGATCACAACTGGTGCGCTTACAGCTATCCACAGTTCCTTCCATGAGTAAATTGTCAGCAAGTCTCTGAGCCACTGCCACATAGGATCTCGCCTTCTCTCTCTTTTTCACTAAAGCAGATAAAGGTTATTAAGTCTTTTTGGAGAATCTGGGATCAGATGCCTGCACACAGACTATAACAATATTAATATGCGATTTGGAATAGAGATGGAAAAGAGCTACCTTGGGTCAAGAGGGCAGCTACAATTCACACTTCCGCTTCCATTGCAAGGATTCAAACACAATCTACTGAACCGGAAAAAGAACGAAAAATGAGAAAACCAGCCGCAATATCTCTCCTACTCGTCTTGCTGGCAAGCTTGGTCACACCAGTATACGCCGCTGTGATAATTAGAGCCACAATTGGGCAAAACATCCACATCGTCCTCAGTCTTGAAAACCTCAACTCTTCTATATACAATGAAATCGTGCAGCAACACTTGTTCAACGTCTCAACGATTCCACAGGCCATCCTACAAAACCTAGAACAAAGAGGCCTAGAAGATGCAGAGTGTGTATATGACCCTTCACAGAATATCTTCAACAATTCAGCGAAATCAATACACGTTGAGCTTCTTTTGATTGGTCAAGACGTTGTACACATCACGATTAATAAGACAACAATGAACAAGATCTACAACGTGAGGACGAATTGGAGAAAATTTCAGGTCAACCTAACCGATAGTTACTCGCTAGATTTCAATGATTATTTCGGTAGTCCACTAGTCGAATGGAAACTGGAAGACAAAACGATGCCAATTCACTATTACTACAGCTTCACAAGCTCAAATGAGTTTGACCCTGCCTGTTACTTCATACTGCCGTCAACGGCGATTAACCCTCAAGTGGCTGAAGACGGGGATACTCTGCTCTTTGAGCTTCCGCTATCCGTAGGGGAATCTATGCTCAGCAGTCCATTGTTGATTCTCGTTGCACTGATAATTGTGAACTTGGTCGCAATCTTTTATCGAAGAGTTAGAAGAGTCAAGTAGAATCAAGGATATGTCGCAATCACAAAGTATACACATGCGAGTTTTTCAGTGTTCAAAGTTTTGAATAGTCTGTTCAAAGGTGTTGTATTATATCTGACGATTCCACTAACGTAATAGATGGGAAAATGTTCACCACGAATCCCAATATACACAAAATGTTTCATTCAAGGATTTCGAAAAGACTATGTCAAAAATGCAATTCAAAAACAAATGGTGTGAGTTTTCTCTGTACGAAATGCGGCAAATGGTATTGTCTTAACTGTGGAATTGACTTGGACAATTGTCCAGAGTGCAGAGCCAAACTAGAATGAAAGAGGTTGATATGGAATGACAAACAATGGTAAGAAGACGATGCTATATGCGACCGGTGGAGTTCTTATAGCCTTTCTCATAATCGCATCCTTAGCCATTTCAAGCTTGACCATACCTGGTTTAGAATTCCCATGGTTCACGACGTCTTCTCCTCCTGTGGCTAGCGCTGGCACATTGGCTGTACTGCTAATTGATTCGCCAGTCAACCTAACCCATCTCAACGTAACGCTTGATAGCATCTCTGCTCATAGACCGGGATATGACAATGAAACCTGGGTAAGCTTGGCTTTCGTCGGTAACGCAACAGAGGTCTACTTCGACTTGCTAGCCCTACGAGACGTGGCAATGAATCTCTCCATCACTGAAATTCCACCAGGAAACTACACGATGATCAAAATGCACATTAAATCTGCCAACGCAACCTATGCAGATGGCAACACTACTGATTTGGACGTGCCCAGCGAACATATCAAAGTCATAATACGCTTTGAAATTGCAGAAGGCGAAACAACAACCATCCTCATCGACATGCAAGCTGACTCGGTAGCAGTCAGCCACAGCAAGAAACTCAAGCCCGTGCTAAAGGCAATAGTCCTCCCTTGACTAAGGCCTCTGCCTCCAAGTGCTGACTGTCTCAAACCATAGAATTCCAGTGGCGAGAATACCAAAGATTAGAGCAAATACGCTGTAGAAGTTTATGATCCTGACTTGGGAAATATAAAAGATCAGAAGAGTCGTAAACATGGTTGCATAGAAAGCGTAACGCGGAAGAAGAAATGTCCCAATCCTCGTAAACTGCTTGAGAACCCCAATGTTAACTGCCTTCACTAGACGATATTCGCCTCGAACCTTTCGAACCAGACCCAGCTCCACTAGCTTTTCCAAATGATATACTGCCAATGCTGGACTTGAAAAGTTTAAAGACCTCTGTGTCTCCCTGACCCTCACCACGCCACTTGAAGACCTTAGCAGGTTCCAGTAAACTCGTAGTGTGTTGCCTTTCAACTTGCTGGCGATACTCTCATCGTCCAGCTTTGAACGCTCCAACTTTCGGACTCCTGACTTAACAATTCTTGATCAACCCAAAAAAACCTGCGGATTGCGAATCTGGATTCTAGATTCATTCAATTCCAAGGTCTGCATTTCTTGTTGCACGCTGAGTAATCCGATTTTCTTTCTGTCTAGCCGTGGCTTTTGTCCTTATTCTGACGTAGCCAGACGCCTCTTGAGGCAATTAGGATCCCAGTTTTCTTCATGGATTGGTTTGAGTTGAAGCTTCTTGTTGGGTGAGTTTTGTCGATGAGCTGTTTGTCGATTGAAATGCTCTTTATCAGTCTTACAGCATAGAGAAATCGTCTTATGTCGTCTCTCATTGTCTTACTCTCGGAGTGCAGATCAAACTGTTTTGCTATGGTTTTGTTCCAAGGACTTGCGTTAGGATTCTCCACAAGATAGAAGAAGAGGAATTCCAGAAGTTTCCTCAGATCTTTATCCTGCATTTGGGATAAAAGCTCTGAATAATCACCCAGCTTCCTTTCCAGAGACGTTATGAAAACTTCGGAAACCGGAATTTCCTCGGGATCTTCCGTGTGCGCATACAAGTCCTGTTCAACCTGCAGGTGGCTTATCATATGTCGTAATATATCTTACAACCGTATATAAAATGAACATACTATCGTATAAAATTATCGGTGCGTAAACGCGTGCTGTTCTTATGTTTGAATCCAACGGAAAAGAGGGCGTGAATAGGCTGGTAGAAGCACTGTGGATTCAGATTAAGTTGATCAAAGAAGCTGATTACGCATTCCAGCACATCAACATGCATGCGTGCACTGCTTAGAGGCTTTTATATTGATAAGAGTGTGTCCACAAGAGTTTTTTGGTCAATCTCGGCGTGAGTTCTCCAGTCAAGGTATAGTTGTTTGTTCTCATCCTCAGCCAGGTAGCCGGATCGAATGTAACGATTCATGTTTATATCCACCCTCCATCCTGGAAGCTTGTTGCGCAAAAGGTTTTCTACATCTTCTCTCGGAGCTTTTCCCTTCTTTGATATTATGCAAGAGATAGCTGCAGCCAGCCCTGCGATGTCATCAATGCGCCAACCCATCATCTTCGTCTCCTTCGATATGAGCCCTCCCCGAAGCGTTATGTAGAACCGAGCCTTGTCCAGTTGCTGGGCAGTCGGTCTCTTAGAGGTTTTCTCCCCCTCAAAGACTGTTTTCACCTGCAGATCCAGTTTTTCCAAATAGCCGTTAAGTATACTTAGAACCTTGGGGTAGTCGGAGCCCAATCTTCTTCTTAGTTCCCAGCCCTTAACTCCCGGCTTTTTATGATGCCTATAAAAGAGGAGATGCGTAGCTCTCCTGATTTTTCTCGTGTAGTATCCTTTTCTCCTCAATCTTGCTCGCCTCTTTTCCATCTCATCCATTCTTCGACGCTCACAGAAACAGGAATAGAGACCAGTTGCTTTTTCCCGATTGCAGACGCGATTTTCTCAAAGGGTTTGATGTAAATCTCTTCGTCTAATCGATGCACTTCCAAGGTTGCATATCTATATGTTACGAGAAAACTCGTCAGATAAGCTCTCTTTATCGTTTCCTGGTATGTATCGGCTCCAACGAAGTCCCAGTATCGAATCTTGCCTACACCGCTGACCTTCAATTTCAACTCTTTCCAAAACATTTCTAATGTTTCTGGGAATGCTTTCTCAGCAAGTATTCTCTGCTTGATCAACTCTTCCCGTGTTGTGGCTCCAGTCTCCGTTTCTGGAGAGAAAGTTTCTGACCATCTCTCGTCAATTGGAAGTAGGTTCTTCCAGTACTTGATGGCTTCAGCCAAGCTGTGAGGCGACAACTGTTCTAGTTCAACAATAGGGTGCCAGATTTCGAGGAATAGGTTAGCAAGCTCTTCTTTGCCTAGTCTTTCTAGTTTCTCCTCTAACAGGAACGGATCAGTGTAGAGTGAAGTTGACTGATGTTTCACCCAATCGCTTTGGAGCTTGATAATCGAGGCTAGCCTATGAATAGCTTCGGCGTCTAAGCATAGTTCTTCTGGAAGTTCCCATTCTTGGAAGTACTCTCGAACTACAGCCAGAATATCCTCAACATCTACTGTGAAGGGGTCGAGACCTCTCTCCTCAACAGATTCACACAAGTCAATAACACGTTGAAGACGTTCACCGCCTAGTTTCTTCCGGTGTCTTTTTGATGACAACTAAGCTACCTCTCTAATCAGCGAGGTCCCTTCAACGTTTTGAACTGTAATTATGTGAACATCTTTTCCTGTGAACGTCATCTGACTCGGCGTAATAGCTAGGTATTGGGCGTCCCGGCCTTTGATCGAAGAAACAAGTAGATTAGCTATAATCTCTCTGTTTCTAGGATCCATGTGTATGTCATATTCGTCAACAGCTCTGAACCGGGATCGAACGTGCTGTTGCAACGCAAGGAGAAAGCTTATTGTTGCAGTGCTTCTTTCCCCGCCGCTCTGCGTGTAAGAGTTAAGCGGGACTAGTTTTCCTCCCTTGAAACCCACAAGTATTTCGAGGCCTGCTTCTTCGATATCCTGTTCATTCACCAACTTGACCGCTCCAATCGCTTGAGTTTGTGAAAGGATTCCATTGTATCGAAGGCTGACATGTTTGAGTAGGTCTTGGATAACCATTCTCCACGCTGTCATCCTCGTTCCTACTTCTTCCAAAGCTTTTTCACGGCTCTCAGCAACTAGCTGAGCCTTTTCCTTCAGGTCCAAATAGAGTTTGGAGTAGGATTCGTACATACGTTCGATGTCTTCAGAAACATCCGCGAGGGCAGCGAGGTGCCCATCTGTCAATCGGATCTCGTCTAAGATTTCTGCAACATCTTTCGTGGATGCAATCTGGGGACCTGTCTCCTTGGCTTTTTCTACTGCTTCATGGAGGCTAGCAAGCGAGGTCTGAAGCTGTTTTTCCGTTGTTTTCAAGGTCTTTGCAGCGTTCTCTTTCTGATATTTTAGTAAAGCTAGGTTGATTCTGCAATATATGAGTCCCTCGTTGGTGTCTTCACTCTCGGAATTCAAGTGGTTCATCTTCGCTTCGACATCTGCGATTTGGGTGTGTAGCTTTTCAAGTTGTTCGTAGGAGTCTTCTATGGAACCTTTCAAGCCTTCGCTTCGAAGGTTCAGTTGTTGAGCCCACGTGTTTCCGAGGTTTTCGTAGGTTTCCTTGAGTTCCGCGAATTGAGCTCTGGTGTCTATGGGGTTTTGGATTCTTTGAAACGTTGTCTCAAGTCGCGTTATTTGGTTTAGACAATCTTGCGAGTATTCTTGTTGGATTTCCGACCAGGATCGTGTTTTTTCTAGGGTTTGATTGACTAGTGAAACGCCTGTTTCATGTTTTGCCCTTTCGTATTCCAGCTTAAGTCGTCCTTGAATAAGATTTTGCCGTTCTGTCTTCGATTGTTTCAACCTCGTTTGAAGTTTACGTAGTTGATTACGAGTTATCTCGGTTTCTTTCTTGATATGTGAGATTTCACTCTGTTTCTCTCGGACTTCGCTTTTCAGTTCCGTAACCGTTTTTTCACGCTTTGAAACTTCTGCCCATGCAAATTCTCGTTCAAGGAATTTTCGTTTCATTCTTAGCTGTTTTTTCTGTTGGTACCTATCGTGCTGCTCTCTCCAATAACTTAATGTTTGTTGAGCCGATTCGAGGAGTTTTCCTACAGATTCTTCTTGACTTAGGATTCGCTTGAGCTTTCGTTGAGCCTTGGAAACGTTTTGACGGTAGGATTCGAATCCCACCGCTGCTTCCACAATCTTGAGTTTTTCTTGGGGTTGTAGCACTGTGAACTGTTCCACCATGTTCTGGTGCATGATAACCAACATGTTATTCGGGTCAACTCCAAGCTTTGAGAGGAGTCTTTCTACACGTTTCTTGTTAGCAGCTTTGTTTTCAAGTTCAAACCAGTATTTTCCGTCACGCCTGAACATTCTGGTCAGGAAAATACTGTCCTTATTGATTCTTGGAGCTGGTCGTCGCCCTTTTTTTCGAGTGTTGTCTAAGACCACGGTGACCCGTGCTTGATCTTTGCCCCATCGAATGAGGTCACTCAGTTTCTTGGATCGTTCGGTGTAGGATTGGCCCAGCGCGACTGAGATTCCAAGTAGGATGGATGACTTGCCTGAACCGTTAGGTCCGCAGGCAATGTTGACGCCTGATTTAAGAGGTATCCTAGCGTATTCATAGGACATGAAGTTTTCGAGGATGACTTCTCGAATCAGCATTTGAGGGAGCCTCTCCGTTTCCCCTAATAGAACATTGCCACCGTTAAAAAGAATGCGTATGGTCAGTTTGCACGTATAACGCTTGGGAAGAGATGATTTTTGCGTATAGAATAAAATTCCACAAAGCTCATATTCGGAATTTATACATATTGAGCGTGCAAATTAAAGGAGAAAGGAATGAAAACAAATGAAGAAAAAACTACTTACGACTCTGCTTATTGCAGTATTCATGGCGTCTCTAATATTCAATGCAGGCATAGCAACTCCAGCATCTAGACGAACATCGGGAACTCTGAAAACTTCGGGGCTTCCTGAGGGTTCGCGTCCAGTATTCGAAGAGAGTGACGACCTTGAAGGAATCGACGGTACACCCAGATTTCATGGACTTGTAATAGATGGCATAGAGCCTGACACTGGAAACCCATGGTGGGTGCCGGTCATTGACGACTACACCGGTGGGTGGGACTGGCTGGCTTTTGAAGTTGTCGCGTCCGGTGAACACTGTAACATTTGGATAGGGCTGAGCCCCGATGTATGGAATGGATATCAAGACTACTATGACGCAAAGGGTCCAGGGTTTGATGATGATGAGTGGCACTTTGTGTACCCATGGACTTGGTCAGGCATCCCAGCGTATGGTATCCCGCCAGGACACACCGACGTGATTTACGGAAAGAACCTAACCTACATGGTTGATGAATTTGACAACAACATTTGGGAAACAACTACGACACACTTCGGCATGTATGCTGATCGTCCAGGCCCCCTCGATGACTACAAGATTCAAATATTGATATTCAACATTCGTGATGGGCTCTTCTGGGATCCAATCAATGCGCCTTGGTTCATACAGGGATATTTCTGGTCGTTTGCAAGCGAATTCAATGACGCAAACATATTCCACATGGACACTTGGCAGTGGTACGCCCGAATTGGACCTAATGTGCCTCGTCCTTACGAGTATGAAGGAACTTTCTGTCATGAATTCCAGCATTTGATTCACTATGACGTAGACTCTGATGAAGAGGTGTGGGTTAACGAAGGCTGCTCGATGCTGTCTGAGTACATCAACGGATACGGATTCTCACCGGGTCAAATATCTGATTACTTGATTTATTGGTGGGACACTTCATTGGTGGTTTGGGAGAGCTATTTGTCTAATTATGGAGCCGCTTTCCTATGGACCTTCTACGTGTACGAGCACTATGGTGGAGCACCGTTGATATGGGACCTCACTCACGAACAAGCCAACGGAATCGAGGGCTACAACGAAGTCCTCAAAGACCACCATGCAAAGAAAACGTTTGATGAAATCTTCCAGGATTGGGCGATTGCAAACTATCTTGACGACACAACGTTTGATGATGGAATCTACGGCTACTATGATTTAGACATACCTTCCGCAGACACCGACTGGTATGACATACCGTTCGTGATTTGGATGTGGGATTTCTTGTATCCTTGGTTCGACATATCTGTTGATGCATACCCGAACTACGGATACAACTATCCATATGGAAGTTCTCTGCCATACACTGTGAACTATGTTGAATTCTACGGTTACGATACAGGAATGGAATTGTACTTTGACGGCGACGACTACTGCGGTGTATTTGCGCACAGTGGTACCTATCAATGGTATTCAGATGGAACAGAATACTCGTGGTTCAGATTGGGTCAGACTTTTGACCTTACAACTGTTTCAGCAGCGACTCTCAAGTTTTGGAGTAACTACGAAATCGAAGGAAACTGGGACTATGGCTACGTAGAAGTCCACGACCTCGACACAGATGAATGGTACACTCTTCCAGGACTTGACACGGTTTCAACGCTTCCAAATCCACAAGACAATCCTAACTGCCCTGCCGAATTTGAGCCTACAGCTTATTTGGCTGCAGGAAGATGGAACGCTTTCACGGGCTTCAGCTACGGCTGGTATCAGGAAGTAATGGATTTGACACCATTTGCGGGCCACACCATAGAACTGTACTTTACGTACTGGACTGACCCGTACACTCTTGAACTTGGATGGTATGTTGACGACATTGAGATTCCGGAGATTGCCTTCTATGATGATGTTGAAGGCGGTGCAGGTGGCTGGAGTTACAATGGATGGGACGTATCTACCGGTGTACTAGAGAACGATTTCGGAGTGAGCTTCCTACGTACGCTTTTGCACGAAGATGGGCCTGACAAAGATCCGTGGGTTTCATATGACGTAATTCACATGGAGCTCTACGATAGCAGCGAGTCTGGCTACCAAATGATAAGAGCCCTCGACCAACCGCATGTCTCTACCATTGGTCCGGTCTTGATGGTCGGTGCAAACCAACCTGGATACGAACATGACTTTAGAACCTTCTACTGGTTCTACGCAATGGTCAAGGGTGGCAGCTCCCTCTTGCTGTCAAGCGAACAAACCATACAATAATACCACGCAAGCAATCCAACCTACATTCTCCCTTTTTTTTATCCTAACTGTGTGAACAGATTATTTTTCCTTGATTAGAATTCGTGATCGAGTCTTCCATCTAGGATAGGTGCTTAGTGCGGGTTGTCTTGAGCAGATGATAGCGAACTCTAAATATACGGGATTGTCTGAAGGAACAGTGATGATTGAATTAGCGTATCTACGAGTAAAGGGTTTGTGAGTGATGGGAAGTAAAAGGCACCACGGTATGACTGGAAAAACTAAGAAGAAGAAACAGCGCAGGGTAACCAAGAAAAGAAGACGGAGAAAGAAATAGAATAGTAAACACCTGCAAGAAAGTGGTTTGTTTCCAGCGTTTTGGGGCGTTTTCAAGGTTTTTGGGATATTTTGTTTACGGTGATCCTACGGAAACCAGAAAGCTAGTTAGCAGTGGAATCTGTTCACGATGGAAAATCCAAACGTAGACAGCGATGATTAGTATCAAAGCGGATATGAGAATTAGAATGCAGTCTCCTCTTTCTATCTTGAGGACGTAGAGGTTTGTGCGTTTTTCAGTTGCGCCCCAAGCTCGAGATTCCATTGCTTCAGCAAGCTCCAAGCTTCTTCGGATAGCGCTGACGATGAGAGGAATGAGAATGGGAATGTAGTTCTTCACTTTTTTGATGAAGTTTCCGCGTTCAAGTTCCAGTCCTCTTGCTTTCTGAGCATCCATTATTGTCTGGGCTTCCTCAGCCAGAACTGGGACGAAACGGACAGCAGTGGTGAAGGCGAAGCAGAATTCATAAGGCACATGGCTTTGCTCCAGTGCCAGTCCTAGATGGTCTGGGGATGTTGTGAGAAAGAAGACTGAGAAGGATTCGATCAAAACGATAAAGCGTAGGGTCAGGGCGATTGAATGCTCTAGCAGAGATGGAGGGGGTTGAAGAGGATATATTGGCCAGTATGAGAAAACGAAGTTGAAAAGGAAGATCATAATTGAAAAGAATAGAGCTCCTCTTAGTGATCGAATCCACTCTCGTTGAACGCCAGCAATAAACACAAATGGCAACTGAAGTAGAAACAGCAGGATGAGAGGTATCAGCTGATTGAACAGAATCGCAATCGCAAATATCACTAGGACGTAGAAGAGTTTGATTCGTGGGTCCAACTGATGAATCGGAGAGTGGACTCTTCTAAACTTCAAGCCGTCAAAAACGCTCATGATGAACCCTTCAAACGACCAAGAAAGACGTTTCTCGCATCATAGATGTCAATCACGTTGGTGGGCAACTTCAAATCTGAAAGGTTGAAGAAGATCTGGGAAATCTGCGGAGGTACAATAGATGCCTGTGCAACCAAGTCACGGTTGGTAAGAGTTTCCTTGGCTCCTCCCTCTGTCACTATTTTTCCTTTAGCCATCAACACTACTCGAGGATTGCATGCGGCCACGAATTCAACGTCATGCGTGACTATGATCACGGTCTTGCCCTGTGTATTCAATTGAACGATGAACTGCCTCAGTTTCTCCTTTTGCTGATGATCTTGACCAATCGTTGGTTCATCAAGAATCACTACGTCAGGATTCCATGCAAGAACCGAAGCCAGAGCAACTCTTTTCCTCTCACCACCACTGAGCATGAACGGCGAAGTTCGACGATACCGGGTTAAGTTCAGAAGGTTCAGAGCCCAAGTTACCCGTTTTTTTATCAGCGGTTTCTTGAAGCCGAAGTTTTGAAGAGCGAAGGCAACCTCGTCTTCAACAGTCTCGCAGAAGAGCTGATGATCTGGGTTTTGAAACACGAATCCCACTTTTCTTGCAAGCTTCGCCACACTAACCTTTTGCGTACTTACTTCATCAACAGTCACATTTCCGTTCGTTGGCTTCAGCAACCCGTTAATGTGTTTCACTAGAGTTGTTTTTCCTGCACCATTCTGGCCCATAATCGCTACAAACTCTCCGTCACGAATAGCGATAGAAACACCGCTCAAAGCTTCAACGCCGTTTGGATAGGTGAAGTAAACGTCTTCAATTTTGATCACGTGTCAAAACCTCCCGCAGAAGTTGTGATGCTTCCTCTGAATTCACTGGGATTTTCTTGAGGGATACGCCCTTCTCTTTGAGGATTTGGTAGAGTCTTGTTGCCTTAGGAATGCCAACGCCGATCAGACGAGCGCTATCAGAGTCAAAGATCTCCCGAGGCGTGCCGTCTAATACAACCTTTCCTTCATCCATTACGAGAACGTGGTCTGCATATTTCGAAGCCAAATCTAATCGGTGTTCAACAAGGATAACCGTGATGCTTAGTTTCTTGTTCAAATCGCTAATCACATCGAAGATTTTTTGGGCACCTACTGGGTCGAGAAAAGATGTGGGTTCGTCGAGAACCATTACGTCAGGTTTCATTGCGAGCACGCAGGCGATGGCTACTCGTTGTTGTTGTCCTCCGGAAAGCTCGTGTGGCGCTCTCTCGCGAATGTCGGTTATGCCCGTTATGTTGAGCGCCCAGTCAACTCGTTCTCTGATTTCATTTCTGGGTATTCCAAGGTTTTCAAGTCCGAAAGCTACATCTTTCTCGACAGATAATGCAAAGAGCTGGTTTTCTGGGTTCTGAAAGACAAGTCCAACATGTCGAGCAAGCTCATAGATTGAATGGTCATCTACTTTGAGATCTGCAACTTCCACGTTTCCTTCAAGTTTTCCGCCGTAAAAATGAGGAACAAGTCCATTAAAACAACGGCATAAAGTGGTCTTTCCACAGCCACTGGGACCGGTGAGGATCAAAAATTCTCCTGGTTCAACTTTTATGGACACATCTTGAAGAGACGGTTTTATCCCAGCTGGGTACGTGTACATTAGATTTGTTGTTTCAATAATAGCCACGTCTCATTCGCCTGTCTTTTTACCAAAAGACTGTTTCACTTAAGAGTAGCTACTCAGAAAAAGGTTGCTTCAGTTTCTCTTTCAAAAGTTGCGCACAACACTTGAGGCTTCTCTTCACTTCGCCTATTCCATTAGCTCCCGCCGACACTGAGTGTCCTCCACCCATTCCGTGAAGGTACTCGCCCAAAGGCTTAGCTATGTCTCGACCTAGATGTATCCCTGTCTCTTTGTGGAAATCACGATTTGATCGTAGGCTTGCCTGGATTTCATCCCCTCTTTGGCCTAGAACTACAGCCACGTCAGCCCCTAATCTGATCAAGGCTCTTGCAGCTGAGGATTGATATGCGCTGACATGTGAAAGCGCGATCATCCATTTCCCTACTTTCAGAAGTTTGGCGCGTCGACTCGCCTTAAGCCGTGCTATGCGTTCTGATTCAGTCATTGGTAGAGAAAGCAGAGACAACGTCTCTTGAACGTTCACTCCGGAGTCGACGAGGTCAGCTACAGTCTTCAACGTGGCTGAGGTAGCTAGAATGAAGTGTCTGGTGTCAAAAGCTATTCCGAGAAACAGAGCTTTGGCTTCAATTTGTTCTAGCTTAACCTTCGCCTCCTTGAAAAATCGGTACACAATCTCACATGTGGATGCAGCTTCTTCTTCACTGACGCAAATCGTTGCGAGATGTTCGGTCTCTGGATGCTTTGCATGATGGTCAACTATGATGAGGGGAGAGTTTGATGTTCTGACTCGTTCACTCCACTCGTCCAGCTGTTGAATAGTGTTTGTGTCCAACAGCACAACAACATCTGCTTTCTCGATGTGTGGATGCGTTGTCAATTTTATGGGTAATGACTTCAACATGAATTTTGTGAGTCTGCTAGGTCCTTGAGCTGCTGCGATTTCGATGTTCAGTTTAGGGCGCAATCGCTTCAGCAGTTTGGAGAAGGCGAATGCTGCACAAACTGCGTCAGGATCAGCGTTGTGGTGACACAGTAGAACGACTGAATCGGCTTTGCATTTGTCTATGAGCGCTGTTATTTTCCTGATTTGCATGTAAGCGTCCTCAAATATCTTTCAATAGACGCGAATGCTTCTTCTTTAGCTTCGTTAACTAACCGTTCAACGTCAAATTTCTTCATAAGCGGTGACAACGTAATTGCTACCTCGACATTAACTGTGACCGGTTTTGCGCCTACAGTGTCAATGGTTATGTCAAGGGTGGTGATTTTCTGCGAAGAAACTTTCGATAAGACATATTCTCTTGCTGATTTCTCTGCTCTTCCACAAAGTTCTTCCATCTGTCCAGCAGTGAGTTCTGGTACACAGACTTTTTCCAAAAAGACTTTCACCCTACGAAGGCGGTGGCGAGAGTGGGCGCAGATCACGCTGCAGTTTCGTCTGCAAATCTTTGGCTTGCGTCCGCAGTCGCGTCTCTTGTTTGCCCAGAACGTCAATTCTCATTCTGAGCAGATCTTTTCGTTCGTCCAATTCAATTGTTACCTTATCTTTCTTTGCTTTGACGAGAAGTGAGCCAATTGACTTGTAGATTGTCGCGGAGTCAGCTAGTTTCTCTAACTCGCCTAGCGCTTGCTCAACCTCGTTGGATTCCAACTCAAGCTGTTGTTTCTGGGTTAAAACTGTCTGCAACGTCTGCTGTAGTTGCTGAAGTCTCAGTAGACGTTGTTGAACCTGAGGTGGAAGCTTGGAAATATCTTCGCTCATCATGATTCCTCAAATTGTCGCTTCCGAATTCCGTCTGCATTATGACGTGGCATTAATTAAGCGTTTTCACACAAGACGTCTCTGCAATCTAATGTGCCATTCAGCAATTCTTGATTGACAGCTTGTTCAAGCAATGTTTCATCCTGAATCAGAAGAAGCAATTCATAGGTTGAGAAAGAGCCTAATTCTGGAGTTTGCCATCTTGTTCATTGATAGAGGTGAAGCCGTCAACAGATTTCAACACTCTTTTCGTTAGAAGAACCCAGCGAAGGTAGGAGTTGATGGCAGCTCTCAACGCGGATGTGTCTTCTGCCTCAAAGCATACTACTAACGTTTTTCCTTTGCTTTCAACACGGACTTTCGATCGATGGGTTGATTTGATTTCTGTCTCAGGTCGTAGCGCCTTGATAACGGTTTTCAGCAGTTCTTTAGATGGGAAATCCATGTTGATGACCGCGTGAGTTTTCATTTTCAGGTTTCCCGTTCACATGCGATATTGCAGCACAGGACCTATCTCAATTTCTTGGTGCATACTCAATAGTTCTTGTCGTTTTCAGCTGTGATTCTTCACTCTAAAAAAATGTACGTGGGGCGAAGGGGTCAATCAGGTTGCTCTCTTTCCTTCGTGACAGGAGCTTCCGAGGGTTCAGGAGATGGTGCTCCCTTTGCTGAGCGTTTCGCCACGACGCCAAGTTTTGTCACTGGGATGTAAGCGCCACCCGTGAATGTCAAATTACATTTTCTACAGTTCCAGACGCCTACGCTTCTTCTTCGAACTGACCCAGCGCCGCATTTAGGGCATCTGTGGCCTCTTTTCATTTCCGTAAGCACTTTGACGTATCTCTTTCTGACATTCGAGCCGTAACGAGCCCCGAATCCTCTCGTTGAACCAACCTTTTTGGTTCGTCCTCGGCGCCCCATCAGTCTTTCACCAAAAGTTTTCGTATTTCTCCACTTTTTTCTTGGACTATCTTTGCAGCTTCCAGGATTTGCTGCGCCGTGAAATGACCGGAACCACCTTTCTGGATTGCACAGACTCTTCCATCTTTTCCTAAGGTCATCGTCAGACGGGCATCCATAACTTGTTCCTCGTCAAGCGCAGGATCTACAATGAGGATGTCATTGATTTTGGCTATTGTAACGGCTATTGGGTGATCTTTCACTGGAAGTTTTGTGTATCCTGGTTTTATCTCGATTTCGCCGTCTTTCAGCTCATATTTGAACATCTTTGTGTTAAGCAGTGCTGCAAGTGCTGCCATGGCTGAGGCGTCTATAAGGTTTCCATCATAGTTTAGAACATAGATGTCTATGAAAACGACGAAAACTTTCTTTCCGGGGATAACGCACAATTTCTCGACTGCTATGGCTTCAGATTCTCGTATGCCACGGTCAACAACTCTGGCAAGCTCTATAGCCTGTACACCTGGCGGTCCTGGCTCAAACATGGATGAAGCTAATGGTGAAAGCTCAGCATTGACCGTGAGCACTCCTTTGTCCGGCGTGTCAGAAAACGGTTGGCCTCTTTCAATCTTTATTCCGACAAGCACGTCAGTTTTGCCTAGATGCACTCGAGCTGAGCCTTCGGCACTACTAACAATTCCAGTCTCTAACTGGACTTCACGGTAATCAGTTAAGCCTCTCCCATCTAGTCGCTTTCCCTTGGAGATGGCTTGAGCGACTTGCTTCTGCTGCATGATGGGAATGATGATTGAAGGCATTACTCTTCCACCGCCTTTTTAACAGCCACGTACCTCGCCTTTAAAGCTTCCTTTTGGAGTGCGTATATTTGCTTGCATCCGGTTATGGCTAGGTTCACAGCTTGTTCAAACTCGTCCATCGCCAGTCCACCATCCATCTGAAGAAGTGTTATGGCGTTCAGATTTGGCATCATTGCCACCGGTAGATCTGCTTCACCCATTTTGTCCTCAACATCCATCAAGTCAAGCACCAAGTGTCCTCCAACTTTTCCTGACGCGCAAGCAGCAACCAAATCTCGCATAGGAATTCCAGCATCTGCCAGCGCTACAGAAGCAGCAGTAATGGCCGCGCATCTGGTACCTCCGTTTGCCTGCAGGACTTCTATGAAGACGTCTACGGCTGTTCGTGGAAAACGCTCCACGAAAATGGATGGCTCGATGGCCCAAGTAATCACCTTGGAGAGTTCATGCTCTCTTCTGGATGGAGCTGGCGATTTTCTCTCGTCTACCGAAAACGGAGCCATATGGTAGCGACAGCGGAACAACATGCGGTCAAGCATGGTTAAGTGCCTAGGATGAACCTCTTTGGGGCCGTAGACTCCCGCAAGAATCTTGTTCTTTCCTTGCTCTATGTAGGCGGAGCCATTGGCGTTCTCAATCACGCCAACCTCGATTTTCGTTGGTCGTAACTCGTTTGGTTTTCTTCCATCTGCTCGAATGCCAGCTTTGTCGATTAGTTTCTTACTTGTTTTCTGGGGTATTTTCAACACCTCCCTTTTTCTCTCGAATCATTTTTGTTACGCGATCTGTTAGTCCGCTTGTGTGAGATTCTTGATCAATCTTGTGAATAGCTGAAATTGCGAGTTGTTCATCTTCAAGGGTTTTGCCGCTAACAAGAACCAATCCGTTTTGGCCTAGAGTTATGTGGCAGCCTGTTTCTCTTTTCAGCATGCTGATCATTGACCCTTGCCTTCCAATAAGCCGTGGAATCTTTGTAGGAGTAACTTCAACTATTTGCCCTCGCGTAACTTTCCCTAGGCTTGGTTCACCGATAGTGAGTAAAGGGTCACGTGTCCGGTTGCACGCAACTACTTTAGCGATGATAAGATCACCTAAAGTAAAGATAGAAGACAAATCGTCCCTCTGTGGTTTGAATGGACGGTCGAGTACGTCTGAGGCGCGAAGCATTGCAGGGTAAGGAGCGTTGATATCCAACATCCAGCCGCTGAAACCAACCTCAACCACTTTTCCAATAACCGTGTCCTCAACATAAGGGATGTAAAACGCTCTTAGAGCAACTACATGAACTCTTCGTTCCTCATAATCAACAAGTCCAAGTAGTGCAGAAAAGATTTTTTCATTCTCCTTAAACGTGTTTTCGCCGGCCGCATAATTACCTTCTGCAAGTAAATCACCAGGCGTTACAAGCTGTCTATTCTCGTAGAAAGTTGGTATTTTCTTTCACCTCAGATAGTTTATTCAACCAATTTTGCCTCAAGGGTACCTCGAGTAATATCTCCTATTTTTTCCAAGAATGGACCGTAGAGTCCTGCAGGCATTTCCACAATAGTGAACCAAGATCCGTCGGCTCGCCACTCCTCACGTTTCATTACGCCGAAGCCTTTGACTGCCCCATAAGCTTTACTTGCATATTCAGGTGGAATCCGAATGGCTACGGAAACTTGTTCCATTTTGAGCGGTAGAATCGGTCGTAGAAGCTTAATGATTTCTTTCGCTTGCTCCTGAGTTTCCTTGAAAGGGTCTATTGGATAATGAACCTGCTCCATTGCATGTTCTATGCGAAGACGCGGGTGCGGAAGATTAGTTTTCGGGTCAACACATTGACGGGTTATGAAAGAGACGATTTGTTTTCTTTTGTCTTCAATCATCTGTCTTCGCTGCTCTGTAGTCAGCTGTAGCGTGCCCTTCTTCAAGATTACGCTGGCAATTTTCAGTGGATCAGAGGTTTCGAACGTTTTGTGCAGTTTGTCTTCTGAGGCTCTAAGTCCTTTGTTGGCGTCCGTGAAAATAGTGTCAGCGACTAGGACTTCAGAGATTGAGGCGATTTTTCCAAGTTTGTATGAGAGGGCATGTTGAGGTTTGACAAGAATCTCGAAGTGTTCCCCCTCTCGGGTCATGCGTGCTACTGTGTGCCGTTCGCTCATTTGGTTCCACTGCCTTCAAGACCCCTCTGGTACACCTCAATTTCTCTGTCAGTAAGTGCTTTGAGTTTTTTCGTTGCAGATGGGATAACAGATATTTTGACTCTTGTCGGCTGTTCTCTTGCTTCAAGGGCCTTCACAAGGCATTTTACAGCGAGTTTGATTGCTGCATCAAGTTTCATATTTTCATTATACTCCGTCTTTAGGATATTTGTAACAGTTTCGCGACCAACACCTACAGCAACAGCCTTATAACCCCTGTAGGAGCCGCTTGGATGGGTGGAAAATAACCTATTTCCCATTCTATCGACGCCACCAAAAAGAATTGAGACTCCAAAAGGTCTTACTCCTGCGTGTTGAGTATAAAGTTGTTTCAGATCTCCAACTCTTTTTGCAATGACTTCAATATCGATAGGTTCATCATATGTTAATCGATTGCTTTGAGCGTAAACCCTTGCTTGGTCAATTAGGATGCGTGCGTCCGAACTCAAACCAACGATTGCTGCTCCAATATGTTGGTCCACCTTGTAAAGCTTCCACGAAAAATCTGGGTCTTCCAGTTTTGTCTCGATTGTCTCTTCTGCTCCTAAGACAACTCCCTCTGAGCAGGTTATTCCCAATATGGTTGCGCCACGATTCACGGTTTCAACTGCGTATTCAACCTGAAAGAGACGTCCATCTGGGGAAAACACGGTTATGGCACGGTCATAAGCTCCTGGTGCCGCAAACATTGACAAACTTCATCACCTCAACTTTGGAAATCCGTTTTGCTTGTTCTGTTGTGGAGATGAAACTAAAAAGGCTTTTCGTCAGAAGGATACCAATGATTCTTTTGCAGACAGGAGATGGTGAAATCTAGTACGAAGTCATAGGCATGCACATATCACCGTTTCTGATTAATCTTATAGATTGATTTGAATCAAGTCTTTGCTTGTCGAGTCGCTTTGCAGAGAGCTTAAATGACGGAAAGTGCTCGAATATGTTTCTGAAAAGTGTCTGAGGCTTAGAGAGCATGCGTTATGAGGGAATATGGGAAGTATTAGCCGATTTAGTCACTGAGCTTCGGAAAAAGGGTGAAATGATCCCAGCTAATGTTATGAATGAATTGCGCTCAGCTAAGACTATGATACATGTTTTGCGAGCTGACCCATCACATGTCGAGAATGTTCCAAGAATTGAGACCTACTTAGAAAACGTTGAATTCCATCTTGTTTCCCTTGCACAAAAGAAGTTTGGGTCAAAGTTTGTTGAGCAATGGATGAAGAAACTTGGGAAGGCTCAGCAATCGATTTGCGAAGAAGAGGAGGAGAATGTGGTTTCAAGGTTTGTGCCTGGGCTTCCACGGAGTAAATCTTGGGTGCGGGTTCAGGTTTCAGAAGGCACTCCTCAAGGTGATATTGAGAATTTAGCTGAGGACAACGGGCTTTCGCACCGGCAGCAGAAGAATGGATACGTACTCGTTTACGGTGATTCTGAAAGTCTAAAATCTTTCGTTGGACGATTGAGGTCTCAGCAGAGCTCTTCGAAGCGAAGAAAGAGTAAGAGCAAGCCTGTTTAGCTCGCATACGCGCTTTGAACAGGTTTCTGATGCATATTTTATTATAGAAGAATTTTATAGAAAGAAAAGGGTAAATGGTTAGGCTGACTCCCGCTGGACTGGAGGCGTTGGAGGCGGGCTTGAAGAGAAATGCCGCACATTAAGAAAATAGAGTTGAAAGGCTTCAAATCTTTTGGTCCTAGAACCGCTAGCATAGTTTTGGACAAAGGGTTCACGGCGCTCACTGGCCCAAACGGAAGCGGAAAAACCAATATTGTGGATGCTGTTTTGTTCGGGTTGGGCGAACTGAGTGCTAGGAGACTACGTGCAGAAAATTTTGCGAAACTCATTTTTCATGGCTCTTCCAACGCGGGTATCGAAAAGTCGAAAGTAGCGAAAGTTGTCATTCAGTTCGACAATCTGGACCATCGCATACCAGTTGACACAAACACTGTGACCGTCTCTCGTGAAGTCCGTGGAAACGGTCAGAGCGTTTATCGTCTCAATGGAAGGAGAATTAGTAGATCTCGAATAGTCGAAATGCTGTCCATGGCTGGAATCAGCCCGACCGGGCACAACATCATTGTGCAAGGAACAATCACACGTATGGCTGAAGTCTCTCCTCATGACCGTAGAAAAATCATAGAAGACCTAGTTGGCATTGCACAATACGACGCTGAAAAAGCTGAAGCCGAAGATAAACTTCGAGTCGCCGAAATATCTATTCGAACAGCCATGGGGCGAATAGACGAAGTACAGCAGAGAGTTGACGACTTGGAGAGAGAACGCAACGACCTGCTTCGCCACGCTTTTGTCCAGGACGAAATCAAACGATTTGAAGCTATGAAGCTTTCTCATGACATTTCAGAAATTGATCACGAAATTGAAAGCCTGTTGTCTAATGTTGAAGAAGCCGGCACCAAAGCCGAAAACCTACGGAAGATGAGAGACGACCTTAGAACGCAACGTCGTGAAATCGAAACAGAATGGAGAAAGCTCAGTACAGAAGAGGTGGAGGAAGGTGGCACACGAGTCCTCGAGGTTCAGATAAAGATAGGCGACATCAAAGCGAAACTTCCTGAATTGACGACCAAAATAGGTGCAGGAACAATGAGCCTCGAAGGGCTTGAGAAGGTGAAAGAAAACGATCTTGAACGACTAGAGAAGATTAGCAGAGAAATCGCCGAAAGCAACAAGAGAATCAGGCAGTTGAAACGGCAACATGAACGCCTATCCAAAGAGATTGTAGCCAAACGGTTTGAACATGATGCCGCCTCAAGTGAAGCAGCGCAACTAAGAGCAAATCTGGGTGTGAACAGTAAGAGAATCAGAGAGTTGGAGCAGCAACTTGATAAGCTCTATCAAAACTTGGTTGTCCTTCGAAGCGATCAATGGAGAACCCAAGCTACAACCAAAGCTCTTTCCCGCAGATTGAACGATTACAACGCTCGCAAGAGCAGATTTGTGTTTAGCCTTGAAGAACTTGAAAAATCGTTTAGAGACCTTAAAGATGTGAAGAAGAAACAAGAAAAACAGCTGAAAACTCTTCAGCAAATGCTGGATCAGAAGAAAGTGCAGAAAACATCCATGGAGAGAGAGATTATTGAGGCTGGCAGAATCGCCAATACAGCTCGAGAGGCCGTGGTAGAGTTTGCCACTCAACGGAAACTGGCTGAACGTGTGGGTAGAGAAGAGACCGCACTGAGGAACATCGAAGAACTCGGCGAACTCGGCGTCATCCCAGGGATACATGGGCGACTCAAAGACCTAATCAAGATAGACCGTGGTTACGAACGAGCAATAGAAGCAGCTTCAGGTGGCTGGTTAGACTCAATCGTTGTTCAAGATTTCAACACAGCGTTCACATGTACGGAAACGCTCACACGTCTGAAGTTGGGCCGAATAAAGATAATCCCTGTTCAGGAATTATCTGATATCAAACCTGTGAACCCAAAGAAAACCAGAGATGTAAATGGAACAGCCTCCATGTTTGTCAAATGTGCAAGACAGTATGAACCCGCGGTTGTCTTTGTGTTTGGAGATACTTTGATTGCGACGGATGACAAGACTGCTCTCTCAACCTGTCGCAACGGCTATCGAACCGCTACCGTCAGTGGAAATGTTTACGAGACAGGTGGAGGAATAGAGAGCGGCTATTATCGGGCACCCATCGATTTTTCTACAATTATCCCAAGCGAGTCAGCCGTCGAGAGCTTGAACCAAGCAGTGAGCGCCCTTCATGAACATCTGGCAAGAAGAGAAAATGACGTAGATGGTTTTGAAGAAGAAATCGATAAAAACCGAGAAGAATTCACACGGTTAACCGAGGCGATACGCACCCTTGAAAGTGAAGTTGAACGAATACATAAAAGCATCAAGTATATCAGACGAAACGTTAGGCGCCTTGATAAGCATATTCAGACTACGCAAGCGCGTCTTGAAAAAGAGAAGACACAAATGGGTCTTCAAAAAGCACAACGCAGTGCTGCGGGAAAAGAAATAAAGAAACTACGTAGCGAACTGACTGATTTACGACGAAAAGTGGATTTGCATCAGATTCAAGAGATGGAAGTTCAGAAGGGAAAGCTTGGAGACGAAATCATAGAGTTACGACAGAATCTTGGCACCACAGAAACTGAGCTTTCAACTCTACAATCCAATTTGAGTAACGTCCTAAGACATGGAGCCAATAACATCCGGATTCAGCTTAGAAAGGTAAAACAACAGCTTTCCACCGTAGAAAAAGAAGTGAGTGAAGCCCAGGAACAGAAGGAGACACTTGAAAGAGAGCTTCCCGAGCTTGAGAAGGCAAAGAAAGAATTGTCCAGCACAGTTCTGTCAGCTAGAGATGAAGCGAAGAAGTTCACGTCTCAAATTGATAGTGTAGATAAGAGATTGCAGCGATACGACCAGGAACATGAACAAGCCGACCATTTGCTCAATCAGCTTCAACTTAGACTCCAGACCTCACAACTACAGCGGGATCAACGTAGCGTTCAACTGAAAGAATGTGGCTACGAAGAACCCTTGGAAGTATCACCGGAACAACTTCAATTGGCTGAATCATCTGTCAAACTGATGCGTTTCGAACTTGAAAGGTTAGGCGCCGTAAATCAACTAGCCTTGTCACATTATGCTGACCAAGCTTCACGATATAAGGAATTATCTATACGTATGAACGAGTTGGAACGAGAAAAACAGGCTATACTCTCATTTATGGAGGAGATTGATCAGAAGAAACGTAAGGTTTTCATGGATGCTTTCAACCAGGTAAACGAGAATATCGGCAATTTCTTCTCCAAACTTACAGGCGGCGGAGAAGCGGCTTTGAGACTTGACAACCTTGAAGAACCATTGGCTGGCGGAATAGATATGGTCGTCCAATTCCCCGCCAAGCCTCCAATCCTTGTGAGTGGAGCCAGCAGTGGAGAAAGATCAGTGGCAGCCGTTGCTTTCATATTTGCCTTGCAGGATTTTATGCCTGCCACTTTCTACTTGTTCGACGAAGTTGACGCGCATCTGGATGCCCTTCACGTGGAGAAACTTGGGGAGCTTCTAGCCGAAGAATCAATGAAAGCTCAATCTTTAGTCATTACGTTGAAGCCTGAGATGGCTGGCAAAGCAGCGAGAATCTATGGTGTATACGAACGACAGGGAGTCTCCCATGTAGTTTCCACTGTGTTCAAGGGGGCAGACTGATGTCAGAGTCCGTGGAGAAACCGTTCTATTTTCAGCCTCCACTGAACCTGCTCTTTGAACTTGACAAGTTGCAGAAGGTCTTGCCGTGGGACGTCAATATCTCGTTTTTGTTGACATCTTTCTTAGATCGGATGGAAAACACGGGTGAAATCGATTTCAGAGCTTCGGGAGTAGCACTTGATTCTTCTGCCACCATATATCTTATGAAGTCCAAGCTCCTGCTGAAGTTAGAGGAGCCACCTCCTCCTCTAAAGCCTCCACCCGACTTTTCGCCTCCTCCCTTATTCCTTCCTCTTCGATACGAGTTGACGTCCACAACAATTCAGCATTTGTTGACAGTACTGGATGAAGTACTGCAAGGTGAACACTTGTTCGAGGTGAAGCCACCTTCTAAATCTATCTTGCCACCGCCCCCAGATTTTCTTCCTCCCGTCGACTTGTATATGGTGGAGATTGCGGAGAAGATGAAGATCTTATGCAGTCTTCTGCGTGAACTTGCGAGCAAGGAGAAACTGGTGCTCTTCTCAAAATTGGTAACTGGATATGGAAAATTAGAGGCAATCAAAACGTTCATTACTCTTCTCTTCCTTGCGCAAACAGGTGAAGTCGGCTTGTGGCAAGAAGAGGACTCCAGCGAGATTGTCATAACTCTGCCAGAGGGTCCTGCTATTGGAGAAGATAGAGCTGGAATCTTCTGAACTGCTTAGCAAAGAGAAGCTGAAACGCAATCTGGCTTTGGTAGAGGCGGCGTTGTACGTGGCAGGGCGTCCTCTGGATTCAAAGACATTAGGCTCGATAATTAAGACCCGTTCTAAGAGCAAGGTTCAGAAGCTCGTAAGAGTTCTTATGGAAAAGTATGAGAGTTGTGAGTCTGCTCTTGAAATCTTGGAGCTTGAGGATGAAAGGTTTGTTTTGCAGTTGAAAACTGAGTTTTCACCTCAGGTTCAGAGGTTGGCGATTCGACCGCTTCTTTCTAAAGGTCCATTGAAGACTTTGTCTTACACTGCTTTTCGACAGCCTGTTCTGCAGTCGCAGGTTGTTGATGTGAGGGGTCATCATGCTTACGGTCATCTAAGACAGTTGGAGGACATGGGTTTGATTTCCCGTGAGAGGGTTGGCCGATCCAGATTGTTGCGGACAACTGGGTTCTTCGCCGACTTTTTCGGTTTGAGTCACGATTTGCGCACTATGAAACGACAGCTTAAACGTGTGTTTGAAGATTTCGAGAAAGCCGAGCGTGAAACAGAATAGAAGCCCAAGCATCAGAAGATTGTGAAGACCTGCCCAAACCGTTTTGCATGCGATTTAATTGTTATTCATTCGTGGGAAAGAGGATTCGATACTATAGCTCCAACCTTGCAAGAGGAAAGCCTGAGGTTGTTTCCTCCTTTATGCGAAATCCTTTTTCTAGATAGAGCTCGATTGGTCCAGAAGGGTTGTTAGACGACCCACTTCTAGCAAAAGTCTCAACAGCCTTGAAGCCTCGTTTCTTCAGATCTGAGATAATGCTTTCGAGCAGTTTAGTGCCTATGCCTCTTCCACGAAAAGTCTTTTCACCAACATACAGACAGGAGAGAAAAACGGTGCCATCTTCTAACTGTCCAATTAGCTTGGATTCATAGCTCCCGACGTTGGAAAGACATGTGGCGGGAGCATATTGGGCGTAGCCTATTACATCATTGTCGTAATAGACGAGGCTGCCACAGTTTCCAAACTCTCTCAGCGTTTTGAGGAACCACGACTTCTTCTTTCTCACCAGCTCTGACTTCGATAGCTTCGTCTTTTCAGAATCTTCGGGAAACTCCCAATACAGACAGCTTCTGCATGGCTCGGGAATGTCTTTCAGATTCTCTTGTGTAATGCCCTTGACTACCGCCTTCACAATAACCCTCACTCGAAAACCTCTTAGTTGGTGGTTCTCAAAAAGTTTTCTTGAGCTTCCTTCAGCATGTATCCAAATTATTCTTTAGTCGACTAGATCTCAATTTTTATCGCACAAATTCAATACAGTATAGCTTCACTAGAAGATTTCTCCACAAGCCACTAAAATGACTACAGATGAATACCGTACATATCAGTGGTGGAGAAAGGAGGTGACTGAATGAAAAAGAAGATTTTTGTTTCCTTTTTGATGATAACAGTGTTTCTGATGACGCTTACGCTTAGCTTAGCCAATGCTCCAACAGACATAAAGGAGCCCAAATGCGAAGTGATACTGTCATCGCACGTCATAATGTTGCCAACCGACCCCGGAGAAGAAGAAGTTCTTGAAACCTGGATCTACATAACAAATCCATCCAAGGAAATGGAGAGAATGGGAATCGGCATCCCTGGTACTCATCATTCAATCAATGTCAACTGGGTTAATCTTACACAAATATGGTCGTCCGGTGGTTCTGCTTTCATGCAAGTCTATCCCAACGGCACTGTTGTTACTGATACCGGAACCTTCTATAGTCCGGGATGGGGTGACAGAATAAGAACCGTTGTCCATCCCATGGAGAGGGCACTTGTATGGTATAGCGGATGGCAATTTGTCTCAACAAGTCAACAAGGAATCTGGGACTTCATCTTCAAGGTCAACGTCGAATACGAGGAACAGACCATAGAACTTGTGGAAACCTTCCATGTCATAGCGCAATAACCTAGGCGCTCGCGGTTGACGAACTTGGCAGAGACCAGTCATGCGCACGCAAAGTATGCAAACGAGGCCTTAAATCAAATCCTTCCTCTAACCTCCACCTAATACGATAGACACTTTTCCAGGAACCATCTTCAAGAACCGCTAGAATGTGCAACTTCTCCGTCTTAGGCTTACCACTCATTTGACGACAGCCCGCAAATATTGCACTTGGCTGCCTCTAAAGTGACAGCTAGCTGTCACAACAGCCAAAGACCGGTGAACCCCCTCTAGTTTCTAAACGGACTTCAAAGTGCAAGACACAGAGTGGAACGTGAAACATCAAACAAATCAGAAACCCGTAACCTGCATGCGCACGCGCAATTACGTGCCTAGGTGAACGTAACAGAGATTTATTGCATACCTTACATAATCAGTTCGGAGGGGA
>CP070754.1:445310-479307 GCA_020348865.1 Candidatus Bathyarchaeota archaeon | reverse complement strand
GATATCAGATGAAAGCTTCCTCAACTCTTTTCGTAGCTCGTGCACGCGCGTTGAGTGCCTAAAAGTCCGGGTTGCGTGACCATATGATTGTTCCAAAAAAAAGGATTCGGCCCAGTCTAGAGACTACGTAACTTTGTCAGGGGACCATCAAAGAATTCATCAATAATCGTTTTCAGAATACGAATTCCGTCCTTAAAAGCACTTAGATTTGAGCTGCCATGTCTCCTTCGAGACTCTATACTTGGCGTCTCTACCACATTCAATCCTAGTTTCTTAGCCTTGATGAAAACTTCTGTCTCAATCTCGAAGTTCTTTGACTTCAAGTACGGGCTTAACTTCTTGATAGCGTCATTACTAAACGCCGCGAAGCCGTAGCATAGATCGGTATAGTCAGCAGACCAAAATCTGTTAACCAAGAATACGAAAAACCGATTTCCAACCCTACGAGTCACACTCATATCTTCAGAATATCCATAACGTAAGAAACGTGAACCCTTGACCAAGTCTGCACCAGAATTCAAGGCCTCAATGAATAACATTATTTCCTTAGGATTCATCGACCCATCGGCATCCATAATCACAACCGCACCACCATTGAGCCCATCGTGATTGAACGCCTGGCGCAAAGCATCACCCTTCCCTCTTCCATTCTGAAAGATCACATCAACTCCGAATTCTTTCGCAACCTCGACTGTCCTATCCCTAGAGTTTCCATCTATAATCAGTATGTTCCGGCAACCCATCTGGCCTAGTTCTCGAATCACGCCTGCGATGTTCGCCTCCTCATTCAAGGTTGGAATCAACACCGTCACTTCTGAGTTCATAATTGTCTTCATTTCTAATCCCCAGAAACTCTCTTAGCTCTGCCATGCATGTTTGATGCTTCTTCCTCGTTCAAAGCGGGGAAAATTGCCGTGACTGAAGTAGCACTGCTATTCTTCTCCACTTTCTCTCACGCTCTCCCCTGAACACTGAAGTCGCAGCTGAATTCAGTACACATAAACCGATTTTCTTCGCTTCAATTAAAGACATAAGGAAAGAGCTTCTATAACATCAGCCCACGTCTTCTATAACATAAATCTGGGCAAGAAGATCCAACTAAAGGGCATTGTGCACATAACTACAGATTTACAGGGAGAAGTGATGTTTACAGAAAAGTGGCGTCTACTCAGGGTCTTAGTTTCTCTTCCTTCGGACAGCGTAGACGCCGAGACTGCCAAACATACTGACTAAGACCATTATTGTTCCAAGAGACACTTCTGGAATAGCGTGCAAAGTTGCTATCGCATCTATCTCTAGGGTTGTGTCACCTGCATCGGTGATTGCTTGAGGGATGCCATCATCTTCTACCCGAATCGTATCAATGAAGTCCACTTTGGGATCGAAGCCCACCAGACTATCCAAGTCGATTGCAACCAGAGTGTCGTCGGCATGGAAGAACGTCGGCGGGTTGATCTGAAGGTCATCAATTATGATATTTATGCTCAGGCCTAACTCGTTGCTCAAAGTTATGTTCATACCGCTGAGTTCAGCGTCGTCAAAGATGAACATCTCAAAACCGCCAAGCGCAGCTTGCGCCGCCACTGCACTGGCAGCCTCCGAAGGCCCTAACACGCCAGTCGTCACCACGCCATCCGCCACAATCATGTTTGGACCAGTTGGATCGTAACCTCCTTCGAAATATCCGGCGTCTCCTGTGTCATGATTCGCGTCATCGTCGCCTCCGTTAACAAGATAGCCGAAGTCGTCTACGGTCGTAAGACCTGTGTTGACCTCTGCCATCGTCGTATCTTCTTGTCCAGGGGGTGGTGGTTCAGTTAGACCCCAACCAAAATCGAAGACCTCTACTGGCGTGTCACCTATAAAATCAAGTATGCCGTAGAAGATTGCAGTTCCTATTATGTCATCTGTAGGTTCATCTGCTGGCAGCAAAGTGCCTGCACTGAACAACCAGACTCCAGCTGTGTCGTCTGGAGTACCCATTATAGACTCAGGAATAGCAAAAGCAACATTTAGAAGAATCGATCCGACGAACAGCACTACCAGTAACGTCAGAATCGAAATCCTCGCCTTCGCTTTAACTCTCATTTCTATTCTCCTTCTTCTGAAATCGAAGCAAACGAGTTATAATCAATAAACGTGTGGCTCATGTCACACTTAAATGGATAAGGTACAAGATTCTGTAACAACACAACAAATTTTCTAGAACATTTCTCACATCCGCATGCACAAAATACTATCATCTTTCCACCACAAACAACTCTTCGGCTTCATGTACGCATTATGTCAATCCAGAGCCCAACAAAACGGTCATGAACCTGAAAAACCTGCAGATCCGTATTGTACAGCCAAAGCTCAAAGAACAACTGATAGAAGAATCCCCTGTACTCTGAATCCCAGCTTGAAAAGAGGTTGACCGGAAAAACATGGTCTTCAATCGAAATCGCAGTCACAAAACTACGATTACCATCAAAACTCACATCTTCAACAGTGAAACTCACAGGCGCCTCCCATGTTTCCCCATCTTCCAAGAAAAACTGGAACTCATACAGCGGAGACAAAGGGCTAGGCTCAGAAGCAGTAGCGTTAGGCAACTGTTGCGTGTGATTACGAAACTTCACATAAACCAGGTAGTAACCTGAACGACCCAAATGATTACTTACACCAACATAAACCGGTCCTTGCACATCACCTGCCCTCACATTGAAAGGATAGTTCTCCGCCATATGGTTAGGACCTAGAAGCCAAAGCTCAGAAAACCTCTGGGTACTTCTAGGAAAGGGCCAGATCATACTAGCCGTGGGAAAAGCCGCAACCAAAGCCAGACTCAAAACGGCCACTGCAAAGGCAGCCTTGTACTCTTCAGGACTCATGATCTACAACCTCTGGTTTCATCTGTGAAAACCGTCGATAATACCAACTCTTAAAGAAACGCCAACCATAAAACCCGGCAAAGAAGATGCAGCCAACAGCAATCGCCGAGCCCAAAGAAGCAAGGAATATGCGTTGGGTCTGCTCTGCAGCAGCCTCATCCCGTAGCACATTTGCCTCTGTCTCTACTCCCCCAACCAAATCATAACACAAATCAGCGTAGTGGACTACATCATCGAATTCTCCAGCTCTATCAGCCATATACGCTTCAGATAACGCTTCAGCCCCCGCATTCAACGTGTCCAGCAAGCTTGAAACGTCTGCTCCTGCCTTTTCAGCCTCCAAAACCGCCTGGTAAGCCGCATCTACAGCCGATTCAGCTCTCTCAATAAGGGGCAACGCCACATCCATAACACCAGACCCATGAACAGCTGACACGAAAATAGAGAATCCAAGAGAAAATAGCACAAGTAGAACAATAACAGTTCTCAGCCTAGACACTGCAATGTCCACCTCACCCTTCCGTCTCCTCTTCTTCTTCCGTGTTGGCATGATTCTCCGACCTTGCATCCGCCTTCTTTGAATTAAGAAACTTGGTCTCCAGAATCATCTTTTCATTCTGAACACCATTCAACTGCGCTTCAGCCTCTACTCGACGCTCATTATAACCCTTGAACTGACGAAGGAAAGCAGAGCCTTTGCTAGTAAGCTCATAAATGGTTCCATCTTCTGTCTTCACCAAGCCCATGTCGATAACATCCTGCAAATAACGAGTCAAGAGCTTGTAGCTCAAGTTGGCCTGATACATAATCTGGGTCTTTCTAGCACCATCACTGACCACACCGAGAATATCTGCAATGATATCTAACCTACTTCTATACCTGGCCATCTGCAGCTACACCAAACCATTCAGCAAAGGCACAAAACAACTGGAAAAGACTAGAAAACACTAATCTGCATCTGCATAACGACTATTCAACAGAGATCTGCGCACGTAAAATGGCTGTTTATCTCGTTCCTGCGTGAAGCCAGCCCCGCCCGCCCTTCTTCAACTGTTGCCTCTTCTTCTCAGATTCAGAAGGAACAGGTCTTCCACGCTTCGTAAACTTCTGTCTACTCACAACATCGCGAATGAATTTTCCCCACCCACCTACCACAGGGCTTGGAACCACAACTGTACCAGGCTTCTTATCCTTCACATGTCTGTCTAGAATGTCCCTGAAGTCTGGAGGCTTGTAATTCCTAGTGGCTACGATGACAGTTCCTTGATCAACAAACAACATATCATAATCTTCGCTGGATATGCCTTCAGCCCGCACTTTGTCATCTATCCTGTCCTCCCACAATGATCTCCAACGTTTCCTCAGCTTTTCCAGGAACTCTCTCCATTCTCCATTATCCACTAGTTGATCCCTCCCTGATTGGAAGCGGACAGGAACAAACGCCAAATGTTCTATAACATAGGTCGAAAACTTCTACTTAAACACCCATGGAACCACGTTCTACCCACATCTTCTAGCATTAAACTCTATACAAAACTCTCATTGTTCTAGAAAACATCCAGCCTTAATACGAAACGAGGTTTCACAAATCGTTTATACCTATACTCAAAATACGGTTTCTCCAGGAGTTGGAACCACTGCAGGAAATCGATGAAGTGGTAGACCTGATTAGAGACGGTCAATGGCACAAGCTAGAAGACATCGTCAACAAAACCAAACTGACAAACCCCAAAACCAAAAAGATTCTGGAATTTCTAGCTGACTATGACTTCATCGACCTTGACAGCAAACGCAAAAAAGTGAAAGCCAACACCGCACTAACGAAGTTCCTCAAAGAAACAGAAACGCGTTAGAAACGTTTCTCCCCCTTGACGATCTCTTCCAACTTTCGATAAGCCTCAAGAAAAGAAAAACCACTATCCGTTGTAAAGAACAGCTGTGTCACCTTACTCTGCCTCTCTTCTCTCACACCTAGAAAACCGGTATCAAGAAGAAACTCCAAGTACCTCTCAAGCTGCCTGAAACTAAGATTAGCCCCATACATAATACGCGTCTTGGATATAGGGTTCTCTGCAAGCCGCAGAACACTAGCCATAATATCCCACTGACTCCTCTGCAAAACTACACTCTCCCCCCTCAACGCCCAACTAATAGATAGAGATATACAAGCATATTTAATTTTTCCCCAGCATCATGCATAAACCCCAAAGAAACAGGGATACTCCTGCATTGAAAATCCCCGCACCCATGCACACATGCATTTCACCGTAACTCTGTGCTGGCTAACTTGCCCGAGCCAAGGTTTTTTACGTATTGATCATACAACTTTGGCGTTGCCCGACAATTCTCGCAAATGCATTGAAGTGGCAGATCTTTCGTAGGGCACAGATCTTGATGTCTACAACCCGAGCAAAGAAAATCTTGCCCACATAAGACACATGTTTGAAAGAAAGAAACCTTCTCACCGAGTACGTCAGAGATGATGTCGACGATTTTCTCAACGTTATTGTTGTCCCTTACGTGAAAAGAACCTCCGTCATAGCCTAAACCCACTCTCGTAAGTCGAACAAACTTGTCTTTGCCAACAAAGGGAAGCTTGAAAGACTTTCTGTTCAGAACCTGCACTTCGCAGCCCTCAATTAAAGCCGACCCATGTTCATAAGATGTCCCATCTCCTTATCGTCCAATTGGAACCAAGCACCTAGCGGAGCTGACTTATCCTCCTTCAGAATTGCCTTTATGAAAGGAACGAAATCCAACTTGGCTGACCTTCGTGAAACGTGACATCTCGCCCCTATTTTGGCACACAGAGCTTCCAAAGTCACTCGCTTGCCCTTGGTCCAAAACAGAGCAATTATCCTCATAGGAGGAAATATGAAGTCAAAAGGTTGAAAGGGTTGTGATGAAACCGTCGTTGCCTGAGAAATCAGGCTAAAGAAATATTTTAGAAGACGCCAGTTCTCTAGTCCTATCCTTCCTCTGAAGACGTCTGCTTTTGACAAGAGATCATACGCGACGCCCAGTTCAACCGGATCCTTACATCGAAGAGGAAGATTATCATGAATAGATAACACTAATGAATCAAAGTCAATAGTCGTACTGTTCAGTACTGACATCGCTTCTTGTGAGGACTTCGCCGAGAAAACTCCTTTCAACGTGTCGGCGAAGTCAAAACTTCTGTTTCTAGGATGTAAACTCGCAACATCTTGAACCCGGAGAGCTTCACCTCCTTCACTCAGAGTCTGCAAATCATTGATTGCAGAGCGTACGTCGCCCCCGCTATTCCGAGCGATAGCCTCAAGAGCTTCAAACCCCGCGGTCACATGTTCCATCAAACAAATCTTCTGCAGCAAAACCACTATCAAAGGAATGCGCACTTTACGGAATCTGATTAGGTGGCAAACCTTTCTCAACGGACGAAGTTTCCTGAGGTCAGGATCATTCGCAGCCAAAACAACAGGTATCTGTGATCCTTGAATCTCTTTTCTTTCTTTTGTCTTCTTCTCCTTCCTTCCCTTTTTCTGCGCGAAAATCTTCAATATCGCGCCAACGCCACCTCTATCTTGGACCCCAAAAATCCCATCCACCTCATCTAGAAAGAGAAGACTGCCTTCAGTGTTGGCGGAAAACTTGTCCAGAGCAACAAAAGTTGTAGCAGGACCAGCGATCTTACCAATAGCTTTTTCCGTTCGGATGTCGCTTGCGTTCATTTCGATAATCTTGAAGTTCAGTTCATTGGCAGCTGCATGCACCAGAGCCGATTTCCCCACTCCTGGCGGCCCATAGAGCAACGCTGCCTTCTTCCGCCAACGGTTGCTTCTTAGCCATTCAACAAAAGAAACTTTGGCTTCTTCGTTTCCAACTATTTCAGCGATTCTCTTTGGGCGGTACTTTTCAACCCACATCAATTCATCTTTCAATTACCGGCTTCCCTCAACTTGCCAAATTTGGAAAATTGTGCTAGCAAAGCGCTCAACTGAATATCGTCGTTTGCACCTTCAACTAGGCGAAAATCGTATTCTCCGATAATGTTAGCAAGTTCAGCCTTCTCCTCTGTTGTGAGATGCGAGACCTTGAATATTTCCCTGTGCACCTGCCGTATAATATCTGAACCAGAAAGCCCGTACTGACCCATCAACTCGTACATCATACGTCTAGCCTCGACGAAGTCACTACCAAGGGCTTTGTTCAGCATAAGCTGAACCTTTTTTGGACTGGCTTCTCCAATGACTCTTAGAACCGCCTTCTTATCCACTGTTTTTGTTTTAGTATAAGCGGATGCAGTCTGCAGAGCATTTATCGCTCGTCTCAAATCGCCCTCAGAATATTCAACAATTGCTTCAGCAGCATCGGGGAGCAAACTGACATTCTCCTTTCCAGATATGTAACCGAGATGCTCCACCATATTCTCTTTGTCAAGCATAGAAAACCGGAATACAGCACATCGGCTCTGAATCGGCTCTATAATCTTGCTCGAGTAGTTGCATATAAGCATAAACCGACATGTGTTTGAACTAGTCTCCATTATCCTCCTTAAAGCTGTTTGAGCCTGACGTGTCATCTGGTCGCTTTCATCAAGTATGATTATTACGTATGGGATATTGCCAAATGCTCCTCTAGTATAACGAGCGAAATCCTTGATCCTTTCCCGAACTATCTTGATCCCTCGTTCATCGGATGCGTTAAGTTCCAAAGTAAAAGTCCTCCAACTCGACCCAAATAATTGCCGAGCGATGCATAACGCTATGGTAGTCTTGCCTGTGCCTGGCATCCCAGCAAAAAGCAGGTGCGGCATCGTCTTAGGTGTTTTCAGGAAAGCCTTCAAGCTTTCTACAACACTCTTCAAATCGACAACTTCATCTAGTGTTTTCGGACGATATTTCTCAACCCACATGGAGATATTCTCAGGTTGTTCCATAGACTCCCCTCAATCTCTGATGTCTTCTGACTAGTGTGGTTGCGCCCAACATTTTAAGCTATTCTACTATCGTCTCGCGGAGGTTTGCATACAGGAGCCTCGTAGGATACAGAAGCGCTGATTCCAAACCAGAAAGGTGGCGGGCCCGCGGGGATTTGAACCCCGGATCTCCGGCTTTCTTCCACGGTCCGGAGGCTTACGCACTACCCTCTTCTGGGCAGTTCGGCGCCTTGATCCAGTCTGGGCTACGGGCCCCTATCCATCAGAAACTGAGGTCTCAAGCCAAAAACGTTGTGCTATGTTTCACCAAGCTCTTGTGCACCAACATTTCTTTCGCCAGATCTTTCTCCAACACAATACCCAGCATTAAGCTTTCCCAACTGCTTCTTTCTCCATCAGGAACGCTAAGGACAAGTTCTCTGCAAACCTTCCAAGTATCTTGTGCAGATGGCAGCAAGCTCGCCCATAACATTCCGAATATCTACTCGCAATCCCAACAAAAGAGGCGTTGATTACCCAATCCGCAACGAACCAAAGAAGAAACTTACAGCCAGGCTGGAGTCGAACATTCTGGGGAAGTCTTTTAAGAAGGGATTAGAGAACTACGTCAGCAATTGAAAGTCATGAGGCGTGTGTGGGATGCCTGAAAAAACGACGATATCGGTGATAAAATGTGACGTAGGCTCACTTGCTGGACATCACACTGTGCCTAAGCCCCTGCTGGAAATCGGAGAAGAATGCCTTAGGAAAGCAGAAAAAGAAGGAATCATCAACAGTCACTATGTATTCCATGCTGGAGACGACCTTGAACTCCTAATGATCCACGAAAGAGGAGAGAGCAACCGTGAGATTCACAAACTGGCTTGGGACACGTTCCAAAAAGCCGCGAAAAAGGCTAGAGACCTCAAACTGTACGGTGCAGGGCAAGACCTCCTGAAGACCGCATTCAGCGGAAACGTTCGTGGAATGGGTCCAGGCGTCGCTGAAATGGAAATAGAAGAAAGAGGGTCTGACCCAATAGTCATCTTCGCCGCTGACAAGACAGAACCGGGAGCCTTCAACTATCCCATGTTCCGCATATTCGCCGACCCCACCAATACTGCAGGATTAATAATCGACCCAGACATGGCAGGCGGATTCAAATTCGAAGTGCTTGACTCGATTAAAAACAAGAAGATAACTTTGAAATGCCCCGAAGAAATGTATGAACTGATTGCACTAATCGGATCGCCCAGTCGCTATATCGTCGCACATGTACGGCGAGCCAGAGACAACCTCATATGCGCCTCAACAAGCACAACGAAACTGTCGTTGATTGCAGGCAAATACGTTGGAAAGGATGACCCCGTCGCGATTGTAAGAGCTCAACACGGCCTACCTGCGCTTGGAGAAACATTGGTACCGTTCATGCACAGCTACTTTGTTGAGGGTTGGATGCGCGGTAGTCATTGGGGACCATTGATGCCCGTTGGGTTGAAAGATAGCAAGTGCACCGCCTTTGACGGCCCTCCCAGAATGGTTGCACTCGGCCTACAGATTGCACACGGCAAAATTGCAAGTGACGATCATGGCAATCCTTTGATAAGCGATTTGTTCGACGACCCAGCTTTTGACCTGGCCCGTCGTGAAGCCGTGGAGTACGCTGTTACCTTACGGCGCATGGGGGAGTTTGAACCAGCCCGACTAGGCAGTAATATTATGGAGTACACTACCTTACCCAAGCTCCTGGAAAGATTGAAGGACAAATTTAAACCTGCTTAATTCTCTCTTTTTGATACGAAAACGAGTCAACGAAAACCGCTCTTAATGTGACTCTTTCACGAAATAATCAGACCTTACCTGACAAATCTGTCAGCTCTTCACAGCGTGATCTGACAGACTCGTAGACTCTCTGGCGAAGATTCTCGCCAGATAGAGTAGCCCTTCGAATCTGACCCATTCTTTTGGCCAACTCCAAATCCCCCAGACTGTCAAGCCAAAGCTCAAAGTCCCTGCGAGAAGCATGAAACTCAATGGATTTAACGTTGACTGTTCTAATTCTGTCACAGAAATCGTTAAGGCTCCTTGCACAGATACCAGTATATTGATTAATTCCTGTATAGAAATGAAAAGCCTTCTCCTTGGGCACTTCACGCAGAATATCTAAGGCCTTCTCTCCGGTAAGTCTTGGCAACCCTATTGCTTCTTTACCGGTTCTTGTTATAACGTAATAGCTCTTCTCAGGAGAGGAAACATACCCACCTTTTCTAAGCTGGAGCAGATGCATCATAGATGAAGAGATGCTTAATTCGACCTTTTCTGCTATATCTTGAAGTTTTGCCGGTTTTCCAACAAGCCACAAAGCTCTTAGAAGTCTCTCCTTGATTTCGCTCACACTCACGTGATGCACACCTTCCACAGAAATCCACCCATCAACTATTATGGGCACCACTTTTCAGATTTTCGGCACGTCTTCGCAAACAACCACGTAAGTACCTCACATTGTGATGGTTTCTTCCTAGCACTCACTCAAATCTATTGCAGGTCAAGACTGAAGGACACCAAAGCGAATCTCCCCAATTATATATGGGAAATCTTGCACGAAAAATGCATGCGTTGAACACCTAGGAAGCAATGTCAATTCGAATAATCAGAGAAACATTTGAATAGCAGCAGACTACTACAGCTTATTCTTCATACATGCAACACAACATATCTTCCTGAGATGAACCGAGATGAAGATGGCTGTCCTAGTCTACGAGTATCCTCCAAAAATCGTCGGAGGTCTTGGAACATACGCGGCTGAGATTACAAGAAAGTTCGTTATGTTGGAACATGACGTAACGGTTTTCACCATGAACGATGACACAGGAAGCCTACCAACAAGGGAGCTTTGGCGAGGCATCGAAATCCACAGGCCTATCGACATCGATGTGTCAGATTCTCTACCAGACGTAGTTGCAGAGGATGTCAAAAAATGGGGTAGAGGTATTAAATTATTCTCCAAACTTCTCGTATACAATTATTTGAGTGCTTCAAAACTGGCCAATGAACTCGTTCGAAAAGAGGAATCCAAATACGACATTGTTGTAGCTCACGACTGGCTGTCTGTGATGGCAGGTATCGCACTCAAAAGAGAACTCGGACTACCCCTGGTTTTTCACGTGCACTCCACAGAGAAAGGACGAACGTTAGGCAACGGGTCAGACGTCGTCAGCAATATTGAACATCGCGGCGGACAGCTGGCAGATCGGATAATCACAGTCTCGTACATGATGAAAAACGAACTAACAAGACTAGGTTTTCCAGCAGAGAAAATTAGAGTGTGCTACAACGGAGTAGACCCAGAGAAGTACAATCCTGAGAAAGTGAGCCAAGAAAAGATAAAGGCACTGCGAAACAGGTACGGAATTAGAGACAACGAATCGATGGCACTTTTCATCGGCAGACTCGTAGGAGTCAAGGGAGTAGACAACCTAGTTCAAGCAATGCCCTACGTTCTGGAGAAGAATCCGAACGTCAAACTAGTAATTGTTGGTCTCGGTGGAATGCAAAGCTACCTTGAAGCATTGGTTGAGCAGTCAAAACTCCATGATTCGGTAAAATTCTGCTTTGAATTCGTGCCCGAAGAAGAGCGCATCGCTCACTACGCAGCATGCGACGTATCAGTCTTCCCAAGCCTTTACGAACCGTTCGGAATCGTCGCGTTAGAGGCTATGAGTATGCAAAAACCTGTGGTCGTAGGAGCCACAGACGCAAGCGGAATGAAAGAGATTGTGGTCCCAAACGGTCCAGACCAATGCGGTTTCCACATTAACCCAAATGATCCTGCAGACATCGCTTGGGGAATCGTCAATGCTGTACAAGATCCTCAGCGAAAGGTGCAACTAGGCCAAAATGGCAGAAAAATAGTTCTTCAAAAATTCAGTTGGGACACATCCGCCAAGAACACGATTGAATTCTACAGAGAATTGAAGAACACAGAGAGACCACAAGAATAACCTTGTCCCTGACACTAAGAATACGTGCTCAGGACTTTTCTGATTCCATTAAGTGTAATGTGATACTTGTTAGAACCTTCTGCTTCTACAAGCTGAACAAAACCAAGCTCAACTAATTTCTGAAGCTGAAGCTCTACCTTAGAACCCTCCATTCTGGTCCACTCGGATATCCTTTCAATTGGCAAAGATTTCTCCTGAGTGGTTGCACCGATGTTGTGCAACATGCAGAGAAGCTGAAACTCTTCAGGCATCGTGGAATCATATGATGTGTCAAACGAAGAATTCATGTTCGTCTCCTATCCTGCCGCTTCTTCATAGACCTCAACAGTTTTAGTAGCGATTGCCTTCCAACTATAAGTTTTTTGGACCAGTTCTTTGGCGTTTTGAGCCAGCCATTTTGAATGACCTGGGTCGGATAAGACTCGGTCAACTCCCCAAGCAATTGAGCCTGGATTTCGAGAATGAGCAAATATCCCAGTTCTATCATGTTCAATCACCTCTGCCAAGCCCCCTATCTGACTTGCCACCACCGGAACACCTGCAGCCATTCCCTCCAGTGCAACAATGCCAAACGGCTCATATATAGAGGGAACAACCAGAACGTCAGCGCTGGTCATGAGTGCCACAACCTCAGAGTCTGGAATGAACCCTGTAAAAGTCGTTTTCGCCCGATATCCCGTCGATTGCGCCAAATTTTCAAGGTGGCCCCTTAACCATCCATCACCCACAACAATGAACCTCGTCTCTGGACGACGTTGACTTATCATCGGAATTGCCTGGATCAGATATTCTATTCCTTTCTGAGGAACTAGGCGACCTACACAGAGAACAAGTTTCTCATTGGAACCAACTCCGTAGCGTCCTCTAACTGCCCATCGGTCAACGGATGTATTGTATGGAGTAGTATCAATACCGTTGGGAATTATCTCGATTTTCTCCCATGGCAGATGGAAGTGATCGCAAATCTCCCTTCTCATCGAGTCGCTTGTCACAATAACCTTACTCGCCTCGTATGTTGACCACCACTCTATTCCATCAATAGCCAATGAGCTGGGATTGTGAAGGCCCTGTGCTCGACCAATCTCGGTAGCGTGAATAGTAGTAATCATCGGTTTTTTCAAGTAATATTTAAAGGAGATGCCTGCAAACGCGGTCAACCAATCATGAACATGTATCAGGTCAAACCCAGCTTTTTGGCTCACCTCCGCCATCTTCTTCTCCATAAAATGATTGAACAAAAGAGCCCATGTCAGGAAGTTAGGATGCCCCAACTGCACTGCAGTACGGTAGACCTTAACACCTTCCATTTCTTCATAGTAGGGTATGCCTGGAAGATCAAGGGTTATTACGTGGACTTCATGACCTCCACTGACGAGCGCTTCAGCCAAGCCCTCACAGTGACGAGCTATACCTCCTACAATTCGAGGCGGAAACTCCCACGTTACCATGCAGATGTTCATCCAGACACACCGGTGGATAACTCATGCACATGTATGCATCTGATGGTAGACTTTCTGAGTTTCAGGCTTTATATGTTTATTCACATGCTAACTCCATATGAGAATTCATGGTAGCAACCCGTGAAGACTTGAAGCACGGCTAAGTTGATTTGAGCGGTTCCTAAGCTGCCAACTGCACGATATCTTCATGATTCTTTAGAAACTTGTCGATATACGTCGTGCCTGGCATAATTGTCAGGTTGGGGTTGACTCTGGTTTTTATGATCCTGCAACCCTTCCCGATGTGAACTGCGTTTCCGATCACGGAGGCTGACTCAATATGGGTGGGCTTTTCACGGGTTGACTCAACAACGGTCTTTCTGCCAAGAACGCTGCCCGAAATGTCCGTGTAATCGCCTATTTTGGCGGCATCCAAAATTGCTGATCTTTCAACGTTTGTGTGTTCACCTAGGATACAGAAGTTATCGATGTTTGAGTCTGTAATAGTGGAGTTATTACCTATTCGAGTATGTCTGCCAATCAGAGCAGCACCATCTATAGATAACCTGTGTTCTTTGATCTTTTGGATTATTTCTTCCCGTCTCTTGATGGACTCTCCGCTATATCCTTGAACCCAAACATTTCTGCCTGGTAGAATCCTCCTTTCTGAGACTCTTATATTCAACTTCCCATGAAGAACGTCATGCATGGCTTTCAGATAGTTTTCTGGACCTCCTACATCATACCATACCTTCAACTCATAACCATAAACTGGCAGTCCCTTATCAACCAAATAGGGGATGAAGTCAAAGCCGAAATCAAGCCTTCTCCTTTCTTCCATTATTCCCTTGACCTCTTCGCTCTCGACTTCTTTTCTAACGTCAGAGGACAGAAGATATATACCGGCGTTGGCAAGATTGCTTGGTGCTTCGTTTGCTGGAGGCTTTTCAACAAACCTTCTAATTCTCATATCTTCATCTAGCTTGGCTATTCCATATCCTTCTGTATTCTTTACTTTCATCAGGGCAATGGTCATCAAGGCTCCGTTTTCTTCATGCTTCTTGATCAAATCATCTAGATCAATGTCAAAGAGGTTGTCTCCTTGTACAACAAGGACTGCATCATTGACATCATAGTATCTCATGTTTAGCCTGTAGGAATCAGCACTTCCCAAATCATCAAGATTTGGTTGATGTTTAATATGTACCCTCGGAGAAATCTTATACTTCGCTGAAAAACCAACGCCTTCTCCATATTGATCAAAGAGGTTTGAATAGTTGGTGTAACCACACTCTCCGAAAATAAAATGCCTTATCCCCTGTTCAGCCAGTGGAACCATGGAAAATTCAATCAGCGATCTATTCAAGAATCTAACACAAGGCTTCGATACATCATGCGTTAGGGGTCTCAATCTTTTTGCATGACCACCAACCGGAATAAAGCATCTTAGTCTCTTTTCACTCATATTATGACCTGAATTGAAACCACGATTTATACAGTGTGCTAAGTTCTGCTTCATGATAACCCCTTGGCTGCTGTCTCTTGCAGTCTTCTTATCCTTCGCTCAACAACACCGAGTATTCTTCTGCGTAGTTTTTCACCAATCAATTTTCCATCAGACAGCTTCGCCACCCTTCCAGCTAGTTGGTCATCTCCGACAACTTGACGAATCCATCGTTCAAAGTCTCCTCGCTCCATGTGAAAACGAATTGACTCTAGGTCAACTGTCCTAAGAGCGGAATGGAATTCATTCAGGCTACGAACTGCACGTTGGCTACGTCGTGCGAACCCATGGAAAAAGGTGAAGCCTTTTGCCACTGATAACTGACGCAGAACTCTCTTCGCCACGAGCTCGGGTCGCTCCAGTTCTCGCATAATCCTGATCTCAAGGTCGGAGATGATTTTTGAATATCCTGCAAAAGCTTCGATGGGACTACTGCACGGATTGAAATAGCTGTGCACATCTCCAGGGCCTCCGCCCTTGACGCTCAAATAGTATAGGTGATCGCTCATCTGGAGATACCGCCACAACGTCTTTAGGTCTCTGTCACCCGTTGCCTTCACAGGTTGCTCCAACCCTTTCAGGGAGTCATAGCAACTCTTTTGCATAGGGTTATCGATCCAGGCGCTGGGATCCCGCTCAAGGTCTGCCCAAGAGACTGTGTCATAATCGGAAACATCAATCTCTCCAACTGGTGCGTGTTGTCGGACAACGTCGGAAGGATTACACCACTGAAGATGCTCCCATTCAATCACCTTACTAGGCAGCCACCTCAAGAATTCGTGAATCCCGCTTTCCGGCCAGTGGTGTTCACCGAAGGTCTCATAGTCGACGAAAAGAGTGACAACATGTCCTGGAGTTGAAGCCAGCCAGCTTGCATATTTGTCTGCGGTCAAGGGCCACTCCTCCCACTGTGTAGAAGAAAATCGAAACCCTATGTCATCAGAGAGTTGATAGTTGCGGAGCAGAACTCGAAGAGTAGAATCCTTGGCCTTGTATACATGATTTGGGCTTCTCCAACCGAGAACTCTCTCGACCCCCTCCGTTACGGTAGCCTCGTAGCCGAGTCCCTCAACAGTTTTGGCGATCGCGTTGTTGTACAAACATTCGGTGTTTTCAACAACTCTTGGCTCACATCCAAACAGGTCTTTCATAAGCTGGCGGTGCATGCCGATTTGTTCAGCGAATTCCGAACGATCAATTCCGTACAAGCTAGCAAGTGAGTGATAGTATGGTTGGCTAAGAAACTCCACACATCCAGATTTGGCCAGTTGTTTGAAAGAATCAAGAAGATCAGTGTTCCAGCGTTCACATTGTTCGATGAAGACACCTGAAATGCCATAGGCCACTTTGAATTGTTTCCGATCTTTTTTATGCCTGTCAATCTGCTCCAAGATAACGTTGTTTGAGGGAAAATAGCACTTCCTAGCGGCCCTATCAAATATGTGACGGTTTAACCTATGATCAAAATAAAGATCAAAAAGGTCCTTCTTGGTCACGGATTGATGGTCCAGTAGGTCCTTGTGAAAATTCCGGCTTAACCTAAAGGGCTGATGAACCTCAAAGATGAAGCAAACATCAGTCACCTAAACCAGCCACCCTGAAATTTTGAGTACGCTTTTAATCATTGTTAGTATCGATGGACTGACCCTATAAATAAATTCTGAATCACTGAAATACTTCCGCATGTTCAGTCTAAGGCTCGATATGTAAGCGAGCATGTGGAAACTGTTAAGCTTTTGGAAGTCTTGTTGGAAAAATGACTTAAATCTAGAGATGCAATATTGCTTGGACCTTGAGTGGTAGACATGATTGATGATATCTTAAGCCTAGTTGAGCAGCATGAAGAGTGGCGTGTAAAACAATGCTTGAATCTTATTCCCTCCGAGAACGTCATGAGCTCTGCTGTTCTGCAGCTTCTCTCCTCGGACCTTGGACATCGATACACAGCAAGAAATCACTTCTACATGGGCACCAGCTTCATTGACGAAATCGAGTGCTATGGCGAAGAAGTCGCGAAGGAAGTCTTCGGAGCTGAGACTGCAGATTTGCGCCCTCTCTCAGGACATGTTGCCGATTTGGTTTACCTAGCTAGTTTCGCAAAGCCAGAAGATGTGCTTATGTGCGTTTCTCCAGAGGATGGGGGGTACCCTGGAATGTGGAAGAACGGCTTGGCCGGACTTTTCGACCTCAAGACATCGCCTTTCCCTTTCTCAAAGCACAATATGAACATTGAAATTGAACAAGCAAAAGAGATCATAAGAAGCATTAAACCTAGACTTGTAGTTTTTGGCGCAAGCCTAATCACTTTCCCACATCCAATTAAGGAACTAGTCGGAGTTGCCAACGAATATGGTGCACACATTGGATATGACGGTTCTCACGTTATGGGACTCATTGCTGGCAACCAGTTTCAACACCCCCTAAGGGAGGGGGCACACACCATGTTTGGTTCAACCCATAAAACACTTTTCGGCCCCCAAGGAGGAATAATTCTGGCCGACAAAGAACATGGAGAAATAATGAAAGAGAAAATCTATCCAACCCTTGTGGATAACGCTCACTGGAACCGCATAGCAGCGCTCACCTTGGCCTTGGCTGAAACGAGAAATTTCGGTGGAGCTTACGCCAAGCAGGTGATTAGCAATTCGAAAACCTTGGCTGAAGCCCTATATGATTACGGATTCCCTGTTGTCTGCCAGCATTTGGGGTTTACCGAATCTCATCAAGTAATCTTGGATTACGGAGGTTTTGAGCAAGGTAGAGTCATAGCGGAAAGACTTCAAAGCGTGAACATTATTGTTGACTGTGGTGTCAGAATTGGCACGTGCGAGGTTACAAGGCGTGGAATGAAGGATGAGGAAATGCTGAAAATCGCCGAAATGGTAAAGAGAACAATCAGGGACGAAGAACAGCCAGAGAAAATTAAGAAAGACGTTGCTAGGCTTTGTGCTGACTTCAGGAAAGTGGAATACTGTTTTGATGACTGAGAAAATGCTGCATTGCACGCCTTGGTTTTCAAGTTTGCACAAGGGCGTTCACAATCTATAGTGTAACACTGATTTCGTTGTATGATAAGATTACTCTCAGGCAACGAAGTTGCATAGGTAGGTTATTCCAATGTGAACTGCTGTCCTGGTTTCAACGTAACAACTCTGATTTGTGACGCAGCTTCGACACTCTCTTTGAGTTCTGTGGGATCGGTGTCCCAACGGTGCATTGGAATGACCACTTGTGGTTTGATAGTGAGGGTGGCTTTTGCGGCGTCTGAATTATCCATGGTGTAGGTGTCTCCGCTTGGAAGCAGGGCTAGGTCGACTTTTCCTAAGTTATCCATTTCTGGTATGAAATCCGTGTCCCCTGCGTGGTAGACCGTCTTTCCTTTGACCGTTATGATGTAGCCCACTCCGTGACCTCTAGGGTGGAAGGGTTTTCCTGGTGACCTGAAGCGCTTGCAGTTGTAGGCCTCTGTGGCTTCCACGGTTATGTTTCCAATTGTAATTCTCTCCCCAGGCTTGAGTGTCTTCACTTTTCCGCCTATCTTGGGGACGCATTCGGCTGGTGAAATGATTATGGTTTCGTCCTTGCGAACCTTGTTGATCTTTGAGGGGTCGCAGTGGTCGTGATGAGAGTGAGTCACCAATGTGATATCCGCTTTTTCAGTGTATTCTCCTTCATAGGGATCGATATAGATGGCTTTTCCCTCAGCTTCTATGATGAAGCTGGCGTGACCCAACCATTTCACTGAAAGACCCATTTGGGACACTCACCCATCCATGGCTTCTTAACCTTGTTCATTTTTCTCCTACCTAGTCTCTTTCTGAGCGCATATAAAGCTAGAGTGTATCTCTGTTTTCGAGTTTCTGATTAAATCATTTATGCACCAAGCAAGAAGATACCCACTATGCAAGCAAGCACAATAGGTTCCTTCAACGCATTCCTAATGATAACTCTGATAGTCTTGTGGGGAAGCTCGTTTGTAGTCGTTGAGATTGCGCTAAGAGACGGATTGACCCCCGTTGCAATAGCCACTTTCAGATTTCTCGTTGCAGGTGGATTCTTCCTCGTCATGCTTCTCTTCAAGAAATGTAGAGAACAAGACTGTAGACTTCTCGTTGGAAAGGAAGACGTTCGGACACTGCTGTTTCTTGCTCTCACAGGCGTCACTTTTTTTTTCACTGCTCAGTACACTGGCATTCAGATGGCGAGCGCACCCGTCGCAGCGATTTTTGTGTGCCTCCTCTCGCCGATTCTTATCACTATTCTCTCCGCTCACATATTCAAGGAACGTTTTGAGAAAAAGCAGATTGTTGGAATTGGACTTGCCATTGCTGGTGCATCAACTGTCCTCACACGTGGTGCTTTGGGCTTTCCAGGTAGCATGGAATTCTTTCTGGGAAGCTTGATCTTGCTCTCCACCCCAGTTCTCTGGGCTACATACAGCCTCTTGGGAAAGAAGATAATGGAGAAGTATAGCCCTTTTCTTGTTGTAGCCTACGTGGCAATTCTGGGGGGATTATGTCTAATCCCTTTTTCTCTAGCTGAAAACTCTCTTCATTTGATATTCACGATGAGCCTGAAAGGCTGGATGGCAGTTCTCTTCCTATCTCTTGCTTGTTCTCTTTTTGGATATTATATCTGGTTCTACGTACTGAAACAAGTTGGAGCGGCCGTCACCAGTTCATTCCTGTTTGCAGAGCCGCTGGTCACTGTCTTGTTTTCGGTCACGTTTATTGGGGAAAAGCTGAATTGGTCCATTCTTGTGGGAGGACTTCTAGTTTTCATCGGAGTCTACCTTGTTACTACGCGTTGAACACCGTAAGATTGCAGACACAGACAAGCTTTCTATGCGCGAGCAACATGATGAGAAGAATGGTGCACAGTCACAGGATTCCCTAGGCGGAGCTGTAACAACTGAGGTTGAATCAAGCCTAAAATTCTACTATTTCACGCCGCCACATTCACATGCAGTCGGTTCTCACTTCGCTTCCTCTGCCAGAAAACGACATATGCTGCAAGCTTCTATGACATGAAGCCCTTTCTCCGTTGTCCTCCAAACACCCAACTCTTCAGTGATCAGTCCAGCTTGGTTCAAAGCTGTCAAATACCGCTCTGCCATGTCGAAGTTCAAGCGAGCTTTGAGCATCATGTTTGTCTTTCTCTCACCGCTCTTCGCAACTTCCAAGACTCTCATGATAATATCGTGTCGTGCACGTCTCCTAGTCTGCGCTGTCATATGACACTCATCACGTAGAACTCAGACTACCAATCAAATAAAGCTATATACGCGCGTGGTGTTTTTCACCCTCTTCTTGTTGAAGCATCTTTCAACAGCATCACATCGAACAATGTAAACCGTTAAAACTTGTGTGAGAACAATAGCCAATTACTAGCAAGCTCATGTGATTGGAGCACGGAGTATGGAATTCGAAATCAGATGCTCAAAATGTGGTCGCATATCGTCCAGCGTGTTGGATTTTCGATGTTTCTGCTGTTCGCCATTTGAAACGCGTTTAGATTTCCATTTCGAAAAGGAGAAGATTCACAATCGAAATCGAGGCCTACTGCGCTACATGGACTTTTTCCCATATGTAAAAGATGAAGAAATCATAAGCCTAGGAGAAGGATGGACACCCTTGATCAAGCCTTCAAAAGGCCTGCACTTCAAGCTAGACTATTTGAATCCAACAGGCTCCTTCAAGGATAGAGGGTCAACTGCGCTGATCTCCGCTTTGAATGTACCACTGAAAGATGTTAGAGGATACGTTTCAGAGGATTCTTCAGGCAACGCCGGGGCATCCATAGCAGCCTATGCCGCTTGTGCACAATTGAAAGCTAAAATCTACGTTCCGGAAAGCGTTTCTGGGCAGAAGCTTAACCAAATTCGCTTTTATGGGGCAGAGGTTGTCAAAGTTTCCGGGGGCAGAAGCGAAGTTGCGGCGGAAGCACAGAAAAATGAACGAAGAAAATTCTATGTTGGGCACATATTACATCCTCTATTTAGGGATGGCATACGATGCCTCGCCTACGAGCTAGCAGAACAGCTTGAATGGAGACTCCCAGACATCATCTATCTGCCAGTGTCTGCTGGAACCTTACTTCTTGGGATTATAGATGGGCTCAAGCATCTAGAAAAATCCGGTCTAGTCGGGACCTTTCCGAGAATTGTTGCTTGCCAGACGAGACAGGTCTCACCTTTGCATCATCGCTTTAGAGGCTTGGACTACACTCCTCCTGAAAGGATAACCTCCATTGCCGACGCTCTGGTGAGTGTGAACCCTCCTCTTCTGGACCTTATGACCAAAAGTTTGAAGGACTCAAACGGATCTACTGTGCTGGTTGAAGAACATGAAATATTCAACGCTTTCCTAGATCTTGGGAGAAAAGGCTTTTTTGTTGAACCAAGCTCGGCTGTTGCCTATGCTGGGTACCAGAAACAGTTCAAAGCTAGAGAAACATCAAAGTGCGATGAAGCCGTAGTCATTTTGACTGGAAATGGGTTAAAGAGTAGCTTCAACAGTGCTAGAGGACGACCTTGTCTGAAGGCAAAATAGCCTTCATCCTTGTTGATTCTGCTGGGGAGGAAGGGCGGTTTATGTGCCCCAAAACTCTTTTGAAGAAAGGTCAGTTTTCCTTCCTGACGCGATGTTGTATGGACAGACTTTGATGCAGGTTGAGCAATCTGTGCCGTTCTCGCACCAATAGAGGTAGCATTTTTCAGCGTCAACATACCATTTTAATGCTCCTGGATTATTCGATTGACATATCACCGTGAAACTCGGATCATCTTCTACAGAGATTGCATGTGCTTCGCAATGTTTGGCACACAATTTGCATTTTTTGCAGGATCCTTTTACACCGAACTCTATAGGTTTATCGAGTTGCAGTGGGAGATTTGTGAAAATCTTGCAGAGTCTGACTCTTGGACCATATTGAGGAGTTATTAGCAGGCCATTGCGCCCTAGTTCTCCTAGCCCGGCGTCGATTGCGATTGGAACACTCAAGGCAGTGTCGTTTCCGCATTGGATGGCTTCATATCCAAGGTTTCGGATGAACTCGCCCATGCTTGCGAGCGTGAAAGCCATTTTTGAGTATCCTACTCCAGTAGCGGCTGCAGCTAAGGCAGTGGGAGAAGTTCCAATTCCATCCAAATCCATTTCAATAGCCATAACGATGACATTCTGAAATTCGTCTGGGATTTCAATGCCTGTGTACAACCAGTCTCTGTTGAGCTTGCAGATTCCTATCAGCGAAGCACCGAAGAGCCTTGCCGCGCGCTTGACACAAACGCTCATCTTGCGTGTATCATTAACTTCACAAGTCGTTTTCGTCCAGTCAATTCCAAGAGAGCCTCTTGGGGTCCTCTGTATCTCGATTTTCTTCCAAGAGAACCCGCCTTCAAAAGCATCGTGCACTATCCATGAAGCACAGGTTAAGGCAACGTCGACTCTCGAATAGCCACATTTCCCTTCAGCCACTGTATCAAGAAGTCTTTCGTCGTACATTTGTTTGTGGCCTTTCCACGACGAATCCCATGTTATCCTCTCGAAAACTGTGTTTCTGACGTCAAAACGTTGAAGCCTAGATTGGTCAACAACATAAGATGGTTTCTTAACCACTCTCACCCCAGTTCTGGAAGGTCCAATTGCATTATCTGATCTCATAAATCAACCCTTGAAATCTGAGGAATATAAGGCTTGATTGGTTCCTTGAACATTGACTTGGATGTGCGATATGAGGTGTTTCATGCTTGCAAATGAGTCAACACCGTACACGCGATTTGACAAGATGGAGACAGTCAATGACTAGTTGGCTATATGTGCGGAAATTCGGTAACGTTTTCCCGCAAGCCTACATAATTACGTAACCTCAGTTAGAATCTGTCTTTCGTATGGAGGTCTTTTCAGCAAGACGTCCTCAATGAAAGCTCTCAACGGCTCAGCCACGCTCCATGCCTGAGATACGCATCCCCGAGAGGCATGGGGTGAATCACCATCAAATATCTCGCTTATTGTTCCGAGTCCCCCTTTGAAAGTCTTCTCCTGAAAGAGCGGCTTCAAAAAATTCTGAAAAGCGAAATTCCGCCAACGCTTCTCGTATTCTTTGACTTTGAGAAACGCAGTGGTGAAAGGCCCAAGAAGCCAAGCCCAAACTGTCCCGTTGTGGTACGCCCTGTTCCGATATGTCCAATCTCCTATGTATTTTCCTATATACTGTGGATTATCTTTTGATAGGGTTCTCAGCCCATACTTGCCCCAGAGCTCTCTCCGGACAGTTTCAACAACTTCCTTTGCTCTTGTTCTATCAAGCATGGTAAAATCTAGCGCAACAGCTATCACTTGATTTGGTCTTAATGCTTTGTCTCTCTGGCCTTCACAGATTACATCAAACAAGCAATGCTTCCGTGAGTTCCAAAACTTTTCTGCTAAGCTATTTCTGGTTTTTTCAGCCAGATCTCGGTACTTTTCTGCACCTAGCTTCTGGTTGAACCGTGTAGCAAGGAGTTCCATGACTTTCAAAGCGTTGTACCACAACGCCTGGATTTCAACGGCTTTTCCATTTCTGGGAGTCACAGGCTGGTCGCCTGTCATTGCATCCATCCATGTTAGCTGTGGCCCATGTGCGATTAGCCCATCGTCATCCATTCGTACATTATAATTGGTTCCATGAATGTGGTGTTCAATAATGGACTGCAACGATTCCCACTGCTGCTTTCTTACGAAATCAAAGTTTCCTGTGTATTTGAGATACTGAAGAACCGCGTTGAAATACCAGAGAGTGGCGTCCACCGTGTTGTAGAGTGGCGTATCTCCAGCTTGATCTGGGAATCGATTAGGAATGAGGCCTTTGCTGCAATAACGCTTGAAAGTCAACAGAATCTTCTCTGCAACTTCGAATCTTCCTGTGACAAGCGTTAATGCAGGCAGAGAAATCATTGAATCCCGTCCCCAGTCCTCAAACCAGTGGTATCCGGCGATCACTGATTTCGTCTTGGTCGACGCCCTCTCGACAAGGAACGAATCGGCCACCAGGACAAGCCATTTCAGCCAATCTTCCATTTTAACATCAGCGTACTGTTTTCGAAACGTTGCTAACAGGTTTTCCAGACGTATCAACTCCTGATTGTATAGGACATCTGCATAGTTTGACTCTCTGCAGATTGACGAAAGAACGGTTTGAGCTTCTTTCTCGCTTCTGCACTTAGCTGCAATAACGAAGAATTCTTTTCTCTCCTTGGGAGCGATTCTGAGTTCAAATTTCCCTGGCCGAAAACTGTCGTCAACGCAACTTTCGCCACGAGAACAGTCTACCCGGTAGAGAACATCTCTAATCCACTTTCCATCATTGGGGGAATATTGTCCTTTGCTCGAAAAGAGGATTAGAGGTGATGGTTGAACAGACGGTTTGACGATTACTCCCTTCTCGAAAGGCTTCTGGACAAAGCTCCAGCCCAAGTTTTCTTTTTTCGTCACCGAATAAAAGTGTCGAAAGCTGAGCAGTGGTGATATGTGAAGAACCACCCCGCTCCTGTTAGGGTTGAAGGATTCATACATCACGACAGTGGTGTTCTTTCCATGAGGCATGAAAATTCTCTTCTGAAGCTCAAAACCGTGCGCAACATACCTATAGGTGGGAAGAGGATTGAGAGAGAAGCTAGACGGAGACTGGCTCCCGCTGGGCTGAATACCGCTTTTTAGCTCGTTTGCCCCTGTGAAATAAACCTTGTTTTCGATCTGAAACTCTTCATCGAGTTTGGTGAGAATAACATTGCGGTCTACGGGAGGGTTAGAAGCAGCAACCATGAGCCCGTGAAACTTTCGAGTGTTGATTCCCAGCACTGTTGAGGAGGCGTATCCGCCTAGGCCGTTGGTTACAATCCACTCGGTCTGGATAGCTTTGTCGAAATCGGATAGAACGTCTGGTCCTATGTGGATTTCTGGCAAGTCAATTTCCATTTCTTCATCATCCAACGTCTAAGACATCAGCTTGGCAACGTTTTTTCCTCTGCTTACGTTGAAGAAGTTGGCAACGGGAGTGCATTTAGTTCTCATCAGAAGCACGTGGGGAGAGGTTAGGCTAAGCTCTGTGAGTGTTTCAGCATGTCCCATCCCTTTTGCCACCACTAAATCGGCCACGTTATATGAAGCTAGAAATTCGTCCGAACATTCACTAGGGATCAAGCCAACAACATCCGTGCCAGTCGTAATTATGTTGTCTGTGACTTCGCGCATTCCCACGAAAATAGCATCTTCGAGAGTGGCATCGTTGCTTATCGGCTTGCCCTTGACTGCAACGGTAACGTGCCCTCCCAGTTTTTTAAACTCTTGTATAAGCAGCGTGTCAAATGCGATTTCGCCGGCGTTGTCAGTCAAGTATAGGACTCGTTTCGCTTTTTTTGCGGCGTCAAAGATCTTAGGAATTTCGTCAATAACCAAGTCCTCCTCAGCTCGCAGAATTGAGTCTTCAACGTCCTGAAACCCAAACTTGTGGTCAGGGATATCGAATTCTATGATGTTGCCAACTATGGAGCTTAGACAAGCCCACCTGAACCTGGACTCCGTACGAGATTGGTCTGACACAATTTTTCTCGCTAACGACAGAGTTTCCAGGGCTCGTCGATTACTCAGCTGCTTCCTTTTTGCGTAGGGATCCGGATTGCCGGTGAGCCTTTTTATCAGCCTGTCCCTTTCCGTGCCTAGAAAAGCAGGCACCGTGTCAGGATTGAATTGGTCGACCAATAGGCGGGTGAGAGCAGAGACTGTTTTGAACTGAATGGATAGATCATTTGTTGCCTCCACGATTTCCAAGCAGCCACGGTGAAATATGCAGGCAGCGCACTTGACTTCAACTTTCAAGGTTGAACCTCTTTCGTTCTTTGATGACAGGCTCAGCAATATAGCAATTTGTAGTTATAGTTTGTGTTAAGTGACTCTTGCTTGTTCCAAATTGAATCCCTGACGATGCATTCATGGCATCAGATTATGGTTGTTAAGTATGAAATGCTTTCGCAAACATTTCTTAAAGGATCGGTGCTGCGACGCCTCCACCACGAGGGTCAGCTGCAAACTCGAGTACACCGTCCTGCCGCCTCTTCAAAGCTTGAACTATCCCGGTACTTGGCGACTGGTAATCAATCCTTCTAGCCCAACCAGGCAGGTTGGATGCCCAGATATCTTCCTCCACTATCGCCTCCAAATGCTTCTTCTCCCAAGAGGTTAGGATACACCTTGGCGCCTCCAAAGCTTCTGAGAGAGACATGTTGTGGTTCACCATGTTTGTAAAGATTTCAGCGTGTATCTGCGGTCTGAAATCGCCTCCAGCACAGCCAATTAGATTGATGCTTTGACTATCTTGGCGAGCTAATAGTATCGAGAGTGTGTGCAATGGCTTCTTTCCGGGAGCTGGGCTGTTGGGCAATCCTTGGCTCTTAGCGAATCCGGCACCTCTGCTCTGGAAGGGTATGTCTTGAACGATGATACCTGAGCCGAAGCCATGAAAAACGCTTTGAATGAAACCTACAAGGTTCCCGTATTTGTCAGCCACAACGAAGAAAGTCGTGTCTTTTGGGTTCAAGAAGGCTCGGCTGCTGGACGCTCTAGACATGCGCTCCTTCAAATATGTGGGGGAGAGGAGCCGGTCAACCGGCGTCTTGAAGTGATTTGGGTCTGCAACGTAACGATCTCTATCCTCATAGACCTTAACGGCGAGTCTGAGGAGCTTTTCTACTCTCTTTGGGCTCTTTAGGGGCAATTTGCTGAGCTCGGCCACCTCTATAGCCTTTATGAGCTGGAGCGTTGATAGACCTTGGGTGTTTGGAGGCAGCTCGAACAACTCGTGATTTTCGTACTCGCACCGGATTGGGGTCACCTTCTCACCCCTATGCCCAGCAAAGTCTTCGTAGGTTAGGGGTGCCCCGCACTTCTTGAGTCCTTTTACGATTTCTTCTGTCAGCTTGCTCCTGTAGAAGGAGTCAGCTCCTCTCCTAGCCACGGCTTTGTATATACTCGCCAACGCGGGAAAACAGGCCCAGGATCCTGACTTCATCCAACCGAAAACCTGGCTCCAACTCTTGTACTTCGCTAGGGTAGGTTGGGCAAACTTAACCGCTCGCGCAAGAGATTCTTGGACGTGGAAGCCGTTCCCAGCGAGGGATATGGCTCTACCGAGCGTTTGATTCAAGTTCATCGATCCGTAGTTCTTGCTCATCCAATCCCACAAATCGATTAGACCTGGCACTGTGACAGTTAATGGTCCCCTACTCGGTTTCTCAGCTAGATACTCATCTACGGGGAAATTCTGAGGGGACTTACCTGAACCGTTGTAGGCTGTCAGCTTCGAACCACAGTCGAGTGCAAGAAGAAAGCCGTCGCCGCCAATGCTGCTTGTGTTCGGCAACATGATTGTCAGGATGCTACTTATTGTAGTAGCTGCGTCAAACGCGTTGCCGCCCTTCTCCAAGACTTTGAGACCTTCAAAGGTGGCTAAATGAGACTGTGATGCCACGCCTCCCTTGGTAGTAAGAGCAGTATATGAAGGCAAATTTCATCACCAACAGTCGTTTATTATGAGTCACATACACATGCATATTACGTAGCTGGTTTGCTTCGTTGACTGCATCACGTGCATGCGTCATTCTGCAATCTAGCATCGCTAGTGCGAAAGGACACGCTGGGTATTTGGTGTTTGCCTATCTTACTTGATAATGATGTTCAGCTTAGGTGTTTATTCAACAATCTTCCAACTTGGGGACTTCACGCCTCTAAGTCTAGCAACAAGTCTGCCTTTGGTTGTAGCCAAGTCATAAATAGTGACCTCAGCCTTGAAATCCTTTGCTTTCTTCCTTGCTTCTTTCAACGCTCTTTTGCTATCTTCATCCAATATCCTTTCAGTCTTGAAAGTCTCGTAGGCATCACACAAATGACGGCATACACCTTTGACCTGAACCTTTTGAACAGGAACCTCCTCATTCTCTACAAAGACTTCAATTTTCATTGCTGGCCACTCTGAAATTAGAAGGATAGCAGAGGTCTATAATCATTCTGTTTCAACTTCTACTAAAAATTTAAGAAAGTAGCTTCTATAGTGCAGAGATGGTGTCTCTGATGAATAGAGAATGGGTTCCTTTCGTAATCTTGTTCTTGACTGCTGGAATTGTGGTAGGTTGTGCTTCCTCTTATGAAAGAATTTCCAGACTCGAGTCGGAGTTTTCAATATTGACAACCGAGTCTAGCAATCTCAACGTAGCATACGAACAGTTGGAAGATGATTACAGCGATTTGAACTCAGCACACAACGAACTGAAATCAAACCATACTCTACTACAATCAGAGACCTTGACCTTGACAACCAATTACAGTATTCTTAACGTAGCCTACAACATCTTGCTAGGCAACTACAGCTCTCTAGATTCAGCTCACCATAAACTCCAAGAAAACTACTCGCAACTTGAAGAACTGCATGAGTTCCTTAATGTTAGCTACAGTTCTCTGAATCTGAGATGCAACGAACTCCAAGAGGATTACGAAGAGGCTACAGGAAGAATCGCTGAACTAGAGCAAGTCGTAGAGTATGAGATTTATGAACTGTTGAATCAGGAGTATTACCATTCCATGAAGGATGAATTGGGGAATGCTAATGAAACAATCTTGGTTGCGATGTACACTATGAAATATGATCCAAGCGACTCGGATGATTGGGGCAATGATTTGATTAGAGAGCTGGTTAATGCTAGTGGCAGAGGGGTTAATGTGACTGTAATCATCGAGAATAGAACCTATTCGCCCCAAAATCTCGAAGAGAAGTACATGAGTGAAAACCTGGAGGCATACCAGTACCTATTAGATAACAATGTCACTGTAAAAGTAGACAATGAGAATGATACCGATCACATGAAACTTGTAGTAATAGATAACCGCGTTGTTTACGTTGGGTCGCACAATTGGAGTGAATCAGGGCTGTACTACAACTCTGAGACTTCAGTCAAGATTATCAGTGAAGATGTCGCAGAGGTATTCACAACCTACTTCGCCACTATCTAGAATACCAGCAATCAAGTCATATAACCCAAGCAAACTGTAACTTCCTGTGAACTTGACCCTATTCTGTAAATCTTTATACGCCTTAAGGCTTTCAGCAAATCTCTAGTTGCTGGTTATGGTTTTGCATACATTCGCTTCTAGATGTAATATCGTTTATTCTTTGTCTTCCTTATTCCGCCGAGGAACTCTCCAGTAAAATAGTTCAACCACAGTTGTTCCGGTAAGTCCAAGTCAGCCTCTTCAACTGTTACAGCTTTATCTCTTGAAGTGGCCCCTGCCTTCTTGAATTTGAGCACAATCCTGTATTGCATTTTGAATTGAATCCCGGAAATAGACAAATCACCAATCCCCTCTTATGAATACATGCTTATCTGCTAATCTTATGGTCATCATCACGTTTTTTTCCGTAGAACGGTCAAGAAAAGCGACAAAACGCAGTGCAGGCCCTTTGTCAATATTCTCGAAGAGAATTCTACGTCCTAATATAATGCATCTGAACGCATATTAAGATATGCATCCATAGCTTCCATGCCGTGAACGTCTTATGAACACGTCACATGCATGCATCATTCAAACGTCAGATATTGTGTTTGATTTCAGGATTTGCGTTATTGTTCACTGAAAAAGTGCATGACCACGTGCATATCCGATTCTTTCAAACAGCTTCCAAAAAGTGTTTTCAGCTTTTTTCTTGCAGAAGTTCTTCAGCAAACTTCAACAACACTTTGTGTGGGTCTTTGGCTCTTACAACGCCACTGGCTACCAGTACGCCTTGGGTTCCAAGCTTCAAAGCGGCAGCTACATCATCTGCTCTTGTGATTCCAGCCCCACAGAGAACTATAACTTTTGGGATCGTCTTTTTCACAACTTCCACTGTATCTGTAACAACTTCCGGTTTAGCTTTGGACACAGGGATTCCTGTTCCAATAAGCTCAGGCGGCTCCACAGCAATCATGTTTGGTCTGAGCGTGGCAATGGCTGCGCTTACAACCTGGTTATTGGCACAAACCACCGAAGCTAGGTTGACCTCACGTGACCTTTTGATGGCTACGTCGATGTCAGCAAGTCTAAGTCGCCTTTCTGAGTGGTTAATCAAGGTTCCGACGGCACCAGCTGCTTTTACAGATCCAGGAAGAACATGCCCGGTGTAGCTGCCTGGCTCAACAGGATCGATGTGTTGTGCAAATACGGGAACTGACACTGCGTTGGTGATTGGAGCAATGTCTACGAATTGAGGAGCCAGTCCAATACAAGTTTCAGTTTTCAAGCTCACGTCTTCTATGGTTTTGGCGAGTTTTATGGCGTTCTTTCCAGTAGCTTCAGCGTACGTCTTGAAGTTGATGAGGATTAGCGGAGTCCAAATCTTGGTCAACTTCTGACCCTCTTTATAGCGTACGCTTCAACGATTAAAATAATTTCGGAATTGTGGAAAGAGAGTTTCCACATCACTTTTCTCTGGTGGACACATAATAGTATTCCCCGATTTTTTTCTGATGCCTGTCTAGTTTCGACCCTTCTTTGTTCACCCTTGGTCTCTTCGTTACTGGGTCCCTCCGAAAGGTGATTCCCATATCTTTCAGAAACGTGTTCATGCCCTTTCGGAGGCTGGTAGGTGGATTGGCAACACCGTAGACTCCTGGATCTCCTGTGAATATCATGAGGCGATCAGCGATGAAATCTTGAGCCACCACGTCATGTTCGACGACAAAGGCGATTACACTACGATTCTCTGCAACTCGTCTTATAGTTCGTGCCATCGACAACCTTTCTTCAACGTCCAAATAGGCGCTTGGCTCGTCTAGTAGGTATAACTGAGCCTTTCTTGAAAGGCAAGTGGTGATGGCGACTTTTTGAAGCTCACCTCCACTGAGTTCTGTAACGTCTCGGTCGAGGATAGGCTCCATATTCAAGGGTCGCAGAATTTCGCTTCGATACCAACTGGAGGTGAAATCATCTTTGGCAACACTCCTCAGCAGAGTTTCCACTGTTCCCGTGTACTTGGCTGAAATGTACTGAGGTTTGTAACTAACATTAAACTTGTACGGCATTGAAGTTGCTCCCTCGTCTGCTTTTTCAGTTCCAGCCAGTAGTCTAACGAAGGTGGTTTTTCCAATGCCGTTGGGCCCTAATACTCCAATAACCTCGCCTTGCTTTGCGTCTCCCGGCACAACGGTTAATGCAAATCCCTCAAAAGCCTTCCTCATGGCATCCCATTTCAACAATGTCTCGCCCGCCACTGAACCCGTTGTAGGAGGCTTCACATGAAAGATTATTGCACGCTCTCGGAAGCGAACGTTTTCGTCCGGGATGTATCCTTCCAAGTGAATGTTGATGCCAACTCTTACCCCGTGAACGTGAGATACGATGCCGTAGACTCCTGGCGCTCCGTAGAAGACGCAAATCTGGTCAGACAGGTAATCGAGAACGGCAAGATCATGCTCTGCCACTATCACGGTTTTTTCGTCTTTCTTGAGCCTACGTATAGCTCTGGCAACTTCAAGACGCTGTTTCACGTCTAGATAACTCGAAGGTTCATCGAAAAGATAAACCTCTGCTTCTCGGCATATTGCTGCAGCAATGGCAACTCTCTGAAGTTCACCTCCACTCAAAACGTCAAGAGTTCGATCCCAAACGGTTTGGAGTTGAAGTTGTCTGGCAAGAAGTTTCAACTTGCCCTGTTCATCCACTTTTTCGAGGAGGCTTCCAACATCTCCTGAAGCGACTAGTGGAACCTTATCCACATACTGTGGTTTGTACACCACTATCAGTTCATCATCACCTAGTTTCTGAAAATATCCTTGAAGAGTCGAGCCTCGGAAGTGCTGGACAAGTTGCGACCATTCAGGAGGCTCCTCGTAGTTTCCAAGATTCGGCTTGGTTTCTCCCGAAAGAACGTTCAGGGTGGTTGTTTTTCCAATTCCATTCTGACCTAGTAGTCCCAACACTATCCCCGGAGAAGGCATAGGCAGACGAAAGAGTTTGAAAGCGTTTGGACCGAACCTGTGGCTGCATTCTTTTTCAAGTTCATCGGGAAGATTAACAATAGAAAGTGCTTTGAACGGACACTTTTTTATGCATATGCCGCATCCTACACAGAGGGCTTCGACAACCAACGGCCTGTCGTTCTCAAATCGAATCGCTTCGATCTTGCTTCTTACTTTTGGGCAGAAACGGGAGCAGAGTTTGCTACAACGCTTCGGTTTGCATCGATCTTTATCGAGCACTGCCACGCGAACCATATTTCTCTCCGTCCACAATGCTTGAAGTAGATGAATAGTACAACAGATAATAAGCTTAAGTCATCGATTCTCGAATCCGAAACCTAGACACACAAAGCAAAACAGGTTTGCTACTTATCCAGCGAAAGCCGCCACTCTTCATTCTCCAACTCATTATTCTCATCTTCATCCCCCCCGAGTCTTCACCTCCTTTTTCGACACTAAACCATGGCCATCTAGCCCTAGACACGAAGTATTCTTAGGTATTTCATAGGCTGAACCGCAAGATTACTTGCACAGAAAAGACAAAAAAGTGTTCTAGCCAGCGTCTCTAACCGTCTTTGCCTTCAGCGAGGCTTTCGGCTGGTGTGTTTTCATTGTCATATATGCCCAACAGAGATTCGGAGAATTGTGTGCTGCGCCTATCCTACCGAGCATGTCTACCGCAATCAAACCCATAGAGCCGCCATGCATCCTTCGATTCACAAGCTCAATTGATTTTTCCGTAGCTTCTTGCGCAGATCTTCCAACATGTATGGAGTCGCAAGTGCTTTTCGCCAAGACAAGTTTTACCGCAATCTCCCCGATTCCAGTTGCGGAGCAGGCACCGGCTTCATTGTCCGCGTACGTTCCACACCCAATGAGAGGTGAGTCTCCGATTCTTCCAGGAAGTTTGAGGGAGAAGCCTCCCGTAGACGTTGCTGCAGCAACGTTTCCGTTTTTGTCCAGTGCAACAGCCCCCACTGTACTTGGTTCGAAAAGTTGCGAGTGAGAAGCGACAAGTCTATGCAGTTTTGGCATGTAGTTCAGCTTTTCCTGCATCAAATTTTCCTTGAGAGCCCCCCATTGCTGTATTCGAAGCTCTGTAAAAGGGTCTCTTCTTTCCAAACCGAAGAGATCAACCAACTTCTCAGCCCCTTCTGCCACAAGAAACACGTGATCCGTCTTTTCCATCACAATTCGCGCCAAGCAGACCGGATTCCTGACATCCTTTAAGAGACCGACAGCTCCAGCGTCGAGTGTTTTTCCGTCCATAATTGATGCTTCCATCTCTATGCACTTGTTGATGGTTAGGGCTGAACCACGCCCGGCATTAAAGACTTCATCGTCTTCCATCCGTGTAACCGCCATTTCGACCGCGTCAAGAGCTGCTTGACCGCTCTTCAAAATCTCGAATCCAGCCCTTGCTGCATCTTTCACACCTGCGAGTCCAAGATCCATTCTTTCAGTCTGCCAAGCTCCAGCTCCACCGTGAACAACAATCACAGGTTTATGCACAACCTTCACCTTGTACAACCGAACTCAGTGGCTACAATGCTAAACTTCAAATTTAAAGCATCTGTCACATAAGCAGATATCTGCCCGCCGAATCCGACCATGGCAGTCGCACGAGAAACTTAACTAACCGCTCTCCTATCTAGAACTCTGCGTGGAAAAATGCAGATCCTGAAGGCAACAGCAAGTAACATTCTAACCGCTTCGCAAACAGTGAAAAAGGGAGGTCTGGTTGTGTATCCGACAGAAACAGTGTATGGACTAGGTTGTAGCCCATTCCATGCAGAGGCTGTCAGACGGGTTTTCGAGGTGAAGGGTCTGAGGAAGAAGCCGCTACCAATACTAGCCTCTGACATAGAACAAGTTGGAAAAATAGCTCATGTGCCAAAAAAAGCTAGGAGAATCGCAGAAGAATTCTGGCCAGGACCGCTCACGCTAGTTCTCCTCAAGAAAACCACCCTCCCAAATGCCATTACGTGTAATATGGATTCCGTCGGTGTTAGAATTCCCTGCCACATCGTGGCAGCCCAGCTCATTCGTCTGTCGGACGGTCTCCTCGTAGGAACCAGCGCTAACAAAACCGGAGAGGAACCACCCCGAACTGCTCATGAGGCTGCTGAGCAACTGGGAGAAGAAGTGGACGTGATTCTCGATGGTGGGCCTACACTCTTGGGCGCTCCCTCAACCATAGTCAACCTGACCTCGGAAGAGCCAATGATCTTGCGCGAGGGACCACTAAGCCTGAAAGAAATCT
>CP070754.1:439019-445210 GCA_020348865.1 Candidatus Bathyarchaeota archaeon | reverse complement strand
TCACAATCAGATAAATGATCAGTGCAGCAAAACCAAGAAAAGGAGATTTCAGCTTGTACGAGTTGACAAAAGCCAGAAGAATCATTAGAAAAGGAACAACTGTGAAAACGACTCTTCTTTGCTTAGTAAGCTCGTAAACCAATTCCAGAATCTTCAAAATCGACCCTCGTGCTATACGCCAGCGTGCTGTTCGGTTCATGACAAGGTGTCCTTAACATATGAATATCTAGATTTTCTATATCTCTGCATCTCATAAACCTTCTGAAGAGTGTCCGTAACAAAAGGCGGAAAGGCTGCACTGCTCACAAACATGAAATTGTAAAATGACAGCAGCCGTTGAACAAACTTTCCAGAGCGGCTAAGACCCAAAGAATAGATCTTCATGGGAAACTCTCGAAACCCTCGCTCAAATTTGAACCGTCTCAGTGTAGTGTGAAGACTTGGCCTCTCCGATTCATGACTCACTCTGTCAAAAGAATAGTAGATCCAGTTGAAACGATCCTTGCAAGCGTGTTGAACCAGATGTCTTAACAATGTATCGTTAGGGCATTTGGACATAAACTCTGACAAAGACATCATCAACATCACCAAAATGAGCTGGTTGAACTCTAGGGTCGCTGAATAAGCAACCAGCCGCCCCTTGACGAAGGCTCCGTAAACTTTGAAGCTTTCTCCCAACAGCTCCTTGTGCTTATTCAGATAAACCAGAAAGGCTCTTTCATCAGAATGTGGGTAACGTGGATGACGCTGCTGCCGATGGAAGGACGACATATTGCACAGATACATATCAGATATCCAGTTCTCCAAAACTTCAACTTCGCGGACTTCTACACCTTCCTTATCAGCCTTCCGCGCTCGATTCCTAGCATGCTTGGAAAAATCACTCTTCCAGACGCTCTCAAACGATCTCCCATCTCTCTTGAAAAGATCCATGAAAAGAACCTGAACAGAGACACTTCTCGCTTTGAACCAATCATCTAAGTACTGCTCGTAGCTCCTTGGAAGAAGGAAAGGGGCAGTCACCGTCAAGAGATCTACATGATGGCGCCTGAGGAACGCCGATACCACGTCGAGTGCTTCAGGCAACAGAGAAAAAGCTTCTGGGCTGTTGGGAAGTAGAGAGGCAACATCGTTAACTGGAACTGTGACGAATCTGAAGCCGAAATTGTCGCTCAAATTGAATGGAAACAAGATGTAATCACCTCTCTTTTCATAGATCAGAGGCAAAACAGTTTTGTTGCTGAAAGACAAGACTTCGTGCTTGTGATGAGAGACTGCGTAGGGACTCATCTTCACGAGTCTATTCCATGAAGCAGAATTCGTCTCAACGTGAAGACCCATGTCGAAAACTACAACCCCAAAACGATCTTTCTACTTGCTGCCTTTTGTCACAGAACAAAGAATCTCTTCCAGTCGAGAGATCAGGACATTCCAGCTACTCACTTTCTGAACATGACTTCGAGCGTTACGTCCCAGTGTCTGAGAAGCCCCCTGATTTTCAATCAATTCAATGATGGACAGAGAGAGACCCCGAACGTCACCGGGCTCAATCTGAATGCCCGTGTGACCATTGATGATAACGCTTTCAGAAACCGCTCCACGAGAAACGATAACAGGCTTGCCGCAGGCCATGTATTCCAAAACAGTTAGAGGCGTAGAGCCATAAATTGTAGGAAGACACGTTACAGACAAAGGTCCCACCGTTACATCAGCCAGCGAAATCAACTTCGGCACAAAGGAATGCTCAACTGGCTCAAGGAAATTCACCGCATCATTCACACTCAGACGCTCTGCTAAAGCCATCAACCCGAGTCGTTCGGGTCCCGTCCCGACAAACAGAACCACGACATCTTTGACCTCACGAAGAATCGCCGGCAATGCCTTGATCAACAATTCTGGGTGTCTCTGTCTATAAAGACCCCCGAGAAACAGCACCACGTTCTTGCCTTCGAGTTTCAAGCTCTCACGAAGTTCATTACACGGTATATCAGGTCTGAAAAGATCAACATCCACACCATTCGAAAAAACGATTAAACGCTCATTGCTCACTCCACCTTCGCCCACTATGACATCTCGCAGCTCCGGACTTTGCACTAATATAGGACTGCCACTCCTTCTCAGCATGTCAACGTTAACTCTCCCTAATGCCAGATGATACATCCTCTTCAATCTGTTCGGCTCTATGGTCTCAATAATGAAGTCGAAGATTTTCACTACCAACGGCAGTTTCAGAATACGCGACAACAGGCTTGCGGAAACCGTGGCCAAATGGGTAGGGTGATACATAGAGATGATGGCATCAAATCTCTCTTTTGTATGCTTTTGATAGAAAAGCAACGTGGCAGCGATTAGCGGAACATGAGCTAGCGTGTGAGTGAACAAAGTCGTGAAGCCATCATACCATTTAGTCGAAAGGGAAGGAATTGGTAGAGATCTGACAACTTGAACACTATTAGATCCCCTTCGATGGATTCTGAGAATCCCAGGAGAATCCGCGGAAACAACAGCTACGGAATGTCCCCGATGAGCAAGTCTCGTGACAATCTCGTACGTAGTAACTGTAGAGGCATGAGTGGGATTCGCCGAATAATACTGTGTTACGTAAAGCAGCTTCATTTACTTCGTTTACTCGCCAAGTCAGACATGGTCAGCACCAGAAGATTGCCTTCGTCTCTCTTGCGTTTGGCATATCGAAGAACTCTGTCGAACTGGGAGAAAAAGCGCCTATTTGCCCCAAAATCTCTCAAGTGTGTATACACCACAAAGGCCGCTCCCTCTCTCGATGCCCGATCAATTCCCTGCTTTGCTTTTATGGTCAGAAATTCTAGGGGAACCAGCGGTTTTTCACCGTAGGCCAGACATCCCTGTATGCCAATCAATCCACAGGAGGTCTGCCTAGATCTTACAACATGCGGTGGAAACAGGAAATAGTAAGATAACAATTGCGCTGCTAGTGAGAAGTAGGTTTTCAGATAGCGTGAGAATGTTCTCTCCAGTTCTAAACAAGGATAAAGCTTGGCTGGAACATCCCTAAATGAAACGAACCCGGATTCTTTCAGCAGATCCAGGTGTCCAACGTGATCACGGGGAAAGGCAAAGGTTTCTGGAATAATGTTGTATTCTGTTTTCATGAGTTGCATGCACTTGAGAATCTCGGCTCTAGCCACGTTTTCGCTGCATCCAGAGTCGCCAAACAGCTGGTGGGAAAACGAGTGACACCCGATCTCATGAGAGAGCTTGCTTGTCTCAACATAGTGAGCAATCCTGTCCACGATGTCCTTGCCATACCACGCAGGATCACTGGTGACTTGAGTGCATGGATCGTATCTGTACCAGTCATCGTTTAGCCAAGAGTAGGACGGGCGAGGCATGTCAGGATGGGGAAGGGCACTTTCGTCTTTCTTGCTACAGTGATCTAGGATGAGGTGCCCAAGAATGTTCCAAGTCACAGGAATCTGATAGGCTTCAAATAGACCAAAGAGTTTGTTCATGATCTTCCTAACATTCATTGAGACCTGTGTCATCTTCGCCAAGTCAATCCTCCCTCTGTGAACGAATGCCCATGCCAGCTCCACATCTATACTCAGCGAGAATATACCTGGCACGTTCTTTCAGCTCAAAGTAGTGCTTAGACGGCTTTCAGGTTCCTTGCTTGCAAGAAGAGCTTCCACGCGTAGTTGCTCGTTCGAATTAGGTGGATCCCGTAGTAGGGAAGCCGTCGGCTCAAATAGTAGTAGTACCATTGAATATAGCCGTCCCACTGTTTTTTGTATTTGTAAACTCCACGCAAGTATGGAACCTGTTGCGGGGGAAGACCATTCATATCATAAGTCACAACGCCATTCTCCTTTGCCCATTCGATGCTTTTCCACTGCAAGAAGCTGTTAGGATTGCGCGACAAGAATTCGGCCTTTGAAGCGTTTTGCAGGAAGACCATATTCCTTCCAAAAACGAGAAACAGAGAACCCGCTACAACCTGCTTTTCATATTCAGCTAGAAAGAGACGCGCCAGATTCTTGCCTTGCAGCTTGAATACTTCATGAAAGAACTCCGGAGGATCTGTCGGATATTGCTTTTCCCTACCGTGAACGACATGCAGAGATTGGTATTGCTGCCATTCTTTCCAGGTAGTTGCGGTTCTCAGCTCCAACCCAAGTCGTTCTGCTTTTCTTACACTCCAACGTGCTTTCTTGTTGAGCGCTTTCCAAACACTCTCAAGTGGTCTTTCAAGGTCAATTATTATTGTACGGAAAGGATACGAAAAGTAACCCTCGTTTCTGAACATATGCTCGAGACTGTTGTTTATGCCTGGGAACGGAACAAAAAGGAGATTTAGAGCATTCTTCCTCTTGCTTCTTAGGGTTTTAAAGACCCCTTCCATGACTTCTTCCTTGTGTCCTTTAACGTATAGTGGACCGCCGCGAACTTCGTAGGAGTCGATTAACCCCAGAGTACGCTTTCTGAAGAACATCACACCTCCCTTGATCTGGCTCCCCCGCTCAAGCAACAGGAAACGCGGACGGACCTTCATGGAGTTCCGAAGCACGGTGGCCCATTCATAAGTCTGGAAAGCATCACAGATCTCGCTCTCCACCAAAAGGTTGTTCCACTGAGCCACATCGAGATCATTGAAATCGGTCTCTCTAACGGTGAGCAATCTATGAAGCACCCAAGAAATCCTGAAACCCGACGGCGCTGACTTGGCGGATGCTCTTCGCGACTTTCATGAAAAAGAGTACCAAATTCATCAGGATGAACTCTGGCAACAGGGAGCATACTTTGCTGAAAAATTCATATGCAATTCTGCCTTTGAATCTCAACGGAAGCGTCATAATCTTGAATTTGAACCTAGAAAACAGTGCGGTGACCAGGAAGCCCGTTTTCGAGTACAACCGAAGAGCTGATGGGTTTTCAGTCGATACAGCAAGATTGACGAAGTTGAGGTTGCTCTTTCGAGCTATGTTTACGGCTTGCTTCACAGCCAGTGTTCCCAATCCTTGACCACGATATCCTTCCTGCACGTACACAACGAGATAATTGAAAGGTTTCTGTATACCACATGCAGCGACTATTTGCTTCTGATTTGTCACGCAAACAACAACAGAGGTGTGGGCAGATGACAACACATTGGAATAATAGGTTGGAAAACCTTTCAGTTTCTCAGCAAGCTGCTGTCGGTCCTCCAGAATCATGTTCATCCGTCAGTTGCTTCCTCTGAAGTTTTTGGCTATTCCGATTACTATGCCTGTAAGCCAAGCCACATATCGTAAATTGAAGACCACTGGGAAGAGGAGCATGCTCCAGTCGTTGTGTTTTCTGATTATTCTAATGGTCTGGGGTGTATGATACAAGATGAGCCCGATGAAGGCGAACAACGCAACCCAAGAAACACTCAAAAGAACCCATAGGGGTGTCAAAAAGACCAGAAAAGTTAGCAGCATGGGAATGTATAGGCTTGGAGGGTGCTGCTCTCTTCCTTTCAAGAGCTCCGGATGGCGAAGAAAATTGTTGATCTCGTAGATGCCATTGGCCATCTGTTTCTTGAAGTATCGCCTCACCGATGAGACCCATTCGTGATAGCACACTGCGTCTTTTCGTAGAACGATTTTCCACCCAGCGTTGGATGCTCGCTGAGCCAAGTCCTCATCGCTTCCCCGCTTCAGCCCTTCATTAAAGACCCCCACCTGATCAAACACTGCTTTGCGATACACGGTGCAGGTGCTCGTAATGAAATCCACGTATTTCGACGTCATCTGGTCGTAGCGATCCTCCGATTCGAACCCGATAACCCGCGCCCAGAACTTCGCGTTAGGTCTAGTGGCGACATAGCCACTGACGATGCCAGCTTTGCGGTCTTCAAGCTCTTTAAGGACCTTAACCAAGTAGTCTTGTTCAACGTACGTATCTGAATCGATAATTAGAACAGCATTTCCCTTGCTCTTCCTGATGCCGGCATTCATGGAAGACGGATACCCCCCATGGTTCTTCGGAACCAATCTCACCGGAAAAGTTTTCAGGATGCTCACAGTTGCGTCGGTTGACCCATCATCCACCGTGATGACCTCAAGCTTTTCATGCGGGTAATCAAGCGCCAGAGTGGACTCGAGACATGCTTTGATGGTGGATTCGCCATTGTACACGGGAATCACGACCGAGACGAATGGCACACGCTCAGCGTCGGCCTGCGTATT
>CP070754.1:429789-438919 GCA_020348865.1 Candidatus Bathyarchaeota archaeon | reverse complement strand
GTGACAACCTCTATCTTTTTCGTTTTCATCATCTCACTTCTCCCTCGTTTCCCAAAAAGAGTCAACCAGTCTCCTATATAAACCCTGTTTCCACACACCAAACATTCCACCCCCGCCAGATCCAGAATAGACTGTTCAGAATTCCCACTGATTATAGACAACTATAGCAAACAATCGATTGCGATTTTCGTCTATATACGCTGGATAAGTCGGCGAAATGTTCTCGGAAAACAAAAAAGGAAAGGTTTTGATCTAGCTCGCGCTTTCGGTTCCAGTGATGGTCAGGTCAAAGCTGAAGCTAGTGATCCCGTCAACTTCACTGGAAACTGACAGTGTCAATACAGTCTGAAGTACACTACCCGCGTCAATAACGCTTCCTTCACGATCCCAGTCCAACGAAATGTGGGTTGAAGCAGAGGTAGGATCCCAGTTTCCCTCAGTTAAGCTTAGGGTCATGGGAACGTTCCCTTCGTTTTGTACATAGACGGTTCTGTCTACATTTGATCCAGGTTCCAAGGATCCCCAGTTTATAGAAGAAACGTTATTCGTACACGCACTGTCCCAGTAAACCCCGACTCCGATGGTGTTGACGTTTCCTTGATTGTAGATTGTTCTGTTTCCAGAGAGCAATCCTGAGGCCAGTATAGCTGTTGCCACAGTGGTTGCTGCTACAGCAAACGCGATTATAGAGATTTTATGTGGCAGCATATTGTTCAAGGCATAGGGTATAGCAAGTCTTAATAAACATTATTGTCTTCTTGGAGCACAAGAATACTAAACAACACAAATACACAAAACCGACCCCCACTCCATAACGCTTAATACAGTAATTAAATATAATTACGAACCACAATAACGCAAGAAAAGGAACCACACATGACCAAGGAAAAGAAAGAAGAAAGAAAATTCACCACAGTCTCAATTCCAACACCCCTCTTCAAAAAGGTGGAACAGAGAATCAAAGACACCGGTTTCACCTCAGTTTCAAGCTACGTAGCATACGTCCTACGCGAAATAATAACTGAAGAAGAGGAAGAAGAACCCTTCAGCGAAGAGGACAAAGAACGCGTAAAAGAAAGACTGAGAGCACTTGGATACATAGACTAACTGAGGAAAGCGCTGATGCCCACACCACACGGCGGCAAACTCGTAAGCAGAACGCTAACGAAACAAGAAAGGAAAAGGGCGCTAGAGACAGCGTCGAGTCTCGAGAAACTCAATGTTCCACCTGCCATAGCAAGCGACGCTGAAAACATAGCTAAGGGAGTCTTCAGCCCTCTCGAAGGTTTCATGACGCGAGAACAACTGGAGACAGTGCTCCATCTGATGCGGCTTCCTGACGACACTGCATGGACTATGCCAATCTTACTCGATGTCTCAAAGGAAAAAGCTGAAAAACTGGACGAAGGGGACGACTTCACCCTTTACCACAATAACCAGCCTCTAGCACTGCTGCATCTTGAAGAGAAATACACCTTCGACAAAGACGAACTTGCCAAACGAACCTTCGGGACACTAGACCTCGCTCATCCAGGAGTGACCATGATCAGAAACCTAGGCCCCACGTTCCTCGGCGGCAAAATAACCCTGATAAACGAGCCAAAGACACCCTACGACAAATACAAGCTTGAACCAATGGAAACCAGAATACTCTTCGAAGAGAAGGGCTGGAAAACCGTGGTGGGCTTCCAAACCCGGAATCCACCCCACCTCGGACACGAGTACGTGCAGAAGACAGCTCTGGCATTTGTGGACGGCGTCTTCGTGAACCCAGTGATAGGCAAAAAGAAGAAAGGCGACTTCAAAGACAACGTGATACTAGAAGCCTACAACACACTCATGAAAAACTATTACCTCAAAGAATCAATAGTGATGTCCATTCTCCCCTTTGAAATGCGATATGCAGGGCCCAAAGAAGCAATCTTCCACGCCATAGTGAGAAAAAACTTTGGGTGCACTCACTTCATAGTCGGTCGCGATCATGCCGGAGTGGGCAACTTCTACGGCCCTTATGACGCGCAAAGAATATTCGAGAACTTTCCAGACCTTGGAATATCTCCATTATTCTTCAAATCATTCTTCCACTGCAACCGCTGTGGCAGCGTCACAAATGACAAAGCCTGCCCTCACGACGAGAAAGACCACACAAACTTCAGCGGCACAAAGATAAGAAAAATGCTCTCTCAAGGCCAGATCCCGCCCAAAGAACTCATGCGGCCTGAAGTAGCAGACGTAATAACTCGACACGTCAATCCCTTCGTCGAATAACGGGAGACAGGTGAAACCCGTGCAGAGACGAGTTCTAGTAATCGGCTTGGACTGCGCTCCCCCAGAACTTCTCTTCGATCAGTTCGTCGATGAGCTTCCCAACATACAGCAGATGCTGCATGAAGGTGTATATGCAGAAATGGAAAGCTCCCATCCACCAATAACAATTCCTGCTTGGACTGTGATGGCGACGAGCAAGAACCCTGGAAAACTGGGAATGTACGGCTTTCGCCACCGCAAGAAAGGAACATACAACGAAATATTGCTTGCCAACTCTCACTGGATCAAAGAAAAGACAGTTTGGGACCTCATCGGCGAAACAGGGAGAAAAATAGTCGTCGTAGGCGTCCCCCCTGCCTACCCTCCGAAGCCCGTAAACGGCGCCTTCATATCGTGCTTCATGACACCGGGAACAGACAAAGACTACACATACCCAGCAGAACTTAAAGGAGAGATAGAGAAGCTTCACGGAGACTACATTCTCGACGTGAATTTCAGAACAGACGAGAAAGACAAACTACTAAAGAACCTCTACAGAATGACAGAACAGCACTTTGCAATCCTAAGGCATCTCACCAAAACACGACCTTGGCACTTCCTCATGTCTGTTGAGATAGGCGTTGACAGAGTACACCACGCATTCTGGAAATATTTCGACCCAGAACACCACCTCTACGAACCCGACAACAAATACGAAGACGTAATCCCCGAATACTACAAATTCATTGACAGCCAGATTGGCAAACTAATCAAACAGACAGATGATCAAACCTCCATAGTGATAGTGTCAGATCACGGAGCCAAACGGATGAAGGGCGCCTTCTCTGTCAACCAATGGCTAGTGGAAAAAGGATATCTCAAGTTCAAAAAATCACCTTCGCGTGGAGCTTCACTCTCAGAATCACAAGTAGACTGGTCAAAGACCAGAGCATGGGGATGGGGAGGCTACCATGGACGACTGTTCTTCAACATCAAAGGACGGGAGCCCCAAGGAATAATCGACCCCGAGGATCTTGAAGAAGTGAGAGATCAGATGATGAAGGACGTGAAATCCATCAGAGGACCCAGAGGCGAAAAATGGGACACAAAAGTCTACACCCCTGAAGAACTATATGCAACCCACATTGGAAACCCTCCAGATCTCACAGTATACTTTGACGATCTGAACTGGCGTTCAGCAGGAACTCTAGGCTACGATTCACACTACCTGCCAGAAAACGATAGAGGGCCTGACGACGCAGTCCACTCTCACCACGGAGTCTTTACGTACTATGATCCAAAGCGAAGCATGGGCGGCAAGAAAATCAAGACCGTGCATTTGCTCGATTTCGCCCCAACCATACTCCAGCACATGGGCATTAAAGCTCCTGAAGACATGGAAGGAAAAGCTATAGAAGAGGTGATGTAACCGTGAAAAACAATCAAGGATTCGTAGTCTGGCTGACGGGTCTACCCGGTTGTGGAAAGACAACCATTGCTCAAAAACTGCTTCAAGAATTGAAAGCGAGAAATCTAAAGCTAGAACTGTTCGATGGCGACGAAGTACGAAGGAACCTCAGCAAAGGCCTGGGCTTCAGCAAAGAAGACAGAGACACACATAACAAGCGAATCATCTACGTATGCAAACTGCTGACGAGAAACGGAGTCAACGCCATCGTTTCCCTCATCTCACCTTACAGAAGCACCAGAGCCTACGCCAGGGAAAACCTGCCCAAATTCGTCGAAGTATACCTGAAATGCTCAGTTGAAGAATGCATAAAGAGAGACCCAAAAGGCCTCTACAAGAGGGCTCTGGCCGGCGAAATAACGAATATGACAGGAATCCAAGATCCATACGCAGAACCTCAAAACCCAGAAATACTGCTTGACACTGAACACGACTCTGCTCAAGAAAACTTCGGAAAGATACTCACAAAACTTGAAGAACTGAAATACCTCAAGTCCTAGCCCCTTCAAAGTCAAAACACTCCGGGAAAAGCGACTGCGGAAGCTCAAACTTGAAAGACTGGAACTCAATAATCGAGAAATCAGACGCCATACTATCACCGATCTTCAAGGGAGACTCCGTCTTCCTGTTATTCCACGATGACGCGGATGGCTGCACAGCAGCTGCAATCATCCTCGACCTCATCGCCAGAAAGACCTCAAAAGAAATCGAAGATTTCACCTCACCAGAAAAGCACTCCATTGAGCTAACACCGAGAACTATTGCAGCCATTGCAGAAACAGGACCGAAATACATAGTCTCAGTTGACCTTGCTCTCACACGCTCAGTCAACAAAGCAAAATCTCTTCTTGATGCATTGAATGCGCGTATGCTAGTATACGACCACCACGTCCAATCAAGACATCAAAGATGGCCAGAAACATTAATTCACCTAAACCCGCTAAACTTCAATCTAGGAAACAAACCGGCATCCTGCTACGCCTACATGCTTCACAGACACTACACAGGAGGGGATAAGGCGTGCTGGACAGCTGCTACAGGCGTAGTAGCTGACTATCGAACCGCTGAATGCAAGGATCTCATTGAAGAAACAAAAGTCAAGCATCCTTCTCTATACCCTTTTGAAACAGTAGACCAAGAGACAGCCATCAACTCCCCTCTAATGACCATGGCATACCTCGTGAACGCGGGATATCAACACTCAGACTATTCTGGCGCAAGACTTGCGGTGGAAACGCTAGTCGAAGCCATGCGCTTGGACGATCCTCACACACTTCTTGAAGGTAAGACAAAAAATGCCAAGACACTTCAGAAGTTCAAAACAGAAATCGACGAAGAATACAAGCAGTGTGTGAAGAACTTCGACTTTTGCGCTGAGTTCCACCTCAACTCAAGGCTTGCATTCTACTCAATAGATCCAAAATACAACATCACAAGCCAATTGGCCACAGAGTTGCAGCACAAAAATCCCAGCACAATAATAGCCGTGATATCGCCTGAAACCCCAACAACTATCAAGATCTCTCTACGCAAAGGATCAAAAGTAAGGGCGAACCTATCAGATCTAGCGGAATCAACCGTCAGAAATCTAGCCAACGCTTCAGGCGGAGGTCACCCTGATGCAGCCGGCTGCGTCCTGCAAAAAAAAGATATTGACATTTGGAAGAAAACCATAGTAAAAGCCCTCGATAGCACAGCTTGAAAGAAGCCAGTTCGGCGCTGAATTGCCTAATGATATATGTTGTTGATAATACTTTTCTGCGGTTGCGCAACCCGACAATCAACAATCAGAAAATGACTCCGTGTATCTGACAAGAGAGTGAACGTGTGGCAGAAGGATTAGTGCACGATTTTCTTGTCCAAATATGCTTTTGACTTCCAGAACTTGTCAGGTTCAGCAATCTTTCCGTAGCCCATGATGTCATCCAGTTTTACCCAGAGACGATTTAGAAACCTGAAGTTTCTGATGAAAAATCGAACGATTTCATGGGCAATCCCAGGCGGTTTCGTGAAGGGACATGCTCGGATACAATTGGAGCAATCCGTGGAATTCCTTGTCCAGAATTCATAGCAGGTTTCGGCATTTACATACCACTTGTAAACACCGTCATTGTTTGAACGTGAGCTAGATGGGCTTTCCCAAGTCGGTTCTCCATCTGGAATAGATCGTGAGGGACAGGATTTCGCGCATTTTCTACATACCCTGCAGAAGTCAGCCACGCCGAAGCTCGTTGGCGAATCTGGGATCAGTGGAATGTCGGTGAACACCTTCGCTATTCTAACACTCTGTCCAAACTTGGGATGAATCAGCAGACCATTTCGTCCAAACTCACCCAACCCCGCTAGAACTGCAAGTGGCACTGAAAGCCCTATGGAATTGACTGATGGAATAGCTTGATAACCTAGATTCGAAATGGTCTCTGCTAGGCAGTCTGCTGCAAATGCAGCACGAGAATAGGCATTACCCTTAGTGATGCTTGCGGGCAATCTTGGCGATGTCATCAGAGCGAGGTAATCCATTTGAATCAAGATGACGATCACATATTCGATCTCTTCTGGAAGGTTGATCTGCTTTCCACTTCTGTCATGCGAGTAAACAAAGCGCCGCTGCTCATCGATGCTGGCAACACCTATGTCACACGCGCCAAATACTTGTCCCAAGCGTTTGATACGATCTGTGTTGAGACGTGGATCATCCGACTCATATCTTGGTAGTGCGGAGCTAACCTGAGTGAGAAACTCAGGTTGCGGTTCTGATGCTTCGTGAGAGAGCCTACTTACCCAGTGATCATGTACGATCCATGATGCAGCATTGGCTGCGTAGCCGACTCGGCTGTATCCTTTCCTCCCCACCATCTCCTTTTCTCTCTCCCAAATTCTTCTCCCAAAAGCGGGGAGTGACTCATCCCATCCGACACGGGAAAAAACACTGTTTCTTTCAGAAAAGCGATGATAGCCAGAATCATCAAGCGCAAAAGGGATCCTACCCTTCAAAAATCCCTCTTTCATCCGCTCTCTTTTCTTCCCTGGCAATTATGCACCGAGCTAGTTTTCAACCTCTGAATAATAAGGGTTCTTGACAGCAAGCGACATGACTGTAAAGCTGAGTGGCGAAAATATTACGTTGGGGGGAATATAGAATCTTGCGAAACACTCCTTTTAACCAATGGCGCGGGTGAAAGCTATAGACAAAACTTCTAGAGATGATGTATAGATTGATAAACTGGGATAGTGCGCGAAAACGGAGAGACCGTCTCTTTATCATCGCAGAAATCTTGGACATAGCTAAAGACGGAGCATTGAAAACCCAGATAATGTACAAAGCCAACCTTAGCTTTGCACAACTAAACACATATCTCAACTTGCTGCTTGAAACAGAACTACTTGAGCTAACGAAAAGAAACCGCAAATCAATCTACCAAACAACGAAGAAAGGAGTTGAGTACATGCAAAATTACAAGGAGATCATTGAAACCCTTAGCGGCAATCCCAACAACAACGGTAACAATGGCCCTAAGATCAAAGGCGGACCAACCATATATTGGATAAAAAAGCCCTAGAATCACCACTTTTTCCATGTATTCTTAGAAATTTAGTAGCGCTTCACAGCGCAGCGTGGCAGGTCTTTTCTTTGTGTCCTCTTGGCAACTGCAACAAGAAAAAAAAGAAGGGTGGAGAATTAGGTCCCGACGATGTTTACTGTTCTTCTCTTCCATCGAACAACTACCACTGCTACAGTGATGACTGATGCTGTGCCGACTGCTGCTAAAAGTAGCTCTGGCGTAATCAGAGTTGGCAAAGCTTCTAGCCCTAATGAAGGATCGTGCTCAAGTGTGTTGTTGCCGAAGTATGGATAGCCAATGAACAGCCTCATGTGGTTTCCCGCTGGAATGTAGGATGCTGTGACCTCTGTCTTGTTGTAGGTGTTGCCGTCTGTTATAATTGCGTCAGGCACGAACTTGAAGAATCCTGCAAGTGTAGTACCGTCCGTTTCAAAGCGAAGTTTGTAACGTTCTCTCCATCGGTTTCGCAGTGGTCTTTCGTCTTCAGCTCCAGTTCTGTTCTGAATTGCTGAAACGCTTTGGCCTTCCACGTACATGTTCGAGGTCCTAGATGCTCCTTCTATCAATGACGAGTCACCATCTGCGTCTGCGTCTGCTTCAGCAATGGGCAGAGTTGTCAAGTCAATTGAAGCTAGGTTGATCCACAAGGCCAAGCCAGATTTCTTTTCAGGGATGTCAATCTCTTCATCTCTCAACGTCTGCAGAAGTGGTTCAAGTTTGTCTCAGTTCCACTCCCAATGCTTCACCACTAGATCCATTTTCAATTCACCAGCTTCGACTGTGTACGTATATTGGCCATAGACATCTTCGGTTGCAGGAGTGTAGTAGAATCTACATCGAAGGATGATGTTGTTCTCGGCAAACTGTAAGTTCGGCCTCGCTGCTGGAACATCTACTAGCGTGAAGTTGAAACTGAGATACTTGACGTCGCCATTAGAAACATTGGCAGGACTGCTGAGTTCCCATGTGCAACTGCCAAACGGCAAATACGGCGAGTGAAGCTCAGAGTAGTTCCCAATGTCAGATAGAATCTGCAGGATCGCTTTCAACCTGAGAGCGTTTTGGAATCTATGACGTTGGGGCTCGAAATAATGGGCTTGTATGCGTTCTCTTATTCTCCAAGCCTCAGCTAGCTGTCTCCACATGTAGTATGACTCATCGAAAGCCACGTATTCAGCTAGCCCCTTGTATTTGACCACGTTGATATTCTCTGGGTTCTCAGTGTACCACCAAAGGAACGTTGGCTTCTTGCCTCCAGCCGGGAACACTATGGTGATGACGTCGTTTTGAATATAGGTCCAATTTCCCTCAGTTCTCCAAGTCGCCCTAACCTCACGTTGTTCACCAGAAACACCTGGTGTAATCAAAGGAAGCGCCAGCAAAACTGCTATCGTCACCGATAGTGTGTAGAAGTGCGTTCTCCTCATTTTCAAGCTTTTTCACCGAAATAAACTTGCAGGAAGCTTCTCATAAGGGAATCGTTTCTAGAAAGCTCGAATATCACCTTAGAACAGTTCTAGAAACCTAGAACTCTATAGTTACAGTTCATCACCCGACATGAGATTCTGTAGAGCACTAGGCAAAGATTGGACCCCTAAATCTTTAATGCAACTTGAAATGAATACATGATTTTTGGGAAGAATTAAAGCTTTGAAAAATATTAGCGCTACTAAAACGGTAGCCTCAACATTCGGTGTTCTTGTGGGACTTGCAGGTATAGAACATGGTTTCTTTGAAATGCTTCAAGGCAATGTTACGCCAAACGACATCATGATAGATGCAATTGGTCCAGAGCAGAAGTTTTGGGAGTATGCAAGTGAACCTGCTTTGACAATTATTCCCAATTTCTTAG
>CP070754.1:420434-429689 GCA_020348865.1 Candidatus Bathyarchaeota archaeon | reverse complement strand
TCTCATCTTTTCCGAACTCTACTTTGAAGTCTGCGAGGATGAGTTCAGCCTTTTCCGAGTCTTTCAACATCAATTCGTTCAGTTTCAAAGTTACTTCTTTGATTTGACTGATCTCATCTGGCTTCAGCCATCCATACGAAACAATGTCTTGCTCTGAAATCAGCCTGTCTTTTGCTTCCAGCTTTGTTGTGAACTCGATTACAGGTTCGCTGAGCTTTGCGGCTAGTATTGGGGCGGTTCCTTTAGGGAGCTTAACTTCGCTACGTTGAAATCTCTTCCAATATGAACCATAAATGTAGTTTCTCCCTATCACTTCAATCGGTATGAGAAAGAGTCTCTTTACAAGCATTTTGCCTGGGGCGGGAACATCTATGAAATGTGTTTCGATGTTGGAGACTTCGCAGTTTGCAAAGCAATGCGCGGCTAGACGACAGAGAACATCGCCTTTGTGTGGGACTGTATCTGCCAACATTACATCATGAGAGGATAGTCTATCTGTATAAATGAACAAGAGTCTGTCTTCACCAGCATCATATATGTCTTTGACTTTGCCGCTTCGTAGGAAACGTCTTTCCAGATGATTCAAACTTCATTCACCTTCCAGCTCAGAAATCCTTTTTCCCTTGACTTCGCTGTCAGCAACATTGACTTCTTTCTTTTTCTTCAGTTGAAATTCACGAATCTTTTCGAATAGTGAAGGATCCTGCAACGCAAGTATCTTCACGGCCGATAGAGCTGCACTCTCCGGGTTGAGAATTGCCAGAGGCGCGACTCCACTCGGCATTCTTAGTGTGGAATAGATGTCAGTGCCTCCAAACTTCTCTGAGTATGGAGGGCAAGAAATAACTGGAAACCTTGTGTTAGCGTCAACCAGTCCGGAAAGTGCGTTGGACAGACCTGCAACCGTGATGTAGACTATTCTGTTCCCAGTTTGCTCGTGTTCTTCCAGAATGCTGAGTAGATTTTTCGGAGTTTTGTGAGCTGAGGCTATTCTATATTCGTAGTGGACACAAAAGTGCTCGAGCATGCGACCTATAGGAGCGACAAAGCCAAAATCCTTTCTGGAACCCATTAAGATAATGACCTTTTGCTTGGACATACCGTATACTCTGGAAAAAACCTATATAAATACAAGGAAGATCATGCATTACCCCTAAGTTACGGGCATGCATGCATCTTCTTTATGAAAGCGTTTCGATCCTATCAGAGATTTGCCGTCTGAGTAACTCTGAGATTTCATCAAAATCAAACTAATGCCTTTTCATCATCCGGCATGAAATAGTTATAGAAGATAAAGATAAATGTTTAGACTAAAAGGCGCGTGCATCAAGGCACGAGAGTCGTCTAGTATCTTCTCCGCTGGTGACCCCGCCTGTCACCGTACCCTCTTCGCTCACCGTATCTGGGGCGATTCGATCGGTAGCGTCTCTCTTGCTCGTATCGTTTGTCAGAAAGGTTGTTTTCTGTGTTGACTTCTGTGATTGGAGATTCTTCAAGAATCTCGAAACTGCCGTATCTTCCTATATTCAGGCGCATGTTTCCTCGGAACAAGTTGACGTAGCCGTTTGTAATCTGAAGAGTAGCGTCTTCAGTTACTTTCTCTATGTTGTCGTCCCAAAGTGTCATGTACACGCATCCTGTCTCATCACCAACGAGAGCATCTTGGACCCTGCGTGTGGAGTAGTCTCTTGAGGACGTGATATTTCGAATCTCACTTTTCGAGACGACTTTCGCCACGGTGTTGACCTCTCTTGAGCGTGGGGTCAATTTCTCTATCTTTACGATTTCTTTGCTTTCAGGCTTTTCTTCATCGGACATTTCCTACACACTCACTTCGTTTCAGTGGTCATTGAACATTCCTGTTCTTAAGGGTTGTGGTGGGATGGTTAGTGCGATTCTTCAGGTTGAACCTCACCTCAAATAGCTTTGAGTGATGACAGACCCCAAACACAATCGTTTCCCGATAGGAATAAGCCCAAGAACAACTGTGATTTCCAACTTGGAGTTAACCCGCTTAGATGAACTCTAATCTGGCTAGACAGCCACCCGTATTGAACTCTTAAATCTGTAGATACTCATAAAACAGGGTCGTAATGCGCGTTTGAGGCACCAAGCATGAAAATCCTTTTCGTAGAACCGCCTAAGGACTATTGGTTTGTCATGGGAGAATACCTCCCACCGCCATATGGAATTCTTCAACTCGCAGCCTACCTTGAAAGTAAGAACCAAAGCGCGGAAATAGAAGTGTTGGACTGCCAAGCTGAGAACATGGATTGGAAAGGATTAGAAAGACACATGGAATCCTCTGCCCCGGATGTCGTCGCCTCAAGTGCACTGGCAACGTGCAATACCTATGTTGCCGTTCGAACCTTAGAGACAGCTAAGGAAGTGAATCCAAACGTCCTAACGATTGCCGGGGGTCAACACTTCACAGTCATGGCTCAAGAAAGCTTGGAAATCTACCCTGAGATTGACGTAATTATTCGCGGAGAAGGAGAACTACCTCTTGCGGAGTTAGCAAAAGCATTCGCTGAGAAAAGGCCTTTTTCACAGGTAAAAGGCATTTCTTTCAAACACAACGGCGAAATCCTGCATAATCCTTTACCTCCGCTAATCACAAATCTAAATGACCTACCATATCCGGGATACCATTTTGTAGAGAATGTAATTCACAAATACCATTTCACTGCAATGTCAGGCCCAAAAACTAGGTATGCTCTGATCGAAGGATCGAGAGGCTGCCAACACCGCTGTACCTTTTGCAGTCAATGGAAACATTGGGGAGGTGTGTGGAGAACAAAATCACCTAAACGAATCGCAGATGAATTCGAATATTGCTATGAAAAATACGGAAGCAAATTCATCTGGCTGACCGATGACAACTTCGGATTGGGTGAACGGGCAAGCGACCTAGCTGAGGAAATCATTCAACGAGGGTTCTCAAATGACATTATGTGGTTTACGCAGGTCAGATGCGACGATGTTGTCAAATATCATGACCTTTTACCCAGAATGCGAAAATCGGGTCTCCAATGGACGCTTCTAGGAGTGGAAAGCCCCAATCAATCGACACTTCAAACTTTTAAGAAGGAGATACAGCCTGAAGACGCCAAGAAGGCAGTAAGATTGCTACGCAAGAACGACATATTTGCTCATGCAATGTTAATTATTGGGGAACGTAAAGATTCCGCGGAGTCGATAGCACGCGTAAGGGAGTTCATGAATGATATAGATCCTGCTTTTGCAATTTTTGCGATCCTCACTCCATTTCCTGGCACTGAAATCTTTGAGAAAGCCAAGCGAAAAGGTTGGATTGAGGATTTCAACTGGGCTCATTACGACATGGTTCACGCCGTCATGCCCACGGAAACCCTGTCAAGAGAGCAAGTGCAGGAAGAACTTTACAATTGCTATCGAAGCTTCTTCGGCTCTTGGGGCAGAAGATTGAAGGGACTCTTATCAACAAATGAAATAAAGAGACGAGTCTTTTGGTATATGGCTACTCAAGGAATTGTGGAGCAACTCCGAAGACTGTTTTGAGCTGTGATGTAAGTGTTTAGAGTACCATATGGCAGCTCAGTTCTCACGTTTATGGTTGGCGCATCCTTTTTCGGATTGCTCCTTGTAGTAGCGTTGGCTTCAAGCTCACATGCAGAGGGAGAGAGTTTTCTTTGGCGCAAACCGCTAGTCGGTTCTCTTTTTGGGTTAGTTTGCACCTTCGGAATTTTAGCGGTTTTCTTTCCGAAGCAATGTTCAGCAGTCCTCAGTTCTGGGAAGAAAGGGAAACATGAGAATCGTGATGTAGACGTTTCGGCGTTTCATGGGACTGGCTCTATAGTGAAGGGGCATCACCCAGATTGCAGGAACTTCTCGGATCATGTGTTCCGAGTAGGTGGTCGAAGGTTCTGTGCTGCGTGCACCGGGTTACTCTTAGGAGGGTTAATCGCTCTTGTTGGAGCCTTTCTGTATTTCTTCGTTGACTGGGGTGTTGGAGAGAGCGGCATCCAAGTAGTGTTTGTAGGGGTTATTGGAGTTCTTTCTGGTTTGTTTCAGTTCAAGGTCAAGAACAACATTGTCCGTCTGGTTGTCAACTGTTTCTTTGTCTTTGGTGCTCTTCTGCTCCTAGTTGGAATTGATGGATTGGTTCAAAGCGTATTAGCTGATTTGTATGTGGTCGCTTTGGTTGTGTTCTGGCTTCTCACTCGAATATCGCTTTCACAGTGGAACAACTGGAGAATCTGCCACACTTGCAATATGGAATCCTGTGAATATCGCAGATCAGACAAAGATGGGGCTAAGCCACTATCTTCGGCCTAGTCCATAAAGAGCTCCAACAAGGATTAGTATTCCAAAGATTATTGCTACGAAAGGTCCTATCTCCACGTTAGGCATCTGATCAGGGAACACCTGCTCCAGAAGCCATATGAGTCCCCAGAGGATTATTATCACGCCGATAGCCAAGCCTACAATCGTGCCACCTTTGGGAATCCCGAAGCACTCTTCTTCCTGCCCGAAGCACTCTCCTTCCCGCTTGTGCTTCCGTCTCCGAGAAGAGGCAGTTCCTTTCTCCATATCTGCTCCGCACTTCACGCAGTATTTGACATCTTCTTCACTCTTGGCCCCACATTTAGGGCAAACAACCATCAGTCTCGCTCCTACATTGTGTCAGTTCTCATTTGCACCAAATCCTCTTAAAAGTTTCGGTATGCATGCATCCGAACGTTGCGATGAAAATCAGCCTATTGATTTGGGTGTAGACCAGCTCAATCTATCTATCTGAAATAATGATTTGCCTTTCATAATTCTTATCATAACCTCTATGAATATACGGCAAAGGATGTAAGATGAATCACAAAGAGATGCTTCTGGAGGAAGTTTTCGAAAAGACTGGCGACAAAGTGAACAAGCGAGAGGTTGCTGAGAAGGTGGGTCAATTCCTGAAACGGGGGAACGTGTTTCTCTTGTTTGAAGTGATGAACCTGAGAGGAGAAATTGAAGAACTAAGAGAAGCGATGAAACGTTCAAAGACTCATTATTCATCGCTTCGCAACGCAAGAAGAAAGAATACGCTAGCCTCAAAGAGAAGACTCTGAAAGTGAGAGGAACGCTGGGCAAAATGGGTCACCAATTTTCAGAGAAGCGAAATAGAAGTTCGCCAAGACAGCCGTGCAAGTGAGCGTTAGGTTCGAATACCACGTACAACAGTCTTGGATGATTACTTGCCGATTTTTTTCGTATTCAATCCCCAATCGTAAGGCAAGAAATCCACTCTGATCTTAGAGAGGTTAGCTTTCATGAAATTCTTGTCTTCCTTTTTGAGGTATTTCTCGATAAAACGTGAGATGCTTCCAGATGTTTTCTCGAAGTCCTTTCTGAACCACTTGAATATGGCTGATAAGTAAATGATCCTTTCTTCTCTGTCAAGTCTTGATCCTTTGCGACTTCGGATAAACGATTTAGCTGCGTCGTCAAGTTCAGAATCGAGGTTTTCTGTAGTGTATAGTTGATTTCTCAAAGCGGGACCGCTTAATGATGCACAGCATATTGCGAAATGAACCCTAGGGTCAAAAGCACTTCTCAACACTTTCTCGATTTGGGATAAGTTGTATTTTCTCCCTCCGATCTTATGTTTTGTCCTGTAGAAGAAGGTTAGCCTTTGGGATCTGCTTCGGTTGCCAGTTTCTGCATATTTCGGATCTTTTTGCAGTCTTTTGACGGTATTATTGATAACTAGCATGTTATAGGCATTGATCCAGAACGCAATCTTTTCGTTAGCTGTTTCTAGGCTTTTTCTATCAAACGTTTCAAGCCAGCTCGCGAACTCTTCTATTGTTCCGTCAGCCTTCAGGGACGAATAATCCACTTTCCCTTCCGAATCCACATTACTGGACAGAACAGAATTCAAGCGGCGCTCCAAAACGGATGCTTCGACCAATCACGTTCTCCTCCTTCGCAACTGAGCCGGTTCCATGCTAAAATCTTTGCTGTTTCCGCATGGCTGGTAGGTGAAAACAGATTCAATCTTTCAAGAAATGCTTTCCAGCCACTTGCATACAAGAGCTTGCGTCGTTCCAAGCAGAGACGTAGGAGAAAATCGGCCCATACTAATCGCAGTGATTCGTTCTAATCTTGCGTTCCATGGATCGTCTTAGAAGCCTCAAACGTCGCTTGTTTCGGTCACTCAAAATATCACCTGTTTTCAAGGATGATTTAAGTCTTTACAAAACAGTTGTGAAGAGAGAATATGGATTCAGAATATGCACAATTCTGCGTGCACGGAAGAGCTTAAATCAGAAGTTTTCAAACTAAACTTCCAAGGAACATGTATCGATGGAGGTGAATGAATGACCGTAGTTGGAGAAACCTATCTTTGTGAGATCTGTGGAAACAAGGTCAAAGTCTTGGAGGCTGGAGCAGGAACTCTTGTCTGTTGTGGCGAACCCATGAAACCCATCAAAGCCTAAGACTTATTCGTAAGCGCAAGCTAGTAGGATTCAAGCAAAAGAATAACACAGGAGGAAAAATCATGGCCAAAATCCTCATTGTCTATCATAGTCACTCCGGAAACACTGAGAAGATGGCGGAAGCTATAGTAGAAGGAGCCAGAACGATTCAAGATATAGAGGTGGAAGCGAAGCGCTACGGGTCACCTTGGATGTTAGGCGATTCCGATGCGATATTGGTAGGAGCCCCAACCTATCATCATAACATGACACACAACACTAGAGAATTTCTTGAACAAGTTGCTTTTCATAGCATCAACTTGAAAGATAAGGTTGGAGCTGCTTTTGGATCTTATGGATGGAGCGGCGAAGCACCACGCTTGGTTCTTGAGATCATGAAGAACAAGTTCGAAATGCAGGTTATAGAACCTCCACTTCTAATCAAGTATACACCTGATCAAGCTGGATTAGAGAAATGCCGAGAATTCGGAAAGAAAATCGCCAAGAACCTCTCGTCTTAAACCTGATGGGCTCTCAAAACATTTCACATGCTTTCATGTGTGCACCTGTTGGGGCATGTATGGCTAGATAAACGGAATGGTGGACGGGCGGGGATTTGAACCCCGGACCTCAGCGATGCCAACGCTGCGATCATTCCAAGCTGATCTACCCGCCCCGAAACGATACGATAAAAGCTAAAACTATTAAGCATTATGTATTCTAACAGCATCCACATTCCAAGTTGGGAAGAGACACTTTCTTGGTTTCACTTCCCTTGTTTTGGCGTAAGGTTTTAATATCACTATTGATATCAAATGTGATATCACTGGTGATTTCATGTTTCCGCGTCGTGCTGAACTTGAGGAAAGATTCATTAAGACCATTGACAAGTTTCGTCGGAAAGGAGCCACCAGCTCTGATAACGCGATGAGTGTTGATGAACTCGGTCTTCCGTCACAGTTCGAATGGTTGATGAAAGGTCCTTTGGGACGTTTAGGTGTCTTCATAGAGGTTGACGGAAAATACTACCTTTCAGAGGAACGAGCAAGAGAAGTAGAGAAGCATTTTGAAACGGTTGTTGGGGACATGATCCTCAAATATCCACCGTCGTCTCCTCCATTCATGCATTGGATTAGACATACTGCAAGTGTCCCCAAAGGATTCCTTAGGTACCATGTGCTCAAGCTGTTGAAAGAGAGAACGATATCGGGTTCGGAGATAATGCAGGAGATTAAAGAGGAGACGAATGGACGTTGGAAACCTAGTCCCGGCTCAATCTATCCTCTTCTAGCATGGCTGCAAGACAATGGTTACACAATAGAAGTCCCAACGAAAGAGAGTGGAATGAAGCGCTATAAGCTCACTGAGAAGGGCGAACAATTCTTGCAGGAACAAACGCAACTCAAAGGCAAACTCCGGAAGAAACTGGATTACTTTGCGCCCCCATTTTTCGGTGGATTCAGATCCGATCTCCATTCTGAGAAACTACGTAAGCTTCATGAACCTACAGGACGGTTTGTGAGTGCGCTTGTTGGTCTCAGAAGAACGTTAGAAGAAAACCTAACAGAACAAGCCGTGAAAGAGGTTAGGGAATTTTTGAACACAACAACGGAGAGAATCGAGGAAATAAGCAAGAGACTTCAAAAGGAGGATTGAATGTCAGATGAGGTGGAAAAGATGAGTGTGGTAATTGAGACTCGGAACCTGAAGAAGAAATATCAGATGGGCACTCTCGATGTCTCTGCACTTGGCGGGGTAAACCTGCGAGTCGAAGCAGGCGAATTCATGAGCATTATGGGACCATCAGGTAGTGGGAAGACAACCTTGCTCAACCTCATAGGTGCTTTGGACAAGCCGACTGAAGGAAATGTGCTCATAAGAGGAACAGACATTTCTAGACTCAATGATGACGAATTGGCTGAACTCAGAAATCGAGAGATAGGCTTCGTCTTCCAGTTCTTCAACCTTATGGCCCGAATGTCTGCCCTGCAAAATGTTGAAATGCCGATGGCCTTCGCTGGTGTCTCAAAAGATGAACGAGAAAGAAGGGCAATGAAACTCTTGGACGAGGTTGGCCTGGGAGGTAGGGTTAATCATCGACCTACTGAGCTTAGTGGGGGAGAACAGCAAAGAGTGGCCATCGCTAGATCGTTAGCTAATGATCCGTCGGTGGCGCTTTGTGATGAGCCCACTGGAAATGTAGACTCCGAGACGGGCAAAGAGATTATTGAAACCCTTCGGAGGTTGAATAGGGAGCAGCAGCGGACGTTCGTGATTGTCACTCATGACCCTTTGGTTGCTGGCTCGGTTGATCGTATAGCCCATATGCAGGATGGTTTAATAGTAAGAGAAGAAACAATTGGGTGATTTACCATGTCTAGGAAAATTGTCTCAACAGTTTTAGCCTTGTGCCTTCTAATGCTATTTGTTTTAGAATATCCACAGCTTGCTTCTGGGTATGAGAACCCGTTACTGGAAGTCAATGCCACCGGAAATTACCTTACAGCGGGAGGTGAGAATGAGATAAGCATTTCCATCGAAAACGCTGGCGAGTCAAATGCGTACGATGTTAAGGCGGCCTTGGCTGTTCCTTCAACAGTCTCTGAAATATCCATTGTAGAAGAATCGTATGCAGTGTTTGAGAAGATAGTATATTGGACCCCAGATGCAGTAGTGTGGATGCATCCTGTTTTGTATGTTGAAAGCAACTGTCCACTCGGAGCATACTCCCTAACGCTCGAACTAGAATACACCGACACTCTAGACACAACATACGTTGACAGCGTACAGATTGGCGTTGTTGTTGACGCTG
>CP070754.1:406396-420334 GCA_020348865.1 Candidatus Bathyarchaeota archaeon | reverse complement strand
GCGTTGAAGAGAAAACGCGTCAAGTTTTGGCTAAAGGGGTTCTTAATTTCTCTCCTAGTCCTCTTGGCGGGTTGGGTCGTTTACACATATTCAGCATGGTATCTTATGTGTCGTGGGGTTCTGCATTTAACGGGCTTATACACCATCGACAGTCTCCTTGACGGAAGTATCGTAAAGTTTGTGGAGGCAGCGAGGTATCTTTTCTTGCCTTCCTTAACGCTTGGACTGATGCTCTCCGGCGTCTTCATCAGACTGACTAGGAGCAACATGCTCGAAACTCTGCGTCTTGACTTCGTCACCGCAGCTAGGGCGAGAGGGCTAAAGGAATCATCAGTGGTCTATGGATATGCGCTTAGAAACGCTTTTCTCCCCATCCTCACCATGATGGGCCTGCAATTCGCTATGCTTCTCGGGGGAGCCATTCTCACAGAGACCACTTTTTCTTGGCCCGGATTGGGAAGATATCTCGTTGACAGAATCAATTTTAGGGACTACACGGCTATTCAGGGAGCCGTGATCTTATTCGGCATCCTCGTTGCCTTTGTAAACCTTGTCGTAGATATTCTGTACGCATACCTTGACCCAAGGATACGATTCTAGGAGGAACCAGATTGCCTAGGTTAGAGATCAAGCGATCAATCCTCGCTCGCCTCATTCCGGGATTAACTTCGTTGACCAAGAGAGGTTCAGCAGGATGGATGACGGTTTTCGGGTTAGTGATAGTATCTTCAATGGTCTTAATGACAGTCCTTGGTCCTTTGTTCGCACCATATGATCCAACGGCCATAAATGTTAGCCCGCCTCCAAATCCCAGTCCACCGAACGCAGATTTCCCTCTAGGTACGAACCTTCTGGGTCAAGATATGCTAAGTAGAGTATTGCATGGTGGAAGTGTCATGCTTCAGGTAGCCCTTCTCTCAGCGCTCTTCTGTTTCATCATAGGTGTACCTATTGGTCTCCTTGCGTCATATACTGGTGGGATGCTTGACAAAGCAGTTACTCTCGTGATGGACAGCTTCTATGCTTTTCCGGGGTTGGTTCTGGCTGTTGCTATAGCCGCTATGATGGGAAGAGGAGTAGTCAACATGGCACTCTCTATAGCGGTTGTCTACATTCCATCCTACTACAGAATAGTGCGAAGTCAAGTTCTAGCAATAAAAGAACTGCCTTACACGGAAGCTGCCCAAGCAACAGGCGCAAAAGGAAGCACGATACTTCTTCGTTACATTCTGCCAAACGTAGTTCCCTCAATAGTGGTTGTGGCTACAGTCAATTTTGCCGATGCGATTTTGACAGCTGCAGGCTTAACCTTCATTGGTTTAGGAGTTGGAATAGATGTCCCAGATTGGGGCTGGGATTTGACGCAAGGAAGACAACTCCTTCCAAGTGGTGCATGGTGGGTCATAACCTTCCCAGGCATCATGATTGTTCTATTAGCGCTGGGATTCACTCTTGTTGGAGAAGGACTAAGCGAATTGCTGAACCCAAGACTTGAAAGATGATGTGACCTAATTGCCCTTGTTGGAAATTGACTCGTTGACAGTAGAATACCAAACCCGAAGGGGGGACATTCGAGCCGTCAACAACGTATCCTTCACTCTAGAGGAAGGAGAAATGTTGGGATTAGTTGGTGAGTCTGGTTCAGGCAAATCCACCCTTGGGCTTTCAATAATTCGTTTGGTTCCTCATCCAGGCGTCATTGTTAGCGGTCACCTAAGGATTGATGGAACAGACATCCTAAACCTCTCAGAAAAGGAAATGCGTGGCATCAGGGGAAAAAAGGTCGCATTTATTTTTCAAGACCCTATGACTTCTTTGAGCCCAGTCAAGAAAATCGGTGCCCATTTTGTTGAGTTAATACGCACTCACGAGCCCAACATAAGCGAAAAAGAGGCACTTAAACGTGCCAAGACCACACTAAATGATGTAGGGATTTTACCAGAACGCATAAACGATTATCCACATCAGTTTAGCGGGGGAATGCGGCAACGCATCATGATAGCTTTGGCAATTGCTCTCAGCCCTGACCTGATAATCGCCGATGAACCCACAACTGCTCTTGACGTGATAGTTCAAGCGAAAATACTTGACCTTCTAAAAAGCCTGCGCGACACGTATGGGATGGCGCTTATCCTCATAACTCATGACCTAAGCATCGTCTTGGAGAGATGCGACAAGATCCTCGTAATGTACGGTGGGAGCTTCGTTGAATACGCGGACAACAAAGAATTGCATGGAAACCCAATTCATCCCTACACCCGTGGGCTTCTCCGAAGCATACCGAATATTGAGCTAGCTGAACAGAAACTGGAGGCTATCCAAGGATCTCCTCCAGACTTACTAAGTCCCCCTGAGGGCTGCCACTTCTGGCCCCGTTGCTCCTTTGCCAAGAAACAATGTCGTATGGAAAGACCGACGATTGTAGAATTTGGTCCCGGACACTTGGTTAGATGCTTCAAAGAGGCTGAACGATTTTGAGTGCCGTCATAACCGCTGAGAACCTGAAAAAGCACTTCCCTATCCAGAAAAGCTTCTTTGAAAGAATGTTTTCTCGGACCAAAGAATACGTCAAAGCGGTTGATGGCATCGACTTCTCGATTATGAAAGGCGAGGTCTTCACGTTAGCCGGTGAAAGCGGTTGCGGGAAGACAACCGCCGGGAAACTTCTTGTAAGACTCCTAAAACCAACCGCAGGCAGAATGCTCTTTAAAGGGTCGGACATCACGAACCTCAAGGCTGAAGAACTCAGACTGCTCAGAAGAAAAATGCAAATCATCTTCCAAGATCCTTATGCGTCGCTTAACCCAAGAATGAGAGTCGGAAAAGCTATTCGCCATCCACTCGAAATACACAATTTGGCGAAGGGCGAAGGAAAGAAGAAGGTTCTAGCAATCCTCCATAAAGTCGGCTTGACACCTCCTGAGCAATTCGTTGGTCTGTACCCCCATCAGCTCAGTGGTGGCCAAAGACAACGAGTCGCCTTGGCTAGGTCCATTATCATGGAGCCGGAGTTTGTTGTAGCGGATGAACCCGTTTCTATGATTGATGTTTCTCTTAGAACAACACTCATCGATCTTATGCTGAATCTAAGAACGGAACTTGAGTTAACTTATCTCTTTATTACCCATGACCTAGCTGTTGCCAAATACATATCGGACAGAATAGCAATAATGTATCTAGGAAAAATAGTGGAAATGGGGGACCGCACAGAACTTTTCTCAAATCCCTTACATCCATACGCACAAGCGTTGCTCTCGGCGATCCCAGTCCCCAATCCCCAGCGAAAGCGAAAAAGAACAGAACTCAAAGGCGAAATCCCCTCAGCAATTGATATTCCACCAGGCTGCCGTTTCCATCCACGTTGCCCAAGAGCCTTTGATAAATGCCCCGTCGACGAACCCGCTCTGGTAGACATCGGAGGGCATCATAGTGTTGCATGCCATCTTTACTAGTTGCCATTCATATGAACCTAACTCAGGAGAAAGCGCCCCACAATAAATATTTGGATCCACAAGTTTCTCTTGGTTGAAGAAAACTCAGCGGTCGTGGTCTAGCCTGGTTAGGACACAGCCAACGGTGTAAGCCTTCCAAGCCTGCAATCCCGGGTTCAAATCCCGGCGGCCGCACCATTACACTCCGCATTTTTAGTTGCACCATCACTTCACCTACCTAGGTTCTTGCTTCTTCATTAACAAACCAGGAGCTATTTCAGTGATTCAAGCATTTGTCTTCCTGCATTGATGTTGTTTGCTGAGCGACTCTCGATGCATGCATCTTTCGTATGTTTGACGTTCCACGTTCCGTTCTGTGACTGACACCAAAGGTCCCTTTAGAAACTAGAGAGGGATGACCGGTGTTTTAATGTTGTTTACTTGGTTTCAAGGGTTACTTGGGATCTTTGTGCTTGTGCGGTTTGGAACGTCGGGAACGTGGTCGAACGTGGTGGAACGTCGTTTTGATGTTGAAACATGGACGGGGAACGTGGCTGGAACGTCAGGGAACGTGGAGGAACGTTGTTGAATGTTTAGGTAAGTGTGAGCTAGTGTTTTTCAGTGCATACATCCAGAGAGAGATTTGAGTAATAACAGATTTAACGGAAAGTTTGTGCAAGTATTTACTGAAATGAACGTGACACGACGGATAGCCTTACAGCGCATTCATATTCTCTTTCGACTCGCCAAAGAGACAATTCACGAAGACCCGAAGCTGGCGCAGAGATACGTGAAGGTGGCGAGAAAAATCGCCATGGCAACTAAACTGCGACTGCCGAAGCAGTATAAGCGACTGGTCTGTAGGCACTGTAAGAGTTTTATCCTGCCAGGTGTGAATTGTCGTGTCCGGATACAGCAGAGAAGGGAACCGCACGTTGTGGTGACATGTTTCTGTTGTGACAAATACTCACGCATACCCTTGAGAAGTAGGCGAAACATATGATAACATCCAAGATGAAGCGAAGGATAAAGCGGAAATTGAACACTGAGAGACCAACTGTGTGGGTCGGAAAGGAAGGACCAACACCGCAAATACAGGATGAGATTCGCAGACAACTTGAGAAAAAGAAGATGGTGAAGGTAAAGATGTTGAAGACCGCGTTAAAAGGCGAGGAAGCGAAAAATGTTGCTTCGACCATGGCTCAGCAGACGGAGTCTACTCTAGTTGATGTTCGCGGTCATACGTTCATGCTCTACAAGAACCAAAAAAGAAAAGGTGAAAAGTCTTTATAAGAGGCTTCCTCAAGTAGTGAGAGAAAATTAACCGAGGGGGAAGAAGACTTGCCAACGCCCTATGAAATCCCAGCGCCTATTCTAATCGAAAAGGTAGCCAAACACTTGAAAGACAATGTAGAAGGAGTTGCTCCGCCTAAATGGGCTCCTTTCATAAAGACAGGCTCTCATGTTTTGAGACCTCCACAGAACCCGCAGTGGTGGTTCACAAGATGTGCCTCGATTCTACGTAAGATTTACATGAAAGGTCCGATCGGAATACAGCACCTCCGATCAGAGTATGGCGGAAGAGTCGACCGAGGGGTCAGACCAGAACATACTAGGAGGAGTGGTGGTTCGATTATTAGGAACGCCATAAAGCAGCTTGAAGCTGCAGGGCTTGTGGAACCTTCGAGAAACAGAGGGCGCATAGTAACTGGAGAAGGAAGACGGCTGCTGGATAGTCTGTCCACTGAGATTAAGAAAAACTTGGAGGAAAAGCTTCCAGAGCTGAAGAAGTATTAGGTGTGTGGCATGAGCGGAGAGGAACTGGAGGAACTACGTAAAAAAAGACTGTTTGAAATGCAGAAACGAATGGCACAAGAACAACAGCAGATTCAAGCGAAACAACAGTTTGAAATGCAGAAACAAGCTGTACTCCGCCGAGTACTCACCGTTGACGCCAGACAACGTCTATCCAACCTGAAAATCGTAAAGCCCGAATTTGCAGAACAACTCGAACTGCAACTCATCCAGCTTTCACAACAAGGCAAGACAAGCATCCCAATAACCGATGAACAATTGAAAGACATCTTGATGAGACTACAGTCTCGTCGCAGAGACATCAAGATTCGGAGGGTCTAGCAACGGCAAGAAACAAACCGACAGCGAAGAAACGCAGATTGGCAAAGGCGGGAAAACAGAAGAACCCTGTTCCTACATGGGTAATTCAAAAGACAGGTGGACGTGTTAGAACCAACCCGAAAAGAAGACGTTGGCGACAGAGAAAAATAAAAGCTTGAGGGAGCACGAGTGAAAGAAAACACTGAGAAAACAGCAGGAGCTGAATCTGAAACCGCAGATGAGCCTGAAGAACCTGGAGAGACCGAGGAAGAAGTGAAAGCCACTGAAGAAATAGTTGAGGCGGTTGAGGAGACAGAAGCCGAGGAAAAGATGGAAGTTGAAGAGCCAAGAAAAGAAGAGGTAGCAGAAGAGATTATTGAAGAAAAAGTCTACACGATACCACTAGGCAGAGCTTGGATTTCCCCACGTCAGAAACGGGCTCCACGAGCCATTCGTCTTGTCAAAAGCTTTATTCAGAGACACATGAAAGTTAGAGCAGAAGCTCTGGAAGAAGGAGAAGAAGGGGAGAAGGTCGTCATCAGCAACGAAGTGAACGAGAGAATCTGGAGCAGAGGAATCCAGAAACCTCCACGGAAAATCAGAGTTCGCGCAGCCAAGGACAAAGACAGAATAATAACAATCTACCTAGCAGAAGGAGACTAATGCTTGGCGATTTTCCTCTTCAACATCTTTGGAACGGCAAGCATAGGCGTTTATTGTCTGGCCACCGATAGAATGGCTGTAGTCCCTCCACAAGTCACACGTGCCAAGGCGGAAAAGCTTGAAGAGTGGTTGAAAGTGAAAGTTGTTCGTTCAACCATAAGTGGATCTGCGGTCATAGGAGCTCTAGCCTGTGCAAACTCTAACGGCATAGTTCTTCCACAAGCTACACGTGAAGAAGAGATTGAAACCATCAAATCAGCTTCAGACATCAACATTGCGGTCATGCAGACAAGAAAAACGGCTTACGGAAACCTTGTTCTAACGAACGATCATGGAGCGATTGTTGACATGCGACTAAAAAGGAAAGACGTGTCGAAAATAGAGGACACCTTAAATGTTGAGGCGGTTCCCGGAGAAATAGCGCAACTGCCATACATAGGATCTGTGGCCACGGCTACAAACAAGGGGGTACTAGCACATCCACTCTTGAAGAAAGAAGAACAAGAAGTACTAGCGGATGTGCTGAAGGTTCCCGTGGACGTGGGAACCATAAACTGTGGAATACCATATGTCTCCACTGGGCTCTTAGGAAACATATATGGTGCGATAGCCGGATCAATGACCACTGGACCCGAGTTATTCATGATTGGACAAGCGTTGGATGTGGTGGAATAGAATGAGTGAAGTCAAAGTCTTCCGAGTAACAGGAGAGATAAAGAAACCAAACTTCCAAACAAGCTTCCGAAAGGAGATCAGAGCTCTAAAACCTGAAGACGCGGTTGAAACGATCTACAAAGAAATAGGAAGCAAACATCGAGCAAAACGTTTCCAAATCAAGATAGTGAAAGTCGAGGAAATCGGCATAGAAGAAATCGAGAATCCCCTAATAAAGAAACTGACGTTGGGAGAAGAAGAAGGTGTCAAGTGAGCAGGAAAATTTCCGCAGACTGGCCGTTGAACTTCGAATCCTAGAAGGAACAGCTGAAGCCATACAATCGAGAATGAACTTCGTAAACGCGGCCCTAGCCGAGCTTGGAGTGGCAAAAATGACCTTGGATGGATTGCAGAAAGTGAAGAAAAACGCGTCACTTCTAGTTCCAGTCGGAGGCGGTTCATATGTAAAGGCAAGACTGGAAGGCACCGACAAAATGATTGTAGGGATAGGAGCAAACGTGGCTGTTGAAAAGACGATGAAGGCGGCAAAAGAAAAAACAGGAGCCCGAATGACTGATCTGGAGAAGACGAGAACCAGTCTTCAACAACAAATGGCTCAGGTTGTAGAAAAGATTCAAAACAACCGATCTCTGCTTCAGGAGCTCACAGCGAAACTCAGCGAAGGGGAGCGAAGAAAAAGTGTTCGAAAAACTAAGAACACGGGTTAGCAGCCTCGTCAAAAAGGTAGCGACAACAGAACTGAAAGCTGATCAACTTCACACAATTCTAGAGGATTTCAAGCTGAGCTTGATCGAAAACGATGTTGCTATGTCCGTTGCCGATCACATCTGCAAAGAAATGGAAAAGCGACTAGATGGGCTTCAAGTGAAGCGTTTGGACGATCGTAGAAAGATTGTGGAAGAAAGACTGCAGGAGATTTTACTTGAAATTATGCGTGCAAAAGATAAGACAGATTTTCTAGAGATGGTGGAAAAAAAGCGAGAAACGAACGAGCCACACGTGATCGTTTTCGTGGGTATCAATGGAACCGGTAAAACCACTAGCATAGCGAAGGTGGCTAAACTGTTGATGAAGAAGAATTATTCAGTTGTCCTCGCCTGCAGTGACACTTACCGAGCTGGGTCTATCGAACAGCTAGAAGAGCATGCCAAGCGATTGGGCATTCGTATGATTAAACATAAATATGGGGCAGACCCAGCCGCGGTGGCTTACGACGCTATTAGTCATGCAAAGGCGCATGGAGTGAATGTGGTGCTCATCGATACGGCGGGACGCATCCAAACAAACCGAAATCTCATGAACGAGCTGATGAAAATCAAGAGGGTTGTTTCCCCAGATCTTACCGTTCTCACAGTAGACGCTCTAACGGGAAATGATGCTGTCATGCAAGCTGAAGAGTTCCACAAGAGCGTAGGTATAGATGGAACCATATTGACGAAGGTGGATGCTGATGTGAAGGGAGGCTCAGCCCTTAGCGTTACGTGTGTAACCAGCAAACCCATCTTTTTTATCGGTGTGGGTCAAGAATATGAGGATCTACAGGAGTTTAGCCCTGAGCGATTCACGCAAATGATTTTAGGATAGAGTGGTCTTCCAGTGGAGCCCTATGGTTTTTTCAATAGTTTTAATAGGATTCCTCTCGCGGAGTGTAGTCTATTCTCACTTTGCTCATAGATTATCGAGTTGGGGTTCTCTATAACATCAGTGCTCATCTCGTAGCCTCTGTGAATTGGCATGTCATGCATGATCAGGGCATCACTGTCCTTTAGCAATTCGCTGTTCACTTGATAGGGCTTCATTAGTCTGATTCGTTTCTCTTTTTCCTCTTTGAACTTTGGGTTGAGGAAAAACTCCATGTCCACCCAAGTGTCGGTGTAGATGATGTCGCTGTCCTGCACCGCCTTTTTAACATCTAAAGTGGTTCTGTACAAACCCGTCCTTTCGGCTTTTCCTATGAGTTCCTTGTCTACTGACTGATCATTTACTATGGGCGTCACGGTGGTTATGTTCACTCCCATTCTGGTGCAGCCTTCTATCAGGGAATTGCACACGTTGTTGTGGACTCCTATGTAGACAAGCTTCAGTCCCTGCAGGACATTCTTCTCTTCTTTGATTGTCACCAAATCCGAAATAGCTTGGCATGGATGATATTTTTCACAACATCCGTTGATAACAGGAACCCTGGATGCTTCAGCCATTGCCCTTAGGTCAGCGTGACGCAACAGGCGTGCCATGATGCAGTCAACATTTCTTGACAGGTATTGAGTTTCATCTCTTATGTCTGCTAAGGCGAAGTTGGTTGCCCTCCAGTCCAAGAAGACAGCGTGGCCTCCCAATTGTGTCATTGCTACTTCGAAAGATACCCTTGTTCTGGTTGATGTCTTCTGGAATATCATTGCCAACGATTTGCTTTCCAGAATATTCTCGTATTCATCAGGTTTTCTCTTGATTTCCAATGATTTGTCAATTACGTCTTTGATCTGTTCTGTAGTCCAATCTTTTAGTGTTAGCAAATGCATTCTTGTCCTCACCTTTCATCTTCGCTTTGACCAGTAAAGCCAATATTACTCTGGCTTCAAGCTTTTTAGTCTTTTATCTGCCATATGTGTAATGGGTGTGCAGAAGTGAAGTCCCATTCTTCAATTCGCTTCCTGCTATATTGTTGTTAGAAGGCATAATTATGATTCTGATGGTGGCTTCGACGAAAGACATCGCTGGTATGAATATTGCTCAACAGGTTATCGACCATTATGAGTTTGAGAAACAGTTAGGGCTCTTTGGGAAACATTCTGTGTATGTTGGGAGAGTTGAGAATCGAGAAGTCGAGCTAGTTTTCACTGATGAGGACATTGTCAACACCCAGTATATCGTCGACCTTTTCACTCCTGAGCTTCTAATCTTTTTGTCTCGACACGCGAGTGTAAGTGGAATTCCCACTCTTTCAGTTCACACACCCGGCAACCTTGGCAAGGCCGAACTCGGTGGGATATCAAGAAAAGTCTCAGTGTCTCCAGCAAGTGTGATGAAAGATGTTCTCTTGGAAATGGCCAAGAAGAGAGAAGAAATGGGATTAGATTACGAAGTTTCCTATGAATGTACCCATCATGGACCGTCGCTGGACGTGCCAACTATGTTCGTGGAGTTGGGAAGCTCGCCAAAGCAATGGAAGGATGTGCAGGCAGCAGAGGTCGTAGCTCACGCTGCAATTACTGGCGTTCACAAGTGGTCAAGATACCCAACTGCACTGGGCATCTGGGGTCCACACTACAACAAGAAGTTCACGCGAGTCGCACTCACAACCAAAATGGCCTTCGGTCATATTATCCCAAAACATGCTATTCCACGAGTAGACACTAAAATGGTGAAACAGTGCGTCGAAAAAACGGTGGAAAAGACAGAGTTGGCTATTCTTGAGTGGAAAGGAATTAAGGGACCTGATAAAGATAGGCTAATCATGGTTCTGAACGAGATTGATGTGCCCGTGGAAAAGATTTGATTGAGCACACCCCAAGAAAATACTCTTTTATACTAGTATTGCCGTTTGAAAGATGCGAGTAACCATGGGATTAAGATCATTTCTCCAATCCAGTGCGAGGATGTTGAAGCTGGCTACAAAACCAGGAAGGAGCGAGCTTTGGCTTTCCGTGAAGATTTGTTTCCTCGGCACAGCAGCTGTTGGTGCAATCGGTTTTCTGATTCACCTCGTAGCCGTTATGTTGGGGGAGTAGCGGCAGAAACCGAGTGGGATGTTGAATCATGGAAAAAGAGAAGTTTTCCTCAATGATTTTTGCAGTGCGAACCACGGCTGGGCAGGAGAAAAACGTAGCGAAGCTCATTGCAACTAGGGTCAAAATGAGCGAAGTTCCAATAAAAGCTGTTCTTGTGCCAGAAGTGTTGAAGGGTTACGTTTTCGTTGAAGCAAATGGGCCTCATTTCGTTGACAAAGTGATAGCGGGAATCAAGCACGTTAGATCTAGGGTTCCGGGAACCGTTAGTTTCTCAGAGGTTGAGCGGTACGTCCTCATAAAACCAGTTATCGAGGACTTAGACACAGGAGACGTTGTAGAGGTCATAGCGGGCCCATTTAAAGGGATGAAAGCAAAGATTACCAGGGTGGATCGAACAAAGGAAGACGTAACCCTCGAGTTGCTGGAGGCAACTTTCACTTTGCCCATCACAGTTCACGCTGACTATGTTAAGCCCTTGCAGAAAGCAAAAGAGGAAGAACAATGAGTGAAAAGAAAGCTGTTAAAGCCTTGGTTAGCGGTGGCCAAGCAACCGCTGGTCCTCCGTTGGGCCCAGCTTTGGGACCACTTGGAGTAAATGTCTTGGCTATCGTGAACAAAATCAACGAAATCACAAAGACTTATGCTGGCATGAAAGTGCCAGTGGAGATAACGGTGAACACAGAGACAAAAGAGTTTGAAGTAAGCGTGGGTACTCCGACCACTTCTGCATTAATCGTTAGCGAGTTGGGTGTTGAGAAGGGTTCCGGAACTCCGAACACGGAAAAAGTGGGAAACCTTTCCATGACACAGGTCATTCGCGTGGCAAGGGCCAAGCATTCCGAGGTTTTGGCCAGAAACCTAGCGGCCGCGGTCAAAGAGGTTTTGGGGAGCTGTGTGAGCATGGGGGTAACTGTTGAAGATAAGGATCCACGTGAGGTGCAAAAGGAAATCGACGAGGGAAAATATGATTCGTTGTTTAAGAAAGATTAGCATCCATGCGTGCACGTGAGGCTTAAGTGTAGAGAACTGCTGTAACGTTTTACAGGGGAAGGGCCTCCGCCAACCTAGTGTGATGCGGTGCGTAATGCTGGCATCATTAATTCTTTTCGCAAGAATCCTTTTATAATCGGCTTCGATACGTCTCTGGCACGAGGCTTCAAAGATGCCCTTAGATGAGAAAAACCTTCTTCAAACAATTAAGGAAATTAAGAAGTCTGGAAAAAGGAATTTTTCGCAGTCTATTGAACTCATAATAAGCCTTCGGGATGTAGACCCGAAAAAGCCTGAAGGCAAAATACAGGAGCTCATTGAGCTACCGAACTCCCCAGGAAAGGAAAACAGAGTCTGTGTAATAGCCTCCGGCGAAATGGCCTTGAAAGCCAAAAAGGCGGGGGCAGACTTGACCATTAAAAAGGCAGAACTTCAAGCCTTGGCTGGGGATAAGATTAAACAAAAGGAGTTGGTGGACGCCTACGACTTCTTTGTGGCAGAGGCTCCGTTAATGCCTATGGTAGGGAAAATTCTTGGCGCTACTTTAGGTCCAAGGGGAAAAATGCCCACACCTGTTCCTCCGACGGCAAAAGTTGCAGAGCACATTAAGAAACATCGAAAAATGGTGTTTGTGAGGGCTCGGGGGCAACCAGTTCTTCAATGCCGTATAGGAACTGAAAACATGGTAGATGACAAAATCGCTGAAAACGCTCAAGTAGTGATTAGAAGAATTGAAGGAAGACTCAAAAAGGGAATGAGAAATATCAGGTCGATTCATCTAAAAACAACGATGGGTTCACCGGTCAAGATGAAGGTATAGGTACGGAAGAGAAAATGTTGCGTCAAGCAGTGTTGGCCAAAGCTGAGGAAGTCAAAGCAACAGTAGCTCTCATACAGCAACACAACACGCTCGGAATCGCCAGTCTGCAGAAAGTTAGGGCTGCCCAACTTCAAGAGCTAAGGAGGAAACTGGAGACCAGTGCGAAATTTCATGTGATCAAGAATAGCGTGATGAGGAGGGCAATTGCAGAGGCAAAAGACAAGCCAGGACTTGAGGAACTTGAAGAACACTTGAGTGGAGCCAACATCTTTCTCTTCACCAGCCTTAATCCATTCAAACTAGTATTGCTCCTTGAAAAGAGTAGAATGAAAGCCACAGCGAAGGCTGGCGACAAAGCAGCATATGACGTAGTCGTTCCTGCTGGAAACACCGGATTACCTCCAGGCCCAATCATCAGTCAACTAGGTGCAGTAGGTCTACCCACAAGAATCGAATCCGGAAGCGTATGGGTAACTCGCGACACTCTAGTTGCGAAAAAAGATGCCAGTATATCGATGAATCTTGCAAACGTACTCTCAAAACTTGGCATGAAACCGGTAGAGATCGGACTTGTGATGAAAGTAGTGTACGACGACGGAGTAATCATAGCTGAGGAACAGCTACGCATAGATCTAGAAGAGTTTCAAAGGAGCCTCACGGAAGCCCACAAAAACGCGTTTACTTTGTCACTGAATGCTGCATATCCACATACGGAAAACGTAATCCCTCTCCTTCAAAAGGCACACAACCAAGCGTATGGACTAGCTCTGAACGCCGACTTGACCACCCCAGACACCATAACTGACCTTATACATAAAGCCCATGCCCAAATGATGACCTTGAAGACCAAATTGGGTGCAGCAACCGAAAAGGGTACATCGAATGGTTCTGTTCAGAAAGGTTAAAAAGGGGATTATGAAAAGAGAGAGAAGAGGGTGTGGATAGATCATGGAGTATGTGTACGCCGCAATGCTTCTGCATAAAGCTGGAAAAAATATCGACGAGAAGAGCATAACCGAAGTGCTCAAGGCAGCAGAGATCAAGGCAGACCCTGTAAGAGTTAAGGCTCTCGTGGCTTCTCTAGCTGAGGTCGACATTGAAGAAGCGATTAAATCACCATCAGGGCTTATGATGCCGACGCCAACCGCAGTAGTAGCTCCAGAGGCAAAGCCAACGGAAGAGAAGAAAGAAGAAAAGAAAGAAGAGAAAGGGAAAGAAGAGGAAGCACTCGAAGGTCTTGGAGCCTTATTTGGATAAGGCGGCGTATAGCAGGGAATTCATACCTGCAGAATTTCGGACTATGGTGAACCCATAGCTCTCCAAGACGGAATCAAAACTATGACCAAGCGTCGGGGGATACGCTTTGGACATCTGGACGTTCTAGACCCAAACTCTTAGTAGTTTTGGCGGGAAATAGAGTGGTCAAAGGCTTTCTCTGGGTCTACCTCTTTAATTCATGTGGTTCTTACTTAATGTGTGGTGCACTATGAAACGTTTTCCAGTAAGTGATTATTAT
>CP070754.1:403643-406296 GCA_020348865.1 Candidatus Bathyarchaeota archaeon | reverse complement strand
GTGAGAGTGAACCAGCAGATCAGGAGGAATGTGGTGCTTTTCAACATCTGTTCATCTCGGGGAACGCCTACGCGTTGTGGTTATGGGAAGAGTGTTTTGTCATTTGCTCTTTCGAGGAGAGCCTCAATGAATTCTATGTAAGTGCCGTAGTCCTTTGCTGAGGGCGCGTAGCTAGGTCTCACGCCCGAGAAGATCACTGTTCCGTTTTCATACGGTTTGGCGAAGATCACTGCAGCTCCGTCTTCAAGCCTTGTTGCATAGACCACCACGTCAGTCTTGATTCCAGTCAGCCCTGTTGGCGATGAATAGGGGCTGCTAGTGTAGAGTGCATAACCGCTGCTGGTGTCAATGGCCGTCGTGACGTTTGTGGCGCTTTCTGTGAATTTTGTGCTCCACTTGGCGTCTCTAGGGGCCTCAATGAAATTTGCTGCTCCGATCCAGTCTCCACTGTTTTTTAGATCCATGTAAGCGGGGGACAGACCGTTTACAAGCAAGATGGCTCCGCTTGAGACCCTTTGCCGTAAAATGTCCATCTCATTGCTTGCTAGTGTCCTAAGAAGCTCTGTCACCACGATCAATTTATGATCACCAGAAAGATAGGCCGTGAGATCTTCTGCGTCCGTGATCGAATCAACCATGTAGCTTTCGGATAGGAAAGAAACCCATTCCTGACCCCAATTCTCATGCTGAATCACAAGAGCCGTGCTGCCCAGCTCGACCTCGGAGATCGCAAATATCTGGACCGACGGCCACCCTTTGTACGATTTGGCCAAGCTGAAGCGATTCAGACGTACGTATGAGGGATTCTCGTCTAGGCCTCCAAAGAACAGGGCGAGTTGAGCATCAGAATAAACGCCAAAAACATCTGAGACAACGAATGTGACGTTCTCATTACTCGCTCTTCGGGCAATGTCCATGAGGCTTTCATGCGTTAGAAGCACTACTTTGTCTTCTCCATACGCGCCTTCAAGCATGGTGTTGAAACTGAAGAGTATTGGAGAGCCCTGCTTGGACAGCCAATTCACGACATCGGCGTATCTTGTCTGCAAGGAGTCAGAGTCTCTTTGAGCCTTTGCTCGTAGAAGGACATCGGCGTAAACAAACTGCAAAACGAGCGCTGAAATTAGGGCACACAGAAGGGTGGTTCTGAGCACACGCGTTTTACGTGCTTTGTTCCAGGTTGGACCGTTTAGTTTTCGAGGCCACCTCTCTGCTATCAAGATGATTCCGTAGCTTGCGAAAATTGCGAGAAATGGTATGTAGGATGAGACGTATCTGAATGAATTGTCCAGCGGACTCCACGGATAGTGGGGCAGAATCTCATTAAACTCCAAATTAGCGGTAGTAATATAATGAGTCGTGATTCCCCAGGTCAGTCCAATCGCAGAGAAAACAAAGGCTAGCGTGACCAGAGTAACATCGCTAGATGCTCTTAGAGTGTACGCCACAGCTAGGATGGAGATTATTAGCAAGAACCCCAGGGCTTCCGGGAAGACCAGGGCCTCAGAGAGTTTGACTAGACCGAGAAGGCTTCTTGCCACTGGACCAAAACCTTTGTAGAACTCATAGAACAGAACAGCTGCTACCAATGTGGGAAACAGCGTAGCCACGCAAATCTTAAGCGCTTTGTAATGATGCCCAATTGTAGAAACCAGAAAGCGATTTAGTCTATTGCGCACGCTTGCTCTCTAAGACCTCGAGTAGACACGAGATACTCTAAACGCGAGTATTTATGGAATACTCAGCGCCATGAATCCAACATACATCATCATTAGCACCGATACAGAGAATGGCAAATAAGCCTGCAAGAAGTCTAGACTCTCTGTCCATTGAATGAACGGCTGCTTGTAACTGAGATGGTTCTTCAGAATAAAGGGTGCCAGCGTAATGAACGCGCCTAGGAAGAACACGTCCAGATTTCTGTATTCGAACTTGTTGGTGTTTCTGCCCCTCTTGATTCTTTCAAGCAAAAAGAAAAGGATAAAGCCGATTCCTGCGAATAGCCCTAATTCAATTGTTGCAGATGAAAGTGCGAAGAAAACGCCTCCAACTATTGCATAGAGGATGTTGCCTTTGAACCCGCGCAACGCAAAGTAAATGGAGGTTATCCAGGTGAAAGAAAAGACGATTTCTCGATAGACAAGTCCATGATAAAAAATGAGAAGTGGGTTAATCGCCACGATAAATGCACCTAGAAATCCAGCTTTTTTCCCGAACAATTCTGAACCAAGAAGAAAAGTGGAGATGGGCAGGAGACTCCCGGCGAGTAGAGATACAAATTTGGTTGCGATGTAGGTTGAGCCAAAGGTTCTGAGAAACAGACTTAAAAGAAATGTCAAGAAAGGTCCTTTGTACGTAACGGTTGGGGTTAACCAGTTTCCGTTTGTATACTTGACACTTGCGTGGATATACCACATCGCGTCTTCCCCTCCGTTCTCGATATAAAACTGCAAGTGGTAGAGTTGTAGAGCAAGTCCCAGGAACACTATTGCAGCCAAAAGAAGACACTGATAAAACGAGTACTTAGTTAGTTTGAGTTGGCCCTTCATTTTCGTCAAAATGAATCCTCCGTATACGATGCAATTATGCCTCACTATAACATGTTCTCGCATCGCCCAACGAATTGCGTTGCCAATTTGTCCCAGCTGTACTC
>CP070754.1:396321-403543 GCA_020348865.1 Candidatus Bathyarchaeota archaeon | reverse complement strand
CACTATTCAATGGAAGTCAAACCGGAACTAAATGGAAAAGACGTTGTGGTTCTAGGTTGGGTTCGAGACATTAGGGACTGAGGTGGCATACGATTCGTAGTCCTGCAGGACAGGGAAGGAACTGTTCAGATTACCGTTCTGCGAAGCAAGGCTAGCAAGGAAGTGATAGAAAAAGCCGATTCCTTGCAGACTCAGTTCAGTATCGGTGTGAAAGGAACCGTGAGAAGAACTGAAAAGACCCCCCGGGGGATTGAGATTGTGCCGAGTGAAATCCGGATACTGGGGATCGCACAACACCCACTACCTTTAGATGTCACGGGTCGAACCCCAGCGGAAATTGATACACGATTAAATGCACGTGTTCTTGACTTGCGTCGAGATGAATGCGGGGCTGTTTTCAGGATCGAACATGTTGCACTAGAAGCTACGCGGGCCTTCTTATCTGAGCGCGGCTTCGTGGAGGTTCATACACCAAGGATCATCGCTTCTGCCACTGAAGGTGGCGCCGCACTCTTTCCTGTAACTTATTTCGAGCATGATGCTTTCCTCGCGCAGAGTCCACAGTTGTACAAAGAGCAGTTGATTATGAGCTTTGAGAAAGTTTTCGAGATAGGTTCATTCTTCAGAGCTGAAGAATCGCACACTCGTCGTCACTTGAGCGAATTCATTTCTGTGGATATAGAAGAAGCGTTTGCAGCAGCACCTGACGTAATGAAAGTCTTGGAGAAACTTGTACGTTACGTGTGTGGAGCTGTCAAGAAAGGCTGTCAAAGAGAGCTTGAAATCCTAAAATACAGGTTTGACGTGCCGAGAACTCCTTTCAAACGGTTCACCTATGATGAAATACTTAAAGAGCTGGATGGAGAAGGAGTAGATGTTCCTTGGGGAGAAGATATCCCTACTCCCGCCTTCAGAACATTAGGCAAGATTCATCCGTACTTCTACTTCATTACTGACTGGCCCACAAAATCGAAGGCTTTTTACATAAATCCACAAGATGAGAACCCGAAGGTGTGCGAAGGTTTCGACTTAATGTGGCAATGGGTGGAGCTTGCTTCTGGAGGAACTCGTATCCATTCCAAAGATCTTTTGATAAAAAGATTGACTGAACATGGGTTGCATCCTGAATCGTTCAAATTCCACTTGAAAGTTTTCGATTATGGCATGCCCCCACATGCGGGATGGGCCATAGGGCTGGAAAGACTGATCATGATGCTTACTGGGAAGAAGAACATACGCGAGGTTGTGCTCTTTCCAAGAGACCGATATAGACTCACGCCATAACTACCTCACGCTACCAACACAGACGCGCACGCAGTTGGGCCCGCAGGATTGACCCATTCAAAACCCTGCTTCTATCAAGTCTCGTGGCTTCATGAACTCCCGCAAAAGAACAGTCGCGTAGGAGCCTCTGTGAAACGTGAAGTTTACTTGCATCTCTAGTTTGCAGGAATCCGTTGTGTCTTTGGTTGGGTGTTCCACGAAAAGGTCAATTGGAGGGGCCAGAATAGCTCGCAATCTGCCGGGTGTGCTTATTTCAGGCATCGAATTTACATGGAAGTTTCTTTGAGCCACATTTTCTGTTTCAATAATGTCATGTTCAATTTCACCTTGCTTTCCACCAGAGGGTTTTTGCTTGAAACCTAGAAGTGGAATGGCAACACGCATTAGGCCACCTTTCAATCCCTTCTTCATTCGGGAGAGAGATTGACTGGTCACTAGTGCCGACTCATCTTTCGGAATTCCGTGGTCGTCAAGGCTAACCACATAATCTCCGACCTGAACCTCATCAATAGAGATGCCACGTTTGACCCTTTCACTGAGAGATCTATTAAAGAGGAAAGACTGGTAGGCTTGGATGAAGATTCTGCGCAGCTTCAGAGGCAACTTCCGAAATGCTCCCACAAAATCCTTCGATCGCTTGGTCAAGTGGGTGAGCATCAATCTTTCATATCTTAAGTATCGTGGAAAAAGACGAAGGCCTTCTCTAAAATTTCGAGTGTTTCGCAGTTGTTGTCGTGCCTCTCTTGACTCAGGATGTTCGTATAGGCTTGGTTGGGCGAGAAATGTAAGTGCCGCCTCTTTCCAGTTGCTTTGAGTGATGAAGCGACCTACTAGGTGAGTGATAGGTCTAACAGTGCCGAACCGTTGGTGACCAAAAAAGTTTGGAACTCCCCCTAACCTCGACACCTCGCTTCGCACTTTCTCAACTCTTTGTTCAGTGAATGAAGGAGCATGGGATATCGATCTAATCAAGACGCGAAATCGATTACCAAAAAGAAGGTGGGAGAAAACCATTTCTTGAGAGAAGCGCAGTGGATGGAGAGTAATATCTTTGATCTTGATACGTGAGACTTGATCAGGTCCGGCATGGCGAATGCTGATATGTTGCGCGGTAAGAGCATGAGCATCCTTTATACCCGCAATTTGAATGTGTTTGGGCCTCACACGCAACCGTTCTGCAACTTTCTTCACTGCAAGAAGTGTATCCCAGTCTCGTTTAACTAGTACACAGATGAGATAGCGTCCTTTTCTTTCGGGTTGTTTGGCTTCAACAGGCGAAATCCGGGCTTGTGAACCATCAACTAGTATTTCCTCTACGACAAAGTCTTCGGGGAATTGACGGATTTTTCCGCCGACACCAGGTGACGGAGAGGCATAAACCTCTATTCCAAGTTGTTTCTCTAGGCTGGGAACACTCAAGTAATCTCCTCAGAGAAGATTGAGGATGCCTGTTATCTTGTCCACTTGGTATGATGGGGCTGGCCCTATTCCCAAACACGTTACGGTGCCAGGCGGTAACTCAGTTAATCCTCTATCTGCTATCAATGCTGAAGGCAGCTTCAGCTTCTTGGCATTCTTCTCAAGCTCCAAAAGCTCCTGTTTAGAGTTCACCTTCACAGCAATTTTGCATTGTCCCTCCTTTATCCAAGCGCTCCACCAGTTTGGATTTTTCTTTCTTGCTTTTTCAGCTGCCGAAACTGCTGCATGCCCAGCCTGGGCCGCAATCTTTCCCTTACTCATATCTAAATCGATTCTGAGGATAATGGCTTGTTTGTATTTGTTTTCGGACATTTTCTGCCTGCATCTCGACATTTCAAATGGCTTAAAGCCTCATCCAGTATTTTAGGTTGATGAAACAAATGCAGAAAAAGCGAAGTAGAGTGCCACGACAAGTGTTAATGGCCGCCGAATCATGCGAATCAACGACGTTCCTTGAAAGTCCAAGTCTCCAACATCTTCTAGAACCGTATCTATCCCTGATTTCGCACATAATTCAATGATTCTATCGATTCTGTCATCAGATAGGCGATTCAGCCATTTCCTTATTTGACGCATTACAGCTAGATCGAAACCTATCTGTCTCTTCCATTTGGATTGGTAACGCGACAGGAAAACTTCAGAGAAATCATGGCTTTGCAGGGCTTCGTAGGCAACTTTCCCTGCAATTTTTGAACACAACAGCCCGAAGATTATGCCACCACCCGTTGTAGCTTTCACTTGTGAAGCTGCATCCCCAGCGGTGAGAAGACCATTTGAATAGGTCTTGGGAATGGCGCCTCCAAGCGAGATGGGATGGTAGCAAAGGCTGGTAATCTTGCTTTTCCTCAGTTTCTTGGATGCCACTGGATGTTTCTGCGTGAAACGATACAGATATTCTCTAGGGTTGCCCACGTTTGTGGCTAAACCAATCTTAGCCGAGTCATCTCTCTTTGGGATTATCCAAGCGAAGAAGCCTGGAGCATACTTTCGGCCGAGGTACAATTCGACATTGTTAATGTCTACGTTGTCTATTCTATCTACCTCTGTTTGGACAGCGTTCACAATCATAGAGCGATCTAGCGTTTGTAGCCCCGTTCTTCTCAAGAGAGCTGATGAGCATCCTTCCGCGTCTACTACAAGATTGGATGTAAGGGTTTGTTTGGCTTCCCTTTTTCTAATAGCAATTCCTCTGATAAAACCGGAATCTGTGACAAATGATTCTGCTCTTGATTCCAAAAGGTATTGTGCCCCCGCTTTTTTGGCAAGGTCAGAAAGATATTTGTCAAACAATCCTCGGTTCACAACGCATGTTGCAGGAGAATCTGACCCAACAGAAAGTTCGTTTCCGTTTGGAGAATACAAGACTGCGCGTTTAAACATGTTCTCAACAATGCTGGACGGTAAATGCAAGTCTAAACGTGTCAAACCTGAAAGGCTCAGATGCCCTGCACAATGAGTGGGAACCCCAATTTCTCTATGTTCTTCGCAAACTGCGACATTCATACCGTGTCTCGCCATTGTAAATGCGGAGAATGAGCCACATGGGCCACCACCAACAACAACAGCGTCAAATTCGTCCTTCAATCAATTTCCCACAGCATAGGGGGGAGGAGTTTTGGTGTTCTCCAGCATCCGTTTGTTGTGCAAGCAGTTCACTGTCAGAAGACAGTCAAGTCAAATAAAAAAACTTGTGCTGGATATGATTACTGGCGGAGAAATGTTGCTGGAAACACTAGATGATTGCAAGCTTCATCTTTCTAATTCGGATACACTTCTTTATAAAGAAAAGGATAATAGTTTGCATGAAATCCACCGGAGAGTGGACTTAACGGATGCCATAGTGGTCGACATTGACGATACGATAATTGACACTGAACGCAGGAGACACTCAGCATGGTGCCAGGTTCTAGGAAGAAACATTCCTAGGCGGGAAGTGGAGTCCAAAGGATCACTGGCGATTCTTAGGAAATACGCGTTCTCGAACAAGAAGGTTTGGAAGGATTTTTGGATGCTCACTCTCTGCATCGAGGAAGGGGGAGCTGATTTACTTGAGCTTGACAAACCTATTCCCCTTGCTTCAAATGCGCTTCTGAATTGGAGCAGAAGCCACAAACTGGTTTATCTTACCGGGCGCACAGAGAACATGCGGCAACTAACAGTGAGCGAATTGAAGAAGCTCGGGTTCCCGACGCATGGAACCGACTTGGAAATGTTCACTATTAACGACTGGATGGATTACTTCTCTTCGCAATCTTCAGTGGTGGAGACCCGATCCACGTTGTTCTCCAGAATACTGGAACGACACAACGTTGTACGCGTAGTCGACGACTATCCTAGGTTCTTTGCTGCCTACAGAAAACACCCAGTTCCTGACAAGGTAGGTCTACTGCGAAGGAAACGTTTCTCACCTCAAGAATATTTCACCAACGGCGCCACTAGAGTTGTCGAAGATTGGACAAGACTATTAGTGTAGCGGTGCTTGGAAACATGTACATTTCTATACTTCAATGGGCACTCAAACCTGTGATCTTCCTCTTTAGGCACCATATCCTTATCTATGGTTTGTCTGAATGTAAAACAACGCTACCAGAAACATTCGAGGTGGAGTTGAGAACTTGAGTTCCATCGACTATGAGATTGATCTTCTTTCAAAATTGGTTGAAGTGGACACCGTTTCAGCAACTAAGGAGGGGTATGATCTATGCGCCTTTATGGTTGCAGAGGAAGCCAAGAAAGCATCTTTAAAGGTAGAAATTTTGGATGGGGAAAAAGCGGCTAGGGATGGAGTATCGCGACCAAATGTGATTGTGACTTTGGATTCAGGATCTGACACGACGTTGCTTCTTGAGTCACATTTTGACGTTGTTCCTCCTGGTGAAGGTTGGAAGTACCCTCCATTCAAGCTGACAATTGAAAATGGAAAAGCATATGGTCGAGGCGCCGCAGACAACAAATCTGGGATAGCAGCAGCTCTCGGCGCAATGCGCCAATTGGCGGACAACGAAGATTTGGACATTAACATCAAATTACTTGCGAGTGTCGATGAAGAAATAGGCGGAACCTATGGCATAAACTACGTCGTTAGCGACTGTGGAGTGAGCGGTGACGCAGCCTTGGTCTTAGATTCCGGCCCTGAGCGCCTGTTTCTAGGGGCAAGTGGTATTATTTGGGGGAAAATCCTTGTGCAAGGAAAACAAGGGCATGCAGGTTATCCGTTCAAGGCGAAAAACGCCATCGAAGGAGCTTTGCAGCTCATTTCCGAGTTCAAATCTTACAGACATGCTGTAGAAAAGAAGAGTTCTATACTCAGAGCTCCTCCTGACTCCCCAAGAGACCGCGTCTGGGGAAGGTTCAATATAACGATGATTAAGGCAGGTGAAGCAGAGAATATCATTCCGGGAACCTGTGAGGTACGTTTCGATCGTCGCTTGCTCCCCGAAGAACCCATAGCAAAGGCAGAAAGAGAACTCATTACATTCTTCGATTCCGCGACAAAGAGAAGCAGATACAGAGCACGCCTGGAAATCACAAACAAGTTCTCTGGATACCTAACATCACCTGATTTGGTTTTCGTAAGAACAGTTTCGAGGATGATCAAGAAAACTTTGGGGACAAGCTTGCCAATGGCCGGGGAATTGGGTGGAAATGATGGTAACTTCTTTGCAAAACATAATATTCCTGTCGTATGTTTTGGGCCTATAAGAACTGGAACTCGGTATCATGGAAAAGACGAGTTTGTACATTTGGAAGACTTGAGGAATGTAAGAGATTTTATTGTGAATCTGGGAAAAGTTGGTAGAGACGAAGTCAAGTCATAATCTGGGTTGCGAGGTTTCCTAGGCAATTCTAGTCATATCAACCTTGTAGAGCTCAACGTTGGCGCCTTCGCAAGATTTCACGACGTTTTCATCATATTGCTGACATACTATCACCTTTCTAATATCATCTGAGGATGCTTTTCTGGCAGAGCCAAAACCTGCAGCTAACCTACATACCTGAGCTACTGCAATCTCTCTAGCTCGGGTTTCAATCTCTACCACGACAAACTTGTTTTCTCCATCTTGAAGAAGGATATCTATGACGCCGGATACTACCTTGAAGTCTGCTTCAACAAATCTCATTTCACTCTCAAGAGTTGAGGGGTCATCCGCTAGAATCTTTTGTATAGGATTCTCCAGCAAGCCTCTCGCGACGAGGTGTGCTTTTGGACCACTTTTTGCCATACTCTCTAATGTTTGCTCGATGTTAGAGTAGGTTGTTCCAAGAAGATGTGGAAAAACGTTGATCGGCTTCTCGTTGTGAAGTAGAAGAAGAATGGGGGTGTTCGACAGGTTGGGGTTCTTGTTTTTCGACAGAGGCAGAACATTGTTTCTGGAGCTGACGATCTTCCCTCTAAGCTGAGGCATGGTGCTGCGAATATCCCCTCTCAACTGCTCAACCTGAGAAGTGGAGAGACTCT
>CP070754.1:387533-396221 GCA_020348865.1 Candidatus Bathyarchaeota archaeon | reverse complement strand
TTTCACGCGCCTTTCCTAAAGAAACGCCGAGTGTCAAAGCAAGATTTGGAGAAGGATCTGCGTCGATAGCGATTGTCTTGAAACCCCTCTTGGCGAAAGAGTAAGCTAATGCTCCAGCCACTAGCGTTTTACCTACTCCCCCCTTCCCAGAGACAGCGACTTTCATGTGCACGCCTTCAAAGTCTGATATCTAGTCTGCGAGACTACCTATTGATTTTGCTTTGTTGAAGCGATAACTAACCGTTCAGAAGTTACATCAACCTCGACGATTTGGCAGTTCTCAAATACTTCCGAAACACCCAGGACATCCTTCACAAACACTTTACCTGCTTCAACTTTCGCGTAGACGATATCCTTGCAAACAGCTTCTTTTCCAAGAAAAACAGTGAACTCACACATGTTGAATCAGTTCAAGCTAGAAGAAAGACATGATATAAAACTTCTGGCAACACCCTATCAAACATCCAATTGTATGTGCACAAGCCTGAAGGTAAAGCATAAAAGATTGGAATCAGAAGAAGTATTTCCAACATAAGAATCAGGTGATGAAATGACTCGCATCTTAACCATGGATGACTTGGACTTCCAAGACAAAGTAGCCTTAGTAAGAGTAGACTTCAACTCTCCAATAGACCTTGACAAAATGAAGATTCTGGAAGACACAAGAATCCGAGCTCACGGCGAGACTACGATAAAAGAACTCTCGCAGAAAGGCGCCAAAGTTGTAGTATTGGCTCATCAAGGGAGACCGGGCGAACCTGACTTCATTCCGCTCAAGCAACATGCAGAAGCTCTCAGCAGAATCCTTGGCAAACCAGCAAAGTACGTAAACGATCTCTTCGGAAAAAAAGCACAAGATGGCATCAGAACTCTAGAAAGCGGGGAGATACTGGTTCTCGAAAATGTTCGAACATTTCCTGACGAACGAAAGAAAGGTTCCCCTAAAGAACATTCAAAATCGGAATTCGTGAAGAACCTTGCTCCACTGGGAGACATATTTGTCAGCGACGCCTTCGCCGCTGCTCACAGAGCACACATATCCATCGTCGGATTTGCAGCAGTTCTTCCCAGCGTAGCCGGTCGTATCATGGAGAGAGAACTCACGGCACTGGGCAAAGCGGTTGAACAACCCGAGAAGCCCTGCATCTACATCCTCGGAGGAGCCAAAGCCGACGACGCCTTGAAAATATCTCAATACGTACTGAACAATGAGATTGCAGACTACATACTTCCAGGCGGCGTTGTAGGTCACCTCTTCTTAGCAGCAAAAGGCTTGGATTTGGGCAAACCAAACATGGAATTCCTAGAAAAGAAAGAGCTTCTGACTTTCATACCAGGCATAAAGAAGCTAATGAAAGAATACCCAAAGAGAATAAAGGTTCCAGTTGACCTTGCCGTAGAAGTCAACAAGAAACGAAGCGAAATCTCAACTAAAGAACTTCCAACAAATCATCCCATATACGACATAGGCGCCGAAACCACAAAGAGGTATATCGAGATCATAAAAGACGCAAAATCGATAGTCATCAGTGGCCCAATGGGAGTCTTTGAGAATCCGGAATTTACGGCAGGCACCAAAGCGATTCTAGAATCACTGGCCTCTTCAAAAGCCTTTTCTTTGGTTGGTGGAGGACACACAGTTGCTGCTGTGGAAAAGCTTGGGTTGAAAAGAAGGATGGGGTATGTAAGCACTGCAGGAGGCGCTCTAATAGAATTCCTTATGGGTGAGGAACTACCAGGAGTCGCCGCACTAGAAGCCGCAGCCACACGCATGAAATGTTAGAGTTGAACTGTTCCTTCGTGAAGAAGTGAGATGGCATCTCTCTCTTGAGTGAAGATGTACATCGCGTTGCATACTTAGCTAAACACTTTCCAAGCTGATAGCTGCAACTACCTCTCTACTATTTCTCGCATAGGTCTAAGGATAGAAACGTCTGACAGTACGCGGAAAGGGAATAGTGTCCATTATGTTTTCTAGGTTGAGCATCCACGCAAGCAGTCGCTCAACACCCAATCCAAAACCGGTGTGAGGAACCGTTCCATACCTTCTCAGATCGATGTACCATTCATAATCTTCTTGTCTCAAACCAAACTCCTCAAGTCGCTTGAGCAGTTCTATCTTATCGTCCTCTCTCGCTCCGCCCGTGGATAGTTCGCCTATAATTGGAACTATCAAATCGACTGACATAACCAAATCCGGTTTTTTTCTATAGGTCTTACAGTAGAATGCCTTAATCTTCTTCGGATAAGTATGTACAAAGACCGGCCCAAACTCTTTTGCCAAGGTTCTCTCTTCGTCAAACCCGAAATCCTCTCCCCACTTGATTCTGGAGCCTTTCTTGCGAAGCCTCTCCACAGCCTCATCATACGTAATTCTGCTAAACGGCGGTTTCACCTTAGCCAGCGTCTTCGCTTTGGCTCCTAGGGCTTTGAACTCCTTTCCACATTGCTTTGTGATGTTTTGACACACGTAACCTACAAGGTTCTCCTCGAGGCTCATCAAATCGTCCATCGTTGAGAAAGCCTCCTCAGCTTCTACATGCCAATACTCTGCAAGATGCCTTATCGTACGACTCTTCTCTGCCCTGAACGATGGTGCGACACAGTAAACTTTCTCCAATGACTGGATCAACGCCTCAAGATGCAGCTGCGCGCTCTGGGTGAGATACAAGTCTTTGTCGAAATACTTCAACCCAAACAGCGTAGCACCGCCTTCACATGCACTTGATATAAACATCGGTGGCGAAACTTCAGCAAAACCCTCTTTCCTGAAGAAATCATGCACAAGCCTCAGCGTTTCACCTCTCACCTTCATGATAGCGTTCATTCTTCGACTCCGTATCCACAAATGCCGAACATTGCGCCGAAACTCTTCGCTTTGATCCTTTGTAATCGGGAATGTTTCAGCCAACCCAACTATCTTCAGCTGATCCACGGAAACCTCAAAACCTCCAGGAGCACGCTCATCTCGTTTCACGGTTCCGCTCAACGTTACAGATGATTCAATCGTAACTTTTTCTGCATCAGCCCATGAGGTAGTGTCTTTTCTGACAGTGCATTGAATGGTACCTGTTGCGTCGCGTGTTACGAGGAAGACAATATCTTTGCCTTTGCGTTTTCGATAAATCCACCCCCTAACTCCAATTTGTTTGCCTTCGCAACAACCGTCCAAGACATCTTCAATGGCTGTAAAGGGCGTCATTTACCATCTCTCACTCTTGGCTTCCCACCACTAACTAAATAGCTACGGATAATTGTTTTGTGCACGTGTCTTTTTTGAAGAAACAAATTCGCTTTTCCTTATGTAAAACCTCCATTGACTATCTACTCCAGCTTCTATCCCAATTCTTCTGGTGGAGGCAACCTCAAAACTCTCTTGCACACGTGGTTCACTGATAAACAGTTCTTCTCCTCGGGTCAAGTCTAAACCACTCTGCTCTGTCGTTATGCTCAAGGCTTGCGCCAGCTTGGCTGGACCGTTCGTCAAATCGCACACATTTCTGTTTCCTCTGTTCTTCCGCATGATTTCGATCCCACTTGTGGGTTCTAAGGCTCTAATCAAAACCGCGCCAGGAACGTTTTGCTTCTCTGTCACCACGTTGAAGCAGTAATGCATTCCATAAATGAAGTAGACGTAGGAGAATCCGCCCTTTCCAAACATCAATCTATTCCTCGGCGTCACTCCTCTATATGCGTGACTGCCAGGATCATCGCTGCCTCGGTATGCTTCAACTTCAGCGATTCTCCCCATCAGATTACCTTCACTCGTCAACCTTACAAGCTGTTTCCCCAACAATTCTTCTGCGACTGTAAGCGTTTCCCGCGTATAGAATCTCCTAGGCAAAGGTTTCGTCACGTATCACCACAGTTGAAAAGACAACGTTGGGCAAGTATGCGGATCGTTTCTCGTTTTCATGTTTTGCGAGCTTTGATTCTCCATTTGACTCCTTCAGCTGTGTCTTCAAATGCTATGCCCAGTCCTCGCAGCTTTCTTCTGATTGTATCTGAAGTTTCATAATCCTTTTCTTCTCTGAACTTCTGTCTTAACTCGACGAGGAAATCCATCAAACCTTCAACCATTTTCTCATCGATTTCTTTCTTCTTTTCAGGAATTATCTGGAAGAAACCACCAAGCTTAACTATGGTTTCTCTTGCTGTTTCCAGATCTTCTTTGGAGTATTCGTTCTCATCTATCTGCTTGTTAATCAAAGAAATCAGTTCCCAGAAAGTAGCCAGAGCATGAGGAGTGTCAACATCATTTTCCATATGCTCTATGAACTGTTTCTCAATCCTCTGGACATCCTTCACGAAAGAAGGTCTTTTCTTCGGTGGTTTCGCTGTTTTCTCATCAATTAACTCCATGACATTCGAAATTTTCTTCACATTCTTTTCAGCATCTTCTATGTTTCTTCTGCTGTAATCAAGAGGTTTCCTGTAATCTGAGGAAGCCATCCATAGCCTCAGCGCCTCGGGTGAATGCTCCGCCAACGCATCTAAGAGTTTGATGTAATTACCTCGAGATTTACTCATTGGCTCCCCATTTATCGTGAGCATGCCCGTGTGAATCCAGTATCGGACGTACGGCTCTACTCCAGTAATTCCCTCAGCTTGAGCGATTTCAGCCTCGTGGTGTGGAAAAATGAGGTCGATGGCTCCTCCATGAATATCATACTGAGAACCGAAATATTTCATGGCGATTGCTGTATCCTCAATGTGCCAGCCTGGATATCCTAAACCCCAAGGCGAAGACCACTTCAACATGTGATCTTTAGGAGCTTTAATCCAGAGAGCGAAATCTCTTGGATCTTTTTTGTCAGAGTGGGTTTCAACTCTCGCTCCCTTTCTCAACTTCTTCAAGGCTCTCTTGGACAATTTGCCATAATCCCGAAATTTGGTAACATCGAAGTAAACTGAGCCGTTGGCTTCGTAAGCGTAACCATTCTTTAGCAAAGCATCAACCTGTTCTATTATTTCGATCAGATGACCAGTTGCTCGAGCTAGTATGTTTGGTCGTTCTAACCTTAGTCTGTCTGCTGCTTCCAAGTTCTTTCTCATGTAGAAGTCAACAACTTCCATTGGGGCTTTCTTTTCTTCAGCAGCTTTCTTGGCTACCCGATCTTCTCCGGTATCCTCTCTCAGATGGCCGACATCAGTGATGTTTTGAATATAATAGATTTTGTATCCGAGGAATTTCAGGAACCTTGTCAACAGGTCATAGAAGGCGTAGGTTCTCCCATGACCTAGATGCATGTAGTCGTAGTCTGTCATTCCGCAGACGAAAATCTTCACTCTGCCCTCTTCAAGAGGCTTGAAAATTTCTTTTTTTCCGCTCATTGTATTGACAAGTTTCAGTACCATTGTTGTTTCACTCTTCTCCTAAAGCGCCGGTGGGGAGGATAATCCTTTCGGTGAGAATCCCTACCCGTCTTTTCAGTTTGACACAGCAAAATGCCAGGCGTTTCCATATGTATCTGTACCCAAGTTAATTCTGCAGTTTCCTAAGCCTGTCTATCATTTCTTTGATAATGTTGAATCCGCCCTGCCAGAACTTCTCTGAACGTATGTTTACGCCCACTTCGTTGAGAATCTTTTCTGGGCTTTCAGAGCCACCATATGAAAGCAGCTTCACATATTTTGGCTTGAATGATTCTCCTTCTTCCTTGAACTTGTTGTAGAGTCCTAATGTAACCAAGTTCCCAAAACTGTATGTCCAACAATAGAATGGGTACTGGTAAATATGAGGTATAGTTAGCCATTCCCATTTGAATTCCTTTGGCACATGAACAGCATTACCAAATTGGGTTCTCAAACCTGAAAAGTACAAATCTGCCAACTTGTCCACTGTGGCACCTTTGTCAACAGCACTGTGAGCGTCTTTCTCAAACATTGTGAATCCGGCCTGCCGCGGTATGGTTCCATAGAGTTCACTCAGAATTAACACAAGCATATCTTGTCTGACTTGAGCGTCCTTCTCTTCCTCCATCAGTTTTTCTGAGAGAAGTAGCTCCCCAAAAATTGATGCTATCTCGGCAAGAGGTGTATGTGAATGATATGTTAGTTGAGAGTGATTTGTAGCCAACATTGTGTGGAGAGCGTGTCCCACTTCGTGGCCAATCGCCATAACGTGGCTAATGCTACCTGTATAGTTTAGTAAAACATAGGGTATAATTTTCGGCGTAATACTCATACAGTAGGCCCCAGACATTTTTCCTTTTCGTATCTCAGAATCGACGTGATCTTGCGTAAACACTCTTCTTGCTAATTCTCCAAGCTTTGGATGAAAGGCGCTGTAAGCGTCAAGAACTAGGTCAACAGCATCGGAGTATTCAATCTTTTTTTCGGATTTCTGCAACGGGGCATAAATGTGATATCTGCTCATCCGTTTCATTCTCAGAAGCCTTGCTTTGAGAGAAAAGAACTCTTGAAACACATCGGAATTTTTCCCACATACCAATAGAAGTTTATCGACCGCTTCGTCTGGCACATCATTTGCTAAATTGAATACTGAAATAGGAGATGAATAATGTCGTGTGTTGATAAATTCATTTCTCCAGTCTCTTACCAAAGCCTTGTAGATTTCTCCTAAAACGTCTTTACGGGGGACAAATTGCTTGTAGACCGCTTTGTAGGCACCCTCTCTTCGTTTTGCGTCTGGTCCGAAAACCAATCTTACAATTTCACCATACGCGAGTTTTCTGGTCTTTCCCTTTTCATCTTTGAGTGTTTTTCCATCAACCCATATCGTGTATTCCAAGGCATTCGTGATTTGGTCGTATAGTTGAATCAAGGCCAATCTCCCGGTTGTGTCTTTAGTTTTGAACGCCTGTTCTACTACTTCATCCAGAACATGAGGTTTCAGTTTTCTTAATTTTCTCATGTAATAGACATAGTCTTTGTCATTGTTGACCATCAAACGATTGGCTGTCTTGTCATCTAGTCTTGTCAACCAAAGATTGAAGAAAACAGTTTTGTTTGATACATTCGCTTCAAGTTCGTCTATTCTACTTTTGAAGGCCCTCGCCTCCTGAAGAATGGTGTTTTGTGAGAAATACATGTATGCGTATCCCTCAAAACGAGAATTCTGCTCTCGAATTCTTTCATACAGTTTCAAAGCTCCGAGCAGATTCTTTGCCGAAATTTCGGGAGAAAGCTTGGCTTTCAAATGCTCAAATCGTTTCAGATCCTTTCTGAGTTTCTCTAACTCAACATCAAAATCTGGTCCAGAATGTGACGGGAGTACGTCCTTCAGATTCCAAGATTTTTGCTGGAATTTTATTTTGTCCACCTCACTGAAAGATTGGCGAATTCAAATAAATGGTTTGTCTATGATTCTTATGTCGCAAGAACAGCTTCTGCTAGCATGTGGAGCCGAGGAGGGGATTTGAACCCCTATTAAATGGCTCTGCAGGCCATCACATTACCGGACTCTGTCACCTCGGCCCATGAACCTCATAATATCGTTAAAACTCCTTAAGATAAATCGTTCTCCTAACCACATTATAATGAAAGGGAGCCACGCGTACGCGTTAGGCAATTCCAGACTTATGCTTTGAACCACTTGAAGATTAAGTATCGTATATTCTCTGTCTCCAAGTCTGGTACGGCTATGATGAAACGTTTCCTCACAGTCGTAGCAAGTCTTCCAGCTTTGACGATATCTGTTGCCGTAAGCTCATCTTTGGCTTTCCTCACTGAAACCATGTAAGGCGCGTGATCAACCCCTGGCCCTTGTTTGTACACGGCATAATCGCACCCGTATTTGATGCCAGGCGTGACAAATAATCCTCGGTCGCGCATGTCCCGATACACTGCGTACTTTAAGTCGAACTCTTCGTAAAGTGCTCTGGCTCTTGACCGCAATTTCTTGAAACTGACTTTCGCTCCTTCTGGTCCTTCAGAAACTGTGATTTTTCCATTCTTCACTAGGTAAACCCCCTCCATAAGGTCAAGGATTAGGGGGGCATCAAACTCCATAATTTTCGGTTTGGGGATACCTATAGGCTTGCCGTAAAAGCCATGACGGTAGAGCTCAGACCCTTTCTGGGGGTTCCACACCACCAGAAAGTTTTCAACGAACTCCGTCTCAATTTTCTCAGACATCCCAGTTCCATTCCAGCTTTTCTCTAGATTGTGAAGGACAAAATACGAGCAACATCAGAGGCATCTTCAGCCTTGTCAGCTGCATCTTCCAGAAGTCTTGTTACGTCTCTTAGAAGAATTAGCACAGGGATTTCAGTCTGACTACTTATGATTTCTAGTTCAAGCTCTCGATAAAGATCGTCAACAATATGCTCGGCAGTCTCGACTTCCCTAGCTTTTTCAAGAGTCTTCGTAGAACCGTAACTCAGGGTCATAGCGGTTTCCCGAAGCTTCGAAACGGTTTCAAACACTCCACTCGAAAGCTCCATCAACCCCTCTTTGACTTTCAGAGGTACGTTCCACTGCTTCTCCATGATTTCGAGCAGTCGAAACGCTATACCCTCAGAAAAATCTGCAATCTCGCTTGTCAAGTTGGTGAAGCGCAGGAAATCTTCGCGACTCATCAGAATAGCCCCGATTTCAGCGAGTTCCAGTGAAACCATCCGTCTTGCTCTATCAACTTCCTCTCTTGACTTCTTAATTTCTGTGAACAAGACGCGAGCCGATTTATTATCTCCCTTCACGAAGCAGTCAACCATTTGTGAAACT
>CP070754.1:380672-387433 GCA_020348865.1 Candidatus Bathyarchaeota archaeon | reverse complement strand
GCGTACGGCGCTGGAATAATCGCCGCGAGAAAATGGGGCGCCCACGAAATAATCGATCCCCGTCCATATGCCATTGGTTCAATAAAAGCTACTTTTGAGAAACACGCACACTTAGGGCCACTCCTTCCTGCGATGGGCTACAGTGAGAAACAGATAAACGAACTCCAAGAAACCATCAACAAAACGCCTTGCGACCTAATCGTTATTGGGACCCCCATTGACTTGAGAAAGATCTTACGTCTGAGAAAACCAGCGACACGTGTTCGATACGAACTACAGGAGACCAGCGAGCCGAATCTGGAAGACATAATGAAACAGCACTTCGCTAGACTATAGCATATGTCTGTGTCAAGATGAGGTGTGAAAGTGATGTCGAAGGAAGGCGTATCTAGTATAAAGGTAAGATTTCTGATTGGAGAAGTCGGTGAAGCAGAAGCCGAACTCATTCGATATTTTGCTCCAAGAACAGTCGGTGCAATCGCTAGATCGCTTCCAATTGAGGGACAAGTAGCCCGCTGGAAGGAGGAAGTCTACTTTGAGATCCCATTGAAGATGGGAGAGGAAAAACCGGAATCCAAGGTTGAACAAGGTGCAATCGCCTACTGGCCTATGGGAAACGCAATCTGTGTCTTCCACGGAGAGACCCAGCCCTACAGTCCAGTTAATATTGTTGGTAAGGTGACAAAGAATCTGCACCTTTTCAAGCAGACAAAGAGCGGCGCTAGGATTACACTAGAAAAGATTTAGATTGATAAGAATCCAGTTTTGGCATATTTTTGCTTTCGAAATAAGTCTTTAAACCCACTCGGATTCTGATATTCATAAAGAGAACAAGGAGAGCACCTGCTCTCCTGTAGGCACGGTGTCTAAACTTTCGAGGGTTGAATGTCTTGGGAAAAAAAACCAAGGACTATTTCGGAAATGAAACCGAGGTTATTCGTGGCGGAAAGTGGAACTGGAAGTCATTCAAATCCACTGAAGGTTATCCAGTTTCATCTAATCTCCTTGACTGGGTTATCGGTCAAGGGCAAGCGTTGAAAGAATGCTATCTGTGTCTAGATGAATGGGTTCACAAACTCAAACACATCAAGAAAGAGAAATGGTTTGAAGCATGGAATGACCCAGAGAAGGAAAAAGACCAATCAAGAAATATGGTTTCCCCTGGACCGTACCTCTTATTGCTAGGAGACCCTGGCACCGGAAAGTCCTTAATTGGACGGGCACTAGCCGCTCATTTGACTGAGCTCTACAACAAACATAAGATTCAGCTTCAAGATGTTATGTGCTGGCGAAACGAGACAATTCCGAGTGAGCCAAAAATCTCGTGCCATTCTGCAAGCGAAGGAAAGAGAATTCTCTTTAGGGAAAAACTGAAGGAAGCGAAGAAAATGTTCCTTCAGAAACTTGGAATGAAGGCTTTGGTATACTTAATGATGAGCGTAGCCATGATCTTCATGTTCGCTGGCTTCTTCTACGTGTGGCAAGAAAAAATCCGCTGGGACCTCAACTCATCGAGTGCAATGGGTACGCCAATCCAAACAATATATGAAGGGAATTTCCTTAGATTCATTCTTGACTCTTTTATTTCGATTGGAAGCACCACATTTCTGCCAGCTGGGATGACGCTGATGTTTCTAGTGCTTATAGTTTTTCTCGGACGCTTCGGATCAATGAGTGGAGCAAAAGGAGTTGGAGGCGCTAAAGCATCAAACGTGCCTAAACTTATAGTTGATAACTCAAAGAAAGCGGCGCCTTTCATCGATGCAACAGGCCATGGCACCGCTCAACTCTTTGGAAGTATAGCTTGGGATCCGCTGCAGACTGGCGGCCTTGGCACGCCAGAACATCAAAGAGTATCTGCTGGGGATGCTCATAGAGCATGCCTTGGTATTCTGTATATAGATGAAATCAAGAATCTGAAACCTGATGACACTGTCACGCTACTGACGGTTCTGGAAGATGGACAGTTGCCAATAACCATGAGAAACCGTTGGAGCAACGCTGGAACAGCGGCTATGGCGGTGGCAACCGAGCCTGTACCCTGTATGTGTTTCCTAGTTGGCGCAGGAAACTTCGACAGCATTGGACAAATCCACCCTGCGCTTATGGACAGAATATATGGTTATGGGAAAGTCGTCAGGATGAATAATGATATGTGCAACACTGTCGAGAACCGTCGCAAATATGTTCAGTTCATAGCCCAAGAGGCTTCAAGGTTCCATCTGATTCCATTCAGTAGAGAAGCATGCGAAGAAATTATCAATGAGGGGCGTAGACGGAGCAACAAGAAAGACGGCTTGACAACAAAATTCCGACCGATGATTGCTATATTAAAAACGGCGGCGACATTGGCAATGAATGACGGTCAACGGTACGTCGAAAGACAGTATGTCAGAGAAGCCATAGAAAACCACTGCAAAACAATTCAGAAACAGATTCTTGAACATCAAATGAGAGAGAGAGGAGAACTCCTTGAGATCAAGCCAAAAGGAGTAAGAATCGGTCAAATATATGGACTTGCTGTCGTTGCGGACCCATACAGCGGGGAAATGACTGGAAACGTTTTGACTGTGAAAGGCTTTCTTGAGAAAAACGGTAAAGATCAAGAGAACCCCTTGAAAGGTTACTACCGAGTCACTGGTGTGGCAAAAGGGGAAAAACAGAATTTCATCGAAGACAGCGTTGCTAAGGTTAGAAGTGTAATCTTGCAGAAATATGGTGTTGACGTCGCCCAAGAATGTTTCACACACATAGATTTCGCTCAAGCCTACGGAGTTGACGGTCCAAGCGCTGGCGTCACCATGACAATTCTCTTGTGTTCACTAATTGAAGGCAAGCCAATACGACAAGACATCGCGGTAACAGGAGAAATCAACGTGGGTGTGGTCAATTCGATACAAGTGACAGCTGTCGGTGGCCTACATGAAAAAATAAAAGCAGCCGAAGCGTGGGGATTCAAAAAAGTAATCATTCCACTAAAAAACTACATGCACTCCATTGATCCCGAGGATTACAGTATAGAAGTCGTCGCCGGCGAGACCCTTGAAGATTATCTGAAAGAATGCTTGGCAGACTAGAAACATCCAGAATCGGACAAGAGCACGCATGGGGTGTGCCTGGGAAGCATTTTCATTCTGTGAGCGCAGCTCTATGAGAATCCTATTAGCTTTTCTATTTCCTCTTGATTGATCTCCGACATTGTCTTTTGGAACCATCGGGAAGCTTCGTTATATTTCTCTTGCAGATCTTTTTCTCCCGTTACAAAGTAGAGATTCTTGAGTTTCTTGATTATTTCGGACGGAAGTTCGTAGTGTATGTAGCGCATTCTGAAGTTGTGATGGATAGGGTTATATCTGATTCGTAAAGCTTCGACCAACCCAGCTAGCGTGAGAGAATGATAGAAGTCTATGGCTTCGAGGTGATTGCCTCTGTTGATCTCTTTCTGTATGAAATTGTTGAACATATCAAACCTAGCTCTTAATCTCTCCAACCTTTTCAGCAATTTTCCAATCATTGTCTTCTTGTTTAGGCAAGGAGCCTTGACCTTGTCTGATTTGCTGAAGTAGAATACAACGTCCCCGTGGATCTCCGGTTCAAGAAACTTGTCTGGGCTGCAGAGTGTTAGGACAGCGAGGTCAATAACCAGGTATTCACTTGAACCTTTCAGTCTATAGAAGGCTTGGAAGACCCCTGACTGTGGAGGATGTGGCACATCATACTTCTGTCCAACAGGGGACAACGATTTCAAGGCTTTCTCAACAACACTAAATGTCTCATCGACTTTCTTGTCGCTTACGACCAAATAGAGGTCGATGTCGGACCATTCATCGATTCGATTGAATGCCGCAGCACCTCCTTCCCAAAAGGTGTGAACATAATCAATTGGTTTCAAGGCGTTGACGAGAGTCTGAATTATGATCTCACGAGTTAACCTATTCGAGGTCATTATCAAAGTGCCCCTGTAGTACTGCAGAAAAGGTGGGATTTGAGATTTGTGCGTCATGCATCATTTCATGCGCGTACTTATAAGTGGTTTTTTGCAGGTTTCTACTTCTTCGAGAACCCATAGTCACCTATTCTTTGATGCATACTCCAGTATTCGCCTTGATTGTAGACGAAGGGGGCTACCTTGTTAAAATCAAGTCTCCCTTCTTTATTCAGGATGTTCTGGTTGGTATGAACAGAGACGATTTCCCCTAGAAACAGGTCGTGTGCGCCTAGAAGAATCTTTTTCCTAAGAATGCATTCAATGTTCACAGGGCACTCTTTGATCAGAGGAGGTTTGACCTTTTCAGCAGGTTCGGGTGTGAGTCCTGTTTGGGAGAATTTGTCTACATCTTTGCCGGAAACCATCCCACAAAAGTCGGTTTCCTTCAAGATGTCCACGGTTGGAATATTCACGACAAACTCCCTTGAATTCTCAATCAATTTGTAGGAGTGTCTTTGGGGGCGGATGCCCAGGCCTAATGTTGGTGGGTCAGAACACGCCGTTCCTGCCCAAGCCAAGGTGATTATGTTAGGTTTTCCTTGAGGGTCTACACAAGTAACAAGAACGACAGGACAAGGAAACAATGCAGCCCATGGATTCTTCTTCACTTTCATGAATCTAAAATCACTTGAAATCGATATTAAGCCTTTCCAACTTCAGAATATGTTACTGAATTTGATGCATGCATTACTTTCATCTACCTCCCCCCACCCTTCCACTTGACGTTCAGTGAATGGTCTTAAATTCACGAAAGACCAAGCCCACTCGAGGAGTATCCATGGCTCATCATGTCGAACATTGCAGGAATCCTTGGAATGGTGAATGCAAAAACACCGACATAGAAGTTTACATCTACCACAAGGGCGAGCGACAACCGATTTGCAGGAATTGCTGGCAAGAAATAGCGAACGAAGACTTCGAATGGTAGGAGTTTGGGATTGGTGCCTTTACGGGTGGCTTGTCAAGATTGTGGCACTGTTCTTTATGAGGGGGCAGAGTTGAAGCCTCCATATGAAATCATTAGTATTTTCAGTGGGAAATGTCCTAAATGTGGCAAAAAACTGTCTTGTATTCCGACACAGATTGAGATAATACCTATGGAGTTGGATTAGGATTCAGGGCAACTCTCCCACGCGTGCATACGTATTCCGTGCACGCAAAAAGCCTATCTCAGTCGGCTAATTTGTAGATTTTCAGGTTCTTGCTCCCGGATACGTATTGTATGATGCGCCGTCTTTCCAACTCTCCTAGGAGGACCCTGGCTACTCCTAGGCGCACGTCAAAACGTGAGGCCACTATGTAAGGAGTAAGGACTTTCATCTTCTTCAGCTCGCCCAGAACCTTTTCACTTTTTGGGTCCAGTGGTACTATTCCAGCGATTTTCTTTTCGGCTGTTGGTCTACTAGGTTTGCCCGGTTTGCTTTCCTTTTGGACAGCTTTTCGAGTAAGTGCTTTTTCCATTTTCTTGAGTGTGGTCTTTTTCTTGCCGCCTCCCATCTTTCCACGCTCAAACGTGAGAGAGAGCAATGGACCTTATAGGCTTTCCGTCACTACGCCACTGCGCTAATCTCTCTCTTATGTCTCTGTTGCCACTCTTCGATGGGAATCCCCAGTTGTTCTTCAATCTTCGATCTATGTATGGAGTTCATGGTGCAGAATGGGATAATTCTCCCGTCAGGTACGCCATAGTGTATGCAGCATTGCTGCACTCTTTCCAAGTCAAAGTTGTATGGGTCCATAAAATGCATGGATGAAATAAGAAGCATCTTTCGATGCAGTTTGCCTAGAGACTCGTAGCTTCCTGTTTTGAGTATAGGTAGGAGATATTTTCTCAGCAGACCGAATTTAATGTGGCGTAAGGCTCCTATCAGACGCAGTTTAGCTCGCTTCTTGTTTCCTCTGGAAGCTGCTTGATAGACTTTCTTCATTGCATCAACGAATTTCTCAACGTTCCCATAGCGAGTGATCGGCACCATTTCTCCATCTTCGATGAAGACGTATGTCGCCATGCCACAGTGAGGATGAGCCGTGAACTCCACGTAGCGTTTGCTTTGAAGGGCGCCTACTGCTCGAGATACCGGAACAACAGCAGGCACTGGATAGAAGTCAGAGACTTTTATTTTTCTGTCCGTTTGTTCCTCACACATCCTCATGAAGTCAGGGATTGTTACTCGCATTTTAGCTCGTTCTTGTTCAGGAAGTCTCCCGCAGAGTGATACCGGTTGAACGTTCACACACCGAACCAAATCGAAGTTTTCAATCGCAAATCGAATAACGTCTCCGAGTTGGTGATCGTTGACTCCCTTAACCAAAGTGACAACTAGAACCATACTTTCCACTCCTGCTTCCCGACAGTTTTCAAGAGCCTTCATTTTTAGGTCAAGAAGATCAACTCCACGTGTGAATTCATAAACGTCAGACGTCAAACCATCAAATTGCAGATATATCGTGCTCATTCCAGCTTCCATCAGACCGCGACAGTAGTCGACGCTTTGGGCAAGACGGAGACCATTGGTGTTTACTTCTATGTGATGAAATCCGCGTTCCTTTGCTGCCCGTATGAGTTCGAAGAGGTCTCCCCGAATTGTAGGCTCGCCCCCTGAAAACTGTAGAGCCGGCGGAGGCACAGGATCGTTGCGTCTCAAGTTTTCAAGCATCTCGATGATCTGCTCTTTTGAAGGCTCGTATACATATCCTGCTGCGGCGGCGTTGGCGAAACAGACTGGACATCTAAGGTTGCAACGGTTTGTCACGTCGATGATTGAAAGGGCTG
>CP070754.1:371039-380572 GCA_020348865.1 Candidatus Bathyarchaeota archaeon | reverse complement strand
GGAAGAACCGTCGAACCATTTTCCGTTGTCAAGGCAGTCTTTCAGTTCTCTGGGTGAAATTGTAACGCTTTTCAATCGGCCTGACAAATCAGAGAACATCAGGTCTATGAACTCGATTTTTTCATGTTGAACTTTCTCGGTTATCTCCTCGGTCTCCATTCAATCACACCTCATTTCTTGTCATAGTGCGGATTTAAGTTCTATGTCCTTCAAATCTGAATGACTAGGTAGTCCTTCTCTGGCACCAGCTTTCTCTATACAACGAGAAGCGACGAAGTTTCCTAGCCTTCCACATTCGTACAGGTCTCTGTTTCTGATCACTCCATACAGGAAACCTGCACAAAACGCGTCACCTGCACCCGTTGTGTCTACAACTTTGACTTTGTATGGTTTAAGTAGATGTTTCTCTCTTTCATCTGTGACGTAGCATCCTCTCTCGCCCAACTTAACGGCTACAATGCTAGCACCTTCCTTTATTAGAATCTTTGAGCCTTCTACGTAGTTTTTCCCTGTAAGCAATCTGACTTCATTTTCGCTTGGAAGCGTGACAGCGCTCTTCTCCAGTAATGGTTTCAAAGCGGCTAGTCCCCTTCTTGCATGCAGTTCTCCAGGGTCAAGGCTAACTCTAACATCGTTGAGTTCTCTCACCAGCTCTTTCTGAGCGTCAAATGGTTTTGTTCCGATAAATGATGTTAAATGCAGAAACTCCGTCTTGCGTGCATATTCTAGGTCGACTTCTTTTGATTCCAGAGTGTCGTTCACGCCCGGGTATGCATAGAGCGCCCTATCGCCTTTTGCGTCAACGTACGCCATAGCAATGCCGCAGTCGCCTTCCTTTGAAATTATTGTTCCGTTCGTGTCGACATTTTGACGTTTGAAATCGTTTAGAAGAAGTTTGCCTTCATGGCTGTCGGAAACTTTTCCTATGAAGCCGGTTCTCAATCCGAGTCTCGCCAGGCCAACAGCTGTATTCGCCGCGGAGCCTCCGGGGGCTTCTTTGAAGTCTGTGATGAAGCTTTCTTCATCTCTTCCAGCTATTCGGTTCACTTGATAGAGTCTATCAATGTTTAGGGCGCCGAAGCAGATGACGTCGAATTTCATGGGAACAACTCTCGAAGGTTTATCTCGTACTCTCCAAGTTTTCCTCCATAGTTGCCTGCTGAGATTCTTAATACGTCGTTGACGTCTCTGGCAGCACCAATACCCGCTTTCATTGCTTCTCTTACCGCGTCAATTGATATTCCGTTGATGACAATTTCTGGAATGTAGTTGACACCTTCTGGTACTTCTGATTCCTTTCCAAGTTTTTTCTTTAGTGTTGGGCAAAAAGGGTGATTAGTTGTTGGGCCTATCGATGGATATCTCGTTTCGGGTTTAGAACCGGCTGAACAGATATTGAACGGGGCTATAGCGCCTTCCACTCCGCTAATGGCTTTTAGTGCCTTCTTTCCCGCTTCCATCACAGCCTCCTTGGTTCTACACATGTACCAGAAATTTCCTCCGATTACTCCTCGTCCATACCCGAGATAGCGTTCTATCCGGAAATCAGGTACCATAAGAGGAACAATAATCATGTCCCGTCCGAAACTTCTTTCCTCCCATTCGAAGCCATCTCCACAGTGGCCTATCCTTTCCATAGTGTCGATTCTTCCTTCGGGATTAGGCAGTGCATCGAAAACGGCAGTGAAAGGCTTGACCAGTATGTCCTGACGTATCCGGTATGACATTTCCGCCTCAAACTTCTTGGCCGAATCAGTTAGAGGTTTTCTTTTGTCTATTCTTCCCCAAAACTGAACAACGGACCCAATACGCCCATCTGGTGTTTCCTTTTGGCTCAACCGTTTCTCAACACCTCCTTCAATTCTGCCAATGACTATTGAAGGTGTAGCAGTGGCGTCTTGTGCTGCTCTTCTCAGTGTTTCCTTATCGTCCGCGGTGATTATGACTCTCGAGCAGAGACCCTCAAAAGCCTCTGCATAGGTATTCTCAATTTCTGCTTGCATAAGATCACCCTGACTATCCTAATGCTCCTATGGACTCTCCTCTAACGGTTCTTCTGAAAACGGTGCTTTCTTCCATCAATCTTTCTTTATTGCTGGGTGCGATTACTTCAACTTTGGGAAGTGTTTCGGGGTATAAATCGAACATGTGATTTCGCAATGCGGGAGCACAGTATGCATCTAATGCAGAATAGCTCCATTCTTCAACCAGCTTGATGACGGACTCTTTTCCTAAGCGGTTGAAGACGTCCGTAAGAACAGAGGTCATGAGCGTATTATCTGAAAGGACAGCTATCTCAGCTTCTCGTACGGCATATCTATTCCCATTGAAAGAAATGGTCAGGCCATCATTTTCTCTGACCAGTCGAAACGGCTGAACGTCCGTTATACTATCTCCATAGTACACCGTATTGAAGAGATTGCCTCCAGTTTTTCTTTCAATATCTTGAACGGCATCAGCTTTTTCGAATCCGCCCATTGGATTCACTTCTTTCAGAATTCTGTCACACTCCATTGTCGCGATTTCTTCCCAAAATATCTCGTCTAGTCTTCTAGTTGCTTCTCGATCTCTCATAGAGAGTCCATTTATGGAGCTTGCGTTTTCCGGGATGTGAATCATGGGCATCCCCACGATTTCTTTTCTAAGCTGTTTCAGTTTAGTAATCTCTTTTTCATCGAGTTTGTATTTGTCAACGTCCAACTTGGTGCAATAGACGTTCCCGTATGGAAAATCTACTAGGCTGCATAAAGCACGCATGTAGTGTTCATAGCTCGTGCTAACAATGAATGAAGACATGATGCTTTGGATGAACCCTAAAGTGCTCTTGGCACCTGGAACTAGCAGAATGTGTTCTGAGGAGAATTTCTCAATCTTGCTGTTTGTTACACCATATGCCATAAGAAATGGTAGTATTAGCCTCAAGGTGTCCCCAGCTTTGTACCCTGGTCTCTTAACAAGGTCGGCTTGAACATCATCATACCTGCTAATTGTTGCATAGAAGGTGGCGCCGTCTGGGATGAAGTGTTCTGTGATTTCGTAGGCATTGTCGTTTTTCGATATTGGGCCTTCACAGTCTGTGATGAACACCTTCTCTTCTTTTTCTGTCCGTAGGGTTGTCCTCGGCTTCTGCAAGGTCATTAGGTTCATTCCAAAGCCCTCAGCGTTTTCATGTGACTCACGCTTCTTGCTACGTGTTCCTTTGAGGCTATGTCGGTCCTATGCCAAAGCGACCCCCCTTTTATCGTCCTGATGCCGTCTAACGAAATCTGTCTAGCACTATCAATGTCATCTCCGACGCCCACTACACAGATGGTTCTTGACTTGAGTGCGTAAGTCTTTCCGTTTCTCAACTCCATCGACGCAGGGTAGATTCTGATTTTGTCTCCCCATTTCTCACTCAGCTTGTGCGCTGCAATCAAGTCTATCGGTCTACCGATGCCTCTCCAGTCCACACGCTGAGGAAAAGCTTTGTCAAATCCACCATAGGTTGGTGGCACTTTATACGTTACAACAGTTGCCTTTTCTTGGGGTTCAATTCTTGTCAAACTCCCTTCAATCATTCTGAAACATAGGTCAACAAAGTCATCCTTCAAGATTGGTAAGATATTCTGAATTTCAGGGTCTCCAGGTCTGCTGTTGTTTTCCAGGATTTTTGGTCCTTCGCGAGTGTGTATGAACGCGCCATAGAAAGGCATGCCACGTAGACCTACGTTGCTTGTTTTTCCTCTCAGTTTGCAGAAGACATTGTTCATGATTTCGATTTCCTTCTTTTTGTCAGTCGATGTCATGAATGGCAGCCAGTCGCCGACATCTTTGTAGGCGCCCATTCCTCCTGTGTTGGGACCTTTATCACCGTCGAACGCTCTTTTGTAATCCCTTGTGTCTGGCACCGGTACTAGGTGTTTTCCGTCGCAGAAAGCTTGGAAACTGGACTCTTCCCCATCGATCTTCTCCTCTACTATGACAGGGCCGTGAGCGAAGTTGGATAGAAAATGCTCAAGCAATTGTTCGCGAGTGTTGAACTGGTCTCCCCAGACACCAACACCTTTTCCAGCAGTGGGGTTATCTGGCTTCACAGCAACTTGGTTATTGAGGTTGTCTAACCACTTGCAGACATCTCTTCTGACACGGTTAGTGTTGCTATAGTCTTTTGGATTGAATATTTCAAAGGCAGGATTTGTTTCTGGTGCGACTTCTTGAAATAGACGTCGTTGGAGAATCTTGCTTCCCTCGATCGCGTATTCCTTTGTTGGGCAGATCATGGGTATGCTGGTGTTTTGCTCAATGGTGTCTCTGATACCGTTGATTATGGGTTTTTCAGGTCCGACGATTCCAAAATCTATTTTTCTTTCATGTTTTTCAGCAAACCTGCAGATTCTTTGTTCGTCAAGATCGGAGATGACGACGTGTTTTTTGGCTTTGTCTGTGTTGAACGGGTTTCTCTGTTTGTCTGCTATGTAGATCTCAACATCGTATTTTTCGCTTCGGCGAAAAGCATCCACCATTGCAGCTCCTCTTGAACCGTAGCTGACAACTAGGATGCCGACTCTTTCCATCAAATCCCACTCAAGAGAATCAGAACGTAGTTGCTGTCATCTTCTATTCATTCAATTCCAACCGCGATTTCGTATATTCTTCCTGTTTCTTTTTCGCCTCTATCAAACCTTTCTTTCATTTCGTCTGCCATTTTCTGTGCTAGTGGAGTGGGATACTTTCCGGTGGCGCAGCCTAGACATAATTCCTCTTTCTTAAAACCAGTAGCTTCAATGAATGCGTCTAGTGACTGATAGCTTACACTATCTGCACCGATTATTTCGGCTATTTCCTGAGGGTCATGTTTGGAGCCGATTAACTCGCTGTATGTGGCCATCGCAATCCCGTAGAAGCAGGGACCTATTATCCTGGGGAACGTGACAAACATGTGGACTTTCTTTGCTCCTTTGTTGCGCAGTTTCTGTATGACCACTTTCGTTGTGTCCCCTCTGACTATGCTGTCTTCGGCTAGGATAACCGTCTTCCCTCGGAGTTTGCGATCGAGAAGATTGACTTTTCTGTCAATAGTTGTTTGCCGTTCTCGAGCCAACAGAATAAACGCGCGCTCCGTCACGTATCGATGTCTTCTTGTGGCTCGCTCCCACCTTATGCCAGTTTCTTCGTGAAGCCCATAGGCAGCGTCATTTGCAGTTTGCGGTACAGATAGAATCATATCCGCTTTATTTGTTATTTCAGGGTGTTCTTTGCCCAGGTTCCCTCCAAACTCTTCTCTTACCTCATAGACGTATTTGTCCCCCAATCTTGAGTCTGGTCTTGCAAAATATGCGAATTCAAAACCACAAAGTGCTCTCCTTTTGCAGGGGGTGAGCTGCTTTCGCTTGATCCCGTCTTCCGAAAGCGTAATGAGTTCTCCGGGTTCTGCTTCAAAATCGTATTCGAGGCCATTTATGTCCAAACCAACGGTCTCTGAGGATGTTGCGTATAGCTTGCGGTTTCTGCTGTGACCACAACAGAGTGGCCTTATTCCGTGAGGATCCTTGAACGCGAATAGCTCTCCTTTCTGAGTTATCCCTGTCACTGAAAAGGCGCCTTCTATCTCTTTCATGCAAGCTAAGACGGATGAAGTGAGATCATGACTCTCTGCCAGCTCCATGACGAGTCTTCTGCAAATCAGCTCTGCGTCACATTCATAAGAAAAACCTGGAAATTTCTCTCTAATCCTTCTTCTCAACCAAGAATTGTTTACGATGTTGCCGTTGAAGGCTAGTGCAACTCTCACCTTTCCTGTTTCCGCCAGAACAGGTTGAATTCCCCTCTTCAGTGATTCTTCACTGGTTCCGCCTGAAGTTGTGTATCTTACGCTTCCTATGCCTACATTTCCTGGCAACTTGTTGAGCCAATCTTGGATGTTTTTTCTCTTAATTTTCGGAATCAAATCTAAATTCCGGTGTGTATTGAATGATCCATCAAATGTAGTGAAACCGTGCGATTGATGACCTCGATGGTTCTGTGCTCTCAACCCCCAATATATACAGGGGAATACAGGGTCACCTTCATGATCGTACGCGCTGAAAACGCCACAAGCCTCTCTTAGAGAATTAGGCATAAATTATGTTATATCTGAAAATCATTTATAGGTTTTTGACAAAAAAGTGTCATAAAAGGGGCATATGATACATGCACGCATGTGGCAAATACGGTAACCGCCTTAAACACCATATCCATATATTATCCTCTGTCAATCTATAATACAATGGGGGGCAACTGCATACAACGGAGAATAGTGTACCCCTTCTCAGCTATCGTTGCCTTGGACAAACTGAAACTAGCCATAATCATCAATGCCATCAACCCAAAAATAGGTGGCATCCTGATTCGTGGTCCAAAGGGTTCAGGAAAAACAACGGTGGTGCGAGGACTAATCAACATATTGCCAAAAATTGAGGCAGTCAAAGACTGTCCTTTCAACTGCAGCCCACAGGACCCATCCAACATGTGCTATAAGTGCAGCACACGCTACCACAAGAAACAGGATTTACCCATGCAGGAAAGAGACATGTTAGTTGTCAATCTGCCACTTGGAGCCACAGAAGACAGAGTTGTGGGAAGTCTGAACGTTGAAAAAGCCATCAAGCTAGGAGTGGAAGCCTTAAAACCTGGCATCCTTGCAGAAGCGAATCAGAACATCCTCTACGTTGATGAAGTGAATCTGCTGCCAGACCACATAGCAGACGATTTGCTAGACGCCGCAGCAACAGGCTGGAATGTCGTTGAAAGAGAAGGAATATCGGTAAGCCACCCTTCACGCTTCATTTTCATCGGAACAATGAACCCTGAAGAGGGCGAACTTCGACCTCAACTCCTTGACCGGTTTCCTCTATCAGCAGAAGTTGAGAAAATCTCATCAGTAAAAGACAGAATGGAAATTGTGAAAAGAAACATCGGGTTTGAGGAAGACCCTGAGAAATTCCGTGAGAAATTCAGAGCCGTCCAAGAAGAGTTGAGGGATAGGATAATCCGAGCAAGAAACATTCTTCCAAAAGTCCAAACGCCGGAAGGTCTTCTTGAAGCCATATGCCAAACATGCTTGGATTTGAAAGTGGATGGCATGAGACCTGACATCGTGATCGACAAAGCCGCACGCACACTTGCAGCATTCGAAAACAGGCTGAAAGTCACACAAGACGATGTCCTCGTAGCTTCAGAGCTTGCCCTAGGTCACAGAACAAGGGAGAGCGGGTTCGTGGATCCAGCTACTCCTGAAGAGATTTCAAAGATTTTCATGGCAAGGGTCAAGGAAGTCAGATACCTAGAGGAGACCAAATCGTCTGAAACCAAAGACGATGAAAAGCGGAAGAAAGCGAGAGGCCGGACCATGATTTGGGCAAAAGACGACGCAAGCGAAAAGGAAGAAGCTGCTGTGGAAAAAAGACGAAGCAAACTTCGCGCCAGATTCTTCCAGTTCTTGAGTATGCTCACCCCAGTCTTTGGATTCGGAAAAAGACTAAAAAAAAACCCGAAAGACGCCCCAGTTACGGACGGTGTTACCAAAGGATCGGATAAGCTTAGAGGAAAAACCCAGAAGGAGCCTGTACCTGAGAAAGGGGATAAGGCGATTCCCACAATAAGCTCTGCACTAAGACCCCCACAATTGGCAGAAGGTATCTCTCTCCTCACAAGGATTAAAGGGAGCGTTCTGAAACCTTTCAGACTACTTTTCAAATCTAAAAGGACCATAAAAAGAGTCAGTAGCTCTGCGGGAAAAAGAGCAACGACAGTGACTACACTTCATCGAGGGCGATCATTTGGATGGAAACTTCCACATGGCAGAGCAAAAGACGTGCACTTGGTCGCTACAATCAGGGCAGCGGCTAGGAAACAGAAGGAGAGGGGGAAACCTCTCAAAACTGCGCTCAAGATCTGCATGGAGGACGTTCGTGAGAAAGTGAGACTCTACAAAGCTCCTATGACTATTATGTTCATCATTGACCTAAGCGGATCAATGCTATTCAGTATCAAAGAAGTCAAAGAAGCCATACTGAAACTACACAAAGACGCATATCGATACAGGGATAAAGTGGGAATTGTAGCTCTCAAAGAAACCGGTGCGGTCATAGTCCAACATCCCATAACCAATCTTAGAGTCGTCGCAAACAAGCTTCTGGGACTGAAAGTCAGCGGTTTTACGCCGTTGGCTGCCGGGATGCTGAAGGCTTGGGAGGTTCTGAAAGAGGCTAAACGCAGAGACCAGTCAACGATACCGGTCATGGTCATCATAACTGATGGAAGCGCCAATGTTCCACTTCAAAAAAGTCTGGAAACCGGCGAGATCCGCGAATTTAATGCCATAGGCATTGCGGTTAGAGAGTTCGAGGATTTGGCTGTCGGAGACGTAGTATCGGTTGCCAAAATGATCAGTAAAGAAAGAATTCACATGGTAGTTGTGAACACAAATCCACACTTCTATGGAAGAGAGACCTATGGATTCACAGTAACCAGAAGAATAGCATCAATGACGAATGGCAGTCATCACGAAGTGGGAAAACTTGCGCGTGAGGAAGAACTTGTTGAAAGAATCTTTGAACGCTTGGCCGAGGATCAGAGAATGATTGCGCATCAAACGTCCCTATCCCTGAATTCACCTTAGAAACACGAGGCCATGCATGCATTTCTCAATTCCTGCAAAGATCACCATGCGGTTGGAGACGAGGACGAACGGGGGAACCTCAGAGGCATTCAACTAGGTTTGCATGGACACGTATGCTCTTGCTCACAGGGCCCTACGTAAGAACAACGTATGAATTCGGCTATGTCTTCTTTGATGGAAATGTAGGAAACCATTAAAAGGGTGTATCTTAAATTGGGTTAAGCGATTCCCATGATGAACAATGGAAGCTACCTATTTACATCAGAATCTGTAGCAGAAGGCCATCCTGACAAAGTTGCAGACCAAATATCGGATGCGGTACTCGATGAAATCTTGGCCAAAGATCCCAAAGCAAGAGTTGACTGTGAAACATTGGTGATGCAAGGAAATGTAGTAGTCACCGGTCAGATTAGAACCTCCTGCTATGTAAACATACCAAACATCGTTAGAAGAACTCTAAAGGAAATCGGATTGAATGACGCCAAAGATGGGATGGACTGGGAAACCTGTGGCGTATTGACTTCGATAACGGACCAGTCTCCAGACATTGCAATGGGAGTCAATGCGACCAAAACCCATGAACAAGGAGCAGGAGACCAAGGAATGATGTTTGGCTACGCAACAAATGAGACAAAGGAGCTGATGCCTCTGCCAATAATGCTTGCACATAAATTGGTAAGGCGGCTTTCTGAATGCAGAAAGGGCAAGATTCTGCGATACCTAAGACCAGACGGTAAATCGCAAGTTACAGTTGAATACTTTGCTGGAAAACCGAAAAGAGTGGATGCTGTTGTCATAGCTGCTCAGCATGATGAGAGTGTTGAGCATGAAAAGGTGAAGGAGGATATAGAAAACCAGGTCATAAGAATAGTGATACCACCGATCCTGATAG
>CP070754.1:361764-370939 GCA_020348865.1 Candidatus Bathyarchaeota archaeon | reverse complement strand
TGCACCCGTTTTCTGAGGATAATGCAACGCAGTCTTCATGAAGATCATGGGGCAAGGATATTATCACTGCGTCTGGCTTTTCTTTGGTTATCATCTCGTGATAGTTCTCATATGAGTTGATTCCCAGTCGTTTGACTCTGGCCAATGCACGTTTCGAATTGTCGGCAACACCGCTGACTTGGAGGTTTTTCATTCTTAAGCAGTTTGAGAAGTGTTTTCGTCCTTGACCACCCAGACCAACTATGCCCACTCTTAACCTCTTCACTTTCGTAACCTCAAGTCACGTGTTTGTTCTCGGAAACGCAGGTGTCGATTCTCATTGACTGCACACACTTGACGCTTTACGCTCCGGTTGCTGAAGGGCGCATCTTGAATAATCGTCCTTCCAACGTGAAGAATCGGAGGTACCACCCATACATTGCAAGTAGTCCTCGTCTTGAAATGTTAGAGAGAAAACCTTTTCTTGGAAATCTATCTGCGAAATAGGTCCAATCATCGCCTCGTAAGATCACGTCTGTGGAGCCCACTCCCAGTTCCTCAGATTTTACTAGGTGTCTTATTCTTTTCGGGTTCAATCCCGCTATTTTGGCAGCGATGAAGTCTGCAGCAACAGGGTCACAGCTGGTCATTATTAGGTTGAGTTTTTTTGGGTATTTTCCTCGACAGGTGATTCCGTCAACAACTACCAGGTGTGGGGCCAAGACTCTATTAATGCTCGCGACTACGTCGGTGAGCCTTTTGTGAAGGCTCTCTTTCCTTCTAATCGGGACGCATCCGAACTGGTTTTTCAGGGCGCAACTCAGTCCAGGGAGGGGATGTACTTTGAGGGTGGGTACACTGACAAACAGATCTGCATCAACTAGTGTTTTGGGGATTTTGATTTGTAGCTCTCTGAGAACTGATGTGTTGAGGTGTTCTGGGATTGGAAGCAGCTCGTCTTCACAGAGATTCACTAGTCTTAGACCTTTTCTCGATGCTAAATCCTCGTAACCGAGTATCTTGAAGGCGTGCTTGGTCCTCATGACTGTAGCGTCTGACTCAACTATGGAGATTTCGCTTGACTTTTTGTTCGTTCTAATTATGTTAACGAGCGCCTCTACGAATTTTGGATCAGTAGTTTCTCCAGTGGTGCTAGACCAATAGTAGCATAGGTTAGGCTTGATGGCTACTTGCTTGATTTCGCGGTCCAGATTGAAGTTAATTAGCCTCATTGCTTCGTTTATGGCTGCCTCTAGACTTTTGAAGCGCAATGCGTTTACAATCCCTACTGCGTGAGATTTATTATTCATTTCTTGCTTCCTTTGAAGAGTAAAACTGCTCTATCCTGACTGAGTGGTGGAGGTTTTCTTAACTTCTGAAACTACCGATCTCATCTTGCCCGATATATCTCTTGGAATCTCGTCAACTATCTCAACGTTAATCTCTATGTCTTCGCCGAGGCAACCCCTTAGTATCCGATCTCTTGTCCGTGAAATGGTTTCTGGAGAGAAGCCACTGTCTGCTACAACTTGAACTTCAAGCTTGTCCCTTTCTTTTTGAACTATTCGGTATGCAGCTATCCCGTCTACGTACTCAAGAAGGTTGATGTTTCTTGGAGATATTATTGTACCGCTCGGCAAAACTAGGAAGTCGTCAGTTCTTCCGTCTATTATCTTCATAAGGGGAAGTCCTCTACCGCAGGAGCATCTTTCAGTGCTGAATCTGCCAATGTCGCCGAGAGAGTATCGTATGAGAGGCATTGCAAGATTGAATAGACCTGATACTACGATTTCTCCTTTCTCTTCAGGTGAGACATTTTCGCCATTCCTTAGAAACTCAACGACAACGCTTTCGATATCCATGTGATAACCGTTGTGTTCTTGACATTCCCATGCAAAGGTTCCGAATTCAACTGATCCATATTGATCAAACAGTTCGACCTCAAATGCTGAGTTTATCTTTTTTCGAACATCTTGAGGTAACAACTCTGCTGTGCAGCAGACTATTCTTGGATTTATTCCTTCAATTTGCTTGTCTTGAACGGTGTTTGCTATAAGCCATAGTGTTGAGGGATAACCTTCAATCACGTCAGGAGAATAAGCTAGGAGACTTGAGATGTTATTGTCGATTTTGTCGAGAACTGATAGGTGCTTTCTCCTTAGAAAGCCTAGTTGATTGAACCAAGGTGTGTGTGTACGGCTGCGTAGGGAACGAGATGGACTTGTGAAACGGACGATTTTGTCGTTAAGATGACACCCGCTTTCAAAAAAATGTCGAAGGGAACGGCTTCCTCTGTTGATGAGAGCGTCGTCGTCGAAAGTGAGTACCAGCGGTCTTCCTGTCGAGCCCGACGTTCTACTTGTAATGCATCTCTTTCGATCAGCATCATGTGCAATTATCTTTTCAGGATCTTTCTGAATCTGAAGCCGAGTTAGGATAGGAATTTTGCAGAGGTCATCTACGTTCTTGACATCGGTAGGATGTAAGTTCAGGGATTTGAAAAGGGCATGGTAATATTCGACGTTGTTATATGCATGTTTGATGATGTTTCTGAGTTTCTTCTCCTGAATCTTCTTCAATTTTGGACGAGCAAGCCATTGCGATTTTTTAAGATCAAAATATCCTTTGGCTTGTCCTAGCCGAGAGAACGATTTGTGGATAAATCGTTTGATCTGTGTTCTTTGACGAAATGGCATTGAGGCTCAACTGATGGTCTGTGTTTTGGGCCTGGAAAAACTGAAATTGAGGTCGGTGGTATGCAATTAGAACCTGATCACTCTGTTGAGTGTAGCATTTTGGCGAAAGTCGTTTTCGCTCGAGGTTTTATGAAAATTCTTCGATAGATTCTGGGGAGAATTACTTGAGCCATGTGTTTCATCTGTTTCTTTAGGTCGGTTCTTTCTGATTTTGCTTTGATATTGTGAAATCTTGCTTGAGCTATTTTTTGAGCCACCTCAATTGGGGGCATACCTTTTTCTCGGGAGATTTGGATCACTCGTGCAACTCTTTTGCTGAAATGCTTCTCGATGATTTCCTTTTTTTCATGGTCGCTGATGATAGATCCCATAAACGCTCCCAATACTCCACCGGAATTTGAGACGAAATCGGGCAAGCTAATTATTTTTTTATTGAAGAGGATCTCCTCAGCTTCGCGTGTAATTGGTATGTTTGCGCCTGGGCAGATGATTTTGGCCTTTGCTTTGTCAGCATTTGCCGAATTGATTGTCCAAGGTCCAGCGCAAGGAAGTATAATGTCAACAGCAGAACATAACAACTCGTTCTTCGCTATCTTTCTAGCTTCAGTATATTGGTTGACGATGTCGTCACCATAATGTGTCTTCATTTCCAGAAGTTCCTTTACATCTAGCCCTTCTGAGTTGGCTATTGCTCCTTTAAGAGTTGATACGGCGGTTATTCTCGCTCCATTTTCTGAAAAGACTTTGGCTGCCGAGCTTCCAATCTTTCCAAAACCTTCGATGGCAACTGTGGAGTCGTCCAGTTTCAAGCCTAGTTCGCTAAGAGCCTCTTTGGCGGAAGCTAGCATGGTCCAGCTGGTGTACAAGGGAGTAGGCGCATGTTTCCTGCTTTCTCTCTCATTCTTCGCCGCGTTCAGCAAGTAATCGATGTCTTCATCGGAAGTGCCCATATCTGGTCCCGTCAGAAAAGAGCCTCCTACGACAAATGGGGCTAGGATCTTTCCAACATGGGTGAAAACGGATCTTCTTTTTCTGCCCTCTAATGAAGCTTTGGTGCGTATTCCTACCTTGGCTCCTCCTAGGGGGATGCCTAAAAAGGCATACTTCAGAGTCATGTTCTTGGCCAGACTGACTGTTTCGCTGAGTGTAACTTTTGGTGAAAGTCGTACTCCCCCGCAAGATCTTCCTCCGATGGTTGAGTCGATCACTATGAAGCCTACAAAGTCAAGCTCTTTGTCAGCGAATCTGCACGTCAATAGAGGTTTTGTTGTTTCTCCGTTCTTCTTTGTCAATAGTATCATTGTCCCCAGCGGAAATACGCGCGCAAAGAGCCAGTCAAATCACTTGTCTAGATGGTCGGAGCTGTGTGCTTTTTGTATGACCTGTGAAACTGGGAGCTTTTCCAGTTAATCGTTTTGGGCAAGGGTTTCGCACATGCATCTGAACTTCTTCATCGTGTCTTTCCTGCGCGCTTTTTCCCGAGTGAAAGCAGCTATGCTTGACATCTTGGTCACGCGATGGGCAAAATATTCCGCTATTGTTTTGGGCTTGCGCGCGCGCATAGGCTCTCACGAGGAATGTTGTCGCCGTAGGACAAGAGTCATACGAATTCTTTGCTCTGCAATCTGGCCTTCAAGTATCCGGATAGAACTGGTGGACGCAGAAACATAAAGGTGTGAGCCGCTACCATCCATAAGGGCGCACGTTTTACTTGCCAACGGGTGACCCCCTTCAAAAAGTGATTCTCTTTCGTCTCTCGGGGTCTTAGGTGTAGCGTACGTGTTTCGATGAATATGGCCTTATATTTCTTGGAGATTGATGCATAAAGATGGGTGTCTTCTGCTCGACGGACGTTTTTTGCCAGTTTCGGATTCTCGGTTGCCAGCCAAGCCTCTTTTGAAAAAGCGTAGATGGCTGCGAATCCTATTGCTGGATGTCCTTTGAGCACATGTAAAAATGGAGAGATCAGCGTGCCGATATAGCTTTGAAGGGTTCTGGGGTAGGGTCTTCGGCCAAACTTCACCATACCGATATTTGATTTGCCGATCAAGGGGATGGCATCCGCGATTTCTTCGCTCAGCATAGTATCTGCGTCGGTGTTCAGAATAACATGATTCTTGGCAATTTTGAATCCTTGTCGGCGTACAAAGGCTATTCGAAATTTCCATCGTGGAGACGGCTCGTTGATTTCGATGAATCTAGTGCGTGACGCGTACTTGCAATGGTCAGCCATTTTTTTGGCAATTTTAGGGCTATTGTCGGTGCATCTGTCGAATAGAAGCAATACTTCATTGGGTTTCAGTCTGTAAATTGATGGTAGACTGTAGGGGAGAAGCTTTGCCTCATTGTGTATAGGCATGACCACGCTGAATTTAGCCAGATTCTCATCTTCCTGTACCGGGTGTGCGCGCTCTGCGAATAGTGTCAGGATTCTCCGTAGTAGGAGATTCTTTTCATAATCGATTTTGCACTTCTGATGATTCTCTTGGCTTCTTTTGGATTCCATAGTTTGAGCGTGGTTCTCAAGATGAAGCTGGGTCTGAGATAGAATTCTTTGTAAGCTCTCGTGCGATACCTCTCTGCGTCTTCGATTGAAAGGTTGTCGGTTTCTATCAGTGCTTTTCGACAGTCGAAGTCATCCCATGATTCATATCTGAGCCAGCCTCTTTCTAGGCACAAGTCGTAGAGCTCGGTGCCTGGATGGGGAACAACCACTGCAAATTGGGCGCTGTCCGGCTTGATTTCCTTCGCAAATTCAATTGTCTCCGTGACGGTTTCTGGTGTTTCCCACGGCAGACCAAGGAGGAAGAACGCCTGCGTCTTTATGCCAGCTTTTCTGGTCAATTTGAAAGCTCTTCTAACTTTGTCTAGGGTTATGCCTTTCTTCATGGCGTCGAGCATTTCTTGAGAACCTGATTCAACTCCGTATTTGATGTAGTGGCATCCTGCTTGTTTCATGGCTTTGAGAACTTCGTCGTCAGCATTATCAACCCTGGCTTGGCACATCCACTTGACCTTCACGTGGCGCCTGACGATTTCTTCACATATTTGGAGTAGCCGGTTTCTGTCCAGCGTCAGACAGTCATCATCAAAGTATATTTCGTCCACACCGCAGTCTTCTACAACGTGCTGGACTTCGTCGACGACGTTTGCCATGCTTCTTTTTCTGAATTTTCGGCCGTACATGGTTCGGGGCCACAAGCAGAATACACATTGGTATGGGCAGCCTCTGGAGCTTACAATTGTGGTACACCTTCTTCCTGTGAAAACAGCTTCTCGGTAGCTGTCGGATTTGACGATGTGACGGGCTGGGAATGGAAGGGTGTCTAGGTCTTGGATCAACGGTCGATCTTCATTTATTTGTATGCTTTCTCCGTTCCTGTATGAGATTCCTGCGATGTTCTGCAGTTGCTGTTGACCTTTGAAGGTTAAAGCCAGCTCTCTAATTGTGAAGTCGAATTCGCCGCGGGCAATGGCGTCTACGAACTTGTTTTCAGAGAGGATTTCTTTGTGGAAGTACGTGGGGTGAGAACCCATTAACACTATGAACGTGTCTTCTAGCTCTTCTTTCACTTTCTGGGCGGTTTGTAGGTCTTTCGTTATCGATGGAGTTGAACATTCGATAGCGATTAGATCGGGTCTCAGCCGTTTGACCTTCTCGGCGAAGGCTTGTACGGAGAGTTCTTCTACAACTCCGTCGACAAAATGTACGTCAACCCCGGCTTTCTCAAGCACAGCCACGACGTATGCCAAGTATATGGGATACTCGAGGTACTTATCGCTTCGTCGATGCGGCCATCTTACGTCGGATCTGGCTCCGTATCCGGGTCCTGGCCACGGTGGATTTGCAACTAGCACTCTCATCTTTTTTCGCCTTTACAGCTTTCGCATGAACAATACTCCGAGCGCGATTATCAAACATACCAAGATTAATATCAGCACGGCAGATACGGGAAAAGGTGAAGGCGACGTGTAAACGTTTGGGTCGCTTCCTATCTGGTACTCTGCGATGTTGCTCAAGCTGTCGCCGTCGGGATCAAGGTCCGCGTCCGAGGGATCTAGTGGGTCGAGTCCGTGGATGATCTCCCAATCGTCGGACATTCCATCGTTGTCATCATCCGAGTCCAAGTGGTCAGCAATTAGGTCTCCGTCGGTATCTCTGTACGCCACAACCGATATTGCAGTGCTGTCTGTATTGCCTGCTTCGTCAATGACAGTTAGTGCAACTATGTAGACTCCTGGCTTCGTGTAGGTGTGAACGACGGAGGGCACTGTGCTGTTTTCAAGGGTTCCATCTCCGAAGTTCCAGCGGTAATGGACGATTGCAACGTTGTCATAACATTCGCTCGCATCAAAATTCACCGGAGCCAGCTCCACGACTGTTGCATAGCTGCCTATGTTGGCAAGCGGCGGCGTTATGTCTCGAACGGTGACAAGCATTGTGTCAGCGGTGAAATGAGCTTCCGCGTCCGTCACGTTCAGGGTTACTCTGTAGACCCCGGGTGTTTCAAACGTGTAGGTCGGAGTCGCTCCGAGCAGTGTTTGAAGTGTTCCGTCGAGGAATGTCCAGACATAGCTCATTATGCCAACGTTGTCGTAGGAGGCTGAGCCATTGAAAGTGAGCATTGTGTCTTCGTCAATAACCTGATCCTCACCCGCATTTGCCAAGGGATATGTGGCATCAACAACGGTGATCATCACAGTGTCGGTTGCGGAGTTTCCTTCAGCGTCTGAGACCGTTAATGTTGCGTTATATTTCCCTGGAGTATTGAAGACGTAGGTGGCATTGACTCCTCGAAGCGTGCGTGAGGTTTCATCGACGAATGTCCATACATAACTTACAATTCCTACATTGTCTGTTGAGCCTGAACCATTGAAAATGACTTGAGTCTCTTCATGAGCCACCAGGTCGTCGCCAGCATTGGCTACGGGCAGTGTTTGGTCTCGAACTGTGATCGTGATCGTGTCAACTGCATAGTTGAGAGCCGCGTCAGTTACGGTCAAATTGACAGAGTATTCTCCTGGAGTGTCAAACGTGTACGTTGGATTTGGTCCGGTTAAGGTTTGATGGGATTTGTCGAAGAAAGTCCATGTGTAGCTGGTTATTCCTATATTGTCAAATGACGAGGAGCCATCGAACGTCACGGGCTGGTCTTCATCGACACTTTGATTTGATCCAGCGTCAGCGAACGGGTTGGTCTTGTCCAGTTTGATTTCAGTCAAAATCTTGTGAGGTAGTTCCTCGTTGCCGGATTTGTCCACACTCCAGTATTCCAGTTTGTTGACGGCGCTTTCGGTTGCGATGCGTGGCTGACCGTCAATACTGACGGTTCTGATTGTCCCATCATTGATGCTGTAGTAGGTTTCAGCTACACCCGTGAGGTCGTCTGTGGCTGTAAGGTTTATGGTAAAGTCGGAAGTGTGCCACGCCCCGTCATAGTTGTCGGTTGTAACTGGCGGGGTAACATCGAAGATGGTTACGCTCTTGGTCAGGGTGTCACTTGCGCCATCGTTGTCGGTGACCGTAAGATTCACGATGTAGGTTCCCAAGGCCTGATACCTGTGAGTGGCGTTCTTGGTTGTGGCCGTGGTGCCATCTCCCAGATCCCAGTACCATGAGATGATGTTGCCATCTGGGTCGGATGACTGATCTATGAACGAGATTTCTTCGTTGATTGTTGGTTTCGCAGACGACACGATGCTGAAGTTCGCGGTTGGCGCTGTATTCACCACAGAAACTTGCTTGGTGACTGTGTCAGCGGATCCGTCGCTGTCTGTGACTGTGAGTGTGACAAGGTATGTACCATCATCTGGAAACTTGTGGGTTGGATTCTGCCCACTGCTTGTTTCTCCATCACCGAAATCCCAAAGCCAGGATACGATTCCGTCGTGTGAAGTTGAAGTATCAGTGAACCCTACTGTCAGAGCTTCGCCGGTGGGTGATGCCGTGAAGTCAGCTGAGGGAGCCGTATCGGCCACGGTGATGTAGGATGTCTTGGTTTCGAAGTCACCATCTCCATCACCTTCAACCACTGTCAGTGAAACCGTGAAGACTCCGCTATCTACATAATTGTGAGTTGGGTTCCGGTCGGTACTTGATTGTCCGTCTCCGAAATTCCAGGTCCAACCCACTATTCCATCGTGTGATGCCGAGCTGTCTTCGAAGTTGACCAGCAAAGGCTCAACTCCGCTGGTCGGTGAAGCTTCAAAATCTGCTGTCGGCTCTTTATCAATAACGGTAATTGTAAGAGAGGTTGAATCGCTGTCTCCATCTGCATCAGTCACTGTCAACGTTACGAGGTAGTCTCCGTTCTGGGCATAGATGTGAGTAGGATTCACGCCTGCTCCCGACGAGTCGTCTCCGAAGTTCCAGCTGTAAGATAAGGGTTGGTCGTAACCAATCGAACCTGACGCGTCGAAGGCTACTGGGTCACCCTCAAGCGGGCTTGGCGGCGAATACGTGAAGCTTGCGGTGGGGACGCTGTCCTCAACCATTATGT
>CP070754.1:356962-361664 GCA_020348865.1 Candidatus Bathyarchaeota archaeon | reverse complement strand
TCTTCGGCGGAATATACTTCTTTCTTGATTTCTTGTACAGTGGATTCAAACTCATTAGACTGAGAAGAACACGATAGAAACGCAAGAAAGAAGCTGAATCGGAGCTTCAATTTAGAGTTAGCATTAGATTGCGCGCGCGACTTGAACCCGCCGGAGTATGGTTCCGCTCTTCTCACGTAGCGCGCGCAGGATCTGGATTTCGTGGGCGTGATGGTTCACTCAGTTTGAGCAAGCGTTCGAATTCTGAAGGTCTGCACCCACATTAGGAGAAACAACACGCCGGAAAGCATTGCCGCTGAAAGCATGAGAAACGAGAGCTCAGGAAAGAAGTAGGCAGCAGTTCCTAGGATTGTGTAAACACCAATAGCAAAATGTAGTGTTGTTGCTGTAGCGCAGATCTTTGGGTCAGATCTTTGATACCGCGCGTGAATGCTCCTCTGCGTAGTCAGGAAAATCAAAGCTCCGCTCAAAGCCGTCCAGAATATTACTCCTTGTATGCTTTTTCCCGCCAGAGCAACGAAGAGTCCACTCAGATAGAAAATCCCAAACAACCTGTAGCGATCCATTCGGAGCTGGGTGGCAGGTCTCTTTCCCGACCGTGCCCACAACACAACTGATACTATCACGCCCACGTTAAGGCTAAGTGACATTATGGTGAAGGCTCTCATGAAAAGCTGAGATTCCGTCAAGTCAAGGTATCCTCCCAGAGAAAAGACCAAAAGCAACGTCAGACAAAATGGTAGAACAACATTCGAATAATTGGGCAAGCTCGGCAGTAGGCTTTCGTTTCTCAAGGCTCTTGGTCTATATCTTGTTCTTCTTGCGATTTGGATTAGAACAACCAGCACATACCATTGACACAAGAAGCCAAACATGACTATGAACGCCTCCAGGCTGATAATAGATATTGTAATTAGCAGCAAAAAGCATCCAGTCACAATGATAGCCCCTACCACATTTTCCATCCTGCCGACTAGCCCGAACCGGAGCAAACTCTCCCAAACCAAGACTCTATCGAGATTCTTAAAGAACTTGTACGCAGAATTACTCCTTCTTGAGAAGTCAGAAGAACGCCGTCCAACCTCGAAGAGAATATTGTATGCTAGCCAGCAAGCCAAGAGAATCACCAATAGGACATCAATAATCATGAGCACATAAGCTGCGAAGAACAGAATTACAGTAATACCCATGGGAACCGCACCCGGAGACACCAGTCTATTGAAGTAGTGATCTATTCTTGACTCACTGGATAGGGCGAGATCATGTTCGAATTCCTCGTCGGACTCGCAAGTTTTTCGCCACAATCGCATTGCTAGCTTGGTGTCGGGACAATTCCAAGCTCTCCATGAAAAATAGATAATAGACAACAACGCTACAGCTATCACTCCGAGAACAGAAGCATCCACGCTCAGAAGCGCGAAACGCTTCAGGCCTTGGGGCAACAGAAGAAACCCAAAGGGGCGACCTAATGTGAATACCAAAAACATGAGTGCTGGAAATAGCACAATTCCCGATTTTATGGATAGATCCTCTCTAAACGCGGTTGTTCGGAAATAACTGTCAAGTCTCAGAGGAATCTTTGTGTAGAAAAACCACGAGATAAGAAGATAGTTTACAAAGAAATCCGCGATTTCGAAGGTTCCGTGAAACAGAGCAGCAGTTGTTAGGGCAATTGACGCTATTATGAATCCATCCTCAAAGAGCTGCTTTTCCAAGAAATTCACGGGTGAGTTTTAAGTCGAAGAAAAGAAAAAGCTTTTCCGCCCCATGGACTGTCGTTGCTTGCGTGTCTGTGCGCGCGTGCATCAAGTACTCAGATGCTGAATTCTATGAGCCTTGCAGATAGTACCTGATGAGTTATGTTGCGCGCGCAGCGTTTGATTTTGCCATTGCAGACCCACGAATGTCCTTGCAGCGCACCCACATTAAGCAGCTTCAAGCAGTTGGACTTGAACCCGTTGGGGCATTGGTCCCGCCCGTAGCACCCGAAAACTTGACTGTCCGCGCGGAGAGTGTTCCTCAAAAAAAAGAGGAGAAGAGTTGAGAGCTACCAGGATTGACCATAGTTTCCAGCTGCTATAACCACGTCGTATATGTCGACGTCCCCGTTTCCATTGATATCGTAGTTGGGGTCGTAGTTGGGATCTCCATAATGAGCCCCATAAGCACTCTGTATCGCAACAATGTCGAAAATGTCAACATCGTGGTCTCCATCGACGTCCCCTGGAATAGTCACAAGGACTGATCCATCCATCAACAAGTTGTCATCCGTATCGGTTTCTCCTGAGACCTGTTCAGCATAGGCGCTTATGATATAATCACCATAATCATAAGCTGTAGTATTCCATGTATACGTTAAGATCAGAGCTTCTCCTGGACTCAAGGTCGCTTGACCAACGTAGTTTGGCCAGATATGCAAGGAAAGCCAAACACCAAACGTCTCTGAGAAATCACCTTGATTTGTGACAGTTACGTTTATTTCTACATTATAGCCTTGCCCAACAATGGTTTTGGAGAGTGCTATGTCCGCAACTGCCACGTCATGTGTTGTTACTATCGTAACGCTTGGTGAAGCCGCTGAGTCTCCAAACTCGGTTCCGTCGTGTGGCCTAACAGTGAAGTACCAGACGTCACCTGCAGCAGTAGCACTGGATGGAATAGTGCATAGATCATTGTATGCAGACTGAAGTACATCGCCTTTGTACCAGCGAATCTCCGTACTGCCTTCCGGATCACCATCAACATCATAATAGTCATAGCTGGCAACCAAGTCATCTGCGGTGACGGGGTTGATAGGACTGATCTGGAGATTAGAAGCTACGGGTGCAGTATTAGCGCGGACTCTCAAAGACCTCGATGTTGTCACGCTTCCAGTGCCCATTTTAGTGCCATATTTTGAGTATTCATCATAGTTGAGCTTAGTCCTAACGGTGAGAACGTGATCTTCGGTATTTGTATCCGAAAATAGCCAAGAAAACCGTATGCCAAACCAAGCATCAACAGGAAATGATTGATAGTTGGGTTCCTGAGCGAAGACTCTTGCGTAGTTTGTGACTCCGTTATCCCTTCGATCCAGCGTTTCAACACTGGGTAGCTGAGCCATGGCTTCCAAGGCATCAACCATGTCAACTCCCCACAGCACCGAGCCAAGGACAAAGCCACCCAATGCCAGCCAAGCTGGAGGGTTAGCTACTAGGCTCAATAACAATGTGGATCCTCCTAGAAGGGCCAGCATGTATTGCGGTTCCGGGTCAGGAGACCCAGGTGGATCTTGCAGATAGACGTTGTTTCCTTTATGGTGATCTGTGTCGATCTCTATAATCGCGTAGTCGTCGTTTTCAATCATTTCCATTGTTAGGCTTGTAATGACCGTATAGTTGCCTTGCCGAGTGAGTAGCATTGCGGATTGGTTGGGAATATCGCCGATCCCTGTGGGATGCGAATTACCCTTTTCGCCGAGTTGGTCTTCAATCCCAACAACGGTTGGAACACCCAACGTGATGCTTTGGTACTGGAACCATATCCTACTTTGCCAGTAATTAAATGAGTCATTAGGTACACCATATGTAGGTCCGGGTTCTATCACCACTTGAAATGTTTGTTCGTTGCCATTTGCATCGAGAACACCATTCCAACTAACTGCAAGACAATAATGAGAAACTCCAGGATGCGTAACATACCCCCAAGTTATTGAACCGCCTTGGTGCGGTTTCAGGTCTCTCCAGAAGGGGGCAATGAAATTGTTTGGGCCATCTGTATTCGGTATACTCGCTGGCGAATAGTTAGGATCTGTGCATGGTCCGTTGAAGAATAAGGCTCCATTGCTGGATACCCAAAGGGAATAATACTCGGCATCTCCAACTCCGCCATAGAATCGAATTTTGCACGTATTGATCTCGTCGCAGTCATCATCTCCTAGGAACAGCTGGTTTTCCAGGTTGTCGTGCCAATTATAATCTTGGCCGGTGTAAAGAGTGTAGTCGATTATCTTTCTAGTATTGCCAGTGGCAACCATCTGAAGATATAGACCATCACATGACTCGATCGGATCATTGTCAAAATACGTACCAATGTGAAGTCCGAGACCGACAGAAGCTTTCCCATCGGTTTCAGCGCTGTGGATGTGTTCATCTACGGGAATTGAGAAATAACTTCCGGTTTCCGCCGGTCGTATGAATTCCCAGTCCCATGCCCACGCTTGTCGGATATTAAAGGCTGCTAGCGGGAACATTAGCAAACAAGCTAGGAATAGGCTTAGCAGTATTTTTCTCAAATCTTTCACTCCATTAGAGCATACTGATTCATTGCATTCTCAATTTAAGACTGTTGGATAATTGTTGCTTTTAAGCCTAGAGAAACAAAATATTTAAGTGAAGGTGGAGACTGTGCGGTGAAACTATACACCACGCACGCGCAGCTAAACGATTGGAAAGGTGATTGACAATACGTTCCCCTTTTTTCTTTGCCGCTCGCGCGCATGCTAATCGTGCTTTCGAGGGTTGGACTTGAACCCGTTGGGGTATGAGTCCCGCCCGGTCCACTCTTTCTGGTTAAGAAGTTGTCCGGGAAAGCGAATGAGATCTAGACCTGCCGAGTTTGGGCTGAGATCTACCTAGGTGATCCATTAGAAACGCTTATCCGGTACGACACTCCCGACCAAGGCTAAAGCAGGACCCACAAGGAGACCTGCCCACGCGAAGAG
>CP070754.1:353369-356862 GCA_020348865.1 Candidatus Bathyarchaeota archaeon | reverse complement strand
GTGGTCGGAGTTCGCTGAGCCAAATCTGTACAAAGCTATGCAAGGGAACGTCATTGTTGACGGAAGACGGGTCTTGAATCCCAAGAAATTGTCTCGAGGTTTTACGTACCATGCGGTTGGGTTTCCCGAGGCTGTGGAAACGTGATTGATCGAATCATACGTGATGATGTTGAGCACGTTGTTGATGGCTTTGAACACGACACGTTTGCCGAAAAGAGCGTGTTGATAACTGGCGGCGCCGGTTTTCTCGGGAGTCACTTGTGTGACACACTTGTGGCGCTTGGAGCAGCTGTTACATGTCTGGATAATTTTTCAACCGGTTTGCTCAAGAATGTTGATCATCTTCTGCCGAAGAGAGGTTTCCGTCTGGTAAAGGAGGACGTTTCCAATTTCAAAGAGAACGAGAAATTTGAGTTTATCTTTCATTTTGCGAGTAGGGCTTCACCTGAGGAGTATCAGCTTTATCCGGTTGAAACTTTGCTTGCCAATTCTAGGGGGAGCCATAACATGTTAGAGCTAGCGAGACAGCATGATTCGACGATTCTCTTTGCGTCGTCCTCTGAGGTGTACGGAGACCCCCAGGTTGTCCCTACGCCGGAGAGCTATCTGGGTAACATTAACCATTTAGGTGCGAGGTCGTGCTATGTGGAAGGGAAGAGGTTTAGCGAATCGTTGTTTATGGCTTTTCATCGAAAATACGGGTTAGATATGAGGATCGTGCGAATCTTCAATACGTTTGGTCCGCGCTTGCGGGGGGATGGCTTCTACGCCCGTGTGTTGTCGCGTTTCATCTTGCAGGCCCTTGCGGGAAAGCGCTTGACCGTGTATGGTGACGGATCTCAGACTCGATCCTTTTGTTACATTACTGATTTGATTCTCGGAGTTTTGCTGGTCTCAAGCAACGTGAAGGCTAGGGGCGAGGTTCTAAATCTCGGAAGTTCACAGGAAATTCCTATTCTGGATGCGGCAAAACAGGTAGTGACTATTGTTGGTAGCAACCCTGGACTCTCTTTTCATCCGCTTCCGGAGGATGATCCTATGCGACGCTGTCCTGATACTGGCAAAGCAAAGGAGATTTTGGAGTGGGAACCTCAGGTGAGCCTCGAAAACGGTTTGGAACGGACCATTTCATGGTTTCGAAAACAAGCGGACGGTGCGTCGTGACGGCTTCTGGTTTTCCGTTCTAGATAAACGGCTTGAATGTTCTATGAGTACGTTCTACCACTACTTATATAACTCCGAGTTGTAGACTACTTCGAAGGATTGTACAGGAGCAAAGGAATCATTGGCAAAGCCGAGTGCTACCGGTGGAGACGCTAAGGTCAGCGTGATCGTCCCTGCCTACAATGAAGAACAGAATATAAAGCAGATCCTACGGATGTTGATGGATGTTGAGCAGGTTCTCCCTTCACTGGAGGTTATTGTGATTGATGATGGCTCCACTGATGGAACGCTCGGGGAAATTGCCAAGTTTTCACAGGAAGTGATACTGCTGAAGCATGAGAACAATCGCGGAAAGGGCGCGGCTCTGGCTACGGGTTTTGATGCAGCCAGTGGAGACGTTGTTGTGGTTCAAGATGCAGATCTGGAGTATTCTCCCTATGATATCCCGCGGCTTGTCAAGCCTATCTTGAGCGGAGAAGCCGACGTGGTTTTTGGGTCACGCTTCAAAGGTTCACGTGAAGGCATGAAGTTCTCAAATTACGTCGGAAACAAGCTTCTTTCATTGACTACGAAACTCTTGTACGGAGCACCCATCACAGATCTCATGACTGGACACAAGGTTTTTTCGAAACGGGTTGTCAGATCAATTGATCTGACAGAAGATGGCTTTAAGATTGAGCCCGAGATTGCTGCGGAGGTTTTCCATGGGGGCTGGCGATATGCAGAAGTGCCAATAATGTATATTCGCCGGACGCGTGGAAAGTCTAAGTTCCGATTTATCAAGGACGGCGTAAGATGTTTCTGGAGACTCGTGCGGGCGCGCGCGTACGGAAAGACTCTGTATACTCGAAAAAGGGACCAAGACCCCTTGAGTCGCTAAATGGGATTGGAAATTCGCTGCTTATCTTGTGATCGCACCCGCTTCGAATCTCTCTTTGACCCAAGCTGAATTGGGCATCAGATTCACTCAACGGAAGGAAAACGTATGTATTTTGAGGTCTTTCAGGTGTTGTATTGGTTCTCATTCTCTGTCTTGCTGCTTTTCTACGTCTCCTATTTTTTTGTTCTTTATTACCATCATAGAAAGAAAGAGACAGTAGAAAGTCTGTCTGAGTTCTATCCGAACGTGTCTTTGATAGTGCCTGTTTACAACGAGGAAAACGTTGTTTCGAAGAAAATTCAGAACATTAAAGAGTTGGAATATCCTCGAGGCAAATTAGAAGCAGTTTTTGTTGATGGGCACTCCACTGACAATACGGCTGATGTAGTGGAGGCTCACTCCAAAAACCATGATGGTTTTATTCGGCTAATCCGAGAGGAACAAAGAGGAGGTTACAACTCGGCTATATGTGAAGGTGTTCTGAAGTCGCATGGAGACATAATCGTGATGAGCGATGCTGGAGCTTATTTTGAGCCAGACGGTCTGAAGTATTTGGTTGGGCATTTTGCGGATCCAACAGTTGGGGCTGTTACTGGAAAAGAGATGGTTCTGGGCGACCCTGGAGCTTTAGGTCCACGATTGGAGACTACATATAGAGGGTTCTATGATTTTATGCGAACAGCGGAGACTCAGATGGACTCGACTCCCGATGCAAAGGGTGAGATTTTGGCCGTTAGAAGAAAGATCTGCGAGAACCTAACTGGAAAGATCCTTTTGTCTCCAAGTGCTTCATTTGACTGCTGCGTTCCCTATCAAGCCAAGTTGGAAGGGTACAGGACAATATTTGAGCCAAGGGCTGCGTATTATGAGTATGCACCTTCTGGGTTCATGGATCGGATGAGGCAGCAGGTTAGGCGGGGTGCCATCCTCATGGGCTCACTCTTATTGTTTCGAAATATGATGCTGAACAGAAAATACGGCCGGTTTGGGGTAGTTATTATGCCTGTTCACCTTCTGATGCAGGTCGTGCTGCCTTGGCTTTTTGCGCTAGGTTTTGCCAGTCTTCTAGTTGCGACTGTGCTGAGTCCTGCCAGCACGGTTGTTGTGTGGGCGTTGTTGCTTTCCATAGCTGCACTTGTAAGCATCAAGAACCGAGCTTTTGTGTTGTCCTTTGTCCAATCGCAGTTGGCTCTTGTAGTTGCCACGTTGAGAGTTGTGTCCAGAAGAAATAGTGTCATCATTGATACTATTCCCTCTACAAGAAAGTGAAAACACCCGAGAGCAAATATGCCAGTAGGCGTGCAAGCCTTAATAGAAGGTCAAATGAATGGAGCGAATCTTGGTTACCGGTGGAGGCGGATTTGTCGGCAGTCACCTAGCTAGGCATCTGTTTCTGCAGGGAAACTTTGTGAGAGCAGTTGACGTGAAATTCGACGATTATATCCAAGG
>CP070754.1:349493-353269 GCA_020348865.1 Candidatus Bathyarchaeota archaeon | reverse complement strand
TCAAAGTTCTGCAAGAATACGTGACATACAACAAACATATCGCATGATGCATACGCCTGAATTGATAGCGTACATGCACAAAACAGTAGTGCTGGTTGGTGGGCCGGGCCGGATTTGAACCAGCGACCTTCTGCACGTCAAGCAGATGTCCTAACCGAGCTAGACTACCGGCCCTCCATATTCTTGGAGTATTTTCAGTATGTATCCTTGAATTAAGGTTTTCTGACTTTACCTTTCTGAGTTCAATGGTTTCTGTTTGTATATAATGCATTCAGAAACTTGTTCCTTCCCAATGAGTAGAAGAACTGGAGTAGGCACACAGTAAATGTACAGGAATCCTAGCGACTGCAAGCTTATTCAAGGTGACTTTCAATGTATTCGAGATTCAATAGCAATTTCTATAAAAAACATACCTACACTTAGATTAGAGAGTGACTTCAATGGGTAGAAGCGCTGGTCTCATTGTGTGTTTGCTTGGAGCAATGCTTTTCCTTATTATAGTAAGCCCTCTGGCCGCTTCAGCTAGCAAAATAGGATACCAGATTGAAACTGCAGAACTAACTGTTTATAGAGATGGACTGGTCCATGTAAGTCAAGCTCTTTCTGTAAATGAAGCTTTTCCTTCTATGTCACTAGAGCTTCTCGCTTCTTTGGTTGAGAATATAGTTGTCGTCGATGATGAGAATCAGAGCATTCTAGACTATAATCTAGATGGATTGAATATGACCGTATTTAGTCTTGGAGCCACTGGGGTTCTACTCGAATACGACACTGATAGCCTAACTGGAAAGGATTCTGGTGTATGGACTCTACTGGTTCAGAACCCTTACAACCTCACGGTGTACCTGCCAGAGGGATCAGCAATAGTGTACCTAAACAAGATGCCCACTTCAATAGAAACAGAAAATGAAACAATAACTCTAGCATTACATCCTGATGATTGGGAGATTAGCTATGTGCTGCCTATAATTGGTCCAGCACTTTTTAGAGTCAGTGACCTTACGGTAAGTCCAGCTGAGGTTGAAGTAGGCAACGAAGTAACAATCTCTCTTGTTTTGACCAATATTGGCGAAGAAGAAGGCTCCTACACCCTTGAATTGAAGGTCAACCAAGTAATAGAGGATACTAAAACAATAACATTGGATGCGGAAGCTTCAACAGCAGTTCAGTTTAAGGTCGTTAGAGAAGAAGCAGGAGCTTATGATGTTGAGATAGGTGAACTAAGTGACGGTTTTAATGTCAAAGAACTTCCGTTAATCCCGATTTTTACAGTCTATTTGATTGTGATTGTAGTGTTAGTGATCATCGGGAGTTTCTTAGTGTTAAGGCGGATGAAATCGCCTAGTGCAGAAAAGATAATCAAGACACACGTTTCCCTGAGACAAGAGGATAAAGACGTAATACGCTTCTTGGAGGATAATGGAGGTAAAGCCTTCGAGTCTGAGATTAGGGATAGATTTCTGGATATTCCTAGGACAAGTCTTTGGAGATTGGTGAAGCGACTAGAAAAGATGGAAATCGTGTCTGTCAAGAGGATAGGACTTCAAAACCAGATAAAACTGAGAAGATAGGTAGTTCTGTTATAGTCCACCTTCCAGTTGCTCACGAAGTGAAGATCCATTCCTTCAATCATTTCAGATTTGCAATAATTTCCATGGCGGTCCAATGCATTAACTTCGTAAGTTCTGACACGAGTGACATAAGTATTTGTTGCTGGTTTAAGGGGTTAGGATTTTGTCTGGCATCTTCCATGAGTACTCTTATTTCTTCGTAGTAATTTTCGAGGTCTGTGACTCCCAGTTTCTCTAGGCTAGCGGTGAGGTTGAATCCTCCTTGCTGTTGTCTTCTCTGTATTCCGACTCTGATTCTTTCCTTGAGTTCCCCAAAGAAGTTTCTAAACCGCCAATAATTCGTCCAAAAGGCTACTAGTCTAAGAGTTGTGTGAGCTTCTCGAGTGTTGTTCTTTGCTTCTGTTAGGTTGTGTGCTGCCCAGGTTATGTTTGGTGGTATCGAGTACAGGGATTGATTTGCGAGTTCTAGGTTGTCTACGGCTTCCGTCAGGTTTTCCCATACCCATTCTAGACGTTTTTGGACTCTCTCATGGTAAGGGTCTGTTGGGTCTAAGGTGCTGTTGAAAGAGTTTGCTGTCTTGTTAAGTCTCTCAATTCTTGTATACGTTCGGTTCATTGCCTGCAGCATGCGTCTTACTCTTTCTGGTGCTTCCATGTCCACTCCATGTTGCCTCAAATAGCTGTACAGTTGCCTGTAGGCGTTTCTATACTTGCTCATTGCTTGTTTGGCTTTCTCCATGCCCCCTTCAGCCAACAATGCGTCTGCTTCATCGAGAAGGTCTTCAATTGCACTTGGTACGCTTCCAATTACACCTAATACGAGGTCTCTAAGGTCATCAACTCTTCCGCTGGCATGTGTGACCATTTCCATGAACATCTGTTCATCAACGTTCTGCTGTTCCTGGCTGTTTGGTAGGGCATAAATCCCTGATAGAAATGGTGATAGTGTGACCAGCAGTATTGTAATGAGCATCAAACTCACGACTTTTTTGTTTCTCAACACTTTCGATCACCATCAAAATTAATGGTGAAAGCGTGTTTTAAGGGACACTGTGGAAAAAGCGTTTCAACAAGTGAAACACTCATTTCAACTTGTAAATAGGACAATGAGGCTCGGAGACCCTCATGCAAGACTCAGAACATTTCGAGGGTTGCGTTAAGTGTGGTTCAGATATTCCCTCTAAATGGACTATTTTTTGTGTAACAGACTTAACAGAGCTAGAAGTTCGTTTCTACGGTTTTTGGCATAGCAGAACAGAACTAAAAGAGCTGAAAAACGGTTAGATACTATGTTGTGCTCCCTATCTCTCTATCTTGGGTTTTTCTGGTGACACCTTTCTGAGTTCAATGGTTTCTGACTATTGCTATTTTTCTACAATAAACTAATTATTATGCCGCATGTGATGCCAAACCATAAGCTATTTCTTTCAAGAGATGGATTATGAGGTGGTGTTGAGACAGGTCAATAGAGGAGCTTAAAACTTTACTGGCATTTCTTGGTCCAGTGGCAGTCATTGTCGGGATTCTTGTTTAGTCTTACTTGGGTTCAAGAAGAGAGAAGGGTAAGAGAGAATTTCTGGCAAGACAAGAGGGGAAAAATTACTACCGTCCCTTATATGGACGCATAGCCATGCTTCATGAGTTAGCACTTGCCTATCCAAGATCACTCGAAGCAGGAGAGACCGAAGTCTTCTCAAAAAAAGCGGATGGCATCTTCCTAGTAACTGAGTTGAAACTTCCCGAAGTCAAGCAGAAACTCCAAATAGAATTCTACCAAGACAACAATCCCCAGAATTCAAGAACGTATGTGTCAATAAAGGAATCTGGACTAAATCCGCTGGATGAAAAAACCCTTCAATGGGCGAAACCAACAAGCTTCCTCAGGTTCTTGGGGGATGTCTGGAAGCATAAGTGACGCTATGAGGCAGAAGGCTCTTTGGTGCTTGGACGCAGTTCAAGCCCACAAAAAAAAGGGAATTAGGAGAGAGTTGTCTTTTCTAGCTATTCTAAGGCTTTGAATACTCTCTGTTTCAGTTCCTTGATTGCTATCTTTTTTTACTCACTTCATTCAATCCTCTCTTTCAGGTGATGAATTGGTTGACGTACAAACACTTTCGTTAGTAATTGCAGCTGTAAGCGTTGTGATTGGAGTTGTATACCACTCTTTTGAGCTTCGGTACCAGAGCAAGACAAGACAGACTGACC
>CP070754.1:341539-349393 GCA_020348865.1 Candidatus Bathyarchaeota archaeon | reverse complement strand
CCACCTCGAAATCGTCTACTTTTACCATGTCTTTTCACCTCTCTCGAGTAGCATATTCTTGCTAATGTCTGTTTTAAAAGATTAACTGTTCTATGTACGCAAGCATTTACACAAAGGTTTTAGCAGGGTGGCTCTTACCCGTGGATATAGTAGCTGACTGGGGCTTGAGCTCCTATGTCCAACAAGGGCAATTGACTTGCACAAATGAAGTGACACAAGAATGAGCAAGCGAGGCGCTTCTGAACGTCTCGAGGAATTAAGCAAAAAACTAGACTTAATCATGAAGAGGCTGGACAGTCTGGAAACCATCATCGCAAACAAACCAGAATACGCTGATCTGGCAGCGTCCTTAAGAGTAACCAAAATGGGTCTGGGACTATACGGGGAACCACTCAAGATATTGCCACGTCTGAGAACTGCTGAGAGCTACATGAAACGCCTGTCGATCTCACGTGACGAAATCTCTCGCTGTATCATTCAAGCACTCGCAGTTAAGGGGCCACTAAACATTTCAGCCATTACCCGTCAAGTTGAAGCTATGAGGGGAAAAGCATCAAGGAGAATCATTAGAGCGAGGCTGAAACGCCTGGAAAAAGAAGGTGTTGTTCGTCAGATGAAAGGTTTTGGAAGAACCTACGAGTTGATTGAATGACCAGGAGAGTGGTCACTTTTTCCCAGAATCTTAAACTACAATACCCACAAGTATGGTTTAGTGGTGAGGAAAATGGATTTGAAAAAAAGCGCTGCAAAGAAAGGGAGTTACGGACCGCAAGGTTCCAGGCCGTTTGGGATTGCAGGCAAGGTCACGTCCACAAATCCAATGGGGAAGACCGAGGTAGACGTCACGTATCCTCCAAATTACAGAATCAGAAAGCCAGCATTGCGTTCAGTACTCCGAGCAGAGTGTTGGAAGGCTCAAGCAATCACGTTGGTTCGCCGAAATTACTACGTGTAACGCCCTTCGAAATGGTTGCCAGATTTCCAGTCTCAAATGTTTGGAGGTGAAAGCATGAGTGAAGAAAAAAGAGGAAGAAAGAAAGGCGTAGAGGACGCTGAAGAGATCAAAGAGATTCTTGGAGTGGTTTCAACAGAAGTCCCAGCCTTGATTAAGGGAATCATAGGTGCAGTCTTCTCAGAAGAGGCAGGGGGCGACATGGGACGAGCGGCTGGAGCGTTCTACAAGGAATTGAAGAAGAGTGGAATGCCAGATGACGTGGCGGTCGCGATGACTGAGAACTACATCTCAGTGTTCACAAACATCGGAGACATGCTCAAAGACGCTGTTGGTGGAAAAGGAAGGCGCATGGACATCAAGATTGGAAACAGAGGTCGAGAAGAATCGGAGAGTGAACTAACCAAGAAGATCAAAGAGAAGATGGCTGAGAAGAGAGAAGGAGAATAAGAATCGACTCCAAAACTCTTCATCTTTTCTAGGAGGAGAAATAGGTGGTAAAGATTCAATCTCTATTTAGCGTCGTTGCTTCAATCGTTAGGATAGTTGGTAGTCTGTTCGTTCTCTGGATGACTTTCGGTTGGAAGGTGCGAAAGACCAGAAGAGCTTTCGAAAGAGAGCTGGTTAAACAAGGAATGTCTAAGGAGGACGCAAGAAAGCTTAGTGTGCACTACAAGGTTTTGAAAGACCAGCTCACGAGTACATTGATGTACTCACTCGAAGGATAGAATATGCATGCAAGTAGTTTTCCCCAAAAAGTGGTCTGTTTGGTTGATTAGGTAATTTCGCCCAACAGTGAAGCTATTCTGTATTTGGATTTGAAACCAAGTTTTTCGTAGAAGGAAATAGCAGCAAGATTTCTGGTGCTTACGAAGAAACTCATTGTTTGATAATCTAGCCCCTTTAGTTTCAGCATGCTCACTTTTAGAAGTTCTTGTGCTAATCCTTTTCTTCTGTATTCCGGCAGGATGCCGATTCCTGATAGAAATCCATCAGTTTTTTCATACATGGGCAAAAGACGACTGAAGCCAATCAATTTGCTTTTATGAAGTAATGTTAACGACGCTTCTTTTATCAATGGTTTTTCTCTATCCCAACCATCAAAGAAGAGATTTCTTCTACTTTCAGTATCTAAACTTAAGAAAAATTGGTCGTTGCTAGACGAAAATATCTCCACCCAGCATTCAAATAGGTCGTCCAAATCTGTTTCGAAAATATGACCTAGAGAATATTCATCAGGGATAGATATCTCGATATTTTCCTCAGTGATGTTTTTCTTATAGAATTTTTCCTCAAAAATCTCAGCTACCCCACATTGGGAATACCAATCTAGATATTTGCTGAAATAAGATTGAGTATTCGCATTCACCCGAGGGAAATCGATTGTGACCTTAAGGGAGCCCATTTCTTTGAGAAGTGAGAGTGCTTCTTGGATCAGACCATTTGCTATTTTGTTCTCACTTTTATCTGGGAATACTACCGGATGCCAATTCCAGATATGAGCTGGTCTGCAGTCAGAAATCTCGTAGAAGGCCAGCCAACCGACAATTTTCCCATTGTCCTCAGCAACGAGTGCCAAATCGTGACAGTGGTTTGCTATTCTTTCAGAAATATTGCGCAGAATTGCATCTTCGGTAGTGTCTTCTGCAAGCAATTCACTCCTCTCTCTTGCGACATACGTGAGCTCTGCCAATTTCCGAATATTAACATCTGATTTTTTCAGTACTTTAATATCCAAAGGTCTTACTCCATATTCTTCTTTCTTGATTCTGGATTCAGGGATCATAGATAAACATATGCATAACAGGCAGTGGTTGAGACTTCAGTCAACAACACTATGAATCAAGTATTCGGTGCTTGATCTTTCATTTGCTGATGCATTTGAAGGGGCTAGGCATTGGGTGCATGCACCAATGACAGTCGCTTGCTCACGGCTAGAGGTTATTTCCAAGCACCCAACTGTTCAGTCCGCCTCAGTTTTCAGATGCTTCGCAATACTCTCATATATGTCCAGGGCTTCTTGTTCGCTTTCAACGTTCTTTATCAGCGTTCTACCTCCCTTGAAGAGGCTGACTTCCGCATCTTTGTGCTTCAACACTACGACAAGAGAGGATTTTAACAACACCTCAAACCTCTTTCTTAGCCGACTGTGGATTTCATTAACGCTCAGTTTCAAAGGTTTCCTAGGATTCACGTTCACCGTTTTTTGACCGCAAAGCCAAACAAACTGTTCTGCCCTTATCGCATTTCTCTTTTCGCCTTTTCCACAGACTGGACATTCCGGGTTCTTGGAGATCACTATTTTGGCTATTGTCACATCGTAGAAATCTAATATCAACAGGGTGTTCTTGAGCGTGTTTCCAATCCCAGTCAGCAGCTTGATTGTTTCCATCGCCTCCATGGTTCCTATGACTCCTGTTGTTGCACCAAGAACCCCACGGGTTTCACATGTGGGTAGATGACTGTCATTCAGGTTCGGGAAGATGCATGCTAAACATGGTGTTTCTGGCAGGCTAAATACAGACAAATATCCTTCAATTCCTATCGCAGCCGCATAGATGTAGGGTATCCTCTTCTCTACACACACCTTGTTAACAAGATAGCGCGTATACACGTTATCCAGTCCATCAACGACACAGTCTACACCTTCAAGAATCTTGTCTATATTGCTCTTCCTCACATTTTCAGGGATTGGCTCCACATGGATCTCGGGGTTAGTCTCCTCGACTCTTCTCAAAGCTGATTCAACTTTTGGGAATCTCAGGTCCTCCAGACTATAGAGCACTTGTCTATGCAAGTTGTCCAATTCCACTGTGTCCTGATCCACCAAACGCAAATATCCAACTCCGGCGAGAGCCAAATATTGCGTTGCTGCGCTTCCAAGTCCTCCAAGTCCAATAACAGCCACTTTTGAACGACTCAGCCTTTCCTGTCCTTCGCGTCCAAGCTCGCTCATAACAACCTGCCTTTTGTAATACTCGTTTGAATCAAAACGGATTGTGGACCCGGACTTTCCTCGGTGCACCTATTTCTTTCCTCCATTTGTCAAGGCAGGAGTACTCAACGGATTATGTTGAGCTAATTGGCAGTTGGAGCCCTCTTTTGGACTTGGGCACTCGTCTTCTACTGTTGTAGCGCCCCGTTGTGCATTCTTCGCAGTCTCTCAGCCTCGTCGACAAATCATCAACGCCCTAGAGGTCAAATAAACATTTCCGTAAGCTGAACTGCCATCATCGTGCGTTCAATCGCACACAGATCTATAGGTCAAATAGTTGCTGAAGCATCTCACACGCTCTACACGTGTGTCCAGATGTGGGCTCTCCACACTTCGTGCATTCTGTTGTCTCTTCCTTTGTTTGCATGTTCTCTATGGCTGGCCTGATTCTCGCTGCAGATTTGAACAATGCGAATTTTGTGCCGGTATGTTTATCTTCTATTCTGTTTAAGAAAACCCGTATAGGGTTTCTCATAGCTTCCGAAGCATATGGACAAGGTTCAGCCTGAAACCCTATTTTATTGACGTAGCCGTAGAGAGCCGTTTCTTGTTCTGGGATTTCGCAGAAAGGTTTCACTCTCCGTGCGATCTTTGGATGTAGTCGGTCTGTGATTGGCTTCTCTCTGGCTATACCTAGTGGGTTGCCATGGAGAATGTTCAGAAGAATCGTTTGTGTTTCATCATCCAAAGTGTGCGCAGTTGCAATCTTGTTTGCTTCAACATCTCTTGCAGCGATGTTCAATGCCTTTCTTCGAAGGACACCACAATACGCACACGGTGTAAGCTTGCCTTTTCCCTCCTTTCTTAGATGTGCGGAAATTTCGTCTAGCGTACAGCCATAGATTTTCTTGAAAGAGACTACATGATGTTTCACGCCGAGTTCCACACAGCTTTCAGCGGCATTTTTCAAAGCTTCGTCTCTGTACTTTCCAATTCCCTCATCCACTGTGACCGCTGTAAGGGAAACTCTAGGATAGTCTTGCTCTATCTTGGTCAGAACACGTAACAAGCTAGCACTATCTTTCCCGCCTGAAATCGCAATTGCCATTCTATCGTCATACTGCAACATGTGATACTTCGCAATTGTTGCCCTGACTTTGTTCTCAATAGATTTAGTGAAACATCCTTTGCAGATCTTCTCTCCAGAGTAGGGTCTGAAAAAGAAAACTTCCCTACGTTTGCAGATGCTACAGACGACAGTGGTCATTGAAAGCTGTCCTCTCTTCGAGTTATTATTGGGGGTTGTTGCCCCAAATACAATAGCCTTCTGAAGACGTGCGTGTGCCTATATGTTAATATTGCGTTGTCGATATCAATAGTGCAGCACTCTCTTTGGACCGTGCGACAAAGAATGGAAGTTGCCGTAAAATTCGTTGGAGTCTTGCGCTCTGCCTCAGGGCGAAGTAAACTGACCTTCAATCTTAAGGATGCAATTCGTGTAAGAGGAGTTGTGGAGAGAATAATCAAGGAACTGCCGGAACTTGAACGATTGTTGATTGATCCAGAGCTGGGAGACGCAGAGCTTAATACACTCACTCTCTTGAATGGAAGAGAAATCAGCGTTTTGAATGGACTGGAGACCGTTCTGAAAGGTGGCGACGAAATCGTTTTCATTCCCGTTTCGCATGGCGGGTGAGATTGTGTGGTCTCTGAAATCTTAGTGTAGCCTTGTTTTTTGAAGGATATGAAAGGGTAGAATTTTAGCATGAAGATTCTAGCGATTGATATTGGAGCCGGCACACAAGACATACTTCTTTACGATGAAAAGAAAGGAAGTATTGAAAATTGTGTCAAGTTAGTTTTGCCTTCCCCTTCTCTTGTTTTTGCTGGAAAGGTGAGAAATGCCACTTCCTTGGGCAAGAGCATTTTCGTGAAGGGATCGATTATTGGAGGAGGCGCCTTTTCCCATGCGTTGAAGACGCATGTTGATTCTGGATCAAAGGCTTCCATAACCGAACGTGCAGCTTACACAATCAGAAATGATCTTAGCGAAGTCAGGGAAATGGGAATAGACATAGTGCAGACAGAACCATTGAAATTTGATGGAGAAATACTTGAAATTGAAGAGGTTAGCCTTAGAAACCTTGACGGGTTTCTATCTGAGCATGACGAGTCCTTGTCTGATGTGGATGTTGTGGCTATTGCTGTTCAGGATCACGGTGTTTCTCCGAGAGGAATGAGCAATAGGCGTTTTCGAATCCAGAAGATGAAGGAGCTTTTGGCACAAAATCCAAAACCAGAGGCTTTGGCCTTCACAGAAGCAGAAATTCCAGCGTACAATCTGAGAATGCAGTCTGCAGCTTCTGAGTCAAAAAGGCAATTGCCTGGGGCCAAAGTCTTGCTTATGGACACTTCTCCTGATGCTATACTTGGATGCATGAAAGATCCAATTGCAGAGAAAGCTAACCCAATTCTAGCAGTTAATGTTGGAAATGGACATACAATGGCTGCAATTCTTTCAAACGGAGACCTCATAGGAATTATGGAGCACCACACACGCTCTTTAAATCCTGAAAAGATTGAGTTGCTCTTGGTTAATTTTGCGAATGGAAGAATCAGCGATGATGATGTTTTCAAAGATGGCGGACATGGTCTGCTGTTTCTATCAAAGCCACCAGGGTTCGCCAACATAGAGAAAACGGTGGCGACTGGACCCAACAGAAGCATTCTGGCTCAAACAAATCTCTCCGTTCACTTCGCGGCTCCAGCAGGTGACGTAATGATGACAGGACCAGTAGGATTGGTTGAAGCGACCCAGAGAAAGATTGAACTCTAGACGACCCCGAGCTATTTGTGCAACCACAATTTGAACCCATATGCCCCAGCTCAATCTCCCAAGAAGACTGTTATGATGTGTCTACGCTTCAGACAATATTCCTCTTCCGATGTCTTGGAAGATTTGGGAGCAACAAATAGGTGAGAACGTGGTTTTCAGCCCCAACGATTCGGCTAGACGTATGGCTTTCTCTGTCGGAAACGCAATCGCGTTGACTCCAGCCTTCACAGCGAGCGTGTCAGTTCTGATTCTGTGTTCGCCTTTCGGTCTCATACAACCGAGAACCACAGGAGTTTTGGGCATCATGAGCCTAGCGGCTACCAACACCTCCGCAACATCTTCCGGTGTGGGTGGAGTCACGTTTTGCATGGAAGTGCCATATGTTGGCATCAGTGCTATTATGATAACTGCGGAAGGAGAGAATTCTGAAATGATTCTGAGTGCTTGAAGCTCGCCTTTAATCTTCCCATAGTGAAGCCCCACGAGTACATGAGGCACGGTTGGAATTCCTGCCTTGAATAATGCCTCCAAAGAGCTTCTGTAGTCATCAACTTTGACGTCCAGTTGGTATATTTCGTGTATTGTTGCATCTGACCCGATCACATCAATTAATGCTGCATCGATTCCAGATTTCCTCAGCTTTCTTGCTGTTGGAGGGTCAATGATGCCTGTGTGGACTATGATCGTTAATTCTGTGTCTTGTTTGACTTTGGTTATTGCATCAATGAACTTGTTGAATGGAATGGAACCGTTTGGCAGGCATCCGCCACTTATTAGACAGCCAAGAGCCCCTCTTTCTCTGAGCTTTGTGCACTCCGTAATCAGCTCTTCCGGAGTGGTGACTGGGATCATCGTTTTGAGAACTCTCCCGCCACAGTGTTTGCATCTTAAGTCGCAGGAAGAACCTGTTATCGAAATTGTGGGGAACGCGGTGGGAGTTGAGTGGAAGTGACTGGTTTCGTAGTGGGCAAAGCTTGGAGCGTAGAACCTAATCTTTTTTCCAAAGTTTTTCCAACTGATGTCTCGAGCCTTGATTGATGCCTTTTCAAGCTCATTCCCACCAAAGCGTATCAAATCGTTTGAGGCACCAATTTTCTGCGTAGCCATTGAGTTCTGCCCCTACTACATGTG
>CP070754.1:326364-341439 GCA_020348865.1 Candidatus Bathyarchaeota archaeon | reverse complement strand
ATGTGTTTCCCTCATTTCGTTGTCATTAACTCCGGAGTTCATCATCAATATCGCATCAGCGTTATAAACCATTTCGCCGCGAAGACCTAAGCCTTTTAGAATGGTAGAATAGGAAGGTGCGGCGGGCAGGATTCGAACCTGCGAACCCCTACGGGAGAGGATAACTCCTTGATATTGATCTTGAGTCCTCCGCGTTTGACCTGGCTTCGCGACCGCCGCTCTCTTCAACGAAACTTTGATGTCTTTCTTATTAATCCTTTCCGAGGCGACTACTTGCGTTAGGGTTTTGGTCGAATTGTATAGTGGATTGGAGTATGTGGCCTCATAGACCGTGCGCCAAACCACAATAATTATAAACGCAGACTGTCACTCACAAAACATCTATCAGAAAATAGGGGAGCTAGGGTGGAAGCCCAGCTGAGAGGACGGCAAAACGCGCTGTCGACCCTTAGAACCTGATCCAGATAATGCTGGCGGAGGGAAACAGATTGAAGAAGACTATGGTTTCGACTAAGATTCTAACCGAAGCGGTAGATGTAATCGCTCTAACTTTCGTTTTGAAAGACTTGCTTCCTCCAATCTTCCAACTCCCCCAAGGAGGCTCAATCACAGTTGCAGGTATGGTGCCATTGTTATGGTTCGCCCTAAGACGAGGCTTGGGTTGGGGCACCCTTGCCGGTATCCTCTACGGACTTGTTCACATTGCGATGGGTGGATATGTTGTTGGTCCGGTTCAGGCCTTGCTTGATTATCCACTTGCTTTTGGGGCTATAGGAGTAGCTGGACTCTTCAGGAAGTATCCATTGGCTGGCGTCGCCAGTGGCGTAGTTGGCAGGTTCCTATTTCACCTTGTGTCCGGTGTAACGTTCTTTTGGATGTATGCGCCGGAAGGGTTGGATCCAGTAATCTACTCAGCGTTGTACAATGGCGGTTATCTCCTCGGCGAATTTCTGATCAGTGCAATCGCTATCGACATAATTGTGAGAAGAAGACTGCTAGATCTTTATCTTTGAGCGCATGATGTCGCGTCCGCGCATATGATGGCAGATGCCCCCTCGGCGAATTCGCTATCAGCATAGTCGTCATCTACACACTAATCAGAAGAAATCTCATAGGAAAATGCCTTTAGACCCTCCATGGCTTGCATCCACCAAGAATAATATTAAAATTACAATCTACAATATTTGTCTCATGTAATGCAGATTGAGGTTGTATTAGAATGCCAAATGAGTTGGGTGTAGAGAAGCTTAGAGCAGTGTGCAGCTCCGAGTTGATGCCTTGTGAAACCACTGAAGAGCGAGTACCCATCGAGGAGATTATTGGTCAAGAGCGAGCCGTGAAAGCACTCAAATTTGGACTGGACATAAAGGAGCGTGGGTTCAACATATATGCAGCAGGTCTCCCAGGGTCTGGAAGAAGGACAGCTGTAAAAGGCTTTCTTGAAGAGGTGGCTAAGAGCAAGCCCGTACCAAATGATTGGTGTTACGTGAACAATTTCAGCAATCCTTTCGAACCAAGAGCCATACAGCTATCTCCTGGTCGAGGAAACAAATTCCAGAAGGACATGAAATCCTTCATCGACGAGATCCGAAACATACTGCCCAAAGCCTTTGAAAGCGAGGATTACGCGAAAAAAAGAGAAGCAGTATTGCGGTCCGTTGATGAGGAGAGGAAGGGACTCCTTAGTCGCCTCACAGCGAAAGCTCAACGCGAAGGCTTTGTCCTCAGCCGTACACCCATTGGAGTGCTCATTACTCCTGTAGTACAGGGCAAGCCTCTGACAGATGAGGATTTCATCGGGCTCCCTTCCCAAATAAGAGATGAAATCGAGAAAAAGAGAGAAAGATTGAAACCAGAACTGAGAAGGGCTATGAGACAACTGAGAGGATTAGAGAAGAAGATTAGCGAAAAAATCCAGAATCTGAATCAAGAAGTGACCGCCTACGCAATCGACCACATATTCGATAGTATCGTGGAGGAACACAAAGAGTTTCCCTCTGTCAAAACATATCTTGAGAATGTACACAACGACATTCTCCAGAACATATCCCAATTTATAGGAGAGCCCGAGGCTCCTAAGACTCCGTTCCCAGTCCCTTGGTTGAAGGAGGCTTCCTTCAGGAAGTACGAAGTGAACATGATTGTTGATAACTCTGACCTCAAAGGAGCTCCAGTCATCGTCGAATTCAACCCCACCCATCAAAATCTGTTTGGACGAATAGAGAAAGAGGCGCAGTTTGGTGCACTCACAACAGATTTCACCATGATTCGTGGTGGTTCCCTGCATAAAGCAAACGGCGGGTATTTGGTGCTTCCTGTCGAAGAACTACTTCGCAATCTTTTCTCGTATGAATCCTTAAAGAGATGCCTGATGAACGAGTTTGTAAACATCGAGGAGGCCGGAGAACGCCTCGGCTTCATCACCACAAAAGGATTGAGACCAGAACCCATCCCTCTAAAAGTCAAAGTAGTCCTCATTGGAAATCCTACACTCTATCATCAACTGTATATCTTAGACAAAGACTTCAAAGAGTTCTTCAAAGTCAAAGCTGACTTCGACACCACCATGAATCGGACAGACGAGAACATAACAAAATATGCCTCCTTCGTTTGTACCTTCTGCAGGAAAGAGAAACTGAAACATCTTGATAGTTCAGGAGTAGCCAAAATAATTGAACATAGCTCAAGGCTGGCCCGAGACCAGCAAAAACTCTCCACCAGATTCGGCGAGATTGCAGACATTATCCGAGAAGCCAACTTCTACGCCGTACAAGAGAAATCCAAGTATGTAACTGCCAGTCACGTCAGAAAGGCAATTGAAGAGAAAGTCTATCGTTCAAGTCTTACTCAAGAGAAGATTCGAGAAATGATTGAAAGGAACGTTCTTCTCATCAACACTGAAGGAGACGCTGCTGGGCAGGTGAATGGCTTGTCTGTCTTGAGCTTAGGAGACTTCTCTTTTGGAGTCCCATCCCGTGTAACAGCTAGCATAGGACTAGGACGTGAAGGAATTGTGGATATCCAACGAGAAGCAAAACTGGCAGGTCCAATTCACACAAAGGGAGTGATGATTCTAAGCGGATATCTGGCTGGGAAGTATGCTCAAGAGAAACCACTCACGCTTTCAGCTCGTCTAGTCTTTGAACAAAGCTATGGAATGGTGGAGGGGGATAGTGCTTCCAGCACAGAGTTGTACGCTATACTCTCCGCCCTCTCAAACCTCCCTATCAAACAGAGCATTGCAGTGACAGGGTCAGTGAATCAGAAAGGAGAGATTCAGGCTATCGGCGGAGTGAATGAAAAGATCGAAGGGTTCTTCGAGGTCTGCAAGGTTAAAAGTCTTACCGGAGAACAAGGAGTAATAATTCCGGAAAGCAACGTGGCTAATCTGATGTTGAAAGAAGAAATAGTTGAAGCTGTCAAAGCAGGAAAGTTCCATATTTCCTCCGTGAAAACCATTGACGACGGGATAGAGATTTTGACAGGAGTCAAAGCGGGCAAAAGACGCCAAGACGGCACTTTCAAAGAAGGAACTGTAAATCACAAAGTCAACAAACAGCTTCAGATGATGGCGGAGAAACTGAAGGAGTTTCCAGGGTTCGCTGCAAAGAGAGGAGGATAGATGATCGTTGAGAATAGTGTGCATCACTCATTCAAATGTGTGCCGTTGTTATGAACTTCTCACTAAACAATGGAGTGCGTGCAACAGCAAGGAAGAAGGAAGATGAGGACTAGGGTTAGCGGACGAAACCACAAGCATAGTGTTCTTGTATACGCCCTTAGCACTTGTGCGTGGTGTAAACGAGCAAAGGTGTTCTTGAGAGATAATGATATTGAGTTTGAATATGTGGATGTTGACCTATGTGACGAGAAAGAGCGAGAAGAGATACGGAATGATATTCTAACTCGGGGAGGGCGGCTCAGCTATCCCACAATAATCGTGGACGACGAAACCGTCATCACTGGTTTCCATGAAGATAGAATGAGAGAGGTTTTGGAAATTTGACGACCTTGGAGAAGGTGAGACAACGTGCAGAAGATGAGGCGAGAAACCGTGGTCTCAACCTGAACTTCGACCCCGAGGTTCTTCAGAGTCTTCTTGAAGGACTTGCACAGAACGAAGAGCGATATGGTTATGCCTCGTGTCCATGTAGGTTGGCCTCGGGAAAATACGAGTTTGATAGGGACATAATATGTCCCTGCGACTATCGAGACCCAGACGTAGAAGAGTACGGACACTGCTACTGCGCCCTCTATGTTAGAAATGATGTGTTCAAAGCGAAGACTCCAATACAACCAATTCCCGAGCGTAGGCCTCCAGAGAAACAAGCTAGGGTAAACGTTTCTTCAAAGACTTCAGCTGAGAAACAATCCAAAAGGGCTGAAACCTCTGAAAAAACTTCAGAAGTTCAGATGAAAATGTGGTATTGTAAGCAATGTGGTTACGTATGCTTCCGCGAAGATCCGCCATATGTTTGTCCCATATGCAAAGCAAGAAGAGAGATGTTTGATGAGATAATGATACCTACTGATTCACGTCGATAAGACTTCATGGCACTCATGCATCCCACTGCGCACACTGTTCTAGCAATATGCGCATGGTAGGTGTACGCATTGAAAGCAGTGGTTGGACTAGACAAGTTTTCTACTTAAAATCTCCGCTACTATCGCTAGTGGGTCTGCTGAGTCTGCTACTGGGGGAGAGTATGCGTGGTCGAACAGGATTAGATCATTGGCAGTGGTGCCTTTCATGATGGCTAATGAGATTGTGTCAATTCTCGGTCCAGCTTCTTTTCCGCTTATGATTTGAGCGCCAATGAGCTTGCCGTCAACCTTGTCTGCAACAAGTTTGATTCGAACATGAAATCTCTCAGGGTAACATATTGGTCTTGCTGGAGCTAATGTAGAAGCGGAGACTGGATTTATGCCGAGCTTCTTAGCGTTGGACTCCGTTAAACCTGTGGAAGCAATCTCTGTATCTAGAAGTCTAGTTGCGCAAGAACCTAAAACCTGAGGATACGTCATGAATCCGCCAGCAGCATTTGTGCCAGCGGCTTTCCCCTGTCTTATTGCGTTAGTACCTAGCTGGGAAACGGTCGGCATGCCGGTTACTGCGTTTACACATTCAACGCAATCCCCAGCGGCATATACTCCTTTGACGCTGGTTTCCATGTGTTCGTCAACTTTAATCAGCTTGGTTTCACCAAGTTCTACTCCCATTTGCTGCGCCAGTTCAGTTCTGCCGCGTACGCCGGTTGCCATAACAACCATATCCGCTTTGACTTGGTGTGTACCAGCACGAACAGCTTCGACGTGATTCTCACCGAGTATTTCGGATATTCCAGCCCCAAGAATGAAATCTATGTCTGCTTTCTTCAGTTTCCTTTGAACTTCGCTCGATAATTTTGGGTCTAATATGCCATCAAGGATTTGTGGAAGGAGCTCAATGACAGTGACGTCTAGTCCACGTTGCCTTAACGCAACTGCCATCTCTAGGCCGACTAATCTAGCTCCGACTACCACAGCTGATTTGGCTGAATTGCACTTTTCCATAATCTTTCTTCCATCATCTAATGTTCTTACTCCATACACTTCAGTCAACCTGCTTCCCGGAACCGGAATTATGAATGGGCTTGCTCCAGTTGCTAGTATCAACGAATCATAGTTTATTCGATGTTCCGTCTTTGCCCTGCCCGCAATTGTGATTTCCTTTGCGGAAGAATCTACAGTCGTGGCTTCAGTTTCCAGATGTACGTTCATTTTCATAAGATTGTAGTATTCTGGTGAAAAGTTGATTAGTGATTCAAAGGTTGAAATTTCACCTTGGATTACGTAGGGTATTCCACCTCGTTCATACACTGGATATTTTCCTTGTTCGATGATGATTATCTGTGCTTTTCTATCAGTTTTTCTCGCAGCGAATGCAGCAGACCAGCCGGCCGCTCCACAACCTACAACTACAATTCTCTTCTTCATTCTTTCACCTCACACCCTAGTGAAGAATAATCTTACGATTAGGTTTAAGACAAGGAATGTAAAAGGCATTTTGCCCGGAATGGCTACATGCACTAGAGAATCGCGCGCACGCTAGAACCTTCGAAAGCTCATTTCCCAAAATCATTCAAGCTTTTCTGTTTTCCCTCTGTCCTTCGTATTTGAATCTCCTCACCAACACTTATACGCATCCCGTCCAAAGCCGCCGTTGTAGGAACTCCGGTCGCTTCTTCAATCAGCTTCGACTCGCGATAAGGTCCGCTAAAGATCATCTGCATCCCGAAGTGTGTCATCACAACCATTTCTGGACAAGCTTCCTCTACAATCTTGATGGCGTCATCAGTAGTCATATGTCCTCTCCAAGGTTTCCCGGAAGGTCTCATTACGCAAAGTAACAGGAGTCGAACGCCCCTATACTGTTTTCCAACTCCTTTGAAAAACGCGGTGTCAGAGCTGTAAGCGACATCTCCGAAATCTTGGTTTTCCAGACGGAACCCTATGGTATCTGGGTCTGTGTGTCTTGCCTTTGTGGCTACAATCTTTGAGTCAGCGATATCGAAAGCAACATCTGATTTGAGTTCTATCACCTTGTCCGGCATCTGTTGATGATATTTCGAAATCACTGGATCGCACACCTTATTGCCCGACAGTGCGCTGCGAGATGCAGCGAGAACTCCTCTTCTCTTAGTCGTTCCATGTGTCATAGCTTCGATGAGGACTTCTGCATCAGTGTAGTGGTCCGGGTGACTGTGGGAAACAAGTATTTCTCGGATTTTTTGTGGGTCCAGACCCGTGACTAAAGACTGTATAAGAGCTCCTGGTCCTGGATCTACGTGCATATTCAGCGTTTCAGAGAGGATGCGGATTCCAGCGGTTTTCCGTTTCTGAGTTATCGTTGCGAATCTTCCGCCTCCAGTTCCCAGGAAAACAAGTTCAAGCGGGGCCATTTTCATCTCTCAGAGAACATAACTATCGTGAACTGAATATAAGACATAGTTCTCATGTATGCACATCCGTTTTGCCGATTAGGTGCTGCAAGCGTGAGACGGGGTCAACCTGCGAGGTTCGTTCTGAAGGGCGCGTGCGACAATACGTAAATATCACTGCGGTCAAGAAAGGATAGCAGTGGAGAACTTGGTCAGCCATCATTCAGTCGTTCTACTGGGCATTTCCGGCAGTCCACGGAAAGCGTCCACAGCCTTTGTGATTAGGGAAGCGTTAGCATACGCTGCAAAAAAGTCGAAAGCCAAAACTGATTATTTCTCCCTACAAGGCAAGGGCATCAATTTCTGTGTCCATTGTGATTATTGTATAAGAGAAAGGAAAGGATGCATCCAGAAAGATAGCATGACTGAAGCCTATGAAAAAATGGAAGAAGCCGAAGCATTCATCATAGGTACCCCTGTGTACAACGGCTCGGTAAGCGGACAATTGAAGACTTTTTTTGATCGATGCCGAGGGATGGTTGCCAAAAACCCTGATGCCCTAAAGAATAAAGTTGGAGCTGGAGTCGCCGTGGGCGGAGACAGGCTCGGTGGCCAGGAGCTTGCGCTACTAACAATACATTCATTCTATCAGGCGAACAAGATGATACCTGTTGGCGGGGGCCCCTTTGGTGCAAATCTAGGGGGGGCTGTCTGGTCACGTGATTTGGGAGAAGAAGGTGCACGAAAAGATGCTGAAGGTCTAAGGACCGTCTACAAAACGGTTGACAGGCTAGTTGAGGTGGCAATCCGGTTAAAGGAGAGCAGTAATCGAACATGACCTTGAAGATTGCTTGGGGAATAACAGGGAGCGGTGATCGTCTAGCGGAAAGCGTTGAAGTGATGGAGACTCTTCAAAGAAAATACAAATTGAATATTCATGTAATATTTTCTAAAGCTGGAGAAATGGTTGCAGCGTGGTACAAGCTCTGGGACTCGATAAAAGAAAGCTTTGACAAAATACTCATTGAAAGCACAGCTAACACACCATTTCTGATAGGTCCTCTTCAGCTCGGGAAGTACGATTTCCTGCTGCTATGCCCTGCCACCGCCAACACTACTGCAAAGATAGCCCATGGAATAGCCGATTCTCTTTTGACCAACTGCGTTGCGCAGGCAATGAAGGCAGATATACCGGTCTTCATCTTTCCGGTAGATCAGAAAACTGGTGAAGTCGTAACGGTGTTGCCAAGCAAGAAGAGAATTGCACTTCACATGCGCGAAATAGATGTGGAAAACGCAGAGAAATTAAGACGTATGAAAGGTATCACTGTGCTTTCAAGTCCAAAAGAAGTTGAACCTGTCATCTTAGGGTTCTTGGAAAACAAGAGGGAGGCATGATTTCTTCCTCTTGTGCGCGCGCATTATGAGAATGTTCGTGGTTCAAGCTGCTTTGAAGAATTTCTCCTTTGGCGCACCACAGATTGGACATTTTTCAGGCGTTGCGCCTTCAACTGTGTAGCCGCAGACACTACAAATATGGTATTCCACTTCTGCCACTCTAGCCCCACTTTTCAAGTCCTTGATTGCCTTAGAGAACAGACCTGCATGTATCTTCTCAACCTTGCCTGCTACTTCGAAGTTCCACGCTGCTTTTTTCTGTCCCTCTTGTCTGGCTGTGTTCAAGTACTCTGGGTACATTCCTTTAAACTCAAAGTTTTCTCCGGAAATCGCAGTCTTCAGGTTCCCTTCTGTTGACTTTATCTCACCTAATATTCCAAGATGATTCAAAGCGTGTATTGTTTCTGCTTCTGCAATTGCTCTGAAAAGCTTTGCAACTTGGGGATAGCCTTCTTCCTCTGCTTTTTGAGCGAAAGCCAAATAACGTCTATTGGCCTTGGACTCTCCTGCAAACGCTTGCTTCAAATTGTCAGACGTTTTGCTCACTTTTGGTACACTCCTTGCTAACGTGCACATTCTCGAGGTCTGGATTTAAGCTTCTGGTAGGGTGTCGGACCCAATTAGCGCGAAGGTTGTTTCAGGTGAGATTCAGGAACACGGTTTGGTAACAATTTGTGACTACACATCGTGAGTTGCCCTTAAGTTCAGACGTCTTCATGAGTAATGTACATAGTGCGTGCGAGATTGAACTTGAATAGAACTGTTGTGAAAGAGGATGAACCAAGAAATTAGATTCGGACTAGTCACGCTTCAGCATATACCGTGGAAGAAGGAGGTTAAGCGCTGGAAATCCATCGAAGCGCTAGGTTTTGACGGAGCCTGGGTTGGAGACCACTTTGCAAACCCTTTCCAACCAACTGCGCCTTGGTTCGAGTCTTGGACATTATTGGCATCCCTAGCCAGCTGTACAAGTCACATTCGCATCGGGACGCTTGTCACCTCAATTCCTCTGCGAAACCCCGCAGTCTTGGCTCGTCAAGCGCTTACAGTTGATCATATTTCGAATGGACGCTTAGAACTTGGACTAGGTGCAGGGGTTTCAGGTAAGACGGATCCAGTATACTCTATGACAGGGATTGAAGATTGGGCACCTCCAGAGCGGGTAGCCCGTTTCCATGAGATTGTAGAGATTGTGGATCAATGTCTTCGTAATCGAATCACTACTTACGAAGGACGTTACTATAAGCTCAAAAATACTGCAATGTCGCCTCCGCCAATTCAACAGCCTCGCCCACCTATCACAATCGCGGCAATGGGGCCATCAATGCTCAGGATTGCAGCACGTTACGCTGATACTTGGAACTCACTTGGCGGAGAATTTGGAGCACCTCCAGAAACAATAGTAGAAAACATCAAACATCAAAACAGGCTACTTGATGACTGCTGTGCAAAGATTGGCAGGAATCCCAAAACCCTTCGACGTTCCCTACTAGTTTTTGGCTTGGAAGCCGAAACAGTCTTTGACTCAGAAGAGGCCTTTAAAGAAGTCGTTGAACGCTACTTGGAAGTAGGCATCACTGAGTTCATGTTCTTTCACCCAGATACTGCTCCATCAATCAGTTCGCGTGCATATGAACAAATAGCATTAGAAGTGATTCCGGAACTCCGTCGCAGCAACGCGAGCATGCTTCGATGACATCAATTCAGCCTAGACTAACTTGTATACTGTACAGTGTAACCTGCGGAACACGCATTCTGAAGCTGCGATTACAAAGGAACATTTCACAGTTTGTTTGCCCAGCACATTTCTTTGAGGAAGTTGACTTTGTGCCTTTGAAGCCTTGGCTGAATCAAAGGATTTGCACGGACTTAGTCAGCATGTCCGCTAGTTGAACATTGATGGGTTGATTAATCTTGGAGTGGTAGCCTAACCACTCTCTTTTCTGTTCTTGCTGTAGGATAGCGTGGGATATTGGTTCAGCTTTAGATTTTTCGTTTTGCCAAGACTGCTCTGAAGCTTTTTCCGCAGTGGTCGAAGAGGCCTATCGTAAGCTCTGTTCTCTTGCCATTTCTATCTGGTCTACCAGCCATCTTCCATTGTTTTCTGGGAGAAGCTACGTTTCCTCCACATTTAGGACATTTTGCCATAATTTTTCCTCCATGTTAGACCATCATTTGTTATGATGATGAATATAAGATTATCCATTACTTCTTAGCTCCAGCTGGGCAAATTGCAGAGAAACCCACGCACTAACGCTAAAATAAGTGGGTTGCATAGAGAATATGCGGTGTTTTGTGATGGCGGAAAAAGATGAGCATAGTCCTGTTGTGTTGAAGCTTGTTTCGAAAGGGAAGAGCGGGGTTCAGATTTCCGGTGTTCCTATGAAAAAGCTGAAGGCTTTGGAAGAGTGGCATAGGAAGAGTTATCTTCCTCGCAAATGGCGAATAAGCAAAGATGGAAAAAGCCTGATACTACTGTGATTTCTCCCACTGATTTACATTGACGCATACCCACAAGGTTGGAAGGGATGTTACAATGGATTTGGGCAGTGATCTGTGGCTAGTAATAGCGTTAGCTTTGCCTTTGCTAGCTGTGATAGCGGTTTTGCTATTGAAGCGAAGAGCAAAACCAAGCAAAAACGTTCGATTTGCACCAGTTATAATTGCTATTGTTCTTCTTGCTGCGTATTTTATATGGCGTTTCTATTCTATGCCGGATTGACAGTTCACGTACAATAACAGAAGATGAAGGTGTTAAAGGAATGCCGGAAGAGGCTCATGCTAAATGTCAATGTGGATACGAGTACAAAGGCCCACTCTATGATTGTCCTGTCAAATGCCCAAAATGTGGAAAAATCCTCCTTTCTATGGATAGAAAAAAAGAATGAGAACACAGCGTAGGAACACCGTATGCATGCAAACTGCAAGCGTTGAATTCTCAAAAGCCTGTGAACTCTGAAATCAGAAATTGAGACTGTGGACTTTGCGAATTTCCTCAAAACTCACTTTCTCTGGCAAGAGTGTATATTCAGCCTCGCCCTCCTTTTCAATTAACCCTTATAATTGACTGCAAGAATCTACATCAGTGAGCCACGGGGCAAAACACTCGGTCAACGCAAATTGGCATGAGCTCGGGAAACTGACAAACCATGGAGTACTTCCTTCTGTTCTTAATCTGGATTGCTGCATCGTTCTTTTTTCCTGTTGTGCTTAGAAGGATTCAGATACCTTGGGTCAATTCGGTCATACTTGCGGGCATCTTCGTAGGACCTTACGGCTTTGGGGTTGTCTATCCGGGAGAGATCACAGATTTCTTTGCGGCATTGGGGCTTGTTTTTCTCATGTTCACTGCTGGGTTGGACACTAAGCTATCAGTTCTGAAGAAAGCGGGGAAGGATGTGACGTATTTTGCTGCGTTGAACTTTTTCATACCTTTTGCCACAGGATTTTTCGTTGGGATTCTGCTGGGGTTAGATGTGTTTGCATCGTTAATTTTGGGAACTTGCTACAGTTCATCATCCATTGGGGTAATCATCGTAACGCTTAAGGAGCTTAAGGTTCAGTCGGAAATCAAATCAACAATAGTATCTGCTATGTTTATTGAAGATGTGTTGAGCCTGGTCCTTCTTGCAGTTTTCCTTCATGCAATAATGCCTGTCTCCCCAATACCTTTGCCACTTTTCCCAGTTGCCATCTTCATCTTCCTACTCGTTGTTTTCTACCTAATCCCAAAGCTCCAGCAATTTCTTCTTCAGTGGGGAGCAAAGAAGGATGCTTTCGCAGGGCAGCTCAGGTCGGTCTTCATTACGCTATCGCTGGTGGCGCTTATGGCTGAGAGAATAGGTGTCCATGCAATGGTGGGAGGGTTCTTAGCCGGATTAATCCTCTCCGACATGCTAGGAAAACGAAGAAAACTCAGAGAGAAGATTTTCGCTTTGAGTTATGGTTTCCTAATCCCCATCTTCCTGCTCAATCTGGGGATGACTACAAACGTAGAGACACTCTTCGTGCCCCAAGACGCCGCTTTAGCCGGTTTGATAATTGTATCTCTTGTAGCAAGCAAAATTGCCAGTGGTTTTCTAGGCGCTCGACTGGCCAAGTTTCCGTCGAGGGTTAGCTTTGGAATGGGCGTTATGACTATTCCTCAAATGTCAACGACTTTGGCGACTGCAAGCATAGCTGCGGATTACGGAATTTTCGGTGACGGTCTGGTAGCAGGGCTTGTTGTTCTGTCTATAGTAACAATCACAATCGCGCCATTCTTAACTAGGTTAATGTTTGGACGCAAAACCAAGCCAAGTAGGATTGAAAGACTGTGGTTAGGGGATAAGTCTGCCTGAAGTTCCAATATGACTTGAAATGTGCCGTGTTGTGTCGACTGGCTGTGGTTGGTCTATTGTTTTTCGTATAGTTCTGCTATGTGTTTTAGGGAGAAGGGTTTGGTTATGTAGTCTTTGAGGCTGATGAGGTATGTTTCGTTTTCTTCTATGTCTTCTCCGCCTTCTGCGAGTAATTTTGAGATGAATTTGGAATAGTCTGTGTAGTTTTTGTGCAAGGACATAACTATTCCAGTCTTTCCTCCTCCTTGACATCTTGAGGCGAATATGATGTTCGGACTTGCCTTTGTTCTTTCCTTTGCCTTCTCCGTTACTCTTTTGTTTATTCGTGTTCTGAAACAGTTGACTGCTAAGATTTCAAATCCCATTTTTGACAGGTCAGGTATTACAGTGAACTCTTTTATCACTCCTTCCTTTGCAAGCCTGCTTCTTGTTCTGCTTACGGTTGGCTGTGAAACTCCAAGAATCTTTGCTAATTTTCTATCGCTCTTGCTGGAATCTTTCAGCAGTTCCAGAAGAACTCCCATTGTTGTCTTCTTCATTTGAACGACCCTTTCAATGATTCATATTTGGTCCATAATTAACTTTATGGTTTTGATGCATGAACGTGCGTCGATATCATATCCGATATTCATCACTCAAGCGTCAGAGCATTGATGTGGATGCTGAAAGACATCATTAATACGTGTTTCGATTTGCACTAGAGACTTGAGAAAAAACTTCAAGTGTGTCAGGTCGAGGCAAACTCATTTTGTTGGTTGTCTTATGACAGTTTTCAGTCGTTCTGGTGCTGATCTCCGAGGGTCACTGATGTATATTTCGTGATGTTTTTCCCTCAATTCGTAACCATTTTCCTTTATGAAGTTGTGAAGACTCTTAATGGTCGGACCTTCAGCAGAATATGGACCAATATGCATGGTCTGTGCTGACAAGCCTTCTCGAAAGCTTTCAAACCTGACTTTCGGGAGGACACGTGGTTTATTCTTCTTCTCAACTCGTTCAGATGCTTCATGAACAAGAGTTTCCGTCACATATTCTGGTTGCATAATCATCGATGTACATTTCCATACGTCTTTGTTTTCCATGCTGAATTGATTCATGTCATCAGTCCACCACAAGCCTTCAAGAGGCAGTACGCCATAATCAACTCCTTTCTCCTTCTTCACCATAAACTTAAGGGCATAAGATACAGCGAACAATGTTTCAACTGCGTCCTTGTATTCTTGTGCTGTATTTGGATCACCGGATCCATCGATCATCAAGAAGTTCATCAATGGAACATCGACTATCTCGACTTTCTTCACAGAAGGATTGTAGAGCTGTTTCAGTTTCTTTTTGAAGTCGATTTTTGTCATAAGTATCGCCTTTCACTACGTCTTTCAAGTCAGTTTTATGGCTTACGGAAGAAACTATGGATGAGAATCAAGCTACTGATATTTCAATGCAGTATTGATATCTTCCGCTATCATCTTCCTTTTGCTTTTTTCAATCAGATAGCTCTTCCCTGTCTGTAAATATGTGGGGAAAACTCTCACTTCATTGTAGAAATATTCGTTATTTCTGATTTTGTAGGTAGAGCCGCTTGGAACTATTCTTTTTCCAGTGTTTCTCTTGGCTATGTAATTCATTGATTTTATGGCGGTGTCTCCCATGAGCAGAATAGCTTCAATACCAGGTAGCAGATCCATTTCGCTTCCCAGAAGGCTTGAGCAATTCTCTACAGTCTTGGAGGATATGGAGTACGCTGTCTTTCCACACTTGATAGCTGTAGTGATGTACACTCCTAGATTAAGCACATCTTCCATTGATGTTACTTCAAATCCTGCATCTTTGAAAGCTTGACTGGTTGTCTGCATGTAGAAAGGGTCACCTTTGGCGTAGAAATAGTCATTTGGTTCTGTAGGCGGTGCTTCTGAAATCATGAGTGCTTTGATTTTTGCAGGGTCAACCTCGATACTTGGAACAAGATGACAATCCTTGTTTACATCTAAACATGGGAAGTCAATGCATCTTACACATTTACTGAAGTTAACTTTCTCCATCTCCTAGAAGATTTAGTTGGATTAGTCAGTTCTTATGACTTGTGGAAGAAACTACTCCACAATGTGGTATCTTCTACGTGTTTCTGAAGTATTTGTGTATTCAATGAATGATTTACTGTTGTGTCGGCGATAGGCTTTGTTCTCTTTTCTGCAGTTCATTGTAGAGGTATTCAAACCACTTGGATAATTCCGGTAGATTATAATGCTTTCTCATGCCTTCTATTATGGGCTTCAACTTTTCCCATACACCCGTACTTGATCCGCTTAGAATGTACTCAATTGTATCGATGTCTATGAGTCCTTTGTACAGCAGATATCCAAGTCCATCATAGTACCCTGTAATTGTATGGAGCGCTTTATCAGACAGCGGTTCACCGT
>CP070754.1:283543-326264 GCA_020348865.1 Candidatus Bathyarchaeota archaeon | reverse complement strand
CGTTCGAGACATCATAGAGCTATGTAGAAACTGGGGCAAACAACGGCATTATGCTTAGAGTGCATATGCATATGTTGACTTCGTGTGCATGCACGTGCTCCGTCGGATTGGATAGGTAAGCATTTGTCCTGTAAGTCAGTGTCTTCACGAACAGAAGGCGGGTTTCAGATAACGCAGACAACAGGGAGTTTGTGGTGACATGTATGTTTACGCATTGACGCTTTCCATTAGAAGCATCTGTGGTGTGACTTGTTAATACATACATTTTCTACATCTTCTTGAATCCACGCGTACAATCTGCACCACCGTTTGATGACCGAATAGGAGGATTTATCAATTGACACATTTCTAATGAGAACAACTCTCTTTTAATCAATAGAATTTTATTTCATAACACATTAATACATGTTCCTTAGAATGCCTATTCTATAATTCGAAAGGAGAAAAGAAAATGTTAGGATTGAAGAATAGAGCAGCGGTTACGTTTTACCTACTGACGTTGATTGCATCGATGTTCATTTTAGTACCCATGTCCCTGTCAAGTCCTGTGACCTATGGTCCACGCTTGGATACGCTCTACGGCCGCTTCATAGAGTCGACTTCTGCACAAAAAGCAGCATTGTATGCTGGCGAGGCTGACATCTGGTTCGACGTCAAAGATCCGGTTATCCTTAGGAATCTTCAGGATGACGGTTTCGCCGTGACTGCAACCCCCGAGGCATTTCGCTATGACCATATTGACTTCAACATAAGGGATCAACAGAATCCCAGTGGTGGAGGTTCCCCGTGGCGGACAGGACCCGAAGAACCCCCTGTCGAAATCGACGAAGTAGTACTGGAAGGTTACACTGATGGACCTTACGATGAGGATGTTGATTACGACGTTTACGCAACGGGCTTCAATTGGCTAGGATCATTGTATGGTTCAGGAACACCAGAGTGGGTGACCCCAAGATGGGTAGGCACAGATACAGCATCCGACTTGTACCCAGCACTGCTAACTGCGACTGGGATTAACGATTTGGAAGTCATGGTCCATTTCTGGGATCCCAGTGGACACGGAGGCCCCGGCAATGTTCTCGACTGTATGCGATTGAAAGTTGAATTCACGAATGGTACGGTTGAATACTTGTATGTGGATGGTTACACAGCGGAGCGCCAGCAGTGGACTGAGGTTGGAACATCTCCGTTCTTGGATGCTGCTGACGATGGCAACTACATTGAAGGGTCTGCAGATTGTTCACAGCATAGATGGTTCACCTTCGAAGACATAGGCTTCGAAGATCCTCCTGGTTTAGGTGATCACTTTAGCTATTCGGGAGCCCAGTACACGAATTACGTTCCACTCAATGACACATACTTCAGGCATGCCGTTGCCCACTGTATTCCAAAGGACGAGATCGTGGCTTATGTCTACGGTGGTATCTCAGGAGCGGCTATAGACAGCCTTATTCCTGAAGCTCAAAGAGCTTGGTACACGCCAGGTATCGACGGGCACCCTCTAGCAATGGGAGATCCACTTGCTTCCACAGTATGGGATGGCGCTGACTTGTATCATGACGCCTGCAGCATATTGAGGGCTGGTGGATACACCTTTGACCCAGAGGGGCCTGAGCCAGTCGTGAAGTATTCGCCTTATGACCCAGATGGCAACTGGGTTGACCCAATCACTGGTGAATGGATGAACCACATTACGTTCGCAGGAGTGACCCAGGAGTTCTCACCGGTTTCTTGGAGTAGAGACGATATGTGTTGTCGCAACTGGCGAAGCATCGGACTGCCGATTGAGCACAGGGGGGTAGACTACGGTCACTTGACGGATGTCATGATTAAACACTACCAATATGACATGTACGCTCTGGAGTGGGAGGTAGGCAGGTTCCCAAACCACCTATATTCCTTCTTCCACTCAAGCAACAACTTCGCTCCGGGAGGACGCAACATTCCAGGAGTAGACAACTCTGAACTTGACGGCTACTTGGATACAATACAACACAGCGGAGACTTAAATGAGATAAAAGAGGCTACTATAGACGCATCAGCACTACTTGCTGAACTGTGTGTATCACTGCCAACATTTACAAGACCCTTATTTGCAGCTTCTGCCGTAGCTGGAGCGCCCGGACACACAGACACACTTCAGGGCATAGTGAATTGCCCTGGTTACGGCTCAGGGAACGACTGGACATTCTATGACCTCCACTGGCGAAGCGTGGTTACCGAGTCAAACCCATGCGGCATCGGCGGGCCCGATGCTCGGATGATCGTGGGGTCAGAGCCGTCCAACTACCATCCTGCCTTTGCAAGCACACCGGACGAGTGGAGAGTACTGGATCGAGTATTCGAGGGCTTAATCAATCTGGATCCATACAGTCATGAAGATATTCCATGGTTGGCCACAGACTGGTGGATTGAAGACTGGGATTATGGTGGATCGGAGATGGGCATGAACACGACGTTCTGGCTTAGAGATGACGTTTACTACCACGACGGCGTACATTTCGACGCGTACACATGCGAGTTCAGTCTTGAATGGTTGAAAGACATGCAGTTAGCTCGACTGAGGACAATGTGGCAAAATCTCTTTGACGTTGAGGTTCACAGCGATTACTGCTTCAGCGTATATCACAATACCACAAGCTTGTGGACGTTCTATGATATAGCTAAGTGGGCACCTTTGATTCCCCCGCACATATACGACGGCACAGACATGAATTTCCGCCCAGAAATGACAACTAACCCGTTGAACGGGTATCTAACCTGTCTAGTTGGAACAGGACCCTACATGATCACGGACCTTATGTTCTCGCTGGGAGGCTACGTCGAATTGACTGCCTACAGAGAGAACGTAGATCTCGATATCACAACCCACTGGTTCATGAGCGTAGAAGAGGAAGACGCATTGCTGACACAAATGTTTCACTGGAAGGGAGATGTGAACTACGATGGATTTGTCGATGATCTTGACTTGCTTCGAATTGAAGCAGCTTACGGAACAGTCAAGGGTCAACCAGGATTCGACCCGGACGCAGATCTAGACAGCGATGACAGGATAAATGCCGTAGATATGATAATTCTCTCCAAAGGCTGGGGCAAGGCACGTAAGTATCCGTTACTACCGGATGATCTCATGCTGAGAATGACTGAGACTATTGAAAGCTGGAATTTAAACCAGGGAACTGAGAACAGTCTAACATCCACAGTAGATGCAGCTCTGGACCTTTTGAACATGGGAAACGAGAACGGCGCAATACACAAGCTGATGGATTTCATAAATCAAGTCGAAGCCAAACGCGGAAAGAAGCTGACAGATACACAAGCAGACCACTTGATAGCAGAAGCTCAAAGAATCATAGACCTCATTTAGAAACAAACCTCTTTGCCTCCTTTTTTTCTTTCACGTTCGTTTGTGCACGCATACATCTTCTTCCAAGTTCAAGCAGGCATCCGTTGGCGAGAACGGTAAGTGTGTGTTTAGTGGGTCGTTGTCTTGGGGAACAGAAGGCGGGTTGCACGTGTGAGTATGTTCTATGTATTATAGAATTTTGTTTCTGAAGTCTTAAGTGCTTGAATTGAACATACGCTTCAAAGAAGGACGAGAAATGAATAGGAAAACAGTTTCTGGAATAATGGTATCCCTACTTCTGGTAGGCACTCTATTATTGGCATTCAATATTCAGCCAGTTAGGGCAATTGGAACTATATACATTAGACCAGATGGAAGCATTGACCCTTTAACAGCACCGATTCACAGAGATGGAGATCTCTACACATTAGCCGATGATGTATTCAGTGATACTGATGGAATTGCAGTTGAAAGAGACAATATGACGTTGGATGGGGCTGACTATTCACTACAAGGGTCTGATTTTTGGCCCTCAGTGGGAGTGAGACTATTAGAAAGAAACAACGTGACAATCAAAAACTTGGAAATCAAACATTTCTTCCACGGCATCGATCTTAGACTGTGCTCAAACATCGATATTCATGGAAACGACATAATGAACAACAACGGTTATGGCATTACCCTCGACCACTCTTCGAATAGCAACATGACTGAAAACAGCATTGGATACAACGGGGACGGCGTAGACATCTACAACAGCTCAAGCAACAACAGCATATGTGGAAACAATGTGGTAAACAACTTGGAGAATGGCATCAGCCTTCTCATGTCCTCAAGCAACAATACAGTTTATGGAAACAGCGTAACAGGTAACGGGCACGGCTTCAGTCTCGGGTATTGCCCAAGCAACAACATAACCGGAAACAGCATAGCAAACAGCAACTATGGATTGCATCTCTGGGAGTCTTCTAACAACTGCATTTACCACAATAGCTTTATCAATAATACAGAACAGGCCCATGACCATGCGTGGGACGAACCTCACCTATATTCGCCTTCAGCAAACACATGGGATGATGGTTATCCTTCTGGAGGTAACTATTGGAGTGACTACAATGGCACTGACTCGCATCTTGGTCCAAGTCAGAACATTACTGGCAGTGATGGAATAGGAGATGAACCTTACGTCATCAGCGACTACAACCAAGACAACTATCCTCTCATGGAACCTTGGTCTTCAATTCCAACTACCATCGGTGATCTGAAGACAGAGATAGAGGAATTAGGCTCTGAAGGTGAAGTCGACAATCAGGGCATAGTCACAAGCCTCCTCGCTAAATTGAATGTAGCTCAGAAGATGTTTGAAGACGGCAAGACAGACCAAGCCAAGAACATACTGAATGCTTTCATCAATGAGGTTCAAGCTCAATCAGGAAAACACATAACATCTGAGGCAGCAGATGCCCTAATCGAATCAGCAGAATACATACTATCTCACCTATAACCTCTCTTTTGGAGGCATATGCGCACTAACCACCAAAACTCTTGTATGCATGGCTCAATTTCGACGGTTTTTGGGTTGAATATACAGCGTCTTATTGAGGGCATCCCAGGGGAACCTGCAAACCCACTCCACCCAGTATCCGCCTGCAACTTTCATCCGAGATGTAGATATGCAAAGGCCATTTGCAGCCACAAAGAACCTCAACTGATAGAAGTCGAACCAGGACATTCAGTCAGCTGTCTGAGAATTGATACAGTGCGTCGCCCATACAAAAAGCAAAAACAAAAAAGACGTTCCTTCAAAGAACGCTCCTCTAAGAACTGTCCTCTTGAAAAGACGAACAATCTCCTCTAGGTCGTGTTCCAGCGGACAACGAATTTCTTTGTAGAAAATTCCAAGCGTCCGAACTACTAATGTGCCATGCAACAAACAGAGAAGAAAAAACAAGTCTAAATAACGCATGAAAAAGCAGACAAAGTAAGCCTAGACGTGAACACGCAAAGCTGTCACACGCCCACAGCACGAAAAAAGGAAACTAAAAGTGCTCCGTTGCGATGCTCAAGCTAAAGCTTTTCGCCCTCTCACTCCGCACGCGTGCACTATATGCGGTAGTGTAGGTTGTAAACAAACAAATTCAAGCTCGTGCGCGCAACATGTATATTGTTGAGATGGCTAATGCAATTGCGATTGCTAGGAAAATGTGTGCGATAATCCAAGTGTTGCGCAATTCGTTTTCAAGCTGAATGTATGACTCTTGAAGGTTTTCATGACTCCTGTTTCTTACGTAGGTTGCTCTGAAGCTTGCCTTATCCCATTGACTCTCCCAGGAAGCTGTCTGATAGATACTCCAATCAAGAAATAGCATTCCATATGTCAAGCCTGGGTCGATGTCTGAAGGTACAGTTATGTTGTATGCTTCTTGCCTGATTGTTCCGTTTGAAAAGTCCGTGAGATCGAGAACTGCGAAAGAGGTACTCCAAGAAGTGGAGCCTTCAGACTTGGAACCCCAAAGAAACAATGTTACGGAAACATTCTTGACGTTTTCTAAAGCCTCGATTCTAACCTTGACTATAATGCTCTCTCCAGAGTAACATTCATTGAAAGGGAGCATAAACTTCCACTCCAAGCCCTACATAGTTACGACTCAAAACCTTTCTTTCCTCAGTAGCGAAAACACCAAAGTCAAAGACCATTGAAGCTAGAAGAAAGAAAAGAATCGATAGGACAATCATTCTTATCTTCATATTCAAGCTCTTCCAATCACCTAGAGACTTGACAGGTTCGAGCTTAAGAAACTTGACATATCGCAAAAAACAAAGAGGAAACTGGATGTTTTCCAGCTTTTGGCTCTTCTACTTCCTTTTCACCGTGATTGTGTCGCTGCCCTCAAACGGTGTTCCAGCAACGCTGCCTGTAACAGTCAATGTAATGTCGTAGAACTTTTCTCCATCGTCAACGTCTACCTCGCCCAAGTAGTCTCTCAGCGTGGCTCTGTCAAACTTTATCGTCAAAACAACTGGTGGAGCCTCTACTACACTCCAGTCAGCTGGCAGCTCAAAATCGTGATGTTTCAACAGGACAGTGTTGACATCGATGTCCTCTACTGAATGACCTTCAGGAAGCGTTATGTAGGCTGTAATCCACTCGCCGTTGCTCTTCAAGTTTAATGTGTTAGGATCTATATCAATCGAGGCCATCACTTTCATAACTTCATTGTAAATGGCCTGGATTTCTTGGCTGGAAAGAGCGCGGTTATAGACTTTGACTTCGTCGATGAGACCTGGGAAATAATTCCCCCACCTAGAAACCCACCACTGCCAAGTCCCGCCCAGACCTAAATTTTGTTTTGTAGGATCATCAAATTGGAAGTCTAAATTCAAAGGCAAAGGATAATCATTATTTGTAAGTGTAAGCGGCATTTCCTCGCCGTTTATATATATCTTAACTGTCTTTAGTCCTCCATTATCTTGACTGGTTGCAGCAACATGGGTCCAGACATTTAATGGTAGTTTATAAGCACCAGTACTAACACCAGCCAAGCCGTCTGCTCCAAAATAAACATCTCCATCAAAATAACCCTCTACACCAATGGCCCAACTTGGAACACCATAACTCAAAATTCCAAGAGGAGCATTAGGCATACTCGTAGGCTTAACCCAAGCAGAAACACTGAGAGTTTGAAGTTGTAAGTTAGTAGGTCTGCCAAGATTGACAAAATCATCCACACCGTCAAAGCTGAACGCCAGCCCAACTATACCTGGGGCGAAGGTCGCACCATTCTCCAGTGTTCCATGATTTGTACCGACGATATCATTCGCGTTCCCTTCCGCAGGCCACCAGCTCACGACCTCGCTGTTACTTGACACTACAAAAAACATCGTCAACACAAGCAGAACACTAAGAAATATGGGAAACAATGCCTTTCTCACTTTTCTCACCTTGTGCAGGCATATTCATGTTGAACGTATTTATAACTTATGTAACTTTCTTCTACTAGGAGCCTGCTGGGAATAGAGTTACAAAAGGGTCATGGTAGAATGTATCAATTGCGCGCGCATAACCCTAAAAACAAATCGTGAACATAGTAATAGTGTTTAATAATATCGCAAGAGTTAAGATATATAGGGAAACAAAGATGACACCAGCATTTCTAGCAACAAACACAGAAAACAAACTGAATTACTAGGGATAAAGACGGGTTACATCCAGCACACCGGTCTTTCTTTTGACTATATGGGGTCCCTGAAGGCGTACTACGTATGAGGGTACGTTCAACTGATATATTACGAATGAGCATGCATGCCGGAGTTTTGTCACAGTTAGCTATTTCTTTCTCACTTGCTTCAAGATTGTCTTCAGTTGATCTTCTGTGATTACGCCTATCTCGAAAAGTCTAAGGGCACCTTCACTTGCTTTCAGAAGACAATGCACGTTAACATTGTCACTTTTCAGCTTTTCTTTCCCACCTTCTTCGCGGTCTATCAAGACTGCAGCGTCGGTCACCAGTCCTCCTTCCGCTCTAATCGCTGCTACAGCTTCCCTTATAGATTGCCCGGTAGTTATGAGGTCGTCTATCAGCAACACTTTATCACCTGGCATCAGAATTCCTTCTACTCGGCGTTTTCGCCCATGCAGACGAACATGAGGTCTTGTGTAGAGGAACGGTTTCCTAAGAAGATAAGCAATGAGGCATGAGAAGGGGATGCCTGCAGTTGCGATTCCTGCGATTCTGTCGAAGTTTTCAGTTTCGAGGTCTTCTCCTATGAGATTGACATACAAAGCACATATTCTCTGGAATTCGTCCGGATAGCTTGGGACAATCCTGAGGTCAACATAGTAAGGGCTGACTCTTCCGCTCGTGAGCTTGAACGCTCCAAACTTCAAAGCGCCGATCTTGTTCAGAACTCGACAAAGCTCAGTCTTCAGAGTTTCCTTCTCTGTTTGCGTCATTTTCTTCCTCTCGAAACTAGCTATATTCTCGCTCTCTTAATAAGAATCTTGTTGGATGAAGCATCAAGTCAATCCTGTCTTGCATGCCCGCACAGCTGCTACATCACACGTTCATCCAGGAGTCACGTGCCTTAGTTTCAAGAACTTGTGGCGTTATCCGCTATGTGTAAATGTCGCTGACAAAAGTTTGTAATCAATTGGGGGATCTTATGGTCGACGTGTGGCTTCCCTACGGAAAAACCGAGGTTTGTGCGAGAATACCTACAAGGAATTTCTTAGGAACAATAGAGCCAAAAGAGAAACGTGGCGTGGCAGATCCTCGAGTTGAGATTGTGAGAGCCCTAAGAGAACCTATCGGTGCTGAACAATTAGGCGAAATCACCAAGTCAGGTGACAAGGTTGCCATTGTAGTTGACGACGCAACACGGACAACTCCAAGCTATCTGATGGTTCCCCCATTGCTAGACGAACTCAACAGAGCTGGAGTGAAAGATGAAGACGTCACAGTCATTTTTGGTTGCGGAACCCACCGTGTCGTCAAGCCAGATGAAATGAAAAAACTGGTGGGCGAAGAAACCCTGAATAGAGTGAAAACTCTGAACCACGATTGCAACGCCAAAGACCAGGCAAACTTGGGAAAAACATCTTTTGGAACAAAAGTTTCTGTAAACAAAGTTTTCGCCAACGCAGACGTCAAGATTTTGACAGGAGATGTTGACTTACACTATTATGCAGGATATGGCGGTGGAAGAAAGAGCGTTCTACCCGCTGTGTCAAGTGCACAAACCATCCAGCACAATCACGCGATGCTTCTTCACCCTAAATCTAGAACAGGAGTGCTAGAAGGAAATCCTGTTCATGAGGACATGGTTGAAGCGGCGAAACTCGCCAAAGTAGATTTCATCCTGAACATCGTCACAAACAGCAAATCGGAACTGGTTCAAGCTTTTGCAGGAGATCTGGACCAAGCTTTCTATGAAGGTGTGAAACTTGTGGATGAGATGTACAAGGTGTCCATTAAACGAAGCGCAGACATCGTTGTTGTCAGCCCTGGAGGGAATCCGCTCGACATTAATCTATATCAAGCCTACAAAGGGGTCGATAATGCCCTCGAAGCTGTGAAAAGAGGTGGGGTCATCGTTTTGTTGGCAGAGTGTCCAGAGGGGCATGGCCATGATGTTTTCTGTGACTGGATGACCCGGTTCAAGAACCTGAAGGAGATGGAGAAAGAGGTAAAGAAGCGTTTTCGCATGGGTGGACACAAAGCCTACTACTTGTTGAAGGTCTTGCAAAGGCACAAAATTATCTTTGTATCAGTTATGCCTGAGTACTATGCAGCAAACGTGTTTAAGTTGAAGACTGCCAGAGTCGTGAACGACGCGTTGCGTGATGCTTTTGACATTGCCGGCAAGAACGCTAAGGTCTGGGCGATGCCACTTGGCAACCTCACATTACCCGTAGTAACTACAGAGTGATCTTGGGGCGTTTCATTATGCAGACAATATTCGCTCTGAGGCTGTTTAGGCCTGATGACTTGGAGAAAGTAATGCACATAAACAAGTTGTGCCTTCCAGAGAATTATTCGTCACTCTTTTTTATGGACTTGTACGAGCGTTTTCCGGAGACTTTTGTCGTTGCAGAAGAAGATGGAGAAGTGGTAGGTTATGTAATGTGTCGAATCGAAACGCCTTTTCCAGGCGGAGGTTTGCTTGGGATTGCTAGGAAAGGGCACGTCATTTCCATCGCTGTTCTATCCAGTTATCGACGTCATGGTGTTGGGTCTGCGTTGATGAAGAAGGCAATGCAAGCCATGATTGAGTATGACGCAAAGGAGTGCGTTTTGGAGGTTCGAGCGAGCAACACTGCGGGTGTAAGCCTTTACAGAAAGATGGGTTTCAATGTCAAACGAACGATTCGTGGCTACTATGCTGATGGCGAAACCGCTTCTGTAATGGCTAAGAAGCTGCTTGCAACTCCAGCTGAGATATAGAGGCATCTTCCCATCGAAACCAAGACTGATACGGCTCAAGTTAGCTTGCACTAACCTCCCCTATCATATCGGTACGCATCTGCAGGAGAAAATATCCTGTCCGGTCTGCGCTCACGACCATAGAAGCTTTGCATTCGCTAACTACGCCGTCTCGCCTGTCAGAAGCTCCACGATATCTGATGCAATTCGGATGAGACCATTCGTCTCTTCAATTGCCTGCCCATGGTCTGAATGTGGAGACCGCACAACTCGTTGAACCATCCGTTCGATCTCAACAAGACACCTCAAGACAGGATCGTCAACAGCTTTTTTCCTGCCCAAGGTCTGATGGACAATTGCTTCAACAAACGCTGGGTCGCCTAGACTGTAGTATATTGCAACCTGAGCCTTCCTCACCGCTTCTAGAATCAAGCTTGGAGCCATGTACGGCATTTTTTGAGCTGCAATCAGCTCTGCTTTTGCTTCCCTCAGATAACGTAAAGCCCACCCCTTCCTATATTCATCTGCCATCAATATCTGATTCCTCTCTCCCAAAAACAGAAACGCTAGGCAATCCATAAACTAGAGCCATTAATCCGTCTCTTCCATTTCAGAAGTCTGATCAACTTCTACTGAGGTCAATAATCTGGTGATATAACCAGCTATCCTATTCCTCAGCCTAGCAGAGGAGATTATTGTTAGAGACTTGACTAGTTGTTGATTATTCTTGAAATCCGAGTTGAACTTGCTCGGATGCCGCCTTACCAATTCTCTGGCTATCTTCTTCACTTTTTCTGTTCTCACCTTGCCCAAGTGTTCACTTGCCTCCGTTTACAGACCATGCTGCTCATGTTGCCATTTCTGTAGCGCTTTCCGTGCCTTTTATTACTTGCGTCTCAACCATAAACACAAAAACTGATTCAATTGCATTAACATTATTTGGAAGACAGGTCTATTCATTGCCCCTTTATGCATCCAAGCACAACCAACACGCGTGCGCAACAAAGTGGACGAAAATGAGGTTGGTTTCTGACATTAAACACTTGTTGGCGTTAACACTCTCCGAAAAGGTTAAATAATGACTCGTACAGAAAAAGAAGCCACGGAGTAGGTTATATGAAAGGCTCTGAATTGTCCGTAGCTCCAATGCATAGAATCTGCAAAAAGGCAGGGGCAGAAAGAGTAAGTGAATCCGCGGCAAAGGAGCTAGCAAAGGTGCTTGAGGATATAGGCATCAAAATCGCTGAAGAAGCCGGAGACTACGCGAAGCATGCGAAAAGAAAAACGGTACAGGCAAAAGACATAGAAATCGCCGCAAGGAAAATCATGAGCAAGTAGAACATTTCTTTTTCTTCTCTCTTCTTTCAGAGAGTCAGGCCACGAACCACAGGGCAGTCAACAAAGTTTATATCTGAGAGAAAATTGGTGTAGTTAGATTAAATATCTGTTAATGGAGGGTTTGCATGGCATATTTGACTACACAAGCGGGGCAACCCGTCATAATCTTGAAAGAGGGAACCTCCCGCTCACGTGGTAGAGAAGCTAGAAGAAACAATTTCATGGCCGCCAGAGTTGTTGCTGAGGTTTTGAAGTCAACATTGGGTCCTCGTGGCATGGACAAGATGTTGATTGACAGTCTTGGCGACATTACTATAACAAATGATGGAGCTGCCATCCTTGATGAAATCGACGTTGCGCACCCAGCTGCAAAAATGTTGGTTGAAGTTGCCAAGACACAAGATGATGAGGTAGGTGACGGAACCACAACTGCAGTGATATTCGCTGGAGAACTTCTACGAAGAGCTGAAGAACTGCTGAACCAGAACATCCATCCAACAGTCATTGTAAGTGGGTTCAGGAAGGCTGCTCAGAAAGCAATCGAGACACTCAACAAAGTGGGCACAACCGCGGATCTCAAAGACCGTGAAGTTTTGAGAAAAGTGGCAAGAACAGCTATGGCTAGTAAGGCAGTGGGTGTTGCACGAGACCACTTCGCAGAAATTGCTGTCGACGCTGTAAAACATATTACCGATCAGAGGGGCGATAAAAGAGTAGCAGACATTGACCACATTCAAATCATAAAGAAAGAGGGAAAGAGCCTCTTCGACACGCAACTCGTCAGGGGCATAATAATTGACAAAGAGGTTGTACACCCAGGGATGCCCAAAAGAATTGAAAACGCAAGGATCGCTTTGCTTGATTGCCCACTTGAAGTTGAGAAAACTGAGATCAATGCTGAAATCCGGATACAAGACCCCGCTCAGATGAAAGCGTTTCTAGACAAGGAAACTCGCATGCTTAAAGAGATGGTTGAAAAGATCAAAGCTTCAGGCGCCACAATACTGTTTTGTCAGAAAGGTCTAGATGATGTAGCCCAACACTTTTTGGCGAAGAACGGAATCTTGACCGCTAGAAGAGTCAAGCAATCTGATATGGAGAAACTTGCCAGAGCCACCGATGGAAAGGTAATCACGAACCTAGATGACTTGAAACCTAAAGATCTTGGGAAGGCAGGATTAGTAGAAGAGCGCAAAGTTGGCGACGATGAGATGATTTTCGTTGAGAAATGTAAGCATCCACGGTCTGTCGCCATTTTGATCCGCGCTGGTCTCGAAAGGATGGTTGATGAGGCGGAAAGAGCCATGCACGATGCTCTCTCCGTGGTTGCAGACGTGGTTGAAGACAACAAAGTTGTTGCTGGCGGAGGAGCAATCGAATCTGAAATAGCAAAAGTGATTCGCCCATACGCTACGAAGATTGGTGGAAGAGAGCAACTTGCCATAGAAGCGTTTGCCGATGCCATCGAAATAGTGCCCAAAACATTAGCTGAAAACGCTGGTCTCGAAGCTATTGACATACTCGTAGGATTAAGATCTGCCCACCAGAAACCAAAGGGACACTCGATGGGAGTCAACGTTTTCAAAGGAGAAATCGTGGACATGTACAAAAGCGGTGTAATCGAACCCCTACGAGTGAAAGAGCAAGCAGTAAAATCAGCAACTGGAGTTGCATCGATGGTCTTAAGGATAGACGACGTGATTGCATCAACAAAACCTGAAGCGCCTGCAGGTCCACCCGGAGGACCGGGCGGCGAAGGATACGGAGAAGAAGACTAGACCACTCACACTCCCTTTATGCGTCAACAAGAACACTTGACACCAGAAATCTAGAAACTGATATGCTCCCTTGATCATACGTGTATGTGCGAGTCAAGCAACCTCTAATGATCATTCTTCTGTGAGTGCTCAAGCTGTTTTTCTTCTGGCACTTTGCAGAAGTCTCCAATTGTTCGCCTTAAACACCTAATGCACACACATAAGTCTCTTCAGTTTCTGGAGGGGGATGACCGGTGTTGAGGGACGGTCCACACCTCGTTCTTGACCGTGAACCCTTTGCACGCGCAGCAGGGTTGGTACACATTCTCTGCAATGAGACTGGAGACGATGTGGCTATATATACCGGAATAGCAAATGAAAAAGTAGTTTGAATCGTGCTCCGGTAGTATAGTCCGGTTAAGTATGACGGCCTCTCGACGTTTGATTATGGGAGAAAGCCGCCGACCCGGGTTCAAATCCCGGCCGGAGCACCAAACGCTTTCTTTTGTGAAAGATGCGCACAAGCCATATATATCGTTGACAGTTCTTAGTGAGTCTGCTGTGATCATGATGGATGGAACAACAAGAACAGTGGTTTCCAACTATGACAAGCTAATGGAGAAAGCAAAAGGAATAATAGTGCTTGAATCAGCCCGCAGTCTCATGCTTTGGGATATGGAGACAAAGATGCCTCCAAAAGGAATTACTCTGCGAAGCGAGCAACTGGCTCTACTGAAGCAATTCGAGCATAGAATGTGCATTGACCCTGAAATTGGAGCCTTGCTCCAAGAGATTCAGGCGCAACCGGGTTATGAAGCCCTTACCAAGCTTCAAAAGAAGAATCTGTCTCTCCTGAGGAAGAAGTATGATGAAATGACCAAGTTACCCGAAGAACTCGTAGTGGAAACTGCGAAGCAGCGAGTCATCGCTTATAATACCTGGAAAAAAGCTAAGGTTGCTAAGGACTTTTCACTGTTTGAGCCAGAACTTGAGAAACTCGTTAATCTGAGGCGAAGAGCCGCTGAAATCCTAATGAACGCGAAGGGCACTGCAACACCTTACGATGCTCTCATTGATATTTTTGAGCCAAAGATGCCTGCAGATGAGATAGCAAAGATTTTCGACGAATTGAAGAAAGGGCTTGTTGCAATAGTAGAGAAATGCAGGATCGCACCTAAACAACCAGACGTATCCATCCTTAAACGTAAGGTTCCCATAGACGCTCAACGTGAGATTTCCAATTCGCTTGCCAAGTTCATCAAGTATGATGTGGATTCCAAAGAAGCTGGAGGCAGAATCGATGAAACTGAACATCCCTTCACGTCGGGATATTATGATGACGTGAGAATCACTACGCACTACTACGAAAATAACTTCACTTCATCTATGTTTTCAATTCTACATGAGGCAGGGCATGCCATTTATGATCAGAATCTAAACTCGGAATGGATGTACCAGCCAATCGGTGAAGGGTGCTCATATGGATTCCATGAATCTCAATCACGGTTCGTAGAGAATATGATAGGGCGATCTCTCGAATTCTGGGTGTACTATCTCCCGAAGCTAAAGGAACTCGCAGGCAACACCTTTTCTGATGTGGAGTTGGACACGTTTGTCCGGGCAATCAATCAAGTTGAGCCTTCTAAGATTCGAGTCGAAGCAGACGAAGTCACGTACTGTCTCCACGTAATAATCCGATTCGAGATTGAGCGTGAATTGATTGCTGGAAAGATTGCAGTAGCAGACCTTCCCAAGATCTGGAACCAGAAGTACGAGGACTACCTTGGCATAAACATCGAGAACGACTCTGAAGGCGTGATGCAGGATGTACATTGGGCACAAGGCTACTTTGGCTATTTTCCAACCTACGCGTTGGGAAACATCTACAGTGGACAAATTCTTGTCGCGTTAGAGAAAGACATACCAGACTGGAAAGGCCAAATCAAAAAAGGTAGCTTCCACAAAGTCAAACAGTGGCTAGCCAACAATGTCCATCAACACGGGAAACTCTACTCTCCATTAGATCTCCTCAGAAAAATCACAGGCGAAGAAATCAACGTCAAGCACTATCTAGATTACCTCAACGAAAAGTACGCAAAACTATATGGGTTCAATCAGAGACACTGAAGTCTAAAAGAAGTGGCAAAGCACTGCTGGGTACAACACCGGATCATGCATATCTTCTTAATCTTCAATCACTGACATATTGTGAGAACCCTTAACAACGACTTTGGAGGGAGAACATGAAGCTTGATGAGTATCGGAGAAAAAGAGATTTCCAAGAGACAGACGAACCTGAAGGCGGCAAAATCACTGATCGCAGCAATATCTACGTGATTCAGAAACATCAGGCTACGCGTCTACACTATGATTTGAGGTTAGAAATGGAAGGTGCCCTGAAGAGTTGGGCCGTTCCAAAAACGCCCCCAACGGAAAGCGGCGTAAAAAGATTGGCATTGCAGGTGGAAGATCACCCTATTGACTACGCAGATTTTGAGGGAAAAATTCCGAAGGGGCAGTATGGCGCTGGCACCGTGCAAATCTGGGACAGAGGAGACTATCTTCTGAAGAGCAAAAAAGAGAACAAGCTGATTTTCGAAATAAGAGGGCGCAGACTAAAAGGCGTTTATTGCTTAGTGAGGTTCAAAGGGAAGAAGAATTGGTTGTTTTTCAAGAAGAAAGATCAATGAAGCAAGATGAACCCCTAAGTATGACTACTCGCTTTGCCTGCCTGAAGCAATCAAGCTTGTGTAACTCATGCACACAAGAAATCATCTTCTGTACGTATGAATTTGCAGTAGTTATTCACCGTTCATAAGAGATAAGAGCGTTCATTCTCCAATCCGTTTTCATCAGCAAAAGGAAGAAAGAGTATGGACAAGTATTTCGTTTTGTTGAAAACGGATGCAACGAGAACCAGAGATCTTATTCAGACGCTGAGAAACCTTCCAAAGCAACCTTACCCTGGAATCCAGCTATACTACACCATGAACTGTTTCGGATCTTGGGACATAGCAATCTGGTTTGAGGCTGAAAACCAAGACTATGCCAACGATTTCGTAGGGAAGAAAATCCGTCCAATTCCAGGTGTTCTTGAAGCGTACACGGTGCCTACAACCCCAATCAAAGAATACGTCAGTTGGGAATAGGCACTTCAAGTGCCCAACATCCCTCCTTTTTTCTGGGTTTTCATGAAGCATACAGTGACATCAAAAGAATGCGCTAAATGCGCGCATGCCACGTGCTTGTAGAGTTTTCCGGTCATTTAGTTCTCTAGACGAATCTCATCGAGAATCTCTCTTATCTGTCTCCTACACTCCTCACATTTCTCATAGAATTGTTTCTTCTTCATTGGTTTTACCATGTTGCAGCCAATTTCACCATCTTTTCGTAGAATCAAGCAGCAAGGAGGACTTTTGTTACACCTGTCGAGTACATCTTTTATTATCGTCAACTCTGCAATTACATTATCAAGTCTCTTTCTAAGACTCGTCATACGGGCACCTTCTAAGATACTCGTGAACTCGCGAAAATATAGCAATAATTACGATTGAAGGCATATTCCCAATGAAGACATATACATACACACGCAGACGCCTCCTGTATGTTACGCTTGTCCAAGTAGGCATTCAGAAAGCTTTATTGATATTGATGCACAACCTTGCACCATGAAAGTGCTTGTCTTAGGTTGTGGAAACATAGGTTCGGTCGCTGCACAAGATTTTGCCGAAAGTATGAGTTCAGTTGAGGTTTTTGTAGCAGACAAGAACGTGACGAGAGCTAAGGAGGTTGCAGATGCAATCGGCACAAGCAACGTTGCAGGGATACAATTGGACGCCTCAAACTACAATAAACTCGTGCATACTTTGGAAGCTTTTGATCTGGCGATAGGTTTTTTGCCAGGGGCTCTTGGCTATCGCTCAGTGAAAGCGTGCGTTGACGCGGGAAAGGATTTGGTGGATGTTTCATTCATGGCAGAGAATCCTTTGGTGTTGAATGACGAGGCTGTAAGAGCAAACGCGACGATAATTCCAAGTGCTGGCCTAGCACCAGGCATTAGCAACATTCTTGTTGGGCACGCCTCTGGAGTGCTTGATGAAACCAGGAAGGTGCACATAATGGTTGGCGGTCTGCCAGCGACGCCTGTTCCACCTTTGGACTACATCATTACATTTGCTGTGCAGAGTGTTATTGACGAGTACACAAGGAAAGCGAGGATAATCGAAGGTTCTGAAATGATTGATGTTGAGGCTTTGAGCGGGCTAGAAGAAGTCGAGTTTCCAGGCGTTGGGAGGCTTGAAGCCTTTTACACAGATGGGCTTGGGACATTGCTACACACTGTGAAAGATGTCGAGAGTATGTGGGAGAAAACGCTCCGATATCCTGGACACGCAAAGAAAATAGAACTGTTGAAGACTCTGGGTTTTTTCGATGAAGAGCCTATTGATGTTGAGGGGGTGAGTATTTCACCGAGAGAGCTGAGTGCGCGACTCCTTGGACAGAAACTCTTTGCGCCTGGAGCAAGAGATATCGTGGCAATGAAAGTCGAAACGTCAGGGGTCAAAGGAGGCAAGCACGTTAGCTACACTTATCATCTGTTTGACCGATATGACGAGAGAAAAGGAACAACAGCAATGGCAAGAACGACTGCTTACACAGCGTCAATTATTGCACAGCTGGTTCTTGGAAAAGTCATAAGAGAAAAAGGGGTTGTTCCTCCTGAAAGAATAGGTAGGAGCGAAGAGTTCTTCTCCACATTCTTGAAAGAATTGGGGAAGCGAGGAATCGAGGTGACAGAGAAGGAAGTGTATTCCTAGCGGGTATACGCAATCATTCTGCAAATCATTATTGCAGCAATTTCGGAAATACCAAGAACTGTTCTCATTTCATAAGCGTTGGGCCGCCCCCAAAGGGATGACGAGCAGAAGGAAAGTGAGGCAAATCAAGCGAATAATATTGGTCACCGGCACCCCAGGAGTAGGGAAAACCACTGTATCTTCTTTGTTAGCCTCCAAGCTGAACGCAACACACATCGATTTGACCGAGCTCGCCAAACGAGAAGACCTAATCATCGGCGCAGATGCATCAAGAGGAACGTTGATTGCAGACACTGCCAAAGTTGCGAAGCGCGTGCAAGGGATCATAAATGCTTCCGGTCGAGACACCGTAATTGACGGCCACTATGCGGTCGACGTTATACCAGCAGAGAATGTCAACTTCGTTTTGGTCCTCAGAAGAGATCCTGATGAGCTGAAGAAGGAAATGGAAAACCGTGGTTTTGAGGAAGAGAAACTTCAAGAGAACCTTGCTGCTGAAATACTAGATATATGCCTATGGGAAGCTGTGTCCGCTTGTGGTCAATGTAAAGTGTGCGAAGTAGACGTCACAGGCAGGGAAATCGAGGAAGTTGTGGAAGAGGCAATTATGGTTCTCAAAGGGAAAAAGAAATGCAGAACTGGCATAGTAGACTGGTTGGGAAAACTGAGCGAGGAACGACGACTACGCGATTTCTTCAGGAATTTGTGAGATCTACTCAAGCCTCCACATTATTGCACGCTTTGTGAGTAGCGTTAATCCCCGACGGTTGGCGTATGCCTTCGCGTGTCCGCTGAATTTTTCGGAGACCATTATTGGATTAGAGAAACCCACATCTTCTGAAGCTTTGTCCAAGTTTATGACCATGTTGACGCCGACTGTTCTGCTCCACTCCTTAATTAGAATCGCATGCTTTTCTCTTCCTTTTCGAATAACGATATCAAACTTATGCGAAAGCCCGGAAAAACCTTCCAACACAATATCTTTTTCTATTCGGTATCCTTTTTGCCTATAATACTTGATAACGAGGTCAGTCATAGATGTCTTCACCATTTTGTCGGAATCCTCCAACAGCTAGCTCAATTTTATGATTACTTCTAATCATATAGCTATCATCTCAAATTTAAGACTTGCAGAAAGGTTTTTTGTGGGGTCTGCTTTTGGCTCACCAGGAGCATATGTTGAATGTACGCGGTGATTGTATGCTTCAGATGTGGTCAACTTCTGCTAGCCAAAACCTATCAGAAGACAAGGCGATGTCCCTACTGCGAAACCCGACTGATTCTAAGCAAAACTAGAAAGGTGGCCACTGCAGAAACTGCTCGAGAAGCCTCGACCCTCATTCGAACCTTGAAACAGAAGAAGAGAATGGAACCACCGGACTTCAAGAGGTAGACATTTAGCTTTCTAGTGCTGGATTCATAGTTTTTCTTCCATTTCATTTTTATACAAGTTTGGTGCAAACTGTTGTGAAATGAGGTCCTGTTGAATGATTACGAAAAGTGAAATCCTAGCCTATTTTATTTTGTTTCTGGGCGTGAGCCTATTGGTGTTTACGTTTTTCAATGCCTTCCAGTTTCTCGTAGGCGTCCTCGAGTTTCCGCCACTAGGAGACATTGAGGAGATTTTCGGTGAAGTCTTAGCTCCCTTAATTGAAACATGCATTCGAATCATGTACCTCGGCATAATGGGATGGATCGGCTCAATACTAACAGTGCGAGGAATACAGTTTCGAACGCAAATCAGAGAACAGGAAATTAAGAAGAAGTAAAAGCGCCCCACGAGTAGAAAACAGGTTTCTCCCAGGATTCCAACGAGCATGGAGAAAGGAGCGGAACGGGGATGAGGCAGACCATCAGAGCGTTGGGCTGGGCTACGAAAATTTCCTGGGTTGTAATAGCTGCTTTTATGATTACCTGTTTGTATTCGGCCATGATTCTAGCGATGAATCTAATGACAGGTGAGGGACCTTTTGGCGAGGCTGAAATCACTTGGTCAAACGGAACCACAACGTTATCTCTTCCTTTTCGTCTCAATAACACGGGGTTCTATGACATATCTGATTTGAACATAACAACCCACATCGCAGACTACAACGGAACATCGATATCAACATCCACAACGTTTGTACCATCAATTCCACACGGAAGTCACATTGCAAAAGCGCACAACATATCAATTAACCTAGACGATTTTTCATCCAGCAACCTGACTCATTTGCTCTTCAACAGCGGTAATTTCAGCGTGGAAATCTTTGCAGGATTGAGATTTGCTCACATCTTTCCTTTCGAGGTGTCATTCGATGTGCCATTTCCATGGGGCGCACCTCTTGGCAACTTTTCCACGGGAGAAGTCTCCTTCAATCACGCTGGTCCTAGCATAATTATACCTTTGAGCTTCAAGAACGAGTCACCATACTTCGACGTAAGTGGCGACATACATTTCTACATCTACAATCACGAAAACACCCTTGTGGACTCGGGAATGACATCTTTGGATGTAGAATCCGGTGAAAGCTATGCAGGCCCATTAGAATTATCCGTGAGTCCATCTCTGGATCTTTTGGAGCTGGAGGAAGAAGGTAGAATTCACTTCTTTTTTGAAGGCTCAATCTTTGACTTCGAAAGAGAGATAGTGTGGGGTGATGATGGTGACTGAGAAAGAAGACGAAAAAACTTTTCTGGAGAAGGCTATGCCAAGAGTTCTCAAAGCCGCCGTAGTGGGAATCACCGCGTTTTTTCTTTACTACCTGTTGCCAACACTTCTGTTTTCGATGCTTCCTACTGAGAGTCTCCCTCCTGAATTTGGATCATTCTTCTCCCGATACGAGAATCTCGTTTACGTTTTTGCGGGAATAATGATCTGCTTTGCTGTAGCAATCCAGCTTTCATCTGGAACGGTTTTCAAGCATGTGTTCAGCATTGCAAAAGCCATAATCGTAATGTTATACCTCATCTTTGCCTTTGACGGCGGTCTTCTAGCTTTGAATCTGCCTGTTGAGGAGACTGTGGTTGGTCTCGAAGCTAATCTCACAACTTTTCTAACGATCCTGATACTAGTCAACCTTCTATCGTTGGCGAAGAGTATGCTTGAGATGATAAGCTTCTTTTCACGGAAAGCAGAGCAGTCGCTAACGGAAGTCAGCGGGGAAGAAGAAACCGTTTCTATGCCCGAGCTGAAGTGAAAGAATGCATAATAAGAGCAAGGTTCAGATTACTCCATGTTGGGTTTTTTGATGAGCTCACCGTATGACAGTCTGCAAAAGTCTTCTCGTTCTATTCCAAGTTTTTTCCTCAATTCTTCCAGAGTCTGTTGGTCTTTTTCGATTGCTTTTGTTTTCGAGGATGTGGTTCTTTCCAACTCAACAAAGACTCCCAGTCCTTTAACAGTGTCCACGTGTATCTGAGTTCCTTGATATTGGTAGATTTCCCTCGATTTTTCTACAGTCACTCTGGTTTCTAGAATCTTTTCAAGCACGTTGTTTAAAGATGCCGGGTTCTGGATTTCGAGAATGAAAACATTGCTTCTTTTCGGGTCTGCAACGTTTTTTCTTTCATAGTAGATCAGTTCAGCCGTGTTCTTGCCTTCTACTTGTCGAAGCTTCAACCTTCCTTCTGGAACCTTGAAGTAGACGTCAGTTTGTCGAAACGTTCCTATGTGAAGAGCTCCCAAATCATGTATTCTTCTTCTGACGGGGGCAAGAGCACTAACTCTTGCCTTCAACTCTACCATTTCACATTCAATTTCACGCAGGATTTGGGCGTTCAGCGCAGTCAACTCCTCTAACAAATCTAATTGCTTGTCTTATTTGGGTTACTACATATGGGTAATTTGGCGTATCGCACGTAAAGGAAAAATTAGGAAACAATAAGGCTAGAACTCGTATAGTTGGGTTTAAAGATGACTTGGACGTTCAACTACTGGAAATACACCTCTGAGGCTTATGCTTGAAGTTGGACAAGGACATTGCCGAAGTAATCCTAGATTCAGAGACCGGGCAGATTGTGAACATAACGATTAGTCAAGAGAAGATTCGTTTTAGATGCAGGCGATGCGCCACTTTTTGCTGCAAATTGGGTGGACCAAACCTTACGAAGGGAGATATCGAACGAATTGAACAAGCCGGCCACACGGCAGGATGCTTTGTTGAACCGATACAGAAAGCGAAACGGGACAATTTAGCAGCCTACAAGGGATGCCTGAAGCATAGCAAAGATGGTTCGTGCATCTTTCTGAAGCCTAGCTTCAAAGAGCGCTCATATGAATGTGCGATTTATGACGCGAGACCAATCTTGTGCAGGCTTTACCCTTTCGAAATCAAGAGACCAGCACCTAACTACATCGTCGTGAGAGCTATCCCATGTTGCCGAGGTCTGAACAACATCGATGGTGAGCTTGTTGATGAACGATTCATTGTGAACCATATAGTCAAAGCGTCACTCAGCCTGAACAGCGTAAATACTGGAACCAGCCCGCGTAGTAATGCTGTCTTGCGCTAATGTAGCCTCTTCACCAACAGAATTCCGTGACTCCCCTTAGAATAGTAGTTTCTCAACAACTTCACCCTTGCATATCCATGTTTGTGATAGAGTTCTAACGCGGCCGTATTGTTCATGCGAGCTTCCAAGTAGCATTCTCTAACATTCTCTTCTAGAAACTCCTGCTCAAGCCGATTCAGGAGTTTCATTCCTATGCCTTTTCTTCGATACTTGACTGCAATGTCAAGTGTGTATATGTGACCAAAAACTACTTCGCCAACTCTTTCAATTGAACCAATGATGAACCCTGCGATATCGGATGACACCCGCGCCACTAAGCTTATTGCATGAGGGTTCTCTAGAAGTTGGGCTATTTGTAGTCTTGAGAACGCCTCTAAGGTGAAGCACTCCCTTTCAATTTCGCACAGTCTTCCCAAGTCATTGATGGTTGCTCGTCCTATGCTTACATACAAACAGTCAATCAACCCACCATATCTTACTAAGGAAGAAATTTGAGGTTTTTGGGTGCTGATCCATCTTTGGGCGAGTGCAAGATGCGCGCTGGAAGTTTCTGCAACGGTCATAGCTAACTGCGCTCCCGAATGGTTCCTGCAGAGACAAAAAATCTAAAAACGGCAACACAACAACTGATAGCGTGATGTAGAGGCGAAAATGCATGAGCAGTGACAATGAAACTGTTGAAAAGAAAGATCCCATAAAGATCCATAGAGAAGGAACCGCCTTAGCTGACTCTGGGAAACATAAAGAGGCCATAGGCAAATTCCTTGAAGCCTACGAATTGTACGAAAAGGCTCGTAATCACTTTGACGCCGCTTACACGCTGTTCAAAGCAGCTGAGAGCAGCTTTGTCACAGAGGATTTCGACGCAGCAGTCGAACGTTTTCTCAAGGCAGCTGACATCTCATTTGAAATAGGTTACGACCGCTTTGGAGTAAGCGCACTGGAATACGCTCTAGACTGCTACAAGGCATTGAAAAACGAGAAAAAAGCGAAAGCGCTAAAGAAGAAGATAAAAGAAGCGAAGGACAAACTCGCCCTCTGAAACTACCGAGAAACACAACACGATTTTTCAGCGTTTTCCGGTAACCTTTACGTAGTCAAAGCGAGTGAATAATAGTCATGGGAACGGACTTCAAGGCTTTAGCTGAACTCTGTGAGAAGCTGGAAGCCTCGTCCAAACGCACTCTGATGGCCAACTCGGTAGCAACCTTCCTAAAGCGTTTGACTGCAGACGAGGTAGGAGCTGCAACGTCTATGATTCTCGGTCGAGCGCTACCAAAATGGGAAGATAGGACACTCGAAGTAAGTTGGGCAACGCTTAGCAGCGTAATCAAACGGTTAACAAACGCGAACAGGAAAGACTTAGCAGACGCTTTCAGCAGAACAGGTGACATAGGAGCGGCAACAAAATTAGTTTTCGAAGCAAGCAGGATCCGCAGACAGACAATGTTAGTCGAAAGCCCGTTGACAGTTCTTGAGGTGAGACGAACCTTCGAGGACATTGCGGAAACAACAGGCTACGGTTCAAGAGAACGGAAAGAACGGTTGCTTGAAGCATTGCTGGGGCGAGCCACACCTGTAGAAGTCAAATGCATGGTGAAAATCATGATAAGCGAGATGAGAACTGGTTTCCATGAGGGTTTGATGGAACTCAGTGTCTCCAAAGCCTTCAATATCCCCCATGAAGTTGTGCGGAAGGCAGGCATGCTAGTCGGCGACGTAGCAGAAGTTGCTGCAATAGCTAAGGTCAACGGAAGAGGTGGGGTCTCAAAGCTTCACTTCCGAATTTTCAGACCAATCAAGTTAATGTTAGCCCAGAGAGCTCAAAACGTGAATGAAGCCCTCAAAGAGCACAGTGGAAAGAGTGCTTTCGAACACAAACTAGATGGTGCTCGCATTCAGATTCACAAGTCCGGGGACGAGGTCAGGATCTACAGTCGAAGGTTAACAGACGTAACAGAGAGTTTGCCTGAAATCAAGCAGCAGGTTCAGGAAGAAGTAGAAGCCAGAAAAATCATTTTGGAAGGTGAGGTCATTGCGGTGGGAGAAGACGACTGTCCACTCCCATTTCAACACCTAATGAGAAGATTCCGAAGAATTCGCCATGTCAAAAAAATGGTAGCGCGAATTCCAGTGAAACTATATCTCTTCGACCTCATTTACCTGAACGATCAAAGCATGACTGACAACCCTTACGTCAAGCGAAGAAAGAAGCTGGAGAAGATTGCCGGAGGCATACCGTTGACAAAACAGCTAATCACCGAAAAACGTCTGGAGGCAGAGGAGTTTCTGAAAGAAGCTATAGGAGAAGGTCATGAAGGATTGATGGCCAAAAGGTTGGATGGTGCATACACGCCTGGAGTAAGAGGAAAACACTGGTTAAAAGTCAAAGAAGTGCTGGAACCATTAGACTTGGTCATTGTCGCAGCAGAATACGGGTATGGAAGAAGACATAACTGGCTCTCAGACTACTACCTCGCTGCACGAGATGCAGAAAGCGGAGAATTTGTGATTGTCGGCAAAACGTTCAAGGGACTTACTGACAAAGAAATCATTCGAATGACTGAGAGACTTAAAGCTTTGGCAGTCAACGAAGAACGTGGAAAAGTCACAGTTAACCCTTGTGTCGTGGTTGAGGTGGCATACAACGAGATTCAAAAGAGCTCTAAGTACAAAGGCGGAATGGCGTTACGATTTGCCAGAATAATCAAGATTCGAGATGACAAAAGCGCAGAAGAAGCTGACACCATTCAAGGAGTTGAAGGAATCTACGAAGAACAGTTCAAGAGAAAAGCCAAACCCATAAGCCTGTCTAATCATGTATCTTAACTCATTGTGAATGCAACCAGCCACAATCGCAGTCGAAGCCAGGGTTCTCATGAAGATACATCTGCTTAACCACACAATTACATCTCTTCCGGTTCGGGCATGGATCCCTTCCCACCCTCGTTAGACCTTGAGATCTGTAATTTAGAAAACCATCAGGGAATATTGTAACCGTAGTCCCATACTTCTTAGATGCTTTCTTAGCAGCAAGGAAGTTAGCTCCTGCTGACATACCCACGCACATTGCTTTCTCCTCAGCAAGATATTTAGCAGCTCTTCTTGCCTCAATGGTGGAGACACACATAACATCGTCAATGAGTTCATTAAACCCATCCATCCCATTTGAGATTATGTCTGGAATGAAGCCGTCCCCAATGCCTGCGATTCCATGTAATCCTGGTTCTCCTCCGCTCATCACCGGTGATTCTGAAGGCTCCACAGCTACTATCTTCATATCCGTAAACGCTTCCTTGAGACGCTTCCCACAGCCAATTAAAGTTCCTCCGGTGCCAACGCCACTCACGAATGCTGCTATGTTGCCCGAGTGTGGTCTAATCTGGTCCAGTATTTCCTGAGCAGTTGTTTCATAATGACATTTTGCATTTAATGGATTGGAGAATTGATTGGAGCTGAAATATCCTTCGTTTTTGGCTAGCTTATCTCGAATGCTTATAGCCTCTAAAAAGTTTCCCTCAGAGCAGAGAACTAGTTCTGAGCCAAGTTTCTTCAAGATTCTCTTCCTCTCACTTGTCATATTTTTTGGCATCACAATGATAACTGGGTAGCCTTTTTCTCTCGCAAAATAGCTTAAGGCAATCCCAGTGTTTCCACTGGATGCCTCCACAATAGTCATCCCAGGTCTCAGAAGTCCAAGTCTCTCGCTCTGTTCGATAATGTATTTGACCATTCGGTCTTTGATGCTTCCCAAAGGATTCGTGCATTCCAATTTAGCAAATATCTCATCTACTTTCAAAAGTGGCGTGTTTCCCACTTCTATCAAATGGAATGCTCTCCGTCAAGAACTATCTAAGTTAGGGTTTGCACTTATTTATTACGCGCATAAGTGTTGACATCTTCCCTGCGAGCGCTTGCTACGGAGAGCACAACATATCCATCTTCTCAAATAGTTCGAATCACTAACCATTCTGCGCACGAAACTTTCCTTTTAAAATCTGTTATTCTCAGTTTAAATTGAGAAAGACCAGGATTGTGAATTCTTTGTTCTGTGACTGTTGCGGTGATGTCGTCAAGGTTGTTTACCCCTGCAAGTTTGTTTTTCATGATGGTCTTATGTGTGGTCTTAATATCTGCCTAAGTTGCATGAACAACAGAACATTGCAAATAGACCTTAAGCGAAAAAGGCTGGTTGCTAATTTTCTTCATCGGCATGCGCAATAGCTTGAGTATTGGAATACAAAAACGATGAGTGATTATCAGACACTCTCACGTCCAAGGGTTAATGTCAACCCCTCTGGAAACATTTCGGCAAATGTATACTAGAATCACCTGGAAAAAACGGGCGCGCGCTGGATGCATAATTGCATGGGTTAATAGGAAGGGTTGTTGCATCAAAGGTAAGCAGTTAGCGCTTTCTGGAAGAGGCAGAACGGCTAAGACGGTTTTGTTTTTTTTCGGACAATTCTAGCTGAAGAACAACAGAGGTGATAGAATGCCACATAAGCCTAGAATAGGGAGTATGCCAATTAAATTGGTATTAAGGATAGAAAAAGGATTTAGGATGGAGGATTTAGAAAGGAAATACTGATTCATGCAAGAATACTATCTTTTCCCTTTGTGCCTTTTGGGAAGTGCAACGTTCCTTTTCTGTTTCCTCTTCATCTTCTTGGCCTTTTGCGACTGTCTGTGCTGTTCACGACCTGCAGCTTTGTCTTTCTTGCTTTTTCTAGCCATATTCTGACCCCCACTTTGTGGATGACACATGCATGCATATGGAGGCATTTAAAAAGGTTGTGCGCACATGGTATCAGGCACAAAGATACCCAGTCCTAATCATGAGTGAAGGAGGATGATTGAAAATGAAACCCGCCTTGCTTGTAATAGATATGCAGAATGAGTTCTTCAATCGCAGTCAGGCTTGCTCGGACTCTCTGAAATCAGCTATCGAATACATAAATGCAGCGATAGATCTTTTCAGAAAAAAGAAACTTCCCATAATCGTCATACAGCACAAGGCTGAGTACCTTGTACCAGGAAACCCAGGGTTTGATGTGCATGATAGTGTAAAGCTCAAACCTCAAGACATACGCGTCGTGAAGACTTATCGCAACTCTTTCACGAAAACAGGGCTTGCAGAGAAATTGAGAAAGCTTGACGTTGACACCGTTATTGTGACCGGGTATCGCGCAGATAACTGTGTCTTATCCACGTACAGAGGTGCGCAAGACTTTGACTTCACACCTATAATATTGAAGGGCTCCCTTGCATCTTACAACGCTGAGCACATTAGGTTCGTGGAAGAGATTTCCGAGACAATATCCTTCGGCGCTTTGAAGACGTTGCTCCAATTTTGATGCGCACGCATTTCATCTTTCTACAATTAAAGCGATTTTGACATCGGCATGGTATTCAATAGTTTTGTTGTCTTCTACTTTTGCAGTGCATCGCTTCACGTGGACTCCTTTGATGTTCTCAACTGTTTTTGCTGCTGCCTTCACCAGGTTTTGGCAGCATCTTCCCAGCTATCTGGTGAACTGCCTATCAGCTCGACTATCTTCACAATTGACATAGCTTTCACATCCGGGACTGAATGGCTTCCGCACAACTTCAGGGCTTTGATGCGTGAGCATCGGAGAAGGACTTAGGTTGAATGTGCGTACTCAACGAGATTCCAGTAGCTCTATATAGATCCATTTTATGAGGGACTATTGAAATGTTCAGGGGAAAACGAGAATGAATGAAACGTTGAAAACAATTCAAAGCTTGAGGTCGATAAGGAATTTCTCTGAAAGGGGAATCTCCAAAGAAGATTTGGAGAGAATATTGGAAGCCTCCCTTCGAACTGCGAATTCTGGTGGTAGACAAGTTTATTCAATAGTAGTTGTAGAGGACAGAGAACTGTTGGAGAAGTATTTTTACAGAGCAAACAAAGCGCTTGTTTTTTGTGTGGATTATAATCGATGGATAGATTGTGCTGAGAGGTTGGGCCATAAAATCACTGTGGGAGATATACGAGGATTCTTGTTGGGAAGTGAAGATGCTATCTTGGCAGCACAAACAGCAACAATTGCCGCAAAATCACTCGGGATCGATTCTCTACTTACATCAAGTCTACATCGGGAGAAACTGAAAAAAGTATATAACGCGTTAAACTTGCCCAAGAAATTTTGCTTCCCGTTACTATCAGTATGTTTGGGATATCCTACTAGAGAGCTACCATATCTAAGAGGACGAGTGAGAAAAGGAGTCGTTCATTACAATAAGTATCAACGATTGTCCCCGGAAGAAACTGATGAAGTAATCGCAGAATATGATATCGAGGAAAAACACTTCACTACTATGACTCGAGAGGAAATTGTGAAAGAGGGATTTGAACACTACTTGGATTTGGGTTTTAGTCGTTGGAAAGGAGATTTTCCCGAAGAAGAAATAGATGATTGTTACGCAACGCTGGAAAGAGTTGGTTTTTTCAGAATGGTTGGCTAAAGAGTGCGAGTGCGCAAAACATTTATATTTTTCCCTATTGTAGAGTCACCGGAATCGATATGAGAACTTACATTTTCACGGATAGAGAAAGAAAGATCATTCAAGGGTTTCACAACCGCAAAATCGGAATGACTAACAGAGATTTGAGCAAGATTAGGTCTCGAATCAAACTGTTCAGCAGGTTGAAAAGCGACATTTTTCTTTATCTCGAATTTTTTGATGCGGTTATGCTGGCTCAGATGACTAATTCTCCTGGAAAGATCACGAAATAGGTAACACTGAACCAACTCATCCTCACTGTGTTCGCGTGAATTCCTCAACTCTTTCTTCTCTTCGCCAACCAGAAGGTCAAGGTTGTTGCTGCCAATACCACTGCTGCTATCATTGATAGGACAGATGATAATTGAAAGAAAGTTATTTGATTTGAAACTGAATCGTAATCTTGCTGAAGGCTAAGAAATTGTGTATCAAGAGCGGAATACTCGGAGCTTAACAAGTTGTAGTTAGTTTCTAAATCGTCATAGGAAACGTCCCGTACGAACCCCATTTTTGCTAATATTTTGCTCGTGGCCTGCTGTTCTGACTCAACAGTGTAGGTGAAGTGGACAAGAAAGTAATATTCACCCTTAATTGTGAGTGACGTTGAGAACGTCTCTTCTATTTGAGCCTGAGAAGCTTGCACGTCACGATCTGTAAACAAGGTATCTTCGCTAACAGTTGAATGATGCTTGTCTTCAACCTTCACCCAAAGGTCGTTTAGAGTTAAATTCTGCAAAGCAAGGACCCCAACTGTTATGTTGAAATTCTCGCCGACTATCACTTCCCTTGGGGAGCTCACCATAATGTTGATTGGGTCAACCAAAGCATCGATGTAAATATCGTCTGCTCCAGCAGAGTGAAATATCATTGAAACTAGTATCAAACCCGTAGACACTACCAAAACACATTTTGCATTCATTTTCGTTCGCCTTCGTAACCTGACTACAGTTTGCTCGCTATCCACATAAATATCTGCGCTATCTGCGTGCATGGATTAATTTGATGTTGAATTTGCTGCTTTGTGGATTTCTATCAATGTGTGTAAATGTAGAAGCCAACAAATTTCAGGCATGCATGCTACCAAATCTTAAGTCCGCTTAATCTGGTAGTGGAAGAAATGAGGCTCCTTCTCCCATGAATCTGAACGAGTGGTGGGGCAGCTTGGTTATGAGACCAAGACTTGTCAAGTTGCTCGTGCTCGTCTATGGGTCACACGCACTTTTGTTCATGTTGACTTTTGTTCATGTTGATTATCTCTTTGTCGTCGGTGTTGTTGGAAGGAGGTTCTGACCAACCTGGATATACACCGTGGGGAGGATATGTCATGACTCTCTTCATAATTTTCGGTTTATACGGCGGCGTCTTGTTCAATCTATTGGTTGCTTATGGCCTTTTTGAGGCTAAGGGGTGGGCTCGGATGATTGGAATTTTCATCTCGGCTCTCGGTCTCTATTTCTTGGCCTTCGGAGGACTGTCACTCACTTTGAACTTTGTTACTGGGGGCTATTTGGCAGGCTCGCTTGATCCGTTGACCTACGTTATGGACGTGAGTGATGCTATTTTGAGCATCGCAGCGATTTATGCATTGACAAGACTCGTCGTGAAAGCTTACTTCGAGAAGAAGCGGATTTTGGAGCGAGGAGAGGAGCTTTCAAGGGAAGAGCACCAGAAACCCACTGAAGTAGAGTATGAGAAGTTGAGCGAAGAAGAAAAGCACCTGAGAGATGAGTATGAGCAACTCATGGAAAAAGATTGATTTGGCCTGCATCTTTCATTCAGAATTCGAGCCGGTTACGCAGTTGCTCGACACAGAGAGTGATGCTAGAGCTTTCAGACAGGAGCTGATCATCCAACAACTGAAAAGCCATCGAATACTAGGGTAGGTGTTTCAACAGCAAAAACGGTCTTTGTCAAGTCGCCCCCGATATTGAGCAGTTGTTTGAACCCAATGTAAAAATTGCCGGAGACCGATACTGGTTGCAGTGGCCATTTCTTATCACCGTTTTCGACTAGGAAGACATTTTGTGCAACTGCCGAGAATTCTCCAGTTGATACGTTGCTATGACGAAGTCCCAGTGGAGCATCAGCTATCAAAATAGCCTGTTCATCCGTTGTGGCAATCAGACTATCCAAGTTCTTGCTTCCAGGTTTGACTTCAAGGTTTTTGGGGCGAATGAAAGGCGAGGTTTCATACGAAGTGGTAGCACGTGCGCGGCGCGAGCAATTGCCAGTTGATTCACTGTTGTGGATCCGTGCATAATAGGTGTCGAAAAGGAACTGGCTTAGCTCACCTCTGTCTATTATAGTAGTTTTCTTTTGAGGATGCCCTTCCGCGTCGATGGCCTCAGTATTTATGCCGGAGGGATTCTGTCCATTGTCGGTAATCGTCAACTTTGGACTTGCAATCTCTTCTCCAACTTTGTCTGCGATAGGCGAACGTCCTTCAACGACGTGCTCGCCCCTCACGGATTGTCCAAGGCTAAAAAGAATATAAGCACTTGCAGCCCTAGGCTCCCAGATTGTGGGCAGAACTGTTGTTGCGCTGAGTTTTTTTGCCCCAAGCAGACTGATGGCTCTTTGCGCAGCTTTCTTCCCCAAACCTCCAGTATTGATCAGACGCTCGCGTGTGGTGTCAAATTCGTAGCTTGCTCTACGCTCCTCACCGTTGACAGCAATACAATAGACCTCACAGCTATTGAGGGCTGATCTGGATGATTGCTGAAGCCCTTGCGTGTTTCCCACGGCAAATCCGCCCCATTCAGCAGAGCATTCACTTCCTACAGTCTTTATTCTTCTATCAAATTCCTGTCCTTCTTTCACAACACATCCAGCGTAGTCAATAAGTTCTTCTTTGCTCAAATCCAAGATTTCTCTTGTGAAAGCACCCTCTCTGCCTGGTTTCTCTGGCGTACAAAAGCCACTGAACCGTTCGTCTTTGATGGAGACAGACCTCAAACTGGCCATGGCTTCACTAACGCTTCTCCTTATCCGATCAATTGAAATCCCACTTGACGACGCAAAACTGACTGAGTTCTGACTTGCAACGCGAACCGCATTGCCCTTAACGATCCCCTCTGATGCTTCAACAACTCCTTGTGTGATGTTGACCACAGCTCTGTTTTGATAGAAAAGATACAGTTCGAATTCTGCTTCATTATCCACCGTTCTAGCATATTTCAGACCTGAATCAACCGTAGATAGCAACTCATCCTTTAGGTTCTCATACATCATTGTGCTTCACCTTACTCCTCGCTGGCCGAACCTCCAAATACTACTTCGTCAATGACCAGTTCTGGTCCACCTAGTCCACATGGCAGTAGGAACTGCCCGTTCTTTCCACAACCCCCGAAGTATCCAGCGGATATGCGCAAATCTTTGGTTGCGCCTTCAACTCTTGAGAGTAGATTGAGAATGTTGCCAGATAGAGACACCTCGCGGATAGGCTCTTTGATTCGCCCATTTTGCACCCAGTAGCCTCGTGTCGCTTTGAATAGAAAGCTTCCATCTTCTCCCACTTGACCACCTGAAGCTTGAATCGCGTAGACACCAGTATTCAGAAGTTCGAGAGCCTCTTCCTTTGTGAGTTCTCCTGGAGCGAAGTAAGTGTTGGTCATTCTAGGTATTGGAATAAAACCGAAGTTGACCGCTCGGCAGTTGCCTGTAGGCTCCTGTTTTAAGTAGTGTGCAGTTCCCCTGTTGTGTAGGTAATGTTTGAGCATTCCTTTGTCCAGAATTGTGGTTTCATTCGACCGTGTACCTTGATCATCATAAGGCACCCACAATCCCCCATATTCAGAAATATTTGGGGTTCCATAATCGACGATCGTTGCTTGATCAGTGCCAAGTCTTGTCCCGATTTTCCCAGCTAGAGGAGATTCGCCTACGACTACAGAGTCGCCTTCACTGAGGTGACCAAAGGATTCGTGTGCTAGAACTCCAGCCAATTCATTCTCTATAAGCGTTCTAAATCTACCGGCTGGGCAGGCTTTCGCTTTCAACTGCTCTTTCGCGCAACTGCCTGCCTCTTTTCCTATATCCTCTGGCGTTGATCCTTTGGTCTTGAAAAGTTCTAGACCCATTGTTCCGCCTGCTTCTCCAGTTGCATTCACAAGATCTCCAGACTCTGTTTTAGAGGTGACACGGCACCCTAGCTCTATGACCTCAAAGTTCCAATCAATTACTGAGCCTTCACTGTTTGTGAAGAGTTTGCGCCCATAAAGTTCTCCGTACATTCCCCTAATATTACTGATGCCAATGCCAAACTCTCGAGCTGTATCAATTGCCCGATTGACCAAATCTGTTTTGTAACTCAAATCCTCAGAACGGGGATGGATTTTCAATGGAAATGTGTCAGATTCTTGGCTTTTCACTGGTGGTCTTCTGTCGAAATCCAGTTTCAGAGAGGCCACTTTAGCCGAGGCTTTAGCCACTTTGACCGCCCTGTTGACAGCCTTCTCAAGTTCTCTCTCATCATCACTGGGTGTGAAAGAATATCCAGAGGCTCCACCATGATAGCACACAACGCCAATTCCAATGCGAGATCTTAGAACTATGTCCTTCCACACGTCATTGACACGTTGCAGCGTTCTCAAGATGAGATCGTCAAACCGTGCTTCTACAAATCTAGCCCCCATCTTCTCCCCAGATTCAACGCACTTCTCAAGTTTCTCTAGCATATAGTCACATTCTCCGTGCGCGCCTTCAAAGCTTTGCTTTCAGTCTTGTCATAAGGTCTCTCTAGACATTTGTTCCGTGCAAGCTTTTAAATGTATAAAAGCTTATGGGAATCTTTGCGTTTACAGACGTTAACGCACTTTCTTTCGAGAAATCATTTTCTTGCCAGGAAAGAAGGTCAAATCAGGCTTTTCAAGGATAATAGAAGCAACCAACGAAAAACTGCTCTGAAATCAAGAATTTCAACACTGCGTTTTTTTTGTCTTCCAGAGAATTGACCATTTTTCCAAGCTTTTTGGCTAGCTTGCTGGTTTTTGATGCTAAAACCTACAAATTCAACATCAAGAAAACCCGTGCTTGCAAGCGAGTTAGGAGTTCATCATGATAGGCGACCGTTTGCGTGTGCTGAACCTTCAGCCGCTGTCGTGGTTTGTGCGCGAATGCGCTATTGTTCTTTGCAGTTTAGGGCTTTCACGATTTCCGTGATGATTTCAGCTTTTCTCCCTTTGCGCATTGGTGCGATGTAAGAGAAACGTAGCACGGTGAACCCTCGTTTGCGAAGAACTTTGTCAATTTGCTGATCTTTCCACGACTGTTTGTTTCCCAAGTGAGGTTGTCCATCTAGGAAGTAGATGACCATGAAAGGATGACCGTAGATTCCATCAACATTTGTCCCGTGCACACGATATTTCTTGACCTCTTCAGACGTAAATCTGATTCCCACGTTCGTACGCAGAAGATTCGCCAAGCCTCTATCCTGCAATTCCAGTTGAATGTCATCTTCAGCTACAGCGCGAGGCTTGACTCTACGACGCCACAACTAACCATTCCCTCGTTCGTCAACGTTTGGAGTCATTTCACTTTATCTTTCTTTTGATTGCCATCTGCAATTTTCCAATAAGCATTCTTCTTCGCCTTTGATTGAATACATGAATGCACGCTCTGATAAGGCTGAAGAATCCTTTTATAATCTTTTTTTACACTCATAATGACATGCAGATTTTGCAGCTGTCTACAACAGTGCCCACAAACAGGTATTCGACCGAAGAAATGGTGGAAGCTTTTCCGTGCAACCTTCCTGACAGCGTCAAGCAGAACGTCTTCAATCTGGGGGTGTCTGAAAGATGTCTCATCAGTCCTATTGTTTCCACCCGGAAGCATGAGACGCTCATAAGTGAGAAACCACTCGTCAACCTTTGTCTGAAAGCAAGTCAAGATACTCTGGAAAAAGCTGACCTATCCGCTAAGGATGTAGGCTATTTCATTGCAACGTACGATGCATGTCCATTTGTGTGCCCCGGTCTAAGTCATCTTCTAATCCGTAAGCTTGGGTTCAACCAATACATCAAACACGTGAACCTTCAGGGAATGGCTTGTGCATCATTCACGAAAGCCCTTGAGCTTGCCGGTGACCATTTGGCCATGAATCCTGATGATAACGTTCTGCTTTGCACTTCAGGCGTGAACTCCTATTGGCTTAATAACCAGTTGTGGGGTTTGGGAGAAGTGATGGGAATCCGCCAGATCAGAATGATAAAGGAGAAGAGCAAGCAACAGATGGAGCTGAGGAAGTGGATTGCCACAATGGAATTCTTCCTTTTCGGAGATGGAGTGGCTAGTTGCGTCGTAGCAAGGCAAGGAAACGGATTATCCGTCAACAGAGTTGCAAATGTCACAAACTTGAGAGAGAAAGATTACCTGGCTGGCTACGCAAGAATCGCCACTCTGAACGAGCCTTTCAAGTTTGGCTTTCACTCACACTTGGATAAGGGAATCCCAGAACTTGGAGTTGAATACATTACTCAAGCCGTAGAGAAACTACTGGGAAAGAACGCTGAAACCTTGTTGAAGACTGTTAAGAAGTGGGCTGTACACACTGGGAGCAGAAAGATACTCAACCTGATAGCTGAGCATTACGGAGTTCAACCTGAAGGACTAGAAGAATCACATGATATTCTCATGCGAAGCGGTAATCTGTCTGGAGCAAGTTTGCCCTTCATCCTTGAAAAGATAATTTCAGATAACAGATTTTCCAAGGGCGACATCGCCTTGATGCTTGGTTATGGATGGGGGTTCTCAGCTTCTGCTTGCCTACTGGAGTTCAAATGAAGCATGAGCAAATGATTGTTCACGGACAAGCGCAGATGCATTAAATCATCAATCTGCCTTTGAGCACAACTACCGCGTTTCCAATCAATTCGACTATGTTGTCTGGCTTCAACCTTACAGTCAGTTCTCCGCCTCTCGTCGAGGCTTGATATGCTCTCATCTCGTTCTTGTTCAAGAGTTTTGACCAATACGGTGCTAGTACTGTATGCGCTGCTCCTGTGACGGGGTCTTCGTTGATTCCTATCCATGGGGAAAAGAAACGTGAGATGAAGTCATAAGGATGAGAACCTTTCGCAGTCACAATTACACTTTCAATCTCCTTCTCGACGGTTGTGGATTCCATCAGCCTATAGTCTGGTTTCAGATTGTGAACATCCTCTTCAGAAGACAAGTGAATCAGTAGAGATTTCGTGTTTCTGCCGTACAGAACATTGGTGAAGTTTTTGACGCCGACAGCCCTCAAGAGTGGGCTCGGGGTTTTGACACTTGTTGGATTGTCTGAAGGGAAACCAAGGCGGATTCCCCGCCTATCTTCCTTTGCCGCTAGATTACCACTCTTTGTTCTAAACTCTATTTCGTTGGCATTCACCTTGATCTCACGGAATAGAACTGCTGCGGTGGCTAGCGTTGCGTGTCCACAAAGAGAAACCTCGACTCTCGGTGTGAACCAACGGAGAGAGAAGGCCTTTGTTTCTTGAAGAGATTTGTTTCCAAGAGGATATGTGAAAGCAGTTTCAGACAGCTTCATCTCTGACGCGATTTTCGCCATGAGTTCGCTTTTTAACTTGTTCTGCAAGATGCAGACGGCGGCCGGGTTACCTTTGAAAGCTTCATCGGTGAAAGCGTCAACCTGATAAATTGGAATCGCTCTACGAGCAGTCTTCACCATCTGAATAACCTCAACTTCTCCTGACGCAATCAACCAACAATCTCTTGCTGTCATACGGAATTTGTGTACCCTCGTATTTCATTTTTGTGAAAAGTAACGTTTTTAGGCGTTTTGCAACATACATGGCTGGGGTTCAATAATGAAAGACTTGCTGGAATCCGTCATCGAGTATGGGACGAGCTTCGGCGTAGAATTTGTCGATATGAGAGTACAGGACACAACTGGAACAACGATAAGGGTTGTGGATGGGAAAACAAAGCAACTCATGAACTCACATAATAAGGGAGCAGGAATCAGAGTATTCATCGATGGATCATGGGGTTTCTCGTGCACGAACAACCTGGACGAAGAGTCATTGAAAAAGGCAACCAAAACAGCCGTCAAGATGGCTAGGGCAACTCCGAAAAAGCTGAAAACTAAGTTCAAACTCAATCTGCCCAAGCCAACCATCGCTTCTGTTGAGATTCCAGCAAAAAAGAGGATAACGGAAACCCCCATAGATGAGAAGGTTAGGTATGTACTGGCATTGGACAAGTCGGCTAATGAGAGTAGCCAAAAAATCGTGAACACCAATGAGCGTTACAGTGATGAAACGGGTCTTTTGGTAGTGTGCAATTCTGATGGGACATACGTTGAAACGAAAGTGAACTACGTCGCGGCTACTGTATCGGCATACGCCCAAGAGGGCGACATAAGACAGGAAGGATACGCTGTTGAAGCAGGAACTGGCGGATATGAATTAGTTGAGACCGAAGTGGCGAGAAAGCTGGGTGAAACAGCCGCCGAAAAGGCCGTTCGACTATTAAAGGCGAAACCTGCCCCCGCAGGCAAGTTTGTCGCAGTTCTTGATCAAAGACTCACTGGAGTATTCATCCACGAAGCTTTTGGACATGCATGCGAAGCAGATACAATCCTTGCTGGGGCGTCAATCCTGGAAGGCAAGATTGGGGAAAGTGTTGGGTCTGAAGCTGTGACGGTTGTGGATGATCCAACCTTGAGAGGATCGTACGGGTATTTCCCTTATGATAGTGAAGGAACCCTAGCGAGACGGAAAGTTTTGGTCAAGAAGGGTGTTCTAGGAGAGTTCATGCACAGTCTTGAAACCTCAAGCAGAATGAATACTGAACCCAATGGAAGCGCGAGAGCTGAGACCTACCAGAATCTTCCAGTCGTAAGGATGAGCAACACATACATCGAACCAGGTGACTGGGCGTTCGAAGAAATGATTGAAGATACGCGGAAAGGCATCTACGTGAAAGGGTCGCTATATGGATACGTTGATTCAGCGAAGGGGCAGTTTATGTTCAAGGCGGAAGAAGCATACTTGATTGAGAAGGGAGAATTGACATCATTACTTCGAGAAGCGGCAATCTCTGGCTTGATACTTGAGGTTTTAGGGAATATTGACGTGTTGTGCAAAGACTTCCTAGTCGGGGATCCAGGTCGGTGTGGCAAGTCTCTGCAAGGTGCCAGAGTGGATGATGGAGGACCCCATATTCGAGTGAGGGAAATGGTTTTCGGAGGCATGTGACAAATGGAAGACAGCCTTATCAATATCGGATCAAAAGCTGTTGAAGCAGCCATCGAGGCCAATTCAGACCAAGCCGATGCGTTTCTGACAAGAACATATTGTGTCGTTGTTGAGGTTGAGAAAGGATCATCAAAACACGCGTATACAGTTTCGGATGAAGGAGTTAGCGTGAAATCAGTCTGCAGAGGTTCAGTAGGCTTCTCCTACGCTACAACCTTGGAAACTAAGGATGTAATCAAAACAGCTACGTCAGCTGTTGCTGAAGCCAAGGCCGGAACAACCGATCCAGAGTTCAAATCCCTTCCGAAACCTCAGAAGACGCCGACGGTCAAAGGGATCTACGATAAAGCTGCAGTTGAGGCTGACCCTGCAGATTTCATTGACGTAGCAGTTCAATTGGCAGAATCTCAGAGAATTGACAAACGAATATACTCTGTCAACTCAGCCATCCGGTGTGGGTGGCAACAGATTGCTGTTGTTAACTCACTTGGTGTGGAATACGAGGACAAATCAACGTTAGTCCAAGCAGAAGGTGAAGCTATTGCAAAAGAACGTGGAGAAATGTCGTCTGGATTTGAATTTCAATCATCAAGGTGGCTCCGGGAGATTGACCCATCAAGGATAGGAAGAACAGCAGGCGAATATGCAGCTAGATCGCTCCACCGCAAGAAAATCAAGACGGCGACTCTACCGGTTGTCGTGGATTCCATAGCGGCTTCATACATATTCCTGAGGAGCATAATGGATGGCGCCAGTGCTGAGAACATTCAATATAAGCGATCCTACTTGTGCGGAAAGCTCGGCAAGAAAATAGGGTCCAGAAAACTCACAATCATAGATGATGGAACGAACCCTAATGGTGTCGGGTCATTCAGGTTTGACGCAGAAGGAACTCCATCTCAGAAAACAACAATAATGGAAAAAGGAGTTCTCAAGAACTATGTATACGATTGCTACACGGCTGGAAAGGAAGGAAGAGAAAGCACAGGAAACGCGTTCAGAGTGCTCCCCAGTCGCATGTTCATGAATTATAGAGGAACTCCTACGATAGGGGTCAGAAACCTAGCAATCAAACCAGGAAAAGGAACTGTTGAGGATTTAGTCTCGGAAGTAAAAGACGGGATACTACTGCGCGCTACGTGGGATAGACCAAACAACTCAACGGGTGAATTCTCCGGTCTCATCTCGGATGGGTACAAGATTGAAGATGGAGAAGCCAAGTACGCCACCAGACAAACAAACATGGGCATAAACATGATTGACTTCTTCAAACGAATTGTGACTGTAGGCGCTGATTCACGACAATTTCAAAGCGCATCCGTGGGACCATACTGCGTTGTGTCTCCATCAATTGCTATTGAAAAAGCCATGATATCCGGGGCACAGTGAGAGAAACAGCTCAGCCACAACACGACGGGAAATTGGAAAGGTTTCTCATTGACACGTACACGTACTGCGTGATTTGATGTTTGGGTTCGCTAGCCTTATTACTTGGATAGGGCTCTCTTAAGACTCCCAAATGGTGAAGTATATGCGAATTCTAGTGATCTACGATTCAAAGACTGGAAATACAAAGAAAATGGCTCTTACTGTAGCTGCCGGCGCAAGAGAGACCAAAGACGCTGAAGTTTTGGTGAAAGAAGCAGACAAGACGACCAATGAGAATTTGCTGAGAGCTGATGGGATTATTGTTGGTTCGCCAACATACTATGGCCAGATGTCAACGAAGATCAAGGCCATGTTTGACGAGTCAGTCACGATTCATGGAAAGTTGGAGGGCAAGGTGGGCGCAGCATTTACAAGCTCTGGTGGCGTTGCCACAGGCGCTGAGACAACAATAATCTCGATTCTGGAAGCTATGCTCGTCCACGGAATGATTATCCAAGGGCGAGCTAGTTCCGCACACTACGGCGTTGCTGCAGTTGGAGAGCCAAAGGAACGAGAAGTGAAAAGGTGCCGGGAACTGGGCAGAATGGTTGCTGACCTTATCCTGAAACTGAAAGCTTCAGAATAGTGCTTATACATGCGGAAACTCCTTTATTTGATGACTCTGAAGTTATCGTGTGAGGCTTTATGTCACAGGTGGAAGCGGACCTCAAAGCTTTGTGCAAATTAGCGAAAGGACTGGGTGTGACAAACGCGGTGTCCTTTGATGCTAGAGGTGTTGTTGTTGATGAAAGAGTTCGACTGAAATGTCTTGTTCCGGTCTGTGATGACTATGGCTTGAATTTGATGTGCCCACCTAACGTGATGAGTGTTCAGGAATCCAGAGAGATGGTTGTCAGATATGACTGGGCGATTCTCGTCCAAATTGAAGAACGGATACCAGCTGAAATGATGCGAGAAATACAGCAAGCTGAAGACGTTGCTGCGTTGTATAGAAACACGAGGTTCAAAGACAGCTACAAGAAAACGTTTGACCCAATTAAATTGAAGCTACATCACACAGTCCATAAAGTGGAGGCTCAGGCATTTGCATTAGGATATCGTTTTGCGACAGGCTTCATAGCCGGGTCATGTAAGCTTTGCCCCGAATGTGTGGCGAGAAAGCCTCAAGAATCCTGTAGACATCCCTTCCAAGCTCGACCTTCAATGGAAGCTGTCGGAATCGACGTGTTCAAGACAGCACAAAATGCGGGATTGCCTTTTGATATTCCTCCAAAGGGCAAAACAGTATGGAATGGGCTTGTCTTGGTCACCTGATTGTCTGGATTGTGTTCACGTTTCTTGGGTGCTGCTAGTCAGCCACATATGGCAACGTCATATACATCAAGCTGCAATTCAGTGTTGCACCAGCTTCTTGTTCCGAAACATAGCCTGTTGTTTCAAGAGCATAGGTTCCAGCTGACATATGGTTTGGCGTGTAGAAAACGCAAGTTGCCTCAGAAGTCTTGTATGACCCTTGACCATCTACGTACATCTCAATGAGATTCACTGATTGAGGATAAAGCTGTGTGTTATTCAGCCATGTGGACACATGAAAATCTGCAGTGAATGGTGCGCCAAACGAGTACCCAGATATTTGTCCAGTAAAAACGATCATCAAATTACCACTTCCTTCCAGAGTAACCATCGAGGAACATATGGTTCCAGGCGTGGCATTTAATGGAACACCTTGCAAACTTTTAGATTCAAGAGGAATATGAGAAGACCCCTGTTCTCCTTGTGGTCCCTGTGGTCCTTGTTCTCCTTGTGGTCCTTGTTCCCCCATCTCTCCCTGTAATCCTTGTTCTCCTTGTGGTCCCTGTGGTCCTTGCACCCCTTGTGTATATCCCCATAACGCAGTAACTGAGATCGAAATAACACTTGAAACTGCGATTGCAATCATAAGCAAAACTATGAACAAAGCGCGATCAGACATTTCTTGTCACCTGCGCAGTAGTTCTGTATTTGTTGTTTAAAATAATTGTCCCGAACATGGGTGCACGAAGAGGGATGCATGCTTTTGTTGTGATGAATACTAACGCGATTTGAAGTAATGCTCAAGCTTTTTTCTCATGGCAACGTAGGCTACTCCGATGACACAGAAGATAATCATTAGTATTATGATGCCGGAATATTCTGAGGGTGTAATTGGTGCTGGGTTCACCTTGATGTTGAATGAATGTTCACCAGACACTTCATATTGTTGTCCTTTGCGATCAAAGTATGTTACGTTTGGTTCAACGTTGAAGGTGCCAGTTTCTAGAGCAGTAATCTTGAAAAAGACTGACATATTATGAGAGTGGGATAGCTCTTCCGGGAAAATTTCGGGTCCCAATGTTATGTTAAAGACATTAGGTGGCGCATCAAAGCTCACTGTGATATTCATTGCGGTCTCATTGCCATTATTGCGTAGAACCGCTTGCAGTTTTCCTTCTATTCCCACGTCTAGTTCGCTTGGATATATCATCTCTAAAAGCAAATAAGGTTGAGGTTGCTGGGGGTTGGCAGACAAGATTTGCATGGATAAAAGTATGCAGATGATTATTTGAACGCCTAGAAAGAGCTTTCGAGATGTTTTCGGCAGTATTTTCAGCATTGTTCTGAGTAAGAATTTAGGCCATTGCATGACTTAACATTTTCTGAAATGAAGGCTTGATCTCAGATTCTGGAGCACTCTTGTGCTGATCGTTGGATTAATGAAGTCGGTAGTTTGTCCTTCCGCTCTTGTTCATTTTGGGCACGGTTACTGTAAATCGGGCCCCTTTGCCGTGTTTGCCCGTTTCTTGAACAGTCCAACTGTACACTTCACATATTTTCCTTGTTAGGTAAAGTCCGTAGCCCGAGTCTTTTCCGTAGCCTTCGTTGAATATCTTCTCTTTTTCAGCTT
>CP070754.1:253856-283443 GCA_020348865.1 Candidatus Bathyarchaeota archaeon | reverse complement strand
TGCCACATTTCGACGACATTGCATGCATTAAACGGAAAAAAAGGGGATGTTTAAGCGCCCAAATAAGGAAGGAAAGACTGCAGTGACTTGTAGGTTATGGGGCTATGTACGTTACGTTTTCGCTGCCTTGGAAGGGCGTTCCGTCCGTTAGATTGAATGTGACCGTTAATGGAACGCCAACCCCTCCGGGAGGTACAGGTGCTCCTTGCAGGATATCATTGGCAACATTGGCAATATGGGGCTTCACGTCAGCCATGTTAAACTCGACCTTTAGAGTGTTGCCTACGGGTGTACCGAACCATATGGGCGCAATGAAGTCGTCCAGCAAAATCGTAGATTGATTAATGTCAGATGCATTGAAGCCACATGAAAGCGTGATCTTACATTTCAGATACTGCGAACCAATATTGGTGTTTATCGTGTTTGGAGTAAAGTCAATTGTTGCCGAGATCGCCGTATACACTTTCAACCTCAAGGAGTCTATCTGAGCTGGCGGTCGGGGTAGCCTGTCTACGGTGAAGAAGTGCACCAGAACCTGCAGACTGTTTAGTCCGGCCTCAGTAAGAACGGCTGGATACACTTCGTCTACTGTCCAACTGTACCACCTTCGAGTAACCCAAGCTGGCACTCCCGTTGCATACAACGATCCTAGCCAGACACCGTCGGGAGTCGTGTAAACGTCGAAGTCATTGGTCAAATCAAATGGTCCATTCGTGTAGCCCTCAAGCACTACTTTCGTGATCACCACACAAGGCGGCAGATTTATGTCCTCAAATGTAAAACTCCCCGCAAGTTGGCAGTATTCAGATGCCTCAATGTAATTGCCGTCGTTGGTCGCATTTAAGTATGGTGTGTCTCCAACTTGGCTCCAGTCGACCCAGTCTGCTGTGAAGTCGTCTACATATAATTCATATTCGTAGGTTTGTGCTTGCACAGGTTGTATATCCGTCATAATAACGGTAAGGAAAATCAGAATTAAAGGCAACGATAAGGCGCTTTTTCCTCTCACAATATCACCTCCTTCCAGTCTGCAGAATCAAAGGCTATGCGTGCATTAGTTTTAGTGGTTAGTGTGCATATGCCTGCAAAAGAGAGGTTGTAGGCGGGATAATATGCATGCTTTTTCATTCTCTCCCTTACTTTTTGTATAATTATGCAGTGGAAAATATTTAAGATTTCAGAAACAATGTTCTACTTAACACTGTGTTTCAGAATTTTCGACAACGTTTTGGTTGTCTTTTCTCAATTTTGTAGAAAGAGGGAGATTAGGTGATTGATTAGGTGTTTTTTATTGTTGAAACACCTAAAAACAACATTGTTTAAGTTGCATGCATGCTACCACTTCTTGAAATCTCGTCAGGTCTTCATTTCAGCCTTAACTTCATAGTGCTGCGAACGTGCGTCAAATCGTGAGAGCAGTGTTCTTGCCTTTGGCGGAACAACTGCCACTTCATAGTCTTCCCCTGCAAACGCTCGAACTGCATCTATTGTGTCGAACCACATGACCGTAACGAACTCTACCTCATCACCAAGATTCCTACGAAAGAGATGAATCCCTCTATAACCGGCGATCTGACGGTCCCGTATACCATTGAAGATTTCGCTCTTGAGGAGTGCCTCGTAAGTGTCAGCTTTCGCAGACGTAGTCCAACCATGCCAAACTCGACTAATCATATTCAGTCCTCCTTCCTAATGGGTGTTCGAACAACTACATAGCTTTGCGTGTAGCGAAAATCTCATCCTTATTCCTTTCCTGAATTGCGACTGAGGGTGGGGGTTTCATCAACAAGAGAGAGAAAGGAGAGAAAAAACAGAGCTTCTCTGTTCGTCAACCCCCATTATTTTTCTAGTAACAGAGGAATTTAATGCTAACGTTTAGAACACTAACGTTTAGAACAGTAAGGATTTTTAATCAAGGTGACGACGGTTTGGTGACTGCAAGTGGGAGAAGCCTTGTCTGAGCCTGCGACTTTAGACTCTGTGATTGTAAGATTCGGTGGTGAATTATGGCTTAAGAAGGCTTGGACCAAGCGACGTTATGTGCGTTGCCTCGTTAGAAATATGAAGCATGTTCTGAAGCATCATAATGTCGAGCATAGTGAAGTGATGCGTAGACATGGTCGACTGTTTCTGAGAACTAGAGAGGTGGCAGAGGCAAGTTCTCACATAAGTAGGGTGTTTGGGGTTGGCTCTGTTTCTCCCGCTTTAGAGGTCTGCTCTAATAGGCTTGAAGACATTGTTGACAAATCTGTGCTTTTGGCTGGCGACTTGTTGGGCGAGGGAAATAGCTTTGCCGTCAGGTGTAGGAGGGTTGGCAAGCACACATATGGTAGTGGAGATGTTTGCAGACAAGTTGGCCAAAGAGTCTTGAAGGAACTTGGGGAATACAGAAATCTAACAGTTGATTTGAAGCATCCAGACATTGTTCTAGGCGTCGAGGTCAGGGACAATGAAGCGTTCGTGTTTAATGAGACCGTAAAAGGTGTGGGGGGCATGCCACTTGGCACTCAGGACCGCGTGATTTGCATTTTAAATGGGGATATTGATTCCGCTGTTGCAGGCTGGTTGGTTATGAAGCGGGGATGCCCGTTGGTGCCCTTGTATTTTGACTGTGGATCCTGTTCCGAAGAGATTGCGGGGAAAAGCGCATTGAAAACAGCTGAGGCCTTGCTCGATTGGGCAGTTGGGTTTCCACGCTGGTTCTATAGTGTTCATTATGGTCACGTCCTAGAGAGTATTGTGAAGAATTGTCCAAGTCCCTTGACTTGTCTATTATGCAAGCGTATGAAGTATCGAGTGGCTGAACAGATAGCGGAGTTGAAGCGTGCTGAAGGAATCGTGACTGGAGAAACAATTGGAGAGCAAACTAGTCTTACGATACAGAATCTAAGAGTGTTAGACGACGCAGCCAAGAGATTCCCAGTGCACAGGCCACTGTTAGGCTTTGACAAGGCTGAAACTGAACGAATGGCAAGAAAGATAGGAACATACAAGACTTCAGCCAGAAGCGTACTGGGATGCAAGGCTATCCCCCACAAACCTGCGACAAAGGCGAAACTGGAAGAGATTTTCAAGGCAGAAGCTGAGTTGAACATTAATGAGATGACAGAACGTTGCCTAGAGGAGCTCGAAGTTGTGGGTTTATAAATGAACCTCGCACTATTTACTGAGTAGGGAAGCGCGTCGTAATAGTCGTACACAGAGGATGGTTGAATGTCTAAACGATCTCCCAGAAGACGAGCGCGACACGATATTATCATAAAAATCTTGAAAACTGCCAAAGATGGTGAGAAGAAAACAAATATAATGTTCAAAGCCCGTCTGAGTTTCTCTCAGCTTGAACAATATCTAAGCTCTTTGGAAAAAGGAGGGTTCTTGTCCGAGAAATCTGGTACATGGCGCACCACCAAGAAGGGACTACACGCTATTGAGGCTTGCGAGGTTTGTCTCCATCTTACAGAGGAAGTCAAGTAGACTGTGTGCACGTAGCCGAAACCTGGTGAACACACCGAGGGCATGCAAACAAATCTTCAAACCAAAGCACCCGAACATGCAAACACCCCATAAGAAGTGGTTCTCAACGTGACCAAACAGTTTCCGCCGGGCACATATTTCATGCAGGGAAACCAAGCGTGTGCAGAAGCAGCCATAGCAGCTGGATGCAGATTCTTTGCAGGATACCCAATCACGCCAGCAACTGAAATAGCAGAACATTTGGCCAACAGACTACCGCAAACACATGGAATAGCCATTCAAATGGAAGACGAGTTAGCCGCCTTAAGTGCAGTCATAGGCGCAAGCTGGGCAGGAGCAAAGGCCATGACAGCTACATCAGGACCAGGATTTAGTCTCATGCAAGAAAACATAGGTTACGCATTCATGACAGAAACTCCATGCGTAATCGCAGACATCCAAAGAGCAGGCCCAAGCACAGGACAGGCAACAAAATGTGCACAAGGAGACGTAATGCAGTCACGTTGGGGCACACACGGCGACTACACACCAATAGTGCTTTCACCCAACTCGGTACAAGAAATGTACAGTCTCACCATCAGAGCATTCAACCTGGCGGAGACATACCGAACCCCAGTCATATTCCTCGCAGACGAAATTGTAGCTCACATGAGAGAAAGAATCATTATACCACCATCACACGAGATCAGAATAGTCAACAGGAAAAAACCCAGAAAAACAGACAAGACATTCTTCAACACAGGGAAAACCCCGCCAATGCCCTCAGTAGGAGACGGCTTCAACGTACCAGTAACAGGCTCAACCCACAACAAACATGGACACCGCTACACGGCAGACTCAGTTGTGCACCGGCAACTCGTTGAAGGATTAGCCAGCAAAATAAACAAAAACGCAAATCAAATCACAAATCATGAAGACTACAACACTGAAAACTGCGAAATCATCATCGTCTCATATGGGTGCACCTCACGCGCCGTGTACGAAACAATAGAACTTGCGAAAAAGAAAGGCATAAACGCAGGATCAATCCGACTAAAAACCTTGTGGCCCTTCCCGGAAAAAGCCATTCAAACTGCGGCCAAAAACGTGAAAATGATTCTTGTGCCGGAAATGAATCTGCGACAAATCTTCTACGAAGTAGAGAGAGTAGTACATGGCGCCACACCTGTTCTTCCCATGAACAAGATTGGCGGTGGAGAAATGATAACGCCAGAAGAACTACTAGCGGAAATCATTAGAGGCGTGAGCAATATTGACTGAGTTTTCCATTAGAGAATATCTGAGGAGCATGCGTCTTCCCTTCTGCACTGGCTGTGGGAACATGACAGTGATTAGTTGTTTCCTCAAAGCCGTTCATGAATTGGGATATGAAGATCTCCGCAAGTTTGTGTTCTGCAGTGGAATCGGATGCGCAGCTTGGATTCCGTCCCCACACTTCAAGGCAGACTCCATCCACACAACCCACGGCAGAAGCATACCGACTGCAACAGGAGTGAAGCTTGTTCGACCAACACTGAATGTTGTGGTTTTTGGTGGAGACGGAGACCTCGTAGGAATTGGCCTAAGTCACCTTATCCACGCAACACGCAGAAACCTTGACATCACAGTCATTATGGTAAACAATATGATTTATGGAATGACTGGTGGTCAGATGGCTCCTACAACCCCGTTCAAGGCAAAAACAACCACTACTCCATACGGGAATCTAGAGCGCCCATTCGATGCTACCCAACTCATAGTTGCAGCTGGAGCCTGCTACGCGGCACGCTGGACCACCTTTCACATTGATCAGCTGAGAGGCGCCATGAAAAGAGCCCTCACTACCAAAGGCTTCGCCTTCATTGAAGCAATCAGTCAATGTCCTACAGCGTTCGGGAGAAGAGTTGGGTTAAAGACACCCAAGGAGATGCTTCGATGGTTCAAAGAAGAATCTGTACCAGTTCAAAAAGCCAGGAAAATGACTGACGGGGATCTGGTCGGAAAAATCGTGATAGGAGACTTCGTTTGCAGGGAGCGTCCACCGTTCACCAAGACTGTTTATGAAACCATAAAGGAGGCTGCCAATGACACCCAAGCGAGTTGACGTGAGGGTCAGCGGGCTGGGAGGTCAGGGCGCTGTTTTGGTTGGAGAGATTCTAGGCAGAGCCGCGGTTTATGATGAAAAGTACGTGGTCCAAACTCAAAGCTATGGAGCTGAAGCAAGGGGAAGTGCTGCAAGAAGCGAAGTCATAATCTCAGACAAAGAAATAGGCTTCCCGAAGGTGAGAAAATGCGATATCTTGGTTGCGATGAGCCAAGATGCCTTGAACAAACATCTAGACGACCTGAAAGAGAACGGGATTCTGCTTGTGGACAAAAACAAAGTCAGAGATGTACCCAAAGTTAAAGCCAAAGTCTTCAGTATTCCAGCGACCGAAATCGCGGAGACCGCGTCGAAATCCAGAATCTATGTGAACACAATTATGTTAGGCGCACTAACCAAGATAACTGGTGTAGTTAGCGAAGAAGCAGCAAAGGAAGCAATCGTTGACACAGTTCCTAAGGAGACGATAGAGACAAATCTTGAAAGTTTTGGAAGAGGCTTCGAGTTCGTTGGGTCGGGAGACTAGATGGATATACCCGATTGGCATTCCACGAAAAACCACTGTCGGTGCAGGTCTCTAGAGATTCCATCAAACAGACATGTCCAACAACGGAGCGCCCTTGAATCTGGTTTTCCGATTATCTGCTACGCAAGATATTGTGGGATATACTATTTTTCGTCGATGAATTTACTCGGCTTTGGTATTTCTGGTGGCAAGCCCCTTCTTTTCCGTATGTCTTGTATGACCTCTGCTGCAATATTCTCCGGCACCTTCTCCCAATGATCAAACGTACATTGCCAGAACGCATGACCTGAAGTTGCTGATCTCATGTCTGCAGACAGCCCGAAAGTTTCTGCAACTGGGATGTACCCATTAATCATTGTCACGGGGCCTTTCTGTTCAGAGGCAATAATCCTCCCACGTTTACGAATAATCATACTACTGACGTCTCCAACCCACTGGGCGGAAACGGAGACCCCGATTTTGTAAATCGGCTCCAGAAGAACTGGTCTTGCCGTGAGAAAAGAGCCTAGGAGGGCTTTCCGTGTGGCTGGCATGACCTGCGCTGGCCCACGGTGCACTGGGTCTTCATGCAACTTGACATCCATGAGCTTAACTTTCAAGCCTCGAATTGGTTCTTCGCATAGAGGTCCATTCTGACAAGCCCATCTGAATCCAGCACTAATCATTTCTCTGGCTTCTCGAAGGAACTGTATCCCCTTTGTTAGGTCGAGCAGAACGTTCCTGTGTTCCTCAAGAGTCCAAACGTTCTTTGTTTCATCAGTTGGCCAGTCAGTCTGCGTCTTCAACACAGTGCCGATTTTTTTCCGCCCCATCTCTTCTCCAATCTCTCCGTTCTCAATTAATTCCATCACTTTCGCATCGAGCGGTTCCACTTGTATCCAGAATTTATTGTGTTTGTTGGGGCTTTTTCCCATAGCAGATATACCCTGTCCAATAGTGCTTTCTCGATAGACAACAATCGGACGAGATGTGAGGATTTCTAATCCTCCTCCATACTGCTTAAGGAACTTGACGGCAATCTCCAAGTGAAGTTCACCCATTCCACTGAGCAGATACTCGCCTGTTTCCTTGTTTATTGTACTTACGAGGTTTGGATCATCAATTGCCAGTCGGTGCATAAGATCTACGAGTCGTGGCAATTCCTTGGGGTGTTTAGGTTCTATTGCGATAGTTACTACAGGCTCGGAAACGTATTTTATTCGTTCAAAAGGAACCATAGCGTCTTTATGATCAATGTCAATAAGGCTCTCACCGGCCCTCGCGAGATCCAATCCAAGCAATGCTGCTATGTTTCCAGCGTCAATCCGATCAACAACTTCTCTGAAGGCACCCATATACATGGAGACTTGTTGGACTCGATAGCCTTTCTTGGCTCCCACCAAGTAGATTTGATCGCCCTCGTGAACGTTTCCCGAAAACACCCGACCAGTAGCAACAAGTCCCGCATGAGGATCCATTTGTGCAGATGTGAAGCACATAATGGTGGGACCCTTGTCGTTGCAGCTAAGCATGGCCTTTCCTATTTCGGAATCTGGGTCTCCTTTCCAGATTTTGGGAACTCTGTACTTCTGGGCATCTACAGGGTTCGGTAGGTTTTTGACAACCATATCTAGTATGGCACTGTGAAGTGGAATCGTTTCCGGAAGCGCTTTCCAACGATCTTCGTGATAAGCTTTCACGACGTCGCTGAACTTTACTCCTACCTTCTGGGCAATGTCGACGGTGAAGCCCCACTTGTGAAGTGCAGAACCGAAGACGACCGTTCCTTTGGCGGGATCCACTCTCCATTTACCCTTATACTCTTCCTCTCCGTAGAGGTCGATTAAGTTGTTGAAATCGCGGATTATTCGGGCGAGTTTCTTCTGAACTTCATCTGAGTTCAACTTCAATTCTCTTATCAAACGGTCAACCTTATTGATGAACAAGACTGGTTTGACCCGTTCTGATAATGCTTGTCTCGTCACGGTTTCTGTTTGAACCATCACTTCCTCAACGGCGTCCACGACCACAACAGCTCCGTCGATAGCTCTTAGCGCCCGTGTAACTTTGCCTGTGAAGTCAACGTGCCCAGGAGTGTCGATTAGATTAACCAAACAAGGTTTGTTCTCGATTTCGTGCAGCAGTGAAATGTTCGCTGTCTTGATAGTGATACCACGTTTCTGCTCCTCTTCAAGGTAATCAAGAGCTCTGGCTTCTCCAGCTATCTTCGGTGACAAAAGCCCAGCTTCCGCCAACAACGAGTCTGTCATGGTTGTTTTGCCATGGTCTATGTGAGCTATAATCCCAATATCGCGAATATCCTCTTTCTTACTCATCAGCTTGACTATGTCGCTCGTCTGTCTGAACTTGGGCATCGTGCATCCTTCACTATGATGAACTAGCTTGCTTGTTAGAAAGCAGACCTATTAACCTTACGTTGTTTTGCATTGTGCGAATGCGTGCCTGCTTCTATTTGTGTAGAACCCAGAATCAGTCAGAAGATGTCAAACTTCTTCTTCAAAACATTCCAAAGCCTGCCACCCACATAATGGAAGTTCTTTACAGCTTTTCCGTGTGCAAGCTTTCTCATATCCTGAGAATCAAAAAGGGCAACACCTATCGCCAGAGACTTCGAGAATCGTTCATCTACTATTAGAAGAACCGCGTTTTTTTCGAAATCCCCGTCAATGTGAACAACCCCAGGACGCATCACATCAGCTCCATTGCAGACATATGGAACAGCGCCCATATTCACAATGACCTTAGGAAGAAAATGAAAGACTTCGCTAAGGAACAACGAAGGAAAGAGTCTACCACTCAGTCTTACGAACGCGGGCTTTCCATCAATAATGAATATTTCAGTGGATTGCATCTCAACTAGCTCAACCTGCGGCCTAGACCTAAACAATCGTTCAGCATCCACATCCAAACTCTTGGAAAACTCAAGGATTACTCGTCTTGCCTCCTTTTCCTTGAGAAAGTGTCGTTGAGAGCTTTTAGACGCCATCAAAACCATCTTGGCGAGATATCACCCTGGATAATCATTCTTGATTGCTTGAAAAGCTTTCCAGAGCAAAAAGCCGAATCTCTTCCTTGGAGGATTCTTGGATTACTGTCTACAACTAATGTTTTAGCGAAGAACAAATGGTAGGTTAGAATGCACACAGCCATCACAATTCATAGGGATACATTTAAATCATTCACGTTCGGAACCTATAAAAGATAAGCATTCAACTGAGTAGCAGGAGATTGCGGCTCATGAGCGAAATGACAACCAAAATCCTGGAGGACAGCCTTGGAAAAGTCGTCCTTGTCCGATTGAAAGGGGGAAAAAGGCTGCGAGGAAGGCTGAAGGGTTTTGATCAGCACCTCAATTTGGTGCTTGAAGAGACAGAAGACACTACAGACAAGAAAGATATGAGAAAACTCGGTTCGATTGTTGTTCGAGGAGACAACGTCGTTATAATTTCTCCACCTCCTGGGTGAAGACCTTGGGGACAAGCAAGGGCACTTCATCTTTTGGAAAGCGTGCCCATAAAACTCTTCACATCAAATGTAGACGGTGTGGTCGAAGAGCATATCATGTGAGGAAGAAGCGATGTGCTGCTTGTGGTTACGGCGAGTCAGCTAGGATTAGGCAGTATTCGTGGCAGACCAAGACCCTTAGTCGAGAAAGACTTCATTGAACTCGCATGCTAGGCAGCGACTTCAATTTGACCCATCATTTTGGCGGCATCTAGCTTAGATTACTGAAAAGCTACGTTCGAACTAAGCAACCGATAAAGTATTTATCTATCACCACTGCCTAGTAGAACTACCTAAACATAACCGAAGAACATGAAAAAACAACGTTTGGAGGAGACTGGGCGATGGCGAGAAAGGCACGTATCCGATTATCAAGCACCGACTACAAAAAGCTCGAGGAAGTATGTGGAGAACTAAAGGCCATCGCCGAAAAAACAGGTGTCAAAATGACTGGTCCATTTCCCTTACCCACCAAACGACTTCGAGTACCTGTTCGCAAGACTCCATGTGGACAAGGAACCGCCACGTGGGACAGGTGGGAAATGCGCATTCATAAACGCCTCATCGATGTTGACGCTGAAGAGCGTGTCATGCGTCGGATAATGAGGATTCGCGTACCTGAAGAAGTTTTTGTGAGTATTGAATTAATGTAGTTGTCATTTGGGTTAAAGAATGCTAGATTGAGGGTTCTTGGGCTAGTGCATGCGTGTGCTCAGTCTCCTGCATGAATGTTAAATCCACCATCACTTGCACTTCCCTAATCCTGACTTTGGCATTTCTTTTCTTAAGGCATATAGACATAGGTGAAAATTCCTAGCATGAGAGACGTGGCAAATACCCCCAACCATACTACCTTATCCCACGAAAAAATCTTCAATCCGTCCATCATACCGAAGGGGATCAGATTGAAGATTGCTATAAAGGCATTTATCCATCCGCCAAAAATCGCAACCACATATACCAAATAAAAGGGTGGGTTCAATGTAGCCAAAGCAACTCCTAGAAACGCAGTTGAAAGGGCGACATTTGTTAACGGACCAGCAAGAGCAGTCTTTCCAACGATGGCCTTTGTAGCTGAACCAGCAATCATGACTGCTCCTGGAGAGATTATCTTGAACAAAGGAAGAAACATTGACATGAGAGTTACTAGTGCGCCATACATGGTTAGTCGAAACTCAGCCCACAGTCCATAGCGTTGTGCCATCAGTTTGTGAGCGACTTCATGGAAAGTGAAGGATAGGGTAAGAGTTAATGCGAGACTAATCAGAGCCAGTGAGCTACCGCCTGTCAGTGGAAACATGGACGAAAACATGGACAAACCGACTCCCATGACCAGCAACGAACCGATAGTAAGGTGTTTGAGTTCTTTTGGGCTGAACCAGAAAATCTTCGATGTGGGTTGAAGCCGGGTTTGGGTCATGGAATATTCATATGGTTCACTCTTTAGCATTTCTGTTGATGATGGAGGGTTCTCTTCACGTGGCACTATTACCTTCCAGTATTCCGGACATGCGTGGTTTTCTGGTAGTCGGTGTTCACTGCAGAAGTGTCCGTCGCAACAGAGGCATTTGAATGGTAGAACGACGTCTTTGCTGCAATGTTGGCACTTCATCTTCATGGTTCCAGTTTTTGGTAAGTTACTGTTGAAGGCATTGGTTTATATGTTTGGTTTTGCGCGTGCGCACCTAAGCTGGACTTGAAGTCTGGGGGGGGTCGTTTTTGGCGTGATGTCACCTAAAGGAGACCTCATTTAAATGTGACTTTGTCCTCCATCTCCTCTGCCAGCTCAGCTAGAAGCTTCTTTTGGCGTCGCGTTATCTTTGTGGGTGTTCGAATGTTAACTCTAACAAACTGATCCCCTCGCCCCCATCCTCGCAGGCGGGGCACTCCTTTTCCTCTCAATCGAAACACAGTTCCATTCTGGGTTCCAGCAGGTATCTTGAGCTTTGCCTTTCCCTCAAGGGTTGGAACATGAATTCTTGTTCCCAGCGTCGCTTGGGGAAAGCCTACGTAAGCCTCGCAGAGGATGTTGTTTCCATCTCTCTCGAAGATTTCGTGAGGTTTAACGTCAACAACAACATATAGGTCTCCGCTGGGACCGCCTTGAACGCTGGGCTTTCCTTTCCCACTTAGCCTGAGGCTGTGTCCACTGTCTATGCCAGGAGGGATTTTCAGCTTTATCTTGTGTGGACGTTGTACGGTTCCTGTACCCTTGCAAGTGTCGCATAGGTTTTCAATGAAAACGCCCTTTCCATGGCATTTGTCACAAGTTTGGATTTCAGTGAATCGGGTGTAGCCAAAGCTTCTTGTGCGTCGTACTTCACCAGTTCCTTTGCATCTCTCACAATTCTTTTGGTCTGTTCCAGGTTTTATTCCACTACCATGACAGTTGTCGCAAACATCAAAGCCTTGTACTTTTACTTCTTTACTTAGACCGAACGCGGCTTCTTCCAGAGTAATCCCCAGCTCATATTGTAGGTCTGTCCCCCTCTGGGGGTGGCGCCTTTGACGGGTTCCTCGTTTAAAAAACATGTCAAAGATCGTGTCGACGCCACCGAAGCCGAAGCCCAAATCCCTGAAGATTCTGTCGAAGTCAGTGCCCCTGAATATGTCATCCCATGTGTACTTGCCGCTTATCCCTTCATGACCAAATTGATCATATTGCGCGCGCTTCTCGTTGTCGGAAAGAACGGCATACGCCTCGGATATTTCCTTGAACTTCTCCCCAGCTTCCGGTGATTCATTCCGATCAGGATGATATTTCAATGCCAGTTTGCGATACGCCTTTCTCATCTCTTTTTTTGTGGCGTTTCTAGGCACGTTGAGGACTTCGTAGTAGTCCCGCTTTTTGCTCATCTGTAATCAGCCTAGGTCGAAAGAAGAATTCGTATCTACTCTTTTCCCTCTTCTTTCACTTCTTCATAGTCTGCGTCAACAACCTTCTCTTCAGCCTTCTTGGTCTGCTCTGTTTCTCCTTGCTCAGCTTTCTTCGCTGCAGTTTGCTGGTAGATGACCGTTCCAACCTCCTGAAGAACCTTTGCCAGTCCTTCACTTTTGGCTCTAATATTCTCAAAATCCTTGCTACTGAGGCTCTCTCTCAATTCGGCGACCGCCTCGTCTATTTTCTGCACCTGCTCCTTCCCAAGCTTGTCAGCCAAGTCCGTTTTTGTCTTTTCAGCGGTGTAGATCAAAGAGTCGGCGTTGTTGTGGACTTCAGCTTCTTCTTTCCTCATTTTATCCTGTTCGGCGAATTTCTCAGCTTCTTTCATCATGTTCTCTTTCTCCTTCTCCGAGAGTTTCGTTGACGCTGTGATCGTAATCTTCTGCTCCTTTCCTGTGGCTGTGTCCTTAGCTGAGACGTTTAGTATGCCGTCAGCGTCGATGTCGAAGGTTACCTCGATCTGGGGTACACCTCTTGGTGCTGGAGGTATTCCAGTAAGGTTGAACATGCCAAGAGAGAGATTGTCTGCAGCCATGGATCTTTCTCCCTGCAGAACATTGATTGTTACAACTGTCTGGAAGTCAGCTGCAGTTGAGAAGATTTGGCTCTTCTTCGTCGGGATCGTCGTGTTCCGCTCTATGACTTTTGTGAATATACTACCCAAGGTTTCGACGCCCAATGAAAGAGGTGTCACATCTAGCAAAAGCAAATCCTTTACCTCGCCAGCCAGCACACCTCCTTGGATGGCTGCCCCAACAGCGACACACTCCATTGGATCTACTCCTCGTTCAGCAGGTTTACCCATAAGATTCTCCACGAACTTCCTTACTAGGGGCATTCTGGTTTGTCCGCCAATCAGAACTATCTTGTCAATATCTTTTGGCTCAAGCTTCGCATCTGTGAGAGTTCGTAATATCGGGTCCCTGATTCTTTGGACAATTGGACGCGTCAGCTGCTCTAGCTTCGCTCTATTTAGGGTGCTGCGCAAATGTTTGGGTGTGCTTGCGTCGGAGGCGATGAAAGGAAGATCAATATTCGTAGTAGTCAATGTCGAAAGCTCTATCTTCGCCTTTTCAGCTGCATCCTTGAGTCTTCGCATGGCCACTTTGTCGCTACTGAGGTTGATGTTCGTCTGATTTTGAAACTCTCTGATGAGATGCTGGACCACAACATTGTCTAAATCGGTTCCTCCTATCTTTGTGTCGCCACTAGTAGCCAACACTTCGAAGACCCCGCCGCCGAAGTCCATTATGGTTGTATCGTTGGTTCCTCCTCCAAAACTGAAGACCATAATTTTCATCTCTTTCTCTGTCTTGTCAAGACCATAGGCTAATGAAGCAGCTGTTGGTTCGTTTATGACTCGCGCAATATCGAACCCTGCGATCTCACCGGCGTCTTTGGTAGCCTGTCTCTGATTATCGTTGAAATGGGCGGGAACCGTGATTACACATTTCTTCAGCTTCTCGCCTAGGAACGTCTCTGCATCTGTCTTTATTTTCTGGAGAATGAAGGCTGAGATCTGTTGCGGAGTATACTCCTTATTGTGTATGTTTACTTTGTAATCCGTTCCCATCTTTCTTTTGATTTCGAAAATGGTTCCCTCAGGATTCGTGACTGCCTGTCTCTTCGCAGGTTCGCCTACTATGAGCTGATCATCTTTGGTGAACGCAACTACGGATGGAAACATCTTCCCAGCAATGGTGGGGCCTTCTGCGCTGGGTATAATCACTGGTCTTCCAACCTCCAGTATAGCGGCTGCCGAGTTGGTGGTTCCCAAATCTATTCCCAAGATTCTCTCTCTTGATTTTTCTTTGCTCATCATTCAACACCTGACCGTGAAGCTACCTTAACAATACTTGGCCTAATGACCTTATCTCTCAACATGTAACCCGTTCTAACCTCCTCTATAATCACATTTTCGTCATGCTCCTCTGTTGGCACTTTCATTAAAATTTCGTGGAGTGTTGGATTGAAGACTTTTCCAACCGCTTCTATTCTGGCCAAACCTTTCTGCTCAAGAGCGGTAGACAGCTTCTTCAAAGTCATCCCAACACCTTCCAAGATTGCTTGCGTGTTCTCAGTCTCTCTTCCGGAGCGAAGAGCCAACTCCAGCTCATCCATGACGTTAAGAAGACTAAAGATGAGCTCTTCGTTGCTGATTTGAATGGTCTCACTGATTCTCTTCTCCGTACGCTTTCTGTAATTCTCAAAATCTGCCTGCAGATACTTGAGACGATTCAGGTATTCGTTGGACTTCTCCCGCTCGTTCTTTAGAGCCTCCTGAAACTTCTCAGCTTGATTAGCCCTAGGTTTCCTTTTTTTCAATCATTTACATCTCCTTCTATCTGCAACCACAGAGCTTAAACGCATGACGACGCATGTGATTACTTCAGTTGCACACATCAGAATGCGTGCCCTACGTTTTTCATGCTCAAAAAGATATAAGGATTTCTGATTCGTCATGCATGACGTCTAGCTTGTTATCTCAACTTGAACCTCTTCGTTTCCTCCAATGGAAACACCCTTCAACGAAGATATCATGCCCAAAATGGAATTGCGAATAATCTCCGATACAAAGGGCTGAATAGGCAACTCGCTACCGTTTATTGTTATCCTCGTCTTGAGTTTTGACACAAGCTTCAAGGGAACACAATCTTTCAGTCTCATTTCTTTTCTATACACAGCCAACGCCATTTCCTCACATGATGAGTGTCCACACTTTCTACAGTCCAACCCTGGAAGACAATCCAGAATCTTCGAGATTCTCTGCTTCTTTCTAAGAAATCCTAATACTTGCTTCACCAGAGTCTCGGAGTCCTCATCTATCCTAAGAACAGGTTTTCCTAGACGTCGCATAGAACAAAAGGCCAGGATTTCTCCCTTTGCCTTTTCCTTGTAATCCTCGTATTCCTCCATGTTTCTGACGCATAGAATTTTGCCCACATGTTCGTCGCTCAGAACCAACCATGAAAACCCTTCCAACATCATGAAGTCAGCTTCAGACGTAAAACCGAGTAGGCTATCTAAGGAAAACTTCTTCACACCATCTTTGATCAGTACGGCAGTTTCAATGTCTGAGACGCTGGCCACAGGGTTCGCACCAGCCACCGAGTGCCTCCACGTATCTTTCCCCTTAGTATCCAAAGAGAAACCTTCCTGGTTGACGTGTTTGGCTGTTGCCACGCGATGCCCCTTTCTCGTCAGCATTCGAACCACGCTTTCAGTTACAGCTGTCTTTCCAGAGTCCTTGTGACCAACCACGCCTATTATCGGAACCTGTGTATACATAACCTTTGACTCTCCGCAGTCACAACGAGCTATTGGAAACTATAGACTAAAGAGTTTTCCTTGTTTGCGTGTGCGCGCGTTTTTTTGGGCCGTAATCCCTCTACGCCCGTAGATTCTCATATTCTCTTTGCTAGAGCAGACATCATCAGTGGGAGTATGGATGTCGCTTCTCCCCAAACGAGAATTCTCTCAGCTTTTTCCTTGATTTTCCCCCAAGACACTGCTTCTCTAGGTGTTGCCCCCGATAAAGAGCCATCGAGTTCAACAGCAGTTGTTAGATAGACAACGTAGTCTAGTCCTCCCTTAAACTGGTTCCACCAAATCGTGTGATGCTTGCTTATTCCCCCTCCAACTATTAGGGCTCCAGTTTTCCGTGCTTTCCAGATGCGGTCGTTCAGTAATTGTTCATCTTTAAGGACATTAATCTTGAAATCTTTATCTTGAGAGAACATCCACAATTGGTAGCCGATCATTCCATCGGTTATCCCTGGTACAATGATTGGGATTCTGTTCTTTGTCGCCCAATAGATGATAGAGTCTCTGGCTTTCAATCTTTTCCCAAACTCCCAAATTAGCTCGTAGGTCGCCAGTTCTCCTTTCTCCTTGTGGATTTCAGCCAAGAATGCTTGAACGTTTCTTTCCACCTGCCCCGCGTAAACTTCGTCCGGAACCAAAACGTTGCCGAGTCGGCTGTAGCCCTTCCTCTTGACCTCTTCATCGTTCAACTCAAAAGAGCCTTCGTAATAATCCCCCCAGCTCCTTGCCAAATCGTGATCTAAGGTTCCGCATGTTGTAATGACTAGGTCGAACCAGTTTCTTTTCACCATTTCTTTGAGAACGCCTCTTAGCCCTGTAGCTACCAAACAGGCGGGAAAAGATAGGAAATTCAGTGATTCTTTATCCTTAATCATCCTTTCAAGGATGTTCACTGCTTTGGCTACTTTACTTCCTTGAAAGCCACCTAGATCTTCCATTTGCCCTAGAATCTCTTCAGGGTCCCTTGACTTTCCTATCTCAAAATCCTTTACTTTCTTCATTGTTCAGACTGTGTTGCAGTCCTTCATTTAAAGCTAACCAGCCTGCGTGTGTGCGTCGTGAAACACCCTTGTTATGGGCAAGAAGTTTCCGCTTTTAGATTCGATCTCGACTTCTAAAGACCTTTAAGTCACGAGCCGGAAATCGAAAGGGGGTCATGGATGCCTTTCGCTGAATTCGACTTGGGAAAAAATCTGGTTGTGAGCGCTGATCTTGATTCAGACCTTGTACGGTTTCTAGCTGAACTGGCAGAAAGGAGGGGGATTACTGCTGCAGCCTTTACGGCTATAGGTGCACTAAAGTGTGCGAAACTTGGATTTTACGACCAAGAAAAACGTGAATACCAGAAGATAACGATTGGCTCTCCATGCGAGATGGCTAGTTGCATTGGAAACATTTCTACAAAGAACGGAAAGCCCTTTGTTCATGTGCATGCAGTTCTTGCCAACAAAGATGGTAACACCAAAGCCGGTCACCTACTTGAGGGTGTGATTTTTGTTGCGGAAATTCATTTACGCGAACTAAAAGGGTCAAGACTTGAGCGGAAACATAACGAGACTACAAACCTTTCGCTCTGGGATATGAAGTAGGAACATCTTGGCACTCTTGACTTTTCGTAGTGTTCTTAAGGCTCAAGAACGGAGGGTGTTTCCTCTTTCTGGTTTCGGCATCTATCAAGGAATTCAGAGTGCCATGGCACTCGATGCCTAACCCTACTACCGTCTGATACCATTTCAGTCCATGGAATATTTAACACACGTTAACTATTTAAGAGAGAATCTAGACTAGCGTTTCGTGATGCACAGCATCTCAAGGGAAGATATCGTAGAAGATGCACGCATACAGGAGACTTCCTATCTGAAGAAGATTTTTGTTCGTAATGGCGTTTCAGAAAGTGCAACAATTGAAACGTATAATTCTGGATAATCTGTTGGTGAATCTTGTTATGTTTAGAAGTTTAGAGACGCTAATTGAGGCTCACAAAGACGTTGGAAGAGAAGTCTACTTGGACTTGGAGAACTCTAGCCCCATACCCTCGGATATAGTTGAGGCGATGATACCGTACTTTTCAGAAAAAGCTTATGGCAACCCAACGATTACCCACAAACTTGGGTGGATGGCTTATGAAGAGATTCAGAAAGCCTCTGAGAGTGTAGCTGACTATATTGGAGCAAACTCAATTGAGGAAATAAACTTCACTCCCAGTGAAACGGAGTCGAACAACCTAGCCTTGATTGGCACCGCCTTAGCGAACAGAAAGAAAGGCAACAAGATAGTGGTTTCAGAGATAGAACCCCTGAGCATCAAGTTCTCTACAAAGATGCTTGAGAAACGCGGGTTCGAAGTCGAAAAGATTCCAGTCGATAGAAACGGGTTTGTGAACCTAGAGAAACTCACCAAAGCCATAGACCAAAAAACTACACTCGTCAGCGTAATGTTGGTCAACCACGAAATCGGGACTGTTGAGCCAATCAAGGATGCCGTTGAGATTGCAAAAAAGAAGAATCCTGATGTTCTGTTTCATTCAGATGCGTCAGACGCCTATGGAAGAATCCCTGTGAACGTTGACGAGTTAGGAGTTGACCTGTTGACTCTAAGTAGTTACAAAATCCTTGGTCCAAGAGGTGTTGGAGTGCTGTACGTCAAGGAAGGTGTGGACGTTGAGAGGCTACTGGAAGGGCAGATCGGAACACAGAAGCTTTGGCCAGGAGTGGAGAATGTACCTCTGATAGTAGGATTCCAGAAAGCCTCAGAATTAGCGTTCAGAGACTTTGAGGGAAGTGTTTCGCGAATGAAGAAACTTAGGAACAGGTTGAAGTCTGGGATTCTTGAGCGAATTAGTGGAGCTGTTCTAAACGGACCAAGCGGGGAAAAGAGGGCTCCAGACAACGTCAACATCAGCATCCCCCACTGTGAAGGTGAATCTTTGACCATTGAGCTAAGTCTGAAAGGCGTTTATGTTTCGAGCGGAAGCGCTTGTACAAGAGCGATTCTACAGCCAAGCCATGTCTTAACGGCTATTGGAAAGAAATTTGAGGCTGCGCATGGAAGCGTTTTGATGAAAGTGACGAGATACCACACGAACAAAGACATTGAATACGTTCTTGACGCATTCCCAAAAGCTGTCAAGAGACTTCGGATGATAAGTCCAATCAAAGACGGTGCGGATTGACATGTCAAGGGGACCACTACCATATAGTTCTAAGATTCTGGAACTCTTTAGAAATCCAAAGAATCTCGGTAAAATGAAGGACGCAACCGCTTCAGCTGTGGCGGGAAGTCCAGCGTGTGGAGATGTGATAGTCTTTTACCTGAGAATAAGCGAAGATGAAATGATAGAGAAGGCAACCTTTGAAAGCTATGGTTGTGCAGCCAACATTGCGACCGCAAGCATTACAACAGAACTCGTTAAGGGCAAAAAACTAATAGACGCATGGGAAATTTCTTGGAAGGAAGTTGCAGATGAAGTCGGAGGCTTGCCGACTACGAAACTTCATTGTGGTATCCTATCTGTAGGCGCAGTCAAGAGAGCGATTAGAGGATACTACAAGAAAAAGCGTGAAAAACCAAGTTGGTTACCCGATGAACTGACTTCAGAAGAGAAGCACGCTCTAGAAGAGGAGGAGCTGGCCAGAGTCTTATCAAAGAAGATCGGAGGAAAGTAACGAAGCGGTATGGAAGAAGCATGTTACCAAAGAGATATGTGAGCAGAATAGAGGAAGCTTGCGGAGAAGGTAGAGATTTCATTGTAATCCTGAAGTATGCAAGAAGGGAAGAAGCCCTTGGGAAAATACTCAAAAAATGCAAGATTGGACACACCTTTTCAAAGGTCGTGACGAAAGGAAAATACAAAGGCAAAGACATTAGTGTTTTCGTAACTGGAAGACTCATTCTCAAGGGGTTGAACGGAAGGAAAGAAGCAGAAGAAATCCTAGAAGAACTACTTGCATAGTTGGCAATGCATAGTATTCTTCATGAGGCACTACGCCTCATTCATGCACAGATTATCTATTCGCTTTGCGTGCTTCAACTTTCACACTTGTAATTTTTCCCCTTAGCTTTTCAGAAACGTCTATGTCATAAGTCGACTCAGATACAACCTTGACCTTTTTGAATCCTGCCTTTCTTATCGTGTCCAAATATTCATTTTTCTCCAATGCGCCCGCAATGCATCCGGCCCATGCGTCAAAGCTTTTCTTTATTTCTTCAGGCAATTCGCCCTCTGTGACAAGGTCAGAAATCATCATGTGTCCAGTAGGTTTCAATACCCTGTGGGCTTCGCGAAACACTTTTTCCTTATCGATTGACAGGTTGATTACACAGTTGCTTATGATAGCATCGATCGAATTATCCTCAACTGGAAGGCTTTCTATTTCACCTAGTCTGAACTCTACGTTTGTGTAGCCAAATTTCCTTGCAGTAGATTTCGCTTTCTCAATCATTTCTTCTGTCATGTCAACTCCGATGACTTTTCCTTTGTTTCCGACTCTCTTGGCTGCAAGAAAAACATCGATTCCGCCACCTGAACCCAAGTCAAGAACCGTGTCACCTTCCTTCAAGGTGGCTAGGGCAACGGGATTTCCGCATCCCAACCCCATGTTGGATGCTTCGGGAACATTTCGTAGGTCTTCATCAGAATAACCTATTCTCTTCCCAAGCTTGGTGAGAGTAGGTTCGCATTCACATGATGGACTGCAGGACACCTTCTCTTTTGCCATCTCACCATACCTTTTCTTTACAAACTTTCGGATCTTTTCCTCCTCCATCCTTTCCACCTTGCATGCATACATTTTTTACTCTTTGTGCACAAGCAGCACAACGCATCCCAATTGTCTGCAGCGCACGCTATCCCCCACCAACTGGTGGAAGTATTGCGATTTCGTCTCCGTCCTTCAACTTGTATCTGAGACCGGGGATCCTTCCATCTTCAGAAATTGACCTGTACGATTTTCCGTTTACCAGAACTAGATAATAACTGAGGACAGGTACGCCATCCTTATCGAACTTGATTTCATGTCCATCAGTCTCAAAAATCCACTCTTTCCAACTTTTGGAGACGTTGCTGTGCCTCGTAGGAACATGCTTGAGGAGTAGATCCATTAGCATAGTTTCATCCTCAACTTCGTACTCTTCCTCCCTTATGTTGCCCAATAACTCTCGCAAGCTTGCGAAAAGTCTCACCTTTACCTTCAACGCAGATTCACCTGTCTTGGAATATGTGCATGCAGTTTAACGTACGTTAAATATATAAATAATGGGTTGTAAGAAGCAGTGGTGATTATGTGAAACCACCATGCATAATCGTGGTTCGCTACATTCTACCGACGCTTAGGGTTTTGATCGCAAAGGAACTGATAGAAGTGCACGGTCTAAGACGGACCAAGGCTGCCAAGATGATGGGACTAACACCCGCAGCTGTAACCCAATATCTCAAGAATGTGAGAGGCAAAACAGCAGTCAAGACAGTTGAGAGTTCGGATGAAGCTATTAAGGAAATATCTGAGATGGCAAATCATATTGCTAATGGTAACGCTTCATCGTATGACCTGCTTCGGGATATGTGCAAGATTTGCCAGACAATGAGGGCTCAAGGGTTGCTCTGTGAAATGCATAGGGGAATATTGCCTGACCTAGAGCGAATCGATGTGTGTGAGTGCGGATTACATGCATGCCTGGGAGAAGGCTGAAGACGGTTCAGAAGAAGGAAATCTTGGAGTGTCTGAAATGTGGTTTAGGTTTGACGTGAGCTACGCCAGAGGATTCGCGTGCGGGGGCTGCTCTTCAGTTGTATCTTCCGGCTGTGTGAAATGCCCCAGGTGTGAGCATGTTTTCCCCATCAGATAATGTATGTGTGCACGTCATTCTCTCCAAGTGAAATTGTGTAATGTTTTTCGCTCTAGGAATTCTCCGCATAATCCTTTAGTTCCAGCAAAGCATTAGTCCATGCTTTTTCAAACCATTGTCTTGCCTCTTCCCATTCAGCAGAATCTCGCCAACCAGTATGCAGCAGGTCGGCGTCAGTGTACTCTTGGTTGGGAGTGAAGAAGACCACCACATTGGTCAAAGGCCTGACTTGGTTCATGAAGTGCTTGAATTGTTTTGGGCCCTTCCATTCAAAACAGATGAACTTGTTCACGGCCATAGCTAGTATTTTGCAGCCAATTGTGCTGTCATTCACCTTATCGTTTGGGTTCCAAAACAACTCGTATTTTCCACCAATCCTCAGTTCCACGTCAGCCACTTTTGCCAGCCATCTCTCAAGATGCTTGTTTATAGTGAACAACTCAAATGCTCTATTTGGGCTACATCTAAGGCTAATTGAATGCCAAATAATTCTGTCCATGTTTGTACACCCTCAGCGACCAAAAGAGCTTCAATCCGGCTTATAGGTTTGCTGAAAAGATGACGGCGCATAACTTTTAATAGCATTGATATCGCACTACGAAGCACTTGAACTAATTGATGAAGGGGGGATTGGGATAGGTTGCCAACATGGATATGCACAGAGTGCAAGAATGAATATGCAGGTAGATGTCGCCAAAAAGAATGTTCAAAGTGTGGCGCACCAAAAGAACAACATGTGAAGAAGGAATAGACGTATGGTTGAAACTGATCCTGCCAGCCTTGTTGGCTACTGTGGTCTCTACTGTAACGCTTGCGGAATACGTCAGGAAAAAATCAAAACTGCTGCCAACAATCTGAGAGACATTATCGCTCATTACGGTTTCGACAAGATCATGCCAGAACTCGCCAAGTGGGAAGCCAGCCTAGAACATTACAATGAATTCAACCAATTCGTTGATGGTTTAGTCAAAATGTTCGGTGACTGCCCAGGCTGTCTCCAAAGCGGTGGAGACCCAGACTGCAAGGTGCGTTCGTGCACCAAACAAAAAGGCTATCGAACCTGCGCCGAATGCAGTGAATCTGAGACTTGTGAGAGCTTGGCCCCATATCGCAAAGGTTACGAAGGGCTCACGCAAGCGCTACAAGACATCAAACAGAACGGTATCGAAAGATATGCCCAGGAAACGCAGAAGAAGGTAGACAAAGGATACAGCTACCTAAAAGAATCCAAATGACCTCCACTTTCTGTGTTTGAGCTGGCAAAAATACTTTGGCGAAAGCACGCTCATCTGAAGCTTGGCTTGGTCTAGTGTTTTTCCGAGACCCAGCTGGATTTTCCACTTTCCAGATATTCCTTTTTCCAGATGGGGGCTTCTTTTTTGTATCGCTCCACAGCCTCAGTTAAAACTGGAAATACGTCGCCTCTGTGAGCACCGGCTACGGCAACGTAAACCAGATCTTCGGAAACATTAAACTCTCCGACGAAATGGTGAATCTGAACGTCCACAATCCCCGTCCTCCTTCGAAGCTCATTGCAGATATCTTCAAGAACCTTATTGGCCTTCTCCTCGTACGCTTCAAGGCGCAACTTTCTTACAACTTCATCCTTTGTGGTCTTGCCGCGGACTACACCGACGAACACTCCAATAGCACCAGACTCGGGAAAGTTTGGGTCGTTCCTGACTGATTCAAGTACATCAAAAAGCGAAAGCTCTCCCTTATCGTGGATACTTGTGTGCTTGACCATATGAAAACCTCACACCTTCATTGAATCATATTCATCTGTAAAGCTTTATGGTAGATGCTTGCTTGTAATGGTCAATCCATCATGTTAAAAGGGAAGATTTAATTCTACAGGCTTTCCGCTGGAAATACACTGAGTGCGTACATGCTTAACAAAAGATGAAGGGAAACTATGGGGAATCTCTGCGTCTACTTCCCGCAGCATTCTTTGTATTTCTTTCCACTGCCACATTTGCAGGGATCATCTGACTGCTGAGTTTCCTTCGTTCCTCCACATCCACATGACAATACGATTCGCCTCCTATTCAGAACTATCCAGACTGCAAATATAAACATATTCATTACATGCAGACCTGGCATCTGCCTGGGTATTCAAATGTCTGCAACCGGGATACATACATTCTTGCTGGATTACTCTGATTCTTCCTGCGATTGTGCTTTCTTGGTTTTGAGAGATCTTTTGACTTTTTTGACGATTTTCATGAACGCCTTGTTTGCAGGAGAATTCACATTCTCCACTATGAAGGGTACACCTTTGTCGGAAGCCTCACAGATCTTAGATTCTATTGGAATGCTTCCTAGAAAAGGGATTCTCAATTCCTTTGCAATCCTTCTTCCGCCTCCAGCCTTGAAAATGTTGATTCCTAAGCCACATTTCGGGCAGATGAATCCGCTCATGTTTTCTATGATGCCGATGACTGGCATGTTCAGTTTCTTGGAAAAGGTTACAGCTTTCTTGACGACTATTTGGGAAACCTCTGAGGGTATAGTGACTATTACAACGCCATCCATTTCTGGGAGAAGCTGCATGATACTGAGTGGTTCATCACCTGTTCCTGGTGGAAGATCTATGAACAGAAAATCAAGTTCTCCCCAAACGATGTTTGATAGGAACTGGCTGATTGCCTTCATCCTCAGAGGTCCACGCCAGATAACTGGTGTTTCGTCGCTCGGAAGCAGAAAGCCCATGGACATTACTTTTATTCCAAAAGGACCTATTGCGGGAAATACCCCTACCGGTCCAGATTGAATCTGTTGTCCGTGCAAGCCGATTATCTTTGGTACGCACGGACCTGTTATGTCCGCATCCAAAATGCCTATTCTTTCTGCATGACCGTGCTTGGCGAAAGCCATTGCCAAGTTCACTGTTACAGTGCTCTTGCCCACTCCACCTTTGCCGCTTACCACAGCTATCTTATGCTTGATCTTGTTCATTCTAACACTGAGTTTCCCAAGTTCTCCCACGTACGCCTGTCTTCTTGGATCGGCGAGTTCCTGTACCTTTGAACTCAAATCAGATTCCCCATCACACTTCCACTTGTTCGGATGAACCAGTTGCCTGGGCTAGGAGCGTTAGTGACCGAGTGCTTAACAGACGAATTGTATTTAATGATTTCTGTCCACTTTGGATGAATGGATGACAGCATGTGTTCACGTCCTCGTTGGTGGTGTTGTCGATGTTGCTCTTGCATTTGTTTTGAGATCAGCCTTGTGTAGCACGTTTCGTTGTGATGAGACCTTATCCGCAGGTCAATTCAGGTGTCCAACAGATTTATAATGTGCTGTAACAAGATGGAGTGAAATAGGAGACTCCATCTGGAAGAAGCTTCATGAAAGAGGAGAATGACGAGGATCTGGAAGAGATTAGGCGGGCAAAGCTGGAAGAAATGATGCACAGAGTGGTTCGAAAACCTGAGAAAACAGCTTTAGGCAAACCTGTTGAAGTGGCTGATGCAACGTTCAAAGAGATTACCCAAAGTCACCCTTTAGTTGTGATTGACTGTTGGGCACCTTGGTGCGCACCATGTCGTATGGTTGCCCCGATTATTGAGGAGATGGCTCGGGACTACGCTGGCAGAATCTTGTTTGGGAAATTGAATGTAGATGAAAATCCGGACGTCGCCATGCAACACCAGATTATGAGCATTCCAACACTGCTAGTGTTTAAGAAAGGACAACTTGTGGACAGAATCGTCGGTGCCATGCCTCGCCAAACACTAGAACCAAAGATAGCAAGCCATCTGGAATGATAGATTTGAAAAGAAGGCATTAAACGACTCTTATGTAAATGTGCCCGCTCGTCGGCCTGGAAGAACAGAGGCTGCGGGCAGTTGTTGGAGATTTTGGGGTTTTCAGAGTATGGCTCGTAGCAATGTTGTTGAGGAATAGATGTGAGCTGGGGGTTTATGGACGCTCTGAGCCTAGTCTTCGGCTATTTCGGGGTCTTCTTAATCTTTGCGAAGTATATCACAAGGATAACTCCCAATATGGCGGTCATTGCTAGCGCGGTTGCAGTATATGTTGGGAAAGGCTCTTCCTGTCTGGTCTCGATGCTGAAATAGACAATTCGAGACGCTCCACTATTTCCAGCAGTGTCTCTAGCGTAGACCGTTAGTGTGTGGGTTCCGTACGCTAGACCTGTCAGGGTAGTGTTGCCGTCAATGGTTACGTTCATTTGTCCATCCACGCTGTAGCCAATCCAATCTGTTGTTTCGTCTACGGTGAAAGTTATGGGTAAGTCATCTGATGGGTATGCTTTGTGTTCTGGAGACGTAATGAAAATAGTGGGCGGAGTTGCGTCTGATGTTGGTGACTCCGGGATTACTTGGTATTGATATTCATTTTCCATTTCTGTTGTTATTGTGTTATTTGCGTTATCCTCCGCTGTAACGGTGTATGTTACATTGGTGTTGTGTGGAAACTGTGGGATTGTGGTATTGTAAAGGCGCGCTTCAAGGTTGGTCATGGTGGTTGAGAATTCTGTGGTGTTGTTTATTGTGTAGTTTAGAGTCACCTGTTTCACTCCGCTTAGGTTGTCACTGACGTTGGCATAGACTTCAACTTGGGAGTCTGGGTAGACACTGTCAATCGATGGTTGTTGAAACACATTTTCTATCCTCGGTGGAATATTGTCTTCTCCAAGGGTTATCTCATGGATTGAATGTGGGTATGCAAAGTAAATCCATCTGTGAGTGGTGTTGTCGTGTAATGTGAAGTCGACGTACACTACTTCTGTCTGACCGCGATCAATAACAATCCACATATTGTCAGGATTCATAAGGATATGTGGGATGAGGACTCTGCAAAAGCCGAAAGTCTGATTCGTGGTCATGCCAGATACATTAATCCTAATTGTGTTGTTCAATTCGAAGTATCTGAAGCCTTCTATTGTGGAGTTGGAGATGATGTTTATGCTGTGGTTCGAAGACGCGTTGAAACTTGAGAACAAACCTACTAGTGGATAGTTATCTCTGTTACTCGCACCTTTGATGACATAGGCTACATCTCTGATTCCATCCTTGCCAGTCACGTTCTGGTACGAGCCACTGTACAAGTCAAAGGGAGTATGATTGCTCCAGTAGTTCCCACCGGAAGGGTAACCGTCATCCCAGGTATTCACATCACCAAAGCCAATATTCACTTGGTTTGTATTGTTTATGAAGTTATTGTGGTAGACGATGTTGTAGTCAGACACGTCCAGATAGATGCCAAATTCATTGTTTCTTATGATATTGTTTCTAATGACATTTCTACTTGAAGGGTCGCACGCACAACGCGCGGCGAAAAGATAAATCCCGTATTGGTTGTCGGTCAGGATGTTTTCGCTTATTGTATTAAAGTCGGACTCGATGATGAAAATGCCCTTCGTTTCATTTCGTACGGTGAACCCTGCTAGGCTGACATTGTGCGCATTTATTGTGAAACCATTGCCTCCTCCGTTGCCCTCTAGTATGGTACTGTTTCTGTCTTCTCCAATCAATGATATAGACTTGTGTATATCTACGTGTTCATAGTATGTTCCTGCGTCGACTAGGATTGTGTGTCCGCCCACAGTTTGAGGCGCATCTATTGCTGCTTGAATAGTGTCGTAGTCGAACGTGGTGTTAATATTGTGGATTGTTGCGATCCAAACTGGATGACCCGCAGACTGCCATGCTTGTATCCCTCCAAGCATATTATAGATTTCAGTGAAGCCATGAGAATCAAGGATATCAGACGCTATCGCGCTTCTAACTCCGGATTTGCAGTAGACTATTATCTCATGGTTTTTATGATCCGCCAACTCGTCGATTCTTCCCTCTAATTCGGTGTGAGGTATCCAGATTGCACCATAAATGTGTCCAACGTCATACTCGTCTTGACGTCTAACATCCAAGACTACAATGTCCGGGAAACTACCGTTCATAATCATATCGTAAGCCGTGTATACATCAGTGCTTGTGTAGGGCGAGGCATACGCGATCCTCAACCCTAGCGGACTTGTGAAGCATAGGGACAATACTGAAACAAGAAGAACTGATACTGTCGTACCTAAGACAGACTTTTTCATGATGCACCACTAGCGCACGATTTCCTTCCCGCTTCATGATTTGCAGAGGACTTGCCCATATATATTAATGGCGGCGAGGTCTTCTCAACGGAGTCTGGTGTCGAACGCACGAGCTGAGGGGTACTGCTCTGCTTTGTTCATAATGATAGAAGGATGTTGAGTGTGAAGCTTTTAGTATTCAGAAAGCCTGGCTCAAGCTTGGAGATTCTTTTTTTGATTGTTTCTTCTGCGCATGGTTTCGTATGGAGTCCCAACTAAAATGTTATATATCCGCCCAATAGAAATTAAGAAAACTGGAAGGGTGGAGTATGAGGAGAGCCGTAATATTATTAATAATTGTTTTGTCGATGAGCGTTATCTCTTGTTTCTTACCGTGGTTGAGATTGGACGCCGCTATTGGTGGGGAAGAACGGATAATACGAGACATCTACGGTTTCGACTATGTGGCTCCGCTTGGGGCTCCTTATACGGCTCCTGTCGCGATCTTGAACGTTGTAGGCTTCATTCTTTCTGCATACTCATTCAAACAGACGAAAAAAATCAAGATGCTGAATGCTGCGGCAGGAATCTTGATACTCATAGGAATCGTAGCCTCTTTCAGCTACACCACTACTGTAGGCTCCGCCGACGCTACCAACAGAGGGGGCACCATTGATTTTGGGGTGCAATACGGCATGGGGTTGGAAGCTCTCTTTGGTCTTCTGGTGATAGCCGTTGGTGCCCGTTGTGCAAGACCGCCCAAAAAGAAGCTGCCGCCTGAACAACTCGAACTTCTTAAGAGAATGATAAACGAGTAATATGAGCGGGCGACTTCCAAACAGCAAATGAAATTCTATTCGTCTAACACGCATGCATGGATTGGTCTTAGTGGGCGCACACTTCGACAACATTAGCCTAGCAGTTTCACCACTGAAAAAAACATTACTATTAATTCTTGCATGCTAACTCTTGTGGATGCTGCATTATATGAAGAGAGGGCGTTGATTAATGGAGATAAAGGGAGTTGTTGATTTGAGTTTTACAGATTGGGATGGAAAAATATCGTCGGTTCTTTTCCTTCCACGTTGCAATTTCCGTTGCCCATACTGTCACAACGTGGCTCTTGTTCTTCACCCCGAAACTGAGGAGACAACTCCTTTTGAACGAGTAGGAGATTATTTGAAGCAGCAGAAAACTTGGATCGACGGAATATGCATTACGGGGGGGGAGCCGACGATTCATAACGATTTGCCGGATCTCTGTTCAAGACTCAGGAGAATGGGGTTCATGGTGAAGCTGGACACAAATGGAACCAATCCGACGATGGTGAAAGCGCTGATTGAAGATGGGCTTGTTCATTACATAGCCTTGGATATCAAAACCGCACTGACTGTGGAAAAATACTCTAAGGTAACGGGTGTCAATGCAGCTAGGCTTCTTGGGAATGTTAAGAAGACTGTAGAACTCTTGTTGGGATCCAAGATGGACTACGAGTTCAGAACCACGGTGGTCCCTACACTCCATGGAGATAAAGACATCGGAGAAATATGTAACAGCATAAAGGGCTGCAAGAAATATGTCTTGCAGAGGTTCGATGCTCGCGACGGAAAAGAAACTTTGAATCCAGACTTCAGCAAGTTGAAATCTTTCACGGATAAGGAAATGGAGATGTTCCTAACCACGGCTCGGAAATTTCTTCCTAACGTTAAATCCAGATAGTGTTACTCCAGCGATGGTGCTCTGAACCGAGCACAACAGCAATAGTGACAATCCGCGATCGTCATGAGATATTGTACAAGAGCGTGCGTATGCAGACCAAAGGGCGAGATTGTAGTTTGT
>CP070754.1:206007-253756 GCA_020348865.1 Candidatus Bathyarchaeota archaeon | reverse complement strand
TGTGTTGAATAATAGTCCCTCCAATGCATCCAACTACTAAGTCGTAGGTTCTCTCATGCCTCATTCTAGTAATAACATCTTATTTCATAGAACGTTGCTCCTAGTTCACTGTGGACCAGAGCCAAGAAAGCATGCAATTGTACTACACAAAATTCTTAAGTAGTTGACTGAAACAGGTCCACTACACAAAATATAGGAGAAGAGAAAGATTGACAGTGAAGCTCAAATGCCCAGTATGTGGAGAGCATGGAACTCTAATGTCAAAGACAACAGTAACGAAGACATCTAGAGCAACATACAGATACTTGAAATGGTATGTATATCACAACAAGTCTAAAGGGACTAGACAGAGATGGTGTTACTTATCTAAGAAACACCTACAACTATCAGAAATCAAAGAAGCTATCAATAAACAACCAACTACACAAAACACTACACAAAACAGTACAAAGTCAGAAAGCCTTAATTCAAGCTCTAAATCAAAAAATAAGGTAGCCTCGGTGGCTCAGCTGGTAGAGCGTCAGCCTCGTAAGCTGGTGGTCGCGGGTTCAAATCCCGCCCGAGGCTTCAGGCATATGCGCACGCGCAGCCTTCTATGTTTACCTCTTTGCGAGAGTCTCTATCTCCGATTCAGCGTGTACAGACACTAGTAAAATATATCAAACCATACCCAAGACCATACATTCTGGAGGCATCAAGCACACAATGGATTTGGTTCAAACTCTGATCCTGTCCCTCATCCAAGGCATAACGGAATGGTTACCTGTCTCCAGTTCTGGCCACCTTAATATCGCGAGGAATTTCATGAGTATGAACGTGGCGGAGCCTTCCTACATTTTCTTTGATTTCATGTTGCATATAGGAACTTTGTGCGTAGTTTTGCTAGCGTTTAGAAGGGACATCGTGAAAATCCTCAAAGCTATGACCAGACAAGATTTCCAGGCAGATGAAGGAAAAATGGTGTTGTTCATAGTTGTGGGAAGCATACCAACCGCCGTCGTGGGGTTCATCCTGAATTTTCTCTTTCGGAAGCAGTTCGAATCTCTCTATCTGAACCTGCTAGCAGTGGGCGTGGCTTTGCTGATTAATGGGTTCTTCTTGTTAGTTTCGCATCTTAGAAGGAACAACAAGAGCTTAAGTTATGTGGATTCTCTGTTGATGGGGTTAGCGCAGGGTGTCGCGATTGTACCGGGCATTTCACGAAGCGGAGTAACAATATCCACAGGCTTGTCGAGGAAGGTGAAGAAAGAGATAGTCTTCAGATATTCCTTCTTACTCTCTATTCCTGCTGTGATAGGAGCAACAATAGCAGAATCCAGAAATTTGGTTTTCAGCAACCTAGACTTGGCTACGGTGCTTATTGGCGTAGTAACCTCAATGATTGTAGGCTACGCATCTCTCAAACTATTGTATCGAGTCGTTATGAAAGAGAAGGTTCATCTTTTTGCTGGCTACTGCTGGATAGTTGGCTTAATCATTATTGCTTTCCTGCTTTCTTGATAATGAACGAGGGTACAATGTGTGAGCTGGCAGTGCGTGCATCAGCTTTTCTAGAAAGTGATTTCACGATTTCTTGCCAAAGCATATCCGATAATTAAACCTGCCAAGAGTCCACCGAAATGCGCGATTACGTTGACTCCAGCAGACGTGCTTAACATGAGAAGGAAGAACGAAAAGATTAGGGCTCCTAAAACTGATTGACCGAACGTTTTTCCTATGTAGATCACGCACGCACCGAACAAACCGAATATTGCTCCTGAAGCGCCAGCAGATACTATGAAAGGCGCTGCTAATAGAGTCAGCAGGTTGCCCAGCAATCCAGATGCAAAATAGATTGCGAAGAACTCCTTAGCGTTGAAAAGGTCCTCAGCTCTGATGCCAAAGACGAGAAGAAACACTACATTGCCGAGAAGATGAAGCAGGTTGACATGCACAAACATAGACGTGAAAAGCTGCCAGTAACCGCCGTTCATGACGAAAGTGTTGTCTTGGCCCAGCCACAGAAGAACTTCTTCGTTTATGATAAGAAGGTTGCCACTGACAACTGCAGTGTAGGCATAGACCAACAAGTTTGCGGTGATCACGGTGTGAAGAGCCGTGATTTTCAACAAAGTCATTCACCGGGTTGGCTTCATCCATACGAGTGTTCACGAATATATACACATATCGTGTATTACTCAGCGAAGACTCCGTAAAAACAGTTTTAACTAGCAAGACGTTAGGTGGATGTATGTTCCTCGATGTTTCACTCCCATTAGCTCTCTTTCTGATTACAGCATCTACGCTTTTCTTCTACACCAGAATTGGTAAGAAACTCAAGTCTCTTTTGGGAGGAAAGGAGCTCACCACTGGACATACAGTTTTGCTTGTTGTGGCAATGGGTGCTATGGTAACTATTCTTGGATGGACGATTATTCAGATTCCTGACATGGCCATAATGGTTTTGTTCTTGTACGCCTATTCTATGGTTTTGTTCTTGTTTACATTTTTGGTTGTGCCAGAGTCGTACTCTGGATTTGCACGTACGCAATTGGCTGTTCTGGTTCCAGCGTTGTTCATTGGTGTGTATGCTTTGTTTAGACATACATATTTGTGGGAGTTGTACTTGCTGAACTTCTTTGCTGTGGTGTTTGCTATAAGCATCTCAGTCTACATGGGAGGCTTGTTCTCATGGAAAACTACTGCCATCTTTGTAGTTCTATTGACTTTCATGGATTTGATTCAGGTTTTTGTCACGCGTTTCATGGTGGAATCGAGTAGAAGAATGGTTGCGCTGCAATTGCCTGTGATGATTATTGTGCCAACTTTTCCGTCTGAAGGCTATATCCTGCTTGGGTTGGGTGATATTTTCCTCTCCGGGCTTCTCAGCATTCAAACGGTACAAAAATATGGAAGGCGATTCGGATTTGCATCGGTCTTGACAATTGCCTTGGTCTTTCTGTTGCTTGAAACTTTTTTGATAAATTCTAACTTCGAGTTTTTTCCTGCCACAGTGCTTGTGGTTAGTGGTTGGTTAGTCGCGTTGGGAGCAAGATACTTTCATAAATCATTTTTGTGACGGGAATTAACCGGAACACGTTTTTTCTGGACGCTGACGGCGTTCCCTAGTTTCGTTTCTTGACTAGATCAATCAGTTTTGGCAGGAGTTCAGTGCCGTGGTTCAAGATGCCTAGGCTTCCTTTTGCACACTCTTTTTCACAGAATCTGGGAATGCTATCCTCTTCGATTTCGTTTCCTGAAATGACTATTGGAACGGGATCGTCGCTGTGGGTCTTCAGCTTGCATGGAGTTGAATGGTCGGCTGTAACGCAGATAATGTGATCTTCTAACTTTATTGTTTTCAGTAGGTTCCCGAAGAAGTGTTTGTCGATTATGGTGATGAGTTGGGTTTTAAGTCTGAAGTTTCCATCGTGTCCCGGCACATCTGGTCCCTTGATGTGTATGTAGAAGCAATCGAACGACGGTTTCAGATGAAGCAGTTTTTTTGCTCTCAGTATGCAGTCGTTCTTGAGGTCGTGAGATGGTGGGGGGAGATCAGCTGCGTGCATGTTGGCTAGCTTGGCTATTCCATTTTCGACTGGCATATCAGCCAGAGATCCGAAATGAACAGTGTGTCTTTCATTGATACTGAAGAACTTTGGCAAGCGATGTCCTGCATCTCTCATGAGTATGATGTTTGCTTTCAGTTTTCCTTGAGCAGCGCGTCCCATGTTTATCTCATGTTCATCTAAGGTTTCATGGCTTTTCTGAACGAATTCGTTTACGAGTTCCGCGGAAATCTTTGCTTCTTCAGTTCCTTCTAGTGGTTCACATCTTCTGAGTGTCATCTGAACTTTAGTTTCTGCTATGCTGAATCTCTCTGTTCTGGAGTAAGCTGGGTCAGTGTTTGTGATTTTGCTTGACAGAAAGCTGTTTTTGTTATGTATGATTAGAACTCCTCTGTGTCCTATTGTGCCCATGAATTCGAAATCTACTGGGTGCGACTCCAGTTTCACTTTCTTGTTTATGGCTTTGCTTAGTTCCCCAGCCTCTTTGGTTGTTAGGTTTCTCCCCGCTCTGCGATCTACAATTCTGTTTTCATCTCTTAATGTTGCGAAGTTGCATCTTAAGGCGAGGTCACCGTCTTTCACAACTGCACCTGCGCCGACCGCCTCCAAGATTCCCCTCCCAGTGGAATATTTGAAGGGGTCAAACCCTAGGATGGATATGACGGCTACGTCGCTTTCAGGTGCTACTCCCTTTCCAACGGTGTACATCATTCCTGTTTTTCCTCTTTTCGCAAGAAAGTCCATGTTAGGCGTTTCAGCAGCTTCAAGAGGGGTCTTATTTCCCAACTCTTCAATTGGCAAGTCGCCCATACCATCAATAACAACATAGATCAACTTCACCGGTTATGCCTCCATGTCACCGTGAGGTTCTCCTACGTAGGGTATCTGATATATTAGCAATTAAAGTATAGTCAAAGGGAGAAAAGATGTCGAACGAAATCCGCAAAGATTACATCTTAGACCGTTGGGTAATCATAGCTTCTGAACGAGCAAAACGCCCAACAGATTATTCAGGTAAACCACATGAGAGAGCAGAGACGAAGACTTGTCCATTTTGTCCTGGAAACGAAAAGATGACCCCACCCGCATTTCTTCTTTATCTTCCTTCAGACGGCGGGATAAAGAGGGCGAAAGACTCTGAGGGAAGAAGAGTTAGAAATTGGGTGGTAAGGTGTATTCCAAATCTCTATCCAGCTCTCACTCCTCGGAAACCCGTTGCTTTGGTTGAAGACGAACTTCATAGAAGAAGGGATGGTGTTGGAGCGCATGGAGTCATAATCGAGTCACCTAACCATGATGAACATCCAAACAATGCTAGACCTGAGCAGATTGAGTTGGTGGTGCAAACATATTCGGATTTGTTGAAGGACCTTTCAAGGTGGGAGTACGTCTCCATTTTCAGAAACCACCGAAAAGAGGCTGGAGCTTCACTCTCTCATGCTCACAGCCAGATAATTGCCACTCCCAAGGTTCCTAGACGTATCTCGGATGAACTTGCCGCTTCCAGAAGATGGCTAAAAAGAAAAGATGGTTGCCCTTACTGTGAGATTATCCAAAAGGAACGTGACAGCACCAGATTCATTTTTGAAAACCGAAGTTTCATCGCGTTTGCTCCATGGGCAAGCATCTACCCGTTCGAATTCTGGTTACTTCCCAAGAAACATCAGCACACGTTGTTGCAACTCCGTGGAAAAGAGAAGAAAGAATTTTCTCGTGCTCTTAGAACCTGTTTTGGCAGTCTGGCAACAATCTTAAATGATCCACCATACTCCTTCGGATTCCACATAGCACCAAATCATGGACAACACGAGTATTTCCACTGGCACCTTGAAGTCTACCCTAAATTGTCAATTCAAGCTGGATTCGAGAACAGCACGGACATGTTCATCAATGTTACGCCGCCAGAAGTGGCTGCGCAGAGCTTGAAAGAATTGCTCCCGCACATCTAACCGAAAAAGATACTTGCCAGTTCGTAAAGCTTCAAATCAACTGTTTTTCGTTTGCTCACAACTTCTTTTAGAGGAACCGAGATAATCTCGTTTCCTTGAATGGCAACCATACTTCCAAACTGGTTTCGGTGGACAATGTCTATAGCGGCGATTCCAAATCTTGTGGCCAGAATTCGGTCAAAGGCGGTTGGGGAGCCACCTCGTTGAAGGTGACCAAGAACCACAACCCTTGTTTCGGTGCCTGTACACTTCTCGATTTCTTTGCCTAGATAGTAGCCTACGCCACCGAATCTAACGTGGCCAAACTCGTCTTTGCCTTTACTGTAGAGTATCTCTTTGCCTTCTTTTGGTTTTGCTCCTTCAGCCACAATTATAACGCTGAAGTCCCTACCTCGACTTTGCCGGCGTTTTACGAGATTGCAAACTTCAGTGAGGTTGAACGGTTTTTCCGGAATCAGAATAGCGTCTGCTCCTCCAGCTAGTCCGGCCTCCAAAGCAATCCAGCCAGTGTATCTGCCCATCACTTCAAGGATTATTACTCTCTGATGCGACTCTGCTGTGGTGTGCAATCTGTCAAGAGTCTCAGTGGCTATGGAGACCGCTGTATTGAAGCCGAAAGTGTAATCGGTACCATGTAGGTCGTTGTCAATCGTTTTAGGCACTCCAACGCAGGGAAACCCCATTTCATAAAGCTTGTAGGCCACCCCCAGAGTGTCTTCTCCGCCGATGACTACTGTTGCGCCAATCCCTTTTTTCTCGGCATTCCTTAGAATTCTCTCTGCTTCGCCTACATGTTTGAATGGATTGGTTCTCGAAGTCCCAAGGATGGAACCTCCACGAGGAAGTATTCCTGAAGTTTCTTCCAGATTCAACTTGAGAAAATCGCTTTCAACCAGCCCACGCCATCCGTTTCTGATGCCAACCATCTCACAATCATAAGTTTCAATCCCCTTCTTCACAGCGGCTCTAATCACCGCGTTGATTCCTGGAGCATCTCCTCCTCCACTTAAGATTCCCACTTTCATTTTTCTTTCTCCTTCTTAGAGAGCCTTGGCTGAACTTCCAAATAGACGCATCTTACTCGTGATTACTTTTTTCATAGCCGTTTTCGCTGAACCCAAAATCTTTCTAGGATCAAACTCTTTCGGCGAACCAGCTAAAAGCTCTCGAATTGAACCTGTGAAAGCTAACCGGAGATCTGTGTCGATGTTTATTTTCGATATTCCTAGGGATACAGCTTTTTTGACATGTTTGTCTGGGATTCCTCTAGCCCCCTCTAGTTCAGCTCCATACTTTGTGGCTTTCTCGATTACCCATGATGGGACACCTGATGCTCCATGTAAAACCAGTGGAATGTGGGTTTTTCGTCTTATGGTTTTCAGCCTTTCGAAGTCAAGTCTTGGTTCTCCCTTGAATTTGTAGGCGCCGTGTGAAGTGCCGAGAGCAACTGCAAGCGCGTCCACGTCAGTTCGTTTCACAAACTCTTCAGCTGCTAGTGGGTCCGTCAACACTGCTTCCTTTTCTTCTACTGTTGCTTCCTCCACGCCAGCAAGTCTACCAAGTTCCCCCTCGACAGAGACACCTTTTGAATGAGCCGAATCTACAACCTGCTTTGTTAAAGAAATATTTCCTTCAAAACTCAATTGCGAACCATCAATCATAACGGAAGTGAATCCAGCATCGATGCATTTTGAAACTGTTTCCATGTTTTTCCCATGATCTAGGTGAAGGGACATCGGTATTGGAACAGATTCCGCTGCGGTTTTCATTATTCCAGCCAAATATTCTACGCCAGCGTATCTGATTGTGCTGGGAGTTGCTGCAACGATTACAGGTGACATTTCTTCGGTGGAAGCCTCGACTACGGCTAACAGAGTTTCCAAGTTTTGAATGTTGAAGGCTCCAACTGCGTAGCCTTCAGTTGTGGCAACGGATAAAAGCTCCTTGTTTGTGGCAAGCATATTTCCATCCGGATACGTATTTGGTCACCAAGACACTAATGGATTTTACGTATTCTAAAGATAGAAAGCTACGAATGAACGTGAACTGCTGCTGCCTATGGATTTCCGAAAAGCATAAGTGGCGAGAAGAAGCTCATGGAACCGTAAATGCACGTATTATTGTTGTAGGTGATTGTGTTGGTTGACAAAAGAGCAATCGAGCTTTTGAAAAAGCTTGTTGAATCATTTGGACCTGCAGGCTTCGAACGTGAAGTTTCAGGAATAATCAAAAAGCATGTCAAGTCTTATGCAGACGAGATAACCACAGACAAGTTGGGTTCTGTCGTGTTCAAGCATCGTGGAGACGCTGGTCGACCACGGGTGCTACTTGCTGGACACGTTGATGAGGTTGGCTTCGTCATTTCAGGGGTAGATGAAAAAACGGGATTCTTAACATTTAACCCACTTGGAGGGTGGTGGGATCAAGTTCTTCTGACGCAAAGAGTGGTAGTAAGAACCAAGAAAGGAGATATTCCAGGAGTCATAGCTGCAAAGCCACCTCACCTGCTTCCTCCCGAGGATCTGAAAAAAGTCGTTGAAAAACGGTCAATGTATATAGATGTTGGGGCTTCAAACATGAAGGAAGTTGAGGGAATGGGTATTAGAATGGGCGATCCAGTGACGCCTTGGTCACCCTTCTCCTTGATTAGAAATGGCAAGATTGCAATGGGAAAAGCATTTGATGATCGAATTGGTGCATTCATTGCAATGGAAGTTGTTCGCAGGCTTAAAGAGAAAAGGATTAAGCATCCCAACACAGTCTTCGGAGCAGCAACCGTTCAAGAAGAGGTTGGAGCAAGAGGTGCAAAAACAGTTGCACACGTCGTTGATCCAGACGTAGCAGTAGTGCTTGAGGTTGACATAGCTGGAGACGTCCCAGGGATCAAACCGTTTGAAGCACCAACCAAAATGGGGAAAGGTCCATCCATCTTAACGTTTGATTCTTCGATGATTCCGAATCAACCTCTGAAAAACTTCGCCATTGATACAGCAGAAAAGATGAAAATTCCATACCAGCTTTCACAGGTGGCGAGAGGTGGCACGGACGCTGCTAGAATTCACATTAGCAGAGCCGGCTGCCCCAGCGTTGTAATTAGCGTCCCAACTCGACATATCCATTCACATGTTGGGCTACTCAGCCTTGAAGACACTGAAAACGCAGTGAAGTTGACAATCGGACTGGTCAAAAGGTTCAACAATGAGGTCGTCAAAAGTTTCACGAACTTTTAGTTCTTCGTTATGTTCAAAGACCCTTTCCAGAGCCCAGCTCACAAGCATTCTAGTATTACGTTTGGAAACGGCAACTCTTATCTACGGTGCCAGATGTACGCTTAACGACTTATGAGTGGAATAGCAGCTTGAAGAAGAAACGAACTTCGCTTGAAAGGTTTCGGCTAAAAAGAGCATTGGACACGTTAGCGTCAAAGGAGGGAAGAGGAACCGAACTCGTCTCTCTTTACGTGCCACCAGGACGCCAGATAAGCGAAGTCGCAGCCATGCTTAAGCAAGAGTATGGAACCGCATCCAACATCAAGTCAACCACGACGCGAAAAAATGTTCAAGACGCCATCGTCAAAGTTACTCAACGTCTGAAACTCTTCAAGAGAGTGCCTGAAAACGGTCTAATCATTTTCTGTGGAGCTATACCACAAAACGGCGGCCCGGGAAGCGAGAGGATTGAGACGTATGTGATTCCTCCGCCTGAACCGGTTCAGGTATACCTCTATCGCTGCGACTCCAGATTCCACACAGAACACTTACAGGAGTTCCTGAAAGCGAGAGAGATTTATGGAATCATTGTCATCGATGCAACCGCAACCACATTCGCCACCATACGAGGTAAACGCATGGAGATTATTGAAGAAATTACTTCAGGCGTCCCTGGAAAATTCGCTGCTGGAGGACAATCTGCAAGAAGGTTTGAGAGACAGAGAGAAGCCAAGCTACAGGATTACCTCAAACGGGCTGGAAAACATGCTAATGATAATTTCCTTCCAATCACAGATTTGAAGGGAGTGATTATTGGAGGTCCTGGCTTCACAAAATATGATTTCGAAAAAGGAGGATACCTGCATTACTCGTTGAGGGACAAGGTTGCCGCCACAATCGATACTGCCTACGTGGGAGAACAGGGCGTGGAAGAGATTGTGGAGAAATCTCCTGAGATTATGCGGCGCGTCCGCTACGTTGAAGAGAAACAGGTTGTGCAGCGCTTCCTTCATCAGCTTGGACATGACACTGGATTAGCCACGTACGGTGAGGGCGAAGTGAGACGATACTTGAACTCTGGGATTGTGAGAACCTTGTTGTTGTCTGAGGCGCTTAACCAAGCAAGAGTTACAGTGAAATGCACAGCATGCAGCTACACAAAAGAGGAGACTATGAAAGAGCAGGCGCTCCTCAACTATGAGCAAACCCTCGCCGAACAATCATGTCCACAATGCAACTCTGCAACCCTCAACATGGAAGAGAAAAAAGACCTCATTGACGAACTGGCAGAGCTAGCGGAGCAGGCCGGCGCAGACGTCGAGGTCATAGCTGTTGAGACTGAAGAAGGAGAGATGTTGAGGAGGTCTTTTGGCGGGATTGCAGCTATCCTTCGTTTCAAGCCTTCAAGCTAATAGTCTGCTTTGTAGTGGATGTTTGAGTGTCCTTGCACCTCTCTGCCTTCACCCTTTTCTGGGAGGATTATCAGTTCTTCTGTCTTGCATGTGCCTGCGATGTCTTCTACCACCTGTTCGAGGATGTGGGCGCTCTTTCTGTTTCCTGCGTATACTGTCAGTTTTTTGATGGGCGTGTTCAAAGGCAATCTTTTCTCTGATTTTTCTCTTCGGATTTCTCCAATGACCGAAACTAGTAACTCACAATTCTTCTCTGCTTCTTCATAGGTTTTTTGTGGTGTAGGCCACGATGAAATGTGGATGCTTTCATGTTTCTTGTCTTCAACATACATTAGCTGGTAAATTTCTTCAGCAATGTGTGGAGATATGGGAGCAAGAAGCTGTAGTATTCGATAAACCGCTGTGTACAAGGTGTATTGTGCAGCTCTTCTCTTTTCTTCGCCGTAAATCTCACGTCTGTAAAGCCTGTGTTTTATCGCTTCTATGTAGCAGTCGCAGAGTTGATGCCACGTGAAATCGCGGACTTCTTCCATAGCAATGTTGAATTGGCAGGTTTCAAGAGCTTCTGTAGCTTTCTGAGTTACTCTCTCCAGTTTGCTGAGCAACCATTTGTCTAACAGCTCTAGCTGCACTTCTTTCTTTGTCACAGCGTAATCCTGTAGGTTTAAACCTGCAAAGCGAGTGGCGTTCCATAGTTTTATGAGGAATCTCCAGGCGTATTCTACGTCTGGCCAGCGGAATGGTATGTCGGAGCCTGTTGCTCCTCCAGTTGCTGCCCATTGTCTAGCTGCGTCGGCGCCATACTTATCCAGGACGTCTGGGGCAGGTACGTAGTTGCCGAGAGATTTATGCATCATTCTTCCATCGGTTCCGAGGACCATGCCGTTGATCAGGCAGCTTCTGTAGGGTTTCTCGTTGAAAAGAGCTAGGTGACGGACCATAAGGTAGTATGCCCACGTGCGGATAATGTCGTAGCCTGAAGGGTGCAAGTCGGCTGGGAATCGTGTTTGCCAATCTTTCTTGTCTGGCCATCCAGCGTGGACGGCGCATGAGATGGAGGAGTCAAACCATGTATCTAGTACGTCTGTTTCAGGTTTGAAGTTGGTTGAGCCGCATTCCGGGCATTTGTCAGTTTTAGGTGGTTCTGTTCTTGGATCTATTGGTATCCAGTCTGACTTAGCGAGGATTACGTGTTCACATTTTTTGCAGTACCAGATTGGAATTGGCGTGGCAAAGATTCTTTGGCGGCTGATTACCCAATCCCAGTCGAGAGATTTTGCCCAGTCTATCAACCGTTTTTTCATGTAGTCTGGGTACCACGTGATCTCTAGGGTGTTCTTCTCTACGAGTGGGGTTAGTACGCGCGTTTTCATGAACCATTGTTTCTGTTCTAGGATTTCGATGGGTGTGTCACATCTCCAGCAGACACCAACTTCTTGTTGGATAGGTTCAGTTTTCTCTATTGAACCTGACTTTTCCAGGTCTTCTGTTACTGTTTTTTTTGCTTGTTGAGTGGTTAATCCAGCGTATTTTCCGGCGTTTTTGTTCATTTCTCCTTTTTGGTTGATGACCATAACGACGGGTAACTTGTGTTTCTGAACGCATTTCACGTCTGCTTTGTCTCCGTACGTGCAGATCATGACTACGCCTGTTCCAAACTTTTGGTCTACAAGGTCATCTGTGATTATTGTGACTGTACGGTCTGCTGCGGGTACGGTTATGGTTTTGCCCACTTGTTGTTTGTAGCGTGGGTCACGGGGGTTAACTGCTACTGTTACGCAGGCTGGGAGGAGTTCCGGTCTTGTAGTGGCTACTGTCAGGTGTTCTCCGTCTTCCAGCGGAAATTTGATGTAGTGAAGGGTCCCCTGTTTTGTTTGATGTTGCACTTCTGCATCCGCGATGGCAGTTTCGCAACGGGGACACCAGTTAATCGGGTACGTGCCCTGATAGATCAGGTCTTTCTTGTAGAGAAGTATGAAGCTAAGTTGGGTACGTCTCCAGAAGTCTGGATCCATAGTCTTGTATTCTGTTGTCCAGTCAACAGAGATTGCAAGCCGTTTGATCGAGTCTTTCATTATGTCTATGTATTTGCTGGTGAGTTGCTCACAGAGTTTTACGAAGTGGTCTGGTGGAACTTCCCGTTTCTTGATGTTGTGTTCCTTTTCGGTTTCAACTTCTGTTGGCAGGCCATGGCAGTCCCATCCCTGTGGGAAAAGGACGTTGTAACCTCGCATACGTTTGTAACGGGCTATGATGTCAAAGTATGTCCAGTTGAGAACGTTTCCCACGTGAAAGTCGCCTGAAGGGTAAGGCGGAGGAGTGTCTATGACGTATGCTGGTCTTTTCCGGTCTTTCCAGTTGAAACGGTGGATGCCCATCTCTTCCCAACGTTTCTGCCATTTCTCCTCAATCTCGAGCACTTTGAATTCTTTAGGAAGCTCTTTCAAACGGCGAACCAACCCTTCAGTATACATGTATGCTCAGAGCAGACGATGTAGGATAATATAAATTTTCATCTTTAAAGTAATCCTTCGGTATGCATCTAGTCTTCCATAGCAAAACGCATGCAATGAGTGAGCATCCTTAAGTGAATGTTTGTCTATAACGGAAAAGGCGGGAAGGTTATCATGAAGGAAAAAGTGGCGTATGTCTGTGTGGATTCTCTGAAAGAGATGAAGACTATCATTCCTGCCTTCTTCATTGCTACTCTGATCGGTGTAGTGCTTGAGTTCTATTTGCCCGAGGAGATTGCGTTTGCTGTTCTGGGGAAGAACCCTTTTCTGTCAATTCCATTAGCGACGTTCATAGGCATAGTTCTCCCTATTCCTAGATACGCCACATATCCGATTGCCTTCTCATTATTCCAGAAAGGGGCAAGTATTGGGACCATTTTTGCCCTTATTTCTGGAGAGGTTATTTTCGGGGCTCCGGATAGGGATGTTATGGAATTCAAGTACTTCGGGTGGAAAGCCTTCGCAACGCGGCTAATCTTATGTACGGCATTTGTCATCGCAGGAAGTTTTGTGGCGGAGGCCTTATTGTGGTAGCTGAAGTTACTGTGGTCATTGACATGCTCTACCTTACACTGGTAAGATTCCTGGGGTTTTTGCCTATCCTGTTGGCTGCCATAGTAGTGGGTAAGGTTCTCAGCCTGTATATTTCGGAGGACAGAATAGGGATGCTGCTTAAAGGAGAGAGAAAAAACATTGCAGGAGCTTCAGTATTGGGTTTGGTGACGCCTGGACCGCTTGCTCCTTATCTCCCTCTCTTGAAGGTGTTACAAAGTGGTGGTTTGTCAATTAGCGCTGTGGCTGCCTTCATTACTAGTCAAACCTTGGTGGGGCCACTCCGCGCTTTTCTGGAAGTAGATATGTTCGGGCCAGTCTTCTTTGTCCTTAGGGTCGCTGTTTCTTTTGTCATTTCTATCAGTGTCGGAGTGTGTTTCCAGTTGTTAAGCAAACTTATAACACCAGCGATTCCGTCGTCAGAAAGAAAAGTAAACCCTAGATGATTGGTGTGCGCGGTTGTCTTTCCTCAGCTATGTGCAGGCGTATCTACTTTTCTCCTACTGTTGAAAAACCAGATGTACTGACGTCAATTGTAGTGGGGTCCCCAGTGTATAGAAGGTGTGAGGCGCCGCTCAGGTTTCCGTCTAATTCGCCATCAAGGTTTACTGTTGCATGGGACGCACCGCTCAGGTTGACGTCCGCGTTATGCACAGGGAAATCTTCCAGGTCCAAATGACTTGCGCCAGAGGCGCTGGTGCCCAAGTCATTGGCTGCACCTTCAAGTTCAACAAAGCTTGCTCCTGACAGTGTGAATTGAGCGTCTTCACTAGTCGTAAAGTCGCCATTGAGAGAGCTAGCTCCAGATAAGCCGAGAACGAATTCGTGTGAAGAGTTGAATCCTACAACCGTGCCGTGTGTGGCTCCTGAACACTGCAACTCATAGAGCCCGGGCATTGTGATTTCAGCTCTCGTGGTAACAAAGCGATAACTGTAACCCGACATGAGACGTATTGTTAGTTTCTCACCTGTTTTGAAAACCTCAATATAATCGAATAGGTTATCGTCTGCAGTTATGTTGATGCTGTACGAGTTTGACTGCGTAATTTCAATGTCGAAGGCGTTTCCCACATCTACAGTCGTGAAATCGCTCAGATCATTCTCTTGGGCGATCAGGTTTCCAGAACCGTCCACGCGAGGCCATGTTTCATAACGAAGAACTGGCCAAAACGACAAAATAAGAACAACTCCGGATAAGACTGACCCCACGATAATGATGATAAGCAAGATTATTGCTAGGTTACCTATCGCACGCTTGTTCAATCCCAGAGGCCTAAAGTCGAATCGTCGTTTGAACATTGTTTTCCCATCTTCTAGGCTCTCTTCTCAATGTTTGGTTGATTGCATAAAAGCCTATAGGTGTGCGTTCTTTTGGTAGCTAATCAGGATTGGTGCCGAAACTGTTACATAGAATAGAAATGAGCTATGCATAAAAGGAAAAGGTGTTTTGATTGACTTTTGAAGTGATAGTTGCCTTGGCAGGTTTTGCTGCAGGAATCGCCCTCATGGTTTTCGCTAGCCAAAGGGCGGGTGAGCATTCGATAAGTTTGGCAGAAACGTTGGGAGCTTCCCCATTCATTATTGGTCTACTTCTAGTGTCCATAGGCACAGACCTTCCTGAAATCGCCAACTCAATTACCTCTTCAGCCTTGGGTCACGGCAACATAAACGTCGGAAACTCCTTAGGGTCCGTCTTGGCCCAGATGACCTTGGTGCTAGGCATCATCTCCTTCTTTGGAGGGACGTTAGGAAGTGATAGAAGAGAAATCGTGATCGTAGGGGCTTCCGAAGTCTTAGCGCTTTTCCTTCTTGTGTCGATGACCCAGAAAGGCTACATTTCAAGGTTGGACGGTCTCTTTCTGATATCCAGCTGGCTGATTATCATGATGACCTCCCGATATGTCACGAAGTGCTATACCGAACTTCATGAATGCAGACTCGAAGAGAGAGAGAATCTAGCAGAGGCTCTTACGAAAGAGTCTTCTGTGAAATCGAAAAAAGGCTCCGCTAGGAGAAAACTGCGTCATCTGGCTTTCGCTATTCTTGGATTCGCTGGAGTAGCCGTTGGAGCTTATGTTGTAGTCACGTCCGTTATCGCCTTGTCTACGTTCTTTTCCGTCCCAGAGTTTCTGATTAGCTTCTTTGTGCTCGGCGTGGGCACTTCCCTTCCAGAACTTGTAGTGGACCTGTGGGCAATCAAAAGAAAATATTATGATCTCATAATTGGGGACGTAATCGGAAGCTCCATTGTTGACGCTACCCTCTCCATTGGCATAGGACCTCTCATCGCTCCAATAACGATATGGGGAAGTGCCTCTACGACAACCGGAGTGTACGCCATTATTGCCTCGATAATGGTCACACTAGTACTCTCACTGAGGATGAAGCTTGACAAGAAAGGCGGAGTGTTCCTCCTGCTTCTATACGCCTCTTCCTACTTGACAATCCTGATTGTGTAGACCCGTGGTCGGCAATATCGACACTTGCCAGTACAGCATAATTGAGATTCGGCCGCTTCGACTGACAAGAATCAACCAACTTCGACGATTCTCTTTGCGTTGCCGATTGTAGTGATTCTTCCCTTCTTCAGTGCTGTACTGTTTCGCCTTTGTCATCCATAAGGAGATCTAACTCTTCGCCTAGGAAAAAATATGCAAACCAACGGTAGTTCTGAACCATGAGAGCGTAGCTTTCACGAGGCTTGAGAATTCCATGACCCATTCCAGGGAAGACTATTAGACGTGTTTCAACCCTTCTGGCTTTCAGAGCTCTATACATTTCCATAGCACTTACTACTGGAACTCTTTGATCTTTTTCACCATGTTGAAATAGTATAGGCGTTTTGGCTTTGTTTATCGCACTTATTGGAGCTGTCTTTTCGAACATCTCCCTGTTGGTGTATGGGTCACCAGAAAGGAGGATAGATTGTCGCTCATCAGAACCGGCGAAATATGTTCTCCAGCTGCAAAGAGCTGCGCCTGCGCTGACTGCTTTGAAACGGGTTGAATGCATTGCTACAAACGCACTGATGTAGCCACCTTGACTCCATCCCATCGATCCGATCTTATTTTCGTCTACGAACCCTTGTGCAACCAGATGATCTATTGCAGACTCGAGATCCCACATATCCCCTATCCCTAGATTGTTGAAATTCAGTTTCAAGAAGGATTGCCCTCTTCCTAAGGACCCTCGATAATTTGGTTCAAGAATTAGAATGTCCCTGTTGAGTAGTTGTACCGTTGGGTAGAAATACCTATTGTTATTGTCCAGCAAAATATATGGTGAAACTGCTGCAGGACCACCATGAACGTTGAATAGCAGAGGGTATTTTTTCTGTGGATCGAAGTTTGATGGTTTCCGCAGAATTCCCTCTATTTCAGTTCCATCCTTGCTCTTCCACTTTATCGATTCTGCAGTTCCAAAATCCCAGGTGGCAAACTGTTCATTGAATCTAGTGATTTTCTTAAGGTTCCAACCGTTAGATTTAGGAAGTCCGAAATACAACTCAGCAATCGTGGTTGATGAAGCACCAGGGAAACAGATTTGACCATGATTATTTGCGAAGAAATAGTATAAGGGTGAAAGACCCTGTGTATCCCACACTTCGATTTCCCCCATTTCTGAAAGCTTTGCTATTTCGCAGGTGCTTCCACTCCAGTAACTCACGAGAATCCCTATTCTTGTCCAATAGACGTTCAAAGGCTCTTGGTCGAGGTTTTGCGTGATACAATGCATGTGTTTCTGTAGCTCTAGGCTTTCTGACAGCTCTTGAGTGGAGGTTAAGTCGAGAATCCACAAGTCTGATTGAATATTCTCTCCAATACCCTCTTCTTTGTGGGAAATGAGCAGCTTAGTCTCATCCGGGGAAATAGCTTTGATTCGAGCGCCCTTCGGAAGAGCCAATTGCGTCAGCTTTCCCACGGGAGAAGTGCATATGTCGTCAGTGTTAAAGCTGGTTTGAGGGTCAAATAGGATTCTGAAACAATAAGTGTCCCTCTGATAGAATCCATCGTCTCTGCTACGGCAATTGATGAAGACCGCGTTGTTTTTGGGTGAAGGAATGATGGATTCAATTTTCACTGGTTCTTCAAACAGTCTGCTTAGCTCTACAGTGGATTCGGATAGCTTGCTCTTTCTGTTGTTAGAATGTTGTAGATCCTGCTTGTGCTCAAGAGTCTTCTCTTTGTCTACGTAGTATAGAGCAGAAGAGCTTTCTTCTTCCTCCACATTGATGAAGGTTCCGTACTTGTTTTCTCGAGTAGCTTTATTCTTCGTTGCCTTTTTTGCGATATAAACAAAACCTTTGCCGAAGGGCTCGAAAATCTCTATCCCTCCTGGGTGACCAGTAATCTGCCGGCCTTCACCAACCAGTCCATCGAAGACATGTATCTGAAAGCCAGTGTTGTCTACAGGTTTCAAAAGGGCCAATGATCGATTGTCCAACCATCTGACCTTGGAAACCATGCTTGTCTTTGTGAATTGAAAGGTTTGGTCTGCTTGAACATCATAGAGGTAAGAGTATATTTCGAACTCGTTGTCTCTAAAATTGTCAATATATCCCAGAAGATAGATTATCTTGTCTCCATTGGGGCTTATCATTCCTCCGCCGACGATTGGCATCCGAAACATATCTTTTATCGTTGGTTTGCACTTTTTTCCGAGATTTCTACTCATACTAAACTCCTTCTTTTGGATTCCAAGGTTGTAACATATTTCCCATAACCTACATGCACGTTCAGAGATTCGAATCCCTGCTCACTTTGATATGGAGTTACGTTCGAAACTAAAGAAGGGAACGCACATTTTGTACTCACTGATTGTGACTACCATGTAAACCGCGATTTGAAAGCCCGCGTTTCTATAGGCCACATTTTTGTATGCGTGTGTAATATCCTGCCTTTATGTCCAACCAACGCTTTTGCAGCATCTTGGATTGTCGTAGTATTCTCTCGATATTGTCATCAGAGCCTCATCATTAGTCATTATTGCGATTTCGCTCTTCCAGCTTGAGACGGTTATCAGCATCTTCATGTCAGATATTACGATATTAACGGGGCATGTCAATATCCTTGTTGGCCCAAACTCTTCTAGGTTTGCTGTCTTTAGGAGGTTTCTGGTGATAGCAAGCTGTGTTTGAATATTCCTGTTTGCTTTTACAATTGAAGATCCTAGTTCATGCAACAGGTCTTTTTCGGAAATGAAGATCACGGCTTTTTCTTTCGCAGAGCTTATCAAATCTTTCATCTTTTGGACTATTCCTCTCCGTCCGCGAATTACATAGGCTAATTTGATTTCTTCCTTGCTTTCAGAGCTTTCGAAGATTGGTGAGAGCAAATCTGCAAAATTGTCCGCTCGCGCCATTTTTTCGTTCAGGCTCTCCACAAGTTGCTGTTTCAGGTTTTTTATGGCTTCTTTTGGATGCAAAGGTCTGTAGATATTGGGTGTTCCCTCTTGAACGATTATCATCCCTCTTTTTGAGAGCTCAGTCAAAGCGTAATATATCTTCGAGTCAGGTATCCCAGTCTCGTTGCACAGAACGCTGGCTGGCGTTGATGGTTTAGATAGAAGTGTTAGATACGCTTTGGACGCGTTGGTTGAAACACCCAGAGCCTTAAGTTCGGATACGAGATTCTCCTTGACAGACGGGTTGATTCTTTCCACGTTCTTCTTCCTCTTTCTGATAAGACTACATCAGAGAAAGTTTATATGTCTTTCTACTACCAATTGGTTGTAGAAACATGATGCGGTGAATGAATGAGACAACATGCAAGACCAGATGTAGCAGAGAGCTTCTTCGAAGTGGTTAGGCGAAGGCGATCTATTCGGAAATATAAACCGCATGACATTCCAAAAGAAGATTTCAAGAAGATTTTCGAAGCTGCTCGACTTGCACCATCTGCGGAAAACAGCCAGCCTTGGCGGTTCATAATTATTCGAAATCAGAAAGTGAAGGAGCTCCTTGCAAAACCTCGGTTTCAAGGTCGCACGTTTCTCACGCAACCATTTATCGCCAACGCGAACGCAATCATTGTTGTGTTGGGCGATTCCAGCGTTTCATGTTGCCCCCGCGCAACTTGGACCACAAGAGATCCTCTGATTGCGACCGAACATCTAGTATTGGCGGCGACAGCGTTGGGTTACGGAACCTGTTGGATTGCCAATTATGAGTCGCGGCCAGAAGAATGGATTGATGAAGTCAGAACTGCCTTGAGAATACCTGAGCACATGCACATCATTGTACTGGTGGCTCTAGGGATCCCAGGAGAGACGCCCCAGCCTAGACCAAGAAAAAGCCTTCAAGAACTCTGCTTTGATGAAACATATGGGAACCCAATTGACCTCTCCTGAATCCCCTTTGACAAGGTATGAAAATGGAGGGCAGAAACGGTGAGATTTGAGTTGGCTGAGAAAGCGCCTGTAGTCATAGTTGAGGCCAGGGTAAACAGCAAAGGGCCTTTAAGATTTTTGGTCGATACTGGGTCTAGTGTAACTGTCATCGCAAAGGAGACGATTGGAACAATAGGCTTTCAAGGGAAACTTTCTGACTCAGAAAGAGGTTCTAAAGGTTGCTGTTCTTCAGCTCTGATGCGAGTTGAGTCTATAGAGGTCGATAACGTTGAAGCAAAAGATGTCTCAGTTGTGCCAGGAAACCTTTTAACAATCTCGGAAGAAGTTGGCACACGTATTGACGGCATAATCGGGGCTTCACTCTTGAGAAACTGCAAAGTCATTATTGACTATCCTAAACAGGAAATATGCTTCGGAAACTCAACGGTGGTAGAAGAAAGGAGAGTGAAGTTTAGATTTGCTAGTCACGCGCCTTTTATCGTTGTTGAAGCTGCAGTGAATCGTAAAGGTCCTTATGACTTCTTAGTTGACACAGGAGCTAGTCTAACAACGATAACAGGGCACACGAGCAAGGCGCTTGGTCTCTATGAGAAAGCGTCGGGTCAAAGGAGAGCATTAAGCGGATCCTTTGCTGGGGCTGTAATGACTCTGGCGAAAGTTGAGTCTATGCAATTGGGTGATGTTATATCAGAGAATGTTGATGTGGGACTCCATGACCTAACACAACTCTCAAAGGGGATAGGAACGTTCGTGAATGGTGTAATTGGATATACCTTCATGAAAGACTATCGAGTTACCATCAACTACCCCAAACAAGAAATATCGTTTGAACGTGTAGCCAGAAATGACTAGGAAGCGACAGTGTATGAAAAGCCCTGAAAGAAAACACTCGGAAAAAGAAATCAAAGAATTCGTGAGAAAAAGATATGGTGAGATAGCTCAAACCCGAAGATCTTGCTGCGGTTCTTCGACGCGTGAACACGCAGGCGCAGCCAGAATAATGGGGTATTCGGAGGAAGATTTGACGAACATTCCAGAATCTTCCAATATGGGTCTAGGTTGCGGAAATCCTACGGCTTTAGTTAGTCTAAAAAAAGGAGAAACAATTCTGGATCTGGGCTCAGGTGGTGGGTTCGATGTCTTCTTGGCAGCAAAAAAGATTGGACCAAAGGGCAAAGCTATTGGCGTTGACATGACTGAAGAGATGGTTCAGAAAGCAAAAGCCACAGCTTCTAGATATGGATACAAAAACGTGGAGTTCAAACTGGGAGAAATAGAAAATCTTCCAATCGAAGACAAATCCGTCGATGTCATAGTCAGCAACTGTGTAATCAATCTATCCCCTGACAAAGAAAAGGTGTTTCAAGAGGCATACAGAGTTCTGAAACCCGGTGGAAGGCTAATGATTTCCGACCTGGTTACAGAGGGCGAATTACCTGAATCTGTCAGGAACAGCTTCAAGGCATGGGCAGGCTGTGTAGCAGGCGCCCTGGAAAAGAACCAGTATCTGAAAACCATAAGGAGAGCTGGGTTCAAAAACGTCGAAGTCGTTTCGGAAAAAGCATTCAACAATTGCTGTTCGCAGACGCAAATAAAGAGCGTTCAAGTCAGAGCGTTCAAGCAAATGAGACGTACAAAAGACATAGAGAAACAAACACAAACACGAATACAGCATTAGGAGGTGAGAATAGTGGATGACAAAAAGATAGGAAAGAAAGCAGAGAAACCCGGAAAACAGCAATCAAGCTGCTGTGACACTGAAAAGAAAGAGACTAGCTGTTGTTGAGCAGTGAGTGATTCATTTGTTGAATCTGAAACATGCACAATTCTATTTCCCTATTTCTTCACAAGCATTGCATCCATTAATGGGATTATTCATATGACTCCAATTAGAGCTACGTCCATGGTGAATGCAAATGAGTAAGGTGAAATCAATCAAAAAGGAGCTTGAAGGTAATCTTCTGAGCCCACTACCCATAATTCTGGTTGGAGCATTGGTCAACGGCCATCCAAACTACCTTGTAATTGGATACATCTCACCTTTTGACTTTGGAAGATACATTTTCTTCAGTTTGTATAAGAAACGGCATACACGAACCGGAATTCACGAGAACAAAACGTTTAGCGTGAACATCCCTTCAGAAAATCTCCTAGCTGAAACAAATATCTGTGGAAGCAAATCCGGTCGAAACTTCGACAAAGGGGCTCTCTTCGACACATTTTATGGGAAGCTTGAAACTGCTCCAATGATTCGTCAGTGTCCCATAAATGTGGAGTGTGAAGTAACTGAAATCCTTGACTACGACCCCAACGAAGGAATTATTGGTAGAGTCGTCCAATCATACGTTGACTCAAAATGTCTCACAAATGGTAAGCTTGACATGAGAAAAGTTCATCCAATCATCTGGGCCACAGGTGGAGACTTCAATTTCTACAAGCTTGGAGATCGGATCAATTCTGATGAAAGCTAAACAGGTCCACTCACGTGCCAATATATAGGCAAGAAGCGCGTCTAGTCACCTACTCTTTTCATTACCATTTCTACACGTTTGAAACCAGAGAGACGATTGATCTAATCTGGCAGAGACCCAACTTATCTAATATAGAGTCACGGCGGGCTTGGGGGTGGTCGTGTTCCTAGCTCAACTGCAATAGTCATTGTCTGGTTGTTTCTTACTATTGATACGTCGATTGTTTGTCCTTGTGAAGTGTACTCTTCTAGGTAGGCTGAGAGGTCATCTATGTTCGTGATTCTAGCTTCGTTGATTGCTATTATGATGTCACCTCCGATTGTTATCCATGTCCCTGAAATCTGGATCTGTTGTGATCCGCCCTGCAAATCTGCTTCATCGGCTGGTCCTCCGCTTATAACCTGGTCAATTAACCAGCCGTACGTGATCTGAGTGCTCATTTCTCTTGCGATTTCGTAGGTCATGTCTATTCCTGTTACGCCTAGCCAAGGATGTTTGTTGTAGGCGCCCTCAGTGACGAGAGACCCAATCTCGCGCATGACTGTGTTAGAGGGGATTGCGAAACCCACTCCTTGGGAATCCTCTACGATTGCGGTAGTTATTCCTACAACTTGACCAAGATAGTTTAGGAGTGGACCTCCCGAGTTACCTGGATTCAATGGAGCAGTTGTTTGAATAACGTTGGCGATAGGATACCCACTTGTCATATCTTCAGTTATTGTTCTGCCAATGGCACTCACTATACCTACACTCAATGACCCAGCCAGACCGTAAGGGTTGCCGACGACTATTACTGGATCACCGACTTCCAAGATTGACGAGTTGGTTATTTCCAGGGGTTTGTATTCGTTTTGTGGAGCATCTGTTGAAAGCACCGCAAGATCTGCGTACGGGTCTGAACCTAAAGCGGTTGCAGCGTATCCGTTTCCATTTGCGAAAGTAATGGAGATGTCAACTGCGTCACTCATCACATGATAATTCGTGATTATTACCATCTGTCCTGAGAAGTTGTAGACAAACCCTGATCCTTGAACCTGCGTGTAGTAAGGCTGTCCAAAAAAGCTGTACTCCACTATTGTACCTCGGATTATCACTACAGATTCTATAACCTGCTCGTATAGTTGGGGAAGTGAAACGTTTTCTCCTAGGAAATAGGTGATATTCTGAAAGATATCTTGGTAAGTGGCGTTCTGCGTAGGCTGGAGATTGGAGATCTGTTCTTGAAGTGTTGAAATCTGGTTTTGGAGGCTATCGATTTCTTCTAGAATGGTTGAGCAACCCATTGAATAGCCCCACAACCCCACCGCAAATAGGCTGACCATAGTAATTGTTACTAGAATGGCTACTAGAAGGGTTGTTGAGACGCGTCCTACTTGAGTTTCTTGAGAAAATTCCAATTGTGATTACTCCCTTCTACCCACAACTTCTTCCACACTTGGGCAATACATATCATCTGGGTGAATTGTCTTGTGGCATTTGAGACATTTAAGGGCATCTTTCATGAGGGAGTCCTTGCTTCTTTTTTTTGATCGGTTTCCTGTCGTCTAGAAAGAGCATTCGGCCTGCACGCATGCAAAATCTCAAAAGAAAATAGAACTCACTGGTACCTACGTGTGTGCTTCGTCAAGAGGTCTTACAGGTGATTAGGGCAGTAACCTTCGACTTGTGGAACACACTTCTGTGTGAAAGGTTCTACAGCGATTACCGAATCGGTCTATTAGTTCACGCTTTGGATGAAGAAGGCTTTCCAAGAGATAGACACAGAGTTGAGGTTGAATACTCGTCTACAATAGATTTCTTCTATGAAGTATGGATGAAGGAGCGGCGGCATATACCCGCGACAAAACTAATGAAGTTCATTTTGAACAGGCTAGATGTTCATTTGCCAGCTGAAATCAAGAACAGGCTTGTCAAGAATTTTGAAGAGGCAATCCTCAAAGATCCACCACCTCTTGTCAGGGATGCCAGAAAGGTCTTGGAGTCACTACATGGTCTTTACATTATAGGTTTAGTATCCAATTCTGGCGTGACCCCTGGGAGAGTCCTTAGGCAAGTCCTGGATGACCAGAAGGTCCTCCAGTACTTCAGCTGTACCATGTTCTCAGACGAGGTAGGCTACCACAAACCTCATCCAACAATATTCCGGAAAGCAATAAAGGAACTGAATGTCAAAGCAAATGACACGATTCATATTGGAGACCTTCTTGAACCGGATGTAGCAGGAGCGAAGGCAGTAGGAATGAAAACTGTCTGGTTCAACGCCACTGAGCGCAACAACCAGACACATGAATCCGAATTTGCTCCAGATCACGAAATCAGAGCACTATCTCAACTACCGGGAATACTGGAAAGAAAGAAGTGACATGGGACTCAGTAGCTCGCCTGCATGCACCGTTCTATTTAAAATCTTATTGTCTTGCTCAAGAGTTCTTGTCTTTCCGTGATTCCCTCTTATTTCCTCTTGAATTCTCTTAGCAGCAAGGAAATGGTTCAATGCGCAATGCAATCAATAAGGTTTCGTGATGGAAAGATGCAAGGGAGCCCCTCTAGAAACTAAACGGGTCTACTCTTTGCTCTCATGGTAGAACTCTCAAGAACTCTGCCTTCACACCTATGAACTACAGTAAATGAATACAAATCCCACCACCATGCATGGCCCACAATAATGAGTGAATTGATACGCTCAATCGATTTCGACCTTGATGGTTATTCCTTTGAATGCTCCTTCGCTCAACTGCATGAATACATCGTACCAGAAAACTTGCCATGTTCCTCCATCATCAGAGAGCGTTACGTTAACTGCGGGTAGGCGGGATTGTTCAATGAATGCACCTACTCGCTTGTCTCTCTTTGAGAATGCAACAGCTTTTTGTGGGGAATTAGTAGGGCGCTCAGTCAGATTGCGATAATCTATGAAAGGGCTTTCTACTCGGCTGTGGCTTAGAATCTTGTTGCCAATCGAATCAACGTTGTAAATTTCATAGTTGTATCTATTTTCAGATTGTGTCTTCACAGCAACCCACCATCTATCAGGTCGGAGAGTTGGCAGTGGCACAACCTTGGAATCTGCGTCAACATTTAGCCTTTTAACGGTTTCAATTGCGGCGTCTCTTTCAAAGTATCGCACTCCAAAATTCAAAGCGAACAAGACGTTAGCCACAACCATCACAATTCGGATAATGCTCAAATCATCTACCATGTAGACAAAGATAGATGTTGGAAGAAGTACTCCAAGAAATATTGGATCGAAAAAGCTCGTAAGGTCAAAGACAACTTTCTCATTTGAAAAAGGCCACAGAACTGCCAAACTTCGAGGCGTAAGAAGGTCCAAGAGTATGTGACTGAAGGACCCGCCAAGACAAATCAAAAAAATCGGTATGAAAACTTCTGCTGAAAAGTGTAGTAGAAAAGAGTAGGTGGTTCCGATTGCCAAGGAAATCAATGTTGCACTAAAAAGAGAATGCATGGGTCCGCGGTGAAACTGGAGCCACACTGAGCGCCGTGTGTGCACAGCGTCAATGTCAAGAATAACGCTTGATATTATGAGAATGATTTGAACGTTTGTATCTAATTGTAGAGCTTGACCGAAGACGAAACCTAAGAGTCCATGCGAAAAAAGATCCATTCAGAAAGCCTTCTCTTGTCAAGTCCCTTCCGGAGCACGTGTGGAGTTGAGCAACAAATTAGCATATTATGTCTTCTCCTATAAGGCATATTACTCTCGAATCATTCTGAGTGGAACTCAAAGAGATTCAACGAAACCTACCCGGGAAATTAGAGGCCCAGGTTCCAACGCTTTAATAGCTTCTTCAGGCGAGTATAACTGAAGAATATGAAAAGAAGGGCTGAATTTGATGGATGGGTCACAGAAGTTTAAGCGTCGGGCTCCCGTTATCTTCATCTGCGCAATAATAATTGTACTTGCTTTCATTTGGTCCATCACGTTTCCCCCTTCAGTTTGGCAAGAAACACCCAATTACCTCCAAATGTACATTGATTTCGTCGTCACGAAACCTACAGATGCGTTTCTGGCTGTAAGCACAGGTCCCGGAGGAGGCACAGGTTTAGTATTCATTCCAACTTATTCACTGATAGTAGTTCACATCATTTTTTACGTAGTTGGGAAGCAGAGGAGCCGGAAATACACTTTCTTGAACCAACGCTACATTGTATACCTAGTTCTTCTGGCACTTTTTGCCATCTCATTTCAAAACGCCAGTCAGCATTACGGCTGGTATTTGAACCCAAATTTCACCGATGAGGCTGGTCTGCCGGCTCCAGGCTACGTTGACACATGGACTCACATTACTTCCCCTTGGCTTTTAGGAGCCTTGATTATACCACTTGCTCTGGAAAGGTATCTAGGTTGGGACAGAAAGTACATGTGGATCTTTATGTTCGCTGTACTAGCAATTGTAGCGCTTGGATGGGAAATCATGGAAACAGTAGGCGTCAACATTAGTGAAGACGTAACTTACTTCAATTATCCAATGGACTCTTTGAAAGATTTGATTATGGGAGCGGTGATTGCCCCAATTCTGTCATGCTTGATTTATGAGCGTATCGTAATGGACTTGGACAAAAAGGTGTAGGCCTTCTGGTGAATTCATTTGCCTATGACTCCGCTGCACTTCGGAGCAATCGCTCCACTACATTTCAGAAGACCAGAGCGCTTTGATATCATAGCTCTCCTCTACTCATCCACACTTGTTGATCTTGAACTGTTGTACTATTACTTGACAGAAAACCATTTGAATCATGGCTTATGGCACAGCTACTTCTTTGTCTTAACAATCTATCCAGTTATGCTAAGTCTATTTATTTATGTAATGGAGAGAAGCCTCGAGAGAACCATCTTTAGAATTTATGGGTTTTTCAGGTTTTTTCCTGAAAAAGTGAGATACTCTTTCAAAACCGTTTACTTCTGTTGTCTTATAGGAGGGTTATCACACATATTCTTTGATATGTGGACTCATGAACGTTCACCTTACATTCTTTTTCCCTTCTACAAAGAAAACCCATTCTGGATTGGTGAATGGAGCAACATCATTTACGCGTTGGTCATTTTGTTTAGCTTGTACACGGTTTTTCTCTGGATAAGACAAAAATCAGACTTACTGAAAGGCCAATAGGGTGCATGCTTAAGGAGATATCCCCCGCAAATCCCCCCTTTTTTCTGTGACTATTCTGTCCAGTAAACCCATCCGGTTGATACCTTGGATTTTTTCAAGACTCCCTTCTTCACTCTTCTAGCGAGAAAACCAACGATGTTGCCTTCCTTGCCTTTGATCGGAAGACCTTGAGCCTCTAAGGCTTTGACCACGTGCTCCAGTGTTCTCTTATCGGGATGTTTGAAGAATCCCTCACGAATCAGTCCTTCAAGCGCCTTACTCGCTTGACCACCCCAGGTTTGAGGTCCCTTGCCCTGCCTGCGCACGCGAGAGATAGAGAAGATTTGTTGGATATCATACTCATCAACAATGGCGTTCATTTCTGCATCAGATGGTTTCTTCTCAAAACGATTGGCAGCATCCAACATCTTTGGCAGAAGATGCATATCACCCGCTGTGATCAGGAAGCTGTCCTGAAAACCCAATGACCAATGCACTGACTTATCAATGGCGTCTTGACTCTCTAACGGTTCATAGAAATACGTATTGTAAGTCTTGGGTCGGCTACCCCACGCTCGCCGAGCGATTGATTTGATGGTTTGCACTGCAACGTCGCGCCTGCGACATAAATCAACTAGCTCATTGAAGTCATCTGCATAGCGGGGATTCTGCATCAGCGAATAATTGTACGGCAATAAGACTGCGTCGAAATCAAAACGCTCCAAGCTATGTTTGTGCATTGCTGGCGCTTTGGTGCCGTGGCCTGTAACGCCCAGAAACCGCACCAAGCCTTCGTCACGCGCTTCGTTGAAGGCCTCCAATGCGCCTTCAGGGCCCATCGCTTTTTCCCAACCTGCTAGGCTGGTCAGACCATGCATTTGCCAGAGATCGATGTAGTCGACGCGTAGTCGTTCCAACGATCGCTTCAGATTTGACAAGGCTTCTGAGCGTGAGCGTCTGCGGGTTTTGGTGGCGACGAAGAAGTTATCTCGATGTTTGGCCAACCAGGGTCCGATGACCTTCTCTGCGTTGCCATACATGGGCGCTGTGTCAATATGATTTACACCATACGCTAAGAGCATATCGAGCACGCGGTCGGCCTCCGCTTGTGTTGCCCTGCTCAAGGCGTACGAGCCGAATATTACTCGAGTACTAGCATGTCCAGTGCGACCAAATTGGTTTCTGAGGATCATTTATCAATGTCTCCTTGTGCATGCATCTCTTCTGTTTCAGTTTTTATGACTTGTGGGAGAAGCTTTGTGCCTACACTCAGAGTCTTTCAAAGCTGAAATGCTATATCGTGCGTGTAGTACAGATTTGATTCTAGAAAAGAAAAAGGATTAAGGTGTTTTTGGAGCAAAGCTATATGCCCAGTAGTAGTCCTACGCCTATGCCTATAACGGCCAAAACTGCTACTACGACTGCAAAGATTATCACTGCGATTATTGCTATTGCGAAGGCCATTAACCATCCGCAGTCAAAGAAGTGTTTGATCAGCGCAAGCCAAACTATGAATGTTATGACAGCCGCAACCAAGCCACCAATATAGGCGATGACGACTGCATCTATGACTGTGCCCAAAAGAATTATCCATACCGCATCAAGGAATTTTGCCTTTTCTTTGCCAACAAGCGCTCTTCCAGCTAGCCAAAGTACAGGAGCGAGAATTACAGTGCCTACCACAATCTGTATCAGCAATACCATAAGGTCCATTTCGCCCATCCTCCACCACCCCTTAGACTCCATCGATTCTTAAGATTTTGGGTGGGTGGGGTTTTCCGCGAAATATAAACGCAAAATTTTGGGTTTTGGCGCGCAAAACTATGTCGCTAGCACTTTTGCCAGTTGTAGCAAGCTAAAGTCCAGAGGCTTCTCTGTTTTGCACGATTTCTCCAGTTCAACGTTGGCTATCCCGCCTTCCTGTAGTCCAACTATTCTGTTTCCTTGATTCTTCACTAACAGTTCAACTGCTTTGTCTGCGAATAAGCTAGCTAGAAGCCGGCTTCTCGCCGTGGGATTACCGCCTCTTTGGGCATAGCCTAAAACGCTTAGTCTAACCTCCGACCCTGTGTTTTCTTCAATATCCCTCGCCAGATTACGGATGTCTGCAACCCCTTCCGCCGCCACAATAATGCCGGACTTCTTTCCTCTAGCACTGCTTTCCTTCAACATTTCGAAGATGTTCTTCTTCTTATATTTCGCTTCTGGAACCAGAATCATTTCGGCTCCAACCGTCAAGCCGACTGTCAACGCTAGAAAACCTCTTTCCCGCCCCATAACCTCAACTATGAATACTCTTTCGTGGGAAATTGCAGTGTCCCGAATTTTGTCGATTTCAGTGACCGCAGTATTGACAGCTGTGTCGAAGCCTATCGTTTCGTCTGTTCCGAAAACGTCATTATCAATTGTTGCGGGAAGTCCAACTATTAACGTGTCAGTTTCTAGGCTCAATTTTAAGGCCCCCTTGAAGGAGCCATTGCCACCGATAACTACGAGTCCGTCAACATGGTTCAACGCAAGAGTTTCAGCAACCTTTTCAATTCCTTCTGTCGTTCTAAACCGTGGGCATCTTGATGTACGAAGAACAGTGCCGCCTAATTGCAGTATTCCACCAACGGAACGGGGGGTTAACGGCTTAAACGTATTTGCTATCAAACCTTCCCACCCTCTCTCAAAACCCAAGACCCTAAAATCCTTTGAATAAGCGATGCGGACAACTGCTCGAATAGCAGCGTTCATGCCAGGTGCATCTCCACCACTTGTAACCACACCCACATTCCTCAACCATCACTCCCTCCAATCGTCAAAATTGTCTTAGAGCAACATGTTGTTTACTAGAGATAAATCTGACCTCACACAGGCGTTCACGTATTGTCGCATGTCTAAATCAGGATGTACGTTGTTTCTGAAGCTTCTGCCGAGAAGACAAGTTGATTAAATTGAGAAAATGAGTGCTCGTCCACAGTTAATCTTTTAAGGGCGAACCTCTACCACGGAAGAGGATGCACATGTATCACAGAACCTCCCACAATGCAAAACAGAAATTCGCCTGTGAGGGTGAAGAGATTGACCCAGAAAGAGGACAAGCCACGTTTCGGCTTCATGACGCGCAATTACCTAGTGCTAACCCTCACATCAACTCTGTGGGGCATCCCCACAAGCATATGTAACACCTACTTCTCTCTGTACGTTTTCGGACTGGGCGGAACAGAAACAATTATCGGTTTGGTTGCCGCCCTAGGAAGCACTGCTTTCGCTGTATCCGCAATCATAGGCGGTCACATAGCTGACTCGTACGGCAGAAAGAGATTAATCAGCATAATGACCGTAGCCCTAGGGCTGAGTCAATTCTTAGTGGCAACTGCACCCAACTGGCAGATTCTAACCCTAGCCATGATCATAACAAACATGTGCTTCGTATTTGAACCGGCATTCTGGGCGATACTAGCCGATTCCATAAACGAGCACAAAAGGGGAACTGCCTTCGCACTTTACAGTTGTTTAAGTTTCCTTCCATGGGCAATTATGCCCTCCATTGGCGGCTACCTAATCGACATCCACGGCATTCTAGTCCCAATGCAATGGGCCTACGTTTGCTTGGGTATAGTAGGCGTGGCTAGTGGAATAATCCGATCAACCATGCTCACAGAAACGATTTCCCCTCAGAACAGAAAAACAAGTGAGCAATACAGCCTCAAAGAATTCGGCAAACTCATAAAAGACGCTTTCAAAGGTCACCTGCAAACATGGTTGTGGATGCCTCACTCAGCTCTCGCCCTAGCGACTATCTACATCCTATGGGCGTTTGAATACGGTCTGGTCGAACCTTACTGGATAGTCTACGCTGAAAACGTCATTAGTGTCACATCCACACAATGGGGTATCATCACAAGCCTAGGCAGCGCAATCAGCATCGCATCAAAAATACTGTTTGTCGGCAAGCTACTCGACAGATTCAGCCGAAGAAAAATCTTGCTTGCAACAACAGCTGCAGACATATTTACGTATCTTCTCTTCATACGCTGCGGCATGTTCATACACGTTCTAACTCTCTGGACTGCAAGCTCTTTCATATGGTCCTTCTACGAGCCCACATATTCATCTTTGGAAGCAGATTTCATCCCAGAAGAGAAAAGAGGAAGAGTATTCGCTGCTTTCGGTGTTGCTTGGTCAATCTTCAGCGTTCCCGCAAGTCTCCTAGGCGGGGTCATCTATGAACAAGTCAACCCTGAACTATCCTTCATCCTAGCAGCAATAAGCATAACACTATGTCTTATCATGACCGCACTATTCATCAAACAACCACAAAACAACAGAAAATAATTAACACTGTGACTACCGAATGCGCAACTCAACACGACAGAAAACACTCAACGAATAATTGTCCCAACTTTCTTTCCTTTCACAGCCCACAACACATTTCTTGGTTTAACTCCATTCACTACAACAGTCTTCGTCCTGCTCTTCTGAAGAATACGAATCGCCTCAGGATCCAGAATCTGATGAATCCCAGCTTCATGCTTATCCATCTCAAACAATCGGTGCAAATCGTCAAAACCCAATCTATCAATCTTTTTTGCATCCGGATATTTCTTTGGATCTCTGTTGCATATTCCATCTTGATCCGTGGCTTTCACCAGCAATTCAGCCTTCACCTTCTTTGCCACCAGAGCTCCAACTGCATCCGTAGTCATCCCAGGCTTCAAACCTCCCATAACAACGATCTTTCCATGCTTCAGAAAACCAACAACCTCGTCCAAAGACACTGGTACGGCCCCACAACCCTCCTTGGCTAAACACATGACGAACAACAGGGAAACTAAGCGCGAAGCGAAAATTGCGACCCAATCTCTGCTCGACTCGTCCAATTCCAACTCACCTGCAACCTTGATAAAGTCACGTGCCAACACACCGCCACCCACAACCGCAACAACCTCATGTCCTTGCTTCTTGATTTTCTTCAGCAGATCTACATACTGGGCTATGAGCACAGAGTCCACTGGAGAAGCTACAACCGAACCGCCAATCCGAACCACTATCCTCAACAAAGACACCTGACGCTTAGTGTTCGTAGCAGAGCATAAATAAAACTCTCTCTCAAACATGGCAAACAGCTTCATGAAAAGAATCAGTTGACCAAAAAGCATCTGATTTTCTGCTAGCCAAACAGCTGAATGTTTCCTATTCTAACGTTCTCCAAATATTCTTCAGCAATGTCGCGGCATCTAACGGCTAGTTCTTCACTAGTTGTAGGCAAATCTGTCATTACGTAATGTGGATAAAATGCTAGGAGGGTGTAAGGCAATTTTGAATCCACTTCTGCAATGAAAGACGCCAAATTACGAATCTCCTCAATATCAATGTAGCCCGGGACAAGAAGGGTGCTAGCAGTCAGGATTGGCAAGTCTAGACGTTTCTCCAAAAATCGCTTGCCAATCATCTTGAAACTTCTAAGCGTAGGAGCATTTGTAACTCCGCAGAGGGCTCTACTCAAGTTTTCATCCCAAGTTTTCAGGTCAAACTTGATGTTTCCTCCACTAACAAGAGATAGCTCAGCTGCTTTCAACGCAAACTCTTCTTTCCAATATCCGTTTGTCTCCCAGCAAACTCTTAAGATACGTTTCTCCTGCTCAGCCTTTCTCAACCCTATTTCACCTGTTTTCAGAGCATGGGGCATCTGAACTGATGGGTCTCCTCCAAAGAAACATATGCACGAGACTTGGGGATTGGCTTTGGCAGCTAGGCTTTCAGCAGTCATTACAGATTCGAGCTTTGCGCCTAAATTTCTGTGGTGCCAGTTTTGACAGAAAAGGCAATCCATGCTACAGGCTCCGTAGAAAATAGCAAGGTTGGAGTAGCCTGTCTCTACACCGCGTTTGTATGCGTGTTTTGGGTATCCTGCACTCGTGCATCCTGGACAGACCCACCAGGCGACGCAGTTTGTTGGTAATTGGTCATAATACCATTGAACAATCCCTTTCTCTGGGGTTCCTCCCTTCCGCACGAGTTGCTTGTCAACGTTTAAGACCAAACCGCAGAAGCCTATGTCGCCGACGCCTATCTTGCAGTTGTTGGCACACATACCACATAAGATTCCTTCTGGGTTTCTCGGTGGTTTCGGTGGAAAGCCGAACCTTTCTCGACTTTCTGCGTGTACTTTATCGGTTGTTTTCAGCGCTTCCTCTGGCTTTTCTCTGGCGCATTGCAAACAAACTCCGAGACGACCAGAGACTAAATCAGACTGTTTACTACAAATTTGACATCGACCCAATGTACCCAAGAAGATTTATGATCAAAAACCTATTCTATGTTTCTGTTTCATGAACCTGTGAGCGCGTGCTCATACTTCTTGGCATACTTCTACCCTAAAACATTAAATGCGAATATGCAGACACGAGTCTGATGAAAGGGGGCAAGGCGACGAACGAACCGAGAGAGGAGCATCACAAAATTCAGAAAACTCGACCAACAGGGATGTTGGGGTTCACTATCATCTGGATAGGTCAGGTAATCTCACTACTAGGCACAGCAATGACCGGCTTCGCGCTCACAATCTGGGCGTGGCAGATTACGCAACAGGCAACGGCTTTGGCTCTAGTTGGTTTTTTCACGTTTGCTCCAACCTTACTAGTCACACCCTTTGCTGGTGCATTGGTGGATCGTTGGAACCGGAAGTTTGTGATGATGCTAAGCGACCTCGCTGCAATCCTTTCCACTGTAGTTGTGCTACTGTTGTTCTTGATAGGTAATCTGCAAATCTGGCATCTTTACGTGACAGGAGCCTTTTCAGGTGCTTTTGGAGCTTTCCAGTTCCCTGCATACTCTGCAGCTGTAACTACCATGGTTTCAAAAAAACAGTATGGTCGTGCAAGCGGCATGCTCTCTACAGCCCAGTTCGCTTCCAACATCTTCGCTCCAGCGTTGGCAGCCATATTTCTGAGCATTATCGGCGTTGCTGGCATCTTAGCCATTGATGTGTTCACCTTCTTCGTAGCCATTGGAGCGTTGCTCCTGGTTCATGTACCACAGCCAATCGCTACAAGAGCGGGACAGAGAGGCAAAGGAAGTATTTGGAAGGAATCAGTCTATGGATTTCGTTACATTTACGAACGAAAGAGCCTGCTTGCCCTACTCTTAGTCTTCTTCTGCATCAATCTGCTCGCTCCATTCGCCTTTACACTTTTAGCACCGATGATTTTGGCTAGAACCGGTGATGATGCAATAGCATTGGGGATGGTGCAGTCAGCTATTGGAATAGGTGGATTGGTTGGCGGAATAGCGCTTAGTATCTGGGGTGGCCCAAAGCGTAGGATCCATGGAATATTGATTGGATTGATACTTGCTACAATGGGCATGTTCTTTATTGGGTTGGGACAGAACCCGTTCACTTGGGCTTTGGCTGCTTTCTTCACAATCCTCGTCATACCCACCATCAATGGCTCCAGCCAAGCCATCTGGCAGGGCAAGGTTGCGCCAGATGTGCAGGGCCGCGTATTTGCTGCCCGAGGAATGATTGCTCAGATTGGTGCACCAGTGGCCATGTTACTGGCGGGTCCCCTAGCTGATCGCGTCTTCGAACCAGCCATGATGCCAGAAGGTAGTTGGGCACCGCTGATTGGCTGGTTAGTTGGCACTGGCCCTGGAGCTGGCATGTCACTGATGTTTGTAATCGCCGGGGCTTTGGGGATGCTCGTGGGCCTTGCAGGGTATGCCTTCTCTGCTGTGCGGAATGTTGAAGATATCTTGTCAGATCATGTTGTAGAAGTTGAGCATTAGCGGGCGCAATTCTGGGCACATGGAGACATCCCCACAAGACCTCGTCTTTCGTGTTAGGCATATACGCGCATAGGAAGGTTTATAAGTAAATATTTACTATATTTTGGTAAAGAAATACCGGGGACAAACCATGGGGCTGCTCTCAAATCATGAATCAATTGTGTGGAAAGAGTTTCATAAGGGTAAGCCTACAAGTGGCATTGCAGACGAAAGCGGAAGAGAGTGGAGCCCCTCCTATGTGTCCCGAGTGCTTAGCAGAACTAGGAAAAAGATAGCAAAGGCACTTGAGGAACATGCGAGAAGCCACCGACTCGACATTGAAAGCCTCCTAGACTACAAAGGACTTCTGATAGGCTTTGACTATCAAGCGAATGCTCAGGTGTATATCCTGTTCACGGAGAAACTGGGAATTATTGTCTGGTACAAGCACGATTCCTACGCAGGCAAACTGTGCCCTGAGTGCCCAAAAGAATTCGAGTGCAGGGAAATCTTGGATACCATCGTGAAGGAGTACACAATCACGCTGAGACCAGATGAGAAAGAACTTCTCATGACCGAACAGTCAATCGCAATTCTCAACAAGCTCGCGGCAAAGGCGATTCCTCGGTACAAGAGAAAAACGGAAGGTGATTAAGTTTGGGAAGTGACGTCGAGGGAAAAATCATCAAACCTCCAATCAAAAGAGTTACGAGCGGAAAAATCTTCAAGCCATCAAAGGCTTTCCTACATAAAAGATTGCTTCAACCCGCAGTTGCAGCGGTGATTGTCTGGCTGTTGATAATCCTCGGTTTCATAGGATTGTCCTTTCTGGCCGCTTATTTCGAACCAGAGGAATATCCAAGCGCCATTCAAAGCATCACAACATGGATTAGCTCCGTCAACCTTTGGGCAATCATCATGAACTTGGTCTGGCTGATACCACTATTAGCCTACACTCCATACTACTTCAGGAGCATCGAGTTTTCGGTGAAAGCTGAGACAGGTGAGACAATGCCTGAGGTCTATGTGAAGAAAGGAGTTTTGACTATAACTCGAAAACACGTGCCCTTCAGAACTATAACAAACATATCCAGCAAAGCAGGACTCTTCGATCGACTATTTGGCATTGGCTCGGTTCACATCGAGACTGCGGGTTACTCTGGCAGCCAGCAGAAAGGACCTGAAGTCAAACTAGAAGGCATCGTTTTCTATGAAGAGGTTCGAGACTTCATTCTGAACGAACTAAGAAAGTTCAAGGCACCATATGTGACAGGAACCGAGTTTGTCCATCCAATTGAAGAACCTGTGCCAAGAATGGAAGGTCTAGAAGACGAGATGCTGATCACGCTACGTGAGATACGTGACATATTGCGGAGCCAAAAGAATCGCAAATAACCTTATGCACGCGCGAACCCCCCCATTTCTTGCGGAAACACCCTTTTGAAGCGCTTGTTGTGCCTTGGAGAGATGGCACATTACGATGCGTTCATGTGTGGCTTCACATGGCGATGTTTTCTCTTGGGTTTGGAATGTAGACTTCGGTTAGCTCGGAAATCTTGTCGGAAAGAGCTTCGGCTTGCTCCAATTCTCCGTGAACGAGAAATGTCTTGTCAGGCTTCAATGTTGTTACCAGTTGAATGAGTTCCGCTTGATCAGCGTGACCAGAGAGCTCAATCTGCTCCACTTCCGCTTGGACAGGAATCGTTCTTCCATTTTCAACAAGCTCACCTTTTTCTTTCGCGATTCTTAGCGGGCTGTCTGGCGGAAGATAACCAGAATTTATGACGACTGAGTTGTCTTCTTGATCTGCCCATTCACTCAGCAAGTGAAGGCTTGCGCCTGCGTGGCCGAAACCTGAGGTGCAAATGACTATGGCGGGCTCTCTAATTTGTTGGGTTCGGTAGAGTTGCCTTACGTACTTGTAATCGAAAGGGGATTTTTGCTTTTGGATTTCTTCGGTGAAGAACTGTCTGTGGCTGTTGAAGTATCCTGTGATTTTGTGTGCCAGGTTGGATATGGTGTAGACATTGTATTTTGGTAGAACGCCATTCTTCATAGCTTGGTCAATTCTCTTGGCCATCTCTTGACTTCGGTGGAAAGCGAACGCAGGGATCAAAACGTTTCCTTTTCTTTCAATCGTCCGAAGAATATGTTTGAAAAGCTGGTCAATCAACTCTTTTCTAGGGGGCCGTTCTTTCCCTCCATAAGTTGACTCGACAATTAACACGTCAGGGTTCTTTGGAAGGTCTTCTGGTCTGCTTCCTTCCAATATTTCAGTATCATGAAGGCAGAAATCTCCTGTGTACAGAATCTCTTTACCCTCTGCGTGAATGCCTATCATCGTTGCTCCCGCTACATGCCCAGCAGGATACAAGCGAATTGACATCCCTGGTAAGGCGACGCGATCTCGAACCCACCAAGACTTCTCTATACTATTTACATCCTGTTTGGCGTAGGGAAAACCATTCCCATTCATATGTTGAATCTTCACCATATCACGTAACAGATCAGCAGTGACATCACGAGTTATCCTAGACCCAACTATAACCGGATTCCCTCCGGACAAGCTAAGAAGACTGCCCGAGTGGTCCAAATGAGCGTGACTGATGATTACTGCAGCAAAATCCGTAGGCAACTGGTTTGAGACTTTCTCTCCAACCTTTATCCCATAATCTAAGGCGACTTTGTCGCCGTTGCTTTCGACGGCGATGCATGAGCCGCCTACTTCTCGGACTCCCCCGAGGAAATGAATTTTCATGTATTTACCTCCTTATTTTAAACGTTGATCGTTCTTGAAAATCGGATGAAAGTGTATGTGCTCCGACTCGAAGATGTTCACAGTGAAAAACTGTGTTAGACCAATGCGTTTTGCTGTTGAGTAACACTGAATGGTGCTATATTAACTTATTGAGATGGCTCGTGCACGCATTTAGATTGCACACGCCTGAATGTTTATCCCTTGGTTCAGCGTGCATTAATATATAGTCTAGTTGAGGATGCAGTTCAGTGAGCAAGAAGTCAAAGTTTTCTAGGCGCCCCAAGAGAAAAAAGAGAACGAAACAGGCACTCTTTGCATCTGCCTTCATCATAATCTCCATTGCCGTCACCGCTTGGTATGTAACATCCAGACCTACACCCACACCTACACATCCACCAAGGGGAACTCTCGTCGTTCGTACTATCGAAGAATTTACGGACGAGCCTTTAAGCGATATGACTATAGGACTTTTAGGTCCGGCTCATGCAATAGGGCAATCGAACGGACAAGGCGAATACATTAATGCAACAGTGCAATCGAACGAACAAGGCGAATACATTTTTGAATCTATTCCCATTGGTGAGTACGTAGTCGCCGCTTGGAAGGACGAGCCGTATTATCATGCTACTACTGGCAGTCGAACATCGATGATAGGAGTTGAAATTGTGGCTCAGGTAACAGAACGTGTCGTTATCAAACTTCATGGGCACAATCAGACATCGTGACGCCAGAACGCTCCGAACGTGTGGATGCATGCAGTCTCATGACAGTTTCTGTAGGCAAATTCTTATTAGTGCGCCATTTCGGAACTAATGATGGAGTGAGATATAGTGGATGCCACACTGGTGCTGACTATTTCCGCGGCGTCACTTGCAGTTCTACACACTCTGATTCCAGATCATGAGCTTCCCCTAGCCATGATAGGGCGCGCTCAGAATTGGACGATCAAAAAGATGGCTGGGATTACCGTTATCGCAGGGCTAATCCATATATCTGTCTCGATGGCCATCGGCGTGATTGCCATCGTTGTAAGCACTGTGCTAGCGCAACAAGTTGCCGTAACCGCACATAGAATCTCCGGGATTCTACTAATAGGATTCGGGCTGGTCTATTCGCTTCTCGGGTGGAGAAGAAAACATGGTCACGTGCATTTGCACGATCACAAGAACAGCAACCATCATTCAGAATCGAAGACGAAACCGAGCTCAAATGGAAAAGCCACTATTGGTGGAGGTGCTTGGCTGGTTGCAATAGTTGGCATCGCACCTTGTTTCACCTTACTACCTGTCTTGATTGACGCAATGTGGTTTGGAACAGCCACGGTCTTATGGGTGATGTTTGTCTACGCCATTTTCACTATTGGGTCAATGGTGGTTTTGACGTCAATAGCACTCAAAACAATCACGTTTTTGACGAAATTAGAGCGGATAGAGAGACACATAGAGATACTAGCAGGCTTGGTGATTCTTGTAGTTGGATTGTGGATAGTATTGCCTGAGATACTCTTTCCAGGTCATATTCATTAGCGACCAAACAAGCCTGAGCGAATACTACCCTCCTCAACTCCCTCTTGATTCGTTAACCAATTATTGACAAACAATAATTATGTGAGCTGCCTTCTTTTCAATGGAAACCCTCAATAGAAAAGGGGGGGCGAATAGTAGAGTTGAAACTACGGTTGATGGGTGTTGTTCTGTCTTTCCTTGTCTTTTTTCTCTCACCCTTACCACTCTTTGGGTCAATCTGTACTTCTCCTCAAGAGGCAACCTCAGAGGTCACGGTACCATGGAGAAGCTCCGCGGAAGCTGATGGATTCATAAAACCAGGCGAATACGATGACGCCTTAGAGCTGAATCTAACTCGTGACAATTGGATGGCCTATCTCTACCTCAAACATGATGGGGAATCCCTCTATGTATTCTTAGATCATGTTTCAGACACGACATATTGGTATGATAACTGTTGGCTGAGCGTAGATACGTTCAGTGACGGTGGGGAAACTCCAAAAGAGGATGACTACCTTTTTGACTGCACACACCATGTCTACATTGGCGACGGCCCACATCAAATCCCAAATGGTCAATGGACGACATTGATAGGTCACGGAGAACCCTATCAAGACCTTGTGAACAAGACTCAACCGTTTCTTGAAGGGCGATATCGTGGCAGCCGCCAGTCAGGACGTTCAGCCAACTCATTAAACCCCCACTCCATTTTTGAAATCAAGGTTCCAATCACAGGATGGGAAATAAATGAAACAGATTGGACATTTGGATTTTGTGTGGCAGCAGGATCCCCGAGAACTGAGGAGAATCCCTCGGCAAAAGCTGTCTGGCCACGCACAGCTTACGATGATTACACAGCAGACTTCTATGCAGGCGGGGCAAACCCAGCGGATCCGAAAATTGTCGAGCCACAGATAGGATCATTTCCCTCTCCGAATACCTGGAGCACCATAACGCTGAGCGATGTTCCTCCTGAGGAAGATGGCGGAAAAGATTACTGGTTCAGTCTCGTCGCTGTGACTCTAGGCGCTGCAATCATCGGAACGGCTATTCTACTGGTGAGAAGACATACACGCTCGGCTGATTCTCAATCCTAGTTTCAAACGACGGTTACCCTGATTGTTTCGACCCCTCGAATGGCCCTTAACTGCCTGATTAGTTCCTTAATGTCTTCTGCAGTTCCCCTCGCCAAAATGATCTCAAGACAGTTCTTTCCCATGTGGTTGTGCAAGCTTGTCAGAATTAGATGTTCATACCTATGCTCTGTACGACCTACTTCATTCAAGGTTCCTTTTCCTTCGATGTTGAATGACATGGTCACCACAGCTAACGATACGCCCTCCGACCTTGATTTCCAACTAACCTCCCCAAAAAGCCCTCTCAACGCGTCTCTGACAAGCTCTGAGCGACTGGCATAACTTTCCTCTTTGATTATCCTATCCATTTTCTTAACCATTTCACCAGGAAGAGAAACATTGACTGTTCCCAATTCTTTTCCCCTCTGCGATTCCAGAATCACGAAACTTTATTCATTTCTTTCTAGTTTAATCTTACCCTCCAATCAAACAAGATTGTCGTATGTTCCAGCAAGCGACAACCTTACATTGATTCAACGCTTTTGAGAAACCGAGAGTGACGTGTACTCGTGTGCCTCCAATTCAATCAATAGCGACAATCATGCATATGTATGTAACAATCTTAACATCACGGATTTCTCAGCTAAAGTAGTGCGTGCCATGTATGGCAAGAGTTGCAGGTGTGGATGGCATAAATTAGCAATATTCATAGCTAGTATACTAGTAAATTGCCAAACAAGCAACATTTATACGCCATAAACCGCAATGATTATACGGGGATAACACGTGCATATTCCCGATGGGTTCCTAGACATAACAGTGGCAACCATCACTTACATCATGTTCTTCATTTTTGGAGCCTATGCAACTAAGAGAATCAAGGATACGACCATTCCAGAACGGATTTCTTTGGTCTCTGTCTTGGCTGCTGGCATCTTTGCTGCTCAGATGCTGAATTGGCCTTTGCCTGGAGGCACTAGCCTGCACTTTGTTGGAGGCGCCCTCGCCGGGATTATGCTAGGTCCTTGGCTCGGGTTCTTATCGATGTCTTTGGTGTTATTCGTGCAAGCATTGGTTTTTCATGATGGCGGAATAACTACTCTAGGCGCTAACGTACTTAACATGGCAATCATAGATGTGGTGGTAGCATACTTCATATATCGAACCTCTATCCGAATCTTCGGACCTAAACATTCCGTTCGAGCAACGGCGGCTTTCCTTGGAGGGTGGCTAGGGATAATGCTTGCGGGAGTGGCTGCTGGCCTCGAGATAGGCTACTCGCCGTCATTTCCTTTTGGCTTCTGGGTCACTTTGCCGGTGATGGCTATTTGGCATACCATCCTTGGAATCATCGAAGGTGCAATAACTGCTTCAACAATCCTGTATCTAGCACGGCGAGCGCCCCAACTCATATCTTCAGAAGCAGGTGAGGCAGAATGAATCTTTCCAGAAGAGCTTTGATCGCAGTATTAGCTCTTGTTTTCATTAGCCCCATCTTTGGGGTGATTCTAGCGGATATGGCGGGCTTCCATGAACCCTTAGACCTCGCTGCAGAAGCTCTAAATCTCCCAGACTTCACAGAGAATTTCAATTGGACGCCTTTCCTTGATTATACCGTGCCTGGTCTGCCGGATGAGGCAGGTTACATCGTTGCCGGCGTCATCGGTGTTGGGGTAATACTTGTCATAGGTCTAGGCATCAATAGACTAGTGAAACAAAGGTGAAATTAAGAAATCTTACAGAAAGGTTCCTGGAAAATCTTGCCGAAGCTGTCGATTCACTAAGCGTTGGATCGACGCCTTCGTCTCTCAATCCAACCATAGCAGTGCTTTCAGCTCTGGTTCTCACGGGGACAGCAGCCTTCAGTTATGGCTTTGCTCTTCCAGCGTTGATTCTAGCCATAAGCGTTGTGCTAGTTTTGCTAGCTCATTCATCCGTACGCCAATGGACTAAGATCCTACTGTTTGTATCGGTATGGGTTGCATTAGTCTCGGCTCCCTTACCTTTCATAACTCCTGGGAAGTCTATAGCCGTCCTATCATTAGGCTTGATAGAGTTAGGAGTCAGTTTTGAGGGACTGAATGAAATGATAGCATTCATATCAAGAACGACTGCTGCTGCTGCCATATTCACCTCTTTCGCTTCTGCAATGGGTTGGAGAAGAATTGTGAACGGATTGGAAGGTCTTCGAATGCCAGGGCAATTTGGGTTATTCTTGAATCTCTCTATTATTCACATACCCCTCTTCCTCAGAGAGACTGCAAAGATGCTGTCAGCCAGAGAGTCACGCATTGTTAGAAAGATCAGAATTCGAGAAGTGTGGCGGGTCTTGTCAACTGTCGTGGGCGACCTACTACTGAGAGGCTATGAGCGATCATGGAGGCTTGAGAAGGCCATTAATGCCAGAAGTTTCATACCCCTAGAACCTTCCTTGAAGACTCCATCAACTGCCATGGGGATCAAAGATTTTTTGCTGTTGTTTATTTCTCTCTGTATTCTGACACTAGGAGTTTTGAGCGTGGTGTAAGGTATGAGAGAAGGCTCCCTGCTTACAGTGAAGAACATCCATTTCAGATATCCAGGCAACGTCCAAGTGTTGAATGGAGCAAGTTTCTCGGCGGAGAGAGGAGAGGTGGTGGCAATAATCGGATCAAATGGAAGTGGCAAAACCACCCTCCTCCTGATTGCTGCAGGTCTTCTTGACCCCCAGAACGGCCTCGTCCTGCTGGGAGAGAAGCCTCTGAGAGAACAGTTGCCTGAAGCCCGGAAAAAAATAGGATTGGTCTTTCAAGATCCCAATGACCAACTCTTTAATCCCACAGTGTATGACGAGATAGCCTTCACACTTCGCCAACTTCTATCATCTGAAGAAGAGGTTGAAAGAAAGGTTAGACAGGTTGCTCAGAAGCTCAAACTTGGAAACCTGTTGGCGAGACCTCCTTTCAAACTTAGCATGGGAGAGAAACGCAGGGTAACTTTGGCATCCGTACTAGCCTACGATCCCGATATTCTACTACTTGATGAACCCACAGCTAACCTAAGCGTCAAGTACGTAGAAGAAACTGAGCAAGTAATCATGAACGCTAAGAACGCTGGCAAAGCCGTTGTGATAGCGTCACATGACGTAGAGTTCGTTGCCAACGTATCTGACCGAGTTTACATCATTAATGAAGGATCCATGCAAGGCGGGTCAAACGCCAAATCTATATTAACTGATGAATCAATGCTAAAATTCGCCGACATGAGGCCACCATTGGTACTACAAACCCTGAAGGTTCTAAGACTTGAATCCCACGATAATCCCTTAACCATAAAAGACCTGACAGAAGCCTCCAATGGCAATACACATCGTAAACAACGATCTAGTCAAACTCAAAGATCCAAGAGACGCTGAATGATACACGCTTGCTAAACGCTGATGAAAACCTCCTCTATACGCCCAACTATTCTGAAACACAAGTCGTTGATCTCTACTTCAACAGTCTGTCTCTCTTTCACTTATTCAAAATTCATAAACAATATATGAAAAATACGCGAGGAAGGTGGGTCCAAGGAAGTAAAACCAATATGAACATGCCACACTCACCTCGGAGAAAGACGAGAAAAAGGAAAAGAAAATTCGGTCAGTTCCTCTAACCACACTTTGCACCAACGCAAAGTCGAGACCCATTCGAAAGAACTCTGTCGACGCCGGTCATGCACGGGGATCAAGCTTCACCAATTACCCGCACATCGTTACGCGTGATTTGAAATGTGGTCCCAAGGGAATCCATAGCAAGCATCTACTAGTCTTTTCCGAATTAGGATATGGTAGAGGTTGCGGCTGTTCTTACGGTATATCTATCAAATCTTCGCTAAAATATGATTTCCAAGGAATGTGACAGTTTGTGTCTGCCCCTAGTTTTTATTCCCAGCATGTTTGTCAGGTCTTTTGCTTTGAAATAGTCTTCGTTCAGTGAGATCATATACCCTAATGTCTTCAGGATTCCTTTCGAACTTTCTTCTTCAGATTCTTGAACATGCATCACGTAAACATAGTCGTAGTGATTTCATAAGCTCAGCGACGCTTCACGCATGGAACATTCCTTCATCAGTGTTTTATACTCGCATGACAAATGATGAATTGGTGCGGACGTAAAACTCACTGATGACAAGTGAATCTCCTCTCACTCTTCACACCTCAGGATTCCGCACCCCTACCAATACAAAAGTTTCCTAATGCTAACGATTCTTCCTGGACTCGTCTTAACACACCTTGAACGCTGAGAAAACACAGGCAAGCATTGATATCCAGATTTCCGTGATTGAAACTCATGCTACAGTGATTATTCAGCTAGTCAAAGTGTTGGTGGCTGGCGTTTCCCCTTACATAAGGGGAAGGAATGTTGAGATGAATAATACTGCAGTAAACGACAATATTGTGACAACTGTCGATCTTGCCATCGATACTTTGTAGTTTTCTCGGACAGCTATCACGAGGAGAACTATGGACCATAATCTGAAGATCGTGAGGATATGTGCGGCTGCGCTTGCTATTGGGTTTAGAAGTGGACCAGCTGACACCAGAAAGCCCACGATTTGGAGTGCTCCTTCCGGGCTAACGATGAAAGAGTCTACAAGGCGCAGCAATTGCTGTATCAGAAGGGGCATTGATGCGTATCCGGCTAATATCAGAATATTGTTGAACGCACCATTTCCCTTCAAGACCTTCGCAAACCCATGTATCAACGCTGAACTTGTGAACCACGTACCAAAAACGCCGACTAGCGTCATCACTACACTCGCAATCATCAACTGCCCTTGTTCCGGAAACATTCCACCCCCTTCTTGCTGAAGCAGAGATGTTAGAGGGAGCTTGCTCATGTAATTGAAGCTCGCCCAAGCCGCAACGACTGCTATCACGAGAATCAGGGAGGTCGCCTTTGTGAGGTTTGGCTTCTCCAATACTGATTTGAACAGGCTTTGAGGAGAGACTATGCATTTCATAATGCCTAGTATGAAGTCAAATCTTCTATTTCCTCTACTATTCATATCTCAAAGCCTCCACCGGAGCCAACTTTGACGCTTTCCTAGAAGGGTAGAGCCCAGATAACGTTCCAGTGGTAGCCGCAAACACTATCCCAGCTACAGCAACCTCTAGGGAGGAAACAGATGTTAGAGAAACATTCATCGAAAACGACAAGAGGGATGACGCTATCTGACCGAGGACAGCCCCAAAAACCACTCCAATCACTCCTCCAATCAATCCAGTTAACAGGGACTCGGTGAGAAACATCATCAGCACATCCCTGCTCTTCGCACCCAAAGCTTTCATCACTCCTATTTCACGTGTTCGTTCCATAACTGAGATCGTCATCGTGTTGATAACTGAAATTCCCGCAACAACCAAGGATATTGCAGCTATTCCACCAAGAATCGCCTCCGTCATCGTCATTACGGTTCCCACCATCTCTGAGATGACTTCAGAAGATATTACGGTCACATCTTCGCCAAGCTCGTCTTGGACTTCTGCTGTAATCCTTTCAACGGATTCTATGTCCATAGCTTTTACTATAATCTGGTCGATTACGTTGCCTGTGTGGAAAATCCGTTGGGCCGTTGCGAAAGTGGTTAGAATCTCAGTATCTGCACCACCAGCCACCATTCCTCCAATCTCCTCTAGAATTCCAGCTGTTCTTAGAGTGAAGGTCTCCTTTTCTTCCTGTCCTGTAGTCTTCAACGTTACACGGCTTCCAAGACGTGCTATTGGTTCTTCGAGATGTTGAGGGTGAGCAACTCTAGCTCCCAAAACAGTAGACATACCATCGCTTCCTCGCAGGAACCTCCCCTCTGCCATCTCAATAATGGCGAAAGCTTGAATGTACTCTTCCGGAATCATGCCTGTGACGGTCACAGAATCTGAGTAGCCACCTATCTGAATCTCCACTGTCTTGCCAATTACCGGAGTTGCCAAGGCCACACCTGCTATTCTTTCTATTCGGTCGATATCTCTCAAAGTCAGAGTAACTCCGCTTCCCAAGTTCGGAGACTCGCCACCTGGTCCAGCCATTCCCATGAATCCTCCAGGGATCACAATCATCGTTGTCGGATCCAAAAGCTCCAACTCTTGGTTTATGGACACACTCATCCCTGTTGTGATAGATAGTAACGCCACTATTGCTGAAATTCCTATCAAAATACCCAGCACATTCAGGGCCACCCTGAACTTACGCTCTTTTATTCCGTCTACAGCCATGAAGACGACATCGCCCAATTTCATATGTCGATCTCCTATGGCCTCACACCAAACAATATTCTGAGTGCAATCAGGATAATTTCCCATAATGTTAGGTTTGTCTCCTCGTTCCCATTGGAGGCCCCGTCAACCACAACGGGAAGCTCAATAGTGACTTGGCGTAGCTGATTATATCCATCCCAACAGTCAACCTTTATTTGAAGAGCATAACTCCCAGACGTAGCATCCGAGTCAACCGTGAATTGAATGGTGAACAATACGGGGCTATCTGGATCCACACGGCCGATGTACTCGTAGCTCTCTGGAACGGTTAAGAAAGGACCAATCGAACGATTCTCGACTATTTGCACTTCCACGAAATCAACAGCTTCGGTCCCGAGCAGGAGCAGATCAGCCTCAATCGTCAATGCTTCTCCCGGTGTCACGGTTACGGGCGAAGGTTGAATATCAAGCAATTGGAAGTTGACGATGCTGTGGACACCTATAGAAATGTCTTCGGTCAGGCTATCCGGCTGGTCATCCACATCATAATACGAGATGACTAATGGAAGGCTGTAGAGTTGTGCGTCTGCATCTCCACTGATATTAAGGTTGTAAACCACAGTTGTGGTTTGGTTCGACCCCAAGTCTCCAACGAAAACGAGCGTGGGATCAGGAGAGAAGAATGGGCTCTGAGAGTCAATTGTCAGTTGCGCCTCAACGTCGTAAGCTTTTGATCCCCAATTCTTGAGTTCCAGTTCAACAGTCAATTCATCGCCTGGAAGAGCTCTGGTTGGTGTCACATGGAAATCTTGAATAGCAACTTTCGTGCGTTCCTTTGGCTCCACAGAGTTGACTGCAACGCCAATCTGTACGCTGTCAACGTATGTTGTGTCTGAAGTGTCGGTGTATTCTAGTTCGAGCGTTAGGGAGTATGCTCCGAGTGGACAGTTGCTTTCAACATACAAAACAGGATGCAACAACACCGTTTCCACGTAATTCACTACATCAAACGTCACGTAGGATTCCTCTACAATGGATATTTCAGAAACTGTTGAAGGAACAGTCAAAGCTGCCTTAACATCATACGCGTCTGTCTTGCCGATGTTTGTAATGAAAATGCTCATCTCATTCTCGTTTCCAGCAGTAAGATCATAGCCAGTAACATTGGTAGCCAACAACGGATTCAAAGGCATTACAGCGTCAACAACAACGCCAATCTGTACGCTGTCAACGTATGTTGTGTCTGAAGTGTCGGTGTATTCTAGTTCGAGCGTTAGGGAGTATGCTCCGAGTGGACAGTTGCTTTCAACATACAAAACAGGATG
>CP070754.1:160779-205907 GCA_020348865.1 Candidatus Bathyarchaeota archaeon | reverse complement strand
CTGGTTCACTAAAATACAAACTAAAAGCGTCCACTAATCACCCACTCTGCCCAACAGTAAAGAGAATCGTGCCCGACTCGCAAGTTCCAGACAACGTTGACAGCATTTACGAGATTGTGATAAACGGTTTGAAATTCGATTCCGTTAAGAAAGCGATGGCTGAAGGAATAAAAGCTGCAGTGAACGTCCCCGGAGTCGTCAAGATATCTGCTGGCAACTATGGAGGCAAACTAGGTCCTTTCCGAGCTCACCTCAAAGAAGCAATACAGCTCCTGTAACTGGTGGACAACGTGCGATTGGTAGTCGCCATAACCGGCGCCAGTGGAGTCATTTATGGCGAACGCCTGCTACAAGTGTTGCAGAGCAAGAACGTTGAAACCCACTTGATAATCAGCAAGGCTGCAGAAAAGGTGATTGAACATGAACTCGAAACATCCATGAATGACTTGAAAAGACTTGCAAATCATGTCTATGACATGGATGATTGGAGCGCCCCAATGGTGAGTGGGTCATTCAAATCGGACGGGATGGTAATCATTCCATGCAGCATGAAAACACTCGCCGGAATTGTCCACGGATACTCGGATAACATTATCCTAAGAACCGCAGACGTTACGCTTAAGGAAGAACGGAGACTGATTATTGTACCTCGTGAGACCCCTTTGAGTACAATTCACTTACGCAACATGTTGAAACTTGCGGAGCAAAACGTCACAATCATCCCAGCGATGCCTGCATACTATCATAAACCCCAAGGCATAGACGACCTCGTAAATTTTGTTGTAGGAAAGGTTCTAGACCGTCTGGAAATAGAGCATTCACTCGTCAAAAGATGGCAAGAAAGCTAGTTGGTCATAGCTTCAACTCTAAATAACCTCGCACCGGAACGGAAAAAAAAGTTGACCCTAGGTTGCTGAGAGGCTTCAAGGCGGGGCCAACTTGTTGTGGCCTTTTTTGGGGCTCAGAGCGGTATGCTGAAGAGAAAGGAGAGTTTTTCCAGCATATAAGGGGAGAAACGACGTCGCTCCAAACCTGTCCAATGGCCTCACAAGTTTAGAGTGCTTTGAATGCTTCAAACCATCGGTTGTATTGAGCTACCATATCTACTGAAACACTTGGCTTTCTATCTTCCAGTATATGCTTGAAATCATCCATAGATATTGATCTTGGCTGAGCACGTTTGTCGTTTGCTTTCCCCGACTCAAAGAACTCTCCTATAACCTTAAGGTGTGCTGATTGGCACACGTCGCGTAGGTCACTTCCAGAGAAGCCTTCAGAAAATCTAGCTAGCCCGTGAGTGTCTATGTCCGTCGCCAGTTTCAGAGACGTGGAGTAGAGCTTGAGCATTCCTAGACGCGCAGAATGGTCAGGCAACGGAACCAAGATTCGTTTCTGGAATCTTCTTATGAATGGCCAATCCAGAACCCACGGCTTGTTTGTGGCTCCAATCACATACATATGGAGGTTTTTACCTTTGTCTACTATACCATCCATCTCTTTAAGGAATTGATTACGTACTCTAGTCTCGCCACCAACCTCATTTGAATGCATCCCGATTAGTGAATCTAATTCATCTATGAAAATTATTGCGGGGCGCCCTTCATTAGCCGTTTTTCTGGCTGATCCAAAAAGCCTTGCGACATTTTGTTCTGCTTCGCCCAGCCACTTTGACATGATAGATGCAGCATCCACCGAGACGAATGCTGCATCAATTTCTGTAGCTACAGCTGCAGCCAACAACGTTTTTCCACATCCAGGCGGACCGAATAGAAGGATTCCTCTTGGCCAACCTATTGGAAACAAGTCAGGTCTCTGAACAGGATAGACAATTGCTTCTTTGATGGCTTTCTTTGCAGTATCTAGGCCAACAACTTGACTCCACCTAACATCAAGCCGGTCTTTGAGCACAAGCTCATCGTAGCCTGCTTTCTCCTTCGATGAGGGTGTTGCTGCTACGCCTGGTGCCTGTTCCGTCCGGGGCTCAACAGGCCCAACACCTTGCAGCGTCCCCACCCTTTCCTGATACGCCATTGCCCGCTGAATGTAAACTTTGTTCAGGTTGTAGTCAGGGTATAGCTGAGCAAGTTTCAGAAGGGTTTCAATGGCCTTCTGGTACATGGTAATGGCCATTCCTTTTGAACCCTGTTTATCAAGGCGAATTGCTTCAACCGCATAGCTCTTTGCCGCTTTTTCAAGTTCTTGAGATGCACTCACAACTGATCACTACTCCATCCTAATTTTTTTCTGTGCCCCTAAATCTTCTAATGTCTTCTCCACATCTTCAGATGAGACATTCAATTCCAACGCACATTGATTAACATCAACTTGACCTTTATTGCGCTTAACATAATCCAATAGCGCGTCTTCTAGCGACGATGACCTCTGAACGGCAAAGGAGATAGGCTTCATTTCCACAAGTGTCTGAGACGCTACTTCTGCGTAGACTTCTGAACACCCTGTGGTCAGAGCAACCATCTGTTTCGGGCTTTCCAGTGGCTCAACCGTCTCTGTAACGGTCACGGATATCGGCGGTTCGGGAAGCTTATCTTTCAGCCTCTGCTCCAGAAGTGCAGAGACCTCTTCAAGTATCTTTTCACCGCCAGGAGTCTTCACGTCTAGTGGTATGGTTACATGCGGGGAACTGATGCTGGTGACAGCCAACGTTTCACTAATGGCATCGTTCACCTTCCCCAGTTCAGATGAAACATCAGGCAAGAACCCATCGATACATTGCGTCACATTTTGGAGGACTCCAAGTGCAGGTTTGAGGTCTACCATTACGATGTGCAGTTCTTTGATGGTTTCAAGTCTTAGAACGACTCGCTCTATGACTAGCTGGGTTTGCACAATTATAGTGATAAGTTTCCTAACCTCAGCAGATTCGTTAGCGAAGATTAGTGCGCGATCTTTGTTTTGCTGTTTTAGCGCCATTGTACATTTTGCAAACAGCTTCCTGTCCCTTTGACGCAGTCTAAAACTAACTTTTTCCAGTTTCACGTGTTGAAACTTCAGACTCCGCATTGCCTCAAAAATGCGATCTTCAAGTGGACGGGAGTGAAAGACCTTCTCGAACATCATCCCCGCCCATCCAATCTCCGTCGGATCTAGGAGCTCTGCTTCACGTGGACTACAACTGGTGGTTCTGGAAGAATCGTGTCTTCAGGTCCCGGGGCTTCTTCTTCTGCCTCCGCTTCTACAGGGGTTGCGGACGCATCTCCAAGCACTATATTGGATAATTTGCTTCTCATCGCTTCAAGATCAATCTTTTCAGCATTAACTCGTTTGAGACCGTGCTGTATCATGCCCATAGCTACCTGATATGATTTGTCATCAATTCTGCCGATCTCACGTTCAATCTCCAAGTTTACCAGAGCTGAATGGAGATCACTAGTCTGCTGAACACACTTCTCTGTCTGATTATCTATGTCAGCCATTGTCGCTTGCGCGTCAACTTTCAGCTGACTCAACGCACCTTCAAAGCTTTTGTGAATATCATTAAACATTTCTGTTGAAACACGCTTCTTTTCTGAAAGCTCTTTCAACGCTTGGTCTTTCCGCCATATTAATGGTATTTCGTCACAGAGTGACTTCACTTTCAATTTGACAGCAGGCAAGATTACGATGTTGTCGCCGTTCACTTTGAATTGGGTGTTCGGGTAGCGAAGAAACTCTCCATCTCCATGCTCTACAAAAACTGTATTGATGCGTCCATCTGGGCTAGTTAAAAATGATGCGATTCGACCAATCTGACGTCCATATTCGTCGCTCACAGCCTTTCCGACAAAATGAAAGGGGTTGGAAGAAGGTTTTGGCATAACTTCACCTTCAATAGCTACTCATCGGTAGGGGAGATCATCCGATCTCCGTTGGGGCTTCCTCGCTTATCGCCGGTATGCCTGCAGGTAGGTCAGGGAATTTGTCCTTGATTTTCTGTTCTGCAACTGTAGCGGCTTCTGATAGAATCTTCTGTGCGTCTTCATTTGATGCTTCAAAATCTAGGCTTAGTCCGGTAGTCTGACCAGCGTCCACGATTATTCCGCTGAGCATGTTTCCAATTTGTCCAAGCTCCTTTTCAGCTTCTGGAAAGATGTTGGCCATTCCTGTTTGGATGTTCCGTAGAACGCCCACTGCTGGAGCAAGCGTGGTGACTATGTCGCCAAGCTCCGAGACTGTTCTCAACCTGAGTACAATCTGCTCTAGGGCAAGCCTTGCGTGCATTATCATCTTTTCCATCTTGCGTATCTCGGCTAGTTCACTGGCAAAGACGTTAGCTCGTGGCATGTCATGTTTTGTGTATGCGTCAACAATTCGTTTGAAAATCGATTTGTCACGGTCTGTGAATCGATCAGATGCCTTGTCGAGTTTTTGAACCTGCATGTCGATGCGTCTAATTGCAAAGTCTAGGCGCGGCTTCAATGGACCTTGAGGGCGGACAGCTTCTTTGATCTTTGTGGTAAGCGGGGTTTGATTGTATCCTTCTCCCCATCGTTTCACAAAGTTGTCTGGCATTTCGATTTCCTCCCCGAGAGATGACTCTTTAAGCGTATTATTACGTTATTAATATGCAGAGAACATATGAGTATATCTCTGAACGTATATCTCGATTTTATTTCCTTTTTAAGCTTTAAATCCGATATGCGAATGAAGACTAGGCGAATTTGCGCTAATAGACAGAATTATGTAGGGTATGCTAAAAAGCACGAAATCTGGAATGTTAAACCAAGTGAACAAAATGAGTGAAAGGATAAAAGTGCTTGGGACCTTTGCTTTGCTCGGTTTCATCGCCGGAATCGCCGCTAACTTCCTCTACCACATGGTTTGGCCTTGGTTACTACAGGTCTTTCCAACCATACTTCACGCAGAATGGATGGTATCGGGACTCGCAGGCGCTATGCTAACCCTCGTGATGCTGGTGCTTTGGGTCTACCTAAGCGGATCACAGGACTAGAGCAAACCGTCATTCCCAAATCCCAATCATTCTCCTCTCTTTATGCTAGTGTCAACTCTCATTTTGTTTCGCAGCGTTAACCCCAGAAACGATTTTAATCCACTTACAAATGACAGTATAGAAGCAATCACAAAGCGGTGACAATCAACAGTTTGACAGAGGAAAAAACGTCCACTTGTTCCAACGTATTTGACCTACTTGCAGAGCCAGTCCGCACCGCTCTAATCCAGCTAGGATTCTCCCGACCTACAGCTCCACAAATCAAAGCTATCCCACCTATTCTTGCAGGAAAGAACGTTCTGCTAGTTGCGCCTACAGGAAGCGGAAAAACCGAGGCGGTTCTTCTCCCAATTCTCTCTGACTTCATTCATCAACCGCACAGGAAAGGAATATCAATCATCTACATTACGCCACTTCGAGCCCTCAACCGTGACATGATACGACGTCTGTCCGACTGGGCGTCTCACCTTGATATTTCAGCAGAAGTGCGACATGGCGACACTGAAACCAGAATCCGCCGTCGACAAGCACTCCGCCCACCTAACATGCTTGTCACAACCCCGGAAACTCTGCAGGCCATTCTACCCGGTACACGTATGCAGAAGCACCTAAGCCACGTTCGATACGTCATTGTCGATGAAGTTCACGAAATAGCAGAGGACAAACGCGGAGTCCAGCTAACAGTCGCACTGGAAAGACTACGCGAAATCACTGGAAAAGAGTTCCAAAGAATCGGTCTTTCAGCCACCGTAGGGAGCCCAAAAAATGTGGCAAAATTCATCGGTGGCACAAACCGTCCCATCAAAGTAGTCTCAGTACATCTGCCAAAGGGCTATCAGTATTCCGTGGAAAACCCACTTCCCACGGATGCAGATTTCGACCTAGCCCAAAAACTGAGAACAGCCCCAGAAGCTGCAGCAAGGATAAAAAGAATAACAGATCTGGTCAAACAACATACCTCTACTCTGGTCTTCGTCAACGCACGAACCAACGCTGAAATGTTAGGACACAAGTTCAACCAACTCACATCTGACATCGCAGTTCATCATGGGTCACTATCCAGAGAAGAAAGAAGCCTCATCGAAGACGAGTTCAAAGCGAAGGCTCTCAAAGCAGTAGTATGCACCAGCACTCTGCAACTAGGAATTGACATTGGACACATCGATCTGGTCGTACAATACTTATCACCTCGCCAAGTAACTAGTTTAATTCAACGCGTGGGAAGAAGCGGACACAAACTGGGTCTTACCTCAAAGGGTGTAATAATCACAGCTTCCTCTGATGATACACTAGAAGCAGTAGCAGCAACACAACGCGCCTCCAAAGGTCGCCTTGAACCGATTTCCATACAGGAAAACGCGCTAGATGTGTTAGCCCATCAGATTGTCGGGACATTGCTAGACCAACAGAGTATAGCCATTGATCAAGTTCTTCAAATCCTGCGTCGAGCACAACCTTACAAAAGTCTCTCCAAAACTAAACTTTTAGGTGTTGCGAATTATTTGCATAAATTGAGGGAACTGCGAATAGAAGGAAAGACATTGAGGAAGACACGAAGAACCAGGCTGTACTATTATGAGAACCTCTCCATGATTCCTGACGAGAAACGATATCCCATCATAGATGTGCTTTCAGACCGTCGCATTGGCACGCTTGGTGACGAATTCATGGGTCTGAGAGCACGAATCGGCCTCAACTTCATATGTCGAGGCAAAGTATGGCGAATCGTCCAGATTGAGGATGAAACGGGCAACGTCTACGTGGTTCCCTCCGAAGACAAAATGGCAGCCATTCCTGGCTGGGACGGCGAAATGCTCCCAGTACCTATTACACTTGCTCAGCAGGTGGGCAAACTTCGAAAAGAGATAGCTAAGGAGCTGAACCGAGAGCAAAACATCAAGGCTGTAGCCAAAAAACTGGCGGAGAAGCTCAACACTAACGAATCCACACTGCTCAAACCAGTCGAAGAGATTAATGAGCATTTGAAGCGAGGCGCTCCTCTTCCAACCGACAACCACATTCTCCTCGAAGCTTTTGACAAATACATGGTTGTCCACGCATGTTTTGGAGAAGTTGTAAATCGAACCCTAGGCTGCATCTTTGACTCGATTCTTTCGGATAATGAACTCATCACCGGCTGGTGGAATGATGGCTACAGAATCCTGATTGAAATGCCTCGGAAAGCAGAATTTCACGATCTTGAAAAAACTCTGCCGCTCCTTTTCGAAATGTCGGACCAAGACGTGAAGCAAGCCTTCGACGATTACCTCAAAGCCCACTTTCCCTTCGCCTCCAAAATGAAGAATATAGCTGAACGATTCGGCGCGCTGCCTCGAGGAAGAACGATGGGGCCTAAGAGACTCTCGGGACTGCCAAGACGGTTCGGAAAGACACCAATCTATGAAGAGACAATTCGTGAAGCTATGCTGGAAAAGGTGGATCTTCCCTCAGTCAAGCAGATAATGAAGAATGTTAAGAAGGGCAAAGTTGAAGTCAGCACCCTGTTCTGTCTGGAAAAACCGACAGCCTTAAGCTATCACATTCTAGAAAAGTATTCCGAGATACCAGAACTAATGGCATCAGAACGCGTCGTGCAGAGCAACATCGGACGGATGAAAAGAGCAATCTTGGCGAGAAAGGCATCACTTCTATGCCTTTCTTGTGGTCACTGGTCAAAGGAGAAACGCATCCGTGAGTTATCTGCGAAACCAACCTGCGAAAAATGTGGGACCGGCCTGTTGGCTAGCCTCCGCCGTGATCAGGATCCAACTGCACTTCATGAAACCCTTGGACGAAGACTAGATGGAAAAGAGTTGACAAAAGAAGAGTTGGAACAGCTCACCTATACGAGGCGCACAGCGGATCTCACCCTCAGCCACGGCAAGAGAGCGCTGATTGCACTGCAAGTCAGAGGAATCGGTCCTGAAACTGCTTTTAGAATACTGGGAAAAATGCATCCTAAAGAGGATGACTTCTACATGGATCTTCTGAGAGCGAAAATCCAATATTTGAAGACTCGCCCTTACTGGAAAGACAGAGAAGAGAAACGTTTCGTGTAACGACGCATGCATAATTCACAATCAACTATGACGTTGTCGTACATGCGGTCGTAGTCTAGACTGGAACAACTCCAGGGAAAACTTGGTTAGGACCTCGGCCTCCCACGCCGAGCACCCGGGTTCAAATCCCGGCGACCGCACCAAGAACCTTCTGCGCGCTCACCGTCACAACGACCTGAGTAGTGTTTCTACGCAATCAAATTGGTGGTCTAACTAGCTTTCTTTCAGGAAGCGGTAGTTTCATCCACCTCTCAAACTCAGGGCTTGGCGGTTCATTATCAAAAAGCTGTTTTCTCTTAGACTCCAGCAAACTGTTCTTTTTCCCTGCAAACTAGGCAGCTGTGGCAATCAGGTGACCAGCTTCTGAAGCAGCATCAAAAATCGACTGAGAAAGCTTCCTCCAATGTTCATCTCGAAGGATGTGATGCTCCAGAATCACTAGTGGAACATTTCGGGCGACAGTTTCAAGATTTCGCATTCCGCTTTGAATCCGGTCCACTGACACCTTAAATCCGGTCAAATAAAGTGGAGGTCCCCCTATTACGACCAATTGAGGCTTCTCGTTAAGAATGAGCTTCACTGTGTGGTCATGCATTGGTCCTTGAACGTCAGGAGCAAACAATGCTTTTTCGTCTTCGCATTGAACTGTAACCATTAGAACCCAGCCTAGCAATGTGTTCTCAGCTCCGTGGAAAACGGGTTCAGAAAATCGCACTGTTGTCTCTCCGAACTCAAAAGCCTTGCCATCTGCTATCTCCAGCTTTTTGGCTTGTTTGCCACCGGTTTTTCTGAACATCCAGCCTCGACGTCTCTGGCTTGGTGTAATCATGGCTCGATGGTCTTTAACGAGAACCAGTTTTCTCTCATAGGTTTGTTTTGCTGTCTCAGCGGAAGACCAGTTGGAGAACCAGTCCACGAATGAGGGAACGTGATGATCAAAGTGATAGTGACTCATAGTCACCACATCCACTTCCTCTACGGCCCTCAAAATCCTCTCCCGACACACATTCATTTTCCTGTACTCTCTGGGATGCGGTGGATAACCGAAGCGACTCGGACCCAAAGAAGCTCCAGCGTCCAGAAGAACCTTCACGTCTGAAGTCCCCACGTAGGTGCACATCGACCTAACGCCAAAACTCTCTGCAGCTAATGGAACAACCTCAATCCTCTTGAGCGTCTTCGTTCAACACACAACCCCTATTAACTATACTTTTTTATGCTTGGCTAGCATTTAGCCTTACTCGGTGGGCGATGACGACTCTGGCCCCACTGATTTGTGATTGTGATCTTGAGTGCGAGAGCCCACTAATTCTGTGGGAATCCTGTTTTGATGCATGCTTCAAAGGGTGACGCTGAGCATAGTTGCGGCGTGCCCGCATGTTAAATTGTGCTGGTCAAAGAAGATTACTCCTAGTTTCCTACGACTGTACTTTCCTTTTTAATAGACAAAAACCATAAATCGGAAGTTTGCAAAGAGTAGGATGAAGACGACGGGTTGAGCTATGTACCACCACTTCAGCGTGTTCAAAAATGAGAGCAAACTAGACCTCAACTACATACCAACACGCCTACCACACAGGAAATTCCAACGCACCCTCCTGAACCAGTTCTTCCGCTTCACCGTTGAAAATCCGGGAGAAATGACGCAACGTGTACTAATCACTGGAAATGTTGGAACTGGAAAGACAGTTCTTTCCCAACATTTTGGATTAGATATAACAAAAGAAGCAGAAAAGAAGGAAATAAACCTCAACTACATCCACGTCAACTGTCGTGAATGCAGGGGAAGCCTCTTCATGATCCTCCAAAGAGCTCTCCTGAACTTTCACCCACATTTCCCAAAACGTGGCTATTCAGCAGAAGAAATATTGCAGATACTTATTCAGATTCTCGATGAACAAAACGCCTACCTCATTCTGGCAATCGATGAGTTAGAAACACTCATCCAAATTGGAGGATCAGACACACTCTACAAGCTCACTCGCGTTCAAGAAGCCCGCCTGAAAGCGCCCCAAAGACTCTCTCTCATCTGCATCCTTCGAGAACCCAGATACCTCAATAAGCTCGACTCCAGCACAAGAAGCACGCTTCAACGCAACATCATCCGCCTAGATGAATACTCAACATCCCAGCTTCAAGACATACTGAAAGACCGCGTGGACCTTGCCTTCAAACACGAAACGGTTTCCACATCAACCCTACACTTCATCGCCGAACTCGCCTCTTCAGAAAACGGCGACGCACGATATGGAATCGAGCTTCTATGGCGAGCCGGCAAATACGCCGATGCGTCAGAACTCTCAGAAGTTTCACCTGAGTGTGTACGAAAAGCAGTGGCCAGTGTCTATCCCCTTGTACAAAAGGACGTCGTTTTTTCTCTCAGCTCTCACGAAAAGCTTTTTCTCCTCAGCCTTGCAAGATGCTTCAAACATTCCAAAGCTGCATATCTGTCTATGGGTGAGGCTGAACAAGCCTACGCAGTTGTCTGTGAAGAATACAACGAAAAGAAACGAGGACACACTCAACTCTGGAAATACATCAAAGAACTATCTGCCTTGGGAATAATCAAGACAGAACTTTCTAGTTTTGGACAGCGAGGAAAAACCACATATATCAGTTTGCCGAGGGTCCCAGCTCTAGACCTCGAACAAGAATTGGCAAAGATTCTGTCCACGGAGAATAGACGGAGCAACACACATGCCGATTGAAGATGTGATCTCCTCGAAAGGACGAGTAAGAATCCTTAGAATTTTGACAGAGATAGAAGAACTAAATATATCAGAAATTGCTCGACGAGCGGGACTCAACTATGCCACAGCAAATCAACACCTGGAAGCTCTCGAAAATGCGGGACTCGTTCGATGCAAGAGATTTGGAAGAATTCGCATTTTCCGCTTCAACAGAGAAAACTCTCGAGCAAGAATCATCAAGAAATTCATAGAAGAGTGGGAAACAAACAAATAACCTGACGAAACCATGAATAGGCTAGCAAGTGGAGTTTGATTGAGGACTGTTCAGATGTCAATGGTTGACATAACCGCAAAACCCAAGGTCTACCGAGAAGCAACAGCAAGAGGCACACTCAAGCTAAAATCTGAAACCATAGAATTGATTAGGAAAAGAGAGGTCGAGAAAGGCGACCCCTTCTACGCTGCGAAAATCGCTGGAATGCTAGCAGCAAAGAACACAAGTTCTCTGATCCCTTTGTGTCACCCTCTTCCCTTAACCAACATAAGAGTTGACGTAGGAATAGTCGACGGCTTAGTTGTGGAGGTTGAGGCAACTGTTAAAACGAGGGCGCAAACTGGAGTTGAAATGGAAGCTCTTGTTGCAACCTCCGTGGCTTTGCTGACGATATGGGACATGACAAAAAAACATGAAAAAGACGAGAAGGGACAATATCCTAGCACCCTCATCCAGAACATTCACGTCACAAATAAAGAAAAGGGAAAAACAGATGAGCAGAACCGGCAGAAACCATAAGACCAACGCACCGAAGAACCTAAACTTCGCAGTTGTCATTTGCAGTTCTTCACGCCACCAAAAACTGAATACGGGAAAAAACGTTATCGACCAATCTGGAGACCTAATAGTTGAGACTCTACGACAACACGGTCACTCAGTCACCTATAGAACATTAATACCTGATGACCAAAAACTCATCAAACAATGTATAAAAAAAGCCTTGAGTTCAAGCGCAGTAGACGTGGTCGTCACCTGCGGTGGAACGGGAATAAGCCCCACAGACGTAACGATTGAGGGTGTTCAGCCCCTCCTCGAGAAAGAAATCAATGGTTTCGGCGAGGTTTTCAGAGCACTAAGTTACAAACAGATTGGCTCAGCAGTAATTCTCAGCCGTGCTTTGGCTGGCGTCTCTCATGGGAAAGCTTTGTTTTGCATGCCAGGTTCTCCCAAGGCAGTTTCCCTTTGTCTTGAGGAAATAATATTGCCTGAGGTAGGACACATCATCAAGCACGCCCGTGGAAAATAGAAGGATTCGAAATGATATGCGACAATTACGAGCGACCGACAATTAACCTACGCGTTTCGATTAGCCAAAGATGCAACTTGAAGTGTCCATACTGTCACCGTGAGGGAGAAACCAAGACTCCATCAACTGAAATGTCCGTGGAAGAAATCGTTCGTATCACCAGGATAGCCATATCCCTAGGTGTTTCTCGGTTGAAACTGACTGGAGGAGAACCCCTCCTTCGACCAGATATTCTTCAGATTGTTGAAGGCATAGCTAAGCTTCAAGGCTTACGAGATCTATCAATGACCACCAACGGAACCCTCTTAGCGCCTTTGGCGAAACCACTTCGCAAATGCGGGCTAGAGCGGATAAACGTGAACATTCCAACGTTGAACACTGAGATTTATAGAGAGCTGAACGGCGGAAGCCTAAGAGCCGCAATAGAAGGAGTTAAAGCAGCAGTGAAAGCCGGATTTTATCCTGTGAAGCTGAACATGCTTGTCTTGCGAGACGTCAATGATAAAGAAATCTCCAAAATGATGAAATTCGCAGAAGAGAGCGAGGCAATTCTTCAGCTTATCGAGCTGGAGCCAATCAATGTCAGCTCGGATTACTATCAACGCTATCATTATCCATAAGATGACATTGAAGCATAGTTAGAAAACAAAGCTGTTGAAATCAAGGAGCGGGAAGACATGCAAAACCGTAGGATATACTTTCTCCCACGAGTGAAGGTTGAGGTGATTAGACCAATCGAGAATACGGAGTTTTGCGCACACTGCACGAGGCTTAGGGTGACTAGTGACGGGAAGCTGAAGCCATGTTTGATGAGGAATGACAATCTTGTAGATTTCCTGACCACAATGCGAAATGGTGCTGATGATGAAGAATTAACGAGGCTTTTCGTGCAAGCCGTGAAGAGACGCAAACCATACTACGAGGGATCTATGCATGCATGAGCATGTAGGTGATAAACTGATGAAAGACTCTTCCTCAAGCAAGTGGATATACGTGTCTTTCATCGTGATCGCTCTTTTGGTTTCCAGCGCCAGCATCTTCGCGTATACGATTCTCAGTGTGCAAACGCAACTTTCCAATCTGCAAACTGGTCTCGACGCTCAGAAACAACAGCTGCTGGATTTGCAGCTTCAAATGCAGGACCTGCAACAACAGATCGAGATTTTCAACTACACGTATGCCGCAAATCAAACAGGTCTTATGCCTTGGCCCATAATCTACGATCAAATCAAACATAGTGTAGTACTCATTCAAACAGAAGTCGGCTTGGGCTCAGGCTTCGTTATTGACCGCGACGGTCACATCGTGACCAACTATCATGTAATCGAAGACGCAAGCACGATGCAGGTTACGTTTCTGGATGGAAACATAACCGACGCCCACAAAGTCGGAGAAGATGTTTACAGCGATTTGGCCGTCATCGAAGTCAACCCAGACGTTACAGAACTATATCCAGTTGTACTCGGTAACTCTTCCACGCTCATCGTGGGAGAGCCGGTCGCAGCTGTGGGAAACCCATTTGGGTTGAGTGACACAATAACTGCCGGTATAGTTTCGGCGTTGGGAAGAGATTTGGATGCTCCCGGCAACTACCGAATCGTGGACATTATCCAAGTTGACGCTGCCATCAACCCTGGGAACTCTGGTGGACCACTGGTCAACATGAAAGGCCAAGTGGTAGGCGTCAACACAGCGATAATATCAGGGTCTGGAAATTTCGCGGGCGTAGGATTTGCCATACCCTCTTATACAGTATCAAGGGAGATTGATGACCTGATACTGACGGGCAGCTACAAGCATCCTTGGCTGGGCGTTGCTGGAATTGATGTCAATCTAGATATTGCACAATATATTGGTCTAGATGAACCCCAAGGCTTCCTCATCGTCGATGTTGTTTCTAACAGTCCAGCAGACGATGCTGGTTTGAAAGGCGGGAATCAAACGGTTGTCATAGGGGGAACCGACACCAAAATCGGTGGAGATGTAATTGTAGGAATAGACGAACTAGATGTCAGGACTCTGAATGATTTGGCAGTGTACACGGAGAGGAATAAGCGCTCTGGAGATACTGTGAACTTGACCATTATTAGAGATTCCCAAGAGACCATTAAATCGTTGACTTTGGGAGAACGCCCACCTCCATGATAGAGAACATAACGATTGTTGTGAAGAGTGCATGCATTCCATGATTTCCTTTTGGTTCGTCGTCCCAATCAGGGATTGAGGGAATCCTTCTTAGCCCACATCTCATAGCTCAACTATTAGTCTCCAAGCGTCTTGCAAAAAAACATGTCATAGATGTATTTGTCCATTAAGATAAAGCCTTAAAGCTAGGCTAGCCTCTCATCTTAGTTCCTACCGAGTGAGGTTTGGTGTTGCCAGCAAAGCCTTCTACATTTATAGCCGATGCGGATTTTGAGTTTGAGAATACGCCTGTTAGAATTGCTGCCAACAGGAATTGCGAAAAGATTGAGCTTGCAGGTTTGGAAATCGGACCATTCGAAGAAGGAAAGGAATACGAAATCAGATTCTGGATAGCCAAGGAACTGGAAAAGGCAGGAATAGCGCGTTTTCGTGAGGAAGACCTACTGACATCTGTAAAACTCTACAAGATTCATTGGAAAGAACGAGTTCAATCGGTTAAGCAGATCGCGGCTATATCTCAAGATTTCTACCCTAAACTGCGACGTTACCTTGCAGACCTGAGGAAGGACGCTTTGAAAAAGCCTGAGATAATGAGGGAATACGAGAAAGCTATCAGACATTCCCGCGACATTATCAACTGTAGATTGAAGAAAATAGTGTCGCTTGCTTCTGCAAGCGCCGCACAAACAAATCAAATCGTGAATAACCTCACTGTTGAGGAACACGACATCTACAAGATTCTTCGCGAGAACATCGAAGAGTGGAGAACTGAAATACTCAAAGATGGTGGAGAATCCTGACTGAAGTTGTAGCAGCGGATCCTCAAGAGCGATTTCAGGATTTTCTGAAATCGGATAAATACCGTGAACGCATCTCCCGAATGGTTATCGAAGGCATCACTTCGCTCAATGTGGATTTTGAGGATCTAATGACAACCGACTCTGCACTTGCAGAGAGCATCACCAAGGAGCCAGACGAATATCTGAAACACACGAATCGCGCAGCACTTGCACAGCTTCAAATCGAGGAACCTGAATACGCTGAAGGAATCGAAACTGTTCACGTCCGATTCAAAGGACTGCCAGCAACCACGCGATTGAGAATCCTGGGCTCGCTTCACATAGGAAAACTCGTTATGGTGGAAGGAATCGTCGTACGCGCTTCCCCGGCCAAACCTATGGTCACGCAAGCGGCTTTTCGATGCAAAAGGTGTGGAACCGTAAGTCACATCAACCAAACAGGCGCATTCCTGCGGGCTCCAATCCAATGCAGCGACCCAGCATGCAGGAGAAACGGACCCTTCGACTTTGTACAAGAAGAATCCAGCTTCATTGATTCTCAGGAAATCCGCATTCAGGAACGACCTGAGAACCTTCCTCCAGGTCAGCTTCCGATCTGGATAGGCATCAAATTGTATGGAAGAGAACTTGTTGACATAGCTCGACCTGGCGATGATGTCTTGGTTGTGGGAGTTGTACGTGCGGTTGCCCCCACACTTCCCAAGGTAGGAAAACTTCGCATGTTTACGCTACATCTTGACGCCAATTTCATAGATGCGGTGAGCAAAGAGCCTGAGACGGTACTTATTTCACCTGAGGAAGAGAAAGAAATACTTGAACTTGCAAAAGACCCGTGGATCCATCGTAAAATCATGCAGTCGATAGCACCATCAATATTTGGCTACGAGCACATAAAAGAAGCCATTATGTACCTTATCTTCGGAGGCGTAGCCAAGCATCTTCCAGACATAACTATACGAGGAGAAATGAACACCCTCCTGGTAGGAGACCCGGGAACTGCTAAGTCCCAGCTATTGCAGTATGTGTCAAGAATAGCTCCACGTGGTCTATACACTTCGGGGCGTGGAACCACAGCTGCAGGTCTGACCGCTGCAGTGCTTCGCGAAAAGGCAAGCGGAGGAATGACCCTTGAGGCAGGAGCACTTGTCCTTGCAGATAAGGGAGTCGCGTGCATAGACGAAATTGACAAGATGCGTCCCGAGGATCGTGTGGCGATACATGAGGCGATGGAACAACACACGGTTTCGGTTGCGAAAGGTGGGATCGTGGCGACACTCAACGCACGAACCGCCATATTGGCCGCCGCCAATCCGGCCTTGGGAAGATACAATCCATATCAAACCGTTGCGGAGAACATTTCTCTTCCAGTCACGATTCTTTCAAGGTTTGACCTCATCTTCGTGTTGCGAGATGTGCCGGAAAAGGACAAAGACGCAAAGATGACTGAGCACATACTGGACCTCCATAAAGTAGGGACTGTTCCAGTTGAGTCGCCTCTACCGCCTGACTTGCTTAGAAAATACATAAGCTACACTAAGAATTTGAAGCCTGTGTTAACGTCTGAAGCTTTAGATCGCCTCAAGGATTTCTACCTTGCCATGCGTTCAGCAAGCGAAACTGAGGGGACCCCCATTGCAATAACCGCCCGACAACTGGAATCTCTTGTCAGAGTGGCTGAGGCCAGGGCTCGCATCGCTTACAGGAAAGAGATTCTTGCTGAGGACGCTGAAGCCTCAATTGTCATAATGAAAAAGTCCCTGGAGGAAGTCGGATATGACATCTCATCTGAGAAGCTGGATATCGATATCATCATGACTGGCAAGCCCAAGAGTCTTCGCGACAAGCTGCAGGTAGTTTTAGGAATGGTAGTTGAGATGGAAAGGAAGACCGGCATGGTAGAAAAGCGAGCACTGATGGAAAAGCTTGATGTTGATTGTGGGATAGTCGGTTCAGACGCCGAGAGGCTCATAGGGCAATTGGTGAAGGAAGGAACTATCTACTCGCCTAAAGAAGGTTACCTCAAGAAGACCTAGAACTTTTGAGAAGAATAGAGAATGATGAAGAACCCAGAGATTATCAAATCCGATGTCATGCGTGCATCTAGCTGAAAAAAAGAGTGGTTTGCCCGGAAACAGAATGTGTCATTCCACTGCGCGCATGAGTAGGTTCAGAAAATCAAAATAGTCGTTCCTATCCAGTAGTCAAAAACTGTTAAAGCTAAACATTTTCTCAAAAGCTTTCTTCTTTCTTTGTTTTGGCTGTTCGGCAGGATACCCAAGAGTTAATAACGCAACAAACTTCCACTTATCAGGGATTTTTAGTAATTCCTTGACTTTTTCTTCGTTGCAAGCTCCTATCCAACATGAACCGATCCCTAAAATCCACGCGGCAATAACCATGTTCTCCATCGCAATTGTAGCGTCAACAACGGCCCATCTTCCAGTCAGAAGCGATTTTATGTCTGCACATCCAACGATAGCGACGGGAGCATATTTGACGAAACGGTTAATTAAATTGTCGCACAAGTTCTTCAGTATATCACGATCAGTCACAACGATAAAATGAATTGGCTGTCTATTAGCAGCTGAAGGAGCCTGTCTGCCAGTTTCAAGAATTTGCCGCAAAACCTCTTCAGGTATGTCTTTGTTTTCATAGCGCCTAATGCTCCTTCGGGTGAGAATCAAATCAAGAAGAGACATAAACCTCACATTCTTCCTAGACTCTTATTTGTGTTTCCAGCAACAGCTCTTAAATATATTTATGGGCATGCATGTTTCGGCTCTGATGTAAGAGTTTTTATCGATGCATAATACTACTTCAAAGTCATGCTACCTGAAGCAAATACAGCGCTCTTCGTTGCTGTATGGCTGATAGCATTCGTCTCTCTGAATCTATTCAGCCTCATCAGAAATCGTCATGTAGAAGGTCAGGAAGACGTAGAGACACAAGTTGACGACAAACGTCCACAAGGCTTGATTTTCGCCCTCGCTGCCTTTGGAACCCTATTCTTCTTTCTTGAATCCATATCATATCCCTTTCTGGTTTTCACCCAAATGCTTCCATCAGGTGAACTCCCGTTTCAGCTTCACTTCCAGCATGACTCGTACATTCAAGGAATAGGCTTTCTGTTGGAAGGGGCTGGCTATTCCCTTTTCGTGTGGAGCGTTCTGGAACGGGGACGCTACTCTACTTCATGGAAGATGCCCAAAGACCATAGACTTGTGATGTCTGGCCCGTATCGATATGTGAGACACCCTTCATACCTAGCCTATTTCCTGATGTTCTTTGGCTTGTTCTTGCTGCTACTTAACATACTTGCGCTAATCCCATTCGTGGCAATTCCTGGCTACGTTAGCATAGCAAACCGTGAAGAGCAGATGCTGATAAGAAGATTCGGCAAGGAATATATTGAGTATCAAAAGAGAACGGGACGCTTCTTCCCTACAGCCAAGCGTGCCGATGTGCCGGAATCCACATAGCGTGCGCTCTTTGATATAAGAGTTCAAAAACTCGGAAACCTTCATAATCGGCCTCTCAACTAACCCCAAAGTCTCTTTCTGCTATTTCCGAAAAAGACGATTCAGACGATTTTCAGTGCTCTAAGGAAATGTCAAGTAGAACATTGTTTCTGAAGTTTTAAATGCTCAGATGAATTATACGTACGAGTGAAGGGGAAAAAATGATGAGAACAACAGAGTTCAAGGCAGTGTTGATTTTGCTGTTGATGAGCATGTCAATCGTCGCTTTCATCCTATTGCCGACACCGTCAGTGAAGGGTATACTTACAGCCGATGAACACACGCTTGCGCTATGGCATTTCAATGAGGGTGAGGGGCAGATTGTATATGATGAATCCATACACGGCAACGATGGAACGCTGGGACCCACGCTGGGTGTCGAGGCCAGAGATCCATCTTGGACAGTTGGACGCACTTCTCAACCTGGAGACTACGCACTCGATTTCGTTGATTGGTACGATTATGTCAATGTTCCAGACAATCCAGATGACAGCTTAGATTTACTCTGCGGCGATGAGTTCACAATAGAATTCTGGACATATGTAAGACATATCTCTCGCCCGGACCGAGGTAACGGTAACCACTGGAACATCTGGATATCGAAGCGTACCTACCATTATGAGCCGGGCTACGTCATTACTCAGGCGTTGCGCTTCGGGGATTCTTATCTCCAAGCTTTCTTCTATGATGGCACATTTCACACGGTTTCAGCTCAGCCCACGCCAACCCACCAATGGGTGCATGTCATGTTTACATATGATGGACAGTTTCTGAAGCTGTACGTCGATGGTGAGTTGCAAGGAATTAACGAGATTGGGCACCACTATGTCGTGGATAATGCCCAATCCTTGTCGATAGGAAAGGCCCTAGGCAGTGACGTACCATGGAGTGATGCTATTGATGGCGTCATCGATGAAGTTCGCATCAGCAGTATCGCTCGCAAGCCTGTACCCCCTGTAGAGGATACAGACGCCTACATAGGGTATGTTAATGAAACAACACAAGGCTTGCCAGACGTAGTGTTTAGCAAGCCAGGAGAAGACGTTCAAGACATCAAAGATGATTTCTCAGATCTATTCACTGACACGCTTGAAAACATCAACGAAGGCATCTATGAAGGTGCGATAGAGAAACTGAACGGAATCAAGGAGAGAACGTACGAAGACATAGTGGAATCCACTGAGAGAGATGAACTAATCTCTCTTATTGATGACTTGATAGCCCACCTAGAGACGCTACTCTAGACTCCCTTCTTTTTTTTGTGTGTACGCCTCTCTTCTGGTAATTCAAACCAAAAAAGAGGAGTTTACCCCAGGGACAGAATTGCTGTGATAATGAGATGGCCGGATTCGGCTTTGATGTAAGAGTTTAAAAACTTGGAAACCTTCATAATCTGAATCCTAAACAGAGAAAAAAAGGGGATTTGCAGGGGATGTCTCCACTTGCGGAGACTACCTCAAGAAGACCTAGTTCCGAAAAAAAGGCGCAAACATTGAAGGTAGAAGAGTTATCGATACCAAATCCTGTAAAACAAGTCATAGCTGACTTGAGAATCACTACGCTCTACCCTCCACAAGAAGAAGCCATACGGGCCGGGGCTCTAGAAGGAAAAAACCTCATCTTGGCTAGTCCCACGGCGTCAGGCAAAACATTGGTCGCTGAGTTCTGCGCCCTCAAACACGTACTAGAAAGAAATGGAAAAGTTCTCTACTTGACCCCCCTGCGAGCATTGGCAAGCGAAAAATTCGGAGAGTTCAGAAAGTACACAGCAATCAAGAAGGATAGTGGAGAACGAGTCAGCGTGGGCATCAGCACAGGAGACTACGACCGCAGCGATCCGTGGTTGGGGAAATTCGACATAGTAGTCACAACCAATGAGAAAGCAGATTCCCTGCTAAGACACAGAACACATTGGATGAATGGAATCTCCCTCGTAGTCGCCGATGAAGTCCACTTGCTGAACGACGCTGAACGCGGACCAACGTTGGAGGTTGTGCTTGCCCGCTTAATGCAGATAAACCCGGAAGCTCAACTGTTGGCCCTGAGCGCTACGGTAAAAAACGCAGAAGAAGCCGCAGAGTGGCTGAAGGCTGACTCTATCACAACCAAGTGGAGACCGGTTGTACTGAGGGAAGGTGTGCTCCTACAGGATGAGACACACTTCAAAGATGGAGATGCTCTCAAGATAGAGAAAATCTCCAAGAACCCAGCCATTAACCTTGCATTACATACTATGCATTCCGGGGGGCAAGCACTGGTCTTTGCGGCTACAAGAAAAAACGCAGTCAGTTTGGCCAAGAAAACAGCAGTACATATGCTAACTCGTTTATCTAAGCCTATGAAGCGCTCTTCAACGCGAATCGCCAGAAGAATCCTCTCAACTGGTGAACGGACAAGAATAAGCGAACTGTTAGCCCAACTCATTCAACAAGGAACTGCGTTCCATCATGCAGGGCTAGGTGGGAGTCACAGGAAAATAGTCGAAGAAGCCTTCAGAGATGGCAAAATAAAAATTCTGACCGCAACACCCACGTTAGCCTTCGGAGTGAACCTGCCAGCTAGGGTGGTGGTCATCCACGATTATCGACGATATGAAACAGGATATGGTTACTATCCCATCACTGTGTTGGAGTACAAACAGATGGCTGGACGAGCGGGAAGACCCGGTTACGACAGAATGGGCGAGGCTTTACTGGTTGCCAAGACGGAGGACGAACGCGACTATTTGATGGAGAGCTACGTTCTATCTGAGCCGGAAAGAATTTGGTCGAAGCTGGCCGTGGAGCGAATCCTTCGTTCACACGTTTTGGCTACGATCGCGGCTGATTTTGCTCGTACTGAACAGGGAATCTACGACTTTTTTGGCAGAACCTTCTACGCGCATCAATATGGTTCGGATGCTATTAGAGATGTTATTGTAAAGATTCTGAAATTTCTTCACAACGAAGAAATGATTAAGGACTCTGGTGAAAACATTTCGGCGACAAGGTTTGGAAGGAGAGTCTCTGAGTTATACATAGATCCGGTTTCTGGAGTCATAATCCGAGATGCTCTTTCACGCGGGGCATCGAAGTTGACCGATATCAGTTGTCTCCATATGATTGCCCACACACCTGACATGTTTCCGAAGCTTCGTCCATATTCAGGCGAGATTGATCAACTCGCCTTGTTTGTGGATGAGCATCAAGAGGAATTCATGTTAGAAATGCCTGACGAATGGGTGGATAGAATAGCCTACGAAAATTTCTTGGGAGAAGCGAAACTCGCCCGAGTGTTGGACGCTTGGATACAGGAAACAACAGAGGATGATGCAATAGGGAAGTTTAGGGTTCAACCAGGCGACCTCTATAGGCTTATCTCTACTGCACGGTGGCTCCTATACGCCTCACATGAACTTGCATCTCTCCTCGGCCACAAAACCCTTCTTCGAAATCTTGCCAAGCTCACAGAACGTGTAGAAAAAGGCGTGAAAACAGAACTGCTTCCACTCGCTAGGCTAGAAGGAATTGGTCGAATCCGAGCACGCATACTCCATGATTCCGGCCTAAAAACCATCAAGGACATTAAAGGAGCTCCAATTGAAAAACTGATCGGACTACCATTGATAGGACCTAGAGTTGCAAGAAAAATCAAGGAACAAGTAGGTGGATTCGTTAAATCAGAAGAGTGGAAGAAACTGAAAAAGGAGAAGACCTCGGAGCAACAAGCCCTGACCAAATACTAGTCCGTTAACCCTCTGGCTTTTCTTTCCTGTTTTGTCTTTTTAACAGCTTGTTCAACTTGTCTTACCGCTGTTCCAAGGTAGTTTTCAGGGTTTAACGCCTTGTTTACCTCTCCTTCGCCAAGCATGTCACGTATGATTCTGTCTTCTGAAAGAGAAGTCTTGAAGAGACTTTTTTCGATATGGCTTTTCATCGCTAACTTCCGAACGAGTTCATGAGCTTTTTGGCGGTTCATACCCTTCCTTGTCAGGGCGAGCATGACGGCTTCAGACATCATTCGTCCCTGCGTCAGCTTCATGTTTCGTAGCATCTTCTCTTCATCAATATGCAAGGTCGTCAAAACTTCTGTCATCAAAAACAACATGTGATCAACGAGAATGCACGCTTGAGGAATTATGAACCGTTCAGCAGAAGATTGCGTCATGTCTCGTTCATGCCACGTTGGAATATTCTCCAAAGCTGGCGCAACAAGACTTCTCATAATCTTAGCTAGACCACAGATCGTTTCACAAGTTTGTGGGTCACGTTTGTGTGGCATCGTTGAACTACCCACTTGTCTTTCTTTCTCAAAGAACTCGAATACTTCTCCTATTTCTGTTCGTTGCAGCTGCCTGATTTCGGTGGAGATCTTGTCCAGCGTGGATGCAATCACAGCGAGAAGGCAAATGAGTTCTGCGTAACGATCTCTCTGCACAATCTGTGTGGAAACATCTACTATGTTGACGCCTAGTTTTTTCATAGCAAGCTTTTGTATTTCCGTCGCATGTGATCCCAAACCCGCTTGAGTTCCAACCGCACCTCCCATCTTCCCGACTACTACGCGCTTGCTGCATTCTTGGATGCGTTGGATATGTCTCGCAGTCTCCCTCATCCAAACCGCAAACTTGAGTCCTAACGTAATTGGCAATGCATGTTGACCGTGAGTTCTGCCCATCATAATGGTCTTTTTGTATCGCTCTGCGCCATTCATCAGAACTGTCTCAAAATCGTTTAGTTTCTCTTCAATCAGTTTTAGGGCGTCCTTCAGTTGCAGGGCGGTTGCAGTGTCCAGAATATCTGAGCTTGTCGCTCCAAGGTGAACGTAGGCTCCGCTTGACCCGCATATCTCAGCCAACGCTCGAACCATTGCCATTACATCATGCCTGATTTCGCTTTCGATCTGCTTCACTCGACTCAGCTTAATGTGCTTTCGAGACGTCGTTTCCATGATCTTTTTTGCATCTTTTCGCGGGATATTCCCGACTTCACTGTGCGCCCAAGCTAGTGCAGCTTCTACATCCAGCATCGTTTGAAGTCTGTTCTCTTCATCAAAGATTCGCAGCATTTCCTTCGTTCCGTATCGACCCGTATCGATTGGAAGAATAGCCAATTCTTCGATCCCTCAAGACGATACATAATAATAGGTCAGAAATTAACTTTTACCGTTATTGGCGGGGCTTTTGGGTTTGGGTGCAATTGCAGCTGTCGTTAGCAGAAAAGGCGACAATGCTGTTCCAAGTGTTCTCACTATGCTAAGAAGACTGGAGCATCGAGGTGTTGACGCTCATGGAGTCGCCACACCAAGCTCAACAACCGTAGCTAAGTCAATTGAAAGAATTGAAGGCAGAAACCTCAGTTCGCCTGTTGCATTAGGGCACAATCTCTCTGAGATTCTTCCAAGAGATTGCCCACAACCAACCCTAGGCCCTAACTTTGCCCTCGTGTTTGAGGGACGTCTATTCCCCCATCCCGAAACCTGTGAAGTTGACGAAGTTCTAAAGAAGCTCAAGCGTGAACCCCAAAAGAATGCACAGGTAGTGATAGGGGAACTAGAAGGTTCATACGTTTTTGCTGTCGCGTGTCCAGAGAAGCTAATTGTCGGTCGAGACATGTTCGGTACAAAACCGCTCTACCATGGCGAAAATGAAACAGCCTATGCTATAGCTTCTGAGCGCAAAGCTTTGTGGGCGCTTGGAATGGAAAAGGTGAAGTCGTTCCCACCAGGAAAACTGGCCATATTCAGTTCCCACGGTTTCATTTTTCTACCAATTAAGACAGTGGTACGCCCCTCCTTAACGTCTACAAACATGGACAGAGCAGCTAGACATTTGCAGGATCTTCTGATGGTATCCACGGAAAGAAGAGTTTCAGATCTGAAGGAAACTGCAGTTGCCTTCTCCGGTGGCCTAGACAGTAGCATCATCGCCGTGCTTGTTGATATCTGTGAAAAAGACACACACCTCATTTCAGTAGGGCTTGAAGGTCAGCAGGAGACCAGATTTGCAGAAGCTGCCGCTGAGAAACTTGGACTGCCTCTCCATCTCCAAACGTTCACGACGGATGATGTTGAGCGGATTCTTCCTAAGGTTCTGTGGCTAATCGAAGAGCCAAACGTAATCAAAGCTGGTGTTGCTATACCATTCTATTGGACAGCGGAGATTGCCTCAAGACTAGGGTATCGTGTTCTCTTGGCTGGGCAGGGAAGCGATGAGCTATTTGGGGGGTACCACAGATATCTTAAGGAATACGCTCAATTCGGCGTCACAGCTGTGCAGGACGCCATGTACCATGACATTACATCCTCCTACGACATGAACTTTCAGAGGGATAATCAGGTTTGCTCCTTTCACAAAGTGGACTTGCGACTTCCATTCATAGATAATGAGATTGTGCAATTCGCACTAGGTTTGCCTGTAGACTTGAAAATCAAATCCAAAGAAGATCCTCTCCGAAAAAGGGTCCTGCGTCAGGTAGCACGAAACCTTGAACTCCCACAATTCATTATTGACAAAGCCAAGAAAGCTATTCAATACACCACGGGAGTGGACAAGACTCTTCGGAAACTAGCAAACAAGGAAAGCCTGACCCTACAGGAGTATGTTAGGAGGATCTTTCAGAAAGCATATCCTCAGAGGCCCTAAGATGAAAAAGACAGCTGTCGTCTATTCTCGCAAATACCTTGGTCATGATCCTGGGCCTAACCATCCTGACGTGCCTGAACGTCTTGAGGCCATCATGAAAGAACTGAAAAATAGCAGTCTTCTCAACACAGGAAAATGCTCGCTCGTTAAACCTGATCTAGCCAACATCGAAGACTTGAAACTCGTTCATGAGCTGAATTATATCCAACTTGTTAAGCGATGCTGTGCGTCAGAAGGAGGTCTCCTTGACATTGGCGACACAGTAGTTTGCCCTAGAAGCTTTGAAGTTGCACTTCTGGCAGCTGGAGGCGCAATGAAGGCGGTGGATCTCGTTGCAGCGAAGACGTATCAGAACGCCTTCGCCTTTGTTCGACCGCCTGGACATCATGCGGGTTCATATTACGCCATGGGCTTCTGCATCTTCAACAACGTTGCCATAGCTGCATCTCGTCTTCTTCAAGACTACAACTTTGACCGTGTTCTGATCTTGGATGTGGATGCTCATCACGGAAACGGAACTCAGGATATCTTTTATGATACTAGTGATGTTCTCTACATGAGTTTACATGAGGATCCAACAGCATTCCCTGGCTCAGGCTTCGCTGATGAGGTGGGCAAGGAAGATGGACTTGGATACACTGTGAACATTCCATTTCCTTACCATGTTGATGACCAGATATACCTTCAAGCCGTCAATCAGATTGTGGTTCCAATAGCAGAGCAGTATGAACCACAATTCATTCTAGTCTCTGTTGGCTTTGACACACATCACACTGATCCAGTCGCTGGACTCGCTCTATCCGCTTTCGGATTCCTCGAGACCTTGACAAGAATCTTAGATCTAGCGTCCCGATTCTCTATGGAAAAGCTAGTTGCAGTTCTTGAAGGTGGATACAGCCTTAGCTTTCTTGGAAAGCTGGCAACTGCAGCGGTCGCAAAGATGGCTGGGATTTCTTATCAGATTCAAGATAGGCGTTCAGTGGCCAATTCCAGGACAAGAAAGCAAGCCCAAAAGATTATAGAAGACGTGAAGAAAACACAGTCATCGTTTTGGGAGTTGTAATTCTCACTTGACAAGCGTGATAGGCAATGGAGAGAAGGAACAGACTTGGATTTCTGCGAGAGAGCTATGGAGTGGAACAGCGTTACTCGATGATTTCTATCGCTCCCTCGGGACATTGCACTTCACATGCTTGACAAACAAGGCATTCATCGAGGTTCACTACTATGGATTTCTCATCTTTGATTTCGAATACTGCTACGGGGCAAATGTCAACGCATGTTCCGCATCCGGTGCATTTTTCTTTGTCTATCTTGATTTCGACCATGAAGGATCACGCTCCTTTTAAGATTCTAATCAAGTGAATAGTTACAGATAAAAGCGTTTTGCCTTTCTACATCATCTCTCCCACGAAAATCCCTCAACCTTCTTGAAGAAGAACAGTCAAAGATAATTCGTTAGGGGGTTTCCAGCGATTCAGCTGGTCTCTTCTCGAAGCCTGAGAAGCACCTCATCGATAGTTGTCCTTGCCTTTTCTTTCCTGCGGCGATATTCTCCAAGAAGCCTACGATAGGTTTCTGCGGAGAGTTCTCTACGTCGATATCGAGCTTCGATTCTCTGAATAGCAGCTTCTGCCCCGTCCAACTCGGTTTCAGCAGCTTCAATCCGTCTCATCGTCTTTGCGTACCGTGGACCTGCCTTGCGTATTTTTTCCCGAAGGCCAGTGAGGTCTCGAGACAAGATGGAAGCACGACTTTCTAACCCTCTTCGTCGCACTTTGTATCTGCGTCTCGAGATCTTTCTTTTCTGCGCTTTTTGATCCACTAGTTCAAGCTCCTGGATTATCTTTCTTTTCTCTTTATAGGAATCAAAGAACTTTTTCAGAGACTCCGTTGGGATGGGAGTGATTCGAACCGAAGTAGGCTTGGGAGCTCGCCAAAAAAACACCACAACACCAGCAATGGCAATTAGCATGCCCATCCATAACGTAGGACGAAAAGAGGCCCAAATCATAACGTATCTATACAACAAGTAGACTTCGAGATCGTGAAACGGTGTGGCATTAAGAAACGTGAAGACCAATGTTTCTCGGAAAACGCTTTTTTGAGCACTTTGCGGTTTTGGATGAGATGCATCCAGCTGAAACTCTCCGCCCTCCGGTAAATCTATGGACACGGTTAACTCTCCTATTTTCCAGTCAAAATCTTCAAAGAGACTAAGAGTCAAAGCAAAATCGAACCAATTTTCCTGGTTAATGTAGTTTTTCCTAGGAAGTCGGTAACTCACAGTGAACATCTCTGACGTTTCGTAGGATATATCTTTGTGGATAGTCACCTTTGTGGAGCTAGTTGCGTTTCCTTCCTCAACATATACTTCAAGACCTGCTGATTCGTCTCGCGCAGAAATATCGTAGGCACCTTGGGGCAGATGTATCACTGGGCGGTAAATTCCGCCTTCGTTCGTTAAATAGTAAGAATCAGAGAGAAGAAGGTTCCCCCACTCGTCTAAAACCACATCGCGGTTTACTTCATCAACGCTGATCAGATACAGGATTTGATCAGGAAGGGCATTGAATCTTAGCCACGCCGACTCGTATGAAAAGCTCTCGAGAGGACTCTTGGTGTGATTCAATATATGTTGTAGACCGTGTGTCGTTATGTTGAAGTCGACTTCGGTCCCTACAAAAGAGGTATCAGTGTAGTTGGCGCCTCTGGGCAAGATAGCAGTCACGTTGCATGTGGACGCGCCTTGGGTAAGGCTGGGGTAGGTGGGAAAGTCTACGGTGAAGAGAATCTTCTCTTCATCAATTGCTGCCGAGGCATCTGAGGAAATCAGGTTTGAGAATACGAAGGTTACGGTGAAATTGTATGATCCTCCGTCGCTTATGTCAATGCCCGATTCGGGGAAGAGTACGTTTACTCCGTAGAATCCAATCCTGCCTAATCCAACGTCAAGTGCAACCTCCAGTCGTTCTTCATCATTCGAGGCTTCATAAGCGAAGCAATAGTCGAGATTAGACTTGTATTCGAAGGGGAAGCCGATTGAGAAGTTATACATCGCATCCATGTTCTGTCCTTTCTCTGTGGCTAGTCTGATTGTATCGTTGATGACAACTAGTCCGCCGTTCTTGATCTGTACTGTATGATCTACATGAACATCTACAGAAGATGTTGTTGTTTCAGCATTTGCTGTTAGCACATGAACACAAGATGATAATGTTAGCATGAAGGTTAGAGAAAAAGTGAAGAAGAGCATTGACAACGCGGTTCTTTTCAAATTGGACCCCGAACTATTCGCTGAGCGTTTTTGATTCTGGCTTTGCCTACTTATTATTGATCACCTTTATTTACTTTGTTGGAAGCGCTCAGAATCTCATCTTTGACTCTGCACATCGATTTACTTTCTAGGAACTAGCCAGAATCAGCTACTGGTACGAAAGCTACGTTTTTAGAATGAACTCAGAATTCGTAGACGAAAGTTTGTGAAAAAGCGTTGCAGGATACATGTGTGAACTGAACGGTTCAGAGCATCCTTTTGAGATAGTAGTCTTCTTCTTTCTTTGGGCCGAAGCTTCTTACACCTTTATCTTTAAGTTGTTTTCTGATCCTTTGAGCATGTTGGCGACTGATTTCTCCTCTCTTCTCCATGTAGTTGATTATTTCTTTTGCTTGTTTTTTGTTGTCGCATCGGCGTAAAAAGTCGATTATGTCGGGTGTGTAATTGACAAACTTGCTTGTACGCGCTTTTTCTCCGGCTTGGATGTCTGATCGAATCGAGTTGATTGGTATTCTTGATTCACCAGTGTTCAGCTCCTTGGCCAATTGAGGAAACATCTTCTCGAATCGTTTCTTGTCGATCTGCATCCTAATTAAGACCTTTCATCATGTGTTTCAGTGTGTATGGTTGATGTTGTCTCGTTTGTGGCTGCTCAATATTCTCTAAGAAATGACGTCTATTTAAGTTCATAGCAAGCGTTTCAGCTCTTTTCTGTTCGTCAAAAGGAACCGGCTACGGTGTTGCCGTGACCAGACGGAGGACGCTCCATATTATGTCTCCAAAGATGAGGGCGATTACTAATCCTACTGTGATGAAAATGAGCATGGGTAAACCCGGTGTTATCCACACGTCGTCCTGTAGCTGTCCTTCACGCTTGGCGTTCAATACCCGGTCAACAATTGGCTGTCTATCCTCATCCTTCGGGAATATGAGCAATTCTCTTTTGACCCCTCCAGTTTCAGGCGTGTGAACGTCTTCAAGGGGATATAGGTGACCAACCTCTTCGAGTTTTGCGATGTTCACCTTGTAGCCACAGAGAAGTGCCAGAATCTTTCGACCTGCAGATTCTTCTTCGAATCCCTCGAAGAGTCTTCTCCCGGTTTTTTGTTTCCAAAGCCAATTACGGGTAAGAGCGTAGAGCGCACTCGATGCTGCCAAGAGAACAGCGTTGGAGAATACGGTGATTGGAAAGAACGAGTAGCCGAAACCTAATGATTGTTGGAGAAGGCTGTTTGGGTGGGAAGGCAAGGCTAGGGATAGGCAAATCAGTGCTTTGGCGTCTGCTCCTCCAAAAGCTCCAGCGTAAAACAGAGCTATAGATATGATTGAAGTTATTGTGAAGGATAGAATGTAGGTTTGCAGAAATTGTGGGTCGAAAGACATGAGGAGTTGGAGGGTAGTCAATACTAAGGCTATTGGTGCAAGAACTGCCCACACCTTGTTGCTCACTTCGCGACTTTTGAAATCGCTCCAAGAAGCATATATCAGAAACGCTAGGCTCAAGCCCACTCGAGCACTGTCAAATGCCACGTTCACATTGAATCCTCCCGTCATCGTTTTTAGAACGGTTGGGAACAAGAAGCTAGCAGCTTTTGGCGATATTTTAGGCTTCTGAGGTTTTGGCAGGGATTTGTCCTGCTATGGTGCAGTCTCTTCGAAATAGAGAGATTCTCCAACTTTCGGGGCGATTCTGAAGTGGTATGTGTTTTTGGTTATCCACGCGTAGGTAATGTAAACTTTCAGCGTTGAGGCTCCTTCTTTTTCTACGATCTGCGTTGGCGGATCATATGTTGCTGTTTGCTCTTCCAGATTTCCGGCCGATATGCCAACGTACACTGCACTAATCTCCCCGTCAGATATTCCAGTGTTTCTTACGTAAACAGTAATGTTGCCGGATTGCCAGTATACAGCATCTTTGCGCAGAAACACTCCTGCTTGTTCTGTTGTGCTTCCAGTGAAGGTTATGACCCAAGCATATGTGATTATTATTGCTGCGACGGCAATGACTATTAGCAGAAGTGTGGCGAGGATTGGCGATATTCCTCTTCTTGACTTCAGAATTTTGAGCAAGACTTACTTCACCTTTTACTAACCATTTTCGTGGGCTACATTATTTAACATATATGAATCCTAGCTATGTATTAGCTGTAAACGGATTGATTCAGGATTCCGATCAAACCATGGCACGGGCAGCCTTATCGACTGGTCGCGTTGACTCGTATCGTTTACTCTCGAGAACTTTGTGGGAATGGTCGGAATCTCAGATATTATGTCGTGAACAAATGTACATACACGGCTTATTTCGAATTATTCATGCACCTCAACTTCAAATCTGAATCGACGGTTCATAACACATATATCACATCTACATACAAGATTGGTTCGGTAATCGTCATGTCGCTTGAAGTTAATGAAATCATGGTTGACAAGGTTATTACAACTAAAACAGATACAACGGTGAAAGACGCTGCTAAGTTGATGAACGAGAAAGAGATAGGATGTTTGATTGTAGTAGATGATGGAAAGCCTGTGGGAATAGTCACAGAGAGAGACCTCTTGAAGAGGGTCTTAGCTGAGTCACCGAAGAATCTGAAGGAAGAAGTTGCGGAAATAATGACAAGCCCCATCATATCTGCTGCACCCAACATGGAGATTGAGGAAGCAGCCAAAGTCATGTTCAGCAAAAAGATTAAGAAACTTCCAATAGTCAAAAATGGAAAACTTCTTGGTTTGTTGACACTGACAGATATTCTGCGTATTCAACCTCAACTTATAAGAATGTACAAGATATTCACCAGCGACCTCGCTCCCAGACGAATGAAGAAGGTTTTTGACTATTACCTGTTGCTTCACACTGAATTCAACCCTGACGTGCTTGCAGCAAACAGTCATCGTCTCGTCCGGAACTTGAACAAGTAGGAGCGACAAGTAACACAACCTGGAAGGGCGCTTGGTTACCGAGTCCCCTCTCTCTTTCTTCCAGCTACCTAGGCAACTCATGCTAGATCAAAATCGAGATTTATTGTAGATGTACATTGCTACGGGGAAATGCAGAGGATATGAAAAGAACGCCTAGGTTTAGATTTCAGTACATGTAACACTAGTTTGGACGTATATCCCCCTATAATCATAAGCGTGCATGGACACCTCTACATTACTGGAAGGAATGTTTGCCACAAAGGACATAAAATACGTCCCGTTACCGTAGTTCATGATTGTGTAGTTGTTCTGGGGATTCACAGGTAACCAGTCTGTCTCGTTCTTGTAGTATAAAGTGGTGTTTTCCACGAGAGCGGGTTTTGCTTCGTTTAAAAGATTGCATGTTACGTTGACCTGTACGTCATTACCTTGCAGGGCTTTGTATGTGCCATTAATCCGAATGGCGGTGGTTATGTTTACTGCGTGCGTTGTGTTAACGTTTGGACCTCGGTCTGATAATCGAAGGGTGAAGTTTACATAGGCTCCTGAAACTGCAAGTCCATTCGTCCCCCAAGAAATCCATATGCCAGATGAATAAGGTGTGGTCTCTCTGGTTGTGAAATTCAGGATGAGTTTTCCATGTTGGTATTGCCTTCCAACGAATGAGGCCCATTCTTGCAGGTTGTCGGATAGAGTTTGGTTTGATCCGCCTCTTGAAATGTTCGCAAGTGATCCGATCACGACGTGTTGGGTGTTCAATCTGACCGCGAAAATGGAGTTCGCGAAGGAATTTGGGTTTGCTTCGCCAATTGTTCCCCCGAACTCGTAAACGTAGAGTTGGGTTGATATTATAAGCAATGCTATTATGAGAACAGCGACTATGAGAATTTGTCCTGAGCTGTTTCCTTTGGTCACTTTTCTCACCCAGCCATTGCTAATTGTAGCTGAAGCAGGTAATGTTGAGGCTCCAAACTTTGGCTAGCGCAGAGATACTGAATGGATTCAACCTTGCGGCCAGCGAGGTTGCCATTAGAGATGGCTAAGTTGCTCATCGGGTTTCCTTGGTCATTATAGACTGTAAGGTTGTACGAGACGCCTGTGGGCAATAGAATTGTTAGAGACTCTATTATGGCAGTAGAGTTCCGTTGGTTGATTAGTTTTCCTAGAGTGCCATTGACGTCAAGCTCAACTAAGACCTGCATTCCTGAAGTTGCCAGCGATTTTTGATTGTTGTGGCTTTCTTGGGTAGAAAACGTAGTGGAGAGGATTAGCGCTGAAAATATGATTATGACTGCCAGGAAAGCTTCCAAAGTCTTAATCTGTCCTTTGTTGGACGTAATCAAAAGTCACCCCTCCGCATTTTATTGTGAAATCGTAGAACGCGTAGTTTATGGTCACGATGTAGGTGAACGAGACTACGTTGGATTTGCTGAGATCTGCACCTATTTCCAATGGCAGTTGCGGATATGACACCCATTCGGCAAAGGAAAATGTTCCGTTGAATCCTGTAAGCACGAGTATCATTGGGCTGGAATCCAGCAAGCGAGGGAGACTATATTCGGCTGTCTGATTATCTCCGGAAATCTTTGTCAAGTTGAAGTAGTAGTTGTATGTGAAGACATATGCTCTCAGGATTTCTTCGTCTGAATATGAGAATGAAGCGTTCAGCACAAAATCCAATGGACTTAGCCTCATGAATGTTCCGTTAGGTTTTGGAGTTGACGAGTTATGACCAAAAGAGTAAACGTTGAAAGCCATTATCTGCGGCTTTGTTTCTGCGAAGGCTACGAGCAGAGTCGTCCCATTTGTTGAGTTCGGAATCGTTACGTTTGCGGAACCATTCCCCGTGGACGAAGTGGATGAAATCATACTTTGAACGTGGTCTTTGACGATGACGTAGCCTCGTAACTGAGCTGAAACTGGAAGTCCCGATTTTTCCGTCATAAACTCAAAATTGTACGTTGTTTCATTGTCCCCTCCAGAAGTCGAAGTTAGCTCTACGGAAAAATCGAATATGGTTCCGATTTCAATTTTTAGGGCGACATCCCTAGCACCAAAAGACTCTAGAAGTTGAGGGTATGTAATGGAATAAACGCTTTCGTTGTTCAGGCGTGAGACTTTGTCAATATCTAGTTCGTAAGGATGAAAAGAGTTCGCTGATGCTAAGCCAAAACTGTACGGAACAGCTTCCGACAGGTGTCCCCATTCTGGTGGTTCGCCAGTGGTTAGAAGCAAGTATTTGGCAAGCTGGTTGTGTCTTTCAACATGGTTTTCGTATGTAAGACCGCTCAAGTAAGGATGCAAAATGCCAGTTGTGCCCACAATCGCTGATAACACCAGGGCAATCATAACTGAACAAGCAAGAAATGTGTCAATGGAAGAAGCTGGCATCGTTAAATCACCTAAGGTATCAGATTGAACATGTTTCCCAGGAGACTTTGGGACACCAGAAGTGACAGGTAGGCTGCGACTGCGAGCATAGCTGAATATTTGAAGCCTGCTGCAAATGATCCGTCACTGACTTTGCCCATGAAGAATCCGGATAGCCAACATTGAAAGATGACCCCTGCAGAGAAGAGTCCTATTGTTGGCTGTAATGAAGTGACGATTCCTTGAGTCACACCTACGACTGAAATCTGGTTGAGGGCGTTCATAATAATAGTTAACGTCGTCATGGTAAAAGACAACAGAACGCTCCAGATGAAGGATAACAGAATGTAGGGTTTAAGCATGTTGCGCTTCGTCTTTTCTATGTCTCTGCTTTTCTCGCTGTATTCGGTCAGAATTCCAAGGGCATTAGCCGAGCCACCCCCCACTTCTATGCTTTCAATAAGGACAAAGAAGTTCACAAGAACGGGCCAACTTTTCAGGCGTTCCCCAATGTTTCTGAAGATGCTTCTGAGAGGCACCCCCCACTCAATCTGATTTCTAATTAGCCCCAAGACTTCAGAAAAACTTCCGTACTCTCTTCTTTTGGATGCTTGTATGATACACGTCTCAGGTGAAAGCCCTGTTTTACGAGCTTCAGTCACATCGCGCAGAAAGCTTGGCATCGCATCCTCAGCTGCGAAATTCTTTTTAGCGATTTTTCGATAGCTGAATATTGGTGGGATAGATATGAGCAACAGGCAAATCAAAGCTAAGAGTGGCATCCCAAGCAAATCAACTACGAACTGAAGCTGGGGCAAGAAAATTATTAAAACGAAGAAAATCAACATACCTACAAGTGGAAACATGGCTCTTACATACGGTTTCTTGAGAGCGATTAGATTACTCTTTCGTGTGAGGTGAGCAATCATCATCAATGCAACTGACATTAGAGATGTCAAGAACATGAATAGAAAATACGTGATTGGAGACGCCTCAATTGATGTTGAGACCCCCATGGCGCCTAGTATTCCGCTGGAAAACATCACTACGAAGAGTATGTAACAGCATAAGGTTACAACCAACATGACTGTGTAAACCTCCACAAGGGTAGCCAAGGTTTCAACCGATTGCTTGGCAGCAGCACTTCGTATCGCAAGAATGGAACTCAACTTGCTTCTCAAGAAGGACAATACGTTTCCTCCGCTCTTCATTGCTGAAACATAGCCTACCAGAAACTCGCGATAATTTTTAGACTTGGTTTCTTCAGCTTTCCTGTACATTACTGTCAGTGGGTCTCGTGCCAAGACTTCAACTCGTCTAACTATTTCTTTTGCTTCTTTTTTCGTCCTAGGAAGAAGGTTGACAGAACACAGTTTCTTCCAGCCTTCATAGAGCGTAATTCCGCTGGCAGTCATCAAGGCGAACATTAATATCGTGAATGGAAGTTCCAGGTCGATTTGCCGAGATTCATCTGTAGTCAAGAGGCTGAATACTCGATTCATTACTTCTCGCATTTTGGAGGATGCAGACAAAACGGCTCACCAGTTTTCTGCCTTAGAGATCTCTTCGAAAAGGAAACGGGGGTTCTGGTGATATTTGCTTAGAGTGTTGTTAACTTCACGGAAGCTCCTTATGTGATGTTCCGTCATCTCTAGCAACACTCTTTTTCGGTGCTCCAACTCTTGCATGAGTTCTTTGATGGATAAGTCCAGATCCTTTGCTATTTTCTTAAGGAGGAAGCTATTGGAAAGTTTGTTTCGAAACGTGTCTGAAGAGGGGTCCCAAGTCGAAACGTCTTGTATTGCATCTACGCCCTTTATTTCAGAGATTCTGGTGAATTTTCTGCTTGACAATCTCTTTCCAGACTTCATGAAAAGCGGTTTTCTGACGTGTTTCACCATAATTGCGCATCTCATCAATGGAATAATCGAGGCTGGAATGTTCATTGGTGGTTGAGTAAGCCTTTGGACTGCTGCGTTCACGTCTTCAGCGTGCATTGTGCAGACTCCGCCATGCCCTGTGGCGAGCGCTTGGAAGAGAACATAGGCTTCTGCTCCTCGCACTTCGCCCACAATTATGATGTCTGGACGATGTCTTACAGCTGATTTGACGAGGTCGAAGAGCGGGATTTCTCCTTCTCTCTCGACTCCGAATCCTGAACGTGAAATTGTAGAACTCCAGTTTTCGTGTGGTAGGTTTATTTCTGCTACTTCTTCTACTGTTATGATTTTGTAGTTGGGGCGTATTAGGCATGCGACTCCGTTCAAAGCTGTTGTCTTGCCTGCCCCTGTGGCGCCAATTATCATCAGAGGTGTTTTAGTTTCCATCAGTAGCCACAAGTATGCGGCTATGGTTTCATCGATTGTCTCGTTTTCGATTAGGTCAATTATGGTGAACGGGTCTTTGCGAAATTTCCTTATGGTGAAGTTTGTTCCAGTAGGGGTGATTTCCGTTCCGAATGACACAGCTAGACGATGCTTGCCTGGAAGGGTGATATCTACAATCGGGAAAGCGATGCTGACATGTTTTCCAGCTCTGTGGACAATTCTCATGACAAAATTGTTTAGTTTCTCGTCGTCCTGGAAAACAATGTTGGTTTTTACGTTCTCGTAGTTTCTATGCCACAAGAACATCGGTTTCCTCGGACCATTACAGCTGATGTCTTCGATATACGGGTCAAACATCAAGGGATCGATTTTCCCGTAGCCAATGATGTCGCGTTCTAGATAGTACAGTATCTTTTTTGTTTCAATAGGTGGGATACCTTTGAAAGCTTTCGGATAGACTGCCATAATTTCTGGTATCTGTTCGTGAAAAGAATGGTCCAGGCTTTCCCCATCTTTAGGAGCTTTTAGCGTGTATTCCAGAATGTTTCGCATTCTGTTGTATGCTTCTACCTCTTTCTTCTTCAAAATCAGTTCGTTGACGATGTAGAGATATTCTGCGGTGTCTTCGTTTTGGACTATAGCGGCGTAGGAGAATGGAGGTTTGAGGGAGTATGTCTCAACTTCAAAATATCCTTCAGGAACAGTCCATCCTTCGATGTCTAGGTACCCAACTAAGGCTTCTTCGGTTATACCTTCATCTTCTTCCTCTTTGTTGCGTTTCTTTCCAGGCTTCAACTTGAACTGCATTTTTCGTCAGCCTCCTGCAGAAGATAGGTTGAGTTGAAGAACCGAAGAGTTCATGTAGCATTCTAGGATTGCAGATCCATGTCCCCCAACGTATTGACCTGAGGCGGATATCTTTCTGGGCAGGAAAACCTGGATGGTTGCTTCTCTCTCTTCGAGTTGGCCTAATGCACCTTCTAGCCAAGTGTTTGAGGAGTCATTTCGCAGTTGTACCCAGTATTGTTGGTCACCAATTCTTGGTGGTAGATATTCGAAAAGACGTGTGGTGGAGTTGGTGACAGTTACCAGTGTCAGAAGCTCACTGCCCTTGGCTGCAAGATGGTTAATTATGTTTTGGAGTTCCTGATTTTCGGGTATGGTTCGGACAGTGATTGTGTAGAAGCTGAATGAACCTACAAGCAGAGCGCTGGCCGCTATTAGCGCGACGGAGCCCAAGAAGTTGCTTACGGCTATCGATGGCGTTTGGTTACACCCCCGTCCTCTGCAGCTGAACGTTGCAGGCTACCACCTCCAGGTCAACTATGGCGCCCTCCTCGCTGCTTGAAATCGGAAGCCTAACTGTGCCGCTGACGCCGTCTAGAATTGATTTGACTGAGAGGTTAGTTATTTGGTCTGTGAAGTTATAGCTCCGAGTTGTGCAAGTGATATTGATGCAAGCGACTTTGACGTAGAAGTTTCCCTGGAAGGTGAAGGGTTGAGAGGAATTGAGGTTAACGATGTAGATTCTTATGTTGTTTACAGGCTTTCCATTGTCTGAGGATATGAGTGAAGAGGATGCTAGTGGCCTGTAGCTGAGCTCTATTCGTTGAGATTCTGTGTCCATGAGAATGTGAAGTTGAGTCATTGTGGATGCGCTTTGGTTGACTATAACCCTGCTATCACCTTTTGGATAGAAATCCTCGTTCTGTGCACTTGAAGCAGGCAACGTGTAGGTGACGCTTCCAATTGTGCTGTTGAACACGATATCAGAGAATGAACCGTCTGTGACGTTGATCACCAACCTTTTGTCTTCTGGCGCCGTCGTTAGAATCCCTTCATAGTTTCCGAAGTAGTAGATTTGAGAAGATCCGGGAGACCATGTGACTGATGCCACCGAATTCTCAAACGAAAACATACCCTTTTTGGCTGCGGAGACTTTGAGGAGAGAACTCTCAGAGCTTATTCTGTCGATAGCGAAGAAATATGTGGTGCAGACAAGAAGTGTAAGGGATACAAACATCACTAGGAAAGTGATTGGAATAGCAATTCCTTTTTTTGACTGCCAGATTGTGGTTGCCAATGTTTGTTGTTCTCTTCGATTCATGTGACCCAGCTCACTGAGTGAGAAAGAGGTGGAGAAGAGAGAACTCTTATAGGATGCTCTGATTGTGTAGTCAGGTTCTCATTGTCCTCAAGGGGCAAAGTCACTCACTTTCCCATTAGTATCCTCAGACTAGGACATCGTTTAGACAAAATAAGATGGTTTGTGTGTAGACAGCTACTACATACCCAGCCGAAGGAGCATTATAGGAAAGAGGAGCGGACTGGTTGCATCTATGATGATATCTGTTTGAGCAGGAAATCGGTTGATTTGCAGGTGGGTGCAAATATGAAACTAATGGTTAATGCTCACGTTTGTACGTGAAAAAAAAGAAAAGGAGGGGTTGTGGCCTAACTTTCTGCTTGGACGTTTGTTTCTTTGTAGTAGATTGCGTTGCTTGAGTGGACACCTATTGGAACAGGTGTTCCAATGTCAAGGCTGTCAATTGTGTCAGGATCGTCGATGTAGACCAGCAATGACCACCCAGTTTCTAGACTTATGTCCTGTGTAGCTTGCGTGAAGTTCCTAGAATCGATGGTGATGCCGTCTACTAGCGGTCCGTTAGTATAGTTCATATCAGCTGAGATTGTATCAGTGGTTAAGTAGTAATACACGTCTGACCAAGGGATGTCTTGGTAGCGCACCGTGACTTTGTCTATCAGTGCGTCTCGTCCACCAGTGTTCTTGAAGAGGAAACAGGCTTCTGAGGGTTGGGTGCTGCCAGTTGTGGTGTTTACCCAGATGTGTAGTTGTGTTATTCTGCCGTCTTCTTGGATTACCCTGGTGCCGACTATGTTCATAGCGTAGTATGTGACAACTGTTGCCAGTAACACTGAAATAACTAGGATGATCAGCGTTGTGACCACTGTGCTAAGTCCCTTCTTGCTTTTCAAGAGGCGTTCCATTTTTCTTTTTTCTCCAACGTTTTATGCGTATGGTCTATTACGTCTGCAGATATGATATATGTGTTATGAACTAGTGATTCAGGTTCGAATCCAGATTAGAAGCAAAAATGCATGGACAATTCTGGAAAGACGAATACATCTATGCTTCGATTAGTGCTAAAACAGGACTTGATGCGACCTTGGTATTCCATAACAACGGAAATAATGTTTTGAGAACCTTGATGAAGGAGTCATAGTTTGTCCATAGAAAACGGATTTTCTCCTTTTTCTCCCTTTTCGCTCTGTTGTTAACGCCACTTTCTTTGATACGGAGGAGCACCTGCGTCTGGTCAGATATTATGAAACTTGGTAGATCTTGGATGTTTGGCGCGTCTGCACACTTCTTCCGGGACAATCGTGTCTTGTTAACAAAGAAGCGGCTTTCGGATGAACGGTCAGTTAAGAACCAGACTTTGGTGGCCTTCTTTAAGGCTTCTTCCAGCTCATCCATAACACCCCAATAATAGAACCGCACTAGGTCTGATTTGGGAGCAAACATGCAGATTTCTCTTTCTGCTTTCTCCAGCATTTCCTTCAGCTTCAAAGTGACTTGTTCTTTGCCCTCCAATATCTGGAACACACTTGCAGCAGTGGGTTCCTTGTCAAACTTTGGAATCGAAGACCACACAGCAAGAAGATCTTTCTTCTTCCTTTCCAGCAGACTTATTCCCATTCTCTTAGTTTCTATAAGGTGGCCTATTGTTTTCTCAAAAGGGACAGCCAGAAATTTCATTGGTTTCTCGAACACAGAGGATACGAGTCCACGCTTCTCCAGTTTTCGAAGAATCTTGTACGTTTCAGTTCTATGGAGCGAAAGAGCATCCGAAATCTCACGTGCTTTAATGGGAAACCCTGATCTTGCGAGGTGAAGATAGATTCTTATTTCATTTGTTGAAAGATCAAAATTCCGAAGCACATCCGCGATTATTCCAAGGGACTTATGAAGCCCTTTGTCTTCTCTGACAAACTTCTGTCCCACCATGCGTCCAACTACTTCTTGGTTGCGTAAGACTGTCGCCGTCTTCGAATTACCCTCCAAATTTTGCACCACTGCTGGTTATGCTAGGACTTGATTTCCGATTCTAATTCCGAATCAGTTTCGAGTACGTTACTTCCGTTTCATCGGCTCCGCATATTATGGTTATGAAATTTCTCTACGTACTAGAAATCCGTATTGAGACTCCATTTGCTAGCGCTTCTTTGAATTTGCACATGGGAGCATCGTTTTGAGGGTGCCTACGCGATTCACAGATCCAGAGACTACGGTTTTCAAATGGAGGAAGAATGAACGTTCTTTGTGTGTAGCAAGATATTCCATACGAATCCTCATATTGTGAGTTCTATTGATAGAGCACAGAACAAAATCCTATCGACAATTTAGAAGCATGTGCGTGAGAGGTGAAGAAACCTTGGAGAGTTTGGTCACTGAGGTTCGGAGTTTCTACTCTTTGAGAGAGTTGGGCGAAAGCGTAGATGATTGTGTTAGTCAGTATAATGCTACGATGGATGATTATAGTCAGTGGCTAGGGTCTTTTCTAAGGGACTCAGAGGAGACTCATCGTGATGAAGAATGGTTCAAGACATTTGCTCGTCTGCAAAAGTCTCCAAAGAGTAGCCGAAAAGGTAAGAAGTCGGCGTCGCTGTCAGAATGGATAGCAATCAAAGGAGTTTTGTTGGGTGCGCAAAAGAGCGGAGAAGCAGAGATACTATTTGACGCAATAGAGGATATCAAGAACAAGATTGGTCAATTAGAAAACGTCAAGGATTTTGTAGGGATCTTGAAAAGGTCCGGGTTAGGGAAGGACACGGTTTACATAGTCTACATACATAATGGAGTGCCTGAAAAAATCGTGGTTCGTCACAGAAAAGATGAGAAAATTGAGGAGAAATTTAAATTCATTGTTGACCTTTCTGCGTCAAAGAATCTGTAGGGCTGCAGTCCCCCAACCGGCTCATGTTTGCATACGTGCCAATCGAAACTACCTTCGAATCATAGAGAATACTGAGAAACATGATTCAAAATTCATAATCGCTAATAAGCAATGATTGGAGAACGTTCATCTGTTGTGAACTTGATAGACCAAGAGTAGTGACCAAGATGTCCAGTGTTTCAGACGAGAAAACAACACCAGAATTGGATGAAATCCGACATCCAAACGCTGAACAAGTCACCTCCATCGCAACCGATTTCTTGGAAAGGCTTGGGCATAAAGGTCTTAGACCGAAAAAAGTCTCTGTTGATGAAGAAGCATATCTTGTCGAGGTGGAATTGAAGAAGAAAACTGCAAAAATCAAGATTGATGTGACAACCGAAGAAATTAAAGAATATGAGATCGAAACCAAAACTGAAGAACCCTCGGCTTTCCCGTTTTCATTGAAAAGCATACTCTTGACTTGCGGAATTGTCGTTCTGTTCCTGGTTGTCTTTCTTTTGCTTGATGTGCAATCGTTTCTCAGTGGCATATTCTGAGTTCGCATGACTCTTTTCTTAGAGTGAATGTCGGCACGAGCTCAGTAGAGAACATTCAGAATAAAGATTGATTCTTCATAACTGTTTTTTTGTTGTTGCACAGAATTCTCTCTTACGGAGTCAAATTAGGAATTGGAATTCTTGGTCGATGAAAAGAAGGCGCAGTAGATGAAGCTAGGGTCAATTAGAGCTTTCGGTCTCTTTTCTCTCGTAATTGGCTATTGTGTGATATGTGAGATGTTGCCTGCAATGATTGCTTCAGGCCAACCCCTAGTCCCCTATGATCTCGGGGATTGGACCTACACAAACAAACCAGTTTATCCGATCAAGATAAATGAATCACAGATTCCTATAGGTGGTAACTGGACGTACGTCTACAATTTAGAAGAAAACCACACTTACCACGTCTACTGTTATGGGGAATGGATTGACGATGACCCGTTTCATGGCAAAACTGACTACGACATCTTTGTCTACGACCCACTGCAAGAACAGGTTTCATACCACACTGAAGCAGCAGGATTACCAGAACATCTAGGGACTACTGTAGATCATCCATATTTCAGCCCAGAACAAACGGGCAACTACAGCTTTCTGATAGAGAATGACCCTAGAGAAAGTCAAGGGGCAAAAAAAGCTACTTTTATGTTAATTGAACATGTTGATTGCGATATATGGCATGAAAGCTTTCTGCAAGGCAAAACAGATGGCGAACCGGTTGAAAATACGAGTCGGGCATACGAGTTCAGTACAGAGAGCAAGCATGTTGAGGTGTGGATCGAAGTTCCCGACACTCTTGACATGTACGAAGCTCGTCTATATCTTATGGCCAATCCTTCAAAGGGAGTTGGTGTTATCTTGAATGACGTACCATTATCTTGGGAACCTGGGCTTTAGGGCAATCGTTCAGGAGTCTATGGTGGATACAACTTGGATAGCCGAGGATATAGAGAGGCAGACGCCATGGCAAGCTGTGAGTTCCCAGGGCAGGACATGCTGATCAACTACACCTCGCCTGACGATGGCAACATTCTGTATCATCTTGTTCTGATAGGAGAAGACGGCGCCGGCGACGTCAACTTTAGAGTGAAAACAGACTTTGAGGCGCCATCATTGAGCGTCTTGAATCCGCCAGAAACAGCCTCTACCAACAGCAATACAACGATAGTTGTAGCTACAAAGGATGACGAATCCGGGTTGAAGCATGTCCTTTTGAACTATTCAATCACGGATTCGGTATCATGGTCTTCTATTCAAATGGATCCATCTCAGAATCAGACGTATACCGGTACAATACCTGAACAGCTTGCGGGAACCAATGTCACGTACCAGGTTGTGGCGTTTGACGTAGTTGAGAACTACGCTGAAGTGCAAAGTAGCTATATGGTGAAAAAACCAGGCAATCTAACCTGTGTCTTATCCAACTCCACCATCAATTTCGGCGAAGACATCATAGTGAGCGGCTTGACATCTCATGGAGAATTGATATTGACACTCAACTATACTGGAGGTGAAACACCTGAATCCAGACTGGTATCCACTGACGCCAATGGAGAATATGCGGATGTGCACACGCCAGACATGGCGGGGTCATGGACGGTGGTCGCAACTTGGCCTGGCAACGAAAGCTGCTTTGGTGTATCAAGCACCCCCATGAATTTCACAGTAGCCAAATGCTTGACTGTGGTAACCAGCAACGTAAGTAGCAGAGAGATTACTATCGGGGAAACCATAGCAGTCAGTGGACAGATTGAACCAGCTTTTGACAACATGGACCTAATGCTAATATTTCAAAGCCCCAATGGATCTTTAACCAAAGAACCTGTCAATGTTGAATCGAATGGAACATACATTATCAGTTTCCAACCAAACTTAATTGGGTCTTGGCGTGTCCAAGCACAGCTGCAGGGCGACGATTTGCGTTATTTCTCCTCATACATCGATTCACAAACATTCACTGTGAACGATACTTGGATAGAACGATACAAGCTCTACATAGTAGGTGGAGCCGTCGCTCTTGTTGCAGTCGCTGTTGTATATGTCAAAAAGCTTAGAGGAAGGTAAACGTTCCATCCGTTCATTGTGCATGCATGCATCAGAAAATGAATGGAATCTGCTATTTGTGAACATGACTTGCATAGGGTGGATTGCATCTTCATTCGAGGAATGGTCTCGTCGCAAGAAGCAGTGACTAGCTAGTCAATTGCTTGACATTGTCTGTGGAGAATGCTTTTGCAGTTCTCTGAAGTTCCTTTGTGACTGATGACATGAACTTGACGCGTGCTTCAACCTTTTCTCGATAGGAATTGACAAGCTTCTTCAGCGTTGGCATGATATCGTGAGTGATCTCAAGCAGGAGTTCACGATGTCTCTGCTCCGTTAGGTTGACTGTCTTCATCCTCTTGTCTGGATGGAGGACAAGGAGTTGGCCGGTGAGGTCTATGCTTGCTTGGGTCACCTTTCCCCATTCTTCTGGCAATACTGAGGTGGAAACTGGCAATGTTGAGGCGAGAGGCTGCATAATCTTGAGGAGGGCTAGAATGAATTCTTCAACAAGCATGTTTTCTTCTGTTGAAAGTTCGGAAATCTGTCCTGCCTCTTGTCGTATGTCGTTTAGAGAGTTGACTGTATCTTCGATGTCAGTTTCTCTCTGCTCTTGGAGCTGTTGGCTCATGGTCGCCCCCTTCGAAAGTGAAACGTAAAGTCGATTAAAAGATTTGTATGTCGCACAAGTCTTCGCACATTCTCTACGCATGTGGTTTGTGCAATCTGATCTTTTGTCGAGAGCCATACTATGTGTGGTTCAAACATTTCTTCTACCACATGTTGTGCTAGGCTGACGTTAACCATGCATTTTTAGTCGTAAGTCATACGACATAATACTTATATCCTTTCTGGGCTATATATCTCTTGTTGAGGCTGAAGTCTTGTCGCTCCAAACCCGGGGGTCAACCGCGGAGGAGGAAGAAGTAATACGTGTCAAACGAGATGGCACCAGGATTACTGTCCAATTAAACAAGAAACAATCTGCCTCCAAATCACCTCTTCAAGACATGTACGACGTTGACCTCAAGAAATACAATCTTCATTCAAACTACGAGTTTCCTGAGAAAGTCAGAGGATTGATTCCAGCAGGCACCCCACCATACATTCAAGGCGAACATGATTACGTCACGCAAATGATAAGAGCGCTCTACCATTTCAAGCAGTGTGCGTTAATTGGCCCATCCGGCACAGGAAAGACGCACATCGCGTATCTCGTCGCTGAACTTACAGGGTTACCCATTTTTGAGGTTAACTGCGGTCTTCAAACCTCATCTTATGATCTTATAGGACGGTTCATCGGGCTAGGAAAAGAGAACTGGATCGACGGGCCACTAGTTTCCTGGCTCAGATATACTGCTCGCGCTGAAGGAATGTCTTCTCTCCACTCTTGACGAAGGTGTTCTTCCATTTATTGTAGATCCCATTGAAGAATTCCGGGTATTGCTCCATTGTCTTCTTGAAAGCCATATCCTTTTCAGACAGGGCAATAGTAAAGTACAATTACAGAATTGTCAATATCGCACCGAAACTCTTGCCCTTACCCCCAAAAAGCCTTGTTCAGTATTCAAAGGCATTGTCGTTGTAGACT
>CP070754.1:150234-160679 GCA_020348865.1 Candidatus Bathyarchaeota archaeon | reverse complement strand
GATTTCTTCAAGTCTCGTCACACTTTTGTTGAGATTGATCCGCTGAGCTTTCCGAGTTCTCTTAGAGAGACTACAGCTTTGTTGGGGCAGCCAGTGTGTCATGCGCAGTTGGGTTTCATTCCGAAGCTCTCAAAGGCTGCAGTCAAGACCACTTCTGTCTGCTTGTGTGGGATGGCTGCAGATGTTCTTTTTGGGGAGGGGGTAGATCGGCGCATTGATATCTCTGCTCAGATTCAGAGGATGATGCCTTGGAAGTTTATGCGTCAAGCAATGATCGAAGGGATCCAAATACTTGGGGGGCTTCACGTATCTTCTGACCGGCTGCAAACGCTTCGACAGTGTTTGGAGTTAGAGTTGGTGGATGAGTCGTCTCCCACGCATCCTTTCAATGTTGGGCAGCATATTGTTCTTCAGCATGCATGTCACGTTTTCGGCAAGGCTGCAGTTGAAAAGGCTATGCTGAGAAGACGTTCTCCACTGGAACCGTATCAGATTGCTGGGAGTCTTAAAGAACGTTTGTCGTCGCTGCTCCTTCTTACGACGCACCAGGTTTGTGAGCGTATGTATCAGATTGCTTCTTTTTCAGGGTTAAGACTGTTGTTTCCATATATGGATTCGCGTATGGTTAGGGCGGCTCTGTCAATGAAAGCAGACTGCAGATTTTCGTCTGAGCAGACTAAGAAAGTGCTGAAGGATGCTCTCGAAGGATATTTGCCCAGAGAACTCATATATCGAAAGAAAAGTGCGTGGGGAGTTCCAATGACCGAGTGGCTCGAAGATGGAGGAATCTTGTCTGAATTTGTCGAAAACATCAATGAGTACCCGTTCTTGCGGGGCAAGATCGAGACGTTGAAGCGAAAACCAGACTGGTTCCTGTGGAATCTGGTTACTTTCGATTTGTGGTACAAAACATTCATGTGTGAAGGTTGACCAACGCAGACGTAATCGGTTGCGGGGGGGGCTTTCTAGGTGTTTGGTCACGACATTCGTCTGTTCTCGATGTTTTCCCCGGATTTTCGACCCTCACCCCGCAACGAAGCAACGAACCCACATGAGGCCTTCATCCTTATCCTCGTTGAGTTCTTAGCAGAATGATGAAAATTTGGGGAAGTGCCATGAAAAAAGAGAGCTTGAAAAGAAAGATAGAATCAGTTGATCAAAGAAAAATTCTAAATTCACACGCACAATTCACCACTGAGTTTGTCTTCGAATTGGACGATGGGACCATCGGTGTCGGCTCTTCACCAAGAGGAGAGACGACGAGCATATACGAAAAGGACAAGCAGGCGCGTCCGCAGAGAGTAATAGAAAGACTACACCGCGATCGCGCGCGCGCAACTTATGCTCGGAATCTGGAGTTTGCCACTTTCCACTTTCGCGGAACGGTTCTCGATAGCGACACCGCTTTCCAGCTCGTAACACGGGATCAGATCAACTGGGGAAGCAAGCGCGTGTGTGTTAGCGGAGTCAATGCCCAAAGCGTTTCAGCACTCCATGCGCGCGCAGCTGTGGCTCTCTTTCTGCGAAAAAGAGAAAGTTCTATGGTGAGGCTGCTCAGCGTCGTTTGAGGGTCATGTTCGAGCCTCGCAGGAAACATGTTGTTAAGTGTTTGGATCTTCCGCTACACGCGGGCGCAATGAATCAACATAAGTATTCTCCGCTCGCTCGTTTCAGAAGTCAACAGTCAGAACCGTGAAGTCGTCAAAGGTCTGAACATATGAGACGCAGAGTGATTTGATGAAGATTCTGCAGGTTACAAAGTATTACTATCCGGCCACAAGCTTCGGTGGACCTGTGCAGTGCACATATAACATTTCGAAGTGCCTTGTCGAGAAGGGTCATGAGGTAACGGTGTACACAACTGATGCTTTTGATGGCAAGAATAGCTTAAAGGTCGGAGATAAGCTCCAAACGATAGATGGTGCAGAAGTCTTCTTCTTTCCAAACCTAGTCCGGGCTTATGGAATATTCATGAGTCCCAGTATTATCCGAGCCTTCCAACGAAAAATGCAATTCGATGTGGTTCATTTACATGAATATAGAACTTTCCAGAATCTCACCTTTCATTATTTTCAGAGGAGGAAACCTTCCTTTGTAATGTCTCTTCATGGAGAATTTCCATATTCTTATCCTCAGGACCCGTGGAACGTTGTTTTTCTGAGACGACTGTTTGATTGTGTCTTCGGAAGGAGGCTTTTGAAAGATGCTCGTAGAATACTTGCACTTACTGGATTTGAAGCATCACAACTTATCCAGTCAGGAGTTGAGAAGCAGAAAGTCGCGATAGTTCCAAATGGAATAGATCCTAATGAATTTTCTGATCTGCCGCCCCCTGGTTATTTCAGGAAGTTGTTCGGAATAAGCGAAGAAAAGATTATCTTGTATATAGGGAGGCTTCACAAAAGGAAAGGTCTGGACGTTCTTCTAAGAGCCTTTTCCTACCTCACCAAGGAACAGAAGAACACTAAACTGGTGATCGCAGGACCAGATGATGGTTATCTAACAGCACTTCAAAAGATGACCAAAAGTCTCGGCTTGGGAGGCAAAGTCTTGTTCACTGGGGCTTTGAGTCGTCAAAAGGTGCTTGCAGCCTTTAATGACACCACGGTTACTGTGTATCCCAGCGTTCATGAAGGATTCGCAATAGTCCCTTTGGAATCCGGGATTATGGGTAAGCCTATCATTGTTTCTGATCATCCTGCGCTGAATTTCGTGGCTCAAGGGAAATTTGGACTGACAGTGGAAAGAGGAAATGCTCTCAGAATGAAAAGTGCATTGCAGAGAATCCTCGAAGACGACGTATTGGCAAGAGAATTGGGGAAAAATGGAAAGAAATTCGTTATGAATAATTTCACCTGGGACAGCATCGTGAACGAGATAGAAAATCTCTACCGTGAAATTTGCGATTGATACTTAGTCGTAGGTTTGGAGACAATCAAGTTGAGAATCGCTGTGACTACTGGACACTTTGAACCCAATTATTACAGATCTAATGAGTATCTCATATGCGAAGGTATGGCAAAGCTAGGTCATAAGGTGACCCTATTTGCCTCTAACAAACATCCGAAATGGCAAAACTCTCAGAATACGAAGACGGTCCTTGAGACCACGAAATGCGATGGTTTTCTCGTTAGACGACTCTTCAGCGGTCCTGAAGTCGGCATCATGCCCTCTATGCCTAGTCTCCTTTTCCACTTGCTCAGAGAAAGATTCGATGTTATTCATTCGCATGAATTTTTCGCTCTCTCTTCTTTTCAAAGCGCAATTGTCGCTGAGGGGAAGAAATGCCGATTCATTGTTACTCAACACAATGATCAGTTGCCAACTTCATCAGTTAATCGTCTACTCTATTTATCCAGCAAATACAACTTTGGGAAGTATACTCTATCCAGAGCGAAGAAGATTATTGCGCTGACGACTGACATAAAGCTTCACCTTATTAGGATGGGGGCTGACGAAAACAAAATAGAAGTGATGCCCACTGGTGTTGACACGAGGATCTTTTCACCTCAGAAGAGGAACTTTTTGGAAGCCAAGTGGGGGATCACACATCCTGTAGTGCTGTTTGTGGGTCGTCTTGTGAAGGACAAAGGCATTGAGTACTTGTTTCAAGCGTTTTCAGAGGTTGTTCATGAGATGCGCGAGGCCAAGTTGGTGATAGTTGGTAGAGGACCTCAAGAAAATTACCTGAGGATACTAGGTCGCAGGCTGGGATTGCGCAATGTCTTTTTTCTCGGAGCTTTGGAAAACAAAATCATGCCCAACGTCTATGTTGGTTGCGATGTTCTGGTTTTGCCGTCTATCTTCGAACCGTTCGGAAACGTGGTCATCGAAGCTATGGCTGCTTCAAAACCTGTGATTGGCAGCTACGTTGGGGGAATGAAAGATTCAGTCGTTCACGCTGTTACTGGTTTCCATGTGCGTCCACGAACTAGCGAACAACTTTCTCGATACCTGACTGAACTGCTTCGAGATTCAACTTTAAGGAAAAAACTTGGAGAAAACGCTCGAAGAAGAGTGCTGAAAGAATATGATCATGATCTCTTGTTGAAGAGAATGGAAAGCATATATCTCGAATAAAGTTTGGCTATTCGTACTTGTGAGCCAGAAATTCCAAGGTAAACGTGCTTGCAAGCTTGTACCGATGTTCACGATCAAGGAAAAGGATGGGCGAGAAAGCAATTGCGTGTCTTGGTGTTCACGAACCCTAACAACTCATCTATTCTCGAGGCGTTGTCTTCTCTTGCCAGTGTCAAGCAAGTAAACTGGTACTACAAACCCATTCCCGATGCAACCTCTTATGTTTTCCTGAAAATAATATATCGTTCAATCGAGAGCATTTATTGGGTTCTTCAGGTCTTCAGAGAGATTCATCGATTTGGAGCGGATGTTGTTGTGTCTCAATACGCTTACTTTGACTCACTGATCGGAGCTATAGCCGCCTTGTTGTCAAAGAAGCCTTTTGTTGTTCGAGCTATTGGGAGCGATCTGAGAATTGCCGCGAAGTGGCGTTTAGGATCGGTGATAGCAAAACTGATATTCAAAACTGCCACCGGAGCTATTTGTGTGAGCCGAGATCTCGAGGCGATTGCGCAAAGATTCGGTGCGAAGAACACGGTTGTTGTTCCTTCTTCGCTTGATCTTACGGGTTTTCAGGAATTGAATCTTCGAAGAAAGAATAATGAGATAATCACGGTTGCACATCTTGCATCGATTAAGGGAATGCCGTATCTATTGCAGGCTATGACGTTCTTGAAAGATGGAAGGCTCATAATTATTGGGGATGGTCCTGAAAGAACAAGGCTCGAATCGATGTCTGCAAGCCTTGGTGTAAACGGAAGGGTCTTTTTTAAGGGATGGATCGCCCATGATCGTGAATTTTGGGGGCATCTTCAGCAAGCTACGGTGTTTGTTCTTCCTTCATTGAGCGAGGGACGCCCGAGAGCAGTTATTGAAGCGATGGCTTGTGGATTGCCAGTGGTTGCGACCGATGTAGGAGGAATTCCTGAGATGGTTTCAGATGGAGTAAATGGTCTTCTTGTTCCTCCTCGAGACGCGAAGGCACTGGCGGAAGCAATAGAGTATATTGTTGACGACGTTGATTTTCAGAGAAGGGCTTCTACGGAAAACTTGAAAATGGCAGCAGAATATTCTCCTTCAATCATAGGGCGAAGAATATACGATTATCTGGAAAAGATTCTACACGGTGCAGGCTAGTCGCATTTACGGTGGCGTCATACAGGCTGGGGTCTGATTAAATATGATTGCTCGTAGGACCGCGCTTTCATTCCTTTCCCTGTTAGTTGGATATTCAATTTTAGGCATCTATGCTTTCAGTCTACGGTCAAATTTCGTTTTTCCCACAGAAGCCTATTGGCTGAGTTTTGTTTTTGTTTCCCTACCTCTGCTTTTTGAGGTGGCTCTCTGGAGAAGTAGCCAAAAGCTTCGTCTTCTTTATCTGTTTACCTTTTCGTTGATGATTAATCTACAGTATGCTGTGGTTGATAGTTCTCCTATTCTTTCGTCGGAAGACGCTGTTGCTGACTATAGATTAGCGGGTAAGATTATAGCAGATTCTGAATGGCTACCGTTTGGGTCAGTTGAATGGGGATTTGGATCTGAGTACAGGTTCTATCCGATAACTGATTTTCTCTACGCAACTATGTCGTTGCTCACTGGTATACCTCTGTTGATTGTTGTCAAGTATTTGTTCATTGTCAAAGCTTTGGTTGCACCTCCGATAACTCAGAAATTCTTCCAGAGGTTCTTCACCCAACGAATCGCGTATTTGGCCACCGCACTTTTTTTGGCTTCACCGGGAGCTATACTCTATCCCCATAAAGAAAGTTTCGCTGTGATCTTTTTCTTGTTGGGAATGTATGCGGCTACGAGAATTGAAAAAGCCAGACAGTATCCGCTGGTTGGCTTCATATGCGTGACAACTTTGATTATGACCCATCATTTCACTTCCTACATTTTCATGGGTCTTTTGTCTGCTTTGTTCATTGCGAGTAGCTACTACGGGAGCCGAAAAGCCGCTAGAGTATCGGGTCAATTCTTATTGTTGTGCTTGTCCGTATTTGCCTCATGGGTAGCCTTCATTGCTTGGGCGATTGTTGCTGCTCATCAAAGGTTTGTTTCAGAAGTGTTCTTTGAGACTCTGCTGCCTGGGCGTGTATCTTTTTCCGAAGTGCTGCCGCTGTACACCGCGTATGAAAGAGCCATAGTCTGGCTTGGTTTAGGGATCACTGTAGTTTCAACGATTCTGGGTTTTGTAGGCTACTTGAGAGACAAGAGAGGTTTTTCTTCTAGTTTCTTTGCAATAACTGTTTTTCTTGTACCGCTTCTTTTTGTTGCTTCAGTTTTTCGATTCTCCTCCAGGTCATTTAACGTGCTGATTTCTCACAGGTTCTACGAATTCGGTTATATTATAGTCGGAGCTTTTTCTGCGCTTTTCTTTACGTGGGCCTTCAAATTCAGGAAGAAGCTGAGTTTGAGGGTGATCGTGACTTGTGTTGCTGTTGTCATGATAGTCGTTGGTCCAATGACAGGTGCTATGCATCCACGAACTTTCAGCAAGGTAAGTAAAGTTGTCTCTTCGAGAGCTTTGTCTCTAAACACATGGATGAACGAGTTCAGTTCAAGCAATGAATATACAGTCGGAGACCAAGTCGTGTATATCATACTTTCAATCTATGGGGAGAGCAAAGCTACGAGGCATACTGAATTACTCGTAGCTCAGAATTTTAGCTTGCTTCAGGAGGAACGCGTGGAGTGGGCATATGTGGTTACCCATGTTTACATGGCTGATTTCTATGGACTGAACGCAACAAAATTCAGTAATTCACCGGACTTTCACACTCTTTACTCAAATGGCCTACTCACTGTATATCGAAGAGGTTCATGAATAGACAAGTTACTGCAAAGGACAAGACATGCATGGTGAAAAGAGTATTAGGCTTGTCTCAAGCCCGCTGGTTCCAAGAACTGAACTAGTCAACGTGCGATCAGCGATCTCAAGGAGGCATCAGTATGCGCTTTCAGCAAAGTGTGATAAGAAATGTGGTATATCCCCTTCTAGACTTCGTGAGTGGGTCAACTGAATTGAGATATCTGAAGTTCTACGAGAAGTCTCAATGGTGGGGTCTTGACAAACTGAAACAACTTCAAGAGTGGAAGCTGAAGAGACTCATCAGTCACGCATGGAACAATGTGCCGTACTACAGAAGAGTCTTCAAAGCCGTGAACATGAGACCCGAAGATGTTAGACATGTTGAAGACTTGGAGAAGATTCCCATACTCACTCATGAGAATGTCAGGCACAATCTTGCTGGATTGGTTTCTGCAAGTACATCAAAAAGCTCATTATTTAGATTTCAGACAGGAGGCACAACTGGTCACCCTCTTATCCTTTTCAAAGACAAAAATGAAACTAGTTCTAGCATGGCATCTTTGTACAGAGGATGGGAGTGGTGTGGATACGAAATTGGAGAGAAAATGGCTCAGATTTGGGGTGTACCTATTGTAGCCTCACGATATAAACTGCTGAAGGAGAGGTTGAGAAGAGTGGCAACTAGAGACACATTGATTGGTTCGTGGAACCTTAGTGATGATAAAATCGAGCAAGCAGTAAAAAGACTGAACAAAGAAAAACCAACATTCTTGAGAGGATATGCGTCTCCAGTCTATCTCTTTGGAAGATTTATCGAAAAAAATGGCATCAACCTCAAATTTCACTTGAAAGGAATCTCGACTACTGCAGAACCACTTTTCGACTTTCAGAGACAGACGCTTGAGAGAGCATTCAATTGTGAAGTCTTTGATCAATACGGTTGCGGCGAGATAAACTCGATTGGGTTCGAATGTGAAGAACATACCGGACTACATGTTCCAATAGAACGAGTCCATGTGGAATTTCTTGATGAGAAAGACAACACTCCAGTTTCCAAAGGGAAGACCGGAAGGATCGTTGTCACAAGTCTCGATAACTATGGTATGCCACTGATAAGGTATGATACCGATGACCTTGGAGCGAGTCTGAATGATTGCTGTCCTTGCAATAGAAAACTCCCTCTGATGGACGCAGTTGTGGGTCGAGTAATTGATATGATTAGACTGCCTAATGGAGACATTCTCTTCGGCGGCTTTTTCGTCATCGCTCTTGAAGATATGAATTGGATAGAGAAATATGGCATAATTCAATTCCAGGTAGTCCAACAAGCGCTCAATCGTATTGTGATGAGAATTCAAAGTCTAAGAACCCCGAATGCGCGAGATCTTGAGTCATTTAGAGACCTTGTGCAGAAATATGTGGGAGAAAGCGTTGCGTTTGATGTAGAATTCATTGATGAGATTTCTGTTTCCGCTTCGGGCAAGAGAAGATACATAATATCTGAAATTGACAACTAATACGTGCATCTAAGAGTGCAGCATTTAATGCCGCGCTTTGTCCCAGAAAAGGGCTGTTGCAATCTGGCACAGAAGCACTACGGGAAGTCAAATTTCAGCAGAAAGGTATGACAGTGTGTTCATCCATGAATTATGACTTATCAACTCTGTAGTCAAGAGGAACATAGCTGTTCGCGATTACAATGTCGTCGAAGGCAACCCAGAAATCGTGCGTCTGCGTGGTTCCCATATAGCAATTGAAGTGAGCTCCTTGATATGTCAGCGTTGAAACATCGCCATAGCTTGTTTTGCCAGTGTATTCGTAAAGAAGGCTATCGCCAACCCACCATTTCACTTCGCCAATTGAACCAGTGCTACGCTTAACATACATCTGGAATCGAACCCACTGATCAAACTGCGTGAACGGAGTTGTTGAGCTTGAACCCCAGGCACCATAGGTTTCGCTTACTACCAAGCTTCCACCGGAATCAAATTCTTGATGACGCAAACCACCCGTTATAAACTGCGTGGGTGTACGCACATCAATGGCAAGAGAAATCTGTAAATTACCTATTCCACCATACTGATTATCGTTGTTGTCTCTTCTTTCCCACATTTTAAAGATGTTTATTGCCCAACTGCCTGAAGGATAGCCAATGTCTGAACTTGGAATATATACCCAAAACGACACGTAAAATTCGGTTGTGCTTAAACTGATGCTCTTGTGGACTTCCGAGTGTCCACCTGTCATGTAAGAGCCGTGTTCCAAATAGTATGTGTATCTTTCGTTGTCAAGTCGTAGGGATTGCGTTCCACTTCGAGGCGTTGGACTTGAACTAACAACACGTATTTTCAGATATTCCGGGTAGTATTGTGGGTTGATATCTGTATGAGTTGATAACGGTGGTTGCCAAATTCCTGTTTCTGCTCCGTATTCAAAGAAGAGGTCAAAATCCTCAGCAGGCGGTGGCAATTCTCCTTCATAGATCGTGCCTTCTAGGATCGGTGCTGTCCATTCAACCCACGCGTAAGTGGACATGTTGATGGCTTTCTCTCGAGTGCAATTAATGATAAAACGATCCACCAGTGTAGCATCATAGAAGGCGAAGTCAACTTGTACTCCATCGACCCAAGCCTCGCCGCTCGTGTTGTAACGCGGCGTTTCTTGAACATTCCCAAGAACTGCTATGTCCGATTCATTATTAAGAGAGGGTATGTCGTCGATCCATCCTAGCTCCACTTCGAAACTCACTTGTGTCATGGTATAGTTTTGGGCTATGGTTCCGTAAGAAGAATCGAAAACGTAACGGACAGTGCGTTCTGGGAATAAACTTGAGTACGCTGGATCCGTGTATAAATCCCCATGTGCTGAGTTGATCGACGGACTTGCTATGAGCAGCAGCGTTAGAAGTGCATGTAGTGGAATCATACTATATCTCATATCCTAACACTTAATATATACTACACAGGTGGACTATAAATCCTTTCCTGCTTCTCCCTCTTGCTCTCTTTTCACTGACGTATCATCCTATTGTTTATAAGTTTTGCCAAACATTCTCTCTCAAAAATCGAGAACTCTACCCAAAATACCGTATTATTACTGAGTTAATGAATCAGAGTCTATTGGAGAGCTCTTTCGAATGCGCTTCCTAGTCACGATTTTTGAACAACTCGTTCCAATCAGCGGCGGAGGAACTCCACGAATCAGCAGTATCATCGACGTCCTCATAAAGAGAGGACACGAAGTCTCAGTCGCAGCCTCTTTCGCCACCGATGCAACAGAAGCCCTCCAAACCCTAAAATGTAACAAAATACTGCCTCTCAACAGCGTAAGTAGACTCGACAAAAACAAAATGAAAAAATACCTACTTTTCCACCCGTTCAACGTCTACAAAGTTGTCCGAGAAATCATGAAGTCAAAACCTGACCTGATAATCGCTCACAACGCCATCGCGGGACTAGCATCCATACTGGCCAGAAAAACTACTAAGAGCCTCGCCGTGTTAGACATGACCGATCTCATTTTCCAGTATCTGTCATCCTACGAGCATGCTTGG
>CP070754.1:145288-150134 GCA_020348865.1 Candidatus Bathyarchaeota archaeon | reverse complement strand
GTCCTATGTCAATAGAGAGAGTGGTTAGGTTGTGGAAGCATCTCCTAATCTTTGTGATTATTGGATACGTCTCCGCTACACTTTCACATGCCGCGTTTAACTCAATGCAATATCAAGTTTTCCAAGTAGCCATAGCTCAAAACATGGAACAAGTATGGCAAGTGAATGAGACTATAGAGTTGTCATCAGGTATGGTTGAATGGACGGAGATACGGCATAACCCCCAACCTCATCATCTTATTGAAGACGGCCTCTGGTTTGAGTACCATATTCGAGAGTATCTATCAGATTCTGGTGACTTATTCCTAGTACTCGATGACACTTTCAATTGGACTGCAGTCAATGCTGAGCTCTTTGACCCCAGCTTCTACGACTGGACTGAATTCGCTGATTACATCTACAACGACACTATCTGGTGGCTTGAGTGGTCTTGGGGCTTTGACAGCCTGCGCTTCGGAATCTCAGCAGATGACACTTTTATTGACGCTGAGCTTTACGAAGACAAAGCCTTCGTCAGCATGACCTGCCATGTCACCAACGTACCAGAGTACCTGATCAGTTGGGAACTCGGAGTCGGAGAGCTTGGGGGAGGAAGCATCTTTGACCTGCGTTCCATTTCACTTGGGAGACTTGAATCATACGAATACTTCTTGGACTACACAAATGAGACGCGTTTGATCCACATACATTTCTTGGCGCCCTCAAACATCCTTCAAGAAACAGGAGAAGTGTCCACCGCAACCATCTATTTGAATAGACGCGCCCTTGAACAACAAGAGTACATCTCAAACGAAAACTGGAATATCGTCGTTGTAATGCCTTCAGCAACAGAAGTTGTTGAGACAACTGGCACTCCAAGTCAGATTGATAACAATCTTGCAATCTTCACGGTTCAACAAGGCGAAAGACTACCAGTTTCCTTCACCGTCAAAAGTATGCCTCCTCAGGAGACGATGTTTGACGTTCTCGCTAATCCAGAGGTCCTTGCGGCGATCATAACGGTACTCATCGTTTTTCCATCAGGTTTGCAAGGCATTCGAATGTTTAGCAGACGCAGGACATATAACAGACTGCTAACTCTCCTCGTGAAGCTTTACCGTGAACACAAGTCGAACCCTGAAACCCTCAAGAAAGAGATGGACAACCTAACTGAGACCATCTTCATGTCGTTCGTCCAAAACAACGTAACCGACGAACAACTAGAAAGACTACTGCACAGAAAGGATGACCTACTTTCACGCTTGTAATAAGGAGAATCCCTCATCCACGCGCGAAGATGCACATCCATTCTTCAGAGATGACAGATAATCTCACGGTCGGGCAAAGTGCTTCTATCTCGTTCTCTGGTCTGGCGATGGCTGGTCCTCAAGCCTAGCGGCTGGTTTGTCTTTGTAGTTCTCCGCTTTCTCGAGACCAAGTGAGTACCGCCAGTATTTCCAGGGAAGGTTGCTGCAAAAGGCGGCTGCTGCTCCCTGCAATCCGTAGTTACTCACCCAATCAGCTGGGTGTAGTCTGTTCCAACGCTCCCAACGGGCTTTCAAATGAGTGCTCAGGTGTTCAATTATTTCGGAGGCTTTTCCAGTTGCGATTGCTTTGATCAAGCTTCGAGTCTCCTGTCTGAATGAGCTGGAGAGAGGTTCTGCTTCTGAGGAGTCGGCTAGCGGGATAGGTGTGTGGAAGTTCATCAAGAATTTCACGTAGAGTATGGGGAGTTCTCCCTCAACCTTGTACCAGAGTTCCCTGTAGTGGTAGTCACTTACAACCCATTCTGCCTTGCCTTTCTCTGCGTCTACCCACACTTCTACTCGTTCCCAGTCAGGATGCGGATTTGCTGCGAGTTCGTATCGCCAGAAGTACATAAATCTGAGAACCCAGTACGCTTTTACCTTACTATCTTTCAGCCAAGGGGGCTCGTCCCGGGCATCCTTAAATGGAGAGACCTGAAGGTCACCGTGCGCCGATGAGCGGTTATCATAAAAGTACATGTTGACAACTTCACTTTCGCGATGTACGCAGATATACCCGAAACCAAGAAGGAGTGAGAAAAACAGAAACGAAAGAGTCCAAATCAGCCAATATGTTGCTCCGCCATTCAGAAAACTTGGAGGCTGTGTAATAACCACAAAGTAGAAGCCATAAAGAGACGCCAAGATTAAGTAGACTGTGAATATCAGCACTCTTTCATCTGGACGTTTCTCAAACAATTTTCTTGAGTTTTTTCGCCAGAGCCAAACAAAGAAGAGTGTCACTATGGAAAGAACAAGAGCCGACGAAACAACGAGGTTTTCCACACCTGGATAGTAAGGGAATGCTGCCAAATTGGAGACCCAAGCGATATAGCCCGCGACGGCGAGAATAGTTGAAAGCGCCAAGTAAAAGGCCCACACAGCATACGACGGAATGAACCATCCGAGAAACCTTCCTACGAGTCTCTCAAACGCTAGCATTCTTATCCCCTTCAGACCTGAAGAAGTTTCCGCAACCTTGAGAACAAACGGTCTATACTTTGATGTCAGGCCAACAGGATCAATCAGGTCATGACCGAGCATTCTGCCCGTAGACAAATCAAACAGGGCGCCTTTACCTAATTCTGGTGATTCCTTCTCCAAGCGACGTGGCACGAAAACGAGGTCAGATTGAGGCTCCGTTATCTTCTCAACAAGTCTTCTCCACCAATCTCCCTCTTTGATTCTTCTTGTAATGCTCCAGCTGCTGAGTTTTCTGTCAAGATTGCTGTATTCTCTTCGGTCACTCTTTCCTAAGAGATGAATGCTTGACCAGTAATCTCTGAATACCCGAGGTTGCGCTACCGAAACCCGTAGCGATATATGTCCAAACACATATCCTAGAAGACCGAAGAACAGACCCACCGAAGCCAAGGCGAGAGTTGCTGACAACATGTCCAAGCCGTTGCGTGACAGAACATTCATCAAGATTGTAAGCGCCCATCCTTGGCGCCAGTCGACAACCATGCTTTCCCAAATGAATATCGTTGTCAGGAATCCAAGTAAGAATGCGGCGGATGTGTAGAGCCCAAGAATTAGACCGCCTGCAGGAGTTCGGTTCACGTAACTCATTGTGACCAACAGCAACGCAACCAAGAAAAGCGACACTATATTCTCAATGTCTGTTGTCTGCAAAGGGAAAGAGAAGCCCAAGAAGAACACAAGAAAACCGCACAGAGTAACTGCAGCATACTTCGGATAACTCCCTATACTCATGCCCAAACAGCTTTCCCCCTGAATTGGCCTTTCCAAAATTAGATAGACTACCAATTCATTTATACTTTGTATGGCACAAAGCACCGAGTTGAGGTCCCATTTACTTCGCTTTTTCTTGGCAAGCCAAAATGGAGAAGCCTGAATGCACACATGGATTGCTCTGAGTGTTGATGTCTGTCCGCTGTTTATGGCGGACGCTGGTCAGAGGAGTGGTTTTCAAGAATCTTGGCATGTTATGGCTGAATTGACCTAGTTGTTGGCAGGAAAAAAATCGAGGTTAGACGGTGAATTTCCCGTCTTTTAGGATTACTTTTCCGTCTAGTTTTACTGTTGGTTTTGTGGTGGTTATTCCGAAACCCCAGCTGCTGTTGTTTCTTCCGCCCAGCACTCTGTTTTCGCCGATGCCTATCGTGGCTGTTCCGAGCACGATTGAATTGTCGAGGAAGCCTGTCTTAGCTTTAGGGTTTATTCCCAGAGTGAAGCTTGCGATCTTCTCTTTGTCTCCGGTTGCCTTTTCCCATGTGGCTTTGATAGCTTCGACATTTCGTCCTCCATTGAACTCTGTGAGTCTTCCATCTTTAAAGCTCCAAGAAATGTCATGGATTAGTTTGCCGTACTGCGGTTGAGGAATGTCGGAGACGAAAGTTCCGTTAGCACTGGTTTCATTTGGGGCAAGTGAGACGCTTCCAGCTGGAAGCGAGGCGAAGCTCAATCCTTTGGCGAGGTCTTCTTCGTCGATGACGCCGTCGTAAAGGCGAACTGGTCTGTCTTCAAGCCCTAACGTTAAGCGGGTTTTTGGGCCAGCTGAAATGTCAACCTCTCTTGCCTTTTCTAGGAGGCTTCGTATCTTCTTTCCCAGTCTTGACATCTCTTCGTACTCAACTTCCAGGGCTGCGTCCACGGTTGCTTTCCAGTCGTTGTAGTTGAAGCCGTAGGTTTCTGCTCTCTGTGGCGTAATGAGCCCAAGCTGAATATCTATCGATGGAGTCTTCTTCTGGATGTACTTGTCGGTCAATGGTTTTCCCGCCTTGAATATTGCGTCCCACCTTTCAGTGGGCACCGTCTTCATTCTTTCAGGGTTTTCTGGACCGTCTATTATGATGCGGGCTGTTGCGACGTCGAGGCTGGCTAGGCCAAACGGGTCTGTGGTTCTAAGGCTTTCTAGGGGGCGGTTTAGAAGCGAGTCGTAGAAGACCTCATCCGTAATCAATGTGGTTTCGGTGAAAGCGCCTTCTCTTCTACATTCGATGGCTAGAGCGTCTGCGAGGTCTAGTGTGTGCTGCCAAGTGTTTATGGTTACTTTGTCAGCCTCCTTCACTCCTAGACACGTCTTCACAACGCTTTTCGCAAATTCTGGTGACACTCTATTCTCCCTTGTTAACTGCATGATACAACACCTCTTTACTATACAAACACATGTTTAAACAATAAAATCGCTGTATCTTATAAAGATTCTGTTTGTGTTAACAAAACACTTTCATACTAGTTTAAACCACTGCTTGTCCCACAATGCGACCTAAATGAAGTAAATCTGCCGGGATTCAAGATTCTACACTACATGATAGCCTTCCAGAAGACACAAGAATTTTCGTATGCTTTAGCTTAAATATTCCATCCAGTTCTTG
>CP070754.1:124108-145188 GCA_020348865.1 Candidatus Bathyarchaeota archaeon | reverse complement strand
CTTCGCTTAGAAAATCGACTGGAACAAACTTCTTGAACTCCTCATCTGTGAAGCGTGCGTAAGGAGAAGCACCACTATTATGCCAAGCGTCTAGAACGAAAGGCTCTCGTCTCATAGTAGCGCCACAATTGTCGCATTTCAAGACGACCCGGTCCACCCACGGCTTGTGCAATTCAAAATCATCGGCTACAGGTTCAGTGTTCTTCTCAAGCAACTCCTTCTTACTGCCTACACACACTTTGTGTCCACATTTTTTGCAAACCCAAACGGGCAGAGGTGCACCCCAGACTCTTTCTCGAGAAACACACCATGGCTTCCCTTCTTTTAGGAACGAGAGAAACCGGTTTTTTGGGCTTTCATAGAAATAATTCACTTTCTCAGCGGCTTCAACAACTTTGTCGTTCACCTTATTTGTCCATAGAAAGTATTCTCTGCGAGCGAGCCATATGAGTTTGTGGTGGGAACGCCAACATGTTGGGTATTCATGTCGAACGGTCTTTACTGACGCCAACAGTCCCTTCTGACGGAGTATGTCAACTACCTTGGAGTCTGCATCTCGAGCGAATATTCCAGCGAACTCACCAGCTTCATCAGTAAATTTGCATTCATCATCAAACGGCACAAACACAGATAATTGACGTTTCTGAGCCGCCTGGAAGTCTTCTTCGCCGTTTCCTGGGGAAAGATGAACCACCCCAGTAGCCGTACTCACGTCTACAAACTCTTCGCACACAACAGTGTGAACCAAGTGTTGCTCTTCCAGTTCCCGTTGACGAGGAACCATGTCCTTGAATGGATACTCGTACTTCATACCTTCGAGTTTCTTCGCTGGCACAACCTCAACAATTCTGTAGTCGCTAATATCAAGTTCTTGCATGACTGACTCGACTCTGTCCTTGGCGAGAATCCATGTTTCTTCATCGACTTTCACCTTGGCATATTCCGCTTCTGGATGAACCGCCAGCATCATGTCGGTGACTATTGTGAATGGCATTGTAGTCCATACAAGGAAATACTCGTTTTCGGCCTCACTCCTCCTTATCTTGAAGTGCAGAGACGGGTCTTCAACATCTCTGTAAGCTCCTTCATAACCGACTTCAGCGTTGCTGAGTGATGTTTGACAATGGGGGCAGTAGGCAACCACGTAGTAGCCTTCGCCGAGAAGGTTTTGATCCCACGCTCGTTTGAGGTACTTCCATTCTCTCTCGATGTACTCGTCGAGATAGGTCCAGTATGCCTTCCTATCGTTCATGAAGACTCCTATTCTTTGATCAGCAGCAACCCATTTTTGATGATATTTCTCCACGATCTTCTTGCACTCTTCGATGAAGTGTTCTTCACCAAACTTTTCTAGCAGTTCTTTCTTGTTTCTAACGCCAAGTGCCCTCTCAACTTCCAGCTCAACTGGCAGGCCTTGGCAATCCCACCCTCCCCAAAATGGCACAAAAAACCCTTGCATTGTCTTGAGTCGATATCGAAGATCCTTCATCACCCGTCCACGCGTATGTCCAACGTGTGGAAAACCGTTGAGAGTTGGTGGGCCTTCAACGTAGCCTAAAACGCCTTTGTTACTCTCTTCTCTAACTTGCATCAGCTTCCGAGAGACGTTATTCTTTTCCCAAAACTTGCGAACTTCTTGTTCAAGTTCAAGTGGGTCATAATTTAATGTGAGCCAACGTTTAGAATCAGCCTTGAATTTGACGGCCACCTCTCATTTTCACTGCACCGCCTACGTGGAAATCCCATAGGATGAATATAAGAGTTGCTGGAAGTCTCCGTCAACTTGGTTGATGCATAGTATGAAGGATTCTGAAAGGAACAGCCTAGAGTGCCTCAGTGAGGCGCATGTTCATCAAGTCTCAGAAATATGCCGGGCATCATAGGCACTCCATAACTAGTCTTGAGTTCTGCAACTTTAATATCTTCGCTCTCCGAGAGCACTGCTTTCATAAACAGTTGATCATGAATTGGAACATCTTCAGCTAACTATGGCAAAGGTGCCCACGAATGATTCTTTACGAAGCTATGGCGGTTGCAGACTTATCTTTTTCCCCGTGCGACTTCTCACAAAACGTCCGAACTCATCCTTGACTTCCTTCAATTGCCTGTCCGAGAAGATAGGTCCATCTTTGCAAACCATGAATCTACCTATCGTACAGCTTCCGCACAGTCCAATGGCGCATCGCATCAATCGCTCTAAACTCGCTTGAAGAGGCGTACCCCATCGTTCCGCCAAGACCCACATTTTATACATCATCTGTTCCGGGCCACACGTGTATATCATGTCAAGCTTCTCTTTCTCCAAGATTTCCCTCGCTGGGTCTGTAGCAACTCCTTTCAACCCGTAGCTTCCATCCTCGGTTGTGATTATAGCCCTCGCATCGATTTTTGAGAGAACGGTTTCTATTCGTTCTGAAAACAGAAGTTCATCATGCGTTTTGGCTCCGAGCACAAAAGAAATCTTTACTGAATGCTTTGTTAGGTTTTCCGCCAGGGTCACAAGAGGGGCTATTCCAGTTCCTCCCCCAACTATCATTGCATTGCCATCCACCGGTCTGAAGCTGTTGCCATATGGTCCACGAACTCCAAGAATATCGCCTGGTTTCCTTTTATGAAGAGCTTCGGTAGCTTCACCGACATGAGCTACAGTTATTGAACAACGTCCATCCAAACCCATGGCAGATATGCTCATGGGGACCTCATCTACTCCTGGAATCCAAACCATAGCAAATTGCCCTGGATCCGCCTCAGCACATTTCTTGTCCTGGAAAGTGAACGTCTTGACAGTGGGACCCTCCCTCTTAGTCTCCAAGATCTTTACGATTCTTAAGCGATTAGTCGCGATTTGAGAGCCCGACAATTTCTCCCACACTCCTGAAACCCTTCTCTTTGAGATATGCGTCGATTCCCTCCGTGACAGATTTGAACACGCCCAATCCACTGAATGCGATGGCCGTTCCTATCTGAACCGCAGAAGCCCCAGCCAACATGAACTCCACAGCATCTCGCCACGTGCTTATCCCGCCGCAACCGATAACCGGAACATCAACGCTGCGGCGGATCTCGTACACACATCTAACCGCAATAGGTTTTATTGCAGGTCCAGAAAGACCGCCAATCTTGTTAGCTAATATCGGCGTTTTCGTTTCAACATCAATTGTCATAGCTCTAACCGTGTTGATGGCTGTTATAGCGTCTGCTCCTGCTTCAACCGCCGCTTCTGCCACCTCAACAATGTCGGCAACGTTGGGAGTCAGCTTGACAAAGATAGGCTTATTCACGCTGTTCTTCACTTTATTCACGACTTCCGCCACCAACTCCTTAGATTGTCCAACTTCCGCTCCTGTTTTTTCGACATGTGGACATGACACGTTCAATTCTAGTGCATTTGCTCCTGCGTCAACAGCAATCTCTGCCACGTCAGCGAACTCACCCGATGAAAAGCCGTAGATGCTTACAATCATTGGAACACCCAACTCTTTCGCTTCCATTATCTCCTCCCCAAAACAGTGAACTCCCGGATTAGGAAGCCCCATGGCGTTGAGCAATCCACATTCAACTTGAACCAAGGTTGGGTTTGGATAACCCTCTCGTGGTTCTAATCCTAAAGACTTGGTGACCACAGCACCGGCACCCGCATCAACAACTCTCTTCAACGTCATTCCTGACGACCCGAGAATCCCTGAGGCCAACATCACAGGATTACCAAGTTTAAGCCCAGCGATCTCTACGGCAAGTCGACTCGACATAGAGCACCAACCAGTTGCAGTAAGTTTATTCAATAGACAAGATAAAGGTTAGCAAGAACATACTACACCAGTTGTTTGATGATGGAGACAAAATCATGAAAGCGGCAATCGTAGAGTGCATGATGGGCGTTTTTGCGTTCGGAGAAACCAACAAACTTATTGAAAAAATCTTCTTCCCAAAAGACCCAAAAGAAACAGCAGAAAAGCTAGCGAAAATCGAAATCGGAAAGACAACTGATGAAATAACCAGGTTGGTCGCGAAATTACAGCGAAAAGGCTACACAATCTTTGTCTTTGAGAGTTCAGAACTGGCTCGGGGTACCCGCGAGGAGTTGAACATCGAGGTTGAGGTGGCAAAACCCTCAGAGGCTGGAGAATCGCTTCGCCGAAACCTTGACAAATTCGCAGTGGAAGTAGGATTTGCAAAACAAGCGTCAGAACTCCATAAGTGGGTTCACAAGGTTTCTATGGAGCTGACCAAGATGCGAGTTAAGGGGGCAATTGAAAAGCGAGACCTAGTCGTGGTGCAAGCGATCCAAACCATAGATGACTTGGACGCAACTCTTAACCTCTTCATCGGCAGAACCCGCGAATGGTACGGTCTTCACTTTCCAGAATTGGATCGGTTGATAGATAAGCACGAAACGTATGCGCGACTCGTCGCAAACCTAGGAAGAAGAGAAGATTTCACCATAGAAAACCTAGAGAACGAAGGATTGCCGAAAGCCAAAGCCGGACATATAGCCAAGGCGGCTAGCGCGTCAATGGGAGCCTCACTTGGCAGTGAAGACACTGGCCAAATACAAGCCATATCCAAGACCCTGTTGATACTTCATGCCCTAAGAAAATCGCTTGAGGACTACATAGACACAACTGTTAAGAATGTTGCTCCTAACATCGACTCACTGGCTGGTTCGTTATTGGGGGCACGACTTATTGCACTTGCCGGTGGATTGGATAACATGGCAAAAATGCCAGCAAGCACAATTCAAGTCCTTGGAGCAGAAAAAGCCCTTTTCAGATCGCTTAGAACCGGAACCCGCCCCCCAAAACATGGAGTAATCTTCCAACACAACCTCATCCATGGAGCAAAGCTTTGGCATAGAGGAAAAATTGCGCGGGCACTAGCTGGAAACCTAGCGATAGCCGCACGAGCTGATGCATTCAGCACCAGGTACATTGGCGATAGACTGAAGGCCGGCGTTGAAAGAAGGGTCAAAGAGATCCAAGAAAAATATGGGAAACCTGCGATCAAGAAGGTTTCCAGGACGAAACCATCTAGGAGAAAGAAACGTGGCCGCAGACGTTAAGCCACATCCACATTTTCTCGGAATTTACTGGGCTACCATTGAAAATGGCGCCAGAAAACTAGCGACAAGAAACGTTGCCCCAGGAAAAACTGTGTACGGTGAACGACTAGTCCGATACAAGCGGGTGGAATATAGGCTTTGGAATCCTTTCCGAAGCAAGCTTGCAGCCGCAATTATTAAGGGCTTGAAAACTGTACCTATTCAACCAGATCACAAGGTTCTGTATCTGGGAGCTGCTTCTGGGACGACAGCGAGTCACGTATCAGATATTGTCGGGGAAAAAGGCTGCGTGTATTGTGTGGAGTTCGCTGCCCGCGCTGTTCGAGATTTGGTTGACAACGTATGTGAGTTTCGTTTCAATATGTCGCCAGTGCTGATGGACGCAAGGTTGCCGGAACGCTACTCACGATTTGTGGAGAAAGTAGATGACATCTACTGTGACGTAGCACAACCAGAGCAAGCTAAAGTATTGGCAGACAATGCCGACCTATTTCTCAAGGCTGACGGACAGATTATGCTTGCGGTCAAGGCGCAAAGCATTGACGTTGCAAGAGAACCTTCCGAAGTCTTTCAACAAGAGATAAGTGTCCTGAAAGCTCGTGGCTTCCGAGTTGGTGAAGCTGTACGCCTAGAACCCTACGACAAGGCCCATGTCATGATTGTGGCTGAACGGCAAGAAAATTAGTAAGAAGAAATATAGCTGCTAGATATGTTCAGAATGTATGAACTGTAAGTTTATATGACGCTCCTCTAATGTCTTTACGGCTTAGGGGAGATGAATAAGCTGGCGGAGGTTCTGCACGACACTGAATTGATTTTCAGGAAAGCCGGCTTTCAGGTTTCTGAAAGATGCACATCGCGGCCAAGTTGTTTTGATCTTGTGACAAAGAAAGGAAAAAAACTTGTTTTCGTAAAGGTACACGACGACGTCGGAAATGTTTCGACGAAGGATGCTTCTGAAGTCCAAGCAATCTCCGAGTGCTTCACCGCTACGCCACTCTTCATCAGTGACAAAACACGTAAGAAACCATTAGAAGACGACACTGTCTACTCAAGATGCAATATCTGTACAGTCACCCTCAAAACACTTGAAGACATAATCAGCCACAGAAAACAACCCCTAATAGAGGCTGGACCAGGGGGCTACTACGTTAGGCTTAATGGAGAAGCAATTAGAAAGAAGAGGTTGGAACTGGGCTTGTCTGTGGGCAAGCTAGCAGAGATGATGGGCGTTTCCAGAAGAACCCTGTACGGCTACGAGAAAGACATGGCTAAAGCCTCCGTGTCTGCCGCCTACTGTCTTGAATGGATTCTGGGCATTCCAGCAGCACGGTCCATCAACGTGTTTGAATCACCTTCTCAAGGCACAGGATTCTTCGCCACTGCTAGACGCATAATCACTAAACACTACTTCCTGCAAATGGTCCTGAAGAAATTCGCCCAGTTCAATTTTGATGTAGCTCCCACCAAGAGAGCGCCTTTTGACTTTATAGCAAGGGATTCTCGAAACTCCCTGAACGTCGTGGGGGGTGTTCCACATAAAGGCGAGCAAAATGTCGATCAAAGAACAGAGGAAATCGTAAGCATCGGCAAAATCATCAATGCTCAACCAATCTTTGTTACAGATGGCAGGCAGGTTCCCGAGAACGGTATCCGAATGATTCGTAGTGAGGATTTGGAAGAAATAGAACATCCAGAAGAGTTTATTGCACAATTCTAAACTAGCTTTGTCTGCTTTGCTTTGGCTTCAGCCTTTATCTTTTTGACCGGCTTCCACGATTTACGCACAAATTCTGGGAAGCAGGCGAAATCTCTTATCCAATTCTCAAGAAATTTGATGGTCTTAGGGTCGGATGGGTAGCCAGAGCCCAAGTCTCCATGTTTCTTTCTTAGCTCAGAGATGATGTTGTCACGCTCAACTTTCGCGATGATTGAGGCTGCAGAGACAATGGGGTATTTTGCATCGGCATGGTGTTCAGATATAATTCTAACCTCAAAAGGAACGTTATCTGCGATGTGCTTTCCAAATCGGTCGGCCAGCACGTCTGAAGCATCTACGTATACTATATCTGGTTCAAGAACCTTTACCACTTTGGCCATGATCTGAGCTTCAAGCCGGTTCAGTCTATGGAGCTTTTTTCCAGTTCCAGTAACCTTGTCAATGGTCGTCGGAGTCGACTTCTCAACATGGAATCCGAGAGCCAGCTCTTTGATTTCTTCAGCCAGTTGTTCTCGTCTACGAGGCGAAAGAAGTTTAGAATCCTTCACACCCAAGTCTATGAGCTTTGATAAAGCCTTCTCTTCAAGCAAAACACCTGCGATGACGAGAGGTCCAATTGCTGCGCCACGACCAGCATCATCAACTCCGACAACCTTCACATCAGCAACCTTCATAACATTGAACAACGGGTGCTATAGTTTCCCCAGAAAATGAACGACTTTGTTGATAATAACGTTGTGGAGGGTCTCTCGGTTTTCATAGGTAATCTCAAGAATTTCCGCGTCTTCTCTAGCTCTGATACTGTTGATCAATGGATCTCGTGCCCTAAAATGGATTGATCCCACCACTGGTTTACTGCTTCCTATCGCTTGATCAACTGCCCTTTTGAACTCGGGTGAAAGAAGTTCCATACTTCCTATTTCATCCACAACTATAATGTCAGAATCTGATGTGGCGTTAAGAATAGAGCTTGCACCTATCGTATCCAAATCGCATAGATTGACACGGTATTTGCCAACATGGGGGCCTTCAGACTGGTTCACGCGAGCCAACCATCCTCTTCGTCCAGCGTAGAAATCAACTATCTCAAAACCCACGCGGACTCCTCGTTCACGAACCTCACGGCTGATCATTCCACCAACCTTACACCCTCGAGCCTTCAACGCGTCAACAGCTCGAAGTAGAACGCTTGTCTTGCCAATACCCGGGCGCCCAGTTACGAATATAAGCCGCTTCAAGCAAACACACCTGAAATCTCTTTAATTCTCATAAACCATAATAAAGAAAGATATTAACGATTTTTGGGGTGACAAAGTTGGGTTCCAGCCTTTCCACGGAAGTTTTGAGAGAAGGAGAAACAAGCATTGAGGTTCCTAGGCTTGAAGCCTACGTCAAAGCCCCTTCGGAATACGCTCCATCCAAGGCGCCAGTCTTCTATAATCCTGTCATGAAATCGAACAGAGACTTAACGATTCTGGCGTTGCAGGCCTATCAGTCAACACTAGGAAGAGATATTTCTGTTGGTGAGCCTTTAGCCGGATGTGGCGTTCGAAGCGTCAGAATTGCAGTGGAGGTTGAGGGTGTTCTGAAAGTTGTTATGAACGACATTAGTTCTGAAGCAGTGAAGCTTGCGCGATCCAACGTCGAACGTAACAAGCTGGGCGAACACGTTTCCATCATGAATGAGGACGCAAACCTCTTTATGAGTCGATATGCAGCGCCGCGAAAGAGGTTTGATTTCATTGATATCGATCCTTTCGGTTCTCCAGCGCCATATCTAGATGCTGCAATCCGAGCACTTCGCAACGGCGGCCTCCTGGCTCTGACCGCCACTGATATGGCTCCCCTGTGTGGTGTTCATCCTAAGGCTTGCGTCCGAAAATATGGTGGAAGGTCTCTGCGAACTGAATACTGTCACGAGCTAGCCATCCGTCTTCTAGTCGGGTGCTTAACGATGATGGCAGCGAAGCACGGTGTTGGATTCAAAGTTCTATTCAGTCACGGTTCAGATCACTACATTAGAACATACGTTCTCATTCAATACGGTGCGAAACAATCTGACATGAATATTCAAATGATGGGATACGTTCTCCACTGCTTTCCATGTTTTCATAGAGAAGTGTTTCGAGGAATGTTTTCTCCCTTTGAGCGATTATGTCCTGAATGTGGATCTAGGATGAGTGTTGCAGGGCCATTGTGGCTAGGCAAGTTGTTTAATGAAGATTTTCGTCTGTTAATGGAGAAATGGCTCAACAGGAGAAAGCTGAAAGAGAGATGGATCCTCAAACTGCTGTCCACACTCCAGAGTGAGACTGAAGCACCACTCACTTACTATGTAATCGACAGAGTTTGTGACCGATTCAACCTGTCGGTTCCACCATTATTTGACGTGATTAGCAAGCTCAAGAACAAGGGCTTCCAGGCTGTGCGGACCCACTTCAATAGCAGCGGTGTTAGGACAGACGCTCCTGCTTCTGTCTTTACGCACATACTTTCTTCACTTTCTCATTCGAAATAGCTTGCAGTCGTCCATATCGGTGGCGTATTCGAAGCCAACATATTTGTATATGCGAATTGCGCACATGCGGATAGAGGGGTTTGGAGGTTGGTTTATAAAGAAAATACCTGATTCTCTTAATGGATCACTGTGTTTCCCCTATATGATCAGAATCCAACCAAAACTCGACCTTACGTAACATGGATGCTAGTAGCAGCAAACGTTGCGGTATTTCTCCTGCAACTGAGCCGAGGATTTGCAGATGCTGATTTTCTTGAATATGGTGCAATCCCCGGTTACCTAATGCACGGGGAAAGACTCTACACACTTTTTACTTCGATGTTCATGCATGGTGGCCTCTGGCATATTATTGGAAACATGCTGTTTCTCTTCATTTTCGGGGATAATGTGGAGGACAGATTTGGCCATATCAAGTTCTTGATTCTATATCTGATGGTTGGGGTCATCTCAGGTCTAGCTCATGCTTGGATCACCTTTCAGTTTGATCCCTCAGCTGCGTGGATTCCTGCTGTGGGCGCTTCAGGAGCTGTGTCCGGTGTACTGGGTGCCTATCTTCTATTCTTCCCAGGAGCCAACATCGTCACGCTGGTCTTCCTATTCTATATTGCCACCACGGTGAAGATAAAGGCGATTTTCTACTTGGGATTCTGGTTCCTCCTTCAGTTCAGCTCAGTCATACTTAACCCGAATAGTGGAGTGGCCTACTGGGCGCATATCGGTGGATTTGCAGCTGGACTGCTTGTTGCCGTCCCATTCAAGATGACTGGTCAGAAGAAAACACAAGAAAGAGCACGATTCTCAACAGAAGACTACATCCTCCAAGAATAGATGTTTGTGCGCACGATTGCACAGACGACAAGACTTCAAATTTCTTAGAATAGCATACATGCATAAGGGTTGTCAACGGTAGGTGGCAACTCAAGTCTCTTTTGAGGATTTCGTCCATTTGTCTCTGTTGGCAAGGCTGATTACAAGAAGGACTATTCCCACTGCAAGAAGCAAAATACTGAAGGATCCGATTGTGAATATTCCGCCTATTCCTACTATGAGAAAGACAAGTCCCAGTATGAAGAGGTCGCGATAATTTATTTCACCTTCTTGTTCTTCACTTGACTCTTCACTTGAACCCAACACTCATTCTTCCATCCGATCTGTAGGCTATGCGCGTACGTGGTTGGTCTCTGTCAGAATGCCTTCATGCTTGCAAGAGGACAAACATATAAGTTTTCTGCCGATTCTATGAATGTGGGTCATTCCTATGACCAAAGCGCTATACTTGGAAAACAGTTACAGTAGAGAATGCGACTCTACTGTTGTCTCAGTAAAAGATGGGAGGTACATAGTACTGGATCAAACAATCTTCTATCCAAAGGGTGGAGGTCAACCATGGGACACTGGGAAGATTGTGAAAGGAAATATAACGTTCAATGTTGTCTACGTCGGCAAATTCTCCGGAGAAACATCTCATGAAGTTGACGAAACTGGCTTGGAAAAAGGAGACCAGGTTCACTGCGTTCTGAATTGGGAACGACGATACAAACTTATGCGAAGCCACACTGCAGCCCACGTATTTGCTTCGCTTCTATGCACAGGAACGGGTGCCCTTGTCACCGGCAACCAGCTAGAGGAAGACAAAGTTCGTTTCGATTTCAGTCTGGAAAAGTACGATCGAGAAATCCTGAACAAGTACATAAACAAGGCGAACGAATTGTTCAGAAAGGACATCCCAGTTAAATGGTACACGCTTCCAAAAGATGAAGCCATGAAAATCCCAGGCGTGATAAAAATGGCCAAAGCCCTCCCGCCAGATATTCCCCATCTCCGCATAGTGGAGATAGTGGGTGAGGACAAACAAGCAGACGGAGGAACCCATGTGAAAAGCTTGAAAGAGGTCAAGGGAATAAAACTACTCAAAACTCAGAACAAAGGCAAACACAACCGACGAGTCTACTTCACACTCATCTAGAAACCCGTGCGGACAACAGGAATCTGTTTTTTCTTCTGCGAGTAGAATGCGACAAGAACAGTCTTCGAATTCGTATCCTCACTTTCTACTATCTTCACCTGGCAAAGGCCGCTCATACGTTACATGCTTGTTCAGTAGCAGTCGACCTATCAGACGGACCAGTAGAAAGTCGAAGGTTCTACCCGACAGAAGCCATTTCAGCTTGTGGTAGATGTGCAGCAACTGTAATCCTTTTTCTGTAGTTTGATAGAATGTTTCGCTTGTCTTTTCCGCTTTCAGCAGCTCCAGCTCCATCAAGGCACATAAGTAGTTGTTCAAGATCACATGGTCCAAGTTACACCTGTATATAATCTCCGTTTTCTTGATTCCTTCGGCTGCGGCACGGAGTATAGTGACAGCTACGTCGACTTCGTTGCTTTCTCCCGTCATGTTGCACCCCTGCGTCAAACTACATGTTCTCCATTCGCTGCAAAGGCTATAATCGTTATTTCAACTTCCGGAATGTAGCAGGACTGATAGTAATAGAGCCAAAATATACTAGAAGCCTCGCCTCTACCGTTTACGCAACTAGACGGTTGACGTTTGTGTGATAAGTATGATCGGTGAACTCGCAGCCTTGGGCGCCGCGTTATGCTGGACCGTGTCTGCAGCCCTGTACAAGGTAGCATTGGTAGATGCGAAGCCGGTTTCAGCTAATCTTTCACGGTGCATATCCACAACCGCGTTCTTTGTTGCATGTTTGGGAGTGACGGGGAGGTTGCAGTATCTAGCGACACTGCGAATGGATTCATTGCTTCTAGCAGGTCTCAGCGGGGCTATTGGCTTGTGCGTCGGAGACACTTTGTACATGTTGAGTTTGAAACTGGTCGGCGTTTCCAGAGCGGTTCCAATTACCTGCACATACCCGTTGTTTACCATGTTGTTCGCATCTCTTTTCTTTGGGGAGCAAATCACACTGTTTGTGCTGTTGAGCGCCGTGCTCATAGTTGCTGGTATATGGCTAATCAGCCAAGAGACGGGAAAGTCGGTTGGAATGGAAAGAAATGTTTTATTCAAGGGCATTATCGTTGGATTCGTTACTGCTGTAGTGTGGGCAGTGAGCATAACCTTTATGGATGAGGCTCTAATGCTCTCTGACTTGGCTCTTCTGGATGCTGCGCTTGTCGTGAACACGGTTAGGCTGTCGGCGACTACTCTCTCGTTGCTGGCTATTTCTCCCTTATTTGAGCGTAAATTTGGTTTCTTGAAGCTGAAGAGGAGAACGTGGGTCATTCTCGCCTTAGGTGGAATTGTGGCGTTGGGCCTAGGCTGGGTTTTGCTAGCTGTAAGTCTTTTGGATATTCCAGCTTCTCATGCGGTTCCGATCTCTTCTGTGTCTCCGCTTTTTGCAACCATGTTTGGATCATTCTTGCTGAAAGAAAGAGTCACTACCAGAATCTTTGTCGGATCAGTTTTCATAGTTTTAGGAACATTTGTCCTTTTCGTTGTGTAGATTTGGGGGTCGGTTCAGCCAACCTAATGAGTGACACACAGAAATCTGGGCTATATGCCGAGTTTTTCGTTAATCTTCGGTCTGTTTTCTTCCACTTTCATCAGGACATCTTCGAACAGGTTGTTCCCATATGAGTCGATGGCAACAGTTAGTGGTCCGAAGTCTTCGACTTCCAGGATCCACAGTGCCTCTGGCATTCCTAGGTCGAACCATTCCACGGTCTTCACGTTTCTTATTGCCTTTGCTGCGAGTACTGCCGCTCCTCCGGTGAATGCTCCGTAGACTGCACCGTATTCTTTCATGGCGTCTGTCGTTTTCTTACCCATCCCACCTTTTCCTATTACCACTCGGACCTTGTAGTTCTTGATGAATTCATCTTCGAATAGGTCCATGCGTGTACTTGTTGTTGGTCCTGCCGCGACTATCATCCATTTGTCGTTTTCCCTTTTTACTATGGGTCCACAGTGGAAGACCGCTAATCCTTGTGGGTTGATTGGCATTTTTTTGCTTTGTTTGTAGTAGTCTAGTGCTCTTTTGTGGGCGCTGTCTCGAGCTGTGAATATTGTTCCTGTGATGTAGATGACATCATTGACTTTCAGTTTTCTAACGTCTTCTTCGGAGATTGGAGTTTTGATTCTGTACGTTGCCGTTTCAGTTCACCATACTAGCTGGTAGACTATGTGATGCTTGAAAAGATGCAGATTAGCTTTTTGGTTATGTATTAATTCATCATCTGGCACGCATACATGGACGTAGAGAACGCTTAATAGTCAACTATTGAAAAATACGAGAAGTAAGAGAGGCAACCTGATGAAGTTCTCATTCATAAACCCTGGTCCAAACACACAACTCTCAGTGAGAGAAAGAAAGAAAATGTTCGGAGCAAGCCCACCGCTAGGCATATTCTACGTTGCTACAATCTTACAGCATGAAGGAATCAAGGTTTCCATACTAGACCAAGCAGCGAAAGGACTAACGACAGAAGAGACAGTCAAATGGATCAGAAAAGAAGACCCAGAAATACTAGGATTCTCAGTCTTGAGCTGTTCAAGCCAAACAGCGCCAAGAATCGCGGAAATGGCAAAAAAAGAAAACCCAAACTTGACCACAGTCTTCGGCAACATGCACGCAACATTCAACGCAGAAAAAATCCTCAAGAAATATCCCTCCGTAGACATAATTGTTCGCGGTGAAGGAGAATACACAACCCTTGAACTCGTAGAATGCTTGGAGAAAGGGAAAAACCTGAAAGATGTTCAAGGCATAAACTTCAGAAGAAGCAACAAAACAATCACGACCCCACCGAGACCACCAATCAAAGACGTAGATTCAATACCCTTCCCAAACCGCGAGCTATCAGACATAGAATACCACGCAATGGCTGCTGGGATAAACGCCGCACCCAAAAAGTACGCTAGCTTCGTTTCATCTCGTGGATGCGTGTACAGATGCCGCTTCTGTGGCGTACGAAGATTCGCCAACAACATTTGGCGACCTAGATCCGTTGAAAACACACTGGAAGAGCTGCATTTTTTGGTAAGCAGAGGTTACAAGCAAATTTACTTTGTAGACGACAATTTCATGATTGACAAGAAGAGAGTCATAGAAATTTGTCGAAGAATCAGAAAAGAGAAGATGGACATAGACTTCATCTGCTTAGGGCGCGTCGACAATTGCTCCTATTTAATGTTGCGAGAACTCGTAAAAGCAGGTTGCAGAATAATCCATTTCGGAATCGAGAGTGGAAATCAAAGAATTCTGGACTATTACAACAAACAGATAACCCCAAAACAATCCAAGGATGCCGTCAAAACCACAAAGAAAGCAGGAGTAGATGTCATAATTGGTTCACTCATAGTTGGTGCCCCAGACGAAACTCGGCAAGAAATACAGAACACCCTCAAATTCACCCATCAGCTAGACCTCGACATCCCAGAAATCAACCTTCTCTCGGCTTTTCCTGGAACAGACATCTGGGATGAACTCAAAATGAAAGGCGTCTTAAACGAGAATCAATATTGGGAGACGGGAGTCTCGGTGTGCGAAATATCCCCTGATGCGGTACCGCCTGAAGAGATTAAACGCATGATCCACGAGTACATTAAACATTTCTTCCTTAGACCTCGTTTCTGGCTGGCGGAAATAATGCAAACCTTGAAGAGCCCCTATCGAATCAGCCTCGCGATCAACAATCTTGACCGAATCGACACAATTATAGAGAGCGCACGTGATCTCATTTAGGTTGTTTATGAGTTAGGTATTCAACAGTCCCATCTGAATGAATGCATGCTGAGGATCTCCTCGCAGCCCAGCATTGAACAGCAACCGCTGCTGGATAAGACGCAGGATGCCTCTCAGCATATTCAACGTGCACACCCAGCACTGTGAACTTGCCGCCGAGTCCCATTGGCCCAATTCCTGTGGAGTTTGCTGCTTCGTACAGTTCTTTCTCAAGCTTCGCGAGTTTTAAGTCGGGGTTCAGCTGATTCAGTGGTCTCAATAGCGTTTTCTTTGCTAATTTCATTGCGATGTCGGCACCACCTCCCACTGCAACGCCTATGATGTTCGGAGGGCAAGGCTTTGCACCAGCCCTTATTATCGTGTCTACAGCAAATCTCTTCAAACCGTTTATGCCATCACCTGGTCTTAGCATGCCCAATGCACAGACATTTTCGCAACCACCTCCCTTTGGAAAAACTGTGATTTCGAGGTCGTTTCCGGGGGCGATTTCCCAATGGATGAATGGTATGAATCTTCCCGTGTTGTCTCCGGTATTCTCTTGGGTGAATGGATTTACCGCGTTTGGGCGTAGAGGAACTTCTTTTGTAGCTCTTTTTGTAGCGTTGCGGAGGGCTTCTTCGATTCTGCCCAAGTCTTTCACTTGGGCACCTGCTTTCACGTAGAAAATGATTACGCCTGTATCCTGACACATGGGGGTGTGGGTCTTTTCAGCCAACTCGATGTTTTCTAATATGGCTTTCAACTGGGTTTTACCAGCTTTGCTTTCTTCTTGGCGATACGCGTTCTTAAGAGCCAACTTCACGTCCTTTGGTAGTTCTGTCACTGCTAGTCGTAGAAGCTTGACTGCAACATTCTCGACGACGTTTTGTGTTACCAAGTTTCACCCTTCGTGGAGAGATAGGGGCTGATGGTTTGTTTAATATCTTTTGCAAGTCCATTTGTGCGGGGATTGTGTTTTCCTGCATACTATTCATATCTGAGGAAGAGTTCTTGTGAACGCCATATGAGCTCGAACCTGGGCATTTTCTTGCTCTCTGCTTCAGCTTTTGGTTTTGATGCTACTTCCGGCATTCGTAATTGATATAAGCGCCTGCAATCAATCACATTATTCGCCAACGATATTAGTAACCTGAAGTGGCGTAGGTGTAGGTTGTATGAAAGAAGCAATAATACTAGCTGGTGGACAGGGGTGGAGGCTCAAACCTTCCACATGGATTCCAAAACCTCTACTGAAAATTGACACAAAGACTCTGGTAGACCGTCAAATAACCTGGTTACGCTCACATGGATTTGAAAGCATAATCATAGCATCAAACAGAGATGACTTGACAAAACTCCAAGTCACCTTCTCCCTAGAAGAAGAGAACCTAGGAACAGGAGGAGCTACAAAAAAAGCCTTCAAAAAGATTAAGGGCGGCGTGGCGTATGTCCTGAACGTCGACGACATAGTCTTCTACGATCCAAACGAACTCTACGATTACGCTGCCAAAGGTGCAGGAACACTCCTCGCCAAACCCACTCTACCCTTCAGCAAAGTAACGCTTCGCAACGGAATAGAAATAGTGAGATTCGAACGTAGATCACCACTCGACACCTATGTTAGTGCTGGCCATTACGTATTCAAGAAAGCAGTAGTTGAAAGATACTTCCCAGAGAAAGGCGACTTCGAACTCACCACTATGCAAAGACTGGCAGACCAAAAACTACTCAGGGGATACACATACCACGGAATGTGGATTACAATAAACACAATGAAAGATTTGTTGGAGGCCAGAACTTTCTTAAAGTAATCCCTGCTGATTTTTGGAGGTGAAGAATTGGTTCATTGCACAAAATGTGGGGGAGAGCTGCCTGAATACGCGAGATTCTGCCAAAACTGTGGGGCTATGGTAGAAAAAGTTGTGATAGAAGAATTCTCAGTTTCGGCAGACAACTTGGTCAGCAAAGTCAAAGAGTTGATCCGTGAGGGAAACATCACAAGGATCATAGTGAGGGATGAAAAAGGCAAAACTCTCCTTGAAATACCAGCCACGGTTGGAGTAGTGGGTGCCCTAATAGCGCCGTGGCTTGCAGCTCTGGGTACAATAGCTGCTTTGGCTACAAAATGTACAATATCTGTTGAACGAAGAGAGTAGCATTGCATGCATAGTCTTCGAATAAAACTCTCTCTGTCGGATTCCTAAATACTTGGAGTAATCATTCTCGGGATCCGAAGTTTCTACATAGGGCCGGGTGCTCGTATTTTCCTGACGAAAAAATACTGTAAAATGTCTTTTATGTAAAGGAAAAAAGCCTTCTCTTCATTCTCAAGAAACTTCCGATGAGAAGTAAATGCTCTAACGTTGTCATCATATGCAGCTTTGCCGATTTTTCTAATCCTTCGAGATATGTCATGATCTTCCGATGTGAGCAATTTTTCGTCGAATCCCTCAATCTTCCGGAAAGCATTGGTTCTGAAGGCACAGGAAGCGCCCCAGAACAGAGGATAGTTGATTCTTACCAGGATTTTCTGAAGTGCATTAGTGAGGCTGTAGAGATAAGGTCTTTTGATTTTTTCGAGGGGAAACAAAGGGCCGGTCACACAGGCAATGCTCTGGTCTTTGAAAGCCTCTATAATGCCTTTCAGCCAAAATCTCGATGCGACTGTGTCGGCATCGATGAATGCTAGCAAATCGCCCTTGGCCACGGTTGCTCCCAAGTTTCTTTGAATGCTTGGGCTTTTTTCTGGAGTGGTTACAATCTTATCTGCGTATTTCTTTGCTATCGTTACAGTATCATCTGAGCTTCCACCATCTACAACAATTATCTCGAAAGTTCCACAACCTTTCTGGGTTCTTAAAGAAATCAAACATCTTTCCAAATAGTATTCTTCATTCAGTGTGGGGATGACCATTGAAACCAAAGGGATCAAGACTGGGCACTCTCAATGTTTTAGTCTAATTGTATACACTTGCATAAAACATTTAACGTGAGTCAAGAAAATTTGAAAAGAATTATGTTCATGCGCATGAGACTTCTGGCAAGACTGACCAGAATAAGGGCGTACTTGCTCACATTGTTCTTAATTGTAGCTTTGATATTTCTGATTTCCCCACAAAGTCTTTTCTCTTTCAGAACGGCTGTTGTCTTCTTTGCGAATCTCTTCATGACCGCCTTCGTATATGCTTTCAATGATGTAGAAGATGCCGCTGATGACTACGTTAGTCTGGAAAAGAGAAGAAGAAACCCTATTGCCAACGGTGAATTGTCAAGAACACAAGGATACCTGATTAGTTTCTTGCTTCTCTTGATTGGGTTTTTTCTGTTGTCGATCATAAGCCCTTCAGTCTTTTTCTTTGGTTTGATCTTGGCTTTGGTGGGTTTTTTCTATTCATGGAAACCTGTAAGACTGAAATCTGTGCCCTTTGTAGATTTGATTTCACATGTGATCTGTTTGGGTGCTCTTCAATTTTTCATAGCATATCTCGCATTTCGGCCTCTTGACCTGTTTGTTATTCCCTTCTTAATGATGATCCTACCTCCTTCATTGATGGTTGAAATCCTCTTCGAGCTTAGAGACTTCAGTGTCGACAGAAAATCAAATATTACAAATACAATTCAAAGATTCGGAAAGCTCAACGTGAAGAATCTACTAATCACTTCCGGGGTTACTACCGCTGTAGGATTCACCATCATAATCCTCACCATTCCATCAGAATACAGGATAGTCATCCTACTTGGCTCAATATTTGCGGCTATTGTGATAGTCTCAAAAGTGAACAGATTCTTGAAGATGTATTGCTGAAAAACCTCCATTAGGCAAAACTCAGTTTTGCACGCAAGGGTTCTGCTTGCATGCGAGAGCATGCGTTGCAAAGCATCAACTCACACTCACTCAAACATTCAACAACACTCTCCCACGTTCTCACCACGTTCTCACGACGTTCTCACCCACGTTTCAACATTCAAAACGACGTTCTCCACGTTCTCGCACGTTCTCCACGTTCTCCACAGTACCTGCGCAAAAAATGGATGGCCCATTAAAACACGTAAACAACATTCAAAACTAGAAATCCCCCTCTAGTTTCTAAACAGACCTGAACTGTGCCAAACAAGGAAAGAAACGTGGAACGTTAAACAAACCAAAAATGCTTGCATATCGCGCCTAGCAAGATTATTGACGTTCAGTGAACCCGATATCATTGAAGAATGTCCGTTTCCAACATGCACTATCCGATATTTCCTGCGGTTTCCCAAAGATATTGAAAGTAATCTCTGGCAAACTTGACCAACCCCATGTGACTCGACCATATAACAAGTGATGTCTCATTCTCACCAAGAAGGAGCAAAGCCTCTCTGCCATCTACAATAACCCCTCCACCAAACATGTTGTCTCGAACCCTAATCTCTCCAATTCCTGTCACCTCCTTCATACTGCAATCATTCGTAACCATAACTTGAACGCTGATCCCGCTATCACGCAAGTGACTCAACAACGGAACACTAGCTTCCAGGAAATCATTGGACCACATTGGGGCTGCCACCATTAACTCGTTCTTGGTCTCTCTCAACATCTCCCGTAGCTTCGCTAGAACACTAAACTCCCCCCGCAAAATCCAGATAACAGGCTTCTCCCGTAGTTCTCTACGTTTATACATAGGTTGCAGTTCGTCCATTACTACATGTTTCCATTCAACCACGATATCCTCCAATCTAAGCCTGGCAGCCTCCAAAGCCTCATAAGGAGACTTGGGGTAGTACCGGCGAGGTCTGCCATCCTCAACCGTCACCCACCCTTTCTTCACCAGACTATTCAAGGTTTCATAAACCTTTGAGTAGGGAACTCCACCTTGCCTGCCCGCTTCGCTTGCGGTCATTACACCTTTCTCAAGCAACGCTAGGTATGCCCGAGTTTCATAGCTAGTTAACCCGATTTCACGTAGAACCTTTATTGCTTCCTCGCTGATGACTACGTTCAACCCCTTTTCACCTTCTGAAACGTTTGGAAATCTTCTTATACTCTACCTACCACTCTGACCTAAATAATTTACAACTATCAGTGGTGTCAAACCTGCAAACTGTCAAACAGACCAAGAGCATGTGTCCAGAATGTTTCAACATTCTTGACGCAACGATATACGAAGATAACAATGAGGTTTACGTGAAGAAAGAATGCCCCAAGCACGGGAAGTTTCGAGATACCTACTGGAGCGACTACAGGCAATACCAACGAGCTGAACAATTCAGATACGAAGGTGATGGGATATCAAACCCCAGAACCGAAACAAAGTTAGATTGCCCACTCGACTGTGGCATATGTCCCCAACACAAATCGCACACAGGACTTGCCATAATAGACGTAACCAACCGCTGCAATCTTCGCTGTCCTGTCTGTTTCGCCAACGCCGCTGCAGCAGGATACGTTTACGAACCATCCAAAAAGGAAATCCAATTGATGCTGGAAAACTTCAGACAAAACAGGCCAGTACCCGCTCCAGCGTTGCAGTTCTCAGGTGGAGAACCAACGATTCGAAAAGACCTCTTCGAGCTCATAGGTATAGCAAAGGAGCTCGGCTTCGAGCATGTAGAGATTAACACGAACGGTTTGCGACTCGCCCAGAGCGTAGAATATTGTCGCGGACTAAAAGAAGCTGGCATTAGCACGGTCTACCTACAGTTTGACGGCTTGACCTCAGACGTATATGAGTTTACGCGAGGGAGCAACCTGCTAGACAAGAAAATGAAAGCTATCGAGAATTGTCGAAAAGCAGGGATAGTGAGCATAGTGCTTGTGGTCACGTTGGTCAAAGGCGTTAACGACCATCAACTTGGTGACATTATAAGGTTTGCAGCTGAGAATTTTGATATAATCCGATGTGTGAACGTTCAACCAGTGTCTCTATGTGGTCGGCTGCCCGAGAAGGAAAGAGCAAAAATGCGTATAACTATCCCCGACTTCATGAAGTTGGTTGAAGAACAGACCGAAGGGAAGATAAAAGCCTCAGACTTCTACCCGGTGCCTATAGTAGTTCCCATCTCTAAGGCGATTGGCGCTTTGAAAGACAAGCGTTACGTGGAGTTCACGGCTCATCCTCACTGTGGCAT
>CP070754.1:120621-124008 GCA_020348865.1 Candidatus Bathyarchaeota archaeon | reverse complement strand
ATATGTTGTAATTTTTCAATTGAAATCTGGATCGGATCCCTCATTATATCATCAATATTATCAAGAGATTTTGAGTTATATTAGAAAGTATAGGAAATCACCAGACTCATTTGATGTTGTAAAAAGCATTGTAACCGTTGGAGACAAAGAGGACGATGCTTATATCCATGACTTCATGGACATCGGTGCTAATTGGCTATTGGAGGCTTTCTGGTCAGAACGCTGTTCTTTGAAGGAGATTCAAAAGATAATCGACCGAGGACCTCCGGAATAATTCGGTAAGACGTGGGACTATTCGGATTGATGCAAACCTAGTGCAGAAAGCTAAAGAATTCAGCTTGAATATCAGCAAAGTCTCTGAAAATGCTCTAAAAGAAATAATCAACCGCATTGAAGGTCCTAATGCTCTGAAGAAAGACACGGATTGCCCCGATAACCTTAAAAACAACAATTGGTGGGGCTGCCCGGATTTGAACCGGGGTCCCGAGAGCCCAAGTCTCAGAGCCTAGACCAAGCTAGCCGACAGCCCCCAACTAGGCGACATCAAATCAGGCATGAGCCATATTGGCTTATGAACGGTGATTTCTTAATATTTGTTTCCTGAACGGTTAAATTTAAACAATCTCAAAGTGTGTAAATGTCTGTAGTGCCTCCGTTGCCTAGTTGGTTAGGGCGTCAGCCTTGTAAGCTGAAGACCCCGGGTTCGAATCCCGGCGGAGGCTCCATTCAAGGGTCTAGGTGCAAATCAGCCTATCCGAAATCCGGGTTGAGGACTCTCCACCTTCGTGAAAAGGATTAGGATTAAATAAGCTGCCCTTGAATCCCGAAACCGTTTGTGGGCGTACTCAGACGACTAACCTGTGGGTAAGGCAATCACATAGAGATTTCGATCTGCCACCCAAGCTGTGGCACCACTTACATACCATTGTACGTAAACAGTGTACTCTCCTGGGCTAACGTTTGGTTGACAGAAAGTGTAGGAAACTGAACTCCATTTAGGACTATTTCCTGGTGGTTGCAGCCAAAGATTTCCAATTCTATCCGAGTTGACGTAGACTCGCCATAGAACATTCGTGTCCAGATCTGAAATCGCACATTGAACACTGAACATAATCAACAATGTACATTTTCTTTCTACATTCATTGTCAATGACAGATCAGTCACGTTCTCGTAAGTTTCTGTGGTCTTGGTCAATTGAACACTGCCATTTGCAGACATGAATGGAATGGCGTTTGCTGCCAGTTTTGAACCAGTAACGGCGTCATCAGAAAGTATCTCAGTGGTGACAGCCCCTTCAGCTAGTTTTGTGGTGTTGATTGCTCCATCAACTATCTTATCTGCGGTTATAGAAAGGTCGCCAACACCAACTTGGGTGAAGTTTAACACAACGTACATTGCTGCCAAAGTCGTGACTAATGATAGTACCCATACTACGACGATTAAGGGGACGACTTTGGAAATCGAGAAAGATCCTTCAACCATTTAGATCACTCCTTCTAATGCATGCAGATAATCAATTGAGGAACGTTATTCAAGAGAATTGCTAATAAGATTTTCTTCATCTTCTTTACGCCTCTTTCTCCACAATCTGCATAAGCGAGAAATCGAATGCTCAGAACTCGTCTGTATTGAATTTTCCGTTCCTAAGGATTCGTTGGTGCCGGGGGCGGGATTCGAGCCCGCGACTTCTGGGCCCCTTAGTAAGAGATGTGCTCTCCAGATTATGAGTCTGGCGCCCATTCCAGGCTAGGCTACCCCGGCTCCTGCCTAACCTCTACTCTTCGAATGTCACAGATTTAACCGTTTTTTGGACAATCGGCATATCCCAAACGTTTTCTCGACTCATTCTCTCTCCAGTCTTTCCACAGTCGTCTGTGTGCCCACGTAGACAATGTCCGCCATTTCGATGAACAACCCGGTTTCAATCACACCTGGAATTGCTTGCAGCTTGGAATCCAGTCTCTTAGGTGAGCTAATTTCCCCGAAGCTGACGTCGACGATGAAGTTACCGTTATCTGTCACAACAGGTCCAACTTTGCTTTTTGCCTTTCGCAAGATGGTTTTCCCTCCAATTGCCTGCATCTTCGACGTAGCTGTTGGAAAGGCAAAGGGCAACACCTCAACTGGCACCACACAATCTGTGCCAAGTTTTTCGGCGAGTTTCGTTTGGTCTGCTACTACCACGAATTGGCTTGTCGCTGAGGCGACGATTTTCTCTCTTGTCAACGCACCGCCCAAACCCTTGATCAGATTCAGTTGTCTGTCGAATTGGTCTGTGCCGTCTATCGCCAAATCCAGTTGGGGATGCTCATTTAATGTGGTTGTTGGGATGCCCCAATGTACCGCCAGCATCATAGTTTGGTGAGACGTTGGGACTCCTAAAATCCGGAGTTCTTCTTGTTGAACACGTTTCCCTATCTCTTGGATGGCATACGCAACCGTGCTGCCACTGCCCAATCCAATTGTGAAGCCGTCTTTGACATGTTTCACCGCTTCCATGGATGCCCTTTTCTTGGCTTCTTCTCTCCAACCCACGTTTCACGCCTCAACCTCGATCTGTCCCAGCCTCTCCAAAACCTTTTCCACCTCGGCTCTAATTTCCTCAATCCTTTTTTCAGCCTCAGTTTTGCCTGGACGAGGAGAGCGTCTATGCTCTCTTTTCGCTCTCTTCACTGATGGTGTGGGGGTTGTAGTTGGAACGGGAACGGGCACTTCTTCCACGGGTTCTACTCCCAAGTGTGATCGTACGTCTTCGATCTTTTCATTAAGGTCGTCAAAACGTTCATTGAACAACCGGATTAAATCTCCTTGCATAGCTTCTAGCTCACGCAAGGCAACAACTGATTCGTCGCGGGACATCAACTCTTTGATTTTCAGCATTCTATCTTTATATCCTTGTGCCAAAAGGTCTCGCTCTTCTTCGCTTATTTTTCCTTCTGCTTGCGCTTCGTAAAGGCGGCGTATGGCGTAGCTTAGAATCTCCCTTTCCAAATTCAGCATTTTGAGTTCTTTTTGTGCCTTTTGAGTTTCCTCTGCAGTTACAGTATGACCTGTTTTGAATGGCCATCTCCCGGCGACTTCCCGTGATTCCGGTAGTTCTTTCTTCTTCTTTTTGTCACTTCTCGTTGCGTAGAGTGTAATTGAAGCCACTGAAACTGCTGCTACCGCGAGAATTATGTAGGACCAAAGCCAAGGGTCAAGGGGCACAGTGGTTCCCTCTACAGCGTGTCATGATTTTGTCTTGTTGCATATATAAAGTGTATGAGTGTGGAGCCTCGGGCGGGATTTGAGCCCGCGACCTCCGCCTTTTCGGAGCTTTACCAAGGCGATGCCCTAACCAGCTAGGCCACCGAGGCTCTGACATGTATTTGAAACATACTAGATGT
>CP070754.1:111324-120521 GCA_020348865.1 Candidatus Bathyarchaeota archaeon | reverse complement strand
TTCAAGGTTGTGAGCACCTTGACTTTTCCATCCCTTGCTAGTTCATTGAGGAATTCTAGGCCGGCGTCTCCTAGGTTGTGATAAGACACGCCTGCCACTTGGACGGAACCTACGTTTATGAGTTTTTCAGCGCCGTAAATGTCTCCTAAAGCAACAAGTATTTCCATGGATTTTTTTGCAGCGTAGCCTTCTTCTCCATCCAGCATTCTCTCTTCTTCTTTTGTGAGGTACATAAAGGTCACAAGAACTGGTTTAGATTAACTCTTTGGTATTCCTCTTTCTTGAACCCTTTTCCTGTTTCTTTGAACGGAATCGTTGCGTCAAACCCCATCTTACACGTTGTTGCTTTTCTTCCTTGTGTCAGATTTCCTGATGGATCGAGAGAAGACCCTCTTTGTTTTGGTTTTATAGTAGCGTCCTTATCTGCTTGAAATCTCGTTGCGATAGCCCATTCAACGTCGTTTGGATCGTAGATGTTTATGTCGTCATCCACAACGATGCAATGTTTCAATGAACTGTGACCTTTGAAGGCTGCTTCAATCGCTTTATATCCATCATCTGGCTTCCTTTTTTTTATTTGTACCACTGCGTGGAGCCAGCTGCAACCGCCAGGGGTTATGTAGACATCTTTGCATTCACAGATCTTGTTCACTTCGTTAAGAATCGTTGGTTCTCTGGGCATTCCCATCAAGAGTTTGTGTTCGTTTCTTCCAGCAAGTATGGTTTGGTAGATTGGATTCTCTCTGTGGGTTACACAATTAATCTCTATCACTGGTTGTTGTCTTACCTTGTCTATAATTCCTGTCAAATCTAAGAACGGACCCTCTGATGTTCTTTCTTTTGTTATCCTTCCTTCTAATACAATCTCGCTGTCCCTTGGAACTTCAACGTCAATTGTTCTGCACTTCACCAACTCTGTTTTTTCCAGTGCGTTCGCCATTTCCATTTCGTCAGCGTCTTTTGGGAGAGATGTAGAAGCGGCGAGAAGAACGGCTGTTGAGTTGCCTATGCAAATCGCGATGTCAAGTTCGCCGCCAGATTTTCTGAGGGCAGTATCGGTTCCCCTCCCTTCAACGATCCTAGCTACGAATCTGCTTTTGCTCAATAGCATCAGTCTATGGAAACATGTGTTTCTGCCTAACTCAGGGTCCCTTATTACGCAGATGGCTGATGCAATGTATTTTCCACCATCTTTTCTTGTATACTTCATTATGGGGAGCGCTGTTAAATCGACATCTCTCCTAATTACTTCTTGGCATTCTCCCTTTTTCACAACATCAGGGGGTACAGGATTTTCTATGGCATTGGATAGCTTGTACAACAATTGCTCTTGCTTGACATTCAAGGCTCTAGCAATCAGTTGCTTAGAAGAGACGAGGCCTCCTACAACAGGGATGCGGGATTCTTTGACTCTCTCAAAGAATATGGGTTTCTCGCCGAGAGCGTCGATAATTCCTGCCATCTCGTACTCAGTTGATACGTCCCTTTCTATTCTTGTCAATTCCCCATTCTTGTCAAGTTGTTCCAGAAAACTTCTGAATACCAATCTTCTCCCTGATATAGAAGTTGTTTCTTGTTTCTAAAAAGGCTATTCTTCATGGATTCTAGACTCCTATTTCTACTCTCAATACTTCGAATCCCTTCTTCTCCATTGCTTGGGCAACCGATTCCTGCAGTTCTTTTCCTGGGGTTAGCGAGACCATGCATCCTCCACCGCCACCCCCAGTTAGTTTTGCCCCAAATGCGCCCTGCTCTCGAGCCAAGTTGATTAGATAGTCCAATTCTTCGCAAGAGACCTCAATCTCTTGCAGTAAGCCATGATTTTCATTCATTAGTCTTCCGACTTCTCTCAAATTATAATCTTCCAAGGCCTTTCTTGCCTCTAGTGCTAACGTTTCTGCTCGACTGAACAGTTGGTCATATTTTTCCGGATTCTCCCTTTTTCTTTCTGCGACGCCTGCAACCATTTCCTTCGTGTTGGCGACAACTCGAGTGTTGCCTATGACGACTTCAACAGGCTGCCTTATACTCAATCTTTCAATTGTGTTTGAGCCCCCGCTCAAATTCCTCCTAAACCAAATTAACCCTCCATAGGTTGCCGCAGAGTTGTCAATGCCCGAGGGTGTCCCTGCGTAGGCTTTCTCAGCTTCATAAGCGATTTCGTTGATTCTTTCATCGGGCAAATCCATCCCTAGCTCCTCTGCTATGGCTTTAGTGATTGCAACGCTACTTGCTGCGGAAGCACCAATTCCGCTGAAGCTTGGTAGATTTCCTCCCAACCGGATCTCCAAAGAGGTCTTTTCAGAATCGATTCCCATCGTTTCAAGCATTCTCTGAATCGACTCTTTCTGTTGGGTTCTCTTCTTTTCAGTATAACCTTTTGCGCTTCTTCTCTCATCTTTTATAGTGATTCCGTCTTGAGTTTTTTGCACTTCAGCTTCAGTTGTTAAATCAATTGCGGAGGCAATTCCTGGTACGCCGTGGACAACGAAGTGTTCGCCAAACAAGATGACTTTTCCGAAACCAAACCCTCTCCCCATGGAAACCATCAAATCACTGATTTCTAGAGATTTGAATAAATAGATTGTGTGGGTTCCAGAATCGAACTCATCAATGCGCTCTCTCGAGGGGCTGGGGCAGTTTTCAAGCTTGTAAGCAACTAGGTGGGACACCGCGAAAAACGCGTGTGCGCGCGGAGCTGGGGTTACCTGAGTATGGCTAGACTGAGCATCATCACTGCCATTCCGGAAATGACTCCTATGGCTACCGTGTGATCTTTACCGTGTCTATGGGCTGCTGGCAACAACTCATCAAAGCTTATGTAGACCATGATGCCAGCAACGAATGCTAAAGTCCAACCAATTAGATAATCTGTCATGAAGTATAGGAAGAAAGCTGCTCCTATTACTGCACCGATTGGTTCAGATATTCCTGAAGCAAGAGAGTATAGAAACGCCTTTCTCTTGTTTTTGGTAGCATGAAGGATTGGTAAGGACACGGATATCCCCTCTGGTATATTGTGGATGGCTACGGCTATTGCCAACAATATACCAACTTCTATTGAATATAGGGAAGTTGCCAGCGTAGCAAATCCTTCAGGAAAATTGTGTATTGCGATTCCTAATGCAGTAAGGATCCCGGTCTTCATAAGTCTCGGATCTTTGCTTTGGACTTTTTCAGCGATATACTCATGAGGGATGAAAATGTCGATTGCAAAGATTGTTGCTATCCCAACAAAGAACGCGAAGTTTGCATGAAGAAAACCTATTCCATCTATGGAGTTTGTCAGGAGTTCAACGAATGATATATTGATCATTACGCCTGCGGAAAATCCAAGAGTCAAACCCAGAACTCTACGTGTGGGGATTTTAATGAAAAATGCAATCACAGCTCCTATAGTCGTTGAGATTCCGGCCAAAAAGGACAGTAATAGCGCTAGTGAAACAGCGCTGTTCATGTTCTCTTCTCCTTGTTCCCTGACGCGAACGATTGAGCTTCCGTTGAAGCTTTTGAAAGAGGTTCAGTCATGATTTTGCCCTATTCCTTTCCGGTAATTTCTTTGCGTGAGCATATAAGCCCTCAGACAATCTTTTGCGTGTGCACACACATCCTCTTGAATCTTAGTCTCCATGGTATCGGTCTCCCGTATGGAATGGTTTCCCCTTTCGTTATCGCGTGCACAATCTCGTCAACGTCAGGTTCTGCATCAACAATCGTGTATGCAAACCCGATTTCGGCAGCATAATGGGCATCGCTACCAGCAGTCTGTGGGAGACAAAGTCTAGCAGCAAGTTTTCGGCTCAGATGAGTTGAAAGGAAAAAAGGGAATGCTGAGGCATTGACCACTTCTACGGCATCAAAATCCGAGTCTACGTGCCCCCTTAACCCTCTGTAAAACACTGTGGGGTGAGCGGCCACAGCTATTCCTCCAGTTTCGTGGATCATTTCAATAGTCTCAGAAGGGCTTAGTTCTCTAGGAATCTGTTTGGTTACGTTAAGGGCCACGACGTGACCTCGCGACGTGGTCACTTCGACTCCCGGGATAACAATAAGGTTTCTGGCCTTTTGAGCAAGTCTGGGTGATACTGTGGCGACGTCATGATCAGTTATGGCTACTCCATCCAGACCTCTCTTCTTGGAGTAGGTAATGACTTGGTTGAGTGTAGTTGTAGAGTCATGGGAGTGCCATGTATGAACGTGAAGGTCGATTTTGAGAGGCAAATCTTCTCACTTGTGAAACTCGCATTTGTACTTTTCCAATAGTGTAACGAATTGAATCTAGTCTACACTTAGTCTTTGAAGCTTTTCTTTCTCTCTTTTAATCTCTTCAGACTCTATTCTTCTAAATAGTATTCTTGGCTTGTTGATTCTGTGTCCACTTCTCACATTTAGTATCGATGCTGAATCCCAATTTTGCTGGTGAATGGAGCCTCCCAGGTTCAGTTGTTGCCATAGAATTTCAGCTGAGAACGGTAGATACGGTTCAAGTAGAATGGCAAAGCTTCTGACCGCGTTTGCACAGAGATATAGGCAGGTGGATGTGTCTTCAGTCTTGGTCCAAGGTTCTTTCCGCTGAAAATATTGGTTGCAGAAACTGGAAAACTCTAGGATTTTTTTCAGCCCTCTGTTCAACTCTATTCTCTCTATTTCTTCTCCAGCGTTGTTGGCTATTGTTTCGATTTCCCCTTTAAACTGAACGTCCAGTTTTTCGTAGTTTCTTGCCTCGGGTACATCTCCACTGCAGTTCGACCAAATGAAAGTCAATGTTCGGTGAATGAAATTTCCGATATTCGCGATTAGTTCATTGTTTATTCTTGACTGAAAGTCCTCCCATTCGAATTTCACATCCGATTGACTGTATGGGGTGATTGCTGCCAAGTAATATCTCAGATAGTCCGCTGGAAACAGGTTTAGGAATTCTCTCAGACTAACGTACCATCGTCTGCTCTTAGAAAATTTCATACCTTGAAGCTGCATATGCCCTCTTGTGGGAATGAAATCTGGAAGTTTGAACTCCTTTGCGCCAAGACGCATAGCAGGCAAGAACAGATAATGATGATACACTATGTCTTTTCCGATAAAATGATAGATTCTTGAGGAATTCCAAAACGCCTTTCCATCGATCCCTTTGTCTGAGAGATGCTTCAGCGTTGTTGAAATGTAGCAGAGATGATTGTCAAACCAGTTGTAGAGTACTTTTCCCTTTGCTTCGTCTAGTGGAATCGGAACCCCCCATGTTATGTCTCTAGTAATGTCCCAATCCTCCAAGCCAGTGCTAATCCAGTCTAGCACGTAGTTCTTCACTTCTGGCTGGAGGCTTTTGCTTTCAATCAACCATTTCTTTAGTGCGTCTGAAAACTGTGAAAGCTTGAAGAAATAGTGCTCACTCTGGTTGCTCACTGGTTTTGATCCGCAGAGTGCACAGTGTGAGTCCTTGATTTCTCCAGGTTGGAACACTTTTCCGCATTCTTCGCATCCATCAGAATATTGATCAGTTGCTTTGCAGTGGGGGCATGTGCCCTTAACATATCGGTCTGGCAACACCTTTCTACATTTCTCACAGTATGGCTGTGAGACAAGTTGGTTGAAAATGAACCCTTTCTCATGTAGTTTCTTGAAGATGTTTTGTGTGAATTGAATGTTTTCATTGGAGCTGGTTTGATGGAAGATGTCAAATGAAATTCCTAGATTATCGAAATCCTTTTTGTCTGCTTTGTACCAGTGGGCCACGAATGCTTCTGGGCTTTTTCTTTCTTTTTCAGCTTGGATTAGTATAGGAGTGCCAAAATCGTCCGTAGCGCATGCAAAAACCACTTTATCTCCTTTCAACCTGAAGAATCTTGCAAGTATGTCCGCAGGGAGATAGGTTGAGGTGATTCCTCCCAAGTGGATTTCGCCATCTGCATAGGGGAGACCCGCTGTTATGACGACTTTTCCGAATCTAGACACCTCCCAACCAACAGCATTAAATGGGGTATTCATATCTTTCGAATGACAAATCTCGCTTTGCTCTCCTAGATTCTATACTTTTTGGTTATGTTTAACCAGAATCTGAATTGGAAAGCTTATATCGCCTGCCCTCTACAGTGTGGATTTGATCGTTTTCGAACAAATGCCGTAGAGCCTTATAGACGTTTTTTTGAGGTTCTCCAAGGTGTTGGGCTACTTCAGCTAGAGTCAGAGGTTTACCAATCTCGCTAAACAACGACAGAATTCTTTTCTCAAGTTTCTTTCTCTTGCTCATAGCGTACACCTTTCAATGAGGAAATTTGGTGTTGTATAGAACGAATCGAACTTAAAAATATGTGCTGTCCCATTCAAATGTTTCTAGACGAAGTGGCCTCCAAATCTGTCGGCCGAGCAGGTTCTTGGATGGTGCTCCGGCCGGGATTCGAACCCGGGTCTCCGGCTGTCTTCCACTCTATGGTGGCGAAAGGCCGGAATACGTGGTCCATGCATATGCATGCTTAACCTGGCTATATTTGGCAGAAAAGGATAGTCTCCCTTCTTCTACCGGAGCCTAATGCCAGAGCATCAAGCAGATAATTCACTCTGTCGTTTTAAGCTTTCTCCGACGCGTTGCACTGAGAGACTGAAGATACTGGTTTTCTCATCCTCCATGCTTCAGTAGCTTATTGCCTTCTTTCACTTGTCATCTCCAAAACGAGCTTTCTTTTGTCAAAGTGAAGCTCGAGATAATCTCAACCTTTTTCTTGGATATCTTGAGGGCTCCTTCACCAACTCCCCGCTCACACTCCTCTTAGCTGGAGTTTCTCGACAGTATATTGCGAGTTCATTGTTTAGCTTAATTCCAACCCGTCTTGACATGTAGGTCACTTGGATTTCTAGGATTGACCCTTGTGGAAACTGATACAACTTTATCTCAGCACCACACACAAAATGCTCGATAGTAGGTTGTGTGATTTTTTCAAGAGCGGGTCATTCTGTCTGTGCGCTTTCACCTACTGTAAAAGACTTATATGTAGAGTACTTCACTACATAGCGGTGTTATCGATGAAACTTGGACTCAAACTTGGATCTAAAGATGTTGCGCTGGTCTCTGTCTTCGCGGCTCTTCTGGTGATCGTCTCGAGGCTTCCAGGTGTTCCGATAGCGGGCGGAGAAGGCTCAATCGAGTTTACTGTGATATTGACTCCAATCATAGGCATAGTGCTTGGACCTTGGCTTGGTGGTTTGGCAGCATTCATCGGAAATTTCATAGGTTGGCTAGTACCGAAGACGACGTTCATGGGTTTTTTGTACCTCCCCACAGGGCCTATAGCATCGATAGTGAGTGGAGCTCTAGCGAGAAGTGGTAGGATTGCCAATTGGAAACTGTCTGCAATTCTGATTGCGGTTCTAAACGGACTTTGGTACTTGACTCCTCCAGGTCAAGAAATTCAGGAATCCCTACTACTCATCTATCCTTTTCTGCATTGGGCAGCATTCATCCTCGTTATTCTATTCAGAGAGAGGATTAGCGCCTTTTTTCACAGTGGAATGAGAGAGAAAGTGACCCTTGGTACTGCTCTCTGCTGTTTCAGTGGTATCATGGCGAACCACATGGCAGGAAGTCTAATTTTCATTACGTCTGTGGGTTGGTTTGCTTCGTTAAAAGCTATAAAAAACGCGGTTAAAACCTTCGGGTTCTGGTGGTTGAAATCGGGTCTAGCCAATCCAGAAGATGTAGGTCCCCTTGGTGCTCTATTTGCTTTCTATCTGCCTTTCACTGTTGTTGAGAGGCTCCTATTTACCGCATTTGCGACCTATGTTGGGATTGGAATAGTTTTTGCTTTGAGGAGGAGCGGTGTCATAAGCACGTAGGAAACATGTTGAGTGGTTAATCATAGTGAACAAACCGTTGTTTCCCTACGTTATTTTTCTGCCGATGGAGAGAAAACAGAAAGTGTTGCGAGCCATTTTCGGATCAAAAGTTCCCGTTGACATCTTGAAGTTTTCCATTGATCAAGGGGTTTCCAAAAAAATCTATCAGAAAAATCTGATAGAAAGCCTTGGTTACTCGAACAAGACTGTGATTAGCCACCTAAGAGCATTAACTGGTCTCGGAATCCTGAAGGAAAACATGGGAAAGATTCAAAGCGATGGTCGTCTCATGTGGGTGAAGTATTATGTTCTATCAGACTTGGGGAAGTGGTTCGCCCTTCTACTCACCAGAGAGGACACTTTATCTCGGGATGAAAAAGCTGAGATAGTTCGCAGCGTATTTCGGTCGTACCTTATGTGGGTGAAAGGACTTTCAGAGAAGCTTCGTGTAGACAAAGAGATTCTTCAAGAGATATTTCTGGAGGAGATGGCATGACCCTTCTTCTTTCCAAGGAAGGCAAATCATATATGGAAACGAGAGAAATCAACCAAAGGAGATAACCAAAATGAAGAATATCTATGGGCACATCTTATACGTTATACTCTTTTGCTTGGGATGGATTGGAATACTATGGAGCATATGGGTGTTCTACTCGGAATCTTATGCGTACATGCAGGGGGAAATAGATGTGTTCATGGGAGACCCTTCCTTTCTTTCCAACCTGTGCATCTCCTTCATGAGCATAGCCATGGCCGTTTTACTTGAACGGACTGCCCAACAAAAGACCAGTTAGTAAGAGATTCCTCCAAGAATTAATCGGCATATACTTCTAGAACTACGACCAGTTTCGTCATTTTCGTCACTTTCGTCAGATTCGTCATTTTCGTCATTTTCGTCAAACCCTTCGATATTCCAGCATTAGTATATCGTTGCTGGACCACTCTTGAGGATGGTGAATCTATTGGGTTCTCCCTTTAGTTTCTCGAGGGGGTCAAGCATTGGGAAACGATTGCCTATCTCGAAAAAATGACCGCACATTTGATCTTGAGTAGAATTTTTAGTGCAACTTGGAACAATCAACTAGGTAATGGAAAATGGGGAAGGATGTCGATGTCCGAATTGTAGCGGAACAGGAATCGTATGGAAAGAGGATTTGGGAGAGCTGTATGTTCAAAGGATAGAGCTTCAGTGGATGGCTACGAGACAGTATACCCGGGAGAGTGGGCAAATCAAGGACAACAAATTATGCATGCATTTCATGCAGAATGCCCGGTGTGCAGGCATGGTGCGGGGGGTGGGATTCGAACCCACGAACCCCTACGGGACAGCCGCCTCAGGGCTGCACCTTTGACCTGGCTTGGCAACCCCCGCT
>CP070754.1:107837-111224 GCA_020348865.1 Candidatus Bathyarchaeota archaeon | reverse complement strand
TGAAGGGTGGGGAATCGCCATAGCGGAAGCGATGGCATGTGGACTACCAGTAGTCGTATATGAACTTCCGATCTACAAGGAAATTTTCAACAGCAAGCTGGTTACTGTGACTCCAGGAGATGTAGATGGAATGTCCAAACAGGTTCTGTTCTTGCTACAAAACCATGAAGTTTCAAGAAAGATAGGAGAAGATGGCAAGAGATTTGTTGAGAGATACGACTGGCAGAAGATTGCAGATGAAGAAATGAAACTCATCTTGTCAATGAACAAGAACAGAAAATGTACGCGCACGTGCAGGACTGAACCTTATGTTGGGCGGATTACTGGTTCTTGATAGAGCTCACCGCTTCACCTTCTTGGTCTCTAGTGTTCTTGATACTTACTAGAAAAGCAGTTGTGTCACAAAATGTCCCAGAAATACCGTGTCACTAAGGAAGCTTTTGCTCCCTTACTCCTCTATCTTTTTCTAAGTCTATTCTCATTCCGCATTCTCCTGCTAAGCAACGGCACGCTGGGGTTCTTCCATGATTGGTTTATTGGCCCTTTCCCTGAAATGATATCCAACTACGGATATAACGGCCTGCTTCTTTTCGATATGAATCTTGGAAACAAGATATATCCCTCTGATTGGCTGTTTCGTGTTTTGCTGATCCCCTTCGCCTTTCTCGGTGGAGAAACAGTTTCAAAATGGATGCTTGTTTCCGTCCTAACTTTGAGCGGTCTTTCGACGTTCTTTTTCGGAAGAAGAACCCTGAAGTTAGGGTACCACTGGTCGCTGATTGCAGGGCTGATCTACCTTTTCTCTCCCTTAATCTTCACACGGTCTGTGGCCGGTCACATCTACTATCTGGTTGGATACGCTCTCACACCTCTATTGCTCCTTTGTTTCTGCAGAGCACAGGAAGAGAGAGAAAAGAGATTTCAACACGCTGTTGCTTCCGGACTGCTCTTTGGGCTGATAGGTGTACAAATTCAATTCTTCATAATGATCTTCACAATTCTTCTAATTTTTGCTTTCTTGAACCGTGAGAAGCTTGAAAACAATCTAGTGTCTTTGGGGTTGACCCTTACTATTGGCTCACTCTTGCACCTTCCGTGGATACTGCCGCTGGCGCTAGCACCGGCAGCAGTTTCGACATTAACTGTGCAAACGTTCCTTTCGTATCACGAAATTCTCACTTCGCCCACACTTCTGGAAAGCATTAGAGTGATAGGATACAACATGCAACCGTATGGCTACACTCGTTTGATCGCGCAAGGCCTAATCCCAAGGTGGGTCTTGACTGCGAACTTCCTCATGCCGTTCATCGCCGTTATTGCACTTCTCAGGAGGAAAGACCGATACACGATGGGATTCGGTGTAATCCTCGTCATTGGAATATTCCTGTCAAAAGGCACAAATCCTCCACTTGAAGGCATTTTCATTTCACTTTTCAGATATACCCCCCTAGTTGTTTTCAGAGAGCTTTGGCACATCACATTCCTCATCTTCTTCTCCTACACGATTCTGATAGCAATATCACTTCGAGAGATAACCAAAGCAGTGAGGCCAAGAATGCACGTTATGAAAACCTACGCACTGACGACTGCCATAGCTATGGTAATAATGGTTTCCAACGGGTATCCACTTCTCTTGGGAAACTCTGCAGGCTTCATGCAAACCTACTCGCTCGACGAGAATTATCAGGTACTCCTCAAAGGGTTTCAAGGTGATCCCGCGCAATATCGCGTACTCTGGCTCCCTTCGATCAGTCCAATAAAGTATGACAATAAATCCCTTAACGGCGTAGACCCGTTGATCTCCTTTTCACCCAAGCCAACATTCACGCAACACATTGTGGCAGAGTTCCCCTTGTCAAAAGCAAACATGTTCTTGGCTTCCACGATCCACGAAAACACAACTCACCAATTCGGCAATATGATCAGCCCTTTCGCCACGAGATACGTAATCCTCAGAGAAGATTTCGCATCCGAATACCAACTTTATGTCCCACTTGCTCGATATCCAGAACTTGGTGAACGATGGGAATCCAACATTACAAAGGACTTCATAATGGATCAACCGGATCTTCAGCTGATAAACACAACCCAAAACTTCAGACTATACAAAAACGTAGTACCATCAGAATTTGTCTACGCTCCCAAGACAATTGTCTACGGCTCAGAAGACCTATCGACCTTAGCCAGTCTTGCGGAACTCACAAATCTAGGCGACATTGCCTACCTGACCGAGACAGCTCAACTCGAAACCAAGGCCCCAATCTTCATCGTCAAAAACGATGGAGCAGATTTGAGACCAATGGTTACAGGCACCAAAATAGACCCAGGCAACTACGCAACTGAAACGGACGCGCGACGGGGTTGGGTGAACAGCAAGAGCTGGTTCTGGTACAACTATCTTTTTGCATCCACCATCAACAACGGGGCCTTTACCACAACAAACAGTAGCCTAACCATCCCGGTCAAAACCACAGGCAGTGCGGAGATCTGGGCAAAAATCCTCAAGTGGCCACAAGGCAGCCAGATAAAATTCATGTTAAATCAAGAGAAAGAGGTTATCACAACAACTTTGTCGAAGACTTTGACGCTTCAATGGGTAAAACTATACGAAGACATTTCCGGTCAATCTCATGAGCTTGAAATCTCAAATATTGAAGGAGATAACTACGTCAACGAGATACTCGTGCTGGAGAAAAAACAAGCAGACAACGCTCTTGCCTCAAACCTGCAAAATGCAACGGTAATCTATATCATTGACCCAAGAAGCTTCGAAACAAACCTAGCAAGGAACCCATCTTTTGAGGAAGCTCAGACTTATTACCCAGATGATTGGCATCCAGCCGAAGAAGGGTTTACTGCAACCGTTGACAGGACGGCAGCATATGAAGGGAATACCAGTCTCCGCGTGACGACGAAACTCGATTCAAGCTGGCAGTGGAGCTGGGTGAGAAGCTCCGAGATCTCTGCCGCTCCAGGTGAATACCAGATAGTGACCCACGTAAAACAGGAAAATGCCGAGGCAAGCCATGTAGCAATAGATGGATTGAATGAGGTAACAGGTCAGTGGACTCAACTGACCCAGGTGCCAGTTGGCCAAAACGGAACATCCGATTGGAAAGCCTGTAAAGGACCACTGAAACTAGACGCCAACACAACAACACTACGGATAGCACTCAATGCGGGATGGGTAGCCGACAAAACGCAAGGCAATGCGACCACCTGGTTTGATGACATCTGGATAGTTCCGATGCAGAGATACTCCTATGATTGCTTCCTCCCAGCAAACACCACCATCACCAGAACCCTGGAAATTCTCAAAGAAGACACCTACAGAATATCGGCTGAGCTTGACGGAATGGTCGAGATAGCCTTCGATAACCTAACGAT
>CP070754.1:100851-107737 GCA_020348865.1 Candidatus Bathyarchaeota archaeon | reverse complement strand
GCCGTCAATGATTATTCTGCCGTAAGACATTCCAGCGCCGATTCTTCGGATCTTTCCGGCATCCCCCTGAATTCTTATTACTGTTTCTTCTGATGAGTTCTTTGTACTGCATTCTATTTTGAAAAGTTGGTTGAGAGTCCTCTTTTGGTTTCCTTCCCAAATCTGCAGTTTGGCTATTTTGCTGATTGGTTTCTCGGCGAAAGTATCAGGTGTGATGGATTGGGCGTCTACTGGTGCTTTGAAAGGATGTTTCGGGTGCAGTGTAATCATGAGTTCTAAACCTCAGCCTTGACCGAAATAGGGGTAGAAGTTGCCAAGTAACTTTCTGGGATTGAGTAGTTTTCGTACTCTATCGTCCAGTATTCTCGGAATCTCCGTTTCATGTCATCTGCAACTTCTGTTGGCGATGAGAGTTGTGGGTTAACCCAGAATGTTTTTCCGTTAACCGGCTTTGCGATTTTTGCATCTTTTGCCACAATTTCGCCGTTCTTGATTGTGTATGCTGTATTTTCGAAAGCTTTGCGAACAGTTTTGGGTTTTTTGGAAGGATCCACTAGCTCAGGGTTCATGTTGTATATGGCTATGTCCGCGTCCGCTCCGATTCCAAGATGTCCTTTCTGTTTAAGGTCTAATGCCTTTGCTTGACCAGCCCGCGTAACCGTGGCTATTTCACCAAGATTGTATTCTCGTTCAATGCTTGGAAGCAGACTTTTATGTCTTGCACGTTTGTTGATTCTTAACATCGTTTTTTCTCTTGCCTTTCGACTCATTAGCCATGAGATTATTTGAGGGTAGGTGATGAAGGGGGCAGCATTTGGGTGGTCGGTTGTCAAGTAGATTCTCCATGGGTTTTTGACCATGAGTGCGAGTTCAAGTCCGATTGACCATTGGATGGCATGGACATAGCTTTTTCGTCTGTATCTGAAAGGCACGATTCCACCGGTTGTTTCGGTTTCCACATCGTGGTTGACCCACTTGTTGCTTGTCAGTTGATAGAGACCGTGTTGAAACGGTCCGTCAGCCGTCATCGTGGTTGTGTTGGTAAAAACCACCTGGCCAAGATCAAGTGTTACATGATCGTGGTGATTGACGTATTTAGCGATTTCTTCAGCTCCAGATTTCAGCGTCCGCCAGTCCGATCCTTTATAGGCGCTGAACTGGCAGTGAGTGATATGTATTATGGGTTTGTCCCCTGAGGCTAGGTTTTCGACGCACTTCATTGTGTCCAGGGCTGTGGCATAGTTTCCAGCTTTTCCAAGGTTGTTGGTGTGCACGTGAATGGTATGAGGCATGTGAAGGAGTTTGTTCACTTTGCATAGACCACGGATGATCTCTTTCGGAGTGAGATTGAAGTGTGGAACAGGATCGTCGATGCTTCTGACGTTCTGTCCAAAGCCCCAAGCTTCAAGTCCGCCTGGGTTCACAATCTTTATGGCATAACCTTTTGTGGCGACCATTATCCAAGCCACGTGGGCTGCACATTCCTTGATCTTTCCGTCTCGCAGGTATTCCAGCGTAAACCACCAATCTCCCAGCAGGGGGTAGCTGGCTTTGTCAACCATGGGTGTGTCGTTGAGCTCCTCGTGAGTGTGCCGGGCCTCAAGTGGAGGCATTGAAGGGTTCATGATGGTTGTATAGCCCATTCTTGAGTATCGGTATCCCGTTGTAAACGTTGATGGAACAGAATAGCCGACTCCAGACCTTGTAATGGCTGTTTTTGCTTCTACGTCTCTAAAGTGATCCTCAGGTCTGAGAAGACGGCCAGAATTGACTTCTGCGCCAGCGATGTGAGTGTGGATGTCAACTCCGCCGGGCATAACAATCATTCCGGAAGCTTCAATCGACTCTGCTTTTTTCTCTTCCACCTTTTCGACGATCTTTCCGTTGGCGACTGCAATATCCATTTTCTCGCCGTCCACATGGTTCATCGGGTCGTAGACGAACCCGTTCTTGACAATGAGATGTGTCAATTTGGTTTGCTCCTCAGCCTGCGGACTTCCTGTAGTATTCGCCGTAATATCTCGGCCTCTGAGAGGCAAGGGCTTGGTGGATTAACAATCTTTTTCAGTGGCAGAGGAACGTGGTCCATGCGGTAGGCAGTTCCTTCAGCCTCTATTCCTACATAAGCAGGAGAAAACACTACATCTGCCATCAACGAAGTTGGGGTCGTTTGGGGATCTATTACGATGAGAGGTTTTCTCACGAGGTTTTGAGCTGCTTTTTTTGGGAAATGGGCGACTGGGTCTGAAGCGATGACGAGTCCAGCATCTGTTTCCTCTCGGCACAGTATATCAATCACTGATGTCTCACCGGGGTTGTACCTTGGGAACCCTTGAGAGAAGTCAACTGCAAAAGGGTACCCAGTTTGCCACGTGGACACGACGTTTGCTCCAGTCACATTGAAATGTCCTCGCATAGGCATGATCAGGAATTTTGTGCGTTGATTCAGATCGCGGACTAATGAGATTGCTGAATCGATGTTTCGGAGCTTACCTTCAGTCATGGTCAATCCTTGCCCAAAGAAAATGATCCCTAGTTCGCATCCTATCATGACATCAGCGATTTCTTCAAGTGTTTTAACAGGGACGCCAGCAACTTGGTCAACTTCAAGTTCTTCGTCCGCAACAAGCATACGGAAGGCTTGCAGAAGCTCGTAGTCTTTGTTGGGTTCAACTTGGAGGAAATAGTCGGCTGCATCGGCAGAATGGGTTCTACGGATATCTATGAGGACCATTTTCCTTTTTTTCTGAAACATTGTGTAAGGAATTTCGTGGGTGACTTCAGGTGTGGCAAACGCGTCTCGTCTCAGGATTAGATTGATAGCTCTCCGAAGTCTCTTCTTGGAAAGGGCGCCGCCCAATCGTGAGATGTAGGCTCGCCATGTGCTCTTTTGAAATCTGCCATCCGAGAATGCGGTGTATCTTTCTACATGTCGAGGATGTGCGCTCCAGGGGTTGCATCCCCAGTAGATGATGAGATCCGCTCGATGCCGCAGTTGTCCCAAGGTGGAAGAAGCAATGCCGACGTCTTTAACGCTCAGGATGGATGGTCCATGGCAAACTGTAGTCGTGTTGTCTATTACGGCGCCCACCTCCTCGGCTAACTCCAGTCCGACGCGAATTGCTTCGCAACTTGTGGAGCTCCAGCCGTACATTATGGGGTAAACAGCATCTGCGAGTATCTTTGCACTCTTTCTTACAGCTTCGCTCAACGAAACTTCAACCAGCTTGCCGTTCTTTCGAACAAGTGGCTTCACATTTTTACGATTCGAATAGTCTAGAAATTTGGCCGCGCCAACAGCGCATGCGTTTTTGACATCGGTTATTACATTATTCTTCACTACAACTTCGATGTCATCACATAAAGAGCCGCAGACTGGGCAGGTCACTTTGGATACGACTGGCACCTTATTCCCTCTTGTAGTATTCTTTGAGCAAATCTGGAACGCTTAACACCTTTTCCTTAAGAGCGGGCTCAATCTCAGCAGGAATCCCTTTCAATGAAGGCATTCCTGTTCCATGGGTTTCTGGATTCATGATGAGACTTGCCCAAGGACCATAAGGAATGAACACAATTTTGGAGTGGGGCGCCGCCTGTGACTTGACCAGCCTTAGAACCACAGAGCCGAAATTGGTGGTGATTCTAACGTTTCCGTCTTCTCTCATTCCAATTAACTTCATATCTTCTGGATCCACCTGACAAATCGCCACACTCTCTTGATACTCCTCAGAGAGCTTGCCATGTTCCTTTCCCGTGCCTTGGTCGATTGTTCGAACTGTTTGCAGCAAGACTTTTAGTTTGGGCATCGACTCACCATCACTGAAAGGAGACGCTTTGGCTTTGCGGACCGCTTGAAACGTTTACTAAGCGGGATTAGCCTATTAATGTTATTGAAGCCATTTGGCTTTCGTAGACTTGAATTCCTTGAGATATCATATACACTTGAGTCGAGAGAGCAAGTCTCTTGACTGGGATATGTGTATGTATTGTGCGGTTTGGACCGTCTGGAACCTTAATGTGTGGTTTCCGCAGAAGCCAGTCTAACTAGGTCTTCTTCCCCTTCAGCGTAACCTGACGCGATTAAGATATCACCAGTTTTTATCATAACGTCAGGCTTGGGACGTATCCATCTCCGCCCTCTTCTGATGCTTAACACCCACATTCCTGTCTCCTCTGGAATCTGAGCATCCCGCAAAGTTTTGCCAATCAAAGAGGATTCTCTTGCCACTTGGACGCGAGCTACCGTCTCCTCAGCTTCCTCAATTACAAGTTTCAAAACGGGATGCGGTTCCAACCCTCTCAAAACGACCCCGGCTATCTCTGAAGCGGCATCAGCAATCTTCTCTGTAACAACTCCCAATCGAATTAAACCGAGGAAATCCCTTGACTCCTCTTTTTTGAACCCGCTTGATAAGACCAAGAGCTCAAATTCTGTGTGCAATTCATCTACGTGTTCTTCGAGTTCCTGCACTTCCTCCGCCAGCCTGTGACTGTTGAGAAGGAGTGACGAGTATGCAAGATCCATCATGAGTTCGGATGTGTCTTTCAGCTCCACGAGTTTGTCCACGATTCTCTTGAACGGTCTCTTGGGTGGTGCCATAATCTAGTCCTCTAGTTTCTGAACTGTTCCATCAGCAAGCCTTTTGAATTCCTCGACACCCATCGGGGCTCCTCGGGCAACGAGGACATCCTTCTCTCTGGCAGTTTCCTCATCGTCTGGATTCAGTATCCACCTTTTTCCTCGACGAATTGCAATAATGTCGACTCCTATTCTTGCGGCCAGCTCCAATTCTTCCAATCTTTGTCCAGTTAGAATTGAACCAGGCTTGACCGCGACGCGGATTAGTCGTTCCTCCACCTTCTGGAAAGCTTCGCGGACAATGGGATGAATGCCGATTTCCTGCAGCACTATTGCAGCAATGTCAGCCGCCGCATCGGATATCTTGTTGGCTGCTGCAGCCACTACAGAGACTCCGACAAGCGCTTCAGCGTCTTCGGCGTCTCTAGCGGCCAACATGGCGTTCATACCCAAAATGTATGCGAGTTTGTCAATGTGCTCCTCCAACTCCAAAACTTCCTCAGCAAGTTCGGGGCTGTGAAAAAGAGCTGCGGAATACGCTAGATCAATCATCAGTTCAGATATGTCTTTCATTTCAACAAGCAAATCACGGACTGGTATGGGCTTGTATTCTACCTTTTCTAGGTGTACCACGTTACCAAGAACTCTCCAAACGTAACCCAATCTCAGTTTATAGCACTAGATTGGGCTCAGACCAATAATACTTTTACTCTATTGCTGTATGCCTACTTCATCGGCTGTGTTTCTATTGTTGCGGGCTAGTGCCCGCATGCAGTCTAGTTCCAAACAGTTGGCGTTAGAGCATGATTCTGATGACCGCTACTATCACTGACACAGCAGCTATTGCTAGGGAGATGTAAAATCGTCTGCTCTGAGACCTTGCTGCGCGCTCCGAAGCTTCAATCTGCTGCCGCATCAGTGCAACCATTACTGTCATGTTCTTTCCAAAGTCAGTTTCATCAATGATTTCCTTTTGCTTGGCGCTAAATGTTCTTCTGAGCTTATCAAAACTATCAAACACATTCTTGAAGGCGTCAAAGGCAGGTTTCTTTGTAGTATTGTTTTCCCAATCAAACAGATTCTCTTCAAAATCGCGCAGTAGATAGTCACCTTTGTTTTCGCTGTGTTTCGTAGGTCCCTTTGCCGGTGGCTGTGGCGCAATCTTGCTGATGTAATCTTCGTACATGCGGGGAAGCTCACGCCGTTTTGCCAGTTTTTTCATGGTTTTCGCGCTCAGTTTCCCAAGCTTCTTCATGGTCTTTTCGTCAATAGCCTTTGATTTCTCTCCTGAACCTTCATCCCTTTCTGCGTCACTATCTTTTCCGGGCATCGCTTGTTCCTCTGCTTCCATTGAAGAATGCCGAAAAGGGAATATTAATTTTCTCTGAACATTGAAGATTTGACTGAGAAAACTGAGAACAACTATTAAAAACAGGATAAGTGGTGATTCGCTCAGCGTTCGGCGTGCAGATGTGCGCTAATCATCGTTTGCTTCTTGCTTTTTCTATCCTAGTTTGCTTCCGCATGTTGGGCATTTGCCAAGATCAATTCCACAGTAGAAACAGTACCATTTGTTGCACTTTGCACAATGAAAGATCACGCCGTCCGCCTTTGCCTTGCACTTCTGGCATGGTCTTTGAGATATCCTTGAATGAAGCATCTTATGAATGTGAAAATTGGTTGTGAACAATATGTTCACCATAGATAGTTGGGATTGAAGAGACGTTTAAAGATTATGTACAGCAGCATAACAGATATACATGTTATATAAATGTATACACTCTTGCATGCAGGTTTGTGCATACAATAGGTATGCCTCATCAAGATTCTACTTTCATAATCTATTTCTGGGCCGCAAAAGAAAGGAAAGGCAGGTGCTAGGTTCATGTCTGCAAAAGTGAAGGATGCTATGGTTCAGCAAGTCAGGACGGCAAATTCAGGAGAGACCATCTTGAAGGCCACGGAAACGATGAATCAATACGACATCGGCAGTGTAGTGGTCACTGAGGGGGGACAACCCGTCGGAATTGTGACTGAGAGAGACATATTGAAGAGGCTGGTCTCGAAAGGGAAGAACTCTGCTAGGACCAAACTGCACGAAATCATGTCAAAACCACTAGTGACAGTAAAACCTCACATAACAGTGACAAGTGCCGCACGACTTATGATTAACCAGAGAATCAAGAAACTGATCGTAGCAAACGGTGATCGACTATTAGGTATAGTGAGCCTCACTGATCTGATCCCTTTGCTGAGAAGGAGTCCATCCGTAAAGAAGCTACCTCTGAAAGGCGCCTCAAGGCACAT
>CP070754.1:95385-100751 GCA_020348865.1 Candidatus Bathyarchaeota archaeon | reverse complement strand
TGGGCTATCAAGACTTCACGTTGGCTTGGAAACCGGTGACGACGAGCTACTGAAGTACGTTAGGAAAGGCGTCACAAGCGTTGAACACATCCTAGCTGGTAAGAAGGCTAAGAGAGCAGGCTTCGAACTCTCCGAATACTGGATGCCCGGCTTAGGAGGAAAGATAATGTCAGAACAACATGCAAGAAACACAGCTAGGGTTTTGAACAAGATAAACCCAGACTGTGAAAGATCAAGAAGATTCGTTCCACGAAAGGGAACGCCACTCTATGAAGAATGGAAGGAAGGCAGCCTGCAACTGCTTTCACCTCACGAAACACTGAGAGAGATTCTAATGATGGTGGAAAACCTAGAGATTGCTGGTCAGGTGTGTTTTGATCATTTCATCAACCCAGCCTACAGAATAGATTCCAAACTTGTCTGGTTGTTCAAACAAGATTATAACGGTTACAAATTTCCAGAGGAAAAGCCTGAAGTTACAAGTCTAGCAAAATCGGGCTTGCAGATTGGCCAGTCACGTTTCATCAGAGTGGAAGATCTAATTGACATGTCGCTATAGTCATAATGCGCGCATCGACAAGTGTTTAGATTGCACCCTCATGCATATTCGGTAGAATCATTTGTCCCACAAGTCAGAAACCTTTGCAGCTTTCACAAGCTTCCACTTGCCGAAGAAATCTCTTTTGTAAAGATGAAACAAGCCACATCGTTGACACTTCAAAACTCTCCTATGTTTCTTGAAGTTGAGTTCATGCAGTTCCAAAGGAGAGCCGCAGTCCACGCAGTTGCCTGTATGCTTCCTCGTTTCTTCAGTCAGTTCAATCCCTCACAGTTAGCTAACGGTTTCGCACTACTATTTAACTCTCAATGAAGCTCCAGTCTCTTGACAGAAACTAACCACAAGATATTGCCAAATTAACGGTAGTGGCGTGCATGCCGTGCACAAATGCTATAAACTCTTCTATCAGAGTAATTGCCTTGTACGTGCGTAGGTACGGAGAATGAAGTTTGAAGCTTGACAAAAATCTGACAGATTCGATCAATTATACGCAACTTCTCTTCGCCGATCTCGGTCGATTGCTAATATTGATCGTCCTTGACATAATTCCGATTGTAAATCTAGTCGTCTTAGGATATGTTAGTAGAGTCATCAAAGAGCCTCCCAATTCTAAGGAACTTCCGCCTTTGGAAAACTATTGGGATTTATGGGTTCAGGGATTAAAAATTGTTGTCGCAGCTATAGTATACATGATAATCCCGTTGGTCTTGATTGTTCCATTCGTGTTTCTAACAGTCTTGGCGTGGATGGCCTTTCCTGGCTTGCCAATAATCGGTTGGTTTGTGGCAATTCCTATGCTGATAATCGGTGTGCTCCTAGCGTTTTTCCTTGCCATTGTGTTGGCTATGGCAATTGTGAATATGGTGAGGAAAGACAGTTTTGGCAAAGCATTTGCCTTTGGAGAAATCTCGGACGTGATTGGAAAGGTTGGTTGGGGGACGTATATCCTATGGTTAATAGTCCTGTTCGTATGCATGCTCATCGTTGGTGGTATAGGAGGTATTCCTGCAATCGGTTGGATTCTCTCACTTGTAATTGGGCCTATATTCGGCGTTTTCGTTGCACGGTCCGCATCCCTAACGTATTTGGAGGGAGTTTCTCCGGAGGAGCCTAAGGCAGTCGAGGCACCCAAGTAAACTATGAAAAGATTATGCGCCTGTATGACAAACATTGAGTTAGTTTATTCAAGGATTTGATGTCTGGCCCATATTCGACACGTGCCTTCATTGGAAACCATGCATGCACCTTTTGGAGTCTGCGGCTCGCAAGCCTTCATGAAGAGAGGACACTCAGGAGGATTGATCTTTCCAACAATAACCAAGTGACAGAGGCATCCAGGCGGCAAGTCTCTGGGACTTCCAATCTCAATATCATATTTTCTTCTCGCATCATACATCGCGAACTCCTCTCTAAGGGTCAGAGCAGAGGAAGGTATAGTTCCCAATCCCCTCCACTGTCCATCCACCACCTTAAACGCCTTTTCTATTAGTTGTTGTGCTTTGACGTTTCCTTGCCACCTAACACAACGAGGGTACTCGTTTTCTAACTCTGCTTTGCCCTTCTTTATCTGATTAAGCAACATGGAAAGGGCAAAGAGAACATCCAAAGGCTCGAAACCTGCCACAACAGTTGGCATATGGTGAGCTTTCGGGAATCTTTCGTAAGCCTTCACGCCGATGATTGTGGAAACGTGTCCAGGCGCCACAAAACCGTTTATCTTCAAGCCGTCTACGCTGAGAAGTAGCTCCATAGCGGGTGGAATCAGCCTATGCGATACAAGAAAGCTTAGGTTCTCAGGCGGTTTGCCAAGAACTTCCACGGCAGTAGAAGGGGCTGTGGTTTCAAACCCAATTGCAAGAAAAACAAACTCCTTATTCTGCTCCTTCCTTGCCATTTTCACAGCGTCTCCTACGCCGTACACTATTCTTACATCTCCACCCGACGCTTTTGCGTCTTGAAGCGACGTCTTGGAGGCTGGGACTCGAATGACGTCCCCATATGTTGCCACAGTCACTCCTTCAAGAGCAAGCGATATTGCCTCGTGGATATCAGAGGAGGGAAGAATGCAAACGGGGCAGCCGGGTCCAGCAATAACCTCCACGGTTTTGGGGAGGAGGGATCGGAGTCCGTGATGAGTTATGGTCCATTCGTGAGTACCACATACGTGGCAGAATTTCACACCGTAGGGTGGAGCAAGGGATTTGATATGTCTTGCAACTTTCTTTCCTAGTATCGGGTTCCGGAATCTGGACTGCCCTTCCAACGGCACCACAATCTTCCCACACAACTGAGTCTCTATGCTTCTTAAGGACGTTCTACTCTCACACACTCACCCGAGGATCCAGGCTCTTCTCTGAGGTTCTCACTGGTGCTTGAGTATTTCATTCCACAACTGAATAGTCTCTTCCGCTGCTTTTCTATCTATCACTTGGATAGCGTATCCGGCGTGGACTAGAACATATTCTCCTGTCTGAGGGTTTACAAGTGTGACGTTTACCTCTCTTAGGACACCCTCGCCAAAATCAACCTTCGCGATGCTTCCTTGAATCTCAATCACTTTGGCGGGAATTGCTAGGCACATTTTCGTCACGTATCCATCGTTTCTGGAGCAAATCGAATACACGACTACTTTGTGATAAGGTTTGTGGCGATCGTTTGACCGAAGGCGATGCCTCCATCTCCAGGAGGGATCAGCTTATGAACTGCAAATCTGAACCCGTTCATCTCAATGTTTTTTCTGATTGTCTGCGTGATATGTTCGTTGTATGCCACTCCACCAGAAAATCCGATGGTTTTGACGTCCAGTCGTTCAGCGTTCCCTATTGCCAGTTGAGCAAGACTATTGGCAAGGTAGGATTCAGCAGAGAAGGCTAGGTCTTTGACTGGTCTTTTGTTTCTCTGATCGAATATTTCGCGAACGAGAAACGTGGTATCGATGGTGTTTGCTCTTATTTCGGGTGTTATGTTCAAAACATCTTTTCCTCCCATAGCTGCTGACTCCAGCTTCATTGCTGATTCGCCTTCATAGGTGCGTTCATAGCATATTCCCAGTATGGCGGAAATAGCATCTAGTACTCTTCCACAACTTGTGGTTTTGAGCCCTGTTTCTTTCTTCAACTGCTTGATGATTAGTCGGGTCTCTGCTTTTCCATGTGGAAATCGTTTGCTCTCAGATGACAGCCATTCTTCAACGTCTGTCCCGCCATGGAGTATTCCTGCTGCCATTCTCAATGGATATAGGGTTGCCAGATCCCCTCCAGGCATCGGTTGCTCTCGAAGATGGCCTAGACGCTGGAAACCTTCTTGGTGGCAGGACAGGACTTCTCCACCCCACGCCTTGCCGTCTGAACCATACCCGAAGCCGTCGCATGCTATTCCCACCATCTCGTTGATGTTACGTTCACCCATTAGAGATGCGATGTGAGCGTAGTGGTGTTGAACTGGCGAAACGGGGCGTTTGAGTTCGTTTGCTAGATCATGCGCTAGCCTTGTAGTGTTGAACTTGGGGTGAAGGTCGCAGGCTATGAACTCGACTTGGCTATTTGTTAGCTCTGTCAGGTGATATGTGGCTTCTTTCATGAATCTGATTGTCTCTGGATTGTCTACGTCTCCTATGTGCTGGGAGACAAAAGCCTTGTCTTGAAACAGTACGCAAGAAGTTGCGTTAGGTTCTGCCCCGACGCCTAAGATGCAGCTATTTGCTGTGTGTTTAAGGCGTATTGGCTCGGGGGCATATCCTCTCGATCGGCGGATCAAGCTTTTGCGCAAGCCGTGGACACGAACGACAGAATCGTCGCATCTATGGGCTATAGCTCTATTATGAAACAAGAAGAAGTCAACCACAGATCCCAGCCGTTTTCTGGCCAGCTTGTTTTCTGCTACGATTGGTTCATTGGGGGGGTTAGCGCTAGTCATTACGAATGCAGGTTCATGTACGTCGTCGAATAATATGTGATGTGTGCCTGTGTATGGAAGCATAACTCCAATATTGTGTAGTCCTGGAGAGATTGACTCCGAGAGGTAGCAGTCGTCCTTCTTCTTCAAAAGAATGATTGGCTTAATGTATGAAGCAAGCAGCTCTGCCTCAGCATGGCCTACTTCTGCGAACGACTTCACCGTATCGATGTCGCGAGCCATGACTGCGAATGGCTTCTGGGTTCTATGCTTGGCTTTCCGCAAACGGATGATGGGTTTAGGGTTTGTGGTTGCGGTGGCAACGTGGAAGCCCCCGTTGCCTTTGACTGCAACAATGTGGCCTTCCTCAAGTAGTCTGCCAGTCTCTCTAATGGGATCTTTGTGTTCTATGGATTTGCCATCGTTCGTTGTGAGATAGATTCTGGGGCCGCAGCTATCACAAGCCACTGTCTGTGCATGAAACCTGCGGTTGCTTGGGTCTCCAAATTCTGTAGCACAGAAATCGCACATGGGGAACTCCTGCATCGTCGTGTTTGGTCTGTCGTATGGAAGTCTTTCGATGGCGGTGTATCTGGGTCCACAATTGGTGCATGTGATGAAAAAGTAGTCGTAGCGTTTGTTTTGCTGATCTTTGAGTTCAGTTACGCATTCGTTACAGATGGATATGTCCGGAGGGATGACGGATCCCGAGAACTCCGTGGCCTCTGAACTTTCTAGAATTGTGAACTTGTCAAACTTGTTTTCGTCTTCTGTATAGTATGTCGTCATTTCATAAATTCGGGCGAGAGGGGGGCTCTTCTCTTTGAGATCTTTGAGGAAACTGTTGATGTCGGCTTTCTTCCCTTCCACTTCAATCTCTACTACGGCGTCTCCTCGATTTCGGACGTAACCT
>CP070754.1:88891-95285 GCA_020348865.1 Candidatus Bathyarchaeota archaeon | reverse complement strand
CTTTAAATATGTCGTATTTCTTACTTTCCCGCCGAAAAAACGGTTATCAGGTGTTTCAAGAGCTTGAAGTGCGAGAAAAGACTCTACGCGTATGGTTCTACCGAGGAGAAGTTAGATGATATCTAGACTTCATGAAGATGATTACGAGAAGGTGAGGTCACTATTCAAGGAATTGGAATATAACCTCATTACTAGTGCAGTCATTGAAGGAACAAGTCCCGGTAGAATCTATGTGGACGACACCGCCAATCCTCAGAGTGCATTTTTGTGTTCGGTTGAGGGGTATTATCTTGCTGGCAACTCTGAGAACGACGATTTCAATGAATCCTTGAATTCTCTTATCATGGAAAGAATATTTTCTGGATACACAACCCGTAAGGATGAGACGGATGTTGCGATTGGATTTTATCCAGATACCTGGAAAGATAGGATGAAGGTGATTTTCAAGGGAAGAACACCTATAGTAGCTCATCGAAGACATTACATTTGTAGAAAAGTGAGGACTGATTGGAAGAGTCGTGTCCCTACCGGTTTCTCTCTACATCTTATCGATGGTAAGTTGCTTGAAGAACTTGGGCCTAATACACCGAGGCATATTGCTGACTGGATGGAGATCAACTGGGGATCAAGACAGAATTTTCTTGGTTCAGGATTTGGATTTTGCATGTTGCATGGTGAGGAAGTGGTGAGTTGGTCTATTGCTGACTGCGTCAGCGGTAGCTTGGCTGAGATTGGCATCCGTACGCGTCCAGATTACAGAAAACGTGGTTTAGCGTCCCTTACAGCAGCAGCAGCTGTTGATTATTGGTTATCTAAGGGTTCAATGGTCGGATGGCATTGTCCAGAGGAGAATCTTGGCTCAAGAGGCGTAGCTGAAAAGGTTGGGTTTGAACTAGAGAGAAAGTATACGCAATGTTACGCGTGCTTCAATGAGATTCATCATGCCGCAGAAATGGCATTTTCACATTTCAGCGGAAAAAAATACAAAGAAGCTCTTAAGAACCTCAGAAAAGTCTTCTCTGCACCCAAAAGGAATTTGCCTACTTGGATGCCTGAAAGACTTCCAGCATATCATCATTTGGCCGCCGAAGCTTGGGCAGCATTAGGACATAATCAGAACGCTATGAAACTTCTAGAAATGGCATTCGCCAAAGGTTGGAGAAATATAGACTCCACTAAGAAATGTGAGTTATTCAAAGGTTTACAAAACAAACTTGAATGGAAAGAACTTCTCAAGAAATATGAACAGAAAAAGGATAGATAGCACCCATTATGATTCTAACTTAGCCCCACTGGCATGCATTTTTCCAGTTGCAGAGTAAATGTATGTCAAAAGACTGTTAAGATAATCTCTCTGGAAAGACTTGGTGACAGTGTGTTAAGAATGCTCTTAGTTGCTTTGAAAATGGATGGGTGGTCTTAGAAATGAAAATAGTCTCACGTGCTTACAACAGTGATGAGGATTTCACATCTGTGGTGACGTTTTTACATGAAACATTTAAGAAAACCAATTCTTATCAAAATTGGTTTCCAGAACGCTTTGAAAATAGTCATAGAAGCTGCGGAAACGTACAGTGGGTGGATGACATTAGAATCTGGGAGGATACAAATGAAGTCAAACGCTCTAGAAAGTGGGTTGTTGCTGTAGCTAATCCAGAATCCCCCTTTGACTATTTTATCCAAATCGATCCCAGTTACAGTTTTCTTGAGCAAGAAATACTTGAATGGATTGAAAAGCACTGTCTAGAAAGGAAAAAAGATTCTGTGAAAACGCAGAGATTGAGAATTCATACAATCGAGGGAAACCCTGCTCGCGAATTGTTACTAGCGGAGCTTGGGTATCAAAAGGGAGAGATAGCTGGTTATCTCAGATTACGTCCTGTAGATTTACCCCTTCCGCACGCCGACTACCCTGAGCGCTATGAAATCAGGTCTATTGGAGGAAAATCTGATTATGACCAACTAGCAGCTGTAACAAGATTGGTCTTTGGCCACGGTGAATGGTTTAATGCAGAAGTCTATGAAGAAATAACGCGATGTTCTTTCTATAAGCAAGACCTTGATCTCGTTGCTGTTGCTCCGGATGGTACGTTTGTTTCATTCTGCACGTTTAGAATGGATCCCATTAGTAGAATAACCGCCCTCGAACCAATGGGAACCCATCCTAGTCATAGGAGACAAGGGTTAGCGAAAGCATTGATCGTTGAGGGGGTTAAGCGCGCCATGAAGTACAATCCCACTCTCTTCTATATTGGTGGAGCTATTGACACTTTTGCTGCTAACCGATTATATGATTCAGTTGGCTTTACCGAAAAATTTGCAGAGTGCTGTTGGCAAAAAGAGATATAAGCCAAGTCCTTTTTTGCGCAGCATGCATGCCATAACAATTAAGATCTAGTCGACCAGAGGATAAATTGCGCGCATGCCGTGCCTTGAACTCTCAAGGCGTCACCCACGCTTGTCAGAAGCTGGCAATGCCTTTTCTCTCTGAGAAATCATACCATTTCCAGATTTCTTCAATTGCTTTCTTGGAGTATCCGTGGCGTTTAAGCACCGCTCTAAAAGAAACGATCGGCCTCATTCTTGGGCGTCCCGCCAAATCCTATTAACCTAGAATGAATTAAGGCTTCTGAATCTGGAATCCTCGTTGGCACACAGTACGCACTGTGCAGAAAAATCGAAAAAAACATACTGAAGTACACCAACTAACTCGTTGAACGCATACAGGTGAAAACCTTGGATAATGTTGTTCTCGGCACATCAGGTTGGAGCTACAGGGAATGGATAGGTCCCTTCTATGCTAAAGGGGTGAAGAGCATGTTGCATGCTTATGGAAGAGTCTTCAAGACTGTTGAGATAAATTCCACATTTTACAGGTATCCCACAGAAAAGATGGTTATGGGGTGGGTGAGATATAGTCCTTCCGATTTCGTGTTCACGGCAAAACTGCCTAAGCTCATCACTCATGAGAAGAAACTCGATTTGGCGAAAGGAGTTGAGGAGGATCTTCAAAGATACTGTGAAACAATGCGAACCCTGCTGTTGAACGGCAAACTTGGATGTCTGCTCATTCAACTGCCCCCAAAATACGAGTATAACATTGACCAACTGGAGTCTTTTTTCAAGATTCTTCCCGCTGATTTCAAGTTTGCCGTTGAATTTCGCAATTTGTCGTGGTTGCGGAACGAAACATGGGATTTGCTGAACAGATACAAGGTTGCCTACACAATCGTCGACGAACCTCTGTTACCTCCTGAAATTCATGTAACCTCGAGCATTGCCTATTTTCGTTGGCATGGAAAAGGTGACAAGCCATGGTTCAATTACAGATATTCAAAGGAGGAGTTGGACCCTTGGATACCGAAGGTGAATGAGGTTTCCAGGAGAGCTAGAAAGGTGTACGGCTATTTCAACAATCATTTCCACGGGTATGCACCTGAGAACTGCTTGCAAGTGTTGGAAATGCTTGGCATGCTAGAGGCTGGCCAGCAAGAAGCAATGGGACGCGTCAAAAGGCATAGACAAAGACCGAAACAGACAACTCTCGGAGCATTCGGTTAGAAAGAAACGTTTCCTAGAACCTCCTTCAGAAGAACGCACCGCATGCGTGCGTAATTAATAAAAGCGTTTGGGAAAAGCGTACAATACGGGATATATCAAGATCCGTAATATTTCAACATCCGAAAGATGATACTTATAGAAAAAACTACTATCCAATTATATGATGGATATGCTCCACGCGCATGCTAGGCAGATACGAATCTTGATCTGGCGGCAGAAGGGGCTCATGCATCGGATCAAGATGTATGAAATGTATCTCAAATGTGTACACAAGCCGAGAATTCAGAGAAGGGTTCATAGACCTAAACGGATTTCGTCCAAGTTTGATAATGTGTGAGAAGAATGTTTAGGGAGTTGGTGGTTTCAGGCGCCATACTCTTTATAATAAATTCCTGATGGAATTCTCACATAAATACATGGAAGGCCTCATGGTTGGGACGATAGGGACATTTCTTTTGATGATAGGTTTGTTCGCCGCAATAGCAAAAACCATCACAAAGAGGAAGCTGCTGCAATAGGCCATGTAATGCATGCTTGGACTCGCCTAGGGGCTTTTTCGCGTTGAAATCTCCGACCATCATCATCCTAAATCTATGCATTCGTGCGATCATGTTTTTTCGAGTTTCTGTTCAAAGATTTCTCTGAGCTTTGACATTGGCAGGGCTCATAACTGAGAGTCTAACACTCATAACATTAACCTCTTTCTGTTTAGGAAATAGTTGTGCCTTGGTTATTCCCTCCTTCGAAGCTAACTCATAGCATGTTCTGTATTCACACATTGGATCGTCCTCTTTCCTAACAATTTTAAAGACACAATCCAGCAAGAATTCTTTCAATCCGGAGAAATCTACCTTCATATCAAAATGAAGTCTGAACAAGTATGCTTCTAGCCCCATAATGACTAAACCTCAGGTGCACGCATGAACCAGTAAGTTTCTAGTTCCAGACGCACATCCATGGTTCAAGGCTTTGGTGTATGCTTTGTCTTTTCATAAAAAACTTGCCTTCATTTCGTAAAAAAACAAAAGACTTTAATGTGAATAGAACTGATAACAAGCGAATGATTCCAAAGAATAAAAGAGGTAATAAATCTTGGTTACTTACGTCCAAGAAGAAGAATCAGGTACATGGCATTGGTGTAGGAATTGTCATTTGTATCCTAAGAAGATAGTGAAAAGAAGCTCTGATAGGCCTCGTTTAGGCCTCTGCAAATTCTGTAGAGAAAGGGAACAAGAAGGGGCATGCAGGATATGGTAGGCATAACTCATCAAAAAGCATTCTAACAAGTTTCCCTACTTTCGAAAACTGCATCCCACGTCTTTTGGCACGAAGGACAAGCAATGTATGCATCTATCAGAAAAAGAGAGAGGCTTGCCCAGAAACAGAATGAGTCATAGGAATACATGCATGGATGCACTCAGGTTATACAGATTGCCAAGAGCGGAAGAAGCGCATTTTCTGACCAGAACAGGCTTATTGACACAGGTCTCTCATAGGAAATGTGGAGGTTGGTCAGAATTCAATCCTACTGGGAAGAGTACTACTCAACGTTAAAACGACTACCAAGGAGGCTGAAGAGTCTTGCGCAGTTTGTTATCGATGCCCTACCTGCTTTCAAGCAGTCCAGTGTTGAAACGGTGCTCGATCTGGGTTGCGGGACAGGTAGACACAGCATCTTCTTAGCAAAAGAGGGTTTTAGAACCATCGGCATCGAAGTTTCAAAGAGCGCATTAAGACTAGCGAGAAAATGGGCTCAGAGAGAAAAACTATTGAATGTAGATCTTTTACGAGCATCAATGACTAACATCCCGTTCAGAGATTGCTGTTTTGGCGCAGTTGTTGGTGTCAGCGTAATACATCATGCTGTCATCGAAGACATCGAGGCTACCGTAGGCGAGATCTACAGAATTCTCAATCAGAATGGTTACTTCCTAGCAAACGTAGCATCAGTGGAAGATCCTAGATATGGAATCGGGCAGAAAGTAGAAGATAGCACCTTTAGGATCTCGGAAGCTTTTGAAGAGAAGCGCTTTGAAGAATTACACCACTTCTTCACCAAGACTGAAGTTTCCAGGCTATTGAGCAACTTCGCTAAGACAAATGTGAAACTCATGAAGGGCAAGCCAAACTATTGGGAATTATCGGCCACAAAATAGAATGCGCATTGAGTTTGTATGAAGAGGCTATTCTCACTACCATCTAACATAAAAAAGAGGGGTTCTTCCAAAACAGAATGCGTCATAAAAATGCATGCAGCTATTTCTCAAGTTGACAAGACCTTGATCAAAGCTAGACTCGTGTGGTACTATTGAATTACATGATGTGTAGTTTGCACAATACATACGTGTTATAGAAGTTTCTTTCTCAAGAGTTAAAAGTGAGGTAAAGCAAGAACAGGCTAACGTTACGGCGAAGGGAGGTGAAAGGAGTGAGAAAGGCGCTACGTGTTACAGGAATCTCTGTCTTGCTGTTGCTGTCTCTCCTTTTGGTCGAAGCTCTAGTTGTCCTGCCAGTCTTCGCTGATTCTGCGGGAGCGACGCCACCCACAGAGGTGAAATACAAAGGGAAATACATAGTAGACAAAACCGATATCGAAGTCTTCAACGATGGAAATGACACCCAACCAATCTACGACTATCACGTGTCAGTCAATACAACGATAGTCGGCGTTGGCAAACCAAAAGGTTGGAAAGTCAAATGGGTCTTAAAACCACATTCAGTCATGTGGAAAACAGGTGATCAACACGCAATTCTAGATGGACAGTCACTGGCTGGTTTCAAAATAGCAACCACAGACAAAGTCTACAAAGTCAGCTGGTGGACCACAGACAAG
>CP070754.1:85423-88791 GCA_020348865.1 Candidatus Bathyarchaeota archaeon | reverse complement strand
GTTGTTGGTTTTCCCGTTTTGTGTTTTTGCGGTTTGGGGTTTTGAGCGGTTGCGGTTGTTTAGTGGACGTCGTGTTTGGAGTCTTGTTACTGTTGTGTTGGTCTTTATCGTGGTTGGTTCCGGGTATTCATCTGGCGCGTTTTCGTATGTGGGTCTGATTCCGAATAGTTATGTGGCTGTGGATTTGGTTCAGTCGTCGATTGGTTGGGATCAGGTTGATGATTTGAAGGCTGTGGTGCGGTGGCTGGACGTTAATGCGGTGTCTGGTTCAGCTGTTCTTGTTGAGGAGCGGTTCTATGGTTGGACAATGTTCAGTTTAAAACGTGCAAATACTGACGTCAAAGTCTTCTTTTACTTGACGGACTACTTGCGGCAGAGCGCGTTGGAGAAAGCACTAACTGAAGGTTTTAGATCAATCTACCTTCTTTGGTTTGCCAATGCAAGCTTGGGGAGTTTTCAGGAAGTGTATTCTCAGAATACTGTTTCAGTCTATGGATATTGACCATGTTATGTTGGGACTTGTAGGCAAGACGCGGACGGTTTCGAATAATGACTTGTCGATTATCATACCCACTCACAACGAAAGTGAGAATCTGCCAGTTCTGCTAGGTAGCATTAGTCGGGAATTGGGCACACTGTGTCACTATGAGGTTGTCGTCGTAGATGACAACAGCTCTGACGGTACGCGTGAAGTGTTGAGCTATTTGAACGGGACGTACGAAAATGTCAGAGTTGTTGCTAGGCCTAGGAAAATGGGGATATCATCAGCCTTGCTCGATGGCTTCATGGCTTCGAATGGGCGTTTTCTCGCAGTAATAGACGCTGACCTGCAGCATCCTCCTGAAGTTCTGCCGAAAATGTTTAAGGAGGTTATTAATGGTGCTGATCTCGTCATCGCAAGTCGCTACGAGGATGGTGGAAGAGTAGAAGGCTGGAGTCCTTGGAGAAGGATGGTTTCTCGGGTAGCAACATATATGGCGCATTGCATTCCCCAAGCAAAACGCACAAAAGATCCGCTTTCTGGCTGCTTTGTTTTCAAGCGAGACGCCGTGGACATCAAACGGTTGGACGGAATAGGCTGTAAGCTTCTGCTGGAAGTTCTTGCTAAAGGCACGTCCAGAAGAGTTGTAGATGTTCCGTATGTTTTCAGGTCAAGAAGTAGGGGAAACAGCAAGCTTGATTTGAGCGAATACTTGAATTTCTTGAGGCTTCTCTCAAAATTGTTGTGGGCAGACACTTGACTAGCCGATTCCCTTCTAGTAAACTAGGAGTTCAGCCATTGGGTCACAGCACGCGAAAGATGTGTTATGTAACTGCGAATCCTTCATTGGCAAGAACTCGAAGGCTGATCGGCACCATTAGACAACTTGTTGCACCTAGGCTCGTTACAGTCTGGCCTCTGAGATACTCGCCGCTTGGATTTAACATTGAATCGGCGGTGAAGCTTTCATCGCTTTCTATCAAGGGTTTACGAAATACCGATTTGGTGATTATGGAAATAACGGCGATGATGCCATTTCCATACTTGTTCAAAACTATGATTCTTGATTATAGCACTCCTCTTTCTGCTGAAGTATTCTATTTACACCGGGATGAATGGTTTAGAAGAATAATGGAGAGGTCAGAAAAATCCCTCGTCAAGCATGCAAGGATTGTCATTGTTTCTAACCAGATGATGGCTGAACGTTGCAAACAATTGGGAGCGAGAAGGATAGTCCATCTTCCAAATTTTCCAAACAAGAGCTTTCAACCTACAATTGATAGGGATACGTGGAGGAAAGATCATACCGTCCCTCTTGAGTCAAAGGTGGCTCTTTTCACTGCTGGATGGAGGCTTAAGGAGATTTATGGGCTTGATCTTCTGCTTGAAAGCTGGAGAATAATCGAGAAGTGTGTTGAGAATTCCTATCTCGTTATTGTAGGGCCTCGTCCTCAAGGAGAGATGTCGATCGCTGAGCTAACTATGGAGATAAGTAGATTCCAGTTGAAACGCGTGATTCTTGCAGGTTGGCAAGGCGAAGCAAGTCTTGCCAATTGGATTCATTCCGCTGATGTATGTTTAGCTCCCAGAACGCCTGGTTTTCCAAGCAAGTGGTATAACGACCAAGATTCAACTAAGATATCGGAATATGCCGCGCTTAGCAAGCCAATTGTAGCAACAGGTTACTCGCCATCTCACCAGTACCTGCTTGTACGTCAGAATCACGAAGCATTTTCCGAGGGAATTCTGAAGGCCTTTGAGGATAAGGTTGGACATGCCAAACCGCACTTTTGGGAAGAAAATGAGGAAAAAATCCTCAGAGGTATCACAAGCGCTTTGCCAGACTAAATGGCAAGGCTAGATAGGACGCCAAAATGCAAAGGAAGTCACAGCTAAAAATATGCCTGATAACTCCCTTCCCTCCACAAGAGGCGGGAGTTGCTGAGTATTCAAGGGAGCTGGTCAAATCCATCCACTTGCTTTCAAGTGAGATCGATACCCAACTTCATGTACGTGTAGTTTCACATATCTTGGATTCCCATGCTGAGCAAAGCTGGGTGCCGCTTTATCCCCAAACCAATAGGTTCCTGCTAAAGAGAGTGTGGAACTCAAAATCAATACTTAATCCGCTCAGATTGTTTAAGGCCATTCTTGAGATGCGGCCAGATCTCGTTCATCTTCAATATGGTCCATGTGCAGACTATGGCGGTTTGTTGGGAGAACCTTTCTTGATTCTATTCGGGTTGCTAAGACTAGTTCGCATTCCTGTTCTCATTACGTTGCATAGCATATGGTTTGCTGATGAGGTTCAGGCAAGGGCCTACGAGAGGCTGGGAAGTGGATTCTTGTCCAAATTGGCTCCAGTTTATTTTTCAGCCTTCTTTCGAAGGATTTTTGCATTAGTGGACAGAATTCTCGTTTGCGTAATGCAGACCAATTCTGAAGTTACGAAACGAGTAGTATCCGCATATGATGTGTCGCCTGGAAAAGTTCTTGAAATCTTGCACGGCAACCCAATTTTTGAGAAGACACCTAATCCAAACGAGATCAGACAAAAACTTGGAGTCCTTGATCGCAAAATTCTCTTAGGCTTTGGTTTCATTCGCAAAGACAAAGGATATGAATTCGCTATAGAAGCTCTCTCACGTTTAGTTCAGAATGACCCCAGTTTTCTGCTGATAATAGCTGGAAAGACAAATCTGCCTGAAGATTCGCTGTACTTGGAATATCTGAGACGGAAGGTAGGAGCCTTAAAACTTGAGAATCATGTGCTATTTGATGTTAGGTACCTAACTTGGAACGATGTGATTGACTATTTTGGTGTTTCTGATGTTATATTGCTTCCTAGCACTAGGCGTGTTGGACCCAGCGGTCCCTTCCATGTAGC
>CP070754.1:74947-85323 GCA_020348865.1 Candidatus Bathyarchaeota archaeon | reverse complement strand
TAGAGCATAATATGCTGCCTTCCCATTGACTTTCTGAGTTCGCTCATCTGCAACAGGAAATCCTGACCGCCTATCTTTGACAATCTTCCATACAACCAGAATACCGACCAAGCCAACAATAGCCGCTATCAAGCCAACAATAGCCACTATCCCACCAACAGGAATAAGCTGTGTAAGATCCATCATGCCTTCCTCCCCTTGGCGTTCTCTAGACCCAACATCCAACTCACTTGGCTTATTATGCCGATTCCTACTATCCCTATCACCGCTGCAGTGCCAGCATGATTCTCGCCCAAGATCGATTCCCCTGCTACCATCACAAGAGCTCCTATCAAACACACCGAAATTCCCAACGCAAATATAGCGTATCCCAAACTTCTCATTTTCATGTGCTTCTTCCTCATTTACTTCCACCTCAGTTATACATTTCCCATATTAAGTTGGGTATTTCTAATATAATATTAGAAATAGTGCACCTATTACTTAAACCTTCCGGATGCACACGTGCATATATTTGCCTAGGAAATACTCTTTCCTCGAGATGAAAAGCATGGATTTGGAAAATTGCTTCTTTAGTCGACCAGGTCATAATCAAAGCTGGCGTGGGATGCGCAGAATCATAAACTGGAGAAAACTATTAGGACTAAGATCAAGCAATCTGTCAATCCCAAGACATTAAACAAGTTTAACTCAGATAATTGTTATTACGCGCCCGCAAGGAGGAGAACGACCAACCATTTCTTCCCTGGCTAGTAGAAGACTTGTCTTGTGGTCGAGAACAAGCCCAAGCTATACATTGAATCTTACAATATCATTCAAATCTAGTGACATAATTGATATGCGCACGCACATGTTTCAGGATGCTATGTACCTGTGGTTCCACCACAATAGTCTCTTCAATCGTGCTGTCTTCTTGAATCCAAAGGAGTCGTAGAGTTGGCAAGCGGGCTTATTGTTGACGTGCACTCTTAACCCTGCTTTGCCGAAACCTCTGATCTTCAGTTGATTGAGTGCGAAGGTGAGGATCTGTTTCCCGTAGCCTTGACGCCGACTCAGCGGGTCTACCGCCATGTTGCCGATCCATCCTCTTGTACCGTGGATATCTAGTATGCCAATCGTTGTATCTCCCTTTGCTACAAAGTATAGTATCTCAGATGCGTGGTACCGAGTGAGAAAGGTGTCTGGCAGATCAAGCATGTACTGGAGATTGTGGTTGAGGGCCGTGTCACCTGTTCCTGCGAGGAATCTGGTCGCCGTCTTGAACCACTCGTGGGTATCTCTCTGCTTGACTGATTCGAACCGGAGTTCTGTTGTGGGAGCCCATCGCTGAGAAAGCTGACGATACATGAGGTAGTAATCATCGAATGGCTCAAAACCAGCTTGGAGAAACTGCCTGACAGCTCTTCTATGCTTGAAAGATATTGTGACCAACGCATTTGCAAGATTCTTCTCAGTTACGAGTTCGGTGGCTGTCGAAATGAAGTCTGGTAGCTTCCCCGAGGATGCTTGAGAAGGTTCTAGCGTAACAAGAGCTACTGGTGTTCCAGGAGGTGCAGTGAGTTGTTGTGGCTCCTGTCCCACGATCACGATTCCAAAGGGATTGTTGTCATGAGCTATAATCCAATAAGGCAGATTCATTGACCTTGCTTTGTCTGCAACTCCTGGAATTGCGTTGATCAGGGGCGACGCTTTTGGATGTTTGTGGGAGTATGCTTTCATCGGTATATTCACGAGGGCAAATTAATTTAATCTCAGGTTTAATCTTTTTCGCGCGCAGAGTTATGGCTATCAATAGTGGCGAGGTACGTTTTCCAATGGAAACACTGAGACATACTTTGCTGCAGGCTGGGGCTGTCAATTCATTTACATTATGCCTGACGCAAAAGTGGTTGTTGTTGCCACTGCTGGAGATTTCGAGGTCAAGGATATCAAGGACTCTACAATTTGATAAACAATCACATTCTGGCTGCGCTCACGCCTTGATTTGGGAGTTATTTCTCCAGTCGACTAGACCTTAATTGTCATTGCACACACTAGACGGAAAGCGTAAGATGCGCAGAATTACAAACTGGAGAAGACTACTAGGATTGAGATTAAGCAAACTGGTATAGATTAGCGTGTGCACTTGAATTTTCAAGAGTCCAAACATGCTCCTGAGAAGCCTCAGAGTGAAGACTGGAACCCTCATATCGACAGCGTCATATGCTGGCTAGTTTTGCTTTGGTTTTCAGATCACCCGCACTTTCGTCTCTTTTGCGGCTTCGATTGCTCTGCCAACGAAGTTTAGGATGAATGCGTCTGGGAAGGCTTGCCAGAGTCGAGTCATAGCTTTGAACCCTGTGCAGTGGCATGGAGAAATCAAAGCCAATCTGAATTTTCTCAACTCCGTAATAGTCTGCTTGAGGTATTCCTCTGAACGTCCGATAAGGTGAGTGCCACCGACCAATCCATGAATCTCCTTGAAGCGTCCGATTTTCTGAACATGCAAGAGGGTATTCACCGGTCCTGCATGAGCGCAACCAGTGACCACACAGGGTCCGACGCCACCTACGTCCATCCACAAAGCTTGGTCATCCAAGATTCTGTCGTCCGTTTCCTCTCCATTGATGACTACGATTAGTCTCTCCCCTTCGGATAGTGGCAGTACGTTTTCAAAAGTTGTCTTTCTCTCTATTTGCCCCGAGGTCCAGACTCCTGGCACCACCTCTACCGGTTTGGTGGCAAGTATGACTTCTCCTCCTGACCTCTCAATCTCCTTCAGTCCTTCTCCTTTTGGGGCCCCTATGTGTCGCCGTTTTCCTGTCTTTTCCACATAGATTCTGGGGAGGAGCGTGTGAGGATGGGCGTAGACTTTCACGCCGCCTGCAGCTTTGACAACCTCGGCTGTGACGGCGATGTGGTCATGATGTCCATGGCTCAATATGACACAGTCGATGTCGCTCAGGTCCACCTTAAGGTCCTTAATATTGTGCATCAGCGCTTCTTTATGGTCGCTTGTGTCGAAAACCATCTTTCTCCTAGCACCTCTTGCGTCGACCAGTTCCAGGAGGAGGGAGAGACCTCCTTGACCAAGACCCCCCACCGGAGCAAAATTATCTGCAAGGGTTGTAATTCTCAAGTCTTGAACTGGGCTCATCTTCATCAGCAGAAGTAGGTTATCTTTCCCAATAAGATTTCTGCAATGCGCTTACGCAATCATTTCTTAATTCTGGGCTAGACTTCAATCCCAAACCCAGACCCCAAATTAACGTTCTCTCACCAACGTATGCTCTCTCTTACTCAAAGCGCGCGCTTGACGATAAATCTTAAATCTCATTCCACTGAGTTTGACCGCAAATGGCGCGCATCCAACCTTTGGAAGGTGAACATAGATGGGTGAATTGCTAGAGCAAGCTCAAGAGATCACACAGTACATAGTGAACAGAGTAGATGAAGTTGACTTAGTGTATCTATATGGAGGAGTAGCTCAAGTAAGAGAAACCCCGCGATCAGACATAGAGATGTGTGCAGTATCCGAAGAGAAACAGATCAGATGGGAATTCGTTTTAGGTGATAGACCAGTCTTTATATGGCCTCAGACCTGGAAGCAGTTAGAAGCCATTTCTACCGGTAAAGAGGGCTATTGGAGTGTTGCTGGCGGGTCTATTGCTCACGCCAAGATTCTTTGGAGCAGATCCAATAAGAAAAAAAGAAAAATTCTTAGAGATTCAAGAAAAATCGAAGTTAGGCGCGAAATCTGCGCTTGAAAGGTCAATAAACTCGTTTGGTGAGTTATATGGCAAGTTATGGCGTATTCAAAAGGCTCTTGAAACGGGGAGAAAACTCGATACAACGTTTCTTATCTGGGATCTAGCAAATACGCTTGCGAATGTTTTAGCTGCTCTTAACAGCCGATTGTTGTTAAACAATTGGGGTAAACAGATTCGAGAACTTCAAACGTTCAGAAAGAAGCCAAAGAACTTCATTAAGCGATACATAGACTTGATCAAATCAGAACCTAAAGAAGCCTTGCAGATCGGTTCTGACCTGGTTGATGATGTCAACGCGCTTCTGAAGAACTGGATATTAGAGAATCAAGTGACATTTAGAGAAGAATTGGAAGAAATCGTTACAGATTGGCCCACAGTGTTGGAATATTGTAATAAGGCTATTTCCGCAACAGAACAAGGGGATATATCCGCAGGCCTATTTGCGTCACGTGACAACGCTGAGTTCAATCTTTGGGCTTTTGCGGCGTTACGAAACATCAAATGGAACAGAAGCAGCTTTTTCTCAGCCACTGAAGAAATCCAAAGACTGCCAAGTAATATCGGGAACGATCTGGCTCTCCTGTTGGAATCAAAAGACTTGGCCAAAATCCAAAAGGCAACTTGCCGGCTTGCAGAGCAACTAAGGATAGAATTAGAAGAAGGCTGGACACTGCCAGACTGCTCCTCCCTCGAGGAAGCTCTAAGATTTTTGAAGGTCTACTAGAAGTGCGCGCGCATTATTCTCTAGTCGGCTAGATTTTAATTGTTACTGCATGCGCACACATTTATAGAACAAGTCATTTTTGCATCCTGAATCTGCACGTGTAAACCCTATTGACTCGAGACTTGCCGTGAAATCAGCCTTCTCATTTCCACCAAGTTCGTTCTTGCTTCTTCTCCAGAAACAGTCTGAAAGTTTCCCCAAAGCTTCTCAAGTCTCCCGCATGGAAACTCATCACAGTAGGCACAGTTTTCGATGTTTCTCCCCAACCCGCATTTTCTCACTTCGCAAACTAGGCAGAACGAGTGCAGCCTCTTTCCCGCTATGCACCCGTCACAGTCAACATCCTCCAGTCTAAGAGGGTCCTCGTCTGTTGACCATTCCCTGACAACCTTTTCTCTCAGTCTATCATCATTCTTCTGAGTCGCAATGAAAGCTTTGCAATCGTTGCAGATGAGTCCACACACAGCAACCATCTTGTTGCGCGTGCGCGTTTTTCTGCTTTCCATTTTCATCTACCTTCTTACTATCTGCACGCGAGTCTTCGAAGTTGCATTACTGCCTTTGCTTTCAGCTGTTCCGCCTCTAGAAGAGCAGTTCTTATCTCCTTTTGATAATTGTAGCAGTTGTATCTAGGCACGCCAATACCAACGTGAGCATCTCCTCCCTGCAAGCCTACGGCTTCTTGAAAGCCATGTACGTGTGCAAGTAATAGGTGAAACAGTTTTTCTCCAAGAGAGCCTCTTTCTTGTGGTGCTTTTTTCATATTTTTCGCCATGAATAACGGTATGCAGGCAGAGGAATAGCAATTGTGCCGTCATGTGCCGTCGTCATATGACGGTTAAACCTATAAGTGAGGGGAAAAGTGACCTTTCTGTTATGCCACTATTTGAAGTTGTGCTCAAAGTAACACATGATTGTCCTTTCGGCAATATTTCACGGAAATTCCCATCTTTAAAGATGTTTGAATGGTGCAACCGCGAGCATGAAGTCTTTGAAATGATTGTGCCAACTCAGGAAGATTATGCGGCGTTGATGGAAGAAGTATCCAAACTGAGCGGAATCATTGACATGTTTTCTGACCGCGGTAAGGTTCACCTAGTTACGAAGAGTTGCTACTGCTCATTAGAGAACTCTGTAACGTCGAATATTGACGCGTGTAATCTTCTCCACGTCGCTCCAATCGTCTATGAACAAGGCTGGGAATACTATCGTGTCATAGCGTTCAGACATGAAGACTTGGAAGAGCTTCTTCAACGACTTGAGAAGAAAGGAGTAATATTTGAAATTCTGCGTAAAGTCCCTTTTGACAGTTTCATTGCGAGCTCTTTGACGCTTACAGCTGACGCATTGTTTTCGGACTTGACCGGGAAACAGATTGATGCTCTACTAACAGCGTATAGAAATGGCTACTACCAATTGCCGAGAAAAGCAGACGTCAAAATAATAGCATTCAAAGAGCGAGTTCCAAGAACAACATTTCAAGAACACCTTAAAAAAGCTGAAAACAAACTTGTCGCCGCTCTCATTCCATATATCAAGCTATTCAACCACGCGCCAAAGGAGAAAAAACAAAAGCTCAAGATGCCCGCGAGAAACTTCCAAAGCCCGGTTGCACAAGGTTGAAAAGCTGCACCTCTAAAACAGTAGGAGACACAGAAATGTCCAGAAGAGACGATTGGACGAAGGAAGAGATTGAAAAAGAATACGTAGGCAAGATGACAGCAGTCACCATCCCAGTCAACGTACACATAGACGGCCAACAACGAATCCTGGACCTCTCTGAAATGAAGAGAATCATCACCGAAGCGAAAACAATCTCCCTAGGAGAGTGTGGTTGCAGAAAACAGATGAAACAATGTGACGCCCCTCTCAACGTCTGCTTAGGTCTGGACAAGAATGCAGAGGATGTGATAAGGAAGGGGTTGGCGAGAAGAGTGAATTTCAAACAAGCGCTTGAAGCATTAGAGCGCTCCCATGCCGCAGGACTCGTCCACATCACCTACACCTTCAAAAAAGATGAAAAGCCTGTATGGATCTGCAGCTGTTGCTCATGCTGTTGCCACTCATTAAGCGGACTCGTGAGATTTGGCATACCCAACGCAGTTGTAACATCCAATCATGTTGCGGTTAACAACCCTAAAACATGCACAAACTGCGGCACATGCGTCACGAGATGTCAATTCAGAGCTCGCTATCTGGAAGAAGGCAAGCTAGTACACAATGAATCCAGATGCTTCGGATGCGGCCTCTGTGTAAGCACATGCCCAGCCGAATCCATTTCTCTTGTGAAGCGAAACTAAAATCCTGGAACATGCATGCAATTATAGGAAGGAGGGAGGAAGGGTTAAAATTTGATCCCAAACCCAAACCCAAAAGTTAAAATTTGATCCCACACACACATTGCCGACTATTCCACTCAACTGGATCCATTCGCTAAGCTGGATAGCATTGCGCGCGCGATTCTGAATTCATAAATAGATTTGAATGAATTTAAAGCTTCGATTATCTGTATTGGTTCCAAAATTCCTCAGTTTTGTTATTAGAACGCTTTTCCTATAGGCTTTTCTTCTTGGGATATTTGCGCGTGCGGTGCGCAACAATTGACTATCGAGTGCACTGCGATTGGACAACGGATTGTAGCGATATAGTAGCGATAGGATTCCGATAAGGTTCTGATAGGGTAGCGATTGAGTACCGAAGAAATAGCGATGAAGAAGATGCTCATGACGGACACGTTTGAACCCACGGATGGAGGTACCAAGTGGACGTTGATATTGGAATATGAACTACCCTACTCCCTACTGGGCAAGCTTATAGACAAACTGAAGTTCCGCAAAGACATAGAGAAGGGCTCCGACTATTATGTGAACAAGACGAAGGAGCTCATAGAGAAGGAATAGAAACATACATATGAGCCAAGTCTTCTCCCCTTTTTTTCCATCATTGTACGCGCACTTAAGAAGGGACCATAACTCTACTTAAATGGATGGAGGTTACGTCTTTGGTTACTGGTTCCGATTTGACAGTGAAACTGATGGGAGTTGCCAAGCGGTTTGCCGACGTCGTGGCTGTAGATTACGTTGATTTGGACGTGAAGAAGGGTGAAATCTTCGGTCTTCTGGGTCCAAACGGCTCCGGCAAGTCCACCTTGCTGAAGATGATTCTAGGGTTAGTCAAACCTGACTCAGGATCCTTACAAGTATTCGGCATAAAGAACGAAGAAGACTCTGTTGAGATAAAGGCGCAAGCTGGATACGTGCCAGAGGTTCCGCGACTATACGAATTTCTAACGGGCATAGAGTACCTCGACTTCACAGCAGACCTTTACGGCGTAAGCCCCGCAGAGAAAAGGAAGCGAATCAACGAGTACCTAGAAGCCCTGGAGCTGGAGGGCAGGGAGGGCGACATGATAAGTGCCTATTCCATGGGCATGAAGCAGAAGATTGCGCTCATATCCGCCTTTGTACACAGACCCAAGTTGCTCCTCCTAGACGAACCCTTAAGCGGTCTTGACCCTCGTTCAGCCAGAATAATCAAGGATCTTCTCCGTGAACTGGCATCAAAGGGCGTAACCATCATCATGTCAACGCACATACTGGAGATCGCCCAAGCCATGTGCGACATAATCGCCATCATGTCAGAGGGGAGACTGCTCGCCATAGGCAACATGGAGGAGCTGAGAGAGATGGCAAGACTACCAGGGTCAAATCTTGAGGAGATCTTCCTTACGCTCACAGGAACCAGTGACATCAAGGACGTGGTCGAGGCGCTGATGAAATGAAGTGGAGAAACGTCCTTAGGCTCATAAAGGTCGACATCAAATCAGGCCGACTTATTCGGGGGCAAAGGCTCCGGAGATACCGGGAGAGAAGGACTCTCCGGTACGTAATGTATGGTGGCAGTTGCCTCCTTGGGATAGCCTTAGGACTGCTCGTCGGGACGGTTTACAGCGGAGTCCCGGATCCTGAAATGAAGGTCGGTCTTCTTCTGAACGTCAAGATCCTCTTCATATCGGCTCCAACTTTGTTTCTCACATACAGCCTAATCTTTACCACGATGCGCCAATTCCAACGTGCAGGTATAAAGGCATCGATCCAACCACCTTATTGGCTACCGATCACTTGGGGAGAGCATACACTTGCAGCCATCTTGGCGAATCTTATCGGCGTCCAGTCAGCTGCGTTGATCTTCATTGTTTCAGCGATATCCATGGTCTCCGTTTTCCTTGGAGAGACTCCCCTCGCGGCCTTGACGATTCTTGCTCTGCTGGCTATTACATTCCTGGCCAGCGCCACCACGGAAATCTTTAGGGTCCTTCAGGTGAGACTCACGGGAGCGGTTTACAAGACTTCAGGGAAGGGTGCGATTTGGGTGAGATTTTTCAGCTCAATTCTTCTCTTCATCGCCTTCTACACAGTCTATTTCTTCTTCACCTCCGGAGCAAACTTCCCTGCTATCATAGAAGCGTTAGCAGGCGGACAGAAGACGGTGTGGTTCATCCCATATTTATGGCTTGGAATAACCCTTTTTTCCTTTGTAAACGGTCAAATCGTGGAAACGGTTACCTTTTCCCTTGGGTCTGTGACCTTTCTGTCAGCCCTTTTCGCCGTAGCAACTAAGCTGAACAGTAGATTTGGACTCTATGAACCACCGGCCATAAGTATCTCGATTGGTGCGTACGCGCCGAGACCCAGTATATGGAGCAAGCTTGGTTTTTCTTCGTTGGAGGCGGCAATCATGAGGAAAGACTTCAAAGCCTTCACGAGGCGTCGGGAGCTGATGTACTTCTTCGTGTTCCCCATAATAATCGTAATTATGTACACGTCTTTGATGCGAGTCCCCTATTTCCAGACCTCATCTCTCCTTTCTGCTCTCATTCTCCTAATACCTGGAGCCTTGATGGCCACTTCCATCGGCTCTATGATAATTGGGCAGGAAGGCCCCCCTGTGTGGCACCTTCATTCGTCGCCTGTTATAGGGGAGAGTCTGGTCAAGTGTAAATATGGGTTTGTAACCGTCCTTTCGTGTGCAGTAACGCTGGCGTGCAGCATCGTCGGCATTGCCATTATTCGTCCATTACTAAGAATCGTTTTTGTCGCACTAATCGAATCGATTTTCCTAATTGTTTCTCTCAGCGCGGTTTCGCTTCGAGCAGGATTCAAAGGCGCAAGCTTCGTTGAAATACCGAGACCACGAATGATTAGACCATTAGACAGCATCATCAACTTTATCATTTGCACAATCTTGACCAGTGTGATCCTTGCCCCACTCATTCCCTACGCAGGCCCAATGATTGGATTTCCTGTCCCCCTACCGCAGTTCTACCTCCACATAGCATTGGTGATAAGTGGAATCACCGCAGCGATTACAACCTACGGCTTCTACCGAATCGCAGTGAAAAACGCCAAAGAATTCCTAGCTGAAGCGAAGATATGAGTACAAAAACCTCAGTTTAGTTGTTGGAGACACTCCTTACCCAAGATTAAGCGCGTTTGCATGCATGCATGCCTACGTATCTGTTACCGTCTCGTACCAACAACATCTTGATTGCCAAGAATCAGATGGGAAAGGCGGAATACTTAAATAGGGCCATCCCCATAACATCCAAGGAGATGTTATGGAGAATCTCTGGGATGTCTGGTTGAATGTTTGAAGAACCTAAAATGGAGAAACTCACGACAAATCTTCCACCAGTAGAGATTGCTAGAATGGACATGCTCATAGAAGCAGGCTACTATTCGAGCCGTGCAGAATTCATCAGAGATGCAATCAGAGAACGGCTGGATTCCCATCAGGATTTCATCTCAAAGAAATTAGAGCAGATGGCTCAGGGAGCACCAGAAGAATCCAAAGACAAAGAGATTGTCCTGCATGCAGTCGTACTAGGAGTCCTTGACTTGGAC
>CP070754.1:64672-74847 GCA_020348865.1 Candidatus Bathyarchaeota archaeon | reverse complement strand
TTTGTCTGGCTAGGATCATTGTATGCAACGGGAGCGCCAGCTTGGGTGACTCCAAGGTGGACACCCCCAGGTAGTAATGCATCTGACTTAGACCAAACACTGTTGACCGAGGAAGGAATCAACAATTTGCAGCTTCTGGTGTACTTCTACGACTTCTACGGATCTGGCGAACCCGGCAATATCATAGATGCGTTGAGGTTGAAAGTGTATACGGGCATCTCGGCAACAATTGACTTTGCTCCAACCATGATAATCGCCTCTGCTGGTGGTCCGTCGTATCTGAAATGTAAGATCACTCTTCCAACAAGCTTCAGTGCAATCGACATTGATCAATCTTCAATTTCGCTGAACTGCGTCGTTGCGCCATCAGTGTTCGGTATGCCCGGAAGCAACGCTCTAGAGGTCTGGTTTGACATGTCTGCTGTGAAGTTACATATTGCCAATGATATCTTCCAAGGATCAACTCAAGGTCCCCCACCGGTTTCGGTCACATTAAACGTCACATTCAGTCTAGCCCCTGCAGCGGGCGGAACGTCCTTCAAAGGCAGCGCCGACGTGAAGTTCATGACCTAAGTCACTACAGTCTTTCCTTCCTTATTTGAGCGCTTAAGCATCCCCTTTTTTTCCGTTTAACACATGCAATGCTGCCGGAATGCTGCAACACCTAATCTCAATCCATGCATGCAAGTGGAGCCAAGTTAGAACCAAAATGGGTGCTGGACGGTAACACAACGTGAAACAACTGCAACACAAACCGTAATACGCGAAATACCTACGTAATACACGCGTAACACATTTCGTATTACGATACAAGACTATAAACACCCTCACACCGCTTAGGACAGAAGAGACGAGAAAGAGATGCGTGCAAATTACTCTCTAGTCGACAAGATCATAATCAAAGCTACCCACTAGTCGACAAGAGATTAATTGTTATTGCATGCATCCTCTTCCAGATTCAAGTAGGCATAGTTTGCGAGAATGGCAAGTATGTGTTTAGTGGGTCGTTGTCTTCGGGAACTGAAGGCTGGTTTTAGGATAGAGCAGACAACAGGGAGTTTGTGGTTAGCTGTAATGTTTATGGCTGCGTGCGTTTTGCGATAATTGGAATTTTCTCTACTTACGGGAAGTGTGGAGGTTCACTTGGGCGACGAAGCGTGGACGTCTTGTGGTTCTGATATTCCTATGCAGTTTTCACCTTTTCCCATACATCCTATGACGCAGTAGAATTCGCTTGGTTCGTTGCCTATCGCTTTGAAGCCATGTTCTTCGTTTGCTGGGAAGTAAGCTATGTCGCCTACTCCAATTGTTCTATTATAATCTGAGCCTGTAACTTGAAGGCGCCCCCTTGTGACAGCTATCTCCTGTTCCCACGGATGCTTATGTAGAGCCAAGTATCCACTTGGTCTTATGACAAAGTATCGCAGAGCAAAGTGGTGCAGATAATTCTCTCCACCGGTTCTTTTCTCAGATATCCACTTTATGGTTACTCCTTCTGCGTCCTGTCCATAGGCTTCTTTAACATCATATTCTTTGATCTCTCTGACGTTTTTGATTATCACCATATTTTGAACAACCTCATTAATGAGACGATAAACTAGATAAAAACTCTTAGATAGTTATGATGGTCTTTGCTGAAAGAGTCATATCTAGAAATGTTGCATACCCCACGATTGTTATGCCGTTCTCTAAATTTTCCGTGGTTATGTTACGTTTCCTTGCAGCCTGTTCGCAAACGTACAGTTTCACTGTTTTCCTCTTCAGAATAGTCTCAAATCTTCTCCCAGTTTCTTCGCTGATCTTTGCATGTGTCCCCTTCCTAGCAAGAACAGCTCCATCAGTAAAATAGAAAATTGCAACGTTAATCTCCATAGTTGAAGCCGTTTCCACTAGATAGAGAAGTGAAGATAATCGCCCCTCCTCTTCAGGCCCCCAACCATACAGAAAGATGATTTCGTCAGTCATCCTATTTCATCTTCAGCATCCTGATGCAATGCAAAGCATCTTTGGCAGACCAGCAAGTTTGCATATTACCCCGCGTGAACTGCTTGTATCTCGTTTAAACATCTCATCTAGTTGCCTATTGCTAAGTTGCAAATGGGTTCTTATGGTCTTGACCATCGGAACAGCTCCCCATTTCAAGTAGTATTCTCTGACAAATTCTACTACGCGCCTATGCAACTCAGTTATCGATATATTGAACTGTTCCTTGGCCATCTTTACCGCTAATGCATGGCTCCAAAGCTCAGGATCCTTTACAAATCCTTCTTCATCAAGCGCGTGTTCTTGTTCAGCCATCGTCCATTCACGATTCTACGTTAAGATAATCGAAACCTTTTATAAACACAGCTGATTACCGCATCCGACATAGATTTCACCATTTGTACAATACCAACGCAGTTGACTATTGATTACATGCATTCATGCGTCATTTGAACCATCCTTCGATTCAATACTTGTTCTGAACCTTGAGTCTGTATCCTTTCAAGGGTCTGAAGTATTCCTTTCAGCATTCTTCATGGCAGATGTAGGTTTTCACTAAGGCTTTGCTGAATAGAACTCGACGTGTTTCCTCACAGGCGCAATGCACTCATTCATGGCTGTTTCCTTCTCTTGGGGTTTTTGACATCAAGTAGACAGCTATAACCAGAGCGGAGAGAGTGAAGACAAGACCGTCTACAAAACCGCACCCATACTCCCCGTGTTGTGCCAGAAAATACGGTCTTATCTGGGAATAGTAACCAAGATAGCCAAAGAAGGGAACGATAATGAACCAGAATATCTTCTTCGCCTGCAACATATATAAATGCATGCACACTCTTACTAATCGCCTTTTTAAACATGAAAATGTGTTCCAAAACTCGCGCGAAAACTCGAAAAGTCAGCTCTGACTGCTCGCAAGATTTCAAAGGTCAGGCTATTTAAGCCCGAAGCAAACATTCGTGTAAAAAACACGTCGTCTATGGGAGCTTTGAGGTGAATTTTACGAGGGCATGTCTTAGCTGGAGAAGAAACTACGAGTGGTTAGATTGTCGATGTACTGAAAAGTTGCGAAGTTGTCAAAAAATGCGCGTGCTGTTCGAGGTGCAATATCTTTTAGTGGACAACGCTAGAGAATATTCGAGGATGACGTGTAACTATGAAATCAGATGGTTTGACTAGCGACCTTTCACGTTGGATTGAAGGAATAATCAAGAGTTTCATCAACGAATCCCCGGAAAACTCGCTGGGATATGAAACAGGCGAGAAAGCATGGGCAGAACCATTAATAGGGTTTTCAGCAGGGGATGATCCGCTCTACCAGTTCTATAAATCGGACATTGGGGATTTCTACTGGACTCCACTCGAGATTTTCATGAAGACCTTTCTTTCAACGAAAGCCACAGCCGATCAGCTTGCCGTCATAAGCTGGATCTTGCCCCAGACAGAAGCGACAAAGGCAGACAACAGAAGGCAGATCAAATACCCTTCAGAACGATGGGCGAGAACGCGAGTACAAGGTGAAGAAGTTAACAACAAACTCCGAAGATATGTTGTGTCAGCCTTGCGGGAGAAGGGAGTCAAGGCGGTTGCTCCAATGCTTTCTCCATCGTGGAAGCAGAAGGAGTCTGAGCACTACGGATTTGCATCAACTTGGTCCGAACGACATGTAGCTTACGCGTCTGGTCTTGGGACTTTCGGTCTGTGTGATGGGTTAATCACTTCTAAGGGTAAGGCTATGCGCTGCGGATCAGTCGTGGCGACCATCAATATTCAACCCACATTAAGGCCTTACAGTAACTATCACGCTTATTGCTTGCACTTTTCAGAAGGCACATGTGGGATGTGTATTCGCCGATGCCCTGCAGGAGCAATCAGCAAAGTGGGCCATGACAAAATCAAGTGTAGGAATTACGTTCACAACGTGGTTGGAGAGTTCGTGAAACGCAATTACAGTCTCAAGAGCTATGGCTGCGGACTGTGCCAAACAAGGGTTCCCTGTGAATCCAAAATCCCCAGCCAAGAAGATTGTGAGTAAGCGAAAATCATAACAATGTAGGCATTAGATTCGTCGGATTCAACGTTCTTCATAACATTGTTAGTCTTCCGAAAGCCACCAAAATTGTGAATGCGTAACATCTGCACGCGCGTTCACTCCCCATGTGCCGTCTCAGGGAACAATCCTCTGAATGCCTCAATAATCATGTTTTTTGGAGTTTCAACATCTCCAACGATATTAATCTTATTAATGTTAATCTCACCCAATCCTCGATTCCTGGCTTCTTGCAATACGGGCATCTCCGTTGGGTCAAACCCAACCAAGTGTGCCCCAACCGCTTCGACTGCAAAAGCATCCCTACCAACCAAAAGCAATTTTGGAGAAACAGTTGTCCTCTTCTTCTTCCGTCCCAAGAAAACATTGGTTCCATCCAAAACTGCTAGATCTATGCCTCCAACGGCCTCGTACATATCTAACAGAGCAGTGGGCAACTGCTTGTGGAATCTGAGCTTCTTCTTATCCGGAATCAAACCCAATAGATTTTTGATCACAAAACCCATGTTCATAAGATCCTCATCTCCAGCATCCTCGTATCTTCTCGGCACATGAGTGCTGATGAACGTGTTAGGCTCAAAGAGAATATGAGATAACGGCACTCGCTCTCCAGCGACTTCGACTGCGCGTGTATCCGCATCATCCGACAGATTGAACGGAAAAACCCGGTCATTATAGCAGTCTTTCCAAATCTCCAATCGTTTCAACCCAGGTCCCGCAAAGCTGTCAGATTCTACTACACGAATCTCCTTTGACTTGTCAAACGCACAAACAATCGCGTTGAGCGTATTCACCGTCGTACAAATCCCAGTATCAACATTGAAAATTCCAACCTTAACGACAACTTCTCTCTTAGGTGTATTCAAATCATCAATACCACCTATGAGGTCAATCGCCCTGACGAAAGAATCATTATCAACCACCGCAACAGTCGGGGTCATTGAAGACACACCCTCCCAAGAGAATCAAGAGAGATATATAGAGATGACGACTTCACGCATCACACCGCATGCATACTTTGAATCTCAAGATAAAGTGGAGAGGGCTTAATCGAAAAGACCGGACCAACTTGGGACTAGCTTAAGAAAAAAGGGAAGTTGGGTGTTCCATGATTTCGTATTCTCAGCAAATGAAGCGTCGTCTCTGCCACTCTTGTGCCTTGGCTCTCTTGCGTTCTGCTTCCAATAGAGCATTCTCGCTTTCCTTGCCATAACTCAAGTAACTGTTTGCCGGGAATCCGGCGTTACTGATCTTTTCTTGAACGCTAAAAGATTCTTCAAAACCTCTATTCATTCCCAACAATCGAAGCAAACCGGCACGAAAAGTCTTCCCACGAGTGTTGCGTTTTGCTCTACTTCTGCAATCTGCACAGCTGAGTTCAGTTTCTCTCTGACATTCACGTGTCATATCAAACACCTCTTTACTATACAAACTACTGTTTTAATAATAAAAGAGTTGTCGCCTATAAAGGTTCCGTTTTTGTACAGAAACAGTTTTATACTCATTTAAACCATTAGTTTATCTGGTAATGCGATATGAAGCCGATAAAGACAATCGAAGATCCTGAAGCGTTCAAGCTATTAGCCGATGAAACTAGGAGAAAAACGGTGTTTCTGCTTAGAGCCAAAGAGATGAGCGTAAGTCAGATAGCCGCGGACCTAAATATCACTCCTCAAGCAGTCTACCACCACATAAAAAAGCTTCTGAAGGCAGGAATGGTGGAGGTTGTCAGGGAAGAACGGATTGATCACCTCATCGTAAGCTATTACCAGGCAACCGCTGAGACTTTCTTTTGCACTGTTGGAAAAACTCCCCGCGGCGCAAAAGTGGCCAAGGAACAAATTACAACTGTTCTGAATGCTCTGAAGAAGCTTGGTTTCAAGATCGAATTCGATGAGAACAAGATTTCTCAATTGGTTGATATCCGAGCTGAATTTGAAGAAGGCAAGAGTTCCAAAAAGTTTGAGGACAAAATCTCTGAATTAGACGAAGTGGACTTTCTTACAAAACAGACAGTCCAGGATTTTGCTGAAACTCTTTCGATGTCAGATGAGAAATTCGCCAAACAACAACAAATCCATAAGAAGTTTAAGAATTTCCTGAATTCTCTCGTCAAGAACCGCAAATAGGTTTACATACACGCGTAACTACGGAATCATACGAATCGGAGCGCTTGCCTTGCCAGTTTATTCAATAGAAGCAGAGAACTTGACAAAAATATTTGAGAAAAAAGCAGAAACGGAAGGCAAGGGTCTAAAACACTTTCTTCGCAGAGTCAGACCGAAAAAGGAAGAAATCCGAGCAGTCGACCACATAAACCTGAAAATAGAGGAAGGAGAGCTATTCGGTCTTCTCGGACCCAACGGAGCCGGCAAAACAACAACCATCAAACTTCTCTGCACCTTGTTGATTCCAGATGAAGGGACAGCAACTGTCAACGGGTACGACGTGACTAAACATCCTCGTGAAGTGCAACGATCGATTGGAGTTGTGACAGGCGGCGAAAGAGGTCTCTACTGGCGGCTAACAGGCAGAGAAAACCTATGGTTCTTCTCCCAACTCTATAACATTCCAGGCAACATAGCAAAGAAACGCATAGACGAGTTACTACCACTCGTAGAGTTAGAGAAACGAGCCGACGACCATGTAGAAAAATATTCGAGGGGAATGAAACAAAGACTGCACGTGATAAGAGGTCTCATAAACGATCCCCCAATCCTGCTGATGGACGAGCCTACGCTAGGTCTTGACCCTGGTTCTGCGAGAGTGATTCGAGATTTCGTAAAGGATAAACTCCAAGGAGAACAGAACAAAACAATCTTGCACACGACCCATTACATGGAGGAGGCTGACCAGCTCTGCGACAGAATTGCAATCATCGATCACGGGAAAATAATCGCTTTAGATACACCGGGAAAACTGAAGAAAAAGATTCGGAGAACCGACATAATAAGTTTGACTGTGTCAAATCTTCGGCAAGCTGATGAAAAGAGATTACAGACTATAGATGGCGTCAAAAAAGCAGTCACAGTTTTTACCGATCCAACAGTTGGCGGGGCAACCATAAAGATTCATTGTGACAACGCGGAAGAGGTGATGCCTGTGGCAACTGAGTTTCTGATAAGGAACGGTGCAAGGATCATGACGCTTGAACAGGCGAAGCCGACGCTTGAAGATGTGTTCGTATCTATGACGGGGAGGAAGTTGAGAGATTGAGCATAATCAGAGAGTGGCGCACTTTCAAGGCGATATTTATGCGCAACATGAAGCTTTTCACGGCGTACAAGGCTTGGGTAATCTCGACAGTGATCTGGCCGATTCCACTGTTGGCGTTGAATATCCTTCAATGGGGGCTCTTTGGTCCGCTGGGAGAGATCTCAGAAACTCTTGAGCAATCTGGGTTTCCTCCTTTAGCTGGAACGATAATCGTTGGAACGATAGTCTATCTGCTCTATAATCGGCTTCTCTGGGGAACAGGTGTGTCGATTCAGAGTGAGAGGTGGATGGGAACAATAGAGGTTCTCTTCCTCACGCCTACGAATAAGATGACGGTTCTCCTTGCTTCTGGAATGTCCTCTTTGGTGGAAGCTTCTTGGTGGATAGTTTGCATATTCGGTATCAGCTGGACGATGTTTGGTGTGCAACCGAGCATAGCTAGTTGGCCAACCGTCGTGTTGTGTTTAGTGTCCACCATGGTAGCTTTGTTGGCTGTTGGAGTGTTCTTTGGGGGCTTCTTCGTTTTGACCAGAGCAGCAGATCAGCTGGCTTCAGGGTTGCAGGCACCTATTCGCTTCTTTTCAGGGGTGGCTTTCCCGGTCAGTGTTCTTCCTCAAACGCTTCAGTTCGTCTCTTTTGTCATACCCGTAACCTATGGCATTTTGACGTTGAGAGATTCTATCCTTTCTGGAGGGGACATAAACACCATCTGGCTCAATATAGTAGCGCTCTACGCTATGACAGGGACATTTCTTGTTCTGGCACATTTCACCATAAAAGCCGTAGAGCGACGGGCAAAGAAGAATGGAACGCTGTACATGTTTTAGGTGGTTTGTTATGGAACTACGTTTCGTGGCTCGTGTGTTTTGGGCGTCTCTAACGTCTTCTTTGAAAATGGTGGTAAGATACGTCACGTTGAGAGGGCTTGTGGCCTTCAACATTTCTGTTCCTCTATTCTGGGTGCTCACGTCTTGGGTAATTGGAGAATTCATGACTGGCGGTTCAGGTTTTTCCGGTTTCTTCGCTGAGACCACAGGCATGTCTGATTACCTTAGCTTCGTAACGATTGGCTTCGCCTTCAACAGTTTCATATTCTCGGCAGTCTTCGGAGGAGGCCACGCAATTAGAGGAGAACAAGAGCACGGCACAGCTGAACTAATCTTTGTGACACCGTCGAACAGGTTGGCTTGGTTGTTGGGAAAAATGATGGGCAACTTGATATTCAGCATCATAACTTTCTTCATTCTTCTCGTGTTCGGAGGAGTTCTATTCGGTTATCACCCCACCGCTCCACCCAACATTCCACTTGCAGTAGTTGGTGTGCTCCTCACCATGATCGCCTTGATGGCTTTCGGATTCGTGTTTGCAGGCATATGCTTCAGGGCAAAAAGAGAAAATGAGTTAAGTCAGATTTTGTGGCCTATAATGGTTCTTTTCTGTGGTCTTGCATTTCCAATAGTGGATTTTCCTTTATGGTGGAAGATAATTGCTTGGGTCATACCAGTAACTCATGGTGTCGATATCACTCGAAAAGCGCTTCTGCTGGGAAGCAACTTCTTGGACCAAGATATGTTGTTTGGGTTAGGAATACTCGTCTTGCAGACGATAATTCTTCTTCCAATCGGGATAACACTCTACACGAAGATGGAGAAGGCAGCCAGAAAAAAAGGTACACTAGCCACTTATTGACACGGCATAGTCTTCACAATTGATATATGATGACAACACCTGATGCACAATTGATGGTATGAATGGAACACGTTGAGAGGCAAGACATAGATAGAAGACTTGTAGCACACACACTTCGTCTGGTCGACTTGGTGGACTACCAAGATGGAGCTGTAGTTAGTCGGACAATCGTTGAAAAAGAAACGGGTACGGTGACCTTGTTCGCCTTTGACGATGGACAAGGACTTAGTGAGCACACAACGCCCTACGATGCCCTGGTTCATCTCATCGATGGTGAAGCAGAGATTGTTATCTCTGGCAAAACCTTTCGTCTGAAGGATGGTGAAATGATTTTGATGCCTGCTAATGAACCACACGCCTTGAATGCCATTGGCAAATTCAAGATGATATTGACAATGATCAAATCCTAATCGACCGTGTGCACAGGAATCACTAGCCCTTGTGACATGCATGCATCTTGCCCACTATTTGACGATAGAATAAGCTATAAGCGTAGCGTTTGAGAAGGCTGTTTTACCCTGTATCCTCTAGCCAACTGAAGGCATAACGTATGAAGGAAGAGGTTGTAAGTTTTCGAAGCATACTTGAAGCTCATAGAAAAATAAGAACCCTCGTAGCCAAAACTCCAACCTACCTGTCTAACGTTTTCAGTCAGAGGACAGGCGCAGAAGTTTACTTAAAGCTTGAATGTTTTCAGCCGGTGGGAGTCTTCAAGATAAGAGGTGCCGTCAACAAGATATGTAGTCTCTCCCCAGCAGAACTGGAGAGAGGGTTGGTTACCGCATCCTCCGGAAATCATGGATTAGCCGTGGCCTACGCAGCCAAGATTTATGGAGCTAAAGCCGTTGTTGTTGTCCCCGAAAACGCTGTGAAGGAAAAAGTTGAAGCCCTCGAAAGTTATGGGGCTGACATCGTAAAATATGGAAAGGACTATGATGAAGCGTACTCTAAGGCTCTTGAAATACAAAAGGAAGCTGGAACAACGTTTGTGCATCCCTTTGAAGACCCTTTTGTGATCGCGGGACAGGGAACTGTTGGTTTAGAATTGCTCGAAGATGTCCCAGATTTAAACGCTATAATCGTTCCTGTAGGCGGTGGCGGCCTCATATCCGGGATATCTATCGCCACGAAAACGTTGAACCCAAAATTAAAGGTAGTAGGAGTTCAATCCGAGGGAGCTTCAGCTATTTACCAATCTTGGAAGGCTGGGAAAATCGTAGAAGTAGATTCTGTTAAC
>CP070754.1:59437-64572 GCA_020348865.1 Candidatus Bathyarchaeota archaeon | reverse complement strand
TTTCTGGTTTTTTTCTGCATTCTCACCACTGTCGTTGCAGTTCAATTATACGTTGGACCTTTTAAAACGATAAGAAACACCGAAGAGTGTTTTCTATAGAGAGTATCCACTCGATTTCTGGAATCGTGTTTCTATTAGTCTGCGAGACTTGGTTCATTTGTCCGAAATAGACCTGCTTGTTGCGAATCACATTTGGATTTTCCATGTCATGGTTGGTTCGTCCTGGTGGCTGGCGATTTCTTGTTTTATTAGGTCGATTGATCTGGCTTGTTCCAATTTACTGAGAAGTGTTTCGGCGTCTATGGCTTCTCTGTTGAGTTCTTTGTATGTAGCTGCAATATTGCCAAAGGTAGGGATTGTCTCTCGCTGGGTTTTTTTGACGGCTCTCATTATTTTTCGGTCCTGCTTAGTGAGTTTGTTGTAGGCTTTTGTGTTCGTCTTCTTCTCTTTTCTTTGGGTTAAGGTGTAGAAGACAAGGGCGAGTATCAGAGCGGCTGTTGGAAAGGCTGTTAGGGTATATCCATTTTGAGAGATAAGGAGCGCTATTGGTACCCATGTTTTCAACGGTTGCCAATGATTGGCTACTGCAATTCCAAATGGTAGAAGCTCAACTTCCGCTTCTTGGGCGCTTTCTGTTTGACCGGGGAACACGATTAAGCTTATTTTAACATGTCTCTGGAGTGATGTGAAGTTTGTCACGAAGGTTGATGTTTCATACCAGTATAGCACCACTTGAGTCAAATCAACCATTTTGTAATGGAAAGCAAAGTAGCGGGCAATTATAGGAGGGTTTTCGATCAATTGAACATCTCTCAAGTCCAATTGCCAGATTGCAGCCTGTTGACCAAGTCCGAGTGGATACGTAATCAAGCACTTTTCCCAGGGGTGCAGTTTTCCATTGGCTGAAGCTATTTCCAGTGTGACCCAGACAACGTTTCTGGACTGATTTGCTGGAACATAAGCATACGTCAAAGAGGCATCTTGTCTCGCAACTTTCTCGAAATCTTCGTCCCTGTCCACAAACCGGAGCTCGTAGCCGTCAATCTGCGGAAACATATCCGTTGTTGGTTCTTGGCCTGCCGCCAACTGGGTTAATATATCCGCTGGACCCTTTGTTAGGACGAAGACTGGTGCTTGTATTGAAACGATGAGGAGAATGATTGTGGATATCGCAGCTATTTTTGCGAGGTCCATTTTTTCCAGTTTCAGTTTCGCGTATTGGAGTAGTCTTCCGCAAGATGAACAAAAATCTTGTTCACGCTCCGCAACAGGGTTGCAGTCTGGGCACGAAACAGTTGTGTGCTTTGTGAATAACTGGATTTTCAGAGTTTTTTCGGTGATTACAAGCAAAAGTAAGGTGCCGAGGAAGATGAGTGTCCATCCTCCAAGTAGGTGGAATACGTTCATGGCAAGCTCCATACCGTAATAGTAACCTAGAAGAACGATTATTGTGATTCTAATGATGTTGAGAAGGTAGATCATTGGCAGTCCGATTAGGAGGATTGAGGGTTTCTTCCACATTTTTGTCCTAGCTATGTATGCGATGAAGGTTGCGAATATGAGGAAACCTATGAGTGAGTAGATACCCGAGCAAGCTACATCGACCGTGAAGGATAATGGTGTGCCATTTGGCTGAGTGATTGTTATTATGGGGTTCGCGTAGACCGTCGTGATCTCCGCTGCAAATCCGAACAGGTTTAGTATGGCAACTGTGGCGAGCGTGCTAACCACGGATAGCGTCGAACCCAGAGTGTAAACAATTTCTATTGGAGGTGGCACCAAAAAGAAGAGGAATAGGATTGGAAATGCCAATTGCCTTAGAGTCTTTGTGTTGAACATAATCAGGGTGCAGGCTGCTACGAAAATTGGCAGGGTGAACATGTGAAATCCGAGTGGTGTAAATGTGTATGATCCGAAAGAATAGATGAAGAAAGCTGTGAGAAATAGCAGTGCTCCAATAATTTCTTTGTTGAGAAAGGCTTTCATGAGCCTTGGTGAAGGTTCAGAGGGGACGGACGCTCTAATCATTTTTCTTTTGCGGTAGATGAGGTAGCCAAAGAGAAAGGGTATAGCTAGTATGTGACTCATGAATTCGCTTTGCAAAGCATCATTTGCCAATATAACTAGGTCCTGATATAGGACTGTCAAAGCCGCTACGACAATGATTGAGAATCTCAAACCTAAGACTAGACTGCTTCTGCTGGGCATATGGAGAGGTAAATGCGGATTCTTCATGTTGATCCCTGTTTTCACGTGCTCTTCAGTCTATTTCCTGACAATTTCTTGATCAAACCTAATCTTCCAATTGCTCTTTCACTTCTACATTCGATTTTGCTCAAGACAGCTGATAATGATTTCTCATATGCTTGCACAACGCATATTTTGATCGGACCGACTAAACCCTCTCTGATACGGTCAATTAACAATTTTGTCACATCTATTTCAACGTCAGTGTTCCAAAGGCTTGGGTGCAGTACGAAAAAGACTGACTTCACATTTCTCTTCTGTTTGATGGAGACATACCCTGCTTCCTTGGTGGATACGACTATCCTGAATTGCACACTCTTCCTGTCCAGATTGCTGGAGAGGTAGACGGATTGAAACGTTTTACGCTCATCAATACCTAGTACTGATTCCACAGCATCCAAGAGGATTCTGTTTCTGCACGAAACGGCTTTTTCCCCTGAAATCAACTTGAACTCAACTTTGCTTGAGACTCTCAAATCTTCTGGAATCTCTGTGATTTTGAAGCATGTAGGAGAACCTTGTAGATTTCTGTAGCCCAGCTTCCGATAAAGCCGTCGAGCAGGAGCGTTACTTTCTATGACGCCTAGTGTTAGGTATTGATGTTTGCTTTGTGCAGTTTTCTCGGCGAATTTCATCAAGCTTGTTCCAATGCCTTTGCCTCTAAGCCTTGGATGCACAACTATGTCCCAGATGTGAATTGAGACTCTGTCGTGAGCCTTCGGTCTCAGCTGCAAGTATCCTGCCATTCTGTTAGAGACGACTGCCTTGAAGTTATAGCATTTGAACCAATTGTATACTAACCATAGCGTGAAGTGCAATGACTTCAAAGGGCTAGACAACGTCTTCCGGACTTCTGGTTCTTTCGCATGATAGGCAAGAGCCCACCTAACCATCTCGCCAACGTCAGACAGAGAAGCTTTCTGAATTCTCAGATTACGTATGCTCGTCTCAATTCCCCAAACACGTTCGGCCTCTTCCGGGATGAATACGACCATTCTCTCACATAGGAGATGGAATGATTTTGGTGATGAAGTAGTCGAATTTTCCTGATTTCGCTCTTGGAATGTGATCGACGGTCAACACATCAATTTTCATGGTCAGGTCTTTCTGATTGATTCTGCGTCGGATGATGGCAAGCAAGCCCTGTTTGATTTCCTTGACCGTTGAATTGCCAAATCTACGGTTCTTCACGATTTTGATTCTGAAATGATCAATCTCTTCTTGCACGACTTGAAACTGCTTTATTCCAGGGATTGGATTCAGAAAATCAACGAGGTTAACTGATGGAATCAACACATTGCCTTGCAACAAGGTTACATTGGGGTTGCGTCCACTGGTTACTTTCATCAGTGGTAGAGAACTGCCGCATGAGGATTTGTCTTCAATCAGCACACCTGAATCATCTAACTTGTATCGAATGAAGGGCATCGCGTAATTTGCGAGATCCGTCACCACTATTTCCCCTTCTTCTCCAGTCGATACGCTTTCGCCGCCTCTTGCGATCTGGACGATGACCGATTCAGCCCAGATGTGATATCCAGTATGTTCTACGCATTCGCAACAAATCCCGCCTACTTCCATTATGCCGTAGCCGTCAAATACGTCGGCGTCAAATACTTCCCTGAGCAATTCACGCGTGTAGTTGTCCAGCATCTCTCCAGAGGTGAAGAGGATTTTCACATCAATGCCCTGAACCTTTCTTTCTTTGATTTCTTTTGCCAAAATCTTCAGACAGGATGGATATGCAAGTAGAACCTTTGGTTTGAATCTTTGAATTTGCTTGATCTGCGCGTGCAAATCGTCGGACGGATGAATTCCATTTGCGAATCCCATTAGTCTCTTGAGTGGATCAAGAAGGTAATCCACTCCAATCGACACCTCTCTATCAACTGGTCGGACTCCACACTCCGATTTCCAACGTAAATGTTGCAGATCGCAGACCAGTTTCGCATCCACTGTCCAATAGATGAAGAGTGGAATCCCGGTTGTTCCAGATGTCGTGTGTCTGTAGCATCTGGTGACATCGATGTTTCCGGCAACGACTTTTTCTAGTGGCAGGTGCCTAAGGTCATTCTTTTCAGTTGTAGGTATCTTGTTCAAATCTTCGATTGTCCGGATATCATCTGGCCTTATTTTTGCTCTCTTGAAAAGAGAGTGATAGTAGGGAACGTGATCGTAACTGTGCTTGATAATTGCAGACAGTTTCTTGTTTTGGAGTTCTCGTAGTTCAATAGGTTTAAGACGCGGACTTTGTATCATTTCCCTTACTATGAAGGGTGCCTTTAGTGTTGAGGGTAAGACTCTAGAGATCCCCCCAAGTTTCTTAATCAATTCCTGTTCACCTCACTGAGCGTATGCACATAGCAAGCGCCTCTCTGAGTGTTGCTTCATTGTGTAAACCAAAAAACTGCACAAGCATTTGCCTGAGCCCTCTCTGAGAACAAAGGTTGTGGAGGAGGTTCGCACACTACTGGGATTATTTGCTTTCCCACTAACCCTGGGTTATTCACACAGTTCTCTTTGCTACTGAAATGACAAAGACTTGTACTTCTTCAAGCGAAAATTGTTGATAAATGCTGTGAATTTCATGAGAGGAGGGCTCTTCTGGAAGTACTTCGGACTCTTGATTTTCTCATAAATATCTAGTTTTCTCTCCGCCTCACGACACCACAGGCAATAGATTTTGTCACATAAGTTCAGCGTTGGGTTTTCTTCCAGCGTGCTAGCTATGCTGCTAATTATGTTTCCAGCCAGTCCGAGAAGTGAATAGGCCATGCCAACTCTACCTCTTCTCACAATGCGTGTCCTTATGAGATGAGGGACGAGTTCAGGCAATCTTCTTTTGCATGGAGGATGATTGAAAACAAAGACTTTCACCTTGCCTTCCC
>CP070754.1:51486-59337 GCA_020348865.1 Candidatus Bathyarchaeota archaeon | reverse complement strand
CTAGTATGAGTGCAAAGGCAGAACCGTGGCAGAAAGCTGAGATTGCAGGCCCAAAGAAGGCACTCCTCATCTTGAAGCCAGAAGTAGTTGTCGCAATGGTGAAGAGAGCGAAACGTCCTATCCTCGTCGTTGGACATCAAGCCGCTGAGGATTATTCAGACGATGTAAAAATGATTGACTACGCTATTCGCATGAGCAAGAGGGCAAAAATCCCAGTGGTTGCTACTGCACACATGACAAGCGAATTCAAAAAGAGAGGTTTTCAACCCACCTCTTGGATGCCAGCAATGGACATCGGCAACAGACTTAAAGATAATGAATGGAAAGGCTTCGATGACGCGGGGCCATATGATCTCGCGATGTTCATGGGACTTCCATACTACATGGATTTTGTGATATTGGCTGGATTGAAACATTTTTCTAGGAATCTGAAAACCATAAGCCTCAACAGGTTCTATAATCCCCATGCATCATGGTCATTTCCAAACCTTTCAATCAAGGATTGGAATGAAAGTTTCAAAATAATAGTGAGCAAGTTAGGAGGGAAGTAAGCAATGTCCATGTTTGAAGATATACCAGTAGACGTCGGAGTGGTTTACGAAGGAGAGAGAATCAGGTTCAAAGACATGCAGGTAGAGCTTGGAGGAGAACGCACAGATGCAAAGTTTGAACTCGTGAAAGTCAAGGGATTGGACGAAATAGAAGACGGAAAAATAACTGTTGTTGGACCAGACATCAAAGACATGAAAGAGGGAAGTACAAATCCATTTGGCATATACATAGAAGTCGCGTGGAAAGATGTTGAAAAGGAGCTTGAGGGCGTTATTGAACGACGAATCCATGAATACTGCAACTTCATCGAAGGTGTCATGCACCTAAACCAACGCTACGACATTTGGCTTCGATTAAGCAAGAAATCCTTCAAAAAGGGCTTCAACTCATTCCATTTTATGGGAAAAGTTCTGCAGAAGCTTTTCAGAAGCGAACTCTCATTCATCGAGAAGATACAAATCACGTTCATTACCAAACCCGAAGAAGTCAAGAAAATGCACGGCGAAGCCATGAAAATCTATGAGGCTCGCGACGCCAAAGCCCGAGGAATGAAAGATGAGGAAGCAGACGCCTTCTACGGATGCACCCTTTGCCAATCCTTCGCCCCAACTCACTGCTGCATAATTACACCCCAAAGATACTCCAACTGCGGATCCATCAGCTGGTTCGATGGTAGAGCCTCAGCCCGAGTAGATCCAAAGGGTCCAGTCTTCGCAATCGAGAAAGGCGAATGCCTTGACCCCTTCAAAGGCGAATACAAGGGAGTCAACGCGGTCATGAAAGAGAAGACTATGGGAGAGATAAACCGAGTGGCGCTATACACAGCCTTCGAGAACCCACACACGTCCTGTGGCTGCTTTGAGGCCGTAGCCTTTTACATACCTGAAGTGGACGGAATGGGAATCGTTCATCGAGGCTTCAAAGAGGCAACGGTCAACGGTCTTCCTTTCTCCACTCTAGCCGATTCAACAGCTGGAGGGAGACAAGTAGAAGGATTCCACGGATTATCCATCGAATATATGCGGTCACCGAAGCTTCTTCAGGTTGATGGAGGCTGGAACCGTATAGTCTGGATGCCAGCCACCGTCAAGGAACGCGTCAAAGACTTCATACCAAAAGAAATGGTTGACAAAATAGCCACAGAAAACGAAGCCAAGACCATTGATGAATTGAAAGCTTTCCTTAAGAAGACGGAACACCCAGTTGTCGAGAGATGGAAAACATTGCCTGTCGAAGCCGCTCCAGAAGCCGAGGAAGTGGAAGCTTTGGCGCAACCACTAGAGATTCCGATTTCTGGAGTGCCAATCACAGCTGGAGGGTTCGAGATAATCCTCAAAGACGCGAAAATCTACGCTAGGAAGGTCATTATCCGAAGAGTGAAGAAGTGACCCTATTGGGAAAAAAAAGAGAGAAAGAAAAAACAGCGCCAACTGAACTCGCTGGACTGCTGGATATTCTAGGCATAGAGAGCGAAAGAGATATTGAACTTGAAGACGTCGAACTGAATATTGGAGAACTCATCTTACAGTCAGCTGCAACTATCGCTGCACCAAGAATCGCAATACCCCCCGCAGCGCTTGCGCCCCCAAAGGTGAAACCTACTACAATTCTGGAAGCACCCTTCACTCCTTTCGTCCAAGAATATCCTGGACAAGTTCGAGAAGTAACGCTTGGAGCAACCAAGGGTGAAGGAGGCAGCCGCGGCAAGCCAGTCATAATCGGAGGTGCAACCACCCCAGCTTTTTACCTGTTTGAAAAGACCCCTCCACACCCGCCTGTAATCACGGTAGACGTTTTTGATATGCAGGTGAAGCTTCCAAAAGCCATCCGAATGCATGTCAAAGAGCTTTGGGGAGACCCAGCTGCATGGGCCAAGTTGGCAGTCGATAAATGGGGAGCCGACGTAGTTACAATACACCTGCTGAGTACGGACCCTCTTATCAAAGACACGCCCCCAGCAAAAGCTGCAAAGACTGTAGAGGAAGTGCTACAGGCAGTAGATGTCCCCCTCATCATTGGAGGCTGCGGGGATCCAAAGAAAGACGCCAAAGTTTTCACGAAAGTTGCTGAGGTGGCGGAAGGCGAAAGAGTGTTACTCAGCTCTCTCACTTTGGACATGAGCGAAGCTGGCACCCTAGAAGGCTTGGCAAAAGCAGCTGCAAAACACGGGCATTTGGTGCTAGCGTTTACAGCCTTAGACTTGAACAGGGCTAGAGAACTGAACAGAAAACTCTACGACTACATGCCTGAAGACCGAGTTGTAATGGACTTGACAACAGCAGCTCTGGGCTATGGACTAGAATATTCATTCACCATTCATGAACGAGCTAGAATGGCAGCTCTGATGGGAGACTCGGAACTTCAACACCCAACCCTGGCAGGAACCACAAATGCTTGGGCTGCAAGAGAGACTTGGCTAAAACTTGGTCCGGAATGGGAGCCAAGAAGACTCAGAGGTCCATTATGGGAGGCGACGACTGCACTTGCCTTACTCCTGGCTGGAGTCGACGTGTTCATGATGATGCATCCAGATGCGATTGCAACTATGAGAAAAGTCACAAAACAATTGATGAAGAAGGGCAAAGCCAAACCCGACAAGATAGCCAACTGGGTTAACGCAAGAATCAAAGGAGAAGATGAAGGTGACTGAGAGGGAAATCAGGAAAGCTGCAACAAAACTCAGCCCCATCGACGTATACAGAACACTTCCTAGAACGAACTGCAAGGAGTGCGGAGAACCGAATTGCATGGCCTTTGCGGCAAAACTGGTCAACAGAGAAGTGTCTCTGGAAGACTGTCCTCCGATTCTGAAGAAAGAGCATGAAAAAGCCTATGAGAAACTCCAAGAGATGCTGGCACCAGTGATTAAAGAGATAACCTTGGGCTCAGGAGACCACTCGATCAAAATAGGCGGCAAACTGGTCATGTACCGCCACGAGTTCACCTATCACAATCCAGCGGCGATAGCTCTTGACGTAACTGACGAGTTGCCACTAAAACCCAGATTCGAAGGAGAAGAAGCTCTCCTAGATAGGGTGAAGAAGATCGAGGATTTCTCTTACAACTACATTGGAAGGAACCTTAGTCTTGATATGATAGCGATCAGGTCGACGTCAAATGACCCCACAACCTTCAAGTCAGCTGTAGAGAACGTTGCCAAAGCCACCAAACTGCCGTTGATTCTCTGTGCGTTAGATCCGAATGTTATGGAGGCTGGACTCGTCGCCGTTCAAGATAGAAGGCCACTACTCTACGCAGCAACCAAAGACAACTGGAATAACATGGCTGAGCTAGCGTTGATGTACAACTGCCCACTGAGCGTCTTCGCCCCAAACGACCTTAATCTTCTGAAGTCGCTGGCGAAGACTTTGACTGAGTATGGGGTTGAAGATTTGGTGCTTGACCCAGGAACGTTCGTTGATGAAGGATTATCGGATACTGTCAGCAATTTCACTATGGTCAGAAGAAATGCGGTCAAAGGCGGGGATTATCTATTTGGTTTTCCACTTATTGGAACGCCCATCACAGCTTGGTTAGGCAAGATAGATTCGAAGGAAGAAGTGGCGTGGAAGGAAGCGTATGCTACATGCATCCTCATGTCCAGATATGCTGACATAATAGTGATGCACAGCTTGGATGGATGGGTTCAGTTACCAACCATCATATGGAGGTTCAACATTTACACGGATCCTAGGAAACCGGTCGCAGTTGACTCTGGACTATTCACGTTTGGGAAGCCAAACGAGATGTCTCCTTTGATGCTGACCACCAATTACTCTTTAACGTACTTCACCGTTGAATCTGACCTAAAGAAGTTCGGCGGGGATTACTACCTGGCAGTAGCTGATACGGAAGGTCTCAGCGTTGAAAGCGCTGTGGCCGGAAGGTATCTAACGGCAGAATTGATTGCAGAGACTGTGAAAAATTCTGGAGCAGCAGAGAAGGTTAAACATAAGCATTTGATCATACCTGGTAGAGCTGCGCGGTTGAGTGGGGAGATAGAGGACGAGCTAAAGAGTGTTGGCCTGCCAGGTTGGCGAGTTATGGTAGGTCCGATGGATTCATCAGGGATAGCGAAATTCTTGGACGAAGCGTGGCCTCCGAAAGAAAAATAGAAGCAGCTAGAAGAGGCGGATTCTTTCTGGATGTTGTGTCTTTGAGGAGGCGGACCTGTACCTTAAGCTGAGCTTGGGAAGAGTTCTTTGGGTCCTGGGATATAGATTGAGTCGGAATATGTTTCTGCGAACATGACGTCTACGAGAAGGTCGATGTACAGCATATTCAGCGCTACAGCTTTTGCTTCATCTCGTTTTGTCATCGACAACAATGTTTTGTATGCGCCTGAAAGCGAACCGTTTCCAATTGGATGTACCTTAGCGTTTGGAAATTCAGGGAATATCCCAAGTTTTGTAGCATTTCCCAGATTAGTGTATGCGCCGAAAGCTCCTGCAAGATAGAGATTCTTGACATCGTAGATGGAGAGTTTGAATTTCTTCATCAACACCATTATTCCGCCGCAGGTGGCTCCCTTCGAATCCATGATGTAATCCATGTCACGTTGCGTTATCACTATGTCTCGGCTAACCGCCGTCTTCTCCTCTGGAACCAGAACATACTCTAGTCCATCTCTTCCTTTTCTGACAAGCGGTGTTCTGCCTTCAACGATTTTTCCCCGGAAATCCAGAACTCCAACGGAGAACATCTCGGCCGCAGCGTCTATAATCCCTGAACCACAGATGCCTTTCGGAAGCACGTTCCCGATGACAGAGTACTCTGCTTTGAAGGATTCACGGTTGATTCTCACATGTTCTATTCCACCCCGCATCCCTCGCATCCCAAATCTGACGCCCGCGCCTTCGAAGGCAGGCCCTGATGCAACCGAACACGATACCAACCAATTCTTGTTGCCGAGAATGATCTCCCCGTTTGTTCCCATGTCAACAAGAAGAGACGTCTCGTCAGAACCGTGCATTCCAGAGGCGATTACATCACCAGTGGCGTCTCCTCCCAAGAATCGACTCACATTGGGAAGACAATAGACATAAGCCTCCGAGTTAGCGTGGAGCCCAATGTCCTTAGCTTTTCTGATGATGGGGTGTCTAGAAACCTTGTCATTTGCATCCACAAACCAAAGATAGTCAACATCTGAACCCGCTAAAAGATGGTTCATCACAGTGTTTCCCCCGGCGGAAACACTTGTTATTTCTTCATTCTTGATCCCGGCGTTTAAGGCAAGCTTTTCCAGAAGGTCATTTATGCTTTGGACGGCTGCCTGTTGAAGTCTCTGCAATCCATCTTTTGTTTTGCGCGAAAAAGCAATCCTTGTGAGAAGCGTTTCTCCATATGTTACCTGCCTATTCAATGTCGAGGCTTGACCTAGAACCTGTCCGTTTGTCAAGTCGGCAAGGAGTGCTACGATTGTGGTTGTTCCAACGTCAATGGCGAGACCATAGTTTGAATTGGTTCTATCGTTTGGCTCGATGTTGATGATTTCTGGTGGGGTGTTTGTCCTGCTCAAGGTTGCAGTTATCGCCTGTTCAGGTTCCATTGAGAAAAGTCTGTTGAAGATTTCGTCGCTCACTTCTGGTGTTGGACCAGAATAGCCTTCGAGTCTAATCAGTCGGGGTTTGTCATCTCGAGTAGATGATGGAAGTACAAGGTATTTCTTCGATGCAGGATCAAGTCTTTCAATACTCATCTTCGTGCCGACAAGTATTTTGGGGTTGGCCACCAGGCTTTCCACAGGTACCGCAAATTCGCTGTCGGTGAGGACGCGAATCTGACAGGCCAGACGATTGCCCTCGGATATTTCCTCCTTAGAAAGGAAGTTTTCATGTTTACTCGATGAGTAGGAGGCTTCCCCCTTGACGAGGAGCACTTTGCATTTTCCACATTCGCCCTTTCCGCCACAAATGCTTTCAATTTGTATGCCGGCATCTCTCATCGCGTTGAGCAGTACAGAACCTCGCTTAACTGTGACCTCTTTGTTCATTGGGTCAAAGAAGATCTTTACGAGGTCCTTCGTCTCCTGCAAATCCGTAGCCTCACTATTTGTCAGATTCAGCTCAGATGTTAGGCTCTAATCCCCTGTTATTTAACATTATGACAGGAGAACGTGGGAAATATAAATAGGAAGCTGATGATTGTTGGAAGGGTCAACACATGAAGAAAATTGTAGTTATGGGTAGAGGAGGCAGCGGCAAAACAAGCTTTGTCGGGCTTATGACGAAGTATTTCATCGAAGCTGGTGACACGCCTCTGCTTCTTGTCGATGTAGATCCAGACCAAAACCTAGCGGAAATAGTTGGAGTAGATCTTAAAGAAGAGGGAAAGAAGACAATATCTGAATTGTTGACCACGACTTTCAAGAAGGAAGGAGGGACAACTGTAGGTATACCTCCTTCAGAAAGGATGGAAAGCAAGATTTGGGAGAAAGGGCTACACGAAGGAGCTTCCTTTGACCTGATTGCTGTAGGAACCAAGTTCATGGAAGGCTGCTATTGCCTTCCAGACGCTGCATTGAAGAAGGCCTTGGAGAGCCTAGCAAAGACGTATCGTTATGTTCTTATCGATTCGCCTGCCGGACTTGAGCATCTCAATAGAAGAATCGCTGCTAAGGTGGACGATATATTTGACATAATAGATCCGTCCAACAAATCCTTTGTCCACGTGGAGAGAGCATTCAAAATCGCAGAAGAGATAGGGATAGACTTTCAGAACTTCTATGTTGTTGGAGGCTATCGATTCCCAGAAGCCCTAGACGCTGAAGTCAAGAAGAGAATCCAACTAGAATTTTTAGGTAGGATTGCTTACGACAAAGATGTTGAAGAGTTCTCAATGTCTGGGAAATCCCTGCTTGAGCTGTCTTCTGAATCCCCAGCATATCTTTCATTGAGAAAGATCATGAAGAAAGCGGGATATCGCTAATTCGCGTTATAACGCGGGAACTCCTTTTTCCCAGAACAATTCAACAAATGACCTTCTGGATTCTACACAAGAACATTAACTCGTTTGTCTGTTCGTTTCTTCTCGAGCATAATTTAGAATATTGATGGTTCAGCCTAAGCGGTGGCTTCAATTCGTTTCTCTTTGATGAAGCGTAGGATGGGTTCAGTTGAGACACGATTTAGGTGCAAGCCCACTTCTTTATAGTCTATGTTCATAGCTAACCCCAAGAGTTGAGGGTAGTACAAGACTGGAAGGTCGTATTTCTCTCCATAATGTTTAGCTATGCTAGGTTGCAGTACATCAAAGGATATTTGGCACGAGGGACATGTCGTCACCATAAAGTCTGCTCCG
>CP070754.1:41976-51386 GCA_020348865.1 Candidatus Bathyarchaeota archaeon | reverse complement strand
TCACTTAAGGAAAGTTTATTAACATCCAACGTGGTTTACGTTGATAGCACCTCCAAAACATGATTAAAGAAAATAGCAAAGGCCCGTTTTTCGGACCGGACCACCACCGGCCGCTGGAGGAATCTCCAAATTTGGAAGAAACCCTACCAAACCGTTTAGTGCCTCACGTATTGGTAAATGGAAGTCTCGGGGGAAATGCATAGATTTGGAGGTTTCACAAGAAGACCTTCTGGCTCTCCAAAAATCCTTTTTCAGGGAGAAAGGTCTGGTTAGGCAACACCTTGACTCCTACAACAAGTTCATCGACAGCGGTCTCCAAGAAATCATAGATGGTGTCGGCGAGATTAAGATCGAGATTCCGGAGAATCCGTACAAAATCAAGCTTGGTCGGCTTTGGGTTGTTGATCCTCATTCAAGAATCACTGGACCTTGCATCACTGAGGTTGACGGCACAAACCATCCAATCTACCCTCTCGAAGCACGTTTCCGCAACTTGACGTACGCTGCGCCGTTGGCGTTGGAGATGACCCCAGTAATTGATGACCGAGAGCTGGAAACCGAATTTGTCTTGATAGGTAATCTTCCCGTGATGCTAAAGTCCAAATATTGCGTTCTGTCCGAACTATCCCCCGAAGAATTAATCGGACATGGAGAAGATCCAGATGACTCAGGCGGCTACTTCATCGTTAACGGTTCTGAACGCGTGATCGTGGCTCTAGAAGATTTGGCCGCAAATCGTATCCTCGTTGACATTGACACACGCGGTACGACCCCCGTTTATCAAGCTAAGATATTTTCAACCACTTCTGGCTTCCGGGCGAGAATTGAGCTAAGAATAAAATCAGATGGTGCCATCTACGTTTCAATGCCAGGGGTCCCTACTGAAGTGCCCCTTGTGGTCCTGATGCGTGCACTCGGGTTAGAATCAGACAAAGAAATCGCAGAAGCCGTCTCTCCCGAAAAGACCATACAAAATGATCTGGAAGCATCTTTTGAGAAGATTGAAGGATTCAGCACAGTTGAAGAAGCAATCATGTACATTGGAAACCGTGTGGCGCATGGGCAGGTGGAAGAGTATCGACGCCAAAAGGCGGAAGGCATTCTTGATCGAAACTTCTTACCTCACATTAGTCGGACTAGTGAAGAACGTGAAGAGAAAGCATTGTTCCTGGGCGAGATGGCTTGTCGGGCTATCGAACTGAAACTTGGCAAACGAAAACCTGACGACAAAGACCACTTCAGAAATAAACGCTTGAAACTCGCGGGCCCCTTGCTCGCGGACCTTTTCAGGATAGCCTTCCGAAACCTATACCGTGATATAAAATATCAACTCGAACGAATGGGTTTCAAACGACCAACAATTACGGTCTCTGCCGCAGTCCGTCCGGGAATCATCACTCAACGACTCCAACATGCTCTTGCAACAGGCAATTGGGGAAGAGGTCGAGTCGGGATCACCCAACTCCTTGATCGTACAAATCGTGTCTCCACACTGAGCCACTTGCGAAGACTGCAATCCCCACTCAGCCGTAGCCAGCCCAATTTTGAAGCGCGGGACCTACATCCAACCCATTGGGGAAGACTGTGTCCTAATGAAACACCTGAAGGATCTAACTGCGGACTTGTGAAGAACCTTGCTTTGTCCGCATGCATCTCTGTGAGCGTGGACGACAAGAAAGTGAGACAGCTTCTCTACAGAATGGATGTGATTCCTATTCAGGAGGCAAACGAGACCTTACGGTCTTCTGGTGCCAAAGTCTTTGTGGGCGGGCGCCTTGTCGGCTATTGTGCACAACCACAGGAGCTGGTCACCGAACTAAGAAACAAACGCAAGAATGGAGAAATCTCACCTGAAGTTAATGTTGTCCATTTCACTAGGCTTCGAGGCGAAAATGAAGAGGTATATGTAAACTGTGACGAAGGACGTGTGCGCCGACCGCTCATAGTGATTGAAGACGGTGCACCTAAACTTCAAAGAAGCCATATCGAAAAGATTCGTTCTGGTGAATGGACCTGGGAGATGCTTGTGGAGCAAGGTTTAATCGAATACATCGATGCTGAGGAAGAAGAAAACACGTTTGTAGCACTAAATTTCGGTCAGGTCACACACGACCACACACATGTGGAAATTGCCCCCTACACCATTTTTGGAATATGCGCCTCCATAATACCATACGCTGAGCATAACCAGTCCCCACGCAACTCATATGAGGCAGCTATGTCCAAGCAAGCGCTTGGAATTGAAGCAACCAATTTCATCCATCGAGTTGATTCACGTTCCCACATCCTGCACTATCCACAAACGCCTCTGGTCAAGACAAAACCCATGAGCGTCATAGGGTACGATCTTCGACCTTCAGGACAGAACTGCATTGTCGCTGTTATCTCTTTTGAGGGATACAACATGGAAGACGCCCTCATCTTCAACAAAGCATCTATTGAACGAGGTTTAGGACGCTCTACATTCTTTCGGATATATGAAGCAGAGTGTCGGCGATATCTAGGTGGGCTTAGAGATCGATTTACCACGCCTGAGCCGGGTATTCGAGGATATCGAGGAGAACAATACTACCGCCTACTCGAAACAGACGGCATCATCAGTCAGGAATCCAAAGCAGTGGGCGGTGACGTTCTCATTGGAAGAATGAGCCCTCCTCGATTTCTTGAGGAGTACAAAGAGTTTGAGATCAAAGGTCCAACTATGAGAGACACTTCAATTGATGTTCGACCTGCCGAAACTGGTGTGGTAGATGACGTATTTATTGTAAGGACTCGCGAAGGAAGCAAACTCGTGAAGATTAGGATGAGAGATCAACGTATTCCTGAATTTGGCGACAAGTTTGCTTCTAGACATGGACAAAAAGGCGTAATAGGGATGATTGTACCTCAGGAAGATATGCCATTTACTGCAGATGGAATAGTGCCTGATATTATAATCAATCCTCATGCCATTCCATCTCGGATGACCATAGGGCAGTTCCTTGAATCTATGGCTGGAAAAGTCGCTGCGGGGCGGGGGAAATCAGTTGACGGAACGCCCTTCATCAATGAGACTCCAGAGGAATTGAAACGTGAATTAACCAAATTAGGATTCAGTCACACAGGTCGAGAAACTCTTTACAATGGTGTCACAGGTGAGAAATTCAGTGCTGGCATCTTTGTAGGAGTTGTATACTATCAAAAGCTCCACCACATGGTTGCAGATAAAATGCATGCGAGGGCGCGTGGTCAGGTTCAAATGCTAACCCGCCAACCAACAGAAGGGCGAGCAAGAGGGGGTGGCCTACGATTTGGCGAAATGGAAAGGGATTGTCTCGTAGGGCATGGTGCCGCAATGCTGCTGCGAGATCGATTGCTTGAAGAATCTGACAGGTATCTTCTCTACATATGCGAGACCTGTGGCTACATAGCATTTTATGATATCAAGCAACGCAAATATGTGTGTGGTCTTTGTGAAGATAAAGCACATTTCTCGCCAGTTGTCGTTTCCTACGCCTTTAAACTTCTTCTACAAGAGATGATGAGCCTCTGCGTAGCCCCACGTTTGAGACTGAAGGAGAGGGCGTAGAGTGGCAGCGGAGGTAGTTCACAAAGTTGTGGATGAACTCTATTTTGGAGTGTTCTCCCCACAAGAAATACGGCGTTTTTCGGTAGTTGAGATACAAACCGCCGACACCTATGACGAAGATGGCGCTCCCATAACGTTGGGACTTATGGATGGTCGTTTGGGAACCCTTGAGCCGAGACAACGATGCAGAACATGTGGAAATACTGCCATAAGGTGTCCCGGGCACTTTGGGCACATTGAACTGTCGGTTCCCATTATACACATAATATTCAACAAGATAATCTACAGTCTTCTTGCGACTACTTGCAGAAATTGTGGACGTGTTCTGCTGTCTGCTGATCGTACTGCCGAGATCACAGGAAGGATGGGACACATTCGCGAGTTAGAGGGAATAGTACCTAGGGGTCTCCATAAAAGCGCGGCGCGAGAGGCGAGAGGCAAAGAATGCCCGTATTGTGGATCTTCCCAATATAAAATACAATTCACAAAACCCACAGCTTTTCATGAAATTCTTGAGGAAGGCGCACAACGTCTGACACCTAGTATGATTCGCGAGCGACTTGAGCGCATACCTGATGATGACCTCAAGTTGTTCGGCTTCAACCCCAAGACTGCTCGCCCGGAATGGATGATTCTGCAAGCCCTTCCTGTTCCACCAGTTTACGTGAGACCCTCTATAACTTTGGAATCGGGCATCCGATCAGAGGATGACTTGACTCATAAACTCGTGGACATCATCCGCATTAATCAACGATTGAAAGAGAATATGGAAGCAGGAGCTCCCACGCTCATCATTCAAGACCTATCGGAGCTTCTACAATACCATGTGACCACATACTTCAACAATGAAGCTTCCGGGATTCCTCCTGCTAGACATCGCTCCGGCAGAGCGCTCAAGAGCTTATCCCAGCGCCTTAAAGGAAAGGAAGGAAGGTTTAGGAGCAATCTTTCTGGCAAGAGAGTGGACTTCTCAGCGCGCACAGTGATTTGTCCAGACCCTAATCTTGACATCAGCGAGGTTGGGGTTCCGCTTGATATCGCCATGCGGCTTTCAATACCAGAGAAAGTCACTGTCTGGAACCTTGGCGAGATGCAGAAGTTAGTGAGAAATGGCCCTGAAAAATATCCTGGTGCACGTTACGTTTTGAGACCGGATGGCAAACGCATTAGACTGGAATTTGTTGCGGACCGAGAAAAGGTGGCTGAGGTTTTGGAGCCTGGCTTCGTCATAGAACGTCACCTCGGAAATGGGGATGTCGCCATTTTCAATAGACAACCCTCTCTCCATCGAATGTCAATAATGGCACATTACGTCTTTGTGCTGCCCTACAAGACGTTCCGTTTGCACCTGTGCGTCTGTCCTCCATACAATGCTGATTTTGATGGAGACGAAATGAACCTTCATGTTCCACAGAGTGAGGAGGCACAAACCGAAGCACGTCTTCTCATGCAGGTTCAAGATCAGATTCTTTCACCAAGATTCGGTGGTCCCATTATAGGAGCGATTCGTGATATCGTAACAGCAGCATATCTTCTTACGCGGGAGTCCACTCGGCTTTCGAAAGAAGAGGTCTGCAGACTTCTGATTGCCACTGGTTACGTAGGTGCTCTCCCCAAACCTGAAAAAGAGGAACCCGAGCCGCATTGGACGGGAAAGCAAATATTCAGCCTCTTGCTTCCGAAGGACTTAAACTATGCGCTGAAGGCGACCGTCTGCCAAGGCTGTAACAGTTGTCTTCAAGAAAATTGTGAACACGATGCGTATGTGATGGTCAAGGATGGCGTCTTGAAGTGTGGCGTCATTGATAGAAACTCAATAGGAGCTGAGCAATCTGAGAGTCTTCTTCATCGGATAATAAAGGATTATGGCGCCCAACGTGGGCGGCAATTTCTGAACCGCATTTGTCAACTTCTCAAGCTTTTTATGACCATGCGCGGATTCACTTACTCATTCGACGAGCTTGAACTATCTGGCCCAATTCAACAGAAAATCAATCACATTATCCAAGCATCTGAAGAGCGAGTACAAAGTCTGATCAAAGAGTTCAAAGATGAAACGATGGAAAGGCTTCCAGGACAGACTCCCACAGAATCATTCGAAATCTATGTTATGAATGAGCTGGCCAAAGCTAGAGATAAAGCAGGAAGAACCGCGGACAGAGCGTTTGACCCAGAGAATTCTGGCATGATTATGACAAGAACTGGAGCGCGAGGATCAAGTCTCAACATCGGTCAAATAGTTGCATGCGTCGGTCAGCAATCAGTGCGAGGAAAACGAATCATGCGCGGATATGTAGACCGTGCCTTGCCACATTTCAGGAAGGGTGACCCAACTCCAAAAGCTAGGGGTTTTGTCTATTCATGTTATCGAAGTGGGTTGGATCCCATTGAATTTTTCTTCCACGCAATGGGCGGACGGGAAGGACTTGTGGACACTGCTGTGCGAACACAGCAAAGCGGATATATGCAGAGGCGGCTCATCAACGCCCTCGAACATCTACGTATTGAATATGATGGAACTGTCCGAGACTCGATTGGTCGTATTGTACAATTCAAATACGGGGAGGATGGAGTCGACCCAGCTAAGAGCGATCATGGAAAAGCCGTCAACGTCGGCCGACTGGTTGATCAGGTTAGAACCCTATCGAAAAGAGGTAAGACTGCATCGCGACGATACATTGAGGAGTGCCTCAAGAAGACCAAAGACAATCTCACACCAGCTCTCTTTGAGGAGCTGAAAAGCGAATTAACAAAAAGCCGACTGACCCAAGAAGCGGTAAATCAAGCAGTCACTTCAACTCTGGATAGCTACAAACATGCTCTTGTTGAACCAGGGGAGGCTGTTGGAATCGTTTCGGCACAATCAATAGGTGAACCCGGCACACAGATGACACTTAGAACGTTTCACTATGCAGGAGTCAGAGAGCAAAACGTGACTCTTGGCCTACCTCGTTTGATTGAAATAGTAGATGCTCGAAGGACACCCTCCACTCCCATCATGACCATCCACCTTGACAAGGAGCATCGGAAAAGCAAAGAGAAAGCCACTGAAGTTGCACGAGAGATCATTTGTACAACTGCCGAGGATATCACTAAACTCGCCTACATAGATCCTGAGCAAGAGGAAGTTGTTGTTGAACTTGACCCGAGCGTGATGGAAAGTCGCAGTGTTGCGCTGGATGAATTGAGGAGTGCGTTGAACCTGTCTAACTGTTCGTTGAGGGTAGAGAAGAGTTGTCTCTACTTCAAACCGAAGAAGTCTGTAGATCTTAGGAAGTTACTTGGCAAAGTCTCCACTCAGATTGTCAAAGGTGTATCCGACATTCATAGAGTTCTTGTTACTGAGGAAGCGCGGAAGTGGGTAGTGCGGACAGATGGCTCCAACCTATCGGGCATCCTTGAAGTTCGTGGCGTGGATCCTATGCAAACTGTCACCAATCACATACATGAAACCGCAAAGACTCTTGGAATTGAGGCTGCTAGAAATCTTGTGATTGAGGAAGCCCTAGGAGTACTTGAAGAGCAGGGGCTCGATGTGGACGTAAGACATGTCATGCTAGTGGCTGATATCATGACTGAAACTGGTGACGTAAGGCAGATAGGGCGACATGGGATTAGCGGAGAAAAAGCTAGTGTTCTTGCCAGAGCAGCTTTTGAAATAACTGTTCCGAACATCGTTGAAGCAGCTATCCGGGGTGAAAGCGATCCGCTGAAGGGAGTAACCGAAAACGTGATCGTGGGTCAATCTATACCTATTGGCACGGGCCTAGTTGAAATCTACATGTCAACTTTGCATCGCGAGGAGAAAAAATGATCGACATAAGCAAAGCCATTGCCACAGCTGTGAGAACTGGAAAGGTTTTATTTGGAGTCAGCAATGCTACGACAAGCGCCAAAACGGGAAAGGCCAAGCTCTTCATCTTGGCGGCGAACTGCCCAACGAGCATCCGTGAAGACATCGAATACTACTGCAAATTCTCTGGGTTACCATTGATTTTTCATAGTGGAACTAGCATAGATCTCGGTGCAGCTTGCGGAAAGCCTTTCACGGTCTCAGTTGTAACAATAAAGGAACCTGGTGACTCGGATATCCTCAAGCTTGCGGAGGCAGCGAATGTCTAGTGGAATACGACTGACCGGTCGAGAGATGCGGCATATCGCCCTATTTGAGAATATAACTGGTGCAACGGCAAAGGATTGCATAGTTGATGATGAGCTCAACCGCATAATTTTCGTTGTGAAAGAAGGGGACGTAGGGGTTGCCATAGGAAAAGGTGGAAAAAACATACATCTTCTGGAAAAAATGACTGGAAAAAGGCATGAAGTCATTGAACATTCCGAAAACCCTGCTCAATTTATAAAGAATGCATTGAAGCCCGCTCAAGTGAGTGAGATACGCATAACTGAACGACCTGATGGTAGTGCGATTGCAGTGGTTTCCTTTAGTCCAAGGGACAAGGGGGTTGCCATCGGCAAAAATGGGAGGAATGCTGAGCGAATTCGGTTCCTGGCTAAACGATATTTTCAAATACAGAATGTGAGCATCACATAGTTGAGGAGAGAAATCGTGGGATCCAAGTCGCCAAAAGGTGAGTTCGCTGCGAGAAAGTTGCTTTCGAAACGAAAGCGGTTTAGGTGGAGTGACATCTATTACAAGCGTCGTATGCTTAGGTTGGATGTTAAGTCTGATCCGCTACGGGGTGCACCTATGGGACGTGGAATTGTTTTGGAGAAGGTCGGTGTGGAGAGTAAGCAGCCCAATAGTGCCATTCGGAAGTGCGTGAGGACTCAGCTTATCAAAAATGGTCGATTGATTACTGCTTTTCTTCCTGGGGATGGTGCTTTGAATGTGGTGGATGAACATGATGAGGTTGTAGTAGAAGGGATTGGCGGTTCTCGTGGTAGGAGTATGGGTGATATTCCTGGGGTTCGTTGGAGGGTCGTGATGGTCAACGGTGTTTCTTTGAAGGAGCTTGTGCTGGGTAAGAAGGAGAAGCCTTTACGTTAGTCATCTCTTGCATTGTATTTTGCTGTATTGCCTCCTATGTTTCTTCTTGTTGGAACTCCCTTCGATTCATTTCAAGGTCAACCATTTGTCCATACCGTATATATGGTTCATCCTTCCAACGTCGAAACTCAAGTTCCCTGTAGCGTTGGATTCGATGTGGTTCAAGGGGTCATTTTTACTCACTCGTGCGGCACGTTTTCTTCGCACAATGCGAGTTGCATTGTTGTGACCGTTGAGAATTAAGGTCTAGGCCGCGCTTGGTTCCTTCGAGTGTCTACTTAATCTTGATACGGGCATTATGTTATGTTTGTTGCCTGTATCTTGCCTCCCCCTTTTAGTGTGTGTTGTGCTACGTATGCGCCTTGGTTCTGGTCACCTCCAATGGGGGTCCTATGGATCATGTTCTTCTCGTCACCATCGTAGTAGGTAGGCAATGCTGTGATTTTGCATTGATGAGATGACCTTCAATAGAATTTGGTCGTTCTCGCTTCTAGTATTGTCAGAGGTATTTCCTTTCCTTCGCAAACTTGTCTACATGTTGCTACAATCTTTCCCTTCCATATTTCATCATTCTTCACCAAAACTACTCCTCGACAGTCTGTAGTCATAACGTAGTCTCTAATCTGGCCGGCAGCGTACTCAATCGTTTCCAGGCCTGGAGGAACTGCGATTTCGTATTGGGAGAGCGGATATATCTCATTGAGTTCTATTGGTGTGAGCCCGAAAGGAGCCATGTACATGCATATATGAAAGTCAGTCTTGTTCCCAGTTTCTCGCCGAATGTAGCTCAGGGTCTTCTTGAGTTCATTTGATTTGTGAAGAGTTTTTGCTCTA
>CP070754.1:34271-41876 GCA_020348865.1 Candidatus Bathyarchaeota archaeon | reverse complement strand
GAAAGCGGGATTTCGCTAATTCGCGTTACAACGCGGGAACTCCTTTTTCCCAGAACAATTCAACAAAAGACCTTCTGGATTCTACACAAGAACATTAACTCGTTTGTCTGTTCGTTTCTGCTCGAGCATAATTTAGAATATTGATGGTTCAGCCTAAGCGGTGGCTTCAATTCGTTTCTCTTTGATGAAGCGTAGGATGGGCTCGGTTGAGACACGATTTAGGTGCAAGCCCAATTCCTTATAGTCCATGTTCATGGCTAATCCCAAGAGTTGAGGGTAGTACAAGACTGGAAGGTCGTACTTTTCTCCATAATGTTTGGCAATGCTAGGTTGCAGTATATCAAACGATATTTGGCATGAGGGACATGTCGTCACCATAAAGTCTGCTCCAGCATCCTTGGCAGCTCTGAACTTGTTTCTCGCTAGCATCATACCCATTTCTCTGTTCATAGGGAGTGATGGGAAACCACAACACCAGAGTTTGAGGGGCCAGTAGATGCTTTCCGCCTCTGTAACCTCCACAAGGTCATCAAGAATGTGTGGCGCTTCTGGATTGTCAAACTTTGTGCTCTTGGATGGACGGAGGAGGTGGCAGCCATACTGAACAGCAACTTTCAAGCCCTTAAAAGATCTGGTCACTTTTGACTTGATTTTCTGGAGGCCATAATCATCATAGAACACTTGTATGATGTCTTTCACTTTGGTCCTGCCCGTATATTCCAAATCTTGAGGAGCAAGCAGTTCATTTGTCTCCGTTCGTAACTCCGGATTTTCCTTCAGAAAATCAGTGGTTTCGGTAAGTGTAGAGTAGCAGCTGTTGCATAGCAGAACCAGGTCGAGACCTTGTTTGTCAGCCAATGCCAGAATTCTTGAAGCTAAACCTAGCGTAACCCGGAAATCAACGGAACGAAGGTAACAGCCACAGCAACCAGCTCCTTGAAGGTCAATCAATTCTATTCCTAAGGCTTTTGTGACTCTTCTTACGGCTAGCTCACAGTAGTTCACTCTAGCTGGAACCTGGCAGCCTAGGAAATAGGAGTACTTCACTGCTTCTTGCCTCCTTTATCCTTCAAGAGTTTGTCGAGTTTGAGTTTTTTGAGTAAGCTCTTTATGCTTTTAGAGTCTGTCAGAGTTTTTGGTAGTCCTAGACGCTCTCTTTCTTTCTCACGAGACGCAGTGATTTCCATTGCGCGTCCAGTTTCAATCACTTGTTGCCCAAATCGCCGGTACCCTTCTGGAACACCTTTCTCCTTTGCGGCGATGTTTTTTAGGGCAAACATGACTCTTCCAAGTTCAACCCCTTGAGGGCATCTTTCAGCACACATGAAACAAGTAGAGCATTGCCAGATTGACTGGCAGCTGATGGCTTGATCTCTCATTCCCAGCAGAACCATCTTTATCACTTGATGAGGTTTCACATCCCAAACTTCGGAATAAGGACAATCGGAGGTGCACATGCCGCATTGAACACACCAAAGGACTGTCTTTCCTTCATAGGTCTTGGCAATCTTGAACTTGAAGTCAGGATCGAGTTCTGAATCTCGAATAGTCTCCTCTGTCATTGTTTGTCCTCCACCAATTTCCGAAGACGGCTTGGACCTAGCTTTTCCAGTTCTGCTGTGAAGCCCTCCATGACTTCCGCCATCTTCTTTCCTTCTCCAGCCGACACCCATTCCAACCTCAGTCTTTGAGGTTCCAGACCTGCTTCCTTAAGCCACTTCTTCACATTTCTTACTCGTTCTTCAGCCTTCAAGTTTCCTGAAATGTAGTGGCATGAGCCAGGATGGCATCCGCCAACAAGAACTCCATCCGCCCCTTCCAGGAAGGCCTGAAGCAAATGGGTTTCATTTACTCTACCTGAGCACATGACACGAATGATTATGGCTGTTGGTGGATAGTTGAACCTGCTTACCCCTGCCATGTCGGCACCAGCATAGGCGCACCAGTTGCAGAAGAAGGCTATGGCTCTAGGCTTGTCTGTTGGAGGCTTCGTTCGCATAGCAACCCTTATCATGGATGAAAGCTGGTCGTCGCGGAAATAGTGCATTGTTATGGCGGCAGCTGGGCATTCGACAGAGCATGTTCCACAGCATTTGCATAGATGAGGGTTGACTTTTGCAGAACCGTCTATTTCTATGGCGCCATATTCGCATACTAGTCTGCAGTTTGCACAGGCTATGCAGAGGTCTTCGTCTACTTCTGCAATCAGGGGCTCGTTCATTACCTTTCCCTTCATAAGGGGAACGAGAGCCCTTGATGCTGCTCCAAGTGCTTGGTATATGCATTCGGAAAGGTTTTGAGGACTGTGGCAAGTCCCGCAGAGATAAATTCCGTCACTAGCAAAATCTAGGGGTCTAAGCTTTGGATGGGCTTCTAGAAAGAAGCCTTGCGTGTCAAGCGGAACTTTCAGCTTAGGGGCGAGATCCTGGTTGGTTTCTCTGGGAATCATTGGCGTCGCCAAAGCTACTTTGTCTGCAGCAATTCTCAGCTTTATTCCGGCCACTACATCGTTGACTTCAACAATAGGCTTCTCTCTTTGAAAAGTCACTTTGGGTTGCTTTTCATGGAGATATCGTATGAAGTTTATGCCCTTCTCGTGAGCCTTGCGATAATACTTCCTGCCTTCGAGCGGTAACTGCATATCTCGATAGAGAATGTAGATCTGCATTTCAGGATATTTTTCCTTGATTTCTAGGCTGCTGTCTATAGCCTCTGAGCAACAAGTGGCACTGCAGTAGGTTCGGCCTTCCTCTTCTCGGACACCTACGCACAGAATCATGACGATTTTTTCTTTGCCAGTCAGTTTCTCTTGTTTGGCTAGTTGTCTGAGTTCTTGAAGGGTCACAACATTCTCGTTTCTTCCATATCCATGGAGCCCGTGGGGTCTCAGTTCTTCTGTTCCTGCGGCAACGATTATCGCTCCAACCCTTAATGTTTCAGTCTTTCCCTTTTTCAGCAACACGACGTCAAAATTGCCTATAGATCCCTTGACTTCCTTCAGTTGGGTGGAGAGAGCCACCTCTATGTTTCTGTGGTTTTCCACCATGTTGATGAGAGAGTCAATAAGGGTCTTTGCATCGAGGTCTTCGAAGGGTACGGCGTAGCTTTCAAGGCGTCTTCCTCCGAGCTTGTCTTCTCGCTCAACAATGTACGTCTTGAACCCTTTGTCTGCAACGGCCTTGGCTGCCACTAATCCGGAAACGCCTCCACCGATAATGAGCACAGACGGGGTTACATCAGCCTCCAGTCGTTTCAAAGGACGCAGGAGTCTTGCCTTGGCCACTGCTATTCGAACAAGATCTTTGGCTTTTTCTGTCGCTTCTTCGGGAAGCTTATGATGCACCCATGAATCATGCTCCCGAATGTTGACCATCTCAAATAGGTACGGGTTGAGACCGGATTCTTCGCAAGTATCTCGGAAGAGTGGTTCGTGGGTTCTTGGGGTACATGACGCTACGACAACACGGTTTAGCTTGTGCTCTTTGATGGCATCCTTGATTTTTCCAAGAGCATCCTTGGAACAGGCAAACAGGAGTTCCTCAGCGTGGACTACGTCATCTAAGGCTTTGGCCGACTTGACAACGTCTCCAACATTCACGACAGCACTAATGTTGATGCCACAGTTGCAGATGAAAACTCCAATGCGCGGTTCTTTACCTACAGGCTTTTCTTCAACAGTGACTTTCTTGCTCTCAGCGTGAGCCAGTTCTGTTCTGGCGGTAGCGGTTGCAGAGGCAGCACTTGCCTGAGCCACCGTGTGAGATATGTCCTTTGGACCTTCACAGGCGCCACATACGTAGATTCCAGGGGTGATCGTGTCAACTGGAGCTGACGCGCCTTTGGTTTTCAGAAACCCGTACTCTGTTGTGCTTATACCAAGGATTTTTGCCAGTTCTTGGCTGTCTCTCTTGGGGACAACGGCGGGACATAGGACAACCATGTCGACTGTGGCAGTTTCTACTCCACCCTTCAGAAGGTCAGCATATCTGATTTTGAGGCGGTTTGTTTTGGGATCAAGTTGGACTTCACTGGGCAGGCCTTTAACATATTTTATGCCGAATTCTTCAGCCGCTCTCTTCACAAACTCCTGTTGCCCTTTTCCTGACGCTCGAAGGTCGTTATAGAAGATTGTCACGTCTATCTTTGGATTGTGCTCCTTTGTGACGATTGCTTCCTTCGTGGCGTATGTGCAACAGATCTGAGAGCAGTATGGTCTTACATTCTCGTTTCTAGAGCCCACGCATTGAATGAAGGCAAGTTTTTCTGGCTCCTTCTTGTCTGACAGTTTTAGGATTTTTCCGCCAGTTGGGCCAGCTGCGTTCATTAATCTCTCAAACTCAAGAGAGGTCAATACATTTGGAAAAGTGCCGTATCCGTACTGAGGCAAAACGGAAGAGTCTAGGAGATCGAAACCGGTAGCAACTATGATAGCTGCGACTTCTAGTTCAGTTTCCTCGGTTTTTTGTTCAAAATCCACGGCGCCTGCTGGACAGAGTTTCTGGCAGATTTTGCAGACACCTTTGGTAAAGTATAGACAGTTTTCCTTGTCTATGACGGCTGTGGCAGGAACTGCTTGTGGAAAGGGGATATAGGCAGCTTTTCGCATGCTCAGTTTCTCTTCGAATTCGTTAGGGACCTTGATGGGGCATTTTTCTGTGCAGAGCCTGCATCCAGTGCATTTTTCTTCATCGACGAATCGTGGGCTTTTTTTCACTTTTACTTTGAACGTTTTTCCCTTGTTTATTGGAACAACTTTCACGACTTCTGAGCATGTGAAAAGGTGAATGTTTGGATGACGAGAGACCTCAACCATCTTTGGTGCTAGAATGCATATGGAGCAGTCGAGTGTTGGAAAAGTCTTGTCAAGCTGAGCCATTCGTCCTCCTATGGACGGTTCTTTTTCGACGAGATACACTTGGTGGCCTTGTTCTGCAAGATTTAGAGCAGCTGTTATGCCTGCTATTCCTCCGCCTACAACAAGAATGTTGTTTGTCACAGCTGCTATTCCCCCTGAGGCTAAGGCGAGAAGATGTAGTAATAGCATTATGGTTTATAAAAGTATGAAGATCAAGCTCCGAATCTGGGATGTAGACTGATGATGCAAAAGCTTAATATCGCACAAAGGGTTTTTCTCACTCCCTTCACTCCGCCTTCCTCCGTAATATTGAAGGCACGTAGAGAAGGCGAGTCAGAGAAACACAAAGTGGGGTAGAAAGAATGATTATAACAACTCAGAAACCTTTGGAAGAGATTATGAAAACACTTGAGCCGTACACCAAGATTATTATTGCTGGGTGTGGAACGTGCTCGACTACGGTCCAAACTGGAGGCGAGCAACAAGTCAAGGAAATGGCTGACAAGCTTCGAGGAAAGTGGTTTGTAGACACCGTTGTTGTGGAGGCTCCTTGTGATGGACGAATTGCCCGAAAGGACTGGAGAAAAATCCAGAAACAAGGAAGAGACCAGAGAATAGATGCCCTTCTATGCCTAATGTGTGGCGCAGGTGTCCAAACCTTGGCAGAAGTAGCTGAGGTACCTTGCCTCCCAGGACTTAACACACATTTCTTGGGTAAAGTTGAGCGTATAGGTCTTTACTATGAGCGATGCCGAGCTTGCGGAGATTGCTACCTTGGAGAAACCGCAGGCATCTGCCCTGTGACTAGATGCGCCAAGGGTTTGATGAATGGCCCTTGCGGAGGGGTAATCGACGGTAAGTGCGAGGTTGGAGGCTATGTACGCGATTGCGCATGGTTCCTGATATGGGAACGTCTAAAGAAATTCGGAAGAATGAACCTCTTTAGAAGGGTAAGGCCTCCACGCCAATTTGGAATGCAAGCGTATCCAAGAGGGATAGATGCAGTTCCAACCCCTAGAGGAAGAAGAGAAACGCATCCCACAGCACCAGATGAAACTGAAGAACACAAAGTTGACATCACAAAAGAGAAACGAAATGAGTGAAAACCAACGAATCCTAGGATACAGCGTATTGAAGTGAGTGTTAGGTGGCAAGGTTGAGGGAAGCTTTCTCGAATTTGATGAAAGAAATTCAATCAGGAAAATTCGTCTTTACAGGAGAGCTTGAACCCGTAAAAACCACTGATATATCTAGCGTGATAGCTGAAGCCAAGTCTCTGAAAGGATATGTTACCGCATGCAATGTTACGGACAACCCCTCCTCATACGCTGCAGTTTCTAGTTTAGTCGCTGCGTACGTGGTTCAGAAAGAAACTGGGATGGAAACCATATATCAGTTAAGGTGTGCAGACAGAAACCGAATAGCGCTTACAAGCGATTTGTTGGGAGCAGCGGTTCTAGGCATAAGAAACATTCTGACATTGACTGGGGATCATACTCTTCTAGGTGATATGCCAAATGCTAAGCCAGTTTTTGATTTGGATGCCACTCTCTTGACAGGCATGATTCGTAGAATGGTTGACGAGGGAAAGGATCTCAACGGTAATGATATCGAAGGACCGCACCCTCAGTTTAACATTGGCGTAGCAGCCAATCCTAACGCGGATCCCATAGAACCTGAAATACTTAAGGTTGTTCGAAAAGTGGAAAACGGGGCAGATTTTGTTCAAACGCAAGTCTGCTACAATATTGATAAGACACTTGAATTCTTAAGAATGTTCAAATCATTTAAGGTCCCAGTGCTAGTCGGGGTCTTTCCAATGAGAAGCTATCGCGTTGCAGCTGAATTCGACAAGTTTGTTCCGGGTGTGAAGGTCCCCCTCGAGTTATTGGACAAACTCAAACAGGTGAAACAACAACAGATATCCAAAGCAGAAAAACGTGAGAAATATGACCGGATCAACATCGAGTTCTTTGCGCCCTTCATCACGGAGCTCAGAAAGTCTGGTTTGTGTGCGGGGTGCCACATAATGTCGGTCCACTATGTAGAAATTACTCCTAAACTGCTTGCAGAAGCAAAAATAGAGAGAACCCTGCAGAAAACCTCACCATTGACTGTTGCCAAATCCTCCTAGTCTCGGTTTGGAAATACCTCACGTGCGCGCATTGAAAATCTAGGTTCACAGGTTGCATCCTGGAAGTTCTTGATTGCTACCTAAGAATATCATTATTAAGAATAGGTATGCGCGTAATCTTGAAGCGTACTCCAAGGCTAGTTATCCAGGCGCGCGAGAAGTTGCTGAGTGAATGAAGGGGTGGATAACAGACATTATGCGTGGGGCAAAGAAAACGCACGCGGCAAGAAGATAGATCAAAACCAATAGGCGCTAGTCTTCTGGAAATGGTAGTTTCGCATCTGTTGTTAGATTTAGGCCTGCTTGTTTCAGTGTTTTTTCGTTGCCTTCGTTCATGAGATGTGTTGTGTGCATCTCACATCTTTTCAGTTTGCCTAGTGCATTTAGGCATCTTTGTGAGTTTTGATCTGACACTGCGCTTGCGGCTAGCGCGTTGAGTATTTCCTTGACATCTAGTGATGTGCTGCTCAATCCGATTGTGGTCTTCAATTGTATTATGCTTTGAATCACGTTTGGAGATATAACGTCAACCTCATCAGGTATTTCGGCCAGGATTTTTGTTGCATTTAGAAGTGCTGCTGACTCCGCGTAGAGTAGTGGTGAGTTTTTGCCTGTT
>CP070754.1:17873-34171 GCA_020348865.1 Candidatus Bathyarchaeota archaeon | reverse complement strand
TCTAGAGTTGTCAACTGATAGAGAATTGAAGGAGATCGGTATTGTGGATCATTATTTCGCGAAGATAAGTGTGGCTGTCGTAGAGCTGAAGGAGACGATACGTGTAGGTGATATGATACTCTTCAAAGGGGATACATCAGATTTCGAGCAGGCCGTGGAGTCAATGCAGATTGAACACGAGAACATCGAAAATGCTGGAGCGGGGCAGAGTATAGGCTTGAAGGTTGACCAGAGAGTCAGAGAAGGAGACAAAGTCTACAAGGTTCTTCCGTAGAAATGCATGCAGTGCATACTTTCACTTGCCTCTCCGCCCTTCTGAGTATTCTTTGCTTCATAGCCGTTAAGTAGAGAGTTCACTCTAAAATTCCATTGCTTCCCTCCATCGCATAAACAAGAGAAATGTGGGCACTTGCTGCCTCTTAGCTGAACGTAAGCATGTACGTATAAACAGATATTTGGTTCAACGGATGTTGATGGAATGTTTCGAAAAAGAGACATGACCCTCAGAATGTGTTCGTCGTGTAGTCAACATGTAGCTATCAGCTATGAATGCCCGAAGTGCAAGCTAAGGGCTTGCATTGTTTGTTCCATAGAATCTAGTTGGAAATGCCCGAATTGTGGCTCTGACTTGCTACAGAAAGCATCGAGCATGGCTAGAGGCGTTCAGATTGGAGTATAGCTTTAGGCGACTTGAATATAATGGTTTGAAAGGTACAATTGGAGAGCGTCTTGCCAGGAGTTATATCCGAAACAAGCTTTCTCCAAAACTCATCAAGGAAGAAGGTTGGGCGCACGTTTTGCTGAGCAACAACGACTACAAGCATCATGCATGGACTTGGAACACAAAACTGTTCAGTTTCGATAATTTCAGAGAAGACTTCATTGTTCACGGTTTCTATCCAACAATGAAACTCCTTTCGAAATATACATCCGCGGTAGGTATCCTCACTCAGAACCATTGCACTCCTGATGGAATGTTGCTGAAGTTGCAGGAAACAGGAAAGACAAAGAGATTGAAAGAGAGTACTCACCCATCCATTGCAAGGTTGCACGTCCCGGAATCCAACAAGCACGGGAAAATCTATGAGTTCCAAACAGTTGGAGGGGATCTGGAAATTATCGAGATCAAATGTGGACGCAAAGCCAGGCTTATGAGCAAACAGAAGGAAACCTACAACAACTTGATAATGAAGGGTGTTCCTCTTCGAAAAATTCGGGTTAAGATTCTATCCTTTGATCTCAACAGGTTTCTGGTAGAGGAACACAAGTATGAAAAGCTCTTGTAGAAAGAAGGACCACATAATACTCCACGTCGACATGGATCACTTCTTCTCCGCTGTGGAAGAGCGGGAACATCCAGAATTCAAGGGCAAACCCGTTGTTCTCGGTGCAAGCCCAAAAGGAGGTAAGGGTAGGGGAGTCGTCAAGACCTGCAACTATGAAGCAAGAGAATTCGGGATACACTCAGGCATGCCAATTTCAATGGCTTGGAAACTTTGTCCAGATGCTATCTACATCCAAGGTAACTATCAACTGTACAAAGAAGTGTCAAAAAGCATTATGGCAATTCTAAGAAAGCGCTCTGACAGGTTCCAACAATGCGGACTCGACGAAGCCTTCCTTGACGTAAGCGCAATCGTCCAGAACTTCAAAGAGGCCGTCAAACTCGCAGAAAGCATAAGACACGAAATTCTGTGGAATGAAAAACTCACCTGTTCTATAGGTATCGCTCCAAACAAACTTGTGGCGAAAATAGCCAGCGACCACAAAAAGCCTGAAGGCCTGACAGTTGTCACTCAGGGCTCCATCAAGAACTTTCTAGCTCCGCTACCAGTGCAAAGAATGATAGGAATAGGCGAGAAGACTGCAACCAGGTTAAACCAGATGGGAGTAAGTACAATAGGTGACCTTGCATCCTTCAATGCCTCAGTGCTTGTTGAAAGGTTCGGCGTTATGGGAACACGATATCATCAGTTTGCACACGGTGCCTATGAATCTGAAGTTGTTGGGAAACGGAGGGCGAGGAAATCTCTGGGTCATGAGAGCACCTTCGAAATCGACACTAGCAATCACGGCTTCGTCCTTCAAAGATTGTTTAAACTTTGCCGCAAAGTCCATGAAAGAGCCATTAGGCGGAGCTTACTTTTCAGGACAGTCACAGTCAAGATGAGGCACCAGAACTTCCGAACTCACACACACGGAAAGACTTTGCCCTTCTCCACGAATCGTCTTGAGAATTTATGGAAGGTTGTTCAAGAGCTTGCTCAAGACAATCTTTCCGGATACGAAAAAATCAGATTAGTAGGCGTGCGAGTATCAAATCTCAGGCCTACAGATGGACAAACAACTCTTGCATAGTCGGCTGAGCAAAAACCGACTTTGAGCTAAACGGCAAATGATTGCCAATATCATCACAGTAACAATCTGTGACTACAAGACGTGAGTCCTCTTTTTATGCCCCCGTTATACCATTCGCTATGTCGGAGGAGCAACACAGAACAGCAAAACAGGCCTGCATCCCCCATTGTGTTGAATTAGTGAAGTTTAAATATGCAAAATGCAGTTTGGGTGTGAATTGAAATGTCAAAAGGAGTTCTGGCACGGGTCAAAGACGAGTTCTCATTCATGCGAGGCAACTTACTCACTTTGATAGTCAGCTGGCTGTTCATGTACTTCACCTTTTCCTTGATCTTTCCTTTTGAATCACCGTATATCAAAGAGCTTGGAGCTCCTCCTGTCGTTATCGGTTTGATGGGATCTGTCGGAGCACTCATGCTGGGCTTGGTTAGAATACCCGGGGCCTACATTGCTGACAAGTATGGTAGACGGCAGATAACTGTGACTATGACGTTTGTAATTGCGTTTTCGTTTCTTTTCTTTGTATTTGCTCCAGATTGGCGGTTTGTGCTTTTGGGGATGATCATCTCCAACTCGAGTTTAATCTATCAGCCCGCTCTTCAAGCTATACTTGCTGATTCTGTTCCACCCGAAAAGCGCGGAATGGGGTTTGCTGCAACCAACGTTATCCCCAACATCCCGACAATATTCGCACCTGCAGTAGCAGGCTTTTTGGTGGAGACTCAGGGCTTAGTTCCAGGCATGCGCATCGTCTACACCGTAGTTTTCCTCTGCATGTTATCTGCAGCATTTGTGAGGCTCTTCTTCTTGAAGGAGACGCTTCGTGAACCCCAGAAGATTAAACTTGGCGAAATGAAGGAAGCTTTCGCCAAGTCTCTGGGATCGATTGCAGAGGCTTGGAGATCCATGTCCTCTAGTCTCAAATTCTTGACGGCAGCATTCCTGATCAGTGCATTTGAAGATCCCATGTTTCGTTGGTTCACCGCACTTTACGTGACCGGTGTAATTCAAGTGAGTAATTTTGACTGGGGACTTGTAAACGTGGTTTCTATCGCTGTCACAATCGTTGCTGGCTTTCCGCTAGGTAAACTCATAGACAGGATACCAAGGAAGAAGGGCGTACTTTTGGCATACGTTATCTTCATGCCTTCAACTGCCCTCTTCATACTCAGCCGGAGCTTCATTCAACTGCTATTTGTTTTCATATTGTTTGCTATAGGCGGCTGCCTAATCGGGCCAGCATATAGTGCGATGCAGGCAGACATGATTCCACGGGAGAAGAGAGGTAGAATTATGGGAACAATTGGCACCTTGAATATTCTGGCAACCATTCCAGCATCAGCCGTCGCTGGGATCCTCTATGATTTAGGTCCTCAATACCCATTCGCTTTCTCGATAGCCATAGGAATCGTCGTAAGCTTGATTGTGCTCCTGGCAGTTAAAGAGCCCAAGACAAGAGAAATATGACACTCAACAGCGCGGAAATGTGCGCTTCATGCCCGGATGAAGGAACACGCCAATCCACATTTTCTCTCTCAAATCTTTATGTATGCACCACCAGGTCAATCGCTATTAAATTGAGATTCCAAGTATGGAACCGTTAAGCTATTGTGCCAATCATCTGAAAGATGTAGTTGGACGAGAGCTGGTGGTGGGTAGGTCAGAATGGTGAGTCTAACATTTTACGGCGGCGTAAATGAGATTGGTGGAAACAAGATTCTATTGGAAGACGGCGGCACTAGGGTCTTCATTGATTTCGGTCAACCCTTCAATTTTGGCTCAGGCTTTTTCACAGGCTATTTGGCTGCAAGAGGAATAAATGGCTTGGGAGACTATTTCGAGTTCGGTTTGGTGCCAAGACTGAAAGGATTGTATGCAGCAGAGCAGCTGACGTTTACTGATGTCTCTTATGCGAAACCAAAGTTTGACGCTGTGTTTTTATCTCATGCCCATTTTGATCATGTAAACCACATCCAGTTTCTGGATCCACAGATTCCTGTGTATCTTGGGGTTGGCACAAAGCTGTTTATAGAGGTGATGGAGAAAACCAGTGGATTCTGCAATTATAGAGAGCATCCCTATCAGATGTTTCGAACTGGAGACAAGCTAAAGGTTGGCAGCATACTAGTGGAGCCTATTCATGTTGATCACTCGATTCCCGCTGCCTACGGTTTCTTAATCCACACATCTGAAGGCACAATCGTATACACTGGGGATCTTAGGGCTCATGGCCCCAGAAAAGATATGACTGGCGAGTTTGCTGAAAAAGCATGTGCGTCTGAGCCTGTAGCCTTGATATGTGAGGGGACAAGAATGGTTGAGAAGGAGAAACGGAAAAACTATTCCGAGGATCAGGTCAAGAAGCTAAGCGGCGCGGTTGTCTCCACAACTGACAGGATTGTATTTGTTGCACGTTACAGCCGAGATATGGATCGGTTCAGAACCTTCTACAACGTGGCCAAAAAGAGCGGTAGACAAATTGTTGTCTCTCCAAAAACAGCTTATCTGCTGAGCAGACTGGTAGAAGACAGACGGCTTGACCTTCCTGACCCATCCAAGGACGAACACATTCTGGTTTACTACAAACGGAAAAGATCCGGGGAGTTCGATGAGAGGGACTACTATATCTGGGAACGAGAGTTCATGGATAAAATGGTGGTGCATGAATCTGTACGCAAGAATCAACGCAAGCTTGTTATGGACTTGAATTTATACCAGTTTGCGGAGCTAGTCGACATCAATCCAGATTCAGGTAGCCATTTCATACACAGCATGAGTGAGCCATTCAGTGAAGAAGACATCGAAGATCAAGTCATGCATAACTGGCTAGACCACTTCGGAATGTGCTTTCACCAGTTCCATGCTTCCGGACACATGAACAGACAGCAAATAACAGATCTAATAGGCTACATTAAACCGAAGAGAATCTTCCCAGTACACACAGAAAACCAGCATCTGTTCAAGAAAAAGTTCGACACCGCTCAGACGACAGAGCGTGAAAAAGAATACAAACTGTGATTCCTGCATGCACGAGATTCACAGTTTTTCACCGATGGTGTAGATTCTTTCGTTAGGAATCTCGAACTCGTAGGGTTGTCTGGTTTCCGAAAGGATTATTCTGAATCCATTGGTCTCCAGAAAGCCCTTGATTTCCTCTTCATTAAAATACGTGGAATATATACGCGTCTTGTATCCCAATAGCCTGTCAACATATCCTTCAGTGTCCCCTTTTTTGACCACAACAAGGATTCTCCCGCCTTTTCTGAGCACCCTATTGAACTCTCTGAAAAAAACTTTCACAAACTGCTTGGGGGTATGTATAATAGAGTAAAAGGATATGATGCCATCAATCGCCTCGTCCGCGATTTGTAGACTCGTCATATCCATTGTTTGAAACTTCATTTCCGAATTCTCTCTTTGCGCAATCTCAATACATTTTTCTGAGATGTCGATTCCGAAAACATTCAAACCCTTATCGTAGAGATGCTTGGCGATATGACCTGATGGGCCACACCCCATGTCGCAGATAGTTGATTCAGAGTCAAAGTGCTTGGCAAACTCATCTAAAAGTAAGCGGTCGAATTCTTTCTGTTTCATTTCATTCTTGAAAAGCTCGTGATACTTCTCAGCGACTAGGTCATATGATTTTCTTGTGTTTTCGTTTGCTTCAGCTAATTCTTCCATTTTCCTTCCCTTTCGCTACCTGCCACACTACATGCATGTATATGAAGATATACATTATTCTCCTATAATTCCAATGAATAGTGAAGTTGACGGTAACCGCCTACGAAGCATATCTGTATACAAGAACCCTGTCAATCATGAGTGTGGAAAATCTTGTTCTTCTACGGCAGATTGGCAGACCAGATGAGGCGTGGACTCTTAGGCGAAAATGAATCTCTTCAAGCTCTAAGAGTCGCACCTCACAAAGGAGGGATTACCTCATGAATAATACTTCTTCGAAGACTCGTATAAAGATTATGTCCATGAGCATAACAGATATACATTTTAAGTTAACGTCAACATAAACGACTGAAACAGGACGCAAACAAAACCTTTCGTGCACGATTTTCTCGTGGTCAATCTTTTATGCGTTGTTGAAAGGGCGCCCACTGTTCTTCCAGAAGTGCAAGCAAGAAAGAGCATCCTAGATGAGAAATTTCGAGTAGAAACAACTTCTTAGGATGTGTCTGGAGATGTCCCCCGCAACATCCCTTTTTTTGCATGCGTGCAACTATCCCAGTATTGTTGCTCCGTAATTGATGCCGATTAACATCAGGTCTAGCACATCAACGACTCCATCACTCGTCAAATCCAATCTCTTTTCGTGAGCTTCCTCGTCTATCCTTGCCCCAAAACTCTTCCCCACCAAGGAAAGGTCAGTAACATCTACTACACAATCTTCGTTTACATCTCCAACAAGCCTAGTCCTCACAATGTCAATGCCTTCAAATACTGTTCCATCAGTGAGTTGTCCAGAAACATTCAGAGCTACGGTGTCCAGCCTGGCTTCAATGATGTTGTAGAGGTAGGATGTTAGTTCAGTCCTGTTGAACTTAACCATCAAATCAGGGATGCCATCACTGTCATAGTCTCCAATCTGTGTCGGAGCTGTAGGGTCAACCGAGAAAGTTTCATTTAGTCTGATTGAAGAAACATCAATGTCCTCTCCATTGTGACCTTCTGGAAGCTCAATGTAGCAGGTAACCCACCTGCCTTTGCTCTTCAAGTTCAATGTATTGGGGTCAGTGTCTATTGCAGCGGGTATTGATGTCGCTGTCGGAGCAACTCTGATGAAATCGAAGTCAGCCCAACCTGGCGGACTGTTGGAACCGTACCAACCACCACCAGAGATGACGATTTGCTGGTCATTCCCCCAGAGCCCTGGAGAAAATGCGGTTTCACCTTGGTATTCGAAGGTTGAGTCGTCGCCGTCATTGCTTGCCCTTACGATGAAGTAGTCTCTGTCACGCTCTATTTCGAAATACCACCTCTCAATAGGTAGTGGATTTGGCGAATTCGGGAAGTATATTGGTGAGGAGCCTGCCAAGTAAATGGCGTTCGAACCTGGATTGCCGTCATAAACACCTACACTGCGCAAAACCATCCAAAGACTTGAAGAATAATCTGGTGTGAAAAGCACGAAGTGCATGTTACGATTGTTTGTTGGTGACCCTGGGCGCATGTTGTAGATTATCACTGCCTTGAGAACCCACTGATCCCCAGAAAATGGGCGAACTAGGTGGAGAGTTCTGGCATATCCGCCGGTACCCCAGAAGCTTGTATGATAGGCATCAATGATGTACCGCAGGTGCCCTGGGTTGGCAGTAAGGGAGAAGTCTCCTCTTCCAGGATCTACAATCCATTCCGGACCAAGTGTCACATCGTCGAAATTTTCATCCACGATAAGAGCAACCATGTTCCCAGAAACTTTGTTCAAGGGTATCGCTAGTGTCATGAGCAATAATAGCATGACAAGCGCCATTGAAAGGCATGTTTTCACTCTCATTTTTATACCTTCTATCTACCGTGTTCGACCAAATTATTTAACACTTGAGAAAGTTTGTTCTAAAACATACAAAGAGTTATTAGATTTCTTATGGAAAATGGATAAACACTTGTGGCTGGCTGGAAATAGCAAAGCGAGAAAGCGTGAGAAGATGAAGCTATAGGAAACGGTGGATGACTTGGGTGAGAGACCAAGACTAATCAAGTTTTTCGCAATCTTCTACGGGTCATATGCATTTCTATGCGCGCTATTTCTCATTTCTCTGTGGACGGCCACGCAAGGCATTCAGCCGCCTCCTGAACCTCCTACATACTACCCAATTGAGAGAGTACTTTTCGCTGTTTTTCTCGGATACATTTTTTCGTTGGGTGGTGTTTTTCTCAGTCTACTTGTTGCTTATGGTCTTCCGCTGGCTAAGGAGTGGGCTAGGATGCTGGGACTAGTCATATCAGTGGTGACCCTCCTTTTGGTGCTCCAAGGAACTATGTCAAGTGATGTGGGTGTTCTTACTGGGTTCTTTGTATCAGGCTCGTTCGGCTTCTTGACCCGCCTTATAGATGTGAGTTACATCATTCTGAGTATCGCAGCGATTTTCTACTTGAAGAGATCAGAGGTGGTCGCCTACTTTGAGAAGAAGCGTATTTCAGAGGGCTCACCGAAGGCATTTCTGAAGAAATGTGTTAGGTGTGATAAAGACATCCCTCTAGCCTCTGAAGAATGTCCTCACTGCGGAGCAAAGCAGAAAGAAAGGTGAGGGAAAAGATCGACGTGAATGTTTCGCCTCAAATCTTGCGACAATGGTTTCGTAATGAAATGGGTAGCAAGGATAAAGCGAAGCAAGCACTTGAGAAACTTGCTGAGCTCAGGAAGAAACAGAAGAGCTAGGCATGCATGCAGTAATTGCGAGACAAGGTAAGCTTTTCTTTAGGACGTGGAGATTCATGGGTGAGAAAAAGCGAAGGATTCCCCCAAATCAAAGGGTTACCAGGAAGTTTCCAGTTTTGCATGAGGGTCCAATACCGAAGTTCGAACCCAAAACATGGGATTTCGTGGTTGAAGGCTTAGTGAAAAATCCTGTGAGGTTAATGTATGCGGAGTTCTTGAAGCTTCCAAAAGTTATGAGCATAAGTGATTTTCATTGTGTGACTGGATGGAGCAAGCTGGATAACAAATGGGAGGGAGTTACATTCAAGGTTATTTCTGATTTGGTTGAGCCTTTGAAGGAGGCTAGGTACGTGACTATTGTGGCTGAAGGTGATTATACCACAAGCTTACCTATTCAAGACCTGCTAGATGATGATGTACTGCTAGCACATAGACTTGATGACAAGCCTTTAGAGCCTAAGCATGGTGGACCATTACGCCTAGTCGTGCCCAAAAAGTACGCCTACAAGAGCGCAAAATGGGTGAGAAAACTGCGATTTACCAAAGAACAGAACTTGGGATACTGGGAGAAAAGAGGATACAGCAACACGGCTGACCCATGGAAAGAGGAGAGATATACGCGTGCATGATGTTAAATTTGCATGCATGCATACTGCACATTTTGGGAATAACTAAAAGAAGAAAGATATTTCATCAGAGGGCTTTCTCTGTCATTGCAGTGGGCCGCTAATGAAGTGGGGTGCCCTCAAGAAGCGGTCCGTGGAATTCTCCAGGGATCAGATACTCATCATCTGAAAGAATACGGCAGTAGGTCAAGTTTCGATCCAATCCCATTCATTCCACCTCCTCAAATCCTCCGTTTCTAATATTCAATTCAATATATAAGATGACCTAATGGGCATGCATGCTCGCATTTGCCAGTCGAGCTTCTTCCACAAGTCTTTTGAATGCTTGGGAAGACATGTGTACGTATGTCAATCTTGAGAAAACTCGGAATTTCTGTGTCACTTGTTCCATTGTTAGTCATGTTGTTGCCCCTCTTCGTACCTAACGTTCAGGCATCCCCCACGACATGGTCCATCGAAACAGTAGATGCAGCGACAGATGTTGGCTATGATAATTCTATTGCCGTGCATTCCGGGATGCCCGCGGTGAGTTACTTCGACGCTCACTGGAAGGATTTGAAGTACGCTAAGTGGACTGGAACAGCTTGGTCCATCGAACCTGTAGACACATTTGGGGATGTTGGCTATGATCCTTCTCTTGCTTTGGATTCAAGTGGCAGCCCACACATAAGCTACTATGACGGTACAAATTATGATTTGAAGCATGCGTGGTTGACTGGTTTAGCATGGAACATTGAAACTGTAGACTCAACTGGTTTTGTCGGTCAGTATTCTTCTCTTGCTTTGGATTCAGGTGGTAACCCTCACATAAGCTACTACGACTACTCAAATGAGGATTTGAAGTATGCACGGTGGACCGGAACAGTGTGGTCTGTCGAAACCGTAGACTCTACTGGAGATGTCGGCGCGACTTCTTCTCTTGCTTTGGATTCAAGTGGCAGCCCACACATAAGCTACTACGACTGGACGAACCTGGATTTGAAGTATGCTTGGTTGACTGGTTTAGCATGGAACATTGAAACCGTGGACTCTACTGGAGATGTCGGCGTGACTTCTTCTCTTGCTTTGGATTCAGGTGGTAACCCTCACATAAGCTATAGCGACTGGACGAACCTGGATTTGAAGTATGCACGGTGGACCGGAACAGTGTGGTCTGTCGAAACCGTAGACTCTACTGGAGATGTCGGCGCGACTTCTTCTCTTGCTTTGGATTCAAGTGGCAACCCACACATAAGCTACTACGACGGTACAAATTCCAATTTGAAGTATGCACGGTGGACCGGAACAGCATGGAGCATTGAAACTGTAGATTCGACTGGACATGTCGACCGGAATAATTCTCTTGCTCTGGATTCGAGTGGCAACCCACACATAAGCTACTATGACTATACGAACAAGAATCTGAAGTACGCTACAGGTGTACCCGCCCCTCCTACTGTTGCTGGAATCGAAAGCTGCAACCTGATAGGCGAGCGGAAGGACAGTTTTGACATGGGAGAGATAGTGTTTGTGAATGGAAGCGGGTTTTCGCCATCCACAGGATATAGTTTCTATGTGGTTGTGGATCAAGCTGCTTGGACAGACGGCATGACCATTCCAGAGCGTGTTCCTGACACTGAACCATTCATATCCTCCGACGCTCAAGGAATCATCGGTCCGGTAACTGTGTGGCATGATCCGCAGACTGCTGGAAACTACGATATCGTAGTTGATGTCAACGATAACGGTCAATACGATGTGGGTATTGACGTGTTGGACGACAATGATGTAAAAGCGACTGCAGGGTTTTGGATTTCAGATTTCCCGTCATCAGATACTACGCCACCAACAATCTCCGTTCTGTCTCCGGAATTCGAGACGTATGCTGCAGTTGATGTTTCATTGACCTTCACTGTAAGTGAACCTGTTTTTTGGTTTGGTTATAGTCTGGATGGTCAGGAGAACGAGACAGTTGCAGGAAACACAACTCTGTACGACTTGCCTGATGGCTTGCACAGCCTGATAGTCTATGCAGAAGACACTTCTGGAAACATTGGGGCTTCGGATCTTGTGCAGTTCACTGTGGAAGCAGGTGAACCGGAGCCGTTGCCGGAACCTTTCCCAACTTGGGCGGTTGTGGTGATAGGCGTAGTCGCTGTGGCTGCAGTAGTCGTTTTGGTCTATTTCGCTAAGGTTAGGAAACCACCTGGCAAAGGCAAATAGCGGAATATGTGCATTGACTTCATGGTCTGCCAAGTTTCTCAGAAGAGTAACTTGCTCTATGCCTTTTCACGGAATGCACAATGACATTATGTGTATCTACGCTCCCCAGTTTTTGGAGTTGGACGAGATTTGTACACTCTCGAATGTCAAAACGTACACGATTTGTGTTAATCGCCTTATGCATGCATTTTGCTCTCGCATATCTACTTCTTCTTAATTTCCATATTTCTCATTGGCACCCAACCTCTTATCCCATTTGTCTTCTCTGACATTCCAAAGCCATTGACGATTTCATAAACAACAAGCTCCTCCCCCACTTGGACGCTCAACTCCATGGCGTTATAGTCTCTGTTAAATTTTGCAGTTGTGACAGCAATATCGATATATTGCTTAGGAACCCAAGCTTTTTTGTTGTTACCTCCTTCACACCAAACCCAGTTTTCCCAATCAGGATCCTGCTTGAATTCCTGACCAACCCTTACTTTTTCTCCTTTATGGAAAACTGTTGGATCGGGATATGGCGATTTGTAATTGGTGATTACACGATAATGTTTTGGATTCATTGGCATCGAACTCCATCTATTTCTCGATTCACCTTTTTATGGCGTTTGCATGCATTAGGGATTTGTACGCTAATCTAGCGAGGACGCGCGAAACCTCTACGATCTCTGTTGGTTCTTTCATGTATGCATGCCATTCACTCTCCGATTTTTGGGGTTTTACAGGATATGCATGCATTGGTGGGCCGGGAGAGATTTGAACCCCCACCACCGTGGAGGTGTCCCCCGCAAAACCCCACTTTTTTCTGCTAGAACGACTGAAGCGAGTGTTCACGAGTTTCGCATACATCCAGTGTTCTCCGATAAGTCCTCTTTGAATCTTGGATTGAATCAATCGAAAGATGTACAAAGCTATTTTGATGATTGATGGTAGTTGCATAACACTTCGAAATCTATATGTGTCAAGACATGTTTCATTTGATGCTCTCAGAGCAATTGCTGTGTGAATGTGATGCTGGTAGAAGATTTTTTCACAAGTTTTTAATATTGATACTTAGAGTAGATTGAACCCTTCAAAAGAGGAGAAAGGGTAATGAGAAAGATAGTTCTGTTTGCACTGGTCTTTTCAGCGTTCGGTTTGATGATCAACAATTCAGCAAGCCAAATCTATGATCCACCTAATGAGACGTACACGTGGGAATGGCAGGAATATGGTCCACGTGTTGACGAAGTCTACTTCAAGATAATAAAACCCGAGCGTCCTCTGGATCCGGCTCAGGAGTTGTATGTGGATAGCTTTGATGGGTCATTTGATGATTGGACTATGGTTGGCGATAGCCCTTATCTTAATGCAACGGATTATCCGGATAGCTGTGTTGAGTCAAACACATACTGCAACATCATAGGGTTCTTCAGTTTCGAAGACATGGATCCTCTAGGAGCTGGTGAAGAGATTACTGGAGTAACAATAGACGCTTATGCGTGGTCTGACAGTCCCGAAATAGACTGTGACATCTACATCTTTGGTTTGGATTTCAACTGGATCTATATCGGATCCATTGAAGCATCTAATACTTGGTCTTGGGTGTTTCCGTCATTTTATACAGACATCACACCTTATACTAATACTTCTGAGATGATCTCTGACCTAAGAGTTGCTTTACATTACTATACCTCAGACTACTCTTCTGGCTCCACAGTAATTGTTGACGCTTTGAGGTTAAGTATATACACTCGACCTCTTGAAGACGGGGAGATTCGCCATAGGCAGGTAACTGCGCTGCAAACCGGTGAGATAGATGTCTTACCCCCGTCATATCAACAAGATTTTCCTTCCACTTACTTCATAAACATGCTTAAACAGGAAGGCTTCAGCACCATTACTGCACCGTGGTTTAATTACTTCGAGATAGGCTTCAACATGCGAAAGTGGCCCTTCGAAGAGGGTACTACTGGCAACGCTTTTAGACATGCCATAGCTCATCTGGTGCCGAGAGACGATTTAACCACGATTGTAAACAACACCGTTGGATGGAATGTTTATAACAAACTGGACACTCACTTACCAACTTCCCTACCGGCATGGCTGAACACTGAAGTTGATTTGCATCCTTACAACTCTACCGAAGCCACGGTGATATTAACAGGCGCAGGATTTACATTTGATGTTGGACTCAACAATTGGAGAGCACCAAACGGAACCGAACTACCAGTCATGAAGGTTTTTGTACCCCCTCACGAACCGGCTTCTGTCCCGTACGACGTGGTAGAGCGGATAGTAAATGAGATGCATGATATTGGCTTGAACAGTGTCGAAATTCAACCTATGGACTTCCAAAGCTACATGAACCAGGTTAAATATGACCATGACTTTGACATGTATTGGTCTGGTTGGGGCTTGGACGATAGTCCCAGCTTTCTCTATTTGTTCTTCCACGCAAGCCAAGACGTTTCAGGTCTGCTCAATGTTGTAGGCATTCACAATTCAACGCTTGATACTGAACTTGAAGTGATCCAATTCAGCACAAACGTCACGGCAATACAAGAGGCAGTCTTTGAAGCTCAAGTGTTGCTCTCTGAGTTGCTGCCTAGGATACCACTTTTCACCAAAAATCTCATGAGCATTTTCAACCCGAACCTTGATGGCATTGTGAACATGTATGGTTATGGTGCTGACAATCAATGGACATTCCTCAACATTCACCGTCACGGAATACCATTGGGCGGAACTCTCAATTGGACCTTACCTAGGTCACCAGAGTTCATTACTCCAGTGAAAACCTACAATTGGGACACCGGATTAGATGTACTTGACTGCATTTTTGATGGATTATTAGCCGTGGATCCTGGAACAGGGGAGTTGATGCCATGGCTCGCCACAAATTGGACTATTAGGGCCTGGGATTATGGCGGATTGAGCCTTGGCATGAACATGACCTTCTGGTTGCGAGACGATGTGTACTGGCAGGACAGCGTCGAATTTACAGCAGAAGACGTGAAGTTCAGCCTAGAATACATTCAAGAACATCAACTCCGAGAGTTCGGGGAGAATCTCGTTGAGGTTGTAATTCCACCTGCAAACCCTTACGTTGTAGAAGTACATCTTAACACCTCAAGTTACTGGCTACTCGATGACATAACCCAGGTTGCCGCTTCATTCCCTAAACACATATGGGATAGTATCGCTGATCCTCAGAACTTTAGACCGTGGACTGAATCTCACCCAAACGCTACAGGGCTCACCAAACTCATAGGCACAGGCCCCTTCTACTTTGTTGAATATGTTCCCGGCGATTACGTGTTGCTGCGAAGAAACACTAGTTACTTCAAGAAATTACCAACCTCTACTTCCAAAGAAGTTGGGGTCTCCGGCGGAAATGTCTCGAATGTAGCGAGAACCTCTTCCGTGGAAATTCCACCTGGAGCTTTGACTGAAAATACTACGATTACAATTGAGCAATATCCAACCAGCGACTATGGCGGCTTCCTCATCAACCAGTCAGACAACATTGTCAGCTATGGTGTCTACGATTTTGGACCGGAAGGCACAACTTTCGAAGGCAACGTAACAATCACCTTAACGTATAATGAGACAGCAGTTGATGAAAACCAACTAGAGCAGCTGGTCGTATATTCGTCAGATGACGGAGTCAATTGGCACAAGATAACAATAGAAAGCGTCGATACGATAGAGAACACAATCACTATCAAGGTTAATCATTTTTCACTTTTCGTCGCACTTCAGTCCCCCACGCCTCAGGAGGCAATAGAGAGATTAGTTGCAGCTGTGGAAGGCATGAATCTACAGCAAGGTATAGATAACAGTCTAGACGCAAAACTCGCTTCAGCATTGGATGCCCTTGACGCTTTAAATGCTGACCAAAGGAGCGACGCTGTGAACAAGCTCAATGCCTTCATGAACGAAGTTGAAGCGCAAAGAGGAAAGAAACTATCAGCTGAGCAGGCAGACTATCTAATGTCAGAAGCACAAGGAGTCGTTGACCGCATTCAGAGATAAGCCCCTCTCTTTTCTTTGCTTTGCACATATTTTTTTGAGGTTACATAGCCCCGGCTAAACTGGTGATGTCCCCCGCAACATCCCCTTTTTTTCTGCTGGAACAATTGAAGGTGGCTCGCCACTGATCTTGGCAGAGAATTCCACGCTTTGCGGTACGCATGTGTCTGGAACAGAACCTCAAAACTGGGCTCCAACACAGCCAGGGACACAAGTGGTTTGGGGATCTCACAGCAAAATCACTCGTGAACACCGATTGTTCGCAGGTCCAGATTTTTATGTACTTTTCTATGACGAAACCAACAAACTAGTGCTTTCCGTGATGACCAGCGCTCTAGGGGATGCAAGCGTGAACATAGTCTATTCAGTAGGAAACTGCACAAGCGCCTTAAGAGTTGGTTGCGCCACGTTTAACATAGTTTCTAAAGGCCCATTTAAAATGACGAAACTCATGGGCGACATAGACAAAGACGAAGTAGTCGACATCGACGACCTGACGCAACTTGGCAAAGCCTATGGATCAAGTGAAGGTAGCTCAAGCTATGATCTGGAAGCAGATTTAGACTGCGACGGCCGCGTAGATGTTTTAGACTTAATGGTAGTTTGCAGATACTGGGGATACGCCTATGGAATAATAGTCGACTAGTCAGAACATCCAAATCCTCGGGCATGCATGCCTAGCTTTTCTGTTTCTTCCTGAGGTC
>CP070754.1:11091-17773 GCA_020348865.1 Candidatus Bathyarchaeota archaeon | reverse complement strand
TTGTGTTCTTCCATAAGTGTATTGACTGGGTGCCCTGAAGGAGTGAGAGCTTGCCCCTTTTCCAAGGACTCTTTGAAGACTGCGATATGCAGGTCGCACAGTTTCCTAATTTCTTCTCTAGGCATCCCTTCTTTGATCAGCTCTTCTTCTGCTTGAGAAATCAAAGTCGGTGAGGCATCACTGACCACACTCTTGAACTCCTCTTTGATATCTTCAACCTTTGCGCCCTCATGCAGCTTCCTAATCAGCTTTTTCAGAAGCCCCTTCCTAGTAACTTGGTCATAGGACATTTCGTCTCACCCAGAATCTGGCACAATGACTTGACTTTTAAGGATTTGGTTTCTCCGTAATCAGCCCATGCACTAGGACTATGAGCGAGATGTAGGCAAGCAGGTATTTGAGCTGCAAGAGTATGGACCTAAAAGGGAACCTCATGTGTGCACGTACGATAGTCTCTTGTCTGGAAGCAACCGATAAATTTATATGAAGAATAATACATATGAAGAAGTATTCAGGTAAATGCTGCGCACACATGCACACACAAAGGGTGGGATGCTTGTGAAAAAGGGGCTAAGTGAAACCTGCTACAGGTTCTTCACCAATTTGTCAAACCCGACGAGGTTGGCTACATTAGAGAAGCTGATGAAGAAGCCGATGAGCGTAAATGAGCTTGCTGATTCCCTTGGGCAGGAACAGAGTATGGTGTCCCATAACCTTAAACCACTACTTCAGTGCAATCTTGTTTACATTAAGAGAGAGGGAAAGAAGCGTATTTACTCCGTCAATAGCGAAACTTTAGGTGAACTCTTCAAGGTAATTGAGAATCACGCCAAGAAGTTCTGTCCGACAGGCGGAAAGTGCATTTTGAGGGGAGATTGAGTTGGTAGTTAGAAAGATTGTGCATATAGACGAAGAACTTTGTGATGGATGCGGTGATTGCATCCCGAACTGTGCAGAAGAGGCCCTCCAAATCGTTGATGGAAAGGCCAAGATTGTTAAAGATCTGTACTGCGATGGTCTGGGAGCCTGCTTGGGACACTGCCCCCAAAGCGCAATAAGCATAGTTGAAAGGGAAACCGCCCCCTTCGACGAGAAGGCTGTTCAGGACCATCTATCAAAGAGGGAGACAGCAAGAAAGAAAGAGAAAAAGGCTACTCTACGACAATGGCCTATACAATTGAACCTCGTGCCGTTGGAATCCCCATCCTACGAAGATGCGGATCTGCTAATCACCGCAGATTGTGTCCCTGTTGTTTATCCCGAGTTTCATGAGACCATGCTATCCGGAAAGAGAATAGTGATAGGATGCCCCAAATTTGATGACTTCAAAGCTTACGCTCACAAGCTTGGGGAGATACTTAAACGAAATCGTGTAAGGAGCATAACCATCCTCCGCATGGAAGTCCCTTGCTGTTCTGGTCTGAAGTGGATTGTAGACAAAGCAATTGAAGCAGCAGGGAAGCAGATACCCGTAAGATGTCATGTCATAACGATAGAAGGTGAAATGAAATGAGTACAGAGTTCAGAAGATCCATGCTGAAAAACCCGCAGACCTGTCCAGGTTTACGGGATTTTCTGAGACCATCCCTAAAATATGTGAAATGCCATCTTTGCGACGGCGATGTAGAGATTTGGAGCGACGAAAATACAGGTACTTGCAGCAAATGCGGAGCCGAATGGAAAAGACCAAACGAGAGTGCCTCATGCCTAGAATATTGTGAGTACGCTGAGAAATGCAAAGAAATCATCAAATCGCGAAAGACCTCAGGGACAGTTTAAATATTCAATATTTCGCAAAGGAAGATAAGAGGTGAAAAAATGACCAAATACCGATGCACTGTCTGCGGGTACGTATACAATCCAGAAGTAGGTGACCCAGACTCCGGAATAAATCCAGGAACCTCGTTTGAAGACCTGCCGGATGACTGGATCTGCCCAGTTTGCGGTGTATCCAAGGACCAATTCGAAAAGGTGGAATAGATAAAGAATGAGGCCGAGAGAATTAGAGAAAAACATCTACTGGGTTGGAGCAGTTGACTGGGATAGACGCCTTTTTGACGAACTCATTCCGCTCCCTGATGGAACAAGCTACAATGCCTATCTGATCAACGGTACTGAGAAGACAGCTTTGATAGATACCGTCGACCCAACTATGGCAGATTTGCTGCTAGACAACCTAAATGAGCTAGGTGTCAAAGACATAGACTATGTTGTCGCAAACCATGCAGAACAAGACCATTCAGGAACACTGCCTCAAATACTGAAGCAGTATCCCAATGCAAAGGTTGTTGCGACTCCCAAATGTCAGAATCTGCTCACTAACTTGCTTCTGATTTCAGAAACCAAAATAATGACAGTAGAAGATGGAGAAACCCTATCACTTGGAGACAAGACATTGCGGTTTATCCATGCTCCATGGGTTCATTGGCCGGAAACAATGCTCACATATCTAAGAGAAGACAAAATGCTTTTCCCTTGCGACTTGTTTGGTTCCCACCTTGCAACATCCGATCTGTACGCAACCGATGAAGAAACAGTTTTCGAGGCAGCTAAGAGATATTATGCGGAAATCATGATGCCATTTAGAACGGTAATTCAGAAGAATCTAGAGAAAATAAAAAACCTGCAAATGGAAGTGATTGCACCAAGCCACGGCCCACTCCATAATCGACCAGAGTTCATACTTGAAGCATACAGAGACTGGATCTACGCTCCACCTAGAAACATCGTTGTGCTACCCTATATCTCAATGCACGACAGCACCAAGAAAATGGTGGAGCACCTTGGCAGCGCCCTAGTTGAGAAGGGCATAACCGTCAAGCAGTTCAATCTAAGCAAAACAGACATCGGGAAACTAGCAACAGCATTGGTAGATGCCGCTACGATTGTGATAGGCTCACCCACAGTCTTAGCTGGGCCTCACCCAAATGTCGTCTATGCAGTTTGTCTTGCAAATGCATTAAGACCAAAACTGAAATTCGCATCTGTAATTGGGTCCTACGGCTGGGGAGGTCGAACGATAGAGCAGATCAAAGGAATGGTATCTAACCTGAAGGTAGAGCTACTTGAACCTGTCTTCATAAAAGGCTTCCCAGAAAAGGAAGATTTCAAGGCTTTGGATAGATTAGCTGGTAAAATCTCAAACAAGCATAAAGAACACAACTTAGTTTGAATGAGGAGGAGGTGAAAGAATGAAGTTCGGAGAAGTATTGAAAGGCAAAGAGGCTGAAGGGAAAGAAAAACATGTTCCAGTGATTGAAGTTGACAAGGGAGCTGGAAAAGAAGTAGAGATCGTTCGAGTAATCGTAGGCAAAGAAGTACCGCACCCCAACACAGTAGACCACCACATTGCTTGGTTAGAACTCTATGGCGTAAAAAAGGGGGGTCAGGTAGTTAGTCTTGGTAGAGTGTCGTTTGCCCCCACCTACACCGATCCAAACGTTGGATTCCAGGTGCCTGTTGGAGAGTTCAAGGCTTTCTGTGCGCTAGCCTACTGCAACATCCATGGGGTGTGGCAGAACTGCATGAATGTTGAGTGAAAGGAGGTGACAAGGTGCTGAGTGAGAAAATGTTGGAGGCGCTCAATAAACAAATCAATAATGAGTTCTATTCGGCCTATCTTTATCTGGCCATGTCTGCTTACAGCGCTTTCATCGGACTAAAGGGGTTTGCCAATTGGTTTATGGTTCAATATCAGGAAGAGATGGTGCATACAATGAAAATCTACGACTATGTCAACGACCAAGGCGGAAAGGTGAGGCTGATGGGTATTGCGCAGCCACCGACTGAATTCGGGTCACCTTTGAACATATTTGAGAAGACGTTGAAGCATGAGAAGTTCATTACAAAATGCATCAACGACCTTGTTAACCTTACAATCAAGGAAAGAGATCATGCCACGAACATCTTTCTCCAATGGTTTATCACTGAACAAATCGAAGAAGAAGCTAATGATAACGAAGTCATCTCCAAGTTGAAACTCGCTGGAAAAGAAAGCAATGGCCTATTTATGATTGACAAGGAACTCGCGGCACGTGTATTCACGCCGCCAGTAGCATCAAAAGATGGCGGAACAGGAAAACAGTGAAATAACTAGGAAGGAGGTGGATGTTTGATTTCAGAAGATGAAATAGTAGCTTTCTTTAGGAAACAGATCAACATCGAAAATGAGATTGTGGATTCAGCAACGGAAGCCCTAGACGAAATAAGAAATCCAGCTGTCAAAGGAGTTCTAAAGGGAATATCGTTAGATTCGACGAAGCACGCAGAAATGTACAGTGCAGCCATCAATCTGCTAACAAGTGTCCCCCCTGCTCTCACACAAGAGAATCTCGACAAACAAAAAGAACTCGTTGAAAAACACATACATATAGAAGCAGAGCTCGTTGAAAAAATCCGTCGGAAAATCCCAAACATCGAAAACAAGAAAGTCAAGCTTCTCACAAACGCGATATTGCAGGATGAGAAAAGGCATCATAAACTCTTGAGAGAAATCCTCGAAATCCTCGTTCGAGGAGAAACCATAACCGAAGAAGATTGGTGGGGCATCCTTTGGAAAAATGTTCCATTCCACGGAGCTCCGGGAGGCTAATTCATATAGAACTAACAATGGCGACTTGAATCCATTGCATCTTAACATGTGACTTGACCAAAACCACGCTTGTAACACCATTGAGCTTGTGGGCATGCACTAGCGAAAATCTGTGAACATACGTTCCCTTCTGAATTATGCGTATTAGCAAACCATAAAAAGGGTTCTCAGCTTTCATTAATGGGACCGAAAATGGTGGAAGTTGTCTACCAACCCTGGAAAAAGATTGTCATACATGAAAAAGTCAAATATACATTAGACGACTTGGTAAAACTCCAGAGTTTAGGTGTAGAACCAGGTGGATTAGGTGACCCACTACTCTGGGCGGGAGGGATTGTGTTTTCCAGTTCGACGATGCTTGACACAAAGGATGAGGATGTTATCAAAGAAAAATTGGAAGGTACAGTTCATTGGGCATCAGTAGAATGGGCTCCTATGCACAAGTTTCAAGACGTGATAATCATAAAAGAAACCAATGTGAAAGTCCCAATAATCAATGCTAGCGTACACCCCATATACAATGCAGTTTCAAAATGGCTAAAAGAACATGAAGAGTCAGGATGAAACAATCCATTTATGTACGTAAGCAGAGTAGAACCATCAGATGCTAACGTTCATTTCACAGCATGCATGGCATGTCGCTGAAGAGACCACCGGAAACATGTCCCATCTGCAATGCTCTAAAATCTAAACTCCACAAAATAGATTAACCGCACTCACACGAACCTTGTGTACGCATACATTGAAGGTTTAAAGCATGCAAACCGAATCTCTTCCCGTTGAACTGAGATATTGGCCGATAAAGAGATACATGGACATATACAATAAGTCAATAGATGATATTGAGGAGTTCTGGGGGCAAGAAGCAAGAAACCTTGAATGGTTCAGAACATGGGATAAAGTTCTCGATTGGGATCCACCTTTCGCAAAATGGTTTCCTGGTGGAATGCTAAATGCTTCCTATCTATGTGTCGATAGACACTTGAAAAGCTGGAGAAGAAACAAAGTCGCAGTGTACTGGGAAGGGGAAAAAGGTGAACAAAGAACACTTAGTTACTCGCAGCTTTATAGAGAAGTGAATCGCTTTGCATCTGCGCTTCAGAAATTAGGGGTCAAAGACGGAGACCGCGTAGCCATCTATTTACCAATGATACCAGAACTGGCCATAGCAATGTTGGCAACAGCAAGAATAGGCGCCGTACACACTGTCATATTTTCCGGGTTCAGCTCAATGGCTCTGGCAGACAGAATGAACGATACAGAAGCAAAAGTGCTCATAACAGCAGACGGAGGGTTCAGAAGAGGAAAAATCATACCACTGAAAGACACAGCTGACAAGGCTGTGGAAGAAGCGGCTTCAGCAGAGAAAGTGATAGTTGTAAGGAGAACCGGTCAAGAGGTCAGAATGAAGGAAGGAAGGGATTTATGGTTCCACGAAATCACAAAGGGCGAGAAAACAGACGTTCCTCCATCGCCAATCGAAAGTACCCATCCACTCTACATCCTCTATACATCAGGCACAACAGGCAAGCCAAAAGGAATAGTCCACAGCACAGGGGGTTATCTCACTTACATAAATCGCATATACAAATGGGTCTTTGACCTACAGGAAGACAGCGTCTACTGGTGTACAGCCGATGTTGGATGGGTAACTGGACACAGTTCAATCGTATATGCACCACTGATGCATGGAGCCTCCATAGTTGTATACGAAGGAGCACCTGACTACCCAAAACCCGACAGATGGTGGGAACTAATCGAAAAATACAAAGTAACAATATTCTACACGTCACCAACAGCTATACGAATGTTCATGAAGTATGGTGAGGAATGGGTCAAAAAGCACGATTTAAGCAGCCTAACAATACTAGGAACTGTAGGAGAGTCAATAAATCCAGAGGCGTGGAAGTGGTATTTCAGGCACATAGGTGGGGAACGGTGTCCCATAGTAGACACTTGGTGGCAAACTGAAACAGGAGGCGTAATGATTTCACCAGCACCTGGCGTAGGACTAGTTCCACTCAAACCTGGCTCAGCCACATTCCCATTACCTGGCATAGACGCGGATGTAGTAGATGACAAAGGCAACCC
>CP070754.1:7558-10991 GCA_020348865.1 Candidatus Bathyarchaeota archaeon | reverse complement strand
TATTCCAAGTCTGGAGCGTAATGCTTCTATCTTCTGCCTATTCTTTCAGCAAAGGTCTACGTCTAGATAGATCCATCGTGATAAGCCTGTTGGTGCTTTATCTCAATATTGTACTCGTGCTGGTTACGGGACAATTATCTTAGAAGTTCGAGTTTTCTAGAACTGTTCTATGGCAATATTCGAGTTTTATCGAAGCATTTACCTTAAAAGAGGCGGTTTCCAAGTTTATTTTGGTGAAAAACGCTTGAAAAATGGAAAAAATCTGTTTGGAGCAACACTATTGACCGTTCTTTTAATTTCTATAGCCTTTCCGTCAACAATACTGGTATCAGCTCAGGAAGATGAAGTTCAAGCAACTTGGAGAACAAGGGGGAGATGGACCTATATTGAAAACGACATGATAACCATAGCATTTCCGGCTAATGGCGAAAAGCCGATGTTTTTGTGGTGGTTCACCGAAGATCCAGAGAACATCAATGTAGTTAAGTACAAAGGGCTAATCGAATACATAGCATTTGACACAGAGTACTTCATCTGGAGACATTTAGCTGAGGCTTGGAGAATTAGGGAACGCATACAAGCTCATTACTATGAACCAATCCGCCATCGAATTCAAAGCCAACTGCGTTTAAAAGCAATTCTTCGGGTTCTCTCTGAAATTGGAAACCATACAGGTCTTCACAGTCCCTACTTGCCATTTGGTGGTTGTCGTTGGGAATTGAGCTCTCCAATGAACGTCACAAAGAGTGACACTAAATACCTTAGTTTCAACTTCACCTTGGTTGATGTTCCAGATTACAGGCCAAACCTGCAATTCGCGGAGAACAATATAATCATAAGATGTAGATTTTACTACACGTCTGCAACTGAGGACGTTGAGGGTCGGTATACCTACACTATGGATGCAGGTGAACTCAAAATGGACTTAGTTGTAAAACATTGGGATTGGAATGTAGACAAGCTCAAACCCCTATTGGAAGAGCTGAGGGAAGAAGAAATTGACGTTCCTGATGGTAAGGCCGGACTAGCACTATGGATTAACCTAGCCTCCTTAGACCTGTTGAAGCTTGCAGAGGACGACGCAGCAACCGCTGAAGATACGAGCATCACGGAGACGGCATCAACCACCAGAAACATCTACGTTGAAGGGCAGAGTGTATCAGTGACACAAAACAGGACTGGCTTGGAAGATGAGCAGCCGCTGCAGAGTCGTGCAAGAGAACGTTTCAAGTTTCGCTTCGAAAAAGGTAACACCACATTTGCCGGGTTCTTCAAGTTTGTCCCCAAAGCATTGATCAGAGACCCTGTGAACAACACCGTGATAGAAGACGTTGATGTAACTGCTTCATACATTGCAGCTGGTAGGCATATGAGAGTCTTCCTTGCCTATCCCTACTTCGGTAGCAATGCTCTTGAGCATGATCCGTCACTTGGTGTTGAGAGTCTTCCCCAGTTGATAACACCAAGTCTGGTAGTTGTGCTAATCGGCGCTACCGCTATGATAGCAGTCGTCATCTTAGTTGTACGTTGGACAAGAAAAATGGTCAATGTAGTCGGTGTCTAACAACACTCCTCTCTTTTTATCGTCATTTTCTTTTTGCATGTGCACCGAGTCGCCTCCTAGGAGCTAATTTGTATCGCTAACGGGGCCCGCATATGTGCGAGCTTTTATTTTCTTTCGGGAAGTTACTTGCATTGGTTGTGACTCCGTGTGACTTGCCGTGGAAGAGAAGGTCCGCTGGCGTATATGGGGCCGATTTTTGCGATGCTAATTCGCGACCGCGCCCGGGTCAACCTACTATGTTTTCACCGACCGGACCAACCAGCCAACGTAGGCTTTTCGGCCTTTTCCTACTAACTTATATTGACTTCCCATACACCCCAACATTTTCTTCAGGTGAGATATTCCTTACATTTTTACGTCGCCTTGCATTGAAGGCGTATTGCTTTGCAAACAGTTTACTTGGCACATAGCTGATGCGTGCAACTTTCTACTTTGGAATTGTTATGACATGAAAGCATCGTTCTTTGCCCCAGATTCTAGACTCTGGAACTTCCATTGTGATGTTTGGATTAACGCTTGATGCAAGTCCCTCGAACCATCGCCACGAATAGTTCTTGCATACGATTTCCCAGGGACCGTTCAAGATTTTGACTGCTTCCATCATGGGACAGAAGCCAGTGTTTTCACCTACTACTTTATCACCTTCAACGCGTGTGCCCCTGACTCCTCCGATTTGTTCAAGAGCCACATTCATCACGATAGCTACGGCGCTAGCATCTGTTTTTGTAATGCCCATTTCCTGTTTAATTCTCTGACCAGTGGACTTGCCAAGTTCGTAGAAGTATTCCTGGGCCACTTCGAGTGCGTCATCCCCGAATTCTTCATAGTTGGCCAACATATATCCAATAATGGTCGTTTGGAGTGACACCAGTTTCCTCTGCTCTTCAGATAAAGGCATGCTCTGTAAAACCCCCTTGTATAATATTTAGTATACGGATAAAAGACTGATGCACGGGCGCGCCACCACGCGTGCGCGTATTTTCTATTAATAGAATACCCTGTTTCCTGGGCGCATTCTGTATAGTATAGAACTCACGACTGTTTTGACTGTTGCGACTAGTTGGTGGCCTCGTCGCCGAATCCGTACAGCGCTTGGGCAACCTACTATGTTTCCGCAACCCAAACTCGCATTCCGACGTAGGCTTTCCGGCCTTTTCCTACCAAGTTGTATTTGCCTTCCCACGGCTTCCAACATTTTCTTCAGGTAAGAATTTCCCTACGTTTTTACGTCGGCCTGCAGGGCAAGCGTACTGCTTTGCAATCGTATTGCCTTGCGTGCGTATTGCCAAGCGGCTTTCGAGCTCGGCAAACAGTCTGCTTCTCAAGATCTTGCAAGCGAGCTAAAGTAGTTATGCTATAGGCTGTCCGATTGACCTTGCTCTTCTATTAAGGACGAAGAGAACCAAGGTCACACCTGCCAAAGCTACTGAAGCTGTTCCTAAGAGCAGAATCACTAACATCTGAGTCTCCGATTGTTGCTTAAAAGGCGATTCAACGTAGAGCACCGGCTGGTGAGTTGGATGATCTGATTCGATCCATCTTTCCAGGTGGCTATTCCACAATTGGGTTCTGGCTTTCACTTCAACACTTGTGTAGCCTATTGCTACGTTGGTCGGTAGGCTGAATGGAATGCTGAAGGTGCTTGACTGACCTTGTTGAATCTCAACAGGCAATGTTGTGTCAGCGAAGAACTTCTGCAAATAGACATTTCCGTCGCTGTAGTAATAGTTGATTGTGGCAGTCAGCTCTGTAACTCTGATCTCCCTGTCTTTGTCGTTATATATGATGGTTGAGATGAAACCTGTTTCACCTTGGTGGTAGGTGTCCTTATCAAAGGTACACGCGGTTATCGTTGCAGCTTGCACGATG
>CP070754.1:3981-7458 GCA_020348865.1 Candidatus Bathyarchaeota archaeon | reverse complement strand
TTGAGTCTGTTGCCGATGTCCATTGCTGGCATCCAACTGGTAGGTTGAAAGCCTCTCTTTTTGAATTCGCTTGTCATATGTGCTGTAGCAACCACTGGGATTTTCGCATTTTTGCTCATGCGGATGGCGTAGTCAATCATTTTTACCTCATCTGAATAATCTTCAGCGGCTTGATGTCCAACGATGAGGATAGGACGTTTGGCTCTCTTCACCATTGCGACAACTACTTCTGGCTTCAAGATGAGGAGTGCCTTCTTTGGGCCTGCAATCTCAGCTTTCTGCCACGGTTCTGCCTTTGCACTCATACTAGTCACCTTTCCTCTTTCTAATCATTCTAGGCAGAAGTGTAGGATCTGGAATCACTCTCTCCTTCCACCCTTCTTTCTCCAAAACTTTGAGAATCTCATCTTTCATGGTAATCGGTATATCTGCCTTGTTTCTGACGAAGAGATGTATATCATCCGGCATGACACCGTAGAGACGCTTGTGCAAATCAATGTAGTGGGTTAGTTTTATAGCTCGACCCTTAATGGTGTCGTTGGGTCTCATACTCAGCTTTGCTATCAGCACTATGGCCTCCTCTTTGGTTTCAGCGGTTGTGAAGAGATGTTCAGGAGCTGGGCCTCCGTAGACTTTGTCGCCGGTTCTAGCATTGTACACCTGCCAGTCCTCTTCCTTGTCCTTTCTTCCAAGGAGCATACGTCGATATTTAGATCCGTGAGGGCCCACGACTACGGGTATTCCAAGTCTCCAGAAGCCAGCTGCTATTGAAGCGGCTTTCTGGGAATAGGCTCCCCAAGCAAGTCCTACAGCCCCTAATCTGTTGTGGATATAATCAGCAATCTCCTCGTAGTTAGCCCGTAGCTTTCTTTTTGCAAAAATATTCGCAATCTTAATGGCAGCTCCAGCTATGTGAGAGTTTGAAACACATGAACCAACATTGAGGATACCGCCGGCTTCAAAGGACCCCGTATACTTCTCGTAGAGAGTCTTTCCCTCTTCATCCTTCATCATGCCTATGGACATGGCTGCGCACCCTGAGGTCACGACAATAAACCTGCGTTTGGCAAATTCCTCAGCAATCTCAGCTACTTCCTTCCCACCGTGAGGATAGTTGGAGCATCCAACTATGGCTAGCACTCCAGGAATCTCACCGAGAACCACGGGTCCACCAACCTCCCTTATCTCAACATCTGAAATCGCCCCACGTCCAACTCTAACCTTAAACTTCTCTTCCACCAGCTTTCCTTCTCCAGCTTTCACCATAAAACTGTGCAATGGAAAGTCGTTGGGGCAGGCGCTGTCACAACGAGCGCAACCAACGCAGTCCTCCAAGATGCTAGCCAGAGGATTGAGGTCTCCCTTCGTCGCCGCTTTTACGGCTTCTGTGATAGGTTGGTTGTTTGGACAAGCACGCATGCACTCGTTGCATCCCGTGCACTCTTGGGCAGCCGCAATAATCTCTTCTACTTCTGGGATGACCTTGAGTTTCTTTCTTTTTGGGGCAACAGCCATCACAGTCTCGACGGCAACTTCTCCAACCTTGTCCGGGTCTAAGAGGAGTACGCCGGAAACCTCTCCTTTCACAAGATCTGACACTATCTCCTTTGATGGGTTTTCACCCCTATTTTCGAGTCCTAGACAGTTTTTCGGACTCGAAGCAATTATCGGGGCTTTGACCTTTTTTGCTTCAACCAACGCGTCTGCTCGGATGCACTGTTCGTCTACCACAATTAAATCGGCTAATCCGCTTCTAATGAAACGGAGTTGCCAAGATATGGGGCCAACTATCTTAGCCGTGGAGCTGTACCGCGTGACGTCATGGGCAGTGCAACATATGCCGACAACCTCAACTTTTCCCAGCAACCCTTTGTCTGTCAGATAATCGATTATTCCAACTGAAGACGGCACATTGTGACCGATGACTAGAATCGTAGGTTTCGAAATGTCTACTGTGCCAAAGCCTAAATCAGCAAGAGGAGCCTCAGGATCAGCTTTTGGAAAACCAAGAACTGAAATCTGCGCTATATCCGCAATTTCCAAGCCAACATGATCTACCATTCCCGCATGAAATGCTTTTGATTCAAAATCGGTGGAGCTTCCCTCTTGGCCAGTATGAGTCGCAGCAAGAAGATGTGTAACCTGTTCCTCACAATAGTCAAGGGCGTCCTCCAAATCCTTGAGCGTTTCAGGTTTAATGCCACAAACCAAGCGGGTGACGGGGGCTTCCAAATCTATGTTCAAGCCTCCCACATCAATGGGACTATTTCGACCATATTTCCCTATCAAATGCTCAATCAGATGTCGAGCATGTGCAATGTGAGTGGACGCTCCGATGCAGCAGGCAAGGAGGACTATTCGAGATTGTTGATCTGCCATACTCAGACCGCAGGCTCCTCGCTAGTCTCCTGTCAAGTCACATTTTCCAAAGGTGCAGAGACAACAGACGTCACAGAACGGAAGGTAGAACGGTTTGTATTTTTGCAGTAGCTTAAAGTCCCATTCTCTTAAATCGGTTATGGACGGAAACGGGGTTGGACCCATAGGGGCATCCCACTTTTCATCAAGAATTCTGCCAATAGACACCTCAAGATCCTTCACAACCGCAACGTCCGTCTTCAGCTCCTTCGCCTTCACAAGCACTCCTTTCTTGGCCAATTGGATACACACCTTCGAAATCTTGAAGCGTAAGAGTACGTTCAACGTTATTTTAAGTTTTCTAAAACCCTCAGAAAAAGAATTCAGAACCTGCAAAAGAATCAATTGAAACAGCGGACTGTTGCTGAATCGAAAAATCACTAGGAAGATTACACTGTTGACCAAAGGGACTATTTTCTCTGAAGTTTCTGACCGATTTCCTCAATGGATCGAATCGCCTTGGACTGTCTATTCTCAAGGGGAGTTTTCCCCTTCGTCTCTGCCTGCAAGACTTTCTCGTCGAAGGGTATGACATCGAGCAGAAGCATGCCGTTTTTTTTGGCGAATTTTTTGATAGCCTCTTCCTCAACCTCGTTGGCCACCTTGTTTCCCACAAGAAAAACCCGTTTAATACCTGTATGTCCGGCTAAGCTGTAGATTTTTCTTGCGATTTCCAGCGATTTCACAGTAGGATTTGCAACAACCAACATTGTATCCACATGCTTCGCCGTTCCTCTACCTAAATGTTCAATGCCCGCCTCCATATCCACAACAACTGCTTCATCTTGTTCTACGATTAGATGGCGAAGCAAGGCTCGAATGACAGCATTTCCAGGGCAAGTGCATCCAGAACCCACCGACTTCACGGTGCCCATTACAACAAGGTTCACTCCATAAGGTGTTTCAACCGAAAAATCACGAACCACATCGTCAACTGCAAAAGAAAGCCGATAGACACCAGAAAACGTTGTTCCAGTCTTCGACTCGATCAAGGGTCTATTTTCGGATATAGGCAATATTTCACGTGCCTTTTCCAAGGAAATGCCTAGCGTCAAAGCT
>CP070754.1:0-3881 GCA_020348865.1 Candidatus Bathyarchaeota archaeon | reverse complement strand
ATTGACAATTCTCATTTTGATTTCCTCACAATAGTGGGTTTGCGTTCATTGAAATAAAAAATGTTGTGCACGATAGTTGAGGTCCAGGGGAGGGCAAGCTGTATCAAATGGTTGGCCCGCAAGTGCTGGCAGGTCAATGCTCAGCAGGTCTCTAGTCTCTAGGCCAAGCCTTCGGTCAGGAGAAACGTGTACGATTGCTCTTCGATTCGGTCACTTTTGCTCCTAAAGCGGTGATGCGACGTTAATAATCACAAGAATGGATATTTCGATGGTAGCATTTTGAATTTTTGAGTTCTCAATCTAAGAGTTGAAGGATTCGGTCACATTCGGTTCTCACATGTTTCAAGAAAACTATTGAATTACCTGTCACCTTTAGGGGTTTGTTGCCAAACATATGATGGACAAAGCCTGTATGCATTGTGGATACAAGAACCCCTAAGGAAGTGCTCGTTCTTCTTCGTCATATTTAAACTTCGATGGTTTTCGTCTGTTCAAAAGGACCCCCCGAACCTCAGGCAAACCTTTTCATCTTTTGCATCGGTGTCGGAAAACTACTTATCGCCTTTCCAGAGGGGCGTTTGGTTTTCCCTTTTTGTGTAAGAATGCTGGTTTTCAATACATGATATAGCCATTTGCGGAGTTCTTCTCTATAAACAGACTCTACACAGGTCTTATAGGCGAAAAGCGCAAAGACTTGCTTTTAGTTTCATAACAACATGTATACATGAAACTGCGCGTTCGTGCTACCTATATGCCCTGCTTTAGTCGAGAAGTTCTGCGGTGATCAGCCTGACGTCTTGTATTGGTCTGTCATCTTGGTCTGTCTCTACTTCTGAGATGCTGTCAACTACATCCATTCCTTCTATCACTTCTCCGAAGACTGGATGCGCTGAATCTAAGTGGTTGTTGTTTACGACATTGATGAAGAATTGGCTGCTTCCAGTGTTTGGACCTGCATTTGCCATGGCTATTGTGCCTCTGTCATTCCAATTGTGATCAGTGAATTCGTCAGGTATAGTCGGGATTGATGGATCTCCCTGTCCTGTTCCAGTAGGGTCGCCCCCTTGAATCATAAAGTCGCTGATTACTCTGTGGAAAATGGTGTCATCGTAAACAAAACCAAGTCCAGTTAAGTATATGAAATTCCCTGTTGTGATGGGCATGTCGTCATATAACTCAATAGTGATGTCGCCCATGCTTGTTGTAAGCAAGACTCTAGTTGGACCTTGAGGAATTATGGGTTGCTGGGCTGCGTTTAGGTATGCGATTGTGCTGGTGTCGCGCCATTCGTTCATGTATTCTGTCACGTTGCGAGTGTTGGTCCAGTTGTCGGTCTCATTGTATACGACTTCGATTTCACTTCGGTCTACGTAGGTTCCAGCGTATGTGAAGTTATTCCATGCCAATGTGTATTCGTGGCTTAGTTTGTCCATTTGTTCTATCTTTTGCCACGCTGTTTTTATCAAGTCATGTCGTTCTGTAATCCACGCTCGATAATAATCTCCAAAGATTTCCTGCAGAGTCTGGTTGTAGCCCTCAGCATGCGGAAAGCTTTGGTCAAACGGACCGTACTCTGATGGAAACTCGATCGCGTCTTGGTGCATGGGCAATCGAAACTTCCCGATTATGTTTTGTGCTTGTTCGGTTAGAATATAGTCCACGAACGCTTTGGCCTCGTTGAGATAAGCGCCATTGGTGAAAATGGCGATTGGATCAGGCTGCAACACTGTTGCATCAAGATAGGTGAAACTCAGCTGTGCAGCAGACTTCGCCATTGCATCATAGGCGTAACGGTCTGGAACGATTACCAAAGGTTGGAAATTTGATGTGACACGCCACGTGCTATACGTTTCGGTTGCATCGTAATGTCTGATGAAAGCAGACAATTTGACCAAATATTCCCATCCATTAGTCCAGTTTTCCCTCTCAAGAATCAGCGTAATGAACGGTGAGAGGAGCTCGGACGTAGCTGGGTCGATCATGGCCAAATTTCCTTCGTAGTCGTCAAGCGTCAGGTCCTCCCAGACTTGAGGTATGGGCAAGCCTTCACTAGAGAGGTAATCCTCGTTGTACATCACTCCTAAACCGTATAGGTTTCCTGCGTACCAGCGAGGTGTGTTCTGGCTTGAGTCGACTATTGGGCAAGAGTCGCAGGTTCTGTCTATCTCACCGTTAAGAAATGGAGTTGCGTTGTAGGCGAGTAGGGCGGCTCCTGCTTTTTCGAAGAGAGAAAGTGGTCCGCCCCACCAGATCTCTGCGTTAGGCGTTCGAGGAGGTGTTGTAGCCATTTCATAAGCGGCTTGCGGGTCTGTTCGTGTCAACGTAACTTCTATGGGATGTTCGTACCATTCTTTGAAGCCAACTACAACCTCATTCATCATTTGGTCTGGTTGGTTGTGAAGAATTCGGAGATACGTGGGATGCGGTGCTACATAGGTCTGATAGCTTGCGGCTGCAATGCTCACGACGAAAATCCCAGCGATGACAATGACAACAATGTTGGAAACGGACAGCTTCAATGCCTGTAAATCTCCCTGATAGCGTAACGATACAGAAGAATTACGTTGATAATATAAATCTATGCATGCAAGAAGTCGCTGAGTGCAGTTCTGTTGGCAGGCTTCAAAGGTGTAGTTGCTTCGAAGAGGATGATGGTGAAGTTTGGATGATGAGGGAGATTGAGTGGAATTTTTGAACAAGGTTTAAATCTCTTTGTGCTTTGGTTGTGAGTTCAGCAGGCTTCGGGGTTAGCGGCATGGCTAAGCATTCGGAAAGATGGATTACATGGCTGATAGCTACGATGGATGAATGTCTCGATGAGGAAACAAAAGCTAGAATGCTTGAACAATGCGGCCGACAGTGTCAATCAGAGAGTCTCATCAAGAAAGCTAAGAAGATCTATGAGAAATCAAAGAACGTCGACGAGTTCTTGGAAGAGTTTGGGCAAGTCTATGGCAATTTACATAGAGAAGAAGATGAAGTCTACATCAAGTATCCTAAATGTTATTGTCCCAACGTTAACAAGATTCCTCCAGGAAAGCTTTCGGCAACATACTGTAACTGTTCCAGAGGGTGGGCTAAGGCGCTGTTTGAAGGAACATTAGGCAGACCTGTTAAGGTTATCATGGAAGAATCAATAGTGAAGGGAGACGAACAGTGCAAGTTCAGAATAATCCTGTGATATGGAGCTTCGCTGTGCACCTGCGTGCGCTGTTGCTATCCCAGCCCACGAGGTATAACGATTGCTGTCTGGGTCCGCTGAACCCCATTTAGAGACATGAACTGCTCTATGATCTCTCTAAGCTCATTCATGTCGGCGAATTGGATATATGCAATAACATCGAACTGGCCTGTAACAGCATAAGCCGTCTCCACTCCCTTGATTTTTAGTGCTTCGTCAGCAATCTCCCAAACCATTCCAGGAATGCAATTGGCACATAAATATGCTTCCACCATAAACACCAAGCAAAGTATAGTTGCAGCTTCTTTATTCTATTTCCTATGGTGCATGCTTTTTCGTGTCAGCCTGGGAACAGCTGTCTATCCTAACCCACTATTTCATTATCTTTCGGAAGAACTGAACTTGCCGAGCAATTGAACGAATCAGATATCCTTTAGGTATGTTGGCGTGTCCCATCGCTGGTTCAACGTGGAATTCGACAGAATCGCCTCTTTCAATAAGCTTGTTTGCGAAATCCCACACCGGCTTTAGGGGGGTTCTAGTGTCATTGGCAAACTGAACTATCCCTAATGGTTTCCCGACTTTCTTCCAATCTGTTATGGGAGAAGCTTCTTTCAACAGCGTGCGGCTCTCTTCTATTGGACCGAATAGAAGAACGATGTAGTCACGGAAGACAGCGTCACTGATATTGTACAGGTAT